>NZ_JACVUP010000030.1 GCF_016625195.1 Erwinia sp. S63
GTATATTACGCTTTCCTCCTTCAGAGTCAAACACTTTTTTCAGCGTTTTTCATCTGGCGGAAGTTCTTATCGAAGCTTCCTGTCAACACCGCACTCCGTAAACCGTTGTGCCGTCTCGATGGATGCGCATTATAGGGAGTTGTTCGCAGCGCGCAACCGCTAAATTCAATAAAAACAACCGTTCGCTGCATTCCACAGCAAAACCCCGCCTTATACCCACTTACACACAGTGTTATCCACATTCATCTGGACAAATGAATTTAGGCGAGCATCGCGCAAACGTTTTCGCTACAATGCCCGGCGACGTCAAGGATGCCCCTTTTGGGGCGTTACATGAAGCAAGCGTTCTCTTCTATATAGAAAGAAACGCTAAGCTTGATGTAACGCTCTTATTTATGCGAAACAAAGCCAAGGGATAAAACCACCATGCAACAACGTCGTCCAGTACGCCGCGCTCTGCTCAGTGTTTCTGATAAAGCCGGTATCCTCGAATTTGCTCAGGCACTCTCCAGTCGTGGTGTTGAGCTGCTCTCCACAGGTGGTACTGCTCGCCTGCTGGCAGATGCGGGCCTGCCCGTCACCGAAGTCTCTGACTACACCGGTTTCCCGGAAATGATGGATGGACGCGTCAAAACGCTGCACCCGAAAGTGCATGGCGGCATTCTGGGCCGTCGTGGCACCGATGATGCGATCATGGCCGAGCACGCGATTAACCCTATCGATATGGTTGTGGTTAACCTCTATCCCTTCGCGCAAACCGTTGCCAAACCCGACTGCTCACTGGCAGACGCGGTAGAGAATATCGATATCGGTGGCCCAACCATGGTGCGCTCGGCTGCGAAGAACCACAAAGACGTGGCGATCGTGGTGAAGAGCAGCGACTACGAGGCCATCATCGCCGAGCTGGACGCCAACGAAAACTCCCTGACGCTGGACACCCGTTTCGATCTGGCGATCAAAGCCTTCGAACACACCGCAGCCTACGACAGCATGATTGCCAACTACTTTGGCAGCCTGGTGCCGGCTTATCATCGTGACAGCAAAGAACCTGCCGGCCGCTTCCCACGTACGCTGAACCTCAACTTCATCAAGAAGCAGGATATGCGCTACGGCGAGAACAGTCATCAGGACGCAGCCTTCTATATAGAAGAGAATGTGGCAGAAGCTTCAGTTGCTACCGCACAGCAGGTTCAGGGCAAAGCCCTCTCTTACAATAACATCGCCGATACCGATGCTGCTCTTGAGTGTGTGAAAGAGTTTGATGAAGCGGCTTGCGTGATCGTGAAGCATGCCAACCCGTGTGGCGTAGCAGTAGGTGGTTCGATTCTGGATGCCTACGAGCGTGCTTACAAAACCGATCCAACCTCTGCCTTCGGCGGCATCATCGCTTTCAACCGCGAGTTAGATGAAGCAACTGCTCAGGCGATCATCAGCCGTCAGTTTGTTGAAGTGATCATCGCCCCTTCAGCCAGTGAAGCAGCTCTGAAAGTCACCGCGGCAAAACAGAACGTTCGCGTACTGGTTTGTGGTCAGTGGCAGGGTCGTGTTGCCGCACTGGACTTCAAACGTGTTAACGGCGGCCTGCTGGTTCAGGATCGCGATCTCGGTATGGTTGATACCAGCCAGCTGCGTGTCGTGACAAAGCGTCAGCCAAGCGAGCAGGAACTGCGTGATGCGCTGTTCTGCTGGAAAGTGGCTAAATTCGTGAAGTCCAACGCGATTGTCTACGCGCGTGACAACATGACCATCGGTATAGGTGCCGGGCAGATGAGCCGCGTGTACTCTGCCAAAATTGCCGGTATTAAAGCAGGCGACGAAGGTTTAGAAGTCAAAGGTTCAGCTATGGCTTCAGATGCCTTCTTCCCGTTCCGCGATGGTATCGACGCGGCGGCTGCCGTGGGCATCAGCTGTGTGATTCAACCAGGTGGTTCTATCCGTGATGATGAAGTGATTGCCGCCGCTGATGAACACGGCATTGCGATGATCTTCACCGACATGCGTCACTTCCGCCATTAATAGCCTGGAGCTGTAATAGATGAAAATTTTAGTGATTGGTAATGGCGGACGTGAACACGCGCTGGCATGGAAAGCGGCACAGTCTCCTTTAGCTGAGACCGTGTTTGTGGCACCGGGTAACGCCGGCACCGCACTGGAACCCGCATTGCAAAACGTGGCGATCAGCGCGACTGATGTACCTGCCCTGCTGGCGTTTGCTCAAAAAGAAAATATCGATCTGACTATCGTCGGCCCGGAAGCACCGCTGGTTATCGGCGTGGTCGATGCGTTCCGCGCTGCCGGCTTGAAGATCTTTGGCCCAACTCAGGCGGCGGCCCAGCTGGAAGGCTCTAAAGCCTTCACCAAAGATTTCCTGGCGCGTCAGCAGATCCCTACTGCTGAATACCAGAACTTTACGGAAGTTGAGCCAGCCCTGGCTTACCTGCGTGAGAAAGGCGCACCGATCGTTATCAAAGCTGACGGTTTAGCCGCGGGTAAAGGCGTTATCGTGGCGATGGAACTGGCTGAAGCGGAAGCGGCGGTACAGGACATGCTGGCAGGTAATGCCTTCGGCGATGCAGGCCATCGTATCGTCATTGAAGAGTTCCTCGACGGCGAAGAAGCCAGCTTCATCGTGATGGTGGATGGCGATAACGTGCTGCCGATGGCCACCAGCCAGGATCATAAACGTGTTGGCGATGGCGATACCGGCCCGAACACCGGCGGCATGGGCGCATACTCACCGGCTCCCGTGGTGACGGATGAGATCCACCAGCGTGTGATGGATCAGATCATCTGGCCAACCGTCAATGGTATGAAAGCGGAAGGCAACACCTATACTGGCTTCCTGTATGCCGGTCTGATGATCGATAAAGCCGGTCAGCCGAAAGTGATCGAATTCAACTGCCGCTTTGGCGATCCAGAAACCCAGCCGATCATGCTGCGTCTGCAGTCAGATTTGGTTGAGCTGTGCCTGGCCGCAGTGGATGGCAAACTCGATAAGCAGACCTCGCAGTGGGATCCACGTCCATCGCTGGGTGTCGTGCTGGCGGCTGGCGGTTATCCGGCGGATTACAATACCGGCGATCAGATTCACGGTCTGCCACTGGAAGAAGTGCCGGATGGCAAAGTATTCCACGCAGGTACCACGATGAAAGATGATGTGGTGGTGACCAACGGCGGACGCGTGCTGTGCGTCACTGCACTGGGTGAAGATGTGGCAGCCGCGCAGAAGAATGCCTATGCACTGGCGAAACATATTTCCTGGGAAGGCAGCTTCTGCCGCAAGGATATTGGTTACCGCGCAATTAACCGCAAGTAATCATCAAGGGGCGCACTTAGCGCCCCAAATTTTTTCCACCTCAGAAGTCACTCTCTTTCGGCTGCCAGCTGCACTCATCCTCTGGCGTTGCCCGCAACAGCTGCACCCCTTCCGGTGCCTCTAACCACGACACCATCAGTGGCTGCGGCTGACTTCGCTGCTGCTGGGATAAAGTGGCAATCATTCCGCTATCAAACGGTGCATTAACTACTTTGCCATCACAGTCGCGTACCTGCGTAGCACCCAGCCAATGCCCCTGCTTCAGCAATACACGACCACTCAGCAACGCATTACTTTGCTCCAGCATACGTTGCGCATCGAACCGGTAGAGTTCAACCGTGTCACCGCTCACCGCTTCGCGACGCCCCGCCAGCTGGCGTTGCATAAAATTGAGATTACCGAGATGGTCGAAGCGTAACGTCACATCATCCGGTTGCTCGCCCGCTACACTGCGCTCAACGCTGATCAGTTTGTTCTGCTGCCAGTTGTAGTCAGTGGTTTCCATGGCATCGCCATTGAAAGGGGTATAAACGGTACGGAGATGGACAACTTGATGGTCACTGTTCTTGCGCCAGATGCGCACAGTGCCACGATCGGCCAGATAGCCGCTTGCCGTAAAGGCCGGAAGATCAGGAGTGGAACTACAGCCCGCGAGTAGCGCACCGAGTAACAGGGCGCAGACGCGCTGAGTAATCGTGTTCAGCATGACAGGCCCCAATAACAAAAAGGGGCGTGTCGCCCCTCTTTTAAAGCTTAAACCGCGATGCGGAAAACTTACTTAACAGCGTCTTTCAGAGCTTTACCAGAGACGAACGCTGGCACGTTAGCTGCCGCGATTTTGATCTCTTTGCCAGTCTGTGGGTTGCGACCGGTACGCTCAGCGCGGTGGTTCACTTTAAAAGTACCAAAACCAACCAGTTGTACAGCATCACCTTCTTTCAGAGACTCAGTGATCGCAGCCAGGGTAGATTCCAGCGCAGCTTTAGCCTGGGTTTTTGACAGGTCAGCTTTCTCTGCGATCACATCAATCAGTTGAGTCTTGTTCATAAGTTATCCTTAAAGTGTATTTATCGCTTGCTAAGCAACGAGTGCGAGGGAAAAGCCATATTCTGGCACTCTTCAACCTGCACGCAAAGATAGCCACAATTTTCAGCCCCCCAAATGTAGACCAGACAGGGGGCTGATGTGAAGCCTCCAGGCGCGGTAATTCAGGCCTGAAGTCACGTTTTATCGCCTTATTGCTGAAAAAGTATACCGATGTTACTGATTCCCGCTTCGCGCAGGTCAGAACGTAACCCCTTAATCAGCTCAAGGTCGCGCTCTTCGCAGTCTGCCAGCAGGCGGAAAATCTCCCACTGCAGATCCCATTCATCAATCACCGCCTGATTTTCACGCAGCTCTTCATCGGTCATTTCGCGACCGGCTTGCGTCATTTCAAGGATAGCGACGGTGGTGATTGAAGTGCGACTGACTTCGATTGCGTGCTCCAGCGTTTCGCCGCTGAGTTGTGCATGCACAACTTCGCTCAACGCAACACAGGCATCGATCGCTGGGTGAACACCATAGATATCAAAATCATCGCCATTCGGAATCGCTGATTCCAGCTTTTCCAGTTGGCTATCGAAGTTAATTTTGGCGTCTTTAACCGTCAGGCTCTCCCAGACAAGGTCAAGGATGCGACGATAAAGTTGCGGATCGGCAAATTCGGTCTGCTGACAGAAGGCCCAATAGTTGGGGAACATCCGCTCGCACAGACAGGCCATGAAGGTCATATGCTGCCAGCTTTCCAGCTTCGCCAGACGCAAATGGACGGGGTTCTGTAACATCAAACTTACTCTCAATAGGTTAGCTGGCGGCAGTGTACCGCAAAAGCCGCGCGCAAACAGCGTTAACGCGCATTTTGCCAGAGTAGAAACGACGGACGATCTGACGCCACCGCATCGGCCCAGCGTGTAGGTTCGGGCAAGCGATAGCCCGACGTACATAATTCAACCCAATGCAGCGCACTCTCCAGGCTGATTCCATGCCCCGTTGAGACAAACAGCGGGTTACAGCGTGCTTTACTGCGCCACACCCAGCCAATCTGCTCACCTTTATCCATCAGCGGCTGACGACTTCCCGGTTCGGCATCCAATTCGGCAAAACGCCCGCACAGTCGTTTCTTCGCTACACCAATGGTCGGAACATCCACCAGCGAGCCAAAATGCGCAGCCACACCAAGGCGACGGGGATGGGCAATACCATGACCATCAACAAATAAAAGATCGGGTTGGTGTGTCAGCTGCTGCCAGGCTGCAAGCAGTGCGGGGACTTCGCGAAACGACAGGAAACCAGGGATATAGGGTATGGTGGTTGCGATGCGCGCTATACGGTGCTCCACCAGCTGCAATGAGGGATATTCTAATACCACCAGTGCCGCACGCGTGACGGCACCTTCCTGCTCGAAACCGACGTCCGCACCGGCGATAAAACGAGGCGGCAGGACGTCGAAATCATCCTGCCGCACCACGTTAGCAGCGCGTTGTAACTGTTCAGCCCGCAGCGCGGCTAAATCCATGCTTAGCCCTGATGGTAAGGGCGTGACAGGCGATGCACGGCTTCCACGAAGGCACCGGCGTGCTCTGGCGGCACATCCTGATGGATACCATGCCCCAGGTTGAAGACGTGGCCTTCACCCGCACCAAAGCCCTCCAGGATGGTGGCCACTTCCTGCTCGATACGTGCTGGCGGTGCATACAGCATGGATGGATCCATGTTGCCCTGCAGCGCAACTTTGTCACCCACACGGCGACGGGCATCGGCGATATCAGTGCTCCAGTCCAGCCCCAGCGCATCACATCCGGTCGCCGCGATAGCTTCCAGCCACTGGCCTCCACCTTTGGTGAACAGCGTAATCGGCACGCGGCGCCCTTCGTTCTCGTGCAGCACGCTATCGACGATTTTGTGCATGTAGTAGAGCGAGAACTCACGGTAATCGCGGCCTGTCAGCACACCGCCCCAGGTGTCAAAGACCATAATCGACTGTGCGCCCGCTTTGATCTGCGCGTTAAGATAAAGAATGACACTGTCAGCCAGCTTATCCAGCAACTTGTGCAGAGTTTGCGGCTCGGCATACATCATCTTTTTAATTTTGGTGAAAGCTTTACTGCTGCCGCCTTCGACCATGTAGGTTGCCAGCGTCCACGGGCTGCCGGAGAAGCCGATCAGCGGCACTTCACCTTTCAGGTTATGGCGAATAGTACGCACCGCATTCATCACATAGCCCAGCTCGTCTTCCGGATCCGGGATCGGTAGCTTGTCGACATCTGCGCGGCAGGTAATAGGATTTGAGAAACGCGGACCTTCTCCCGTTTCAAAATAGAGCCCCAGGCCCATCGCATCAGGAATCGTCAGGATATCGCTGAAGAGGATCGCAGCATCCAGCGCATAGCGACGCAGCGGCTGCAGGGTGACTTCGCATGCCAGCTCAGCATTCTTACACAGCGACATAAAATCACCGGCTTCAGCACGCGTGGCTTTGTACTCCGGCAAATAACGCCCGGCTTGTCGCATCATCCATACCGGGGTGACATCTACCGGCTGACGTAACAGGGCGCGCAGATAACGATCGTTCTTCAGTTCACTCATAATGGGCTCTCTCATGCTAAGGCCGCCAGTGTAGCATTTTCACGACGCGCTGGCGCGACACAGGGCAACGGTATCTTCAATCAAGCGCCGCGCCACCGTGCCCGGCGGCGGAAGCAGTGGCAGATCGTCATAACGATACCAGCCGGCATCCAGTAACTCTTTGCCATCATGCTGCAAGTCTCCGCCTTCATACTCGGCCATAAACGCCATCATTAACGAATGCGGGAACGGCCAAGGCTGCGAGGTGACGTATCGAACATTTTTCACCCGCACGTTACTCTCTTCCATCACCTCACGCGCCACAGCCTGTTCCAGCGTTTCCCCGACCTCAACAAAGCCAGCTAATACTGTGTAAATGCTGTTGCGATGGCGCGCATGGTTGGCCAGTAGAATCTCATCGCCTCGGCGAATCGCCACGATAATGCACGGCGCGATTTGCGGGTAATAGCGTTCGCGGCAGTGGTGACACAGACAGGCAAACTCGCGCTTACTGAGGTGCATTTCGTGTCCGCAGTAACCGCACCAGCGGTGTGATCGGTAAAACTCGGCGAGTTGAACTCCGCGCCCAACCATCTGGAAAAGTCCAACATCTTCGTCGATCAGTTGGCGAACCGAGCCCATATTGTCAGGTCGTGATTCTTGTATCAGCCAGACATTCTCCGCCTGCCATTCACCTATCAAAATCGCGGTCTTTCCTGTCAGGCCAAAATCGCCGGATAAGCCATGCGGCAACTCACCTTGCGGTAACCAAAGTTTTTGTTCATGGCTGACAATCCACCAGCCAGCGTCTACGCTTGAGATCTCACGTTGCATCTTACTCGTTGTCCTTAGCGTCGAATGGCACGCTGAAATCCTGATGTTAAGTGTGGAATGGATAACTATAACTCACCCGGAGCCCCATATGCTTACCCAGTTAGATGACCTGGCCAGGCGTGTAAGTGGCGGTAATGATTTAGTCGATGCGTGGCTGCGCGCGCGCCGACAGTTGCTTGTCAGCTATTACGCATTAATCGGCATAAAGCCCAACAAAGAGGCGCTCAGTGCGCTGGATGAACAGGCGCTGGATGCGTTTTGCCACAGCCTGGTGGATTACCTCTCTACCGGCCATTTCAGTATTTATGAACGCATTATCAATGAGATGGAAGGCGACAGCCCGCTCATCGCGGCAGCCCAGATCTACCCTGCTCTGGAAGCGAATACCGATCGCATGATGCAACTGTATGACAGCCATCTGCAGCAGGCCATTAACGACGATAACTGCGT
The DNA here is from genome assembly GCF_016625195.1 of Erwinia sp. S63. Lineage (GTDB taxonomy): Bacteria > Pseudomonadota > Gammaproteobacteria > Enterobacterales > Enterobacteriaceae > Pantoea. The sequence continues at coordinate 8,207 of NZ_JACVUP010000030.1, forward strand.
TGAATTCCAAAAGGCGTTGTCCGAAGTGGGCGAAGTACTGGAGTCACGCTTTACGCTGGAAGATAAACTGGTACAACTCGCCTGGGATAACCAGTTGGCTCGCCCACCGGTTGCCAATGAAAGTAGCATGGCTCGTCCTGCTTAACCTTGCCCGATGTAAAAAACTTGTTATTCCGAAAAAGCCCTCTTATGCTGGATGGGCTTTTTTATTGCCATGTTTTTGAGTGGCAAGTTTGCGGTTTAAGCGTAGCGTGTGCAGCCAGTTCACGCTCGGACAGCGCGCAGGGACCGGAGCGTACACGAAGTACGTGACGGTCACGAGCACTGCCCTGGCGAGAAATGGCCAGCAAAGTAGCTTAAACCACAAACGCTTACCTTGTCGGAGTGCCCCTTAGGGGCTGAGACCGTTTATTCGGGATCCGCGGAACCTGATCAGGTTAGTACCTGCGAAGGGAACAAGAGTAGACATTATCAGAACGGTGCATGCTGGCGCCCCGCATCGTCTCTGTTACTCCTTCCGAACTCTGGACAAGCAACTTCCCCTTAATTCAGGAAACTTGCTATGTCTGTTGCTAAAACTTCTCGTCGTGAACAACGTGCACAAGCGCAGGAATTTATCGATTCGCTGCAAGGCACCGCTTTCCCCAATTCAAAACGTATCTGGATTACCGGCAGCCGAGCGGATATCCGTGTGCCGATGCGCGAAATTCAACTCAGCCCGACACACATTGGCGGTAGTAAAGATCACCCTCATTATGAACAGAATGAACCGGTGCCGGTTTACGACACCGCAGGCGCGTATGGCGATCTTGAAGCCACCATCGATGTTCATCAGGGATTAGCCAGATTACGTGAAAACTGGATCGCCGAACGCGATGACAGCGAAACCATCTACCAGCTGAGCTCGCAATACACCCAGCAACGCTTAGCCGATGAAGGGCTGGATCACCTACGCTTCGAGCAGTTACCGCAGCCGCGTCGTGCCAAAGCTGGCCGCTGCGTCACGCAGTTGCATTACGCACGCCAGGGCATTATCACGCCGGAGATGGAATTCATTGCGGTGCGGGAAAATATGGGGCGTGAGCGTATTCGCGGTGAAGTATTGCTTCAACAGCATCCGGGACACAGCTTTGGTGCCAATCTGCCAGAAAATATCACCGCAGAATTTGTTCGTCAGGAAGTCGCCAGCGGTCGCGCCATCATCCCCTCCAATATTAACCACCCCGAATCCGAGCCTATGATCATTGGCCGTAACTTCCTGGTGAAGGTGAATGCCAATATCGGTAACTCGGCGGTGAGCTCATCCATTGAGGAGGAAGTGGAGAAGCTGGTGTGGTCAACACGCTGGGGCGCAGATACGGTGATGGATCTCTCCACAGGACGCTATATCCATGAAACACGCGAATGGATTTTACGTAATAGCCCGGTGCCGATTGGCACCGTCCCCATTTATCAGGCGCTGGAGAAAGTGAACGGCGTGGCGGAAGATCTTAACTGGGAGATCTTCCGCGATACCCTGCTCGAACAAGCCGAACAGGGTGTAGATTACTTCACCATCCACGCCGGAGTCCTGCTGCGCTACGTGCCGATGACCGCTAAACGTTTAACCGGGATTGTCTCTCGTGGTGGCTCGATTATGGCGAAGTGGTGCCTGTCACATCATCAGGAAAGCTTCCTGTATCTGCACTTCCGTGAAATTTGTGAGATCTGCGCCGCTTATGACGTAGCGCTCTCACTCGGCGATGGATTGCGTCCCGGATCAATTCAGGATGCCAACGATGAAGCCCAGTTTGCCGAATTGCACACACTAGGTGAGTTGACCAAAGTTGCCTGGGAATACGATGTGCAGGTGATGATTGAAGGTCCAGGCCATGTGCCGATGCAGATGATCCGCCGCAACATGACTGAACAGCTAGAGCACTGCCACGAAGCGCCGTTCTATACGCTTGGCCCACTCACCACCGACATCGCACCCGGTTACGATCACTTCACCTCCGGCATTGGTGCCGCGATGATTGGTTGGTTTGGCTGCGCCATGCTGTGTTACGTCACGCCGAAAGAACACCTTGGTTTGCCGAATAAAGAAGATGTGAAGCAGGGACTGATCACCTACAAGATCGCCGCACATGCCGCCGATCTGGCCAAAGGCCATCCCGGCGCGCAGATTCGCGATAACGCCATGTCGAAAGCGCGCTTCGAATTCCGCTGGGAAGATCAGTTCAATCTGGCGCTCGATCCGCACACGGCACGCGCTTATCACGATGAGACATTGCCGCAAGAATCGGGCAAAGTGGCTCACTTCTGCTCAATGTGCGGTCCAAAATTCTGTTCGATGAAAATTACCCAGGAAGTGCGTGAATATGCTGTTCGCCAGCAGGCAGAAGCCCAGCCGATTGAAATTGGCATGGCGCAGATGTCAGATGCCTTCCGCAGCCGTGGCGGCGAGCTTTATCACGCCGCCGATGCCCTTAAAGAGGAAAAAGTATGACCGATGCCTTTCCAGCCACGGCCCCGAAACTGGGGCTGTACCCTGTTGTTGATAGCGTAGAGTGGATTGCACGCTTACTGGAGGCTGGCGTTCGCACCATCCAGTTGCGCATCAAAGATTGTCAGGATCATGAAGTTGAAGATGCGGTGCGCGAAGCGATTGCGCTGGGCAAGCAGTATCGTGCTCGCCTGTTTATCAACGATTACTGGCGATTAGCGATCAAATACAACGCCTATGGCGTGCATCTTGGTCAGGAAGATTTAGACGTGGCTAATCTGGACGCCATACGCCAGGCTGGGTTGCGACTGGGATTGTCGACTCATGACGATGCCGAGCTGGACCGCGCGCTGGCACTGCGTCCTTCCTACATTGCATTGGGGCATATTTATCCCACACAAACCAAAGATATGCCTTCGGAACCGCAGGGCGTCGTAGAATTGAAACGCCACATGGCGCGGTTGCAAGATATACCGACTGTGGCGATTGGCGGTATATCCCTTGCCCGCGTACCCGAAGTTCTAGCCACCGGCGTAGGAAGCGTCGCCGTGGTGAGCGCTATTACGCAGGCGGCGGACTGGCGTCAGGCAACACAGGAACTGCTGGCATTGGTTGAAGCTGGAACCCAGCCTGCAGAAGCACTGTAACGTTCTGCAAATGCAATAAATTGGCTGGAAGCTCACGCGCAGTCGGCTTTTTGCGGGCTGGCGTGAACTTCCGGTCAGGATAAAGTGTGCTTGCCCGCTGTCGCTGGCAGTGGGCCAGGGCTGGTCTACCTCTCTCTCCAGCCCTGCCTTTCCCCTTTAATCAGTCAGGGACGGAGCCTGTTCCGTTTCGATATGACAGGCGTGCATGGCCAGCTCCACCGCTGCGCCAAGCTTTGCGATAGCCTGTTCAGTATGCTCATTAATGGGCAAACCATAATTCAGGCGCAAACAGTTACGATATTTGCCCGAGGCGGAAAACAGCGATCCGACGGCGACCTGAATGTTCAACGCGCGCAGTTCGGTGTTAAGCCGTACCGCATCAAACGCTTCAGGTAACTCAATCCACATCAGGAAGCTGCCCTGCGGACGCGAGACACAGATACCGCAAGGGAAATAGTGACGAACCCAGCAGCTGAAGGTCTCGTAGTTGCGCTGATAAACCTGACGCATCCGGCGTAAATGCGGCCCATAGTGACCTAGACGAATAAATTCGGCCACCGCATGTTGCGGCTGTGTGGCTGTTGAACCCGTGCCGATATATTTCATATGCAAGACGCGATCGCGATAGCGTCCAGGTGCCACCCAGCCAACACGTAACCCCGGAGCCAGCGTCTTAGAGAATGAGCTACACAACAACACCCTGCCATCCATATCCAAAGATTTAATGGTAATGGGACGTGGGTACTCCCATGCCAATTCACCGTAAACATCGTCTTCGATAATTGCGGCATCAAAGCGCTGTGCCAGTGCCAGCAGTGCACGCTTGCGGGCCTCGGGCATGATGAATCCAAGAGGATTATTGCAATTTGGCACCACCACCACAGCTTTAATCGGCCACTGCTCGAATGCCAATTCCAGAGCTTCGAGGCTAATGCCCGTCACCGAATCGGTGGGGATTTCAATGGCACGGATACCGAGCCCTCGCAGGGTCTGCATCGTGCCATGGAAGGTCGGAGATTCCACGGCGATGATATCACCCGGCTCACACACCGCACGGATCGATACGGATAGCGCTTCATGGCAGCCCGTGGTGATCACAATATCCTCTGCGGTGAGCTGACAGCCGCTATCGATAGTTAAGCGTGCGACCTGCTCACGCAAGGCCGCAACGCCCAACAGACTGTCATAATTCAGCTGGTCAAGATCCTGCTTCTGCGCCATTCGGCTCTGAATTTTCCATAAGGGTTTCAGTGTCGGCTGGGTTAGGTCCGGCATGCCACTGCCTAGTTGCAGCACATTACCGCTATTGCGGCTGCTTAATAACTCCAGCACTGATTCCCACTGAGTGATTTCAACCGGGCGCTGTACTGGACGAGTTAACGCGGGGACGGGAGGCGTGGCTTTACGCGTGGCGACGAAATAGCCAGAGCGCGGCTGCGGCACAATCAGCTGCTTCTCTTCTAACAGATGATACGCCTGCTGCACGGTACTGATGCTCACACCGTGTTCAATACTCAGCGTGCGTACAGAGGGTAAGCGCTCGCCGCTACGGTATAGACCTTGTTCTATTCTGTCTGAAAGCAGACAAGCCAGATGTTGATAGCGCGTCATCGTATTAAATTCCTCTTGGCGGAGTCACCATAACCAGTACAGATCACTCCTCTTTCTACCATTCAGATCCTCCCGCTGGCAATCTGTATGTTAATAATAAGTGATTTTTGAGACTGTATTGAAATGAGTAAGAACTGGACAATGCCACTCAGACACCTTACTGAGGACATACATAATGGAATTCGATCAAAACCGGGCAGCGAAACCTTTTGATGTAACACTTTTGGACATTATGCGCGGCATGGGGCGTGCCATCAAAAGATGGCACGCCCGCCGTGAGACACGAAAAATTCTGTCTCACTTAAGCGATGCACAACTGCGCGACATTGGCCTGACCCGGCACGATGTCTGCCACAAGAGCGAATAACAGACGAAAAAAAACCCTGCCGAGGCAGGGTTTTTTATAGGTCAGCTATCGCAGACGATTATTCGTCGTCGCTACCGCCAAGACCGGCGTTCAGCAGTTCAGCCAGGCTCGCAGAGGCTTCATCCGCAGTGACCTGCGGTGCAACCGGTGTTTCACCTACAGAACGGCGACGCATACGATCCTGATGGTAAGCATAACCGGTACCGGCCGGGATCAGACGACCCACGATCACGTTCTCTTTCAGGCCGCGCAGTTCATCGCGCTTACCTGCTACTGCTGCTTCAGTCAGGACACGCGTGGTCTCCTGGAACGATGCTGCAGAGATGAACGATTCGGTTGCCAGTGACGCTTTGGTGATACCCAGCAGATCGCGCATAAAGGTTGCACCGATTTTGCCGTTCGCTTCGAGGTCGCGGTTAGCGATCTTGATGCGAGAGTATTCAGCCTGCTCACCTTCCAGGAACTCGGTGCTGCCCGCGCTGGCGATGGTTGCTTTACGCAGCATCTGACGCACGATGACTTCGATGTGTTTATCGTTAATCTTAACGCCTTGCAGACGGTAAACTTCCTGCACTTCGTTAGTGATGTAACGGGTCACAGCATGGACGCCACGCAGACGCAGGATGTCGTGTGGAGACTCTGGGCCGTCAGAAACAACGTCACCACGTTCTACACGCTCACCTTCGAATACGTTCAGCTGACGCCATTTCGGAATCATCTCTTCGTACGGATCGCTACCATCAACCGGTGTAATCACCAGACGACGCTTGCCTTTGGTCTCTTTACCGAACGAGATAATACCGCTGATCTCGGCCAGGATAGCTGGCTCTTTCGGACGACGCGCTTCGAACAGGTCAGCAACGCGTGGCAGACCACCGGTGATGTCCTTGGTACCGCCAGATTCCTGAGGTACACGAGACAGGGTGTCACCCGCACTGATCTTAACGCCATCTTCCAACTGAACAATCGCTTTGCCCGGCAGGAAGTACTGAGCTGGCATATCGGTACCTGGAATCAGAACATCATTTCCGTTGGCATCAATAATTTTCAGCGCAGGACGCAGATCTTTACCACCCGCAGTACGTTCTGCAGAGTCCAGAACCACCAGCGATGACAGACCAGTAAGGTCGTCAGTCTGACGGGTAATGGTCTGACCGTCGATCATGTCAGTGAAGCGAATGAAACCGCCCACTTCCGTGATAACAGGCATGGTATGCGGATCCCAGTTTGCAACGGTCTCGCCCGCAGCAACCTGCTCACCATCACCTTTGGCCATAACCGCACCGTAAGGCACTTTATAGCTCTCTTTGGTACGACCGAATTCATCGATCATCTTCAGCTCAACGTTACGAGAGACGATAACCAGTTTCCCGGAGGAGTTGGTTACAGACTTCGCGTTAGTCAGCTTGATAGTACCTTTGTTCTTCACCTGGATGCTGGATTCAGCAGCCGCACGAGATGCCGCACCACCGATGTGGAACGTACGCATCGTCAGCTGTGTACCCGGCTCACCGATGGACTGTGCTGCGATAACGCCGATGGCCTCACCTTTGTTGATGATGTGACCACGTGCCAGGTCGCGACCGTAGCAGTGTGCACACACACCAAAGTCGGTTTCACAACCAACAACAGAACGCACTTTGATCGCATCGACTGAGTTCAGTTCGATCACATCACACCAGTGCTCATCGATCAGCGTGTTACGCGGGATCAGGATGTCAGCAGTACCTGGTTTCAGTACGTCTTCAGCAGTCACACGACCCAGAACACGCTCACGCAGTGGTTCTTTAACGTCGCCACCTTCGATGACCGGAGTCATCATGATGCCTTCGAAAGTACCACAGTCGTCTTCGGTCACCACCAGATCCTGCGCAACGTCAACCAGACGACGCGTCAGATAACCGGAGTTAGCGGTTTTCAGTGCGGTATCCGCAAGACCTTTACGCGCACCGTGCGTCGAGATGAAGTACTGGAGTACGTTCAGACCTTCGCGGAAGTTCGCGGTGATTGGCGTTTCGATGATTGAGCCATCTGGCTTAGCCATCAGACCACGCATACCGGCCAGCTGACGAATCTGTGCAGCAGAACCACGCGCACCGGAGTCGGCCATCATGTAGATGCTGTTGAACGACACCTGCTGCTCTTCTTCACCGTGACGGTTGATCACAGTTTCAGTTTGCAGGTTGTCCATCATCGCTTTGGAAACGCGTTCGTTCGCTGCGGCCCAGATATCGATGACTTTGTTGTAACGTTCGCCAGCAGTTACCAGACCAGACTGGAACTGTTCCTGAATCTCAGCAACTTCTGCTTCGGCTTCAGCAACGATTTCCGCTTTCTTAGCTGGGATCACCATGTCGTCGATACCTACAGAGGCACCTGAACGGGCTGCGTAAGCAAAACCGGTGTACATGGTCTGGTCAGCAAAGATAACGGTCGGCTTCAGGCCCAGGATGCGGTAACAGGTGTTCAGCATCTTAGATATCGCTTTCTTACCTAACGCCTGGTTGACGATAGAGTAAGGCAGACCTTTCGGCACGATCATCCACAGAATCGCACGACCAATGGTGGTGTCGATTAAGCTGGTTTTCGCAACGAACTCTTCTTGTTCGTTTTTGCTGTATTCGGTGATACGCACTTTAACGCGAGCATGCAACTCAGCCAGGCCAGCGCGATACACACGCTCAGCTTCTTTCGGGCCAGTCAGCACCATGCCTTCGCCGCGCGCATTCACTTTGTCACGGGTCATGTAGTACAGACCCAGTACAACGTCCTGAGAAGGAACGATGATTGGCTCGCCGTTCGCAGGTGACAGGATGTTGTTGGTAGACATCATCAGCGCACGCGCTTCCAGCTGAGCTTCCAGCGTCAGCGGTACGTGAACTGCCATCTGGTCACCATCGAAGTCGGCGTTATATGCCGCACAAACCAGCGGGTGCAGCTGAATTGCTTTACCTTCGATCAGAACAGGTTCGAATGCCTGAATACCCAAACGGTGCAGGGTTGGTGCACGGTTCAGCAGTACCGGGTGTTCGCGGATCACTTCGTCCAGGATATCCCAAACGACAGCTTCTTCACGCTCAACCATTTTCTTAGCAGCTTTGATGGTGGTCGCGAGGCCACGCAGTTCCAGCTTGCCGTAGATGAACGGTTTGAACAGCTCCAGTGCCATTTTCTTCGGCAGACCGCACTGATGCAGACGCAGGTATGGACCTACGGTGATAACAGAACGACCGGAGTAGTCAACACGTTTACCCAACAGGTTCTGACGGAAACGACCCTGCTTACCTTTGATCATGTCGGCCAAAGATTTCAGAGGACGTTTGTTAGAGCCGGTGATGGCACGACCGCGACGGCCGTTATCCAGCAAGGCATCTACCGCTTCCTGCAGCATACGCTTTTCGTTACGTACGATGATATCTGGCGCAGCCAGATCCAGCAGACGCTTCAAACGGTTGTTACGGTTGATAACGCGACGATACAGATCGTTCAGATCCGACGTTGCGAAACGACCACCGTCCAGCGGTACCAGCGGACGCAGATCTGGCGGCAGAACCGGCAGAACGGTCAGGATCATCCACTCTGGCTTGTTACCAGACTGAACGAACGCTTCCAGCAGCTTGATACGCTTGGTCAGCTTTTTACGTTTGGTCTCGGAGTTGGTTTCGTTCAGCTCTTCACGCAGCTGCTCGCACTCTTGCTCCAGATCCATGTTTTTCAGCAGCGCCTGGATAGCTTCCGCACCCATCTTCGCGTCGAATTCGTCACCGAACTCTTCCAGCGCGTCAAGGTACTGCTCTTCGGTCAGAATCTGACGTTTTTCCAGGTTGGTCATACCGCCTTCGATTACAACATATGATTCGAAGTACAGTACGCGCTCGATATCACGCAGCGGCATATCCAGCAGTAAGCCGATACGCGAAGGCAGTGATTTCAGGAACCAAATGTGCGCAGTTGGAGAAGCCAGTTCAATGTGGCCCATGCGCTCACGACGAACCTTGGTCTGTGTAACTTCAACGCCACACTTCTCACAGATCACACCGCGATGTTTCAAACGCTTGTACTTACCGCACAGGCATTCGTAATCTTTTACCGGCCCAAAGATACGGGCGCAGAAAAGACCGTCACGCTCCGGCTTGAAGGTACGGTAGTTGATGGTCTCTGGCTTTTTAACTTCACCAAAAGACCATGAACGGATCATATCTGGCGAGGCCAGAGCGATCTTGATCGCATCAAACTCTTCGGTCTTAGTTTGCGCTTTCAGAAACTTAAGTAAGTCTTTCACGGATTAGCTCCCGTCGGAGTGGAACTCTCAGGGACGCACACCGAAGTGCGCGTCCCGTAACCAGTACTTACGAGTGCTTACTCGTCTTCCAGCTCGATGTTGATACCCAGCGAGCGGATCTCTTTCAACAGTACGTTGAAGGATTCCGGCATGCCCGGTTCCATCTGATGGTTGCCATCGACGATGTTTTTATACATCTTCGTACGGCCGTTCACGTCATCAGACTTAACGGTCAGCATTTCCTGCAGGGTATAAGCAGCACCGTATGCTTCCAGTGCCCACACTTCCATCTCACCGAAGCGCTGACCACCGAACTGCGCTTTACCACCCAGCGGCTGCTGAGTAACAAGGCTGTACGAGCCAGTTGAACGGGCGTGCATCTTGTCGTCGACCAGGTGGTTCAGTTTCAGCATGTACATGTAACCTACGGTTACCTGACGCTCAAACTGCTCACCGGTACGGCCGTCGAACAGAGTGATCTGACCGGAAGAAGGCAGGCCGCCGAGCTGCAGCAGCTCTTTGATCTCGCTCTCTTTCGCACCATCAAACACTGGCGTTGCGATTGGCATACCTTTTTTCAGGTTCTCAGCCAGACGCAGAACTTCGTCGTCAGTGAAGGTGTTCAGATCGACTTTCTGACGCACATCGGTGCCCAGATCGTAAGCACGCTGGATGAACTCACGCAGTTTGGCGACTTCTTCCTGCTTCTTCAGCATCGCATTGATTTTCTCACCAATGCCTTTAGCCGCCATACCCAGGTGGGTTTCCAGGATCTGACCGATGTTCATACGTGACGGTACGCCCAGCGGGTTCAGTACGATGTCGACCGGCGTACCGTTCTCATCGTAAGGCATATCTTCGATCGGGTTGATCTTAGAGATAACACCTTTGTTACCGTGACGACCTGCCATCTTGTCACCAGGCTGGATCTGACGTTTAACCGCCAGGTACACTTTCACGATTTTCAGCACGCCTGGTGCCAGATCATCGCCCTGAGTGATTTTGCGACGCTTAGCTTCGAGTTTCTTCTCGAACTCGTGCTTCAGCTCGTCATACTGCTCAGCCAACTGCTCAAGAGAGTTTTGCTTCTCTTCGTCAGTCAGGCCCAGCTCCAGCCAGCGCTCACGTGGCAGTTTGTCCAGCTTCTCAGCTTCAACGCCACCTGAGATCAGTACAGCCTGAATACGGCTGAACAAGCCCGCTTCGAGGATCTGCAGTTCTTCAGACAGGTCTTTCTTCGCCTGCTTCAGCTGCATCTCTTCGATTTCCAGCGCACGTTTGTCTTTTTCTACGCCATCGCGAGTAAAGACCTGAACGTCGATAACCGTACCGGAAACACCGTTAGGAACACGCAGAGAAGAGTCTTTAACGTCAGACGCTTTCTCACCGAAGATTGCACGCAGCAGTTTCTCTTCTGGCGTCAGCTGGGTTTCACCTTTCGGCGTTACCTTACCAACCAGAATGTCGCCGCCGGTCACTTCCGCACCGATATACACGATACCGGACTCATCCAGCTTGGAGAGCGCAGCTTCACCCACGTTCGGGATGTCAGCGGTGATCTCTTCTGGCCCCAGCTTAGTGTCACGAGACACACATGCCAGTTCCTGGATGTGGATAGTGGTGAAACGGTCTTCTTGTACTACACGCTCAGAAACGAGGATGGAGTCTTCGAAGTTGTAACCGTTCCATGGCATGAATGCCACGCGCATGTTCTGACCCAGCGCCAGTTCACCGAGATCGGTAGACGGGCCATCTGCCAGCACGTCGCCACGCTCAATCGGCTCACCCAGAGACACACACGGCATCTGGTTGATGCAGGTGTTCTGGTTAGAACGGGTGTACTTGGTCAGGTTGTAGATGTCGATACCCGCTTCGCCCGGATACATCTCTTCTTCGTTAACTTTAATCACGATACGAGAAGCATCAACGTACTGAACGGTACCACCACGTTTCGCGACAGCAGTTACACCGGAGTCAACCGCTACAGCACGTTCCATACCGGTACCAACCAGCGGCTTGTCAGCACGCAGAGTAGGAACCGCCTGACGTTGCATGTTCGCACCCATCAAGGCGCGGTTAGCATCATCGTGCTCCAGGAACGGGATCAGTGACGCACCGACTGAAACGACCTGTTGGGTCGAAACGTCCATGTAGTCAACTTGATCGCGGCTGAACAGGCTTGATTCACCTTTACTACGGCAGGTGACGAGATCGTCAACAAAGCTACCGTCTTCAGCAAGGTTGGTGTTAGCCTGAGCGATAACGTAGTTACCCTCTTCAATTGCAGAGAGGTAATGAATTTCATCACTCACTTTGCCATCTACTACGCGACGGTACGGAGTTTCAAGGAAACCGTATTCGTTGGTCTGCGCGTAAACAGAAAGGGAGTTGATCAGACCGATGTTCGGACCTTCAGGCGTTTCGATTGGGCATACACGACCGTAGTGGGTTGGGTGTACGTCACGCACTTCGAAGCCTGCACGCTCACGCGTCAGACCGCCTGGGCCCAGAGCAGAGATACGACGCTTGTGCGTGATCTCAGACAACGGGTTGTTCTGATCCATAAACTGGGACAGCTGGCTTGAGCCGAAGAACTCTTTCACCGCCGCCGAAATTGGCTTGGCGTTGATCATGTCCTGAGGCATCAGGGTGTCGAGATCGCCCAGAGACAGACGTTCTTTAACCGCACGCTCAACACGCACCAGACCTACACGGAACTGGTTCTCAGCCATCTCACCAACAGAACGGATACGACGGTTGCCGAGGTGGTCGATATCATCGACTTCGCCAATACCGTTACGGATGCCGATCAGTTTCTTCATCACTTCGATGATGTCGTCTTTGCTCAGGATGCCTGAACCTTCGATTTCATCACGCAGCAGAGAACGGTTGAACTTCATGCGGCCAACCGCAGAGAGATCGTAACGATCTTCTGAGAAGAACAGGTTCTCGAACAGGTTTTCCGCCGCTTCACGCGTTGGTGGCTCACCAGGACGCATCATGCGATAGATCTCAACCAGTGCGCTCAGGCGATCGCTGGTTGGGTCAACACGCAGGGTCTCGGAGATATATGGACCGTGATCCAGATCGTTGGTGAACAGCGTTTCGATACGCTTGTGACCTGACTGGCTCAGTTTTGCCAGCAGATCCAGAGACAGTTCCATGTTTGCAGGAACGATCAGTTCACCGGTATTCAGATCGACGTAATCTTTAGCGACGACTTTGCCAGCGATATATTCAACCGGCACTTCGATGTGCTGAATACCGTCTTTTTCCAGCTGACGAATATGACGCGCAGTGATGCGACGACCTTTCTCAACGTAGACCGTGCCATTGGCTTCGATATCGAAGCTGGCAGTTTCACCACGCAGGCGCTCTGGCACCAATTCCATCTGCAGCTTGTTATCGCGAATTTCATAAACCACTTTATCGAAGAACAGATCAAGGATTTGTTCAGTGGTGAATTGCAGCGCGCGCAGAATGATAGTGGCCGGCAGCTTACGGCGACGGTCAATACGGACGAAGAGGTTGTCTTTCGGGTCGAATTCGAAGTCGAGCCATGAACCACGGTAAGGGATGATACGTGCGTTATACAGCACTTTACCAGACGAGTGCGTCTTACCCTTGTCGCTGTCAAAGAACACGCCAGGACTACGATGCAGCTGAGAAACAATAACACGCTCAGTACCGTTGATAACAAAGGTACCGTTGTCGGTCATGAGTGGAATTTCACCCATGTACACTTCTTGTTCTTTGATGTCTTTTACGGTGCCTTCCGGCGCTTCACGCTCGTAGATCACCAGACGCAGCTTCACGCGCAGCGGTGCCGAATAGGTCACGCCACGGATCTGACATTCAGTTACGTCAAAGACCGGCTCGCCCAAACGGTAGCTCACATACTGCAACTCAGAGTTGCCGCTGTAGCTTGAGATTGGGAATACGGAGCGGAAGGCTGCTTCCAGACCGTATTGGCCTTCTGGATCTTGCTCGATAAACTTCTGGAACGAGTCAAGCTGGATAGAAAGGAGATAAGGTATGTCCAGAACTTGTGGACGTTTACCAAAATCCTTACGAATACGTTTTTTCTCGGTATAGGAGTAAACCATAGGGTTCCTCAGCTAGCTGACATGTCGAACCACGCTGTCCGTCCTGAAGGGACAGTTCATGCAACACTATTTTGTTTTTCATGCGATGCGTAGCACCCCATGCAATACATCTTTCTATCACTCTTAAATCATTTCATCGCCATTGCGCAGGCAGGGAACCCTCACAGGCAAGCGATATATTAAGTCGTCGATAGAAAAAGATATTGAAGAGAAACAATGGACAAACAGTGCGAAACGCCATCGTTCCCCTGTAGCGCAAAAAGGCTGGTGACCAAAAAGTCACCAGCCATCAGCCTGATGTTACTCAGGCTGCAACCCTAAGGTTGTCTTACTTAACTTCAACTTCAGCGCCAGCTTCTTTCAGCAGTGCTTCCAGAGCAGCTGCGTCATCTTTGCTGATGCCTTCTTTGATAACACCGGTAGCTTCAACCAGGTCTTTAGCTTCTTTCAGGCCCAGACCAGTTGCAGTACGAACTGCTTTGATTACGGCAACTTTGTTAGCGCCAGCAGCTTTCAGAATTACGTCGAATTCAGTTTTCTCTTCAACAGCTTCAGCTGGGCCAGCAGCAACAGCTACAGCGGCAGCAGCAGAAACGCCGAATTTTTCTTCCATAGCAGAAACCAGCTCAACTACTTCCATTACGGACATAGCTGCTACTGCTTCAAGAATTTGATCTTTAGTGATAGACATATCGATTGTTCCTAAAAAACAGAAAAAGTTTATACGTTAGCAAGTACGAAGGAAAAGAAGATGGCCTTAAGCCGCTTCTTTTGCATCGCGTACAGCAGCCAGAGTGCGGACCAGTTTGCCAGCAGCGGCTTCTTTCATGGTCGACATCAGACGTGCCAGTGCTTCTTCGTAAGTCGGCAGAGTTGCCAGACGGTCAATATTGGCCGCCGTGATCAGCTCACCTTCAAAGGCTGCAGCTTTGACCTCAAATTTTGCATTCGCTTTCGCGAACTCTTTGAACAGACGAGCAGCAGCGCCCGGGTGTTCCATAGAGTATGCAATCAGGGTCGGACCAACAAACGTGTCTTTCAGGCACTCGAAAGGAGTACCTTCTACGACGCGGCGCAGCAAGGTGTTGCGAACAACACGCATGTAAACGCCAGCTTCACGACCTGCTTTACGCAGTTCGGTCATTTTATCAACGGTAACGCCACGGGAATCCGCAACAACCGCTGAAAGCGCGCCTTTGGCTACTTCGCTAACTTCAGCAACAATCGCTTGTTTGCCTTGAAGATTTAATGCCATTAGCTTTTGCTCCTGGATTTGACCGGGAAAGATTTCCCGGAACTCACTTCACTCAACTACCCGGAGGTAACGAGCGCTATTACACGGTGAGCAGAATCCAGCGAAGAAAATAATTCTTTTTGGTTCTGTCACCGTCTACGCAGGATATTAAGCAAGCTATCCGAAGATAATCCCGCTCCTGCGGTCTTGGACGGAGGCCAGGATAAGGCCTGGCTCCAACCTAAGTCATTGAGCAATTAGGCCATTACGCTTTATTGTTCAGTGACTTTGAATCTGGGTTCTGAATTGAGTAATCAACCAGAACAACGGGCGTAAGATTCTAGATGAATTTTTCGCCCGTTTCAAGCAGCAATTAGTTTGCTGCTGCGCTCAGACCAGCCTGGTCAACGGCAACGCCGGCGCCCATGGTGGTAGAGATGCTAACTTTCTTGATGTACACGCCTTTCGCCTGTGAAGGTTTTGCTTTCTTCAGCGCAACCAGCAGAGATTCCAGGTTTTCTTTCAATTTGTCAGCGTCAAAGTCCACTTTACCGATGGTAGTGTGGATGATGCCGTTTTTGTCGTTACGATAACGAACCTGACCTGCTTTAGCGTTTTTCACTGCTTCAGCAACGTTAGGAGTTACGGTACCAACTTTCGGGTTTGGCATCAGGCCGCGTGGACCCAGAACCTGGCCCAACTGGCCAACAACGCGCATTGCATCTGGAGATGCAATAACAACGTCAAAGTTCATTTCGCCTTTTTTGATCTGGTCAGCCAGATCTTCCATACCTACCAGCTCAGCGCCAGCTGCTTTAGCAGCTTCTGCGTTTGCGCCTTGGGTAAATACAGCAACACGTACTGAACGACCAGTACCGTGTGGCAGAACAGTCGCGCCGCGAACGTTCTGATCTGATTTACGTGCATCGATGCCCAGGTTAACAGCAACGTCTACGCTCTCAACGAACTTGGCAGTAGCCAGTTCTTTCAGCAGAGCAATAGCTTCGGCGATGTCGTACTGCTTGGTCGCATCAACTTTGTCACGGATTACGCTCATGCGCTTGGTCAGCTTAGCCATTTCTTAATCCTCTACTACCAGGCCCATGGAACGTGCAGTACCTTCGATAGAGCGAGTCATCGCTTCTACGTCAGCACCAGTCATGTCCGCAGCTTTAGTTTCTGCGATTTCACGTACCTGAGCACGAGAAACTTTACCGACTTTATCTTTGTTCGGCTTACCAGAACCAGACTTGATGCCCGCTGCTTTTTTCAGCAGTACGGCAGCAGGAGGGGTTTTGGTAACGAAGGTGAAAGAACGGTCGCTGTATACAGTGATAACAACTGGAGTAGGCAGGCCTTTCTCCAGAGATTCTGTTTTGGCGTTGAACGCTTTACAGAATTCCATGATGTTAACACCCTGCTGACCCAGTGCTGGACCAACAGGTGGACTTGGGTTCGCCATACCAGCTGCAACCTGCAGCTTGACGTAGGCTTGTACTTTCTTAGCCATGATAATTCCTCAAATGGGTTATAGCGCCTGAAAACAGGCTCCCCGTGATTACGATTTACACGCTGTCACCAGCGCATAAAAACAAAAGGCGCGAAATTATAGGTAAATTTCGCGCCTTCTGCAAGAGCTAAAAAGTGAACAAAAGGGTTAACCTTTCTCCACCTGAGCAAAGTCCAGTTCCACCGGCGTTGCACGGCCAAAGATGGATACAGAGACTTTCAAGCGGCTCTTTTCGTAATCGACTTCTTCGACCACACCGTTGAAGTCAGCAAATGGACCGTCGTTGACGCGTACCATCTCGCCTGGCTCGAACAGAGTTTTCGGACGCGGCTTATCACCCACCTGCTGCAGGCGGTTCATAATCGCATCAACTTCTTTATCGCTAATCGGCGCAGGACGGTCAGAGGTACCACCAATGAAGCCCATTACACGCGGTACACTACGTACTAAGTGCCAGCTGGCGTCATTCATCACCATCTGAACCAATACATAGCCAGGGAAGAATTTACGTTCGCTTTTGCGACGCTGGCCACCACGGATTTCAACGACTTCTTCAGTCGGCACCATGACTTCACCAAACAGTTCTTCCATGTTGTGCAGTTTGATATGCTCTTGCAGCGACTTCGCTACGCGGGCTTCAAAACCGGAGAACGCCTGAACGACGTACCAGCGTTTTTTTGGAGCTTCAGACATCTCAGAACCTCAGGCCAGTGATAAACGATACCAGACGGACCAGAATTCCATCCAGCCCCCACAAAATCAGTGACATCACGGCAGTGACCGCGGCAACGATTAACGTGGTGTGCAATGTTTCCTGGCGAGTCGGCCAAATGACCTTACGCATTTCAGTTCTTGCTTCACGAGCAAAAGCCACGGTCGCTTTGCCTTTAATAGTCAGCAACGCAATGCCGCCCGCCGCAGCGATCAACACCACTACAGCCAGCGCGCGCAAAGGCAGCGTGATGTCGCGATAAATATAGTTGCCAACGATTGCTACCAACAGCAACGCGATCACAACGATCCACTTTATCGCTTCCAGGCCGCGCCCGCTCCCTTGAGCTTCGGTATTCGCACTCATAAACCAACCTGCCACAATAATTCAGAAACAATTCTGCCCCGCAGAGCGAGGCATCCAAACCGAATGAGCTTTTGGGCATAACTCGGTATCCGACGCCGTAAACCAGAGCCTGTCTCAGCAATGATTATGATCGAAAATCACTGATGAGCCAGGTTCTATGTAACAGCGTGCAAAAAGGGCATCAAATGATGCCCTTTCCATATGCATTGCGTCAAATGTTATCGCAATTAAGCGATAATTTCAGCAACAACACCCGCACCAACAGTACGGCCGCCTTCACGGATTGCGAAACGCAGACCCTGATCCATAGCGATTGGCTTGATCAAGGTAACGGTCATTTTTACGTTATCGCCTGGCATTACCATCTCAACGCCTTCTGGCAGTTGAACGTCACCGGTCACGTCAGTAGTACGGAAGTAGAACTGTGGACGGTAGCCTTTGAAGAACGGAGTATGACGGCCGCCTTCATCTTTAGACAGTACGTAAACTTCTGAAGTGAACTGGGTATGCGGCTTGATGGTGCCCGGCTTAGCCAGAACCTGACCACGCTCGATATCTTCACGCTTGATACCACGCAGCAGAACACCACAGTTCTCGCCTGCCTGACCCTGGTCCAGCAGTTTGCGGAACATTTCAACGCCGGTACAGGTAGACTTAACGGTGTCTTTCAGACCAACAACTTCAACTTCGTCGCCTACTTTCACGATACCGCGCTCAACACGACCGGTAACAACAGTACCACGGCCAGAGATTGAGAATACGTCTTCGATTGGCAGCAGGAACGGCATGTCAATTGCACGTACTGGCTCTGGGATATAGGTATCCAGGTGGCCAGCCAGCTCAATGATCTTCTCTTCCCACTCAGCTTCGCCTTCCAGCGCTTTCAGAGCAGAACCGCGGATGATTGGAGTATCGTCGCCCGGGAAGTCGTATGCTGACAGCAGATCGCGAACTTCCATCTCTACCAGTTCCAGCAGCTCTTCGTCATCAACCATGTCGCACTTGTTCAGGAACACGATGATGTAAGGAACGCCAACCTGACGACCCAGCAGGATGTGCTCACGGGTCTGTGGCATTGGGCCATCAGTCGCAGCAACAACCAGGATCGCGCCGTCCATCTGCGCAGCACCGGTGATCATGTTTTTCACATAGTCGGCGTGGCCTGGGCAGTCAACGTGCGCATAGTGGCGAGTCGGGGTTTCATATTCAACGTGAGAAGTGTTGATGGTGATACCACGTGCTTTCTCTTCTGGCGCCTTATCGATCTCATCGAATTTGCTTGCTTTACCGCCGTAGGTTTTAGCCAGAACGGTGGTGATCGCTGCAGTCAGAGTGGTTTTACCATGGTCAACGTGACCGATGGTGCCGACGTTTACGTGCAGTTTGTTACGCTGAAATTGCTCTTTAGCCATCGCTAGTCCCTCTAAGACACGGATATATCGAAGATATCGTCATATCAACCAGGCAATGCCTGACTGTTTGGTTTACAGAGAGAGAATCAGGAGAGAGATAAAGGAAGTGGTGCTGATACCCAGAGTCGAACTGGGGACCTCACCCTTACCAAGGGTGCGCTCTACCAACTGAGCCATATCAGCACATCTGGAGCGGGCAGCGGGAATCGAACCCGCATCATCAGCTTGGAAGGCTGAGGTAATAGCCATTATACGATGCCCGCATCCTGGAACTCGGCTACCTGTTCTTTCTGTAGCTTATGAATAATAAAAGAAGACCTTCTATTATTCGAGCCTGCCAGAGTTTCTGGCCGACTTTGATTGCGAAACTCTGCAATCTGAATTCGAAGGTGAGAGAGATGAACTCACCCGCCAGATAATGATTTTATCTGACGCTCAACCAAGTGGTTGAGATGGTGGTGGGAGAAGGATTCGAACCTTCGAAGTCTGTGACGGCAGATTTACAGTCTGCTCCCTTTGGCCGCTCGGGAATCCCACCTACTTGATTGGTGCCGGCTACCGGAATCGAACTGGTGACCTACTGATTACAAGTCAGTTGCTCTACCAACTGAGCTAAGCCGGCATCAAGTGGAGCGCATTCTAGGAAGACCGAGCCCAGGATGCAACAAAAAAATTAGCAAAATTGTTCTATCGCCTACTATTTGTGCAAAACATCGCAAACCGCTCATCATTTGCAGTATTTTCGCCCAAACCCAGTGTGTTTTTGCGCCAGTGAGCTAGGTCATTCACAACAACTTATCCTGGTTTGATACGCGCACTCCGAAAGCGCTCCGCCATTTTTCATTTAAAAAGGCGTAATTTTTTTATTGAGCCTGGTTCAATTGCGCATTTTTTCGACTAATGCGTTGAAGGATGGGATTGTTCGTATACTGATGACACTGTCGAAGTGTAAAGAGAAAAACGTTATCGGCTGTTTGACGACGGCTAAAAGGTGTTGGCGAGGGATAATCTGAAAAGACTTAATGCAGCACTGCAGCAAAAACGGTTGTAACAAGCGACTAAGCAATATTAAAAATGCGTGCACGCTTACGAAAGCGTGCTCAGGTTTATCAATTTGCTTCTTTTTAAAGTGACACTGGTGTTACCCTCCAGCCCATTGTTCTCGTTAATTACCCCCTATGACGTGCAACTGAGCTCGACGCATCATTGTATGCCAGACGCTACAAGGTGTTGATGAGCCGGGATTTGCGGTCAGATGCATACTTATGAGTAAAAAAACGACACCACTCACTACGCCCTATTTGCAGTTTGATCGTCAGCAATGGGCCGCCCTGCGCGACTCAGTGCCAATGACGCTCGCTGAAGGCGAAATTGAACGATTGCGCGGTATTAATGAAGATCTCTCCTTAGAAGAAGTCGCTGAGATCTACTTGCCGCTCTCTCGCCTGCTTAATTTTTATATCAGTTCGAACCTGCGTCGTCAGGCCGTGCTGGAGCAGTTCCTGGGCACGAATGGGCAAAAGATCCCTTACATCATCAGTATTGCCGGCAGTGTTGCTGTAGGTAAAAGCACAACCGCGCGCGTGCTGCAGGCGCTGCTCAGCCGTTGGCCAGAACATCGTAAAGTTGAGTTGATCACTACTGACGGCTTTTTACACCCCAATGCAGTGTTAAAAGAACGGGGGCTGATGAAAAAGAAAGGCTTCCCGCAATCTTACGATATGCATCGTCTGGTGAACTTCGTATCCGATTTGAAATCGGGCGCTAGCCAGGTCACGGCGCCGGTTTATTCACACCTGATTTATGATGTGATCCCGGATGGCGATAAGGTGGTACAACAGCCTGATATTCTGATTCTGGAAGGCTTAAACGTGCTGCAAAGTGGGATGGATTATCCCCACGATCCGCATCATGTATTTGTTTCTGATTTTGTCGACTTCTCAATTTATGTCGATGCACCTGAAACATTATTAGAACGCTGGTACGTTAATCGTTTCCTAAAATTCCGTGAAGGTGCCTTCAGCGATCCCGACTCTTATTTCCACCATTATTCTCAATTGCCTAAAGAAGAGGCGGAAAATATTGCTCGCGGATTATGGAAAGAAATTAACTGGCTGAATCTTAACGAAAACATCCTCCCAACCCGGGAACGCGCCAGTCTGATAATGACTAAGTCTGCAGATCATGCCGTGCAAAGTGTGCGACTGAGAAAATAATTTTTTATAATTAAACGCCCTGGTTCACCAGGGCGTTTAATTTCTCAGGTCAATTCACATTAATTGCCAGGACGTAACGAAATCTCACCACCCACCCAGGACTTTACTTCGCCTTCTTGTTCGAGTAATAAACCGCCCTGCTTATCGATACCACGTGCTATACCATGAACTTCTCTGTCACCAATCAGCAATTTAACCGGGCGATTGATAAAATTGTCCAGAGCATCCCAACGCTCTACAAACGGTGCCAATCCATCTCGTTCGAAAATCGGCAGTGCTTCGCGCAGGCTATTGATGATTTTTGCAGCCAACTCATTGCGATCGATTTCAACACCGGCTTCCTGCAAATTAATCCACCCCTGATTAATCTCGGATGCTCCTTCTGAGCGCATCACCAGGTTAACCCCTGCGCCCATCACAATCTGCGCCGCATCACCTGTTTTTCCTGTTAGTTCGACCAGGATACCGGCCAATTTGCGATCGTTTAAATAGAGATCATTGGGCCATTTGACACGCACATCAGGTGCGCCCAATGACTGGATAACCTCGGCCATTACGATACCAATCACCAGGCTTAACCCCATTGCTGCAGCGGGTCCTTGCTCAAGTCGCCAGTACATCGAAAGATAGAGATTAGAACCAAAAGGAGAGAACCATTTTCTGCCACGGCGGCCACGGCCCGCTTGCTGATACTCGGCAATACAGGCATGACCAGAAGGCAACTGATCCATCCTATCCAGCAGATACTGATTGGTAGAATCAATCACAGGGATGACATCTAAATCTGGTTGATGCAGATGCGAAAGAATATCGGCTTCATTCAGCAATTGAATGGGGGCAGGCAAGCTATATCCTTTTCCTGTGACGGTATACACATCCAGACCCCAGCTCTTCAGGGTTTGGATATGCTTATTGATGGCTGCACGGCTCATACCCAATGCTTCACCCAACTGCTCGCCTGAATGGAATTCTCCATCAGCCAGCAGCGCGACCAATTTCAGCGGAACACTATTATCTTTCATGAAATGACCTCAACGGCGTTACGTTCGCCTTGAGCACCAATGAAGCGTACCTCTGGCTCGAGCCAAACATTGAATTTTTCACCCACGTGGTTCCGCACCTCGTGCGCTAAAGCAACGATATCCTTTGGCGTTGCCTGGTTTTCATTGATCAATACCAGCGCCTGTTGGCGGTGTACCGCAGCGCCGCCAATCTGGTATCCCTTGAGATGACATTGGTCGATCAACCAGCCTGCCGCTAATTTGACGTCACCATTTGCCTGCGGGTAATGTGGCATCCCCGGCCATGCCTCTAACAGCTCATTGGCCAAATCACGCGTGATAAGAGGGTTTTTGAAGAAGCTACCTACATTGCCCGTTACCCGCGGATCGGGCAGTTTACTCTGACGCATTTGGCAAACTGCATTGAACACATCCCATGCGCATACGGTGGCTGGATTCAGTTTCGCTAAATCGCCGTAACTCAGCACCGGCTTCCATTGCTTAGCCAGACGGAGCCCAACAGCAATAATGACGTGATTATCCTTCATCTCGTGTTTAAAAATACTGTCACGATACCCAAACTGACACGCTTCGCGATTCAGGCGGCTGATTTTTTGTGTGGGTAGGTGCAGCACATCAACGTATTGGCAAATATCCTTAAATTCAACACCATAAGCGCCAATGTTCTGGATAGGTGCTGAACCGGCCGTGCCGGGAATTAACGCCAGGTTTTCCAGGCCGGTAATACCTTTTTTTAAAGTATGCTCAACCAACTGGTGCCAGTTCTCACCAGCGCCAATATGCAAATGCCATGCTTCAGCCTCTTCCTCAAGTGCGATACCCTTAATGGCGTTAATGATCACACCACCATCAAAGTCTTCCAGGAAAAGCACATTGCTTCCCTCACCCAATACGATGAAAGGTTGATTCGCCTGTTGAGTCGCTTGCCATGCGCTCACAATGGCTTCAGATGTGTCTGCGATATACAGCGTTTTTGCACTGACTTCGAGACCCAGTGTGTTGAAAGCTTTTATAGAAGTGTGGGGGCTGGACATTTCACGGCCTTGACTGATTTATCTGGCCGTAGTTTACCCGATCAGTCAGTCACGGGTGGGATGTTTTCGTGGCTTTTAGCGGGGTTTTCGCCGATCTGCACACGTAAAAAAACCCTGAACTTGCGTTCAGGGTTTCTTCACTTATTTGATGCCTGGCAGTTCCCTACTCTCG
>NZ_JACVUP010000031.1 GCF_016625195.1 Erwinia sp. S63
TGAAGACATTACTAACATCGCGGTGTATTAATCAACGGGGAGCAGGTCAATACCGCTATGTTCGAAAAAGAACTGGCCATGATGTCTCAGGTGCAACTGGCATCCCGCGGTCGCGTCAGCCCCAAAGACTATCTCGCGGCATCACAGACCGGCAAAATTTCCTACATGATGCTTGCGCCTGACTATCTCTATGGTGCTTTTGCCGGACTGATGAGCATGGATAAGGGGGGCAATAAATCCGGTACCGCCATGATGACAGGATTCAGTTCGCTGATTGGTGGCCATATGGACCGCAAAGCGAAAGGGTTCCTGACTGAAATTGGCATGCTGGACGAAGTAGTCAGCCCCATGCGTCTGAAAATGATGCGCGAAGCAATGTCAAAGCTATCTCCGGCCGAACGCGACATTTACCGTCAGAATCTGGGGAGTGAATCCGTCATCAGTGGGGGACTGAAGCCAGAGTTTGCCCGTCTGTTCTCCCATCCTGACCAGCTGGCTACTGCGATGGCCGACCGTGTTCGTCAGCGTTATGGAAGTCAGCTCACCGATGAGCAGGTGGGCAACATGCTGGGGGAATACCTCAACCGTAATGCCGGTCAGTTTTATGCCCAGCATGTTATTAACGCCACCAAATTACGTAAGGATGCGGCTGTCTTTCACAATGCGATGAATTACAGCAATGCTTACGACATGTATCTCAACTCACCGGATGGGGCTGCACTGGCTCTGCAATCTGCCTGGACGAACGTGAAAGCGCTGCTTGGGCTGCAGCTTTTGCCCACGCTGACACGCGTCACGCTCGGACTGGCACATTTCATGGCCAGGGTTAGTCAGTTCGCAGAAGACAACCCGTGGGCAGTGAAAATCGCAGCCTACTCTGCCACCGCGCTTGCCGGGTTAACGCTGTTAACCGGGGGCATCCTGTTGTTCGGCGCCACACTCGCCGCAGCCCGGCTGGTGGGCAGTCTGGGCGTTATCACTTCGGTAGCGGCCATGCTGGGCGGCCCGGTGACACTGGCCATTGCCGGTATCGCGGCAGCGGGATGGTTGATTTACCGTAACTGGAAACAGATTAGTTCTGCACTGAAGGGCATGTGGTCTGAGATGAAGACGATAGCCTTCAATACCTGGGAAGTGGTCAGGGGTATGGGGCATCACTTCATCTCCTGGTGGGAGGGGATCGAATCCGCATCTGACCGGTTTGGTGGAAAACTGACGTCAGGATTCAGCCGCCTGTTTGATTACATTGTCGGGCTGCTGAACAAGCTGCCCGGCGTGAATATCCTGACATCATCCGAGTTGGGTGTTAAACGGCAGGCGTTGTCTCTGCTGGCAGATATCAATGCGCTGACAGGGGGGCCGAAGGTGCCAGCCGCACTTTCCGGTTACGCAGCAGTTATGGCATCGCAGGGCCGAAGCACCGGTGCGCCCGATTTCGCATCCGGCATGCGCGGAATATACCGTCAGCACGAAGCTCCACCCATACCTGATCGCAACAACCATCTGGTTCAGGTACACAGCGTTCTTCATCTTGACGGTAAAGCCGTTGGGGAAGTCGTCACTCGTCATCAGGTCAGGGAGGCCACGCGCGCGCCGTCCGGAGCCAGTGGCTTCGATCCTTCCATGTTGATGCTTCATCCGGGTCAGCTCAGCAAATAAGATTTCAGTAAGCCGCAGAGATAAATATCGGTGAACGAATGCAGGTACTTAAATCAGTTGGAAACCATATTAAATACAGAAATCACTTTTATGCCCGGGGAGAGTTCCAAATTAAGCTTCGCACAAGTTTTAGTGCCAGTCCCTGGCAAACGATCCCTTATCGAATCAGGCAGACGGATTAGACGGGCGGCGGCTGACGCTGCCTCCTTTTCTTCCTGCTTCTACGGCACGTTCAGGATTGTTTCTGAAATTACCTCCACTGACACGGCCTCCGCGTTTGCCAGCTTCTCTTGCTCGTTCCGGATCGTTGGCGAAATTACCTGCACCACCTCTACGCTTTGCTTCATTCATAGTCAGACCTCATTTCAGGGTTCCATAAGATTTAAGGGCCAGCCACTAACGAAAAAAATTTTAGCCAGGCATAACGGCTTTTCCACATGAAAAGCAGGCTAATTATTTGAATCAGATCAAAGAATATGGCGAAATTTGGGTTAAGTGGAGCGTGCTCTGGCGAGGCAGAGCAAAAGGAGAAGTCAGAAAAAAATAAAGCCCGGGAGTGGTGGCAACCGGGCTGGCACAATCCTGTGCCCAACATTTCCAAACACAGCTTATCTCATCACAGGGCAGTAAGAGACTGTATTAGACTAGTTGGTATGGTGAGGATTGCATGCGAAGCGGTAAGGTTGAAATTGACAACGTTTAGCTGAAAACAACCATCGTTAAATAAAGGCCCGGAACCTGCGCGGTAGCCGGGCGGCAATGAAAAGGGGTGGGGGTATTGCCAAAAGTTTGACGGATGTCCCTGAAGAGGAAAGGACAACTTCAGCTTAACCTGGCCTCAGAACATTGCAAACTTATCCCAAATGTTATTCTCGGCATTATCAAAGCAACGAGTCCGGGCTGGCTTTGGCAGCTCTCTTTTCCTCATCCATGGTTTTTATCGGCTCCGGTGAGGAGAGCCAACGGTCGAACTTTTCGTATGTCTCAAGAAAATTTTTGAAATAGGCCGTTGCCGCTGCGAGGTTCTCTTTATGCTCAAGGTAGGCAACCGTCATCTTGAATGCATCCTGATTTTCAAACTTCATCACGTTATCCCACATTGAACAGGTATTTCCCAGCGTAGCCTGGATAACGCTAGCTTGCTGCCGTATGGGGCGGACACAGGTAAAAAGCCACATGTCATTTCTTAATTCTTTGATGCACTTTGCACAAGGTATCGATCCGACCGTCACCCGACTGATGCTGGGTGAGTTTGAGTTCATGGAATTCGAAGTCCCCGAGCGTGTGGCGATTACCGGCAGACAGAAAACGGTGCAGCACCAGATGATCGGCGGTCAGCGCGTCCTCGATGTCCTGGGAACGGAATATGATCCGCTGAGCTGGTCCGGTGTGATTACAGGTGCTCATGCAGGTGAACGCGTCAGTGCCCTTGAGCGTATGCGTGATGAGGGGAGGCCGCTGGTGTTGCTGCTGGACACTTACCGGTTCACCGTGGTCATTACAGCTTTTAACTCCGTCTATGAATTTGTCTGGCGCCGCCCCTATAGCCTTGAAGTGGCAATCGTCAGCAATGATGGTTCACCGCAGAAAACAGATGCGTTATCAGGTGCGCTGCAGCGACTGATCGACAGCGATATTGGTCGTGCGCTGGGGCTGGCCAGCGTCATTGATGTGGAAGCCGTGGCGGATGCGGTGAAAACACTTCACGACGCGGTGAAACAGGTCTCAGATTTCGCTCACGCCACGGTCGATCAGATTCAGACCGTCATCCGGCCACTCATTGCTGCACGCAATATTATTCAGCATGAACTGGCTTTGCTGGAGGCCGCTGCAGGCGAGATCACCTCACTGGGTGGGCTCATACCGGGAAACCCGATTGATCGAACGGTTAGGAACCTGCAGGCACAGCTGGACCACGCCACGCGTATTCCGGCGCTGTACCAGTTGCAGGATGTGCTCGGCCGGCTCGATAAAAACGTGAATGCCGGGCAGACCGCGGATGGAATAAAAACTATCACGCTCTCGGGTGGCAATCTGTATCAGGTTGCAGCAGAAGAATACGGCGATGCCACGCTCTGGCCAGACATTGCAGCCGTTAACGGACTGGATGACCCTCAGCTCACTGGTATTCAGACACTCACAGTTCCTCTTAAACCTGCAGATAAGCCATGACCAACCTCTCTCTCTCAAGCCCGCCAGCGGTTCGCCAGATTTCCGGCCGCTGCGTCCTGAATGGCCATCGGGTTCCTTTCGTGTCCTTCAGTGTGGAGGACACGGCTTACCGGGGTGCATCCGTTTTTGACCTGACGCTGGCCATTTCAGCTTTACCGGCAGAGATGTCGCTGCTGAGCTGGTGGGCAAAGCAAAAAGTCATCCGGACGGAGCTGACCGTGTGCGTGGATGAAGCATCGGGCACCCAGGAGCGGAAACTGATTACGGGTGAGATTGATCAGTGGCATTACACCCCCGGACGCTTCGAAATCACGGCGGAAGGGCGAGACCTGACAGCTCGGCTCATTGATGCCAAAGTGACCGGAGAAAGCTTCCGTAGCATGACCTGTTCGGAGATTGCCACGCAGATTGCGACACGTCGGGGGCTGATACCCACAGTGACGCCAACCCGGCACCGGTACGGGGAGTTTTATCAGATCGATACGGCGCACCTGACCGGAGAACAGACCGAATGGGACATCCTGACGTCACTGGCCGGATTCGAAAACTTCATTGTCCGCGTTGAAGATGAGGACCTTTATTTCGGTCCGGCTGAACAGGCGCAGAGTGGTGAGGATTATGTTATCCGCTGGCAGCCACCCGGAACACTGGCATATCCACGCTGCAATATGTCTGACGACCTGACCTTCTCGCGCGCGCTGACGATCTCCGGTGGCGTCATAGTGGAGGTGCTTAGCTGGAATGCTAAACGCAAAAACAGGCAATTTATGGTCACCTATCCGCAAAAGTCGCATCACCCTTCACCCGGAGGGGCCGTCACAAAAAATAAAGTCTGGCGGGTTGTCCGTAACGGACTGACACCTGAAACAGCTATGGTGCTGGCGCGAAGTCTTTATCAGCAGATTATCCAGCATGAGATGAAGTTCACCGGGTCGGTAGCCGGCGATACGGTTCTTACTCCCCACACACGGGTTCGAATCGAGGGGACTAACAGCCCGTTCGATCAGCATTACCACTGCGACCGGGTGCGCCGGACTGTCAGTTGCGATGCCGGCTTCACTATGACACTTTCCGGACGTAATCACAGTCCGGCGTTAGAGGTCATGTCGTGAGAGCGCTGTTGCAGGTGATGGCTGCCACGGCGCAGCAGTCGGCTGCCGGAACCAGTCAGACCCGGCAGGGGATCATTACCAGTTATGACCCGGCGAGTTATGCCGTGAAAGTCCAGCTGCAGCCCACCGGCGAAGAAACGGGGTGGATACCGCTGAGTTCGCCCTGGGTAGGCAACGGCTGGGGATTTGCCGCCGGGCCGATGATAGGCGCGGTGGCAGAAGTGGATTTTGATGGAGGCCTGCCAGGCGCGGGTATGGTTACCGGGCAGTTTTATAATGATGAAGACCGTTGTCCGGGCCCTCCATCCGGTGAGTTCTGGCTTGTCCATAAGAAAGGCGGGTTGCTGAAATTCCTGAACAGCGGGGAAGTGATCCTGAGCGCCCCGGAAAAGCTTATCTTTGACGCCCCATTGCATCACTTCACCGGAGGGGATGTGCTGATGGACCAAAACCTTAAGGTCAAAAAGAACATTTTTGACTGGAATGGCCAATACGGTGCTATTGCTAAGATCCGTATCGTCTATGACGGGCATCGTCACATTGGCCATGGTAGCGGTGCTCTGTCAGAAGCACCGGATACACTCTTACGGCAGTCCCGTTATGTATGACATCTGGCACTACGTCGGCGGTGACCTGAAAAGCTCACCTACGGGTGACCTGGGACAGGCGTCTGGTCCGGAAAGGGGCAAGCAGCGCATTTTGCGTCGCCTGATGACCAACCCCGGTGACTACCTCTTTCATCCTGATTATGGCGCAGGACTGGGGAGCAAAGTCGGTGCGGGACTGAATCCGGCCGAACTCAAGACGCTTATTTCCGGACAGATGTTACTGGAGGCGTGTGTCGCCCCGGTACCGCCTCCGGTCGTGTCTCTTACGCTGGTTGAGCAGGGCGTCAGTGTTCAGATTCGCTATCACGATTCTGTCAGCGGCACCGCGCAGTCACTTTTGTTTGATCTCACCCGATAAATCACCTTCCTGATGAATATTAAATCCTTCCGTGACCTGGTCGGTGACCAGGTGATTGCGCTGCAGTCGCGTGCCCGCGGCCTGGTGGATGTATCAATCGGCAGCATCCTGCGATCGCTCGCTGAGTCCAATGCGGGTGTGGTCATGTGGCTGCAGCAACTCATTGTGAAACTGCTGGTCACCACGCGCGCGTCCACCTGCTCAGGTGAAGACCTCGACAGCTGGATGGCCGACTTCGGTTTCGTTCGGCATGGCGCGACCCGGGCTGCGGGGCAGGTTGTTTTTAGCCGGTTCACGGCCTCAACTCGGGCAGTGATTCCCGTTGGTAGCGAAGTAAAAACGAATGATGGTTCTCAGCTCTACGCCGTGGTGGCAGAGCGAGGGAATGCGGCTTTCAGTACAGAGACAAACAGCTATGTCATGGATGATGGCGTCAGTTCTTTGCTGGTGCCGGTTGAGGCAATGCGAGCCGGTGTAGCAGGTAACGCACTGGCGGGAATGATCACCGTCATTTCCGGGACTATCCCCTTTGTGGACACCGTGACCAACACGTCGCCTATGACATCGGGGCAGGATGCTGAAAGTGATCCGGCCTTTCGCGCACGGTTCATTAGGTGGATTGCGTCTCTGGCGCGGGGCACAAAAGCTGCCATCGAATATGCCCTCAGCACGGTGCCGGGTTGCCTGTCCTGGACACTGACAGAAAACCAGACGCTGGACGGTACCGCTAAACCGGGATATTTCTTTGCCGTCGTAGATAACGGCAGCGAGTCGCCATCGAGGCAGTTTAATGAACAGGTCATGCTCGCCATTGAGAACTACCGGGCGTTTACGGTTGTTTTTGGCGTTTTTCCTCCCGTCATCAAACGCATCAGGGTGAGTACAACCATCGAGATTGCTGACGAAGCGGAAAGGCAGGGGGTGCTCGTCGTGATTGATGGCGCTCTGCGGCATTACTTCGCTTCACTCAGAATCGGCCAGTCAGTCTCCTATACCCAGCTCATCAGGGTGACCTATGCAGCGAGCACACTGATTACCAATGTCACCCTTCTTCAGGTCGATGGCGGTCTGGCAGATATCAACGCACGTCAGGTTGAACTGATAAAACTGGGCGATCTGCAGGTGGAATAAATGGCAACAGGCGACAGTGAAGATATGCACGGCAGGCTGAGAAAACTCATCCCGCCCGGCTGGTTTAGCGAAGACAGCCCTTTCCTCAACGCAGCTCTTGAACAGTGCGCGGCAGGACTCTCATGGTGTTATGCACTGTATGGGTATGCCCGGAAACAAACGCGCCTGCTGACCGCCAGCAATGGCTGGCTTGATCTCATCGCTTATGATTTTTTTGGTCATCAGATGAGGCGCTGGACGGGTGAAAAAGATGATCTATACCGCCGACGGGTTCATACACGCCTGTTCCGGGAATGCGGTACCCGTCAGGCTGTCACTGATGTACTCACCGATCTGACGGGACAGGTGCCCGATGTTTTTGAACCGCAGCGGCCGCTTGATACGGGTGGGTATAACATGCCCGCCAACGGTTATGGCCAAGCAGGAAGGTATGGGTCAGTCATGCTTCCTTATCAGGCGTTCATTCAGGTCACCATGCCGGCACTGGAGATCCACTCCTCCATTGCAGGCTACCACTGCTCACCATCGGGTTACAGCTCGAAAGCATGGGGCGCTTATCTGTGTGCCGACGAGGTCGATCGTGGCCTGAGGTCTTACGGCGTGCAGGAAGCTATTACCTCAGTAAAGCCTGAAGGCACGATCATCTGGCTAAGGCTGCAGTAGTTCTGTTCGTTACACGCATATTTTCATTTTCTGATTTTCACCTCTTCGGAGTATTCATGGATCGCAAAATTGTTTATCCGGGGCAAATTCCTCTGGAGACGGACCTGTTGCTGACGAATAAGTTTGCTATGGAGGGACTGGCTCGTCTGAGTGAAGTCCTGCTGGGTAGCAGAACCTGTTTGTATGGTCTCGAATGCAGTATAGATGTGGTCGCCCCCTTTACCATACACGTCTCTGAAGGCCAGATTTATCAGCTCGATAAGGCTGACCGGACTCGCTTTTCCTCAATTGATGCCGATTCAAGGGATATCGTCAAACAGGGGTATATACAGACGAAATCCTTTCCAGTGCCCAGGCCTGAGATTCCGGGGCACAGCATCTGCTATCTCGTGCAGGTTGCATACGAAGACAAAGACACTGATGGAATCGTGTTGCCTTATTACAATGCGTCCAATCCTGCTGCCGGATTTAGCGGCCCTGAAAACAGCGGAAAGGAGCAGCATACGGTGCGGGCAGGACGAGGTGTCGTCGGTCTTAAGTCCGGTGTCTCAGCTCCGTCAGGTTCAGAGCAAATACAGGATGCTGATTCAGGCCACTGTCCGGCATGGGTCATAACTGTTAAATCTGATGCCGTGGCTGTCACCGCAAAAGACATTGTCATGCATCCTGCAGCACCGATTATTCCCCGTGAGGGCCTGATGGCTGCAGTGCAGCAGGGTGGGCTTAATACCGCGACAGATAATGGCTCACAGAACAATTATCGTGTGTCCTATCATCCTCCTGTTATTAGTCTTAATGATGGTCTCCGCCTGTATTTTCGTACCAAAAGTACTAATACCGGTCACTGCACTCTCGAGGTGAAAGGCCATGCGGTAAAAAACATTCTGACCACTCTTGGCGAACAACTTGGAGAAGGGATCATCAACACTAACCGGCTGGTTGCAGTAGAGTGGTGCGCCGCGCTGGACAGCTGGATACTCCGCGACCCTGCAGACGGTTACAGCAAAGCTCAGGCAGACCAGACGTTTCTCCCTCTCAAAGGAGGAGCAATCAGTGGCGATGTCACTGTGAATGGCGTCCTGGGTCTGGCTCATGCCCTCAAAATTGGAGAGGCTGAACTAAGCCTTGAGGGTGATATTGCAGGTGGTAAATGGGAAGGAAGCCTGTATCAATGGCTCAGTAACAAACAATCTAAGTCTGGAATTAAAAAAGGGAAATGGTGGTGGAAAGACCCGAAGAGTAAAATTCTTATCCAGGGTGGACAGTTAAAAAAGGCTGATAATAATTGCGTCGAATTTCCGGTTGCTTTTGCAAAAGACTGCCTAAGTGTCCTTATCACGCAGTCCGGTAAGTCAGGCATGAGCCGGAATAATACCTTAGTGACGGAGGTTGATAATTACCGATTTCATATTGATGCAGGTAGAGGGGAAACTTCTTTTTACTGGGTGGCATTCGGGTTTAACTAATGACGATGACTTATGGATTCAGTGCAAGTAAAAATGCTTTTTATCTCCTCGAGGATAAGAGTGCATATATCGAAAATCATCTGTGGGGTGACGATGTTGTCGAGGTTCCAGATGAGCTATGGGGAGATTTCTGTGGTCAGCCCCCTAAAGGAAAAGTGCGTGGAGCTGATAGTAAAGGCATGCCGTGCTGGGTTGATGCACCTGCCGTTTCTGCTGAAGAACATAATGCTTTTGACGAGAACGAAAAGGAAGTGCGCCTCCAAAAGGCAGAAAGTGAAATTTTCAGGCTGTCAGTAATCAAAGAAGTCAGCAGCCTGAGTGGTGACGAAGAAGTCCTTCTGAAGAACTGGAAGGCGCACCTGGTGGACATTTATCGCACTCATCCTGAGCCTGGGAAAGTAGTAAAATGGCCTTCACCACCCGGTTTCAGACCTGGTTCTGATGAGGATACACGGTAAGCCCCTCTGTTTCCCTTTACGTCTTGTAAGGTAAAACCAAGGCATCACCAAGCGCTTACTCAGCCGAAAGAGAGTTGGCAGCGTGAGTAGCGATAAATTCTATATATTCATTGATAGCATCACCTGTGTACGCCAATGGCTTACTCCTGTGAAAAGTTATGATGTATATTTAAAATGAATTTTTCCCTGTCCGTCATCCTCCCAACCCATGCCAGGGATTCTTTCGTCTCAACACCCCTAGTGCGCAATAATTAATCAGCGCGTTCACCAGAAGTCCTGCATAAATAATGTAATTGCTATCGTCTTCATAAAGCGTATGAATTTTAATAGTGACATCCAGACATGTATAGAATGTTGCCGCGAATACCCATCCCAGTATCAGTCCTTTCATGTTTCTTCCTCACGCTTACAAGATTCACCTTAATGATAAATAACGAACAGACCATCAAAAAATGAGAGGTGATGGATAATTTAATTGCTGAAAAACCTTAACCCCAGGCGGCTCATCAATAATTTAAATGCTCTTTTTAATTTCAATGATCATTTAAAATAAAAGTATTGTTAAATTTGTTTTGAAATTTATATTTCAATCTAAAGATGTTTGTTTCGTCGTGTTGAAGTGTTCCATGTTGATTTTTTTCACTGATTATCAGTGTCATAAGAGGTGATTAATTTTTGAGATTGAATTAAGGCCTGTTCTGAGATAAAAACACGACTTGTTATTCTGAATGCGTTTTTGTCCGGTTAGTAGCACTTATAAGAAGCCCATCTGAGATGGGCCGGTAAGAAGATTAATCAGAAGCGATAGCCCAGGTTTGCGACTAAACCACTCAGGGGATGATCTTTGCCATTAAAGGAAGCCTTTGATCCCTCGTAGCCAACTTTCAGTGCCAGATT
The DNA here is from genome assembly GCF_016625195.1 of Erwinia sp. S63. Taxonomy (GTDB): domain Bacteria; phylum Pseudomonadota; class Gammaproteobacteria; order Enterobacterales; family Enterobacteriaceae; genus Pantoea. The sequence continues at coordinate 10,525 of NZ_JACVUP010000031.1, forward strand.
GTCAGTAAGATGGGCCAGAATACCGGCTCCCCAGGCAAACTGATTTGATGACGCTGATGACTTAATCGCCCCGTCCTTAACGAGTTTAACCCTGGTGTGTGAGACACCCGCGAGAGCGTATAGACTGACGACCTTATTCAGCTTAGTGGTGGGTCCAATCATTGCTGAATAATATTCGGCATTGCTTTTAGGTGGAGGGGTATGGCCGAACTGGTCAGGTTTCCCATTTCTGTCATGACGATCCCAGTCATTTTTCATCGCAGTCAGTGACCCCATTAAGCCAACCGGATAATCGGTCTCCAGATGGAAACTAAAATTGGGGCCATGTAAATTGCCATAGTCTTTTATTTTTGCATGTTCATATCCAAGATAAAGGCTGGGATTAAATAAGTCATGCGAAGTATCCGGTGATTTTGCTAAAGCGGCTGAACTCAAAAATAAAGCGGCCAGAGCAAGCGTTATTGCTTTACGGCGTGCCATCATTTCTCCTGGTGTTAAAAATGATTCTCATCAAAATACTCAACGCCCTGGGGGCAAGAGTAATTTAATAAAAGGTCTTTTCAGTTAACTGATTAAATTTGAACGAAGGTAAATCACTGGATTGCAGTGAGTAACATGATGCATTGATGAATGCTCATGCCAATAACCAGGAGGATATTTAGAAGGAGATAAACCAGTGACCCGGCGCAGTGGCCGGGACATTTTCAGGATTGCGGTTGACCGACCGGGCCCTGGCCCTGTGGACCACCGGGAACAGACTGCTGGCTTGGTGCGTGAGGGCGACCATCAGGTCCAACCGCAGGGCCGGGTTCCTGGCAACCCGCCAGAGTCATCAGACTTGCAACGATAAAAATCCCACCTAAAAAACTCTTCATAACATTCCTTTCCATAAATCAGGCAACCCAGCGTTGCTCACAAAGCCTGGTCACATCTGTCCACATATGAAAGCGAAGCCGGAAAACTAAATCTGCTTTACTGCCAATGAGTTCTCAACATTCGGACTCAATACACTTGCTCATACTAATGATTTGCAATTACTGTATATATATACAGTAATTCTTTGGAGGGCACCGACATGCCCCGCGACTACGAAATTATGATTGCCTTCAGGCAGGCGGTTAAACGCGATGCTGCGGGCCGTTTCACCATCAGCACACTCGATTTTGTGAAAGAACTCGATCGTCTGAACTGGCGCTACTCGTTACGTGCCGCTAACAAGTGGATCGAGATGCACACAACGACGTTTCGGGACATCTCGACAAGTGAGGGGGAGGAACGCATGTTTCAGGTCTTTAATCCGAACGGAAGAAATTGAGCAACGTGTGCCACCCCCCGATTGGGTAATCCATCTGTCAGGCAATTGATTATGAGTTATTCAATGGGACTAAATCGTGAACAGCGAGACATTAATTTCCCTATCTTTCTGAAATAAATGAAAAATCCAGATCAATATAATTACAAAATTAAAAACCGTGATACATGTCACAAAAAAGCAAATCCAACAATTATGTACAGCTTGTTATGGTTTTGTACAACTTCAAAAATTTCCCTTTTAAAAGCAATTGAATATAAGTGTAGCGGGTAACTTATTGTTTTAAAAAAGAAACAAGCGAAGCGGTAAACATGTATTTTAAATGTGGTTTTATCGAAAATTTCAGCCATATTATTTCTTGCTGGGAACGTTAGCACGCTAAATATTCGACTGGTATATAAGGGGGAGACATGCCATCAAAAAGAGGTGGAGCCGGTAATTTTGCTGAGGATGCGGACCGCGCGCGTGAGGCCGGGCGTAAAGGAGGAAGCGCAAGCGGGGGGAATTTCAAAAATTGTCCTGATCGCGCAGTCGAGGCCGGTCGCAAGGGCGGACAAATCAGTCGCAGGCGCAAAGCGGCAACTGAGGAAAGTTAATTAGCCAGACAGTCGGCCGGTTAGAATCATTCCGGCCTTGCTTTGAAAAAAGAAACAGGAGGAAGTATGAGGTTCTCATCCATCCTTGCATCCAGACATTTTGCTGAACAAGTTAATACGTTACTGAGCAGAAGAGGCGGAACATGTCACTGTGCAGAACCTGTTGCCACCCGTGGCACACCTCAAAGTACTTGCGTAAATCTCTATAAAAATTCTCTGTGTAGAGGATGACACGGTAAAAGCAACGGATTCACCAGAGGTCAGACACAAAAAGCGTTCAGGTAACCGGCCTGTAAGATAACTTGGTGGATGCCTGATTATTAAGCGGCTCAGATAACAATTCTGTTGAGGAACACCCAGACGTCCTGTCCTTTTACGTCCTTTTGACGCATGCTTTAATCTCTTCCCCGGTGCTATGCCTGGGTCATTCCCCCTCTGACAAGGGGCAAATATGAAATCTCAAAGGTTAAAAACCTGTCGCGCACCGAGTTGCGCGGTGACTGACACTTCTGATCTGATGTTGCTTCCGACACCTGAATCCTCCCGTGCTTCCTTCGTGAATCATTCATCGATTCGCAGATGAAGCCTAATGTCTGTTTTTTCTGAGACTGGACGAACACCAATTTAGTGGGGGTGAGCAAATGGAACAGGGTTTTTACTGGGTCCAGAAGGGCGAGACTCAACCTGAAGTCTGGTACTTCGCCGATGGCGAAGGGGGAGGATGGTTCAAGCCAAGCCGAAGTCTGCCAGTTCACCCTGATGATTTTATCGAGCAGGGGTACAATGTCATCAGTGATCGCCTCGAGCCCCCGGCAGAGTAATAACATCACCTGTACGACATACCTCCCCCCTTGCAGAGGGAGTCGTATGGAATCGAGGCATTGCCATTTGAAATGCCCGCCTAGAACGGCCTACAAGCGGTAGGTGTATCTCCTGTATACGCAACCCGAGTGCTTTAACCTGTTTCAGGTTCTGCTTTCGGCTAAATGAAACAAGTTTCAGGTATTGAGGAAAAGTAGATCGGGATGCACCAGATAACATTCAGAGATGGCTGCTGGGGGAATGAGTAACCTCTCAAGGTGTTCAATCCCCGCAGGTGCTGAGAAATAATCCTGATAACTGTCGGTAGGGGCTAGGGGCTCATCGCCAGCAAAAAAAAGCATGAACCAGACGTGAGTCCGGTTCATGCAGAGTGCTGACTACTCAGTTTTCTTTTTATTTGCCCGCTCTGATGCGTCGAGTCACCAGGGCGTGGGTCCCCACTGGGTTTGTACCAGAAACACAATCACCAGAACCAGTAAAGTGGTGACGGCCGGTATGATCAGGTATCGCATGTTCAATCTCCTGTCTGTCTGACCACGAGAATTTGAAACGATGAAAAACCCGCCCTTATTCATCACCGACCGTTCAATGACATCGGCGGTTTAGCGATGGAAACTTATGTCGTGTTTTGGCATGCAAAGCGCTGGGCTAAGCGCTTTAAAACCAGTTCAGATATTTCGGTAAACCTATAGCTAACACCGCAATGGCCACAATATTGAGTACAACAACGAATCTTGGTGAAACATCCATAAGTCACCTCAGGTAAACGAGCGGTATTCAGCAAGACACGACATCGGGCTGCTGGCCAGTTGGTCATCGCTGAAATCACCGACACTGCCGTGCTGATAACTCACCTACTGAACACGCAGCATGTATCCCAGCGTTGCCGCACAGGCATTTTGCTCATTAAGCGTAGTGCAGGTCTTCACAGACCAAAAGCGTAGCCGTATAGCGAAGTCGGGGTTTTTTAATAGGGTACGGAAATTGACGGGCAGCCCCACAGCTAAACGCCACTCAAACGAGCAGTTGGTTTTCAACCGCGCATTTCAGGGGAAGGGTAAGCTAAAAAAAGCCCGCTCAGGGCGGGCAAAAAAGCAGTGGCTAAGGAATGTCTCTCTCGTATGAAACGCATCCTGTGTGCTGTGCTGCCAGTCAACGACTGACCCCCATACCTTAGACCATTAATTACTGTGTGGTAGGATGTGTTAACAAAAGCGATAAAATTCCAGTAATTTCCAGTAAGTTATATGAATTAACGATTTATAAACTAAATTTCAGAGAGTTAACCGAAGCGGCAAGAGAATGCTGCTGATTATTTCTGGTTTATGTCGGCCTGAAAAATGCTCAAATCTAAAACGCCTGCGCTTATGGCAACCGGCCCGGTCATACTGAAATGCCATGTCCACCTCAGATTAAATCCCCTTTGCCAACAACGCCTTTGGAAAAAGTCTTCATGCCCGACTTGATCGATTGTGCTGTTTACGATTACTGTTTATATATACAGTATTTGTCAGGGCTATCATCATGGAGTTTTTCAGACCTGCGGAAATCCGCGCCATTCTTGAGTTACCGCTTTTCATTGCCAGAGTTCCTTGTGGCTTTCCGTCTCCGGCTCAGGACTATGTCGAACAGCGGCTGGATCTTAATAATCTGCTGGTCAGTCATCCCAGCTCAACCTACTTCATCCGGGTCAGCGGAGATTCGATGATTGAGGGTGGTATTAATGATGGCGACATGCTGGTGGTGGACAGCTCCGTCACCGCGGAGCATGGGGATATCATCGTGGCCGCGATTTCCGGCGAGTTCACCGTGAAGCAACTGATGACCCGGCCATTTCTGCATCTCAAACCCATGAATGCTGCACACGCAATCATCCCGATCCCCGATGCTGATCAGTTTGAAATCTTCGGTGTGGTCCGGCACTCCATTAAGACGATGGGCCGTTAATGTTTGCCCTGGTGGATGTGAACTCTTTTTACGCCAGTTGCGAGACAGTGTTCAGGCCTGATCTGCGTGGTAAGCCAGTGGTGGTGCTGTCGAACAACGATGGCTGTATCATCGCACGATCGGCAGAAGCGAAAGCACTACAGCTGCCTATGGGGGCACCGTACTTCAAGCTAAAGGATGAGTTCAGACGTCATAAGGTCCACGTATTCAGTTCCAATTACGCCTTATACGCCGACATGAGTAACAGGGTGATGACCACGCTGGAAGATATGGCGCCAGCCGTTGAGATTTACTCGATCGACGAAGCCTTTATGAACCTGACGGGCGTGCGCAATTGTCGTGTGCTGGAAGAGTACGGGCGGGAAATTCGCACGCGCGTAAAGCGCGATACGCACCTGACGGTCGGCGTCGGTATCGCACCAACCAAGACGCTGGCCAAGCTGGCCAATCATGCCGCCAAAAAATGGACGAAGACCGGCGGCGTGCTGGATTTATCGAACGTCGATCGCCAGCGCAGGTTGATGGAGCTGGTGAAGGTTGAAGATGTCTGGGGTGTTGGCCGGCGCATCAGCAAAAAGCTCAATGCGATGGGCATCATCACCGCGAAAGACCTCTCAGAGCAGAGCACGTACATCATCCGCAAACATTTTAACGTGGTGCTGGAACGAACGGTGAGGGAGCTGCGCGGTGAACCCTGCCTTGAACTCGAGGAGTTCGCGCCAACGAAACAGCAGATTGTCTGTTCGCGTTCGTTCGGTTCCCGCATAACGGAATATCAGGATATGCGTCAGGCGGTGTGTGCCTATGCCGAGCGCGCGGCCGAAAAGCTCAGAAGTGAACGGCAGTACTGCCGGCAAATTGCCGTGTTTGTGCGGACCAGCCCTCACGCCGTGGGGGAGACGTTTTACGGTAACCAGGCTATGGGGACGCTGATGACACCTTCCAACGACACGCGGGACATTATCCGTGTGGCCATGGAGTCACTGGATCGTATCTGGCTGGACGGATGCCGCTTTATGAAAGCAGGCGTCATGCTGGGGGATTTTTACAGTCAGGGCGTGTCGCAGCTCAATCTCTTTGACGAATTTAAGCCACAGGCCAACAGTGAAGCGCTGATGCGTGTTGTTGACGGCCTTAACCAGAGCGGGAAGGGGAAATTATGGTTTGCAGGACAGGGGATGCAGAAAACATGGGCCATGAAGCGGGAAATGCTGTCACCAGCTTACACCACCCGTTTTTCGGACCTGCCCGTTGCGAGGTGACGTTTTTGCTGAGTCCACTTCAGCAGTTGCTGCCGACGAGCGACACCTGCTATCTGGTCGAGTTAAAAGGGCGATGCTGCATTGTGGATGAACTCCGGCATGCGGGTAACGGCAGCACCGTGCTTCTGAAGGTGGCGGGGATGCTGGAATGGGGTGTGACGATGTTTCACCCCAACCGGATCCTGACGGAAGACGGACTGCTTTTAGAGGATGATTTGCTTGAGGATGTGACCGTTGTGGGGCTGGTGACGCATGAAGTGAGCGCTTTACCCGTGTCGGATTCTTCCCCCGTTTGAACTTCATCGGGCAAAAAAAAGGCCCGCATCGGCGGGCGAAATTCGTTACATGGGATAATCTCCATATAACTTATGACGTTAGGATGATTTGAAAGTTCATATTTTCCGACTAACTTTGTACTTAAACCAAACCGGCGTTTCCTTTACATGATATGAAAGATATAAATTCTCACCGCGCAGGAATGATTGGCTGTGCCATCGGATCGGCTGTAGTCGAGCTGGCGGCAAAAGGTGTGCCGCTTAGCAGGGTCAGTATCATCATTGAACTTGAACGTATCGCCGCGGCGTCATCAGACCTGCAGGTTAAGGCGTTTGCACTAGATGCCGCAAAGTTGCTTAGGGCAGGGAACGATGAAGTGAACGCTTAGCCTGTGTATTTTGAAGATAAAGCATTCCGGCCCCTGCAGAAACTTTAGCGGAGGCCCTGAACTGCATGTTAAGGTTCGTCGATACGGGAAACTTTGAGATGCGCGCTTTCGCCTTTACCGTAGACTTTCCCGCTTACGCGGACCTTGTCTTCTGCACTGTACGTTTTACCTTTGAATGTGCTGGCCGGAGCATCGATGTTGACCGTGCCTGAACTGTCACGGAACTGATAAGTGTCGCCTTTGATCTTTTTGACAATATAGCCTTCCAGCGTAACATAGCCCCCCTGACGGAAATCTTTGATCAGCGTGACTGGCGTCTCTGCCGTATCTTCCGACCCCTTATAGCCGGCATCCTCCTTACTCTGTGGTGGAGGCGTCTTACCGGCTTCAAATCCACCCGTTTCAGCATACGCACCGAAGCTTAGAGGGAGCATTACTGCAATCCAGGCAACTTTATTCATTTTACTCTCCATTGATGAGGCATTCGATCTAAGCCTGGCACAGCAAAATAAAAGTCACCGAGACTATATGTGGAATTGCATCTGACTTGACCACCCATTCGCATTTCACCTGACCTTCACCAACTAAACTGGCCGAAGCGGTAGAGGTGTTTTACTAGCATCCTCCGAACGGCTGATGTGAGCGAAGTATAGTCATTCGCACCCTGAGAATTACACTTTGAAGTGATTCAGGGTATGCGCTTACTGGTTACGAATATTGAGCGAGAATCATGTGATGATCGCCGCTTTTCTTTCGAACCAGTAGGTGCTCCACGTTCGCTAACGAATACTCAGGGCATGCAGATAAACTGCTGGCTATATTTCTTTCGAAGAGCGTGGAATGCATACCAATCCCCGGTGAAAAGGAGTTGGTGATGACTGCGATTAATCAGTTTGCTGCACATGTTGGTCTGGACTGGGCAGATAAAAAACACGATGTCTGCGTTCAGTTCAAAAACGGTGAACGCGTGTTCCATGTGATTGAACATACTGCAGAAGCGCTTGATGCTTGGCTTACTGAGTTACACCAGAAGGTTAAAGGCAGAATCGCAGTAGCTCTCGAACTGAAGAAAGGCCCCGTGGTATATGCACTTCAAAAATATCCCTTTATCACCGTTTTCCCCGTCCACGCTTTGTCCCTGGCTCGTTACCGGCAAGCCTTCTCGCCTAGCGGCGCTAAAGATGATCCGCAGGATGCCGAGTTGGCATTAGAGTTAATGTTGCGTTACCCCCAGAAGATAAAAGCTATTGAACCCGACAATTCGGATATCCGGTTACTCCAGCAACTGGTTGAGCAACGCCGTCAGCTGGTTGAAGATAAACGACGTTTTGTGAACCGGATAATCAACACGCTTAAACAGTATTATCCTCAGCCACTGGAATGGTTCTCACATCGGGGTAGCTTACTGTTGTGTGAACTGATTATACGGTGGCCCAGTCTGCAACAACTGAAACGAGCCAGGCGCGAGACGATCCGCAACTTTCTCAATGCCAAAGGTGGCCGCGCAATGGCCCTTACCGAGCAGCGTGTGGTGAGTATTGATAACGCGATCTCATTGACGACAGACCCGAGTGTTATAGAGGCTAATGCTTTGATGGCAACAGCACTGGCGACACAAATTAAAGTCGTGAGTGAAATCATCAAAACCTATGACGAACGAATCGAAACGCTGTTTGACACATTGCCAGATGCAACTCTGTTCAAATCGCTTCCGGGCATGGGGCCGTGTATGGCCCCACGTATGCTTGCTGCACTTGGTGATAACCGTGACCGGTTTAACAGCGCTGAAGAAATTCAAAACTACGCAGGTATTGCACCGGTGACAGAAAGAAGTGGACAGAAATCCTGGGTTCACTGGAGATGGCAGTGTGCCAAGTTCGTCAGGCAGACCTTTGTTGAATGGGCTGCAAAAACGGTTAACTCATCATACTGGGCCAAGATGTATTATCAGGGACTGCGAGAAAGAGGAAAATCTCACCAGTCTGCAATCCGGGCTCTTGCCTTCAAATGGATAAGGATCATTTACCGCTGCTGGAAGACCAGAACCCAGTACGATGAAGCGAAGTATTTGCTGGCTCTTGAAGCGCGACACTCGCCCTTACTGTAGCCATAAAAGCTTGTCGAATGTCTCAGGGCGTGAAGCGGACATTTACATATTTGTTCCGTTAGCCTAATTAGTGCACCACTACATCTTATTCACCTGACTCATGCGTCGTGTGGTCCTGTACTGATCGGGGGAAGTACCAGTAAATCGTCTGAACATGACAATAAACGCAGACGTGGTTGAGTAACCCAAATCAAGGGCAATGCTTTGTACAGTATGCCCCGCATCAAGGCATTCCAGCGCATATGTAAATTTCAATCTCAGGCGCCATTCTCCGAAGGACATCCCCAGCTCACGCTGACATCTGCGTTCAAGAGAACGTGACGTGGTATGAAGCGTTGCCGCCAGTTCCCTTACACTTCGCTTATCCCCGGGATTATCCTGAAGGCGTCTCAGTAATCGGTTTAGCTCTTCGGAAGAGGCGTACGGCAGGTAGTTATCATGTGTTTCTACCTTCAGGATTTGATCCAGTGCGACCTGTGCCATGCGGATATCCTGTTCTGTTTCTGGCGAACGGATGTCCCTTAGCGCAAAGTCATCAAAAATTGCTCTTAACACCGGGCTGACACTCATTGTGCATGGCGCTAAGGGCAGTCTTGCCGAGGTCTCAAGTCCAATGTAAACCGAACGGTAAATAGCCTCCTGAAGCGTATACGAGAAGTGCTCCACGTTTGGGGGGATCCAGATGGCATACTGAGGTGGCGACAAAAACCGGATGCCATTAATTTCGAGATTCATGACCCCAAAAGAGACATAGTTTAGCTGTCCCCATGAATGAGAGTGAGTCTGCCATTCCATCGCTGCAAGCTGATCATGCCGGAAATAAATCTCGCCTGGCAAATCATTAATAACAGGAATAACTCCGGATTCTCTCACTCAATCTCTCCACGGACAGTTGTCGCATTCTCACAATATCATTAATTATAGACGAAATGAAATGGCGGGATAACCATGGTTAAACCTGTCTAAAGATCTGTATTATATGTCGCAAAATGATTATATATTCTATTTGGGTCGAATGTTAAAGTCTGCATTGATTAAAAACGCAGGGTGTTACTATGAGTTACTTATTCCCACTTCTGGCCGCTTTCCTCTGGGGCGCCAACACAATAATTACCAAAATGACGTCCGGCGTCATTTCACCAAGTGAGATAAGTTTTCTCCGCTGGCTGATTGCTGTAATTATTTTGACGCCGGTTATCTGGCGTCCAATGAAAAAACATAAAAAAGAAGTTCTGCCAAATATACCTAAGCTAATGATGTTGGGTTTATTAAGCAGCGTCATTTTCCAGAGTATGGCATATAACGCAGCGGCGTATACCTCCGCAATGCATATGGGAATTATTCAGGCTCTTATGCCCCTGATGGCGATTATTCTGGCAAGCCTAGTATTCAGAAATAAACCGGGGGCAGGTACTGTTGTGGGTGCACTGGTGTCCCTAGCCGGTGTTGTGCTGGTCATCTCAGGTGGAGAACCAACAATGCTGTTCACACAGGGGATGAATATCGGTGACGGTCTGATGCTTTTGGCGACCTTTGCAATGGCGATTTATAACATTCTGCTGAAACGCTGGCATGTCAACGTGCCGCTGATTTTGTCCCTGTATGTTCAGGCGTCAACCGCAGCCGTCGTGTTACTGCCATTTTACCTGACAGGTCAAAAGCACACGCTGACCCTTGTTTCCGGCGGAATGGTTCTGTATGCGGCGATTGGTGCGTCGATTCTGGCGCCACTGACGTGGATGGTCGGCTCAAAACGTCTCGGCCCTTCACGTGTGTCGCTTTTTTTTAACTTGATCCCGATTTTTACCGCAATCATGGCGATCCTGTTCCTGAACGAAGAGTTCACTTGGTCGCTGCTTGTTGGTGGCGTGCTGTCCCTGGGCGGCGTGATCATTGTTGAGGTATTCAAAGGCAACCAGGCAGTGACCGGTAACGATGTCCATCACCATACCGAAAAGAAAACCAGAAAATCGCTGCACCGATCATAAGCAGGCGTCTGGCTACTGAGCAATGAGATAACGACA
>NZ_JACVUP010000032.1 GCF_016625195.1 Erwinia sp. S63
CTCGGCTACGAACCGAGCGGTCGGAGGTTCGAATCCTCCTGGATGCACCATCTTCTTCGAAACAATCAACGCCCGCTTTCTGAATTTAGCTCCCGTTTTTCTTCATCGCACAAAAACCACTTATATAACCGCCATTTATCCCCGGTATCGCCACCTGACCTTTTTCCGAAAACAAAAATAACTAATGCTTTCAAAGCATTTGCTGTTAAGCACACCTGGCGACAACCTAAGCGCATTACGCTAAAGTAATGGCTCATTTTGTGGTGCTCGATGGAGTGACAATGTACGACCAATATGACGCCCTGATTTTCGATATGGACGGCACAATCCTGGATACTGAGCCGACACATCGAAAAGCCTGGCAGCAGGTGCTAAGCCGCTACGGTTTCACCATGGATGAGAAAAAAATGGTGAGCTTTAATGGCGCACCCACCTGGCAGCTGGCGCAGTACATTCTTGAGCAGAACAACGCTGAGCACGATCCCCACTTGCTGGCCGCAGAGAAAACCGAGGCGCTCAAAGCGATGTTGCTGGATGACGTGCGTCCTTTACCGTTAATGGACGTGGTTAAAGCGTATCACGGTCGTCGTCCGATGGCGGTGGGCACCGGCAGTGAACACAGCCTGGCAAAGGCTCTGCTGGAAGCGCTGGGTGTCTATCATCTGTTTGATGCCGTAGTCGGTGCGGATGGTGTTCAGCGGCATAAACCTCAACCCGACACCTTTTTACGCTGCGCCGAATTAATGGGCGTGGCACCTGAACGCTGCGTGGTGTTTGAAGATGCTGACTTTGGTGTTCAGGCGGCGCAAGCCGCGGGCATGGATGTGGTTGATGTCCGTTTACTGTGAATGAATTTCTGACCTATGGATCGTTATTCGGCAGTAGCTTTCTGAGTGCCACCCTGCTTCCGGGAAGTTCAGAGGCTGTGCTGATTGCTTTGCTGATCGCCCAAAAGGGTTCGATCTATGGATTGTTATTGGCCGCATCAGTGGGAAACACGCTGGGCGGCCTGACCAACATTATTCTTGGTCGCCTCATGCCGCCAAAAGGGCAGGGGCGATGGCATGACACAGCAATGACGTGGTTACATCGATTGGGACCTGCAGCGCTGCTTTTAAGCTGGCTGCCGGTAGTGGGCGACCTGCTTTGCGTGCTTGCAGGCTGGTTGCGCTTTGCCTGGCTGCCCTCGGTGCTGTTCCTCGCCATCGGTAAAACGCTGCGTTATATCGTTATCGCGACCGCCACATTACAAACAATGCAATGGTGGCATTGATTCGCACAGATTCGAGGCTACGGTTAACATTATGCTGAACAAAAATAAATTATTCGCACAGCGGGAGGTTAATGTGATCCCGGACGTATCAAAAGCGCTTTCCTGGTTGGAAGCGCATCCCGACGCGTTAAAGGGTATCGGCCGTGGCATTGAACGCGAGACGTTGCGCGTCAATCCGAATGGTCACCTGGCAACCACCGGACATCCTGAATCTCTGGGTTCAGCGCTGAAGCACAGTTGGATCACCACCGATTTTGCCGAAACGCTGCTGGAGTTCATCACACCGGTCGATCAAAGTATTGATCGGTCATTGGCATTCCTGCGTGATATTCACCGCCACACGGCGCGTGAGTTAGGTCAGGAGCGCATGTGGCCGTTCAGTATGCCGGGTTATGTTGAAGATGTTGAAAGTATCGAGCTGGCGCAATATGGCAGCTCTAACATCGGCAAGATGAAAACCCTTTACCGTCAGGGTCTGAAAAATCGCTACAGCGCACTGATGCAGATTATTTCGGGCGTGCACTATAACTTCTCGCTGCCACTGTCGTTTTGGCAAGAGTGGGCAGACGTTAAAGATGCGGAGAGCGGTAAAGAGACCATCTCTGCCGGTTATCTGCGTCTGATCCGCAACTACTATCGCTTTGGCTGGGTGATCCCATACCTGTTTGGTGCATCACCGGCGATCTGTTCGTCCTTCCTGCAAGGTCGTGAAAGCAAGCTGCCGTTTGAAACAGACGGCAAGGGTACGCTGTGGCTGCCGTATGCGACTTCACTGCGACTTAGTGATTTGGGATATACCAACAAGTCACAAAGCGGCCTGGGTATCACCTTTAACTCGCTCGACGGTTACGTTGCTGCGCTGAAAGCGGCGATCAAAACGCCGTCGGCAGAGTATGAAGCGATGGGAACCAAAGATGCAGATGGCAACTGGTTGCAGCTGAACACCAACGTGTTGCAGATTGAGAACGAATTGTATGCACCGATTCGTCCAAAACGTGTGACACGTTCGGGCGAAGCGCCTTCTGATGCGCTGTTACGCGGCGGGATCGAGTACATCGAAGTGCGTTCTCTGGATATTAACCCGTTCTCCGCTATTGGCGTGGACGCTAATCAGGCGCGTTTCCTCGACCTGTTCCTGATCTGGTGTACCCTGGCGGATGCCCCTGAGATGAGTTCCGACGAACTGCTGTGCAGCCGTAAAAACTGGAACCGCGTGGTGATGGAAGGACGTAAGCCAGGCCAGGTGATTGGCGTGGGCTGTAGCGATACCGAACATCCGTTGGTTGATGTAGGTAAAGCCCTGTTTGCCGATCTGCGACGCGTGGCCGAAGTACTCGATAGCAATTACGGCAGCACGCAATATCAACAGGTTTGCGATCAACTGGTGGCATCGTTTGATGATCCTGAGCTAACCTATTCAGCGCGTATTCTGCATGCCATCAAAGAAAATGGCTTAACCGGCGCAGGTGTGGCACTGGCTGAACAGTATCGCCATCTGCTGTGTGAAGAGCCGTTAGAGATTTTGACCGAAGATGACTTCAGTCGTCAGGCGTTGGAATCGGTACAGGCGCAGGAAAAGCTGGAACAGAGTGATACGCTGGATTTCGAAAGTTATCTGGCAGGTCGCGAAGGCTAAAAAAGAAAATGGCCACATCATTGTGGCCAAAATTAACATCTCTGTTGTCAGGGATGATGATAACAAATGCGCGTCTTTCATATATTCAGACGTTGGGCGAACGGAAAAGTTTCATCGTTTTAAAAAAAATCTCAAAACAGGAGGTGACGTATGCCACTACTGGATAGTTTTACTGTTGATCACACCATCATGGGCGCACCCGCTGTGCGCGTTGCAAAAACCATGAACACTCCGCATGGCGATACCATCACCGTTTTTGACCTGCGTTTCTGCCGTCCGAATATCGATATTCTGACTGAACGCGGCATCCATACGCTCGAGCACCTGTTCGCTGGCTTTATGCGTAATCACCTCAACGGTGATGGCGTGGAAATCGTTGATATCTCGCCAATGGGCTGCCGCACTGGCTTCTATATGAGCCTGATTGGTGAACCTGACGAGCAGCGCGTAGCGAAAGCGTGGAAAGGGGCGATGGAAGACGTTCTGAAAGTGAAAGAACAGAGCCAGATCCCGGAACTGAATGAATACCAGTGTGGTAGCTACAAGCTGCATTCACTTGACGAAGCGCAGCAGATCGCACGCAACGTGTTGGCGCATGAGATTGGCGTCAACCGTAATGAAGATCTGAAACTGCCGGCAGAGAAGCTGAAAGAGCTGCACATCTAGTGCCTGCCTGAGCAGAAATGAAAACGCCGCGATGTTCGCGGCGTTTTTTTTTGGCTTCAGGAACCGATGGAGGATTTCAGCGGATGGTGCGGGGTAATGCGCACCTGCTTCACCATGTTGTCTTGCACGTCGAGGATATCAACATCGTACTTACCGATTTTCACTCGCGTATCAACCAACGGAATCTCTTCCAGCGCTTCCAGCAGCATGCCATTGATGGTGCGCGCTTCGTCTTCGGGTAATGCCCAGTTAAAGGCTTTATTAATTTCACGCACGTTAGCGCTGCCTTCAATCAACACTGAGCCATCATTCTGCGGCATCACTTCTTCCGCCAGCGAAGGAGACATAGACGTCGTAAAGTCGCCAACAATCTCTTCCAGAATGTCTTCAATGGTCACCAGCCCTTTGATGTCACCATATTCATCAACCACTAAGCCGACTTTCTTCTTATTACGCTGGAATTTCACCAACTGCACATTAAGCGGCGTGCCTTCCGGCACATAGTAAATTTCATCCGCAGCGCGCAGCAGGCGATCTTTATTAAACTCTTTTTTCTCGGTCATCATGCGCCAGGCTTCACGCACGCGCAGCATGCCAACAGAATCATCCAGCGAGTCGCGGAACAGCACAATGCGCCCATGTGGCGAGTTGCTTAGTTGGCGCACAATCGATTTCCAGTCATCGTTGATATTGATGCCGACAATTTCATTGCGCGGCACCATGATGTCATCAACACTGACCTTTTCCAGATCCAGCACCGACAGCAGCATGTCCTGATTGCGGCGTGACATCAGTGAGCGCGACTCATAAACAATGGTGCGCAGCTCTTCCTTGCTCAGGGCTGAGCTAATGGAGCCTTCCGTTTTGATGCCGACCATACGCATCAGAATGCGGGTAATGGTGTTAAGCAGCCAGACCAAAGGCAGCATCACATATTGCAGTGGAGCCAACAGCACGCTGCTGGGGTAGGCGACTTTTTCGGGGTAAAGCGCTGCAATGGTTTTTGGCAACACTTCAGCAAATACCAGCACCACAAAGGTCAGGATCCCGGTAGCAATCGCCACACCGGCATCGCCATAAAGACGCATACCGACAATAGTACCCAATGCGGACGCCAGGATATTGACGAGGTTGTTACCAATCAGCACCAGGCTGATTAAGCGGTCAGGACGGCGTAAAAGTTTTTCGACACGACGAGCCGCGCGATTGCCGCTTTTGGCTTTATGGCGCAACTTATAACGGTTGAGCGTCATCATGCCGGTCTCTGAACCGGAGAAGTACGCAGAGACCAGCACCATGATGACCAGCGTAACGATCAGCGTGGTGGTTGAAACATGTTCCAACGCAAAAATTCCTTTAGTGAGAAGTGAGCAGGTGCTGAAGCACGCGACTGCCGAAGTAGGCCATGGTCAGCAGCAATGCACCGCCGCAGTTGAACCAGACGACGCGGCGACCGCGCCAGCCCTCATGATAGTGTCCCCAGAGCAGAACGATATAGACAAACCAGGCAATGATGGACAGCACCGCTTTATCGACATTTTCCGCGCTAAACAGGTTGTGCATAAAGAACAGCCCGGTGCACAGCACCAGCGTCAACAGCACCACGCCAATTTGCGTGATATGAAACATCTTACGCTCAATGCTCAGCAGCGGAGGCATATCCTGGGTGAAAGCCAGTTTCTTGTTTTTTAGCTGGTAATCGATCCATGCCAGCTGTAGTGCATACAGTGCCGCGATAATCAGCGTGGCATAGGCAAACAGCGACAGGCCGATGTGGATCATCATGCCTGGCGTGGTTTCGAGATGGGTAATAAACGCGTTCGGCACAAAGGTGGCGAACGCGAGGTTAATCAAGGCAAAGCCGTACACAATCGGCAGCAGTAACCAGCCGCGATTGCGCGATGCGACTATGGTCATGATCGCGCAGATCAGCAAACTTACCAGCGAGCCGATATTTAGCAGGCTGAGGTTTTGTCCGTTATCGACGGCAAAAATGCGTTGTTGCAGTGCAACCGCATGGGCGATTAACGCGACGCAAGCGGAAAGTACGGCAAAACGACGCCAGCCACCGTTGCGTTTCAGCAGGCTGGGGATGATCAATGCAAGACTGAGGGAGTAGGCGAACAGCGCCACGATCGCGAAAACGAACATAGATCCTTTCAGGTGTCGGTCAGATAAGGAAAAAACCAGTATAGCGCCAGCTGCATCAGGCTCCAAACGATCTGACGGTCAATTGCAGAGATCGCTGAGGCTTCGTGCTATAATCCGCCGCATTGTGCCGCTCAGGCGGCCTCGCTACGGTCCTAAGTGAGAGAGCATGTTTGATAATTTAACCGATCGTTTGTCGCAATCCCTGCGCAACATCAGCGGCCGCGGAAGGCTGACCGAAGACAACATTAAAGACACCTTGCGTGAAGTGCGCATGGCATTGCTGGAAGCGGACGTTGCGCTGCCGGTCGTGCGTGAGTTCATCAACCGCGTGAAAGAAGCGGCGGTAGGGCAGGATGTAAACAAAAGCCTGACGCCTGGCCAGGAATTTATCAAAATTGTTCGCAACGAGCTGGTTGCGGCAATGGGCGCAGAAAATAATGCGCTGAATCTCAACGCTCAGCCGCCGGCTGTGGTGTTAATGGCGGGCTTACAGGGTGCCGGTAAAACCACGAGCGTGGCGAAGCTGGGTAAGTTCCTGCGTGAGAAGCATAAGAAGAAAGTGCTGGTGGTTTCTGCCGACGTTTATCGCCCGGCGGCGATCAAACAGCTGGAAACGTTGGCGCAGCAGGTTGGCGTGGACTTCTGTCCCTCCGATCTGAGCCAAAAGCCTGTCGATATCGTAAAGAACGCGCTGAAAGAAGCGAAGCTGCAATTCTACGACGTGCTGCTGGTGGATACCGCCGGTCGTCTGCACGTTGATGAAGCGATGATGGACGAGATCAAACAGGTACACGCCGCGATTAATCCGGTGGAAACCCTGTTTGTGGTCGATGCCATGACCGGTCAGGATGCGGCAAATACGGCAAAAGCCTTTAATGAAGCGCTGCCGCTGACCGGTGTGATTCTGACGAAAGTGGATGGTGATGCGCGCGGTGGTGCGGCGCTGTCGATTCGTCACATTACCGGCAAGCCGATTAAATTCATGGGTATGGGTGAGAAGACGGAAGCACTGGAAGCGTTTTATCCAGACCGTATTGCCTCACGCATCCTCGGCATGGGCGACGTACTGTCGCTGATCGAAGATATCGAGAGCAAAGTTGACCGCGAACAGGCGGAGAAACTGGCGAAGAAACTTAAAACCGGTGATGGCTTTGATCTCAACGACTTCCTTGACCAACTGAAGCAGATGCGCAACATGGGCGGTATGGCCAGCCTGATGGGCAAACTGCCTGGTATGGGCCAGTTGCCAGACAACGTGAAGTCACAGATGGATGACAAAGTGCTGGTACGTATGGAGGCCATCATCAATTCGATGACCACCAAAGAGCGCCAGAAGCCGGAAATCATCAAGGGCTCACGCAAGCGCCGTATTGCCACCGGTTCAGGTATGCAAGTGCAGGACGTTAACCGTTTATTGAAACAGTTCGACGACATGCAGCGCATGATGAAGAAAATGAAGAAGGGTGGCATGGCCAAAATGATGCGTGGCATGAAAGGTATGATGCCGCCCGGATTCCCTGGTCGCTAAGCCGACCGGTGCACAGCCAGAAAATTGACACGCTCAGGTTGCTTTTTTCGCCAAAATGAGTAAAATTTTCGGGCTTTTTATATTGCGCTCGGGTTCCATCCCTCGATGGAGCCCGAGTGCTTTATTAACTAATGAGGATGTTATGGTTACAATTCGTTTGGCACGTCACGGCGCGAAAAAGCGTCCGTTCTATCAGGTCGTCGTTACTGACAGCCGCAATGCGCGTAATGGTCGTTTCATCGAGCGCGTAGGTTTCTTCAACCCGATCGCTTCTGGTCAGGCTGAAGGTCTGCGTCTGGATCTGGACCGTATTGAGCACTGGGTTGGCCAGGGCGCAACGCTTTCTGATCGCGTTAACGCGCTGATCAAAGAAGCAAAAAAAGCAGCTTAATCTGTCACGGTGGTTAGCATGAGCATTAAACCTGCCGCACCGCCTCTCGTTAACCCAATCGTATTGGGCAAAATGGGAGCCGCTTACGGCATTCGAGGTTGGCTCAAAGTGTTTTCCTCCACTGAAGACGCTGAAAGCATCTTCGACTACCACCCATGGTTCATCCAGCGCGCCGGTAAATGGCAGCAGGTCGAACTGGAAGGTTGGAAGCACCACAATCAGGACCTGATCATCAAAGTCAAAGGCATTGACGATCGGGACGCTGCGGCACTGTTAACCAATTGCGAAATTACGGTTGACTCTACGCAGCTGCCAGCGCTGGATGACGGTAATTACTACTGGAAAGACCTTATGGGTTGCAAAGTGGTAAACCTCGACGGCTACGAAATGGGCAAAGTCATTGATTTGATGGAAACCGGTTCGAACGACGTTCTCGTCGTTAAGGCAAACCTGAAAGATGCATTCGGTGCTCAAGAGCGGTTAATTCCGTTTCTTGATGAACAGGTTATCAAGAAAGTCGATCTCTCTACTGGCACGATTGAAGTAGATTGGGATCCTGGTTTTTGATCTCCGGACAATCCGGTAACGTAACGGCGAACGCGATGTGGATTGGTGTTATTAGCCTGTTTCCAGAGATGTTTCGCGCTATTACCGAGTACGGGGTAACTGGCCGGGCAGTAAAAAATGGCCTGCTCAACATTCAAAGCTGGAGTCCTCGTGACTTCGCTCACGACCGGCACCGTACCGTGGATGAACGTCCTTACGGCGGCGGACCGGGAATGTTGATGATGGTGCAACCCTTACGGGATGCAATCCACGCAGCGAAAGCGGCGGCGGGAGAAGGTGCTAAGGTGATTTATCTTTCACCTCAGGGTCGCAAACTGGACCAACAGGGCGTTTGCGAACTGGCGACCAACCAGAAGTTGATTTTGGTATGTGGTCGTTATGAAGGGATTGATGAGCGCGTGATTCACACTGAGATTGATGAAGAATGGTCAATCGGTGATTACGTACTCAGTGGTGGTGAGCTACCAGCCATGACGTTGATTGATTCAGTCGCCCGGTTTATTCCCGGCGTATTGGGCAAGCAGGCGTCAGCCGATGAGGATTCGTTCTCGGATGGTTTACTGGATTGCCCGCACTACACCCGACCTGAAGTGTTAGAAGGGATGGAAGTTCCGCCAGTATTACTGTCGGGCAACCATGCCGATATTCGCCGCTGGCGCCTGAAACAGTCGCTGGGCCGTACCTGGCTAAGAAGACCTGAACTTCTGGAAAACCTGGCTCTGACTGAAGAGCAAGCACGGTTGCTAAATGAGTTCCAACGGGAACATCAGCAGCAACAAAACCATCAGGTGGAAGAGTAATCTTCCCTGACTATCAGTTTACCCAGGATATAGAGATTTAATTATGAGCAACATTATCAAGCAACTTGAACAAGAGCAGATGAAGCAGGACGTACCTTCATTCCGTCCGGGTGATTCCGTGGAAGTGAAAGTATGGGTCGTTGAAGGTTCTAAGAAGCGTCTGCAGGCATTCGAGGGCGTGGTTATCGCTATTCGTAACCGCGGTCTGCATTCTGCATTCACTGTTCGTAAGATTTCAAACGGCGAAGGCGTTGAGCGTGTCTTCCAGACTCACTCTCCGGTAATTGACAGCATTTCTGTCAAGCGTCGTGGTGCTGTGCGTAAAGCCAAACTGTACTACCTGCGTGAGCGTACCGGTAAGTCAGCTCGTATCAAAGAGCGTCTGGGCGCGTAAGCGACATCCCAAAGTTAATAGCAAACAAGGGGTTGGCCTAAGGGCCAGCCCCTTTTTTTATGGGCGCTTTCTAAGCAGCATCGCGATACAAGGTTTCTGTCTGGTCAGTCGATAGCAAATGGGGTAGCGATAAGACATTTCAAACTGTTCAAAATCGCGGCGATGCAAAAGATGCCAGATGGATCCAGGAATATCATTGCTAGCCTGTATTGAGTGATGCTTTCAGAAAAGGGTAGAAATTAAAAATCACGAGTGTAATGCAATGTTTACACAAAGATGGCTCGGGGTTGTTGCTTTCTGATGATTCATCTACATGTTTTTAATGTATTTTTATTTGATTTTTTGGTGCATGTAAATGGGTTGGTAATAAAAGTGTACGGGTGTGGATTGCATCCATTACAGGCTGTGGTAAAGTAGGCGTCATCCTCAGTGAGGATCCCAAACCGCATACACGAGTTAAAAAGGATCGCCATCATGCAGAAAGACGCGCTGAACAATGTGCATATCGCCGACGAACAAATTTTGATCACCCCGCAAGAGCTGAAAGCGAAGTTCCCGCTCACTGCGGCGCAGGAAGCGCAGATTGCCGCTTCTCGCCAGACCATTGCCGATATTATTGCTGGCCGCGATCCGCGCCTGCTGGTGGTCTGTGGTCCTTGTTCAATTCACGATACCGAAGCCGCACTGGAATATGCTCGTCAGCTGCAAACTCTCTCTGCACAGCTGAAGGATCAGCTGTATATCGTTATGCGCGTTTATTTTGAAAAACCTCGTACCACCGTTGGCTGGAAGGGGCTTATCAACGATCCTTACATGAATAACTCATTTGATATGGAAGCCGGGCTGCACATTGCGCGTCAGCTGCTGGTGAATCTGGTGGAAATGGGCCTGCCGCTGGCCACTGAAGCGCTGGATCCTAATAGTCCACAATACCTCGGCGATCTGTTCAGCTGGTCTGCGATTGGTGCCCGTACTACCGAGTCACAAACGCACCGTGAAATGGCTTCCGGTTTATCGATGCCTGTCGGCTTTAAGAACGGCACTGACGGCAGCCTCGGCACCGCGATCAACGCCATGCGCGCTGCAGCGATGCCACACCGTTTTGTCGGCATCAATCAGGCGGGGCAGGTTTGCCTGTTACAGACTCAGGGCAACCCGGATGGCCACGTGATCCTGCGTGGTGGTAAAGCGCCTAACTACGGTCCTGAAGATGTTGCGCAGTTTGAAAAAGAGATGCTGAAAGCGGGACTGCGTCCGGCCTTAATGATAGATTGCAGCCATGGTAATTCTAATAAAGACTATCGCCGTCAGCCTGGCGTAGCCGAGTCGGCTATTGCGCAGATTAAAGATGGAAACCGCTCCATTATTGGCCTGATGCTGGAAAGCAATATTCACGAAGACAATCAGTCTTCTGAGCAGCCACGTAGTGAAATGAAGTACGGTGTTTCCGTCACTGATGCTTGCATCGACTGGGAAACCACGGAAACCTTGCTGCGTGAAATCCATCAGGATCTGCAGGGAGTGCTGTCGGCGCGTCTGTCACACGAGGAATAAAGAGTCATGGTGGCTGAACTGACCGCGCTACGCGATCAAATTGATGAAGTCGATAAAGCCCTGCTTGGGCTATTAGCCAAACGTCTTGAGCTGGTAGCTGAAGTAGGTGAAGTCAAAAGCCGTTATGGTTTGCCGATTTATGTGCCAGAACGTGAAGCCAGCATGTTGGCTTCACGCCGTCAGGAAGCCGAGGCGCTCGGCGTTTCGCCGGACCTGATTGAAGATGTCTTGCGTCGTCTGATGCGTGAGTCTTATGCGCATGAAAACGACAAAGGCTTCAAAACACTCTGCCCAACACTGCGTCCGGTGGTGATTGTCGGTGGGCGTGGCCAAATGGGCCGCTTGTTCGAAAAAATGCTCAACCTGTCAGGTTACCAGGTACGCATTCTGGATAAGGGCGATTGGGATCGTTCTGAAGAACTACTCAAAGATGCGGGCATGGTCATCATCAGTGTGCCCATTCATCTGACTGAGCAGATCATCGCTGAACTTCCAACGCTGCCAGAAGATTGCATCCTGGTGGATTTAGCATCAGTGAAAAACCGTCCACTGCAGGCGATGCTGGCGGCGCATACTGGCCCGGTGCTGGGCTTGCATCCGATGTTTGGCCCGGATAGCGGTAGCCTGGCGAAGCAGGTAGTGGTGTGGTGTGATGGCCGTCAGCCAGAAGCCTACCAGTGGTTCCTGGAGCAGATTCAGGTTTGGGGCGCGCGTTTACATCGCATCAGCGCTGTCGAGCACGACCAGAATATGGCCTTTATCCAGGCTTTGCGTCACTTTGCCACCTTTGCCTACGGTCTGCACCTGGCGGAAGAGAACGTTAATCTGGATCAACTGCTGGCGCTGTCCTCGCCGATTTATCGTCTGGAACTGGCAATGGTCGGTCGACTGTTCGCTCAGGATCCGCAGCTTTACGCCGACATTATCATGTCTTCGGAGAGTAATCTGGCGCTGATTAAGCGCTATTACCAGCGCTTTGGTGATGCGATTAAATTACTGGAGCAGGGTGATAAACAGGCGTTCATCAAGAGTTTTGAAGGTGTGGCGCACTGGTTTGGTGATTACGCTCAACGCTTCCTGGTGGAAAGTCGAAGCATGTTGCGTTCGGCTAACGACAGCCGGCAATAGAAGAGAAGGCATCCGCAAGGATGCCTTTTTCACTTACAGTCGCGGCTCAACCGGAACCACATTTTCACCCGGATAGCAGCCGAGTACTTTCAGAGACAGCGTCAAATCACGCAGCTCTTTTAACGCCAGCTGCATGTTCTCTGATTGCAGATTGCCCTGCACGTCGATGTAAAACATCTCTTCCCACGGATTACCGTTGATTGGGCGGTTTTCCAGTTTGCTCATGATCAGATTGTGATTACGCAGCACCAGTAGAGCCTCAACCAGCGCACCGGCTTGCTGGCCGGTTGCCATAATCAACGTGGTTTTCGCAGGCACCTGGCCAGAAACTTCAATCGGCTTACGCGCCAGCACAATGAAACGCGTATGGTTCTGTTGCTGGTTGGCTAAATTCCGCTCCAGTACCTGCAGACCATACAACTCTCCACCTGCCTCGCTGCCCAATGCAGCCACTTTTGCTGAATTCATTGCCGCGACCTTTTCCATCGCCGCTGCGGTGCTTTCGGTATATTCGATTTTCCATTGCGGGAAACGATTGATGAACTGGCTGCACTGCTGGAATGGCTGAGGATGGCTATAAACTGTTTCGATTTGCTGTAAGTCGGTACTGCCGTTGACCAGCACACAGTGTTCGATAGGGATGGTCAGCTCGCCGACGATGGAAAGCGTTGTTTGCTGCAGCAGATCATATACGTCGTTAATTGAGCCAGAACTGGTGTTCTCAATCGGCATCACGGCGTAATCGGCCTGGCCACTCTCCACCTGATGAATGATGTCGTGGAATTTTAGGCAGCCCATTTCAACCATGGAATCAAAATGACGTGTGGCGTATTTACGCGCCGCGAGGTGAGAGTACGAACCTTTAGGACCCAGAAATGCGATGCGCGGCGCGTGTGCGTGCGGGTGGTTTAAGTTTTTCTGCAGCAGCGCTTGCTGAGTCAGTACCGAATCTTCGATCACCAGTTGGAACAGACGAGTAATGTAGTGCGCATCAAGCTGGTGCTTTTTGCCGAGTGAGATCAGGTTTTCCAGCAGTGCGCGTTCACGCTCAACATCGCGAATCGGGCGATGGGTCGCGAGCTTTGCTTGCGCCACCTCAACCGCCAGCGAACGGCGTTCAGATAACAGCGTTAACAGCTTTTCATCAACGGCGCTGATCTTATCGCGTAATGCCAGCAGCGGATTTTCGGGGTTCATAGGGCTCACCTGTAAAATGTCCAATAAAAAAGCCTCCCGTTTGGGAGGCTTTGTTGTTCGTCTTCGCATTCATTTTCACATGACGAATCGCCTCCCAATCAGGGGAAGGTAAAAAAGAATGCGAAGAAGAACGGTAGATGTTTCATGTGTGTTATCCAGCGATAAAGTGGATTGAGATTAACCGCAGTGATTTAAAGCTGTCAATAAAAAACGCGCCCGCAGGCGCGTTACTGGAAAAAGGGTGTTTATCCCGCAGGGGTGAAATCTTTCATACTGCTGGTTGCGCGGCGCGCTTCAGGTTTATGCTGCGCCTTATTCAGTTGTCGCTCCAGCTTGGCAATCAGATCGTTGATAGCCGTATACATATCTTCGTGTTTCGCGCTGGCGACCAGCGTGCCGTTCGGTGTGTTAATGGTGGCATCAGCCACGAATTCTTTCGGCTCTTTCGATAACACGATATGCGGATTTATCAGGTGAGTTTGCCACTTTTCCAGCTTGGCGAGACGGTCTTCGACATGGTTGCGGATGGCCGCAGTGATTTCCATTTGTTTGCTGGTAATGTTCAGAATCATAGTTAAACCTCTCTGTCATTTCCGTCTGGGTAGGACCAGCATACCGCGTAAATCAGGAAAAAGTGTGATCTAGATCACATTGAAATGTCACTTTTTGTCAATGCCAGTGAATTGTGAGAAAGGCTTATAAAATCGCGGAAAATGCTTGAAGGGCAGGGATGAAAAGAGCAAGATTGATGAGTTAACCGCAGCGGATAATCAGCAATCTGGCTGAATTTTCGGCAAAAAAAAGCAGCCATCAAGGCTGCTTTTTTATTGGTAGTAAAATCAGGACTGATTATTTGTCGCGATGATCTTCGCTACCTTGTCCGCTTCTGCGGTTAACTGCAGCTGGCGGTATGCATTTTCCATCAGCGGCAGCGCTTTGTGCGTCGCTTCGGTATCCGGGAAATCTTTCATCATCCCTTCAACACGGTTAACAACGGCGACATAGGCCCCACGCTTGGTATAGAATTGCGCCACCGAGAGTTCATACTTCGCCAGACGCTCTTTCAGGTAGGCTAAACGTTTCTGCGCGTCCTCAGCATACTGGCTGTTCGGATAGCTGCGCAGCAACTGTGAGAAGTCACGGAAAGCATCACGAGCGTGCGTCGGATCACGATCAGAACGATCGATACCGAAGAAGCCCTGCAGTGCAGAGTCATCCAACGCCATATCCGTCAGGCCTTTCATATAGATGACGTAATCGATGTTTGGATGAGTCGGATTCAGGCGCATAAAGCGAGCGATAGCGGCTTGCGCCAGTGGCAGATCGGCATTTTTGTAATACGCGTAGATTAAATCCAGCTGTACTTGCTGCGAATAAGGGCCAAACGGGTAGCGGTTATCCAGTGCTTCCAGTTGCTTAATCGCCGCTTTAAAGTTACCGTCCTGCAGCTTTTGCTGGGCTGTAGCGTAAATTTCAGATGGCGGGCTGTCCGGAACGGGATCCGATGAGCCGGAACAACCCACCAGAGCCAGGCTCAGGCTCAATGTGGCAGCAGCCACCAGATGTTTCATACGCGTCATGACGAAATGATTATCCTCAAAGTGTTGTAGCGGAAGCTGTCCGTATAGCTCCCGGTTATGACCTGGTACGATAGCACATTATATTAAACGGCATCGCCGTGAAAACCCAACGTTAACGAAGAAGCTGTATATGGCACAACAAGTTCAACTCACCGCAACGGTGTCCGAAGCACAGCTTGGACAACGCTTAGATCAGACTTTGGCGGAATTGTTCCCTGATTATTCACGTTCCCGCATAAAAGAATGGATTCTCGAGCGTCGCGTCAGCGTCAACGGCACCATCATCGATAAACCGAAAGAGAAAGTTTTCGGCGGTGAGCAGGTGTCTATCGATGCTGAAATCGAAGAAGCGCAGCGCTGGGAAGCGCAAAACATTCCACTGAACATCGTCTATGAAGATGACGATATCTTAGTGATTAACAAGCCGCGTGGCCTGGTGGTGCATCCTGGTGCAGGTAATCCGGATGGTACGGTCCT
Organism: Erwinia sp. S63; assembly: GCF_016625195.1. GTDB lineage: Bacteria > Pseudomonadota > Gammaproteobacteria > Enterobacterales > Enterobacteriaceae > Pantoea. The sequence continues at coordinate 15,343 of NZ_JACVUP010000032.1, forward strand.
AAATGCGCTGCTTTATCATTACCCACCGATTGCCGATGTACCGCGCGCCGGGATCGTCCATCGCCTTGATAAAGACACCACCGGTTTGATGGTGGTGGCGAAGACCGTTCCTGCTCAGACACATCTGGTGGAAACGCTGCAGCTGCGCGAAATCACTCGTGAGTATGAAGCGGTTGCGATTGGCACCATGACGGCAGGCGGCACGGTCAACGAGCCGATGGCGCGCCACTCCACCAAACGTACGCACATGGCGGTACACCCAATGGGTAAACCCGCAACCACGCATTACCGCATCATGGAGCATTTCCGTGCTCATACGCGTCTGCGTCTGCGTCTGGAAACCGGCCGTACTCACCAGATTCGTGTGCACATGGCGCATATCAACCATCCATTAGTGGGTGATCCGCTGTACGGTGGTCGTCCGCGTCCGCCTAAAGGTGCATCGGATGCGTTCATCGCCGCGCTGCGCGGTTTCGACCGTCAGGCGCTGCATGCCACCATGCTGCGTCTCTACCATCCCATCACCGGCATTGAGATGGAATGGCATGCGCCATTGCCGCAAGATATGGTCGATCTGATTGACGCGCTGAAAGCCGATACCCATGAGTTCCGCGATCAAATGGATTGGCTATGAGTGAGTGGATCATTCCTGACTGGCCTGCACCGCAGCGCGTTCAGGCATGTTCCACCTTGCGTCATGGCGGTGTTAGCACTGCGCCCTGGGATTCGCTGAATCTTGGGGCACACGTTGGCGATGCTGAAACGCATGTCTTGCAAAATCGTCAGTATTTGAAGGATAAGCTGCTGCCCGCTATGCCGCAGTGGCTCAATCAGGTGCATGGGCAAGATGTTGTGCGTTTGCCTGCGGACAATGTGATACCAAATGCAGATGCGGCCATCACCCGTGAATCCGGCGTGGTTTGCGCTGTCATGACAGCGGATTGCTTGCCGGTATTGTTCTGCAGTGATGATGGCCTCGAAGTTGCCGCTGCACACGCCGGCTGGCGAGGTCTGTGTAACGGCGTGCTGGAACAGACGCTGCGGCAGTTTCAATCTCCGGCCAGTGAGATTCACGTCTGGCTGGGACCCGCTATCGGCCCTGATGCATTTGAAGTCGGCGCAGAGGTGCGTGAAGCCTTTATGGCGCACGATGCGCAAGCCGATGCGGCTTTCCGTCCAGCGGGTGACAAATATTTTGCAAATATCTGGCAGTTAGCGCGTCAGCGACTTCAGGCCGCCGGAGTGCATTCCATCAGCGGTTCACCGCGTTGTACCTTCACCGAAGCCGATGATTTTTTCTCCTACCGACGCGATGGAATCACCGGGCGTATGGCAACTTTGATTTGGCTGAGATAACCTTACGCCGCAAGACGATCCAGTAGCGTATTTTTTGTTCGCAATGCAGGTCATTAAACTTGAAAAATTTGAGGGATGACCTCATTTAATCTCCAGTAGCATTTTGACCTGTATTGGAGGAATCATGCGTCTGGATCGTCTTACTAATAAATTCCAGTTGGCCCTTGCCGATGCTCAGTCCCTTGCTCTGGGACACGACAATCAATTTATCGAACCCCTGCACTTGATGAGCGCCTTGCTCAATCAGGAAGGCGGATCGGTGCGTCCGTTGCTTAGCGCAGCAGGTGCCGATGTGGCTGGTCTGCGTACCAGCATCGAACAAGCTATCAACCGACTGCCGCAGGTAGAAGGTACAGATGGCGATGTACAGCCTTCAGCCGATCTCATTCGGGTCCTGAACCTGTGCGACAAACTCGCGCAAAAGCGCGGCGACAACTTTATATCATCTGAATTATTTGTTCTGGCGGCCCTCGACTCTCGTGGTTCGCTGGCGGACCTATTGAAGTCCGCTGGTGCAACCACCGAAAAACTCACTAAGGCCATCGAGCAATTGCGGGGAGGAGAGAACGTGAACGATCAAGGGGCTGAAGATCAGCGCCAGGCTTTAAAAAAATACACCATCGATCTGACCGAGCGCGCCGAGCTTGGCAAGTTAGATCCGGTGATTGGTCGTGATGAAGAGATTCGTCGCACCATTCAGGTATTGCAGCGCCGTACCAAAAACAACCCGGTATTAATTGGGGAACCCGGCGTAGGTAAAACCGCGATTGCCGAAGGGTTAGCGCAACGCATTATCAATGGTGAAGTGCCAGAAGGATTGAAAGGTCGCCGCGTGTTGGCCCTGGACATGGGTTCGCTGGTGGCGGGTGCTAAATATCGTGGCGAGTTCGAAGAGCGCCTGAAAGGTGTGCTGAGCGATCTGGCAAAACAGGAAGGCAACGTCATTCTGTTTATCGACGAGTTGCATACCATGGTTGGCGCGGGTAAAGCCGATGGCGCCATGGATGCCGGTAACATGCTGAAGCCTGCATTAGCGCGTGGTGAGTTGCACTGCGTCGGTGCGACCACGCTGAATGAGTATCGCCAGTTCATCGAGAAAGATGCGGCGCTGGAGCGTCGTTTCCAGAAAGTCTTTGTGGCTGAACCGAGCGTGGAAGACACCATTGCTATTCTGCGTGGCCTGAAAGAGCGCTATGAGTTGCACCACCATGTGCAGATTACGGATCCGGCGATTGTGGCAGCGGCCACGTTGTCGCACCGCTATATCTCCGATCGCCAACTGCCTGACAAGGCAATTGACTTGATCGACGAAGCTGCATCGAGCATTCGTTTGCAGATGGACTCGAAACCGGAGTCGCTTGATCGTCTGGAACGCCGCATCATCCAGTTAAAGCTGGAACAGCAGGCACTGAAGAAAGAGTCGGACGATGCCAGCATCAAACGTCTGGAGATGCTGGAAACGGAACTCGATCAGAAAGAGCGTGAATATGCTGAGCTGGAAGAAGAGTGGAAAGCCGAAAAGGCCTCTTTAACAGGTACGCAGAACATCAAGGCGGAACTGGAGCAGGCTCGTCTGGCGATGGAACAGGCGCGACGTGTTGGTGATCTGGGCCAAATGTCCGAACTGCAGTACGGTAAAATTCCGGAGCTGGAAAAACAGCTCACTATTGCGACGCAGTCTGAAGGTAAAACCATGAAGCTGTTACGTAACCGCGTAACAGATGTGGAAATTGCTGATGTGCTGGCACGCTGGACCGGCATTCCAGTAGCACGAATGATGGAAGGTGAGCGCGAGAAACTGTTGCGGATGGAGCAAGAGCTGCATGCGCGCGTGATTGGCCAGAACGAGGCGGTTGATGCGGTATCGAATGCGATTCGCCGTAGTCGTGCGGGTCTGTCCGATCCTAATCGTCCAATTGGCTCGTTCCTGTTCCTTGGGCCAACCGGTGTCGGTAAAACCGAGTTGAGTAAAGCGCTGGCTAACTTCTTGTTCGACAGCGATGACGCCATGGTGCGTATTGATATGTCCGAGTTTATGGAAAAACACTCGGTATCGCGTTTAGTCGGTGCACCTCCGGGCTACGTGGGTTATGAAGAGGGCGGTTATCTGACAGAAGCAGTACGCCGTCGCCCTTATTCCGTGATTCTGCTGGATGAAGTCGAGAAGGCTCACCCGGATGTGTTCAACATCTTGTTGCAGGTGCTGGATGATGGGCGTTTAACTGATGGTCAGGGGCGTACGGTAGATTTCCGTAATACTGTGGTCATTATGACCTCTAACCTTGGCTCGGATCTGATCCAGGAACGTTTCGGTGCGTTGGACTATCCGGAAATGAAAGATATGGTGATGACGGTGGTAGGTTCGCATTTCCGCCCAGAGTTCATTAACCGTATTGATGAGGTGGTGGTGTTCCATCCGCTTGGCGAGCAGCACATTGCTTCTATCGCGCAGATTCAGCTGCAGCGGTTGTACAAACGTCTGGATGAACGTGGCTACCAATTGCATATCACGGATGCAGCACTGAAGCTGTTGGGTGAAAATGGATATGATCCGGTATACGGTGCACGTCCATTGAAACGCGCTATTCAGCAGCAAATTGAAAACCCGTTGGCGCAGAAGATTCTTTCTGGTGCTTTTGTTCCGGGTAAAACCATTGAAATGGATGTGAAAGACGATGTCATCGTCGCGTATCAGTAATTCAAAATGTTGAAAACGGGCCTTCGGGCCCGTTTTTTTTGCCTGTGTGATGCCAATTCGTTGCTAATTTCAGCGCATCGACCGAAAAGTGAGCGGTCGTGCAAAAACTTCAAATTAACGCTTGTCAGCCCATCAGAAATCCCTATACTGCGCCACCACTGAGACGGCAAAGCGGCAACGCAGACGGCTCAGCAGGGAG
>NZ_JACVUP010000033.1 GCF_016625195.1 Erwinia sp. S63
TGAAGACATTACTAACATCGCGGTGTATTAATCAACGGGGAGCAGGTCAGCACTATTCATAATAAATAACTTCGATTTATCAATTTATTATACCGGGAAAAATGGCGAGATTGAGCATTGGATCGTAGAAGAATTGCTTGATTCTAATTTTGATAACACCCTTGAGGATATGTTGGTTAGGAGAAGAGTTAAGGAAGAAAAGAATAAGGTAAGTAGTATATTGAATCCTGAAAATGGTGAGTGTGATGATTGTAGAAAAAGACTATAAATTTTCAAAAAATTATATTTTGGATAAGATAAAAGCCAGCAATGAATGACTGGCTTTTATTAGGTTTAAACTTACTGTCCCAGATCGCGAAGCTTCTTACCAGACATCAGATTTTTTTCAATGTGCTCAAGAGTAACCCCTTTAGTTTCAGGGACGAGCAGAAAAGTTATCACGATGAAGACCAGATTGAACCCTGTATAGAGCCAGAATGTCCCTGCCGGACCTATGCTACCCAGAAGTGAAAGGAAGGTCGCACCGATAATCATGTTTGTAACCCAGTTCGTCGTGGTTGAACAGGTAATCCCAAAGTCCCGGCATTTCAGGGGTTGTATCTCAGAACACAGTATCCAGACCACAGGAGCCGCGCTCATAGCATAACCACCGATGCATAACATCGTCATACCCACTGACACCCATGACAGACCCGTACTGATTTCTCCCTGACCCGCTTTCATCAGACAGTATCCCAAAACCATTGTGGCGAAGGCCATTACACTAAATCCTATCTTCAGGATTGGCTTCCTTCCTGTTTTATCAACGGTGAAAACTGCAATGAAGGTGGCGAACATGAAGGTCAGACCCACGACAATGGTCGCAATCATTTGCTCCTGAGTGCTCTGGAAGCCAGCCATTTTAAAAATCTGAGGGGCGTAATACATGATAATGTTCATACCCGTAAACTGTTGCATACCCTGTAGCAACATACCGAGATAAACGGCTCGTCTCACATTGCTGTTCTTCCTGAAAAGTGCAAACCCTCCCTGCTTCATACGGAGGCTTTCCCTTATCTCATTCAGCTCCTGTCGTGCTTTCTCAGATGTGTCTCTGAGCATTCTGAGTACTTCTTCCGCTTCTACATGCAAGCCTTTAGAAGCCAGCCAGCGGGGACTGTTAGGCAGGAATATCACCATAACGAAAAGAATAACCGCTGGTATAGCGAGAACTCCAAGCATTGCTCGCCAGTTGCCACTGTAACTGAATGCAGTATCCGACAGGAAAGCTACGACAATTCCAAAAGTGATCATGAGCTGATAAAGACTGATCATTTTTCCGCGAACATTCTCTGTTGCCATCTCTGACAGGTAGAGTGGGGCTGTATAGGAAGCAATGCCAACGGCCAGCCCGAGCAGAACCCTGAATGTAAGAAGAACTTCGACACTGTTTGCGAATGCAGAACCAAGTGATCCCACAATGAAGAGGATGGCTCCAGCCATAAGGCTGTATTTTCTTCCCAGACGATGCGAAACCCAGCCGTTGCAAATCGCTCCAATCGCGGCTCCCAGCATCATACTGCTGACAACCCATTCCTGTTCATGACTGGTTAATTGAAAATGTTTTGTTATGAAAGGCAGGGCACCTGAGATTACCCCTATATCCAGTCCAAAAAGAAGCCCTGCGAGAGCAGCAGAAATGGATACAAAGAGATTCATTCTTCTGACTTTTGATTGATGGTCACTATTAAATGTAACTGTCTGATTTACATGAGACATCATTAAGCTCCGCTCATACAGCATGTAATAGTGGTCAAGCTTACTCACGGGTCTCAGGCAGGATTAGGGCAACTGTCTCTCAAGATATGGACTTTATTGCTATAGCTGTTGTTTGTGTGATGAGGATCTCACTGTTCACTCATCCTTGAACTGTGATGAAAAGGTAAAAAGGATAGTAAGAAAAAAAATCATGTATTAGAGGGTTGCACGGCTGCTAAATGCAATTCGTGCAAGTGCTTAAAATCTACATTTACGAATCACTATAAGAGAGTTCACTTGCGTATTAGCGAGTTAGGTTAGAAGTAAAACTATAAATAAATATAATTAACCTGCTAATAAATAGGGTTGAATACATTAATGTGTTGAACCAATAAAGCCATAGTGTTTTTTTGAGAAATATTAATTAATGTAAATAACAGGCGTACAAAATAATTTTATATAATCAAAAAAAACAAGATAAAAAGATTTTTTGACTATTGTTCATCGTCATAAAGAAACATAACTCTGATTATTTTTGTTTGTTCAGTGTTAATTTTAAAAGTAAAAGTTTTATTCTAATTTACAAAATTAAACATAAACATCTTGTTTGATACATTTTCCACCATTAAACCTTACTAAACCAATGGTAGGTTGAATGAAAACTTAAACAGTCCTCATTAGTTAGCTTCTTTGATTTTCACGGAGGTGTGTAATAATGAGTAATCAAGATCTCAACGAACATTTTAATACTAAAGACGAAAATAATCATAAATCTATAGGGATTTATTGCACCGTGAGTAGTGACGAACTACAGCTGGCACTGAAAACACTTTCAATCGCTGCTAAGTCTAAATTTGTTACTGACATCATTATTTTGATAACTGATATAGATGAATTTGATTCAAATGCTATATCTTTTGACTTATTCAGAGAAAATACTGAGAAAATTAATATATTTAATGGAAACTATGGCTATGGTTACGAAACTTCAATTCAAGATGGGGGGTATGATCAGATATCAGCTCGTAATGATGCCCTAAGAATTATTTACAGCAAAAAGGTTGATTGGATTATGCAACATGATGCTGATGATATATATGATCTTGATTTTTATGAAAAAGTTTGTCTTGCTTGTTCTAAGCAGCAAGCAATAATGACTGAATGCTACACATTAAATTCTTTTTCTACATATGTTGTAAATGGCAAACTTCTCAAGAATATTTATGGCCAAACACTGTTGAATCCGCACATCAGAATCTGGAAGAGAGAGTTGGCACTTGAATTCAAAAAATCAAGGATTACCCCTAGCTTTTATGTTAACGAAACTAGACACTGCGGTGTCGAATTCCCTGATGGGATGAAATTTATCATAATAAAAAAACCATCTCATTACCATTTGCATAGACTCTTAAATAAACGACATTCAAGCATTCTTGATAAAGGAGAAACGCATGAAATAAAGTTGAATGATGATATTAAAGAGCATTTAAAAACAATACTACCCTAGTAAATATGAGGTGAGTTATGAGTTTATCAGATCATAAAGTATTGAATACACCTATGTATCATTTTGAAGGGGATGATGGTCTTATATATTCTCATCTACCTTTGAGAGGTATTGCTTTTAAAAGTAGTAAATCCTCTTTGCCAATCATTGAGAAACTTTCTAATCATGAAATTCTAAGCTTGGAAGAGCAACATCATCCAATTATCAAAAAGCTTGCCGCATGGAATGTCATTGGAGAGCATTTGAAAGATTTACCTGTAATAGAAGATCTTGAAGAATTTAAGCCTTTTGAAGCAACTTTGCTGCTTACCGAGACTTGTAACTTGGCTTGTAGTTACTGTTATGCCAGAGCTACAGGGGAGAAGAGTGAAGCTATGAGCAAAGAAATTGCAAAAAAAGCTGTGGATACAGCTATAGAGAATGCAAAATCCATTTCTAGCCGGACCGCAGAGTTCAGATATCTTGGTGGTGGAGAACCAACTACGGAATGGGAATTGATTGTTTGGATAAACAACTATATTAAATATAAAGCGGATGAAGCTGGTGTCAAAACTTATATACGACTGATTACCAATGGAATATTAATTAATGACGAGAAGGCAAAGTGGCTCAAAAAAAATATTGATTTTGTTACTTTGTCATTTGATGTATTACCCGATCTTCAAATGAATCGTTCATTCCCTAACGGAAAAAGCTCACAAAAGTCTGTTCTTAGGACTAGTAGTATATTAACAAAACATGGTGTTCCTTATCATTTCAGAACAACTTTATCGAGCGAATCAACAGGTCGATTGGTCGAGATGGTTGAATATATAAGGGACAATACATCAGCTAAAGAAGTTCGCATGGAACCAATGGCTGAGATCGGCCGAGCGACTGACAGCGAACTTTCAAAACCTAAGCAACAAGAGTTTATAGATCAATTTAAAAAGGCATATTTTTTGGCTAAAGAAAGTGGCATTAATGTAACAAATAAGCTAATACGTAATGTTGACCGTAGAGGTGGCCGTTTTTGCAATGTTGAATTTGCTGTAACTCCTAAGGGCGAAGTTGCAGGCTGTCATAGATATAGTCGAAGTGAAAATGAAGGTTTTGATTTGTTTCATGTAGGAACGTTTAAAAATAACGATTTCACATTCGATGTAGAAAAAATTAATTCACTCAGAAAAATAAACAACACTTCATTCAATGATTGTGCAAAATGTTTTGCCAGATGGAGCTGTGCCTCGGGATGCTTATCTGCCCGTTACGATAAAAATGGCATCGCTGAACATGGCCCAATATGTCATATCACTAGAGAATTGCTGAAATTTGGTGTTCAGCAATCTCTGGCGAAATGATGTGTCAGTAGTGTTCTTTCCAATCAAAGGAGATTAATATGAGTTTTGATTCGAAATTGCATAATAGCGAAAAGAGTATCAATCCAGAAAATGAAGACGTTGAAATTACATTTATTTCAACTAATCCAGAAGATGAAGAGGGCAACTTTGAGTTTCTTTGCTGCCGAGGTGGTGGTTTAGGGACGGGGGTTGGTGGTGGTGGGACAGGCATTGGTTAGTTCCCTTTAATTAAATCTCCATAAGGATAAGCAACAGTGCTTGTGCACTGTTGCTTAAATAAGGAAAAAAAATGCTAACTTCCATTTTAAGAAAATTTGAAAACCTGATAGATCCATTTGATGAGACTAAAAATTTTCTAAATGAAAAAAATGCTATAAAAGTTTTAGTTAATATTGCATTGGAACATAAGTTGTTAGCTTCAGCCCTTTTCATACTTGGTTTATTATGTTCTGGCTGTGAAGTTTTCATTATTCACTCTTCTGGGAGGCTTGTTGACCTGATCAGTGAGGTTAATCGGGATAGTGATGCTATTTATAATGCTCTAAGCGAAAATTACATTTTTCTTATCCTTTTTATGATAGTGCTTTTAATTATAAGGCCTCTATTAAGATGCTTGAATTTATTAACAATTAATCAAGCGGTTTATTCGAAACTAAGTGCATTAGTGAGAGTTCAGCTCTTCAAAGAAACCTTGAAAAACAAGATGGTCTTCTTTGACAGTAATAACCCTGGTAAAATAACATCTTCTATTTGGCAGGCTGGTCAGGCTGTGAATGAGATGGCCTCTCTTTTTTTTCAGAGCATTTGGATTACAACCGCTTTTTTTATATTCTCCCTCTCTGTTATGGCTTCGATTAACCTATATTTACTCGCTCCAATTTTAATATGGATGTTTGCAAGTTTTTTTATTGCTAAGTTTTATGTCCCTAAAACAAAACAATTTGCTCGTGAGTCAGCAAATGAGTCTGTCAATGTCAATGGAATAATCAGTGATAGTTTCAATAACATCTTAACAATAAAGTTGTTTTATAAGTATAGTAATGTTAACGAATCCAACAGAATAGTTGTTTCATTTAAAAATTTTATAACTAAATCTGCATTATACTTAAGATCAATTACCAAATCAGAGTCGCTAATGATTATTACAAGCTCAGTAGTAATGGCTGTCATAACACTGATGATCTTGTTCCTATGGATTTCAAGAGGAGTTTCCTCAGGTGAAGTAGCCGTGGTATATGCATTGATCTTTAAGCTTGAGGGGCTTTTTTCTACATTAATGGACCAATTCACCGCATTGTTTCGTGCATATGCTTTATTCAATACTAGCCTAAACACACTGGTAAAGGATGAAAAATTAAAAGAAGGCTATAAATATCTAGACAATATTGAATTAATTGAATTCAAAAACGTCTCGATGAAACATGGTCGAAAATTTATTTTGCAAGAAATTAATTTTAAGATAAAAAAAGGAGAAAAAGTAGCTTTAGTTGGTGCTACTGGGTGTGGCAAATCAACTATTTTAAAATTGTTATTAGGGTTGTATGATTATGAAAGTGATGGCTCTATTTTGATTAATAAATCTAATTTAGATGATTTCAATACCTTAAGTCTAAGAGAAAATATTTCATATGTATCCCAAGACTCAAATTTCTTTGATGATACGGTTATGTATAACATTTGTACCTCTAATGAAAATTTAACCCTCAATGAAATTGAGCGTATTCTAAATTCGGTTTGTTTACAAGACCTTATTAATGAAAAAGAAGGTTACACTCATCTTTTAAACACCAAGGTTGGTAATAAAGGTTCTAGTTTGTCGGGTGGGGAATTACAGAGATTAAATATAGCTCGCGGTTTGATAAAAAAACATAATGTTCTATTACTTGATGAAGTAACTTCAGCATTAGATCCAAATACAAAAGCGAAAGTTTTGGAGAACCTAAAGCACTTTTTCTCAGATAAAACAGTAATATGTATATCTCATAGCGTTGATATCATCAATGATATGGATAAAGTGATTTTCATAAAGAATGGCAGTGTGTTCGCGGAAGGAAAGCACGATGAACTTTTGATCAGTTGTAAAGAATATAAACAACATTGGGAAAATGATACTGTGACTCTGGAGGAAGCTCAATGAAATCATTTGATGCCCTTAATTCTCTTTTGAATGATAATTTTCTTTATGGTCACCAATGGCACCTGCATGGTAAGCACCCCTTTTTTACATCAGATTACTTGTGTTCGATCAATGCTGAAAAATTCTGGAGTTCAAATCAGTCTTTTGGTGACAGAGATATTGTTATTGCAGTAGCAGATGATGGGTGTCTAATTGACCATTTCTCTAATCATTACTCAGATAACATAGAAGCGTTTACTTACATTGAAAACGGTAAGATCAATATCACTAAAGATAAATCTAAAGCTCAAAAAGTTTTCTCTGATAAATTCAAGCACGGGACAGCAATTTGTGGTCTGATAGCTGGTCCATTGAGTAATAGCCTTCCTGTAGGTATTGCCCCTACGGTTAAGATACTGCCGGTCCGCTGGCCTTACGATAACAAATTTATCATTAATCAATCTGGTTTTCAGCAATTTGTCAAAGCCCTTTCGGATAAAGTTGATATATTTGTGAATACATGGTCAAAGCTTCCTGACTTTACTCTCAATAATGAAAATATTGATTTGATTTCATCTTTATCTTTCAAAGGGGGAAGGCGAGGTAAAGGTGTGCTTTTTTTATGGTCAGCTGGTAATAGTAATTGCCCTATTAACTATATCGGGGCTGAAAAGATTGTATACTCACACAATTTCAATGAGGAACCAAAGTCTGCATCCAACTTCAGCAATAACTTGAGTACTCTCAGCAATGTTTTAGTTGTATCAGCCATCAGTCCTTTTTATGAGAAAGCATCTTATTCATGTTTCGGTCCTGGTATTGATATTTGTGCTCCATCACATGATACTTATTCTTCAAATGGGGAAATTAAGAACTTGGGTCTCACCACCCTCTCCGCAGATCCCAATAGATATACACATAATTTTAAAGGCACAAGCGGAGCTTGTGCGGTAGCTGCTGGTGTAGCAGCTTTAAACTTATCATTATCCATGAACCAAACCGCAAATGAACTCGCCAGTAACTTAAAAAGTAGAGCTTGTAAAAATTTAAGCAGAAACTATTCAAGTTTCAAATCTGAAGTTTTAAATTCATCTAATAATGTAAGTAAGGAATTTTTATTTGAAAATGAGAAAAGTCCTCAGAAACTATTCGAAATTTTCTACGGTTCAGGCAAAGTTAGTGTCTAAAGTTATAACATTATTATTAAATCCTCCTTCTAAGCTTCTACAAATATTTTTGTCTAGAATTCCTTGATGATTTTTGTTTCAACTTTGACTCCAATTTTATTAGCATCTGTTTGTTAGTGTATGATCGATTTTTCATGACATTGGAAGTTGACTCTGAGTTCCATTAACACCATTTGTCTACTGTCAGTGTCCCTTCCGAACTTATGTAAGGCATATTTTTTTCAAAGAGCTTACATGGGATGTGTAATGGCGATTAAAGGTTAGTCCACTAAAAAAAAGTATTCCTCAGGTAGTCTTGAAGTTTTTTTCTTATTTTTACTTCTTGATTATCATTAGGTTAGAGTTGGATTTTAAATACTGCTGCATCATGGGCGTGTGGCCAGTAAAGTCCATTTGCGCTGCTCCTTTCATCTCGTTTTCGCTCAAAATTCACTCGTTCAATCATGGCTGCCCAATATGAGCAGGCCAGCGTGGTGCGTTATCTTACAGACGGATAACCAAAGCGCAGATATTAACATTTTGCCCTGCGCGCATCATCCGCCCGCAATGGATTCTGGCTGCCGACCTTAACAAATTGCGATAAGCAGTAAAAAGTAAAATCTGGCGATAAAGATAAAGTGTGGAGCTGTTTCGCAAATTTTCGCTGCAACCCACTGAAACCAGGGAAAAGCGGCGTAAATTTAAGATATTGCTCTGTATCCGGCTTTGATGAACGATTACCATGTTGGCTTCCGGTTTTATCTGGCTTATGGATATCTAATGCGTTTTAAGGTTGCTTTTCTTCCACTTATCGCCCTGCTTGCTGCCTGCAGCAGTAAGCCTGCAACCCAGCAGCAAACCGCCGTTGTGCCTGCACCAAAAGGTGGTTTTTTACTGGAACCTTCACACGCCGTTCAGCCGATGTTTGGTGATTTCGCGGGAAATCCGGCGGCTGAGCAGTTTATTGATCAAATGGTGGCAAAACACGGTTTTAACCGTGATCAACTGCACGCCGTGATTGGCCAGGCGAAGCGTCTTGATTACGTGCTGCGCCTGATGGATCAACAAGCGCCAAGCTACACGCCTCCGACGGGGCCAAACGGCGCCTGGATCCGCTACCGTAATAAATTCATCACGCCAGATAATGTGCAAAATGGTGTGGCGTTCTGGGATCAATATCAGGACGCGCTGCAACGCGCTCAACAGGTTTATGGTGTGCCGCCGGAGATCATCGTCGGAATCATTGGCGTGGAAACACGCTGGGGTCGGGTGATGGGCAAAACGCGTCTACTGGATGCGCTGGCCACCTTATCCTTTAGCTACCCACGCCGCGCGGCCTACTTCAGCAGCGAACTGGAAACCTTCCTGTTGATGGCGCGTACCGAACAGGATGATCCGCTCGACCTGCGCGGTTCCTTCGCGGGTGCAATGGGTTACGGTCAGTTTATGCCGTCGTCCTATAAGCAGTATGCGGTCGACTTCAATGGTGATGGCCACATTAATCTGTGGGATCCGGTGGATGCGATTGGCAGCGTAGCCAATTACTTCAAAGAGCACGGCTGGCGTGCGGGGCAGAATGTCGCCGTTCCGGCAAGCGGGCAGGCACCTGCGCTGGAAAATGGGTTTAAAACGCTTTATCCGGTGAATACGCTGATGGCGAGTGGCCTGACGCCGCAAGGATCGCTGGATGGTAACAACCAAGCGAGTCTGCTGCGCCTTGATCTGGGTACCAGCTATCAATACTGGTATGGTCTGCCTAACTTCTATGTTATCACGCGTTATAACCACAGCACGCACTATGCCATGGCAGTGTGGCAGTTGGGCCTGGCAGTGGCGAAAGCGCGTCAGGGCAACATGCTTTAGTGCTGTCCTTATAAAGAGTGAGGGTATAAGATGGCGCCCCTTTTGCGGTGCCATCTTCACCGCCTTTCGACTTCTGAGGAACGCTAATGACAACGTTACCCGCTTGCCCTGTGTGTCAGGCTGATTATACCTGGCAGGATGGTGAAAACCTGAACTGCCCATCTTGTGGTCATATCTGGTCACCGAGTGCTGATGCAGCATCGGATGGCTTGGTGGTGCGTGATGCCAATGGCAATCTGCTGGCTGATGGCGACAGCGTTACCGTGGTCAAAGATCTCAAGGTAAAAGGTAGCTCATCAACCCTGAAGATTGGCACCAAAGTGAAAAGCATTCGCCTGGTTGAAGGCGACCATAACATTGATTGCAAAATTGATGGTTTTGGCCCGATGAAGCTCAAATCTGAGTTTGTGAAAAAGAACTGACAGCAGGACGGCTGCCCGGCCGTCCTGTAGATTATTTACATCAGTAAACGATCCAGCTCCGTGCACTGCTCAGCCGTAAGCTCACCGCCATAATTGCGTGAATGGCTGCTCATAGAATCATATTTGCGCGCCACTGCGGTTTTGATGGTCGTGACAAAGTCATCGCCAATGGTATAGATCGCCATCAGCTTACCAATGCGCTGCTGAATCTGTGTCAACTGCGCTAAATCTCCCGCACGCCAGGCGCGCATCGCTCCGGCAAACAACTCCGGCACAATGTTGTTTAAGCCGGAAATCACCCCGGCACCGCCTGCCAGTAAATTGGGCAGCAGATATTCGTCATATCCGGAAAGCACCGTGAAATCAGGGCGTACCTTTTGGGTTTCTTCAATCAGGGCCCGATTGTGTGACAGGCAATCCATGGTGTCTTTAATGCCAATAAACTGCGGCAGTTCAGCCGCTAACTCTGCCACCAATGCGGGCGTCAAATCGCAGCCGGTGCGCGCCGGGAAATTATAGGCAAACCACTTTCCACCTAGCTGTTTATCCAGCGCTTTAAAGTAACTCAACAGCTGTTTCTGCGTTTGCCCATAATAGTAGGGCGGCAAAACCATCACTGCGTCATAACCGTATTGCCAGGCGGCTTCAGCGAGCTGCAACATATCCTGAACGCAGGTACTTGAGACATTCGCAACCATAGTCAGTGGTGAAAGCTGACGTGCCTCGCGAATCAGCATCAGTCTTTCCTGCTGGGTCAACGATGCAAACTCCCCGATACTGCCCATTAGCAACAGCGTATCAATCCCCGAGGTGCTCAGGCGTGCAAAGTGACGGCCCAGTGCATCAATATCAAGTTGGTTATGTTGATCGAAAGGGGTCACTGAAGGACACCAGACGCCCGTTAATTCAGGTTGTTCAGCCATATCGCGATCCTCAACTTTCTTAAAATGAAACGTTGTTTTAACTTAGTGCTCGTGACTGACATTAACCAGTGACAAAGGGTAAAAAGGTGAGACATCGCACTTTTCTCTTCGCTTAGCGATTGAGAAAACAGGTAGTGTGATGCTCTTCAGCCAGACAGGAGCGTTGCCATGCAAGACTGGAATCCACAGCTGTACCGTCAATTTGAATCGGAGCGCACGCGTCCTGCGCGTGAACTGTTAGAACGTATTCCTCTTACCGACGTGCATTTCGCCACAGACCTCGGATGCGGGCCTGGCAACAGCACTGAGCTGCTGGCGCAAGCGTGGCCAGACGCGGTGATTACGGGCATCGATAGCTCAGCAGCCATGCTGGAACAAGCGCATGAGCGGTTGCCTGCCTGCACTTTTCTGCAGGCGGATATTCGTACCTGGCAGGCTAACCAGCCACAGCAGGTCATCTATGCGAATGCTTCGCTTCAGTGGCTAACCGATCATCACACGCTGCTGCCGCATCTGGTTGAACAGCTCGATATCGGTGGCGCTCTGGCGATTCAGATGCCGGACAATCTTGAAGAAGCCTCTCACAGCTTAATGCGTAAGGTGGCGTCTAGTGAACGCTGGCAGGTGCATATCTCGCCACAGGCCGCGGATCGTAAACGTCTGCTGAGCACGGAACAATATTATGATTTGTTGAGTGATGCGGGCTGTCAGGTGGATATCTGGCGTACAACTTACTATCACCCGATGGCCGATGCACAGGGCATCATTACCTGGCTCCGTGCCACGGGCTTGCGTCCTTTCCTCGCTGGATTGACCGAACAGCAACAAGCGGATTTTCTGCATGACTATCATCAGGCATTAATGCCGGCTTATCCCCCACGCACCAACGGCCAGGTTTTGTTAGCTTTCCCTCGCTTATTCATGGTGGCAGTGAGAACGCGTTAAAATTGCTGGAAGCGGTTGCGCAAATTGGTGCGGCAGAGGTTGAAAAGAGCGCTCTGTTGCACCATTTATGGCTAACGCGCAGCGCCAAAACAGGAGAGGGCGATGAACGACCAACAGTTGCAGCAGCTCAGCCAGCGTATTGGCGAACAGCTGAAGAAACGCAAGGCAACGGTGACCGCGGCGGAATCCTGCACCGGTGGCTGGATCGCCAAAGTGTTTACCGATATCAGTGGCAGCTCAGCCTGGTTTGAGCGGGGTTTCGTGACCTATAGCAACGAAGCCAAACAGCAGATGGTGGGTGTACAGACTGCAACCCTGGCGCAGTATGGTGCGGTGAGTGAGCAAACCGTACGGGAGATGGCGCGAGGGGCCTGCAATGCCGCCGCCGCTGAGTTTGGTATTGCCGTGAGTGGAATTGCCGGGCCAGATGGCGGTTCAACAGAAAAGCCGGTGGGTACGGTGTGGTTGGCCATTGCCGGACCTGGCGATCGTGTTCTGACGCAGCGGCAGCTCTTTGCCGGAGACCGTGACGCGGTGCGTCGGCAATCCGTCGCCTGGGCGCTGCAAACACTGCTTGATGAATTTCTGACAAATTAAACTTGATACTGTATGGTCATACAGTATAATTACCGGCAACAGAACGAGCAGGCACACAATGATGTCGGCTTACCCAGCATGATTAGGAGTGGAAATGGCGATTGACGAGAACAAACAGAAAGCTTTAGCTGCCGCGCTGGGCCAGATTGAGAAACAGTTTGGCAAAGGCTCGATCATGCGCCTGGGTGAAGACCGCTCAATGGACGTAGAAACGATCTCAACCGGTTCACTGTCGCTGGATATCGCGTTGGGTGCTGGTGGCTTGCCGATGGGGCGTATCGTTGAAATTTACGGACCAGAATCTTCCGGTAAAACCACGCTGACGCTGCAGGTGATTGCCGCTGCACAGCGTAAAGGTAAAACCTGTGCCTTTATCGATGCGGAACACGCACTTGACCCGGTATACGCCAAAAAGCTGGGCGTTGATATCGACAACCTACTGTGTTCGCAGCCGGATACCGGTGAACAAGCGCTGGAGATCTGTGATGCATTAGCACGCTCCGGTGCCGTTGATGTGATCATCGTTGACTCCGTGGCGGCACTGACGCCGAAAGCGGAAATCGAAGGTGAAATCGGTGATTCGCACATGGGTCTGGCCGCACGTATGATGAGCCAGGCGATGCGTAAGTTAGCGGGTAACCTGAAGCAGTCCAACACGCTGCTGATCTTCATCAACCAGATTCGTATGAAAATTGGTGTGATGTTCGGTAACCCGGAAACCACCACCGGTGGTAACGCGTTGAAATTCTACGCTTCTGTTCGTCTTGATATCCGCCGTATCGGTGCGATTAAAGAAGGCGATGAAGTGGTCGGTAGCGAAACCCGCGTCAAAGTGGTGAAGAACAAAATCGCTGCGCCGTTTAAGCAGGCTGAATTCCAGATTATGTACGGTGAAGGGATTAATACCTTTGGCGAGCTGGTGGATCTCGGCGTGAAACATAAACTGGTTGAGAAAGCCGGTGCGTGGTACAGCTACAACGGCGAAAAGATTGGTCAAGGTAAAGCAAACTCGACCAACTTCCTTAAAGAGAACCCAGCGATTGCTAACGAGATCGATAAGAAGTTACGCGATCTGCTACTGACGGGGGCGACAGCTGGCGCCGCTGCAGCAGAAACCCCAGTTGGTGACTACGAAGAAGCTAGCGAAACCAACGAAGATTTCTAAGATACCCTACGGGAGCAGCGATGCTCCCGTTTGCTTTTCCCCGCCAACACTTCCCCTGATCGTCTTCTTGCTTTACCCTGCGCAACATTCAGAACAAGGTCAAACTCATGTCATCATCACCTTCAACGGCTTCGGTGCCGACATTTTCTCGTTTGCTGGATCGAGCCATGCGTGTGTTATCGCAGCGTGACCACAGTCGTGACGAATTGAAGCGCAAGCTGCAACTTTCTAATCAGCGCGCAGCATATCTGAAGCAAGAAGAAAATGTGCCGATACCGGATGAGCTGCTGGAAAAGGTGCTCGACTGGTGCCAGGAGAGTGGCTGGCTGAACGATCAGCGCTTTACCGAACGTTTTATCCAAAGCCGGGCGCGCAAAGGATATGGTTCACAACGCGTGCGTATGGAGTTGCAGCAGAAGGGCATCAGTCGCGATGAGATCAATCAGGCGATGATGGATACTGAAGTGGACTGGAGCCAATGCGCGGCCGAATTGGCTAAGCGTAAATTTGGTGAACCTCTGCCGCAAACCTGGGCTGAGAAAAGCAAGGTACAGCGCTTTTTAATGTCGAAAGGCTTTATGATGGAAGATATTCAGGCAGTTTTCAGAAATATTGACGACTGAAAGGCGATGGGATTTTACTTCCCACTGAAGAAAATTTATCTTATTCCCACTTTTTGTTCCTCAATCAGCGGTAAACCTGCAGATGTGGTTTGCCCGCGAAAGGGAACGTTCGTTAGCGTGATTCCAGGAATTATATGAGCAAGAGCACTGCTGAGATCCGTCAAGCGTTTCTCGACTTTTTTCATAGCAAGGGACATCAGGTTGTAGCCAGCAGCTCCCTCGTACCGAATAACGACCCAACGTTGCTGTTTACCAATGCGGGAATGGTGCAGTTTAAAGACGTTTTCCTCGGTCAGGATAAACGCGATTATGCACGCGCAACCACGTCTCAGCGTTGCGTGCGTGCCGGTGGTAAGCACAACGATCTTGAGAACGTTGGTTACACCGCTCGTCACCACACCTTCTTTGAAATGCTGGGTAACTTCAGCTTTGGCGACTACTTCAAGAAAGAAGCGATTGCTTACGCCTGGGAACTGCTGACGGGTGAGCAGTGGTTCAAGCTGCCGAAAGAGCGTCTGTGGGTCACCGTTTATGAAACCGATGATGAAGCCTTTGAAATCTGGGCTAACGATGTCGGTGTGCCGCGCGAACGTATTATTCGCATCGGCGATAACAAAGGCAGCGCCTACGCATCTGACAACTTCTGGCAGATGGGCGATACCGGCCCATGCGGCCCGTGCACCGAAATTTTCTACGATCATGGCGACCATATCTGGGGTGGCCCACCGGGCAGTCCGGAAGAAGATGGCGATCGCTACATTGAGATCTGGAACATCGTCTTCATGCAGTTCAACCGCCAGGCCGACGGCACCATGGAACCGTTGCCGAAGCCTTCTGTTGATACCGGTATGGGCCTGGAGCGCATCGCCGCGGTACTGCAGCACGTTAACTCCAACTATGAAATCGACCTGTTTGCCAAGCTGATCAAGGCTGTTGCTCAGGTAACCGGTGCGACCGACCTCAACAATAAATCGTTGCGCGTCATCGCTGACCACATCCGTTCCTGTGCATTCCTGATCGCTGATGGCGTCATCCCGTCGAATGAAAACCGTGGCTACGTGCTGCGTCGCATCATTCGTCGCGCAGTGCGTCATGGCAATATGGTAGGTGCTAAAGAAGCGTTCTTCTACAAGCTGGTCGCGCCATTGATTGATGTCATGGGCGATGCCGGTGAAGACCTGAAACGCCAGCAAAAGCATGTTGAAAATGCCCTGAAAAATGAAGAAGAGCAGTTCGCTAAAACGCTGGAACGCGGCCTGGCTTTACTGGATGAAGAGTTAGCCAATCTGCAAGGCGATACGCTGGATGGCGAAACGGTCTTCCGTCTGTATGACACCTTCGGTTTCCCAGCGGATTTAACCGCTGACGTCTGCCGCGAGCGCAATCTGAAGATTGATGAAGCCGGTTTCGAAACGGCCATGGAGCAGCAGCGCCAGCGTGCACGTGAGGCCAGTGGCTTCGGTGCCGACTATAACAGCGTGATTCGCTTTGATGCTGCCACTGATTTTAAAGGTTATGAGCAGCTGCAGGCTGAAGGCACCGTACAGGCGTTGTTCGTTGGCGGTCAGCAGGTTGAGCAGATCTCGGCTGGCCAGGATGCGGTAGTGATTCTGGATCAAACGCCGTTCTATGGCGAATCAGGTGGCCAGGTGGGCGATACCGGTGTGTTAACTGGGCAGAATGCTGAATTCAGTGTCCAGGATACACAGAAGTATGGCAAAGCCTTTGGTCATATCGGTAAGCTCAACAGCGGTGAGCTGCGTGTGGGGGACCGCCTCAATGCGCAAGTGGACGAAGTGCGTCGTGCACGCATTATCCTCAACCACTCCGCAACGCATCTGATGCATGAAGCGTTACGTGAAGTATTGGGCGATCACGTGGGTCAGAAAGGCTCGCTCAACAACGATAAATACCTGCGCTTCGACTTCTCTCATACTGAAGCGATGAAGCCAGAGCAGATTCGTACCGTTGAAGATATCGTTAATACTCAGATTCGTCGCAACTTACTCATCCAGACCGAAGTGATGGACCTGGATGAAGCGAAAGCGCGTGGCGCAACGGCGTTGTTTGGTGAGAAATATGAACAGCGTGTGCGCGTGGTCAGCATGGGTGAATACTCCGTTGAACTGTGCGGTGGTACGCACGCAGCTCGCACCGGTGACATCGGCCTGTTCCGTATTCAGTCTGAATCCGGTACGGCGGCGGGTGTGCGTCGTATTGAAGCGCTGACGGGTGAAGGCGCGATTGCTCAGCTGCATGCGCAGAGCGATCAGATATCTGAGATTGCTCAGGTGGTTAAAGCCAACAGCAGTAATCTGAATGAGAAAGTGCGCGGTCTGGTTGATCATGTCCGTGCGCTGGAAAAAGAACTGCAGCAGCTGCGCGATCAGCAAGCGGCGCAAGAAAGTGCTTCGCTGAGCAGCAAAGCGGTGGACGTCAAGGGCACCAAATTGCTGGTCAGCGAGCTTAGCAACGTTGAGCCTAAGATGCTGCGTACCATGATGGATGACCTTAAAAATCAGCTCGGCTCGGCCATCATTGTGCTGGCAACCGTTGCGGACGGTAAGGTTTCCCTGATTGCTGGTGTGACCAAAGATCTGACCGACCGTGTCAAAGCGGGTGAGTTGGTTGGCGAACTGGCTGCTCAGGTTGGCGGTAAAGGCGGTGGTCGTCCTGATATGGCTCAGGCGGGTGGTACAAATCCTGAGGCACTGGCTGGTGCATTGGCTGGCGTGTCGGAGTGGGTGAGTAACCGACTGTAACGAATTAAAACTCAGCATCGTGAACAGCGCCAGAACCCCGTGTTCTGGCGCTTTTTAACGCGGTGTGCACCCGATAATGACAAAGTCCGGTTGATGTAGTGTATTTCGGCTAAACTAACTATCAGCAGAATGTATTGGCGTGGCGATGCACAATGGTGTATTTGTCATAGACATTGTTCAGCGTTATATGATGGATATGGCCGGGAGACCGAACAGGCCCGACTCTTTTAATCTTTCAAGGAGCAAAGAATGCTTATTCTAACTCGTCGAGTTGGTGAAACCCTCATGATTGGCGATGAGGTGACTGTAACGGTGCTGGGTGTTAAAGGTAACCAGGTCCGTATTGGCGTCAATGCGCCTAAAGAAGTTTCGGTGCATCGCGAAGAAATCTATCAGCGTATCCAGGCCGAAAAAACTCAGCAAACGAGTTACTAACGGATTCAGCGCCTCGCATCCAGCGAGGCGCTACCGCTTTTCCTCCCGCATTTCTCTTTTTCCCTGCTTTAATCCCATTTTCTTTCTTCCCATTTTGTTAACTGCAACCTGCTTTCGTTGTTGATTAATCACTCTTTTTGTCGGTAAAACACCCTAATTGCGCGTCATTTGTGCAAACAGATCGATATCCGGAAAAAGTCAGGAAAAATTGTTTGACTTATAAGTGCGGGAAAGTAATATGTGCGCCACGCAGTGCCGATGAGCAGAAACAAGTTCAGAAGCACGGTTCGGAAGAACGCGTAAGGTGAGGTGGCCGAGAGGCTGAAGGCGCTCCCCTGCTAAGGGAGTATGCGGTCAAAAGCTGCATCCGGGGTTCGAATCCCCGCCTCACCGCCATTTCCGATGCATCCATAGCTCAGCTGGATAGAGTACTCGGCTACGAACCGAGCGGTC
>NZ_JACVUP010000034.1 GCF_016625195.1 Erwinia sp. S63
AAATTCTATCAAACACTCCGAGTAGATGATTGTGAATCGCGAACGTTTCCTCCATATGAATTCAAATTTTAAGGAAAACAGCAGTTACCCTGGTGTGGTACTGGAAATGTAATATGTCCGATTTTGGCACGAAGCAGGTATTAGCTTCCTCCAATAAGATGCTGACAAATCTTATGTGCATCCCAGTTAGGTTGGGGAGCTTGCTTAAATTCGCTGAACACCTGTGCTGGGGTGGTATCCGCGTTAATAGGATAATCCGCTGGGACTTCACGGACACCATAGTTCACGGCAAAGTAATAACGTTTACCTGGCTGGGAGATGATAGGAATCCACTGCACACCTGTGTAGGTTGTATAACTGGTCATCGTCAGAACAGGGTCTTTGGCACTGTAAAGCTGCTGTATAGCAATCAGTTTGCCCGGCGGTACTTTTTGCACTATGAGCTTTTTGCTCATATCCCACATATTAGGGCTTAGTTGAAAGCGCTCGAGGCGATCATAACATTCGCCTTTTTTCTCGTAGAACAAGATATAAAGCATCCCTCTTTGCTCTTCCCTCTGTTGTATCACCAGTGTAGCGGCATCTTGACCGCTATATGATTTGTAATTTAGCGGCAGCAATGCTGAACAGCCTGAGAGCAAGAAGCTTGATGCCAAGACTGCTAAAGTCAGTTTGATATTCACAGATCACACCCTGTTGATTTAATTCTTTTAAGCCCGAGTGTATTAACGGCAGCCTCCCTGAATACTTGATTTTTTAGAATGAGAGTACAGCCAGCCGATGGAACGCAGTTACGCGCGGCAGCAGTCGCGTAATTAACCATCTGATATCTTTTGGCACTTAGCGGCCCTCAGGACGTGAACGGTCTGCTTAGAACGAACAGGGGGGCAATGCGCAAAAGCACGCTCACACTTAAAGTACTACCCTTATCGTGATGTGGTAGCCTTGAAGCAACAGAACTATTTTTAGCAGGAGGAATTATGCACGGACCAGATCCATCCAATACACACCCAATGGAGGGATTCCCACAGGTTTGCTTTATCAAAAATACGATAAAAAACCCTAACATCATCGTGGGTGATTTTACTTATTACGATGATCCAGAGGACTCGGAAAACTTCGAGCGTAACGTTCTCTATCATTTTCCTTTTATTGGAGACAAGCTGATCATTGGTAAGTTTTGCGCGATAGCTAAAGGCGTTCAATTCATAATGAATGGGGCAAATCATAAACTTTCTGGCTTCTCTACTTTCCCGTTTTATATTTTCGGAAACGGATGGGAAACCGCCATGCCACAAGCCGGTGATTTACCCTACAAAGGCGACACTGTGATTGGCAACGATGTATGGATCGGCTTTGACGCTCTGATTATGCCAGGTGTGAAAATCGGTAATGGCGCGATCATTTCATCACGTTCGGTCGTCACCTCCGATGTGCCTGCCTATACGATTGTCGGTGGCAATCCTGCAAAAATTATTAAGAAACGCTTCCCAGATGAAACCATCGCGACACTGGAAAAGCTGGCGTGGTGGAATTGGCCGGTTGAAAAGATCACCAAAAATATCACGGCAATAATGTCCAATGATATTGAAAAATTGCGTAGTTAACGGTCCTTCTCTGCAGGACTACTGAAGCGTCACAGTCTGACAGCCTGATTGACAAAGACCCAACGTTAATGGTTGTATGATACAACTAATTTCAAGGGTGATAGCTGATGAGTCCAGAATCCATGCTAGTTGAAAATATTCGTGTAGCTTCGCGCCAGATGGTGCGGGAGTTGGGTTTCATGAACCACACTCTGGCTGGCACTCAATATTCTCCCTCCGTTGTGCATACTTTGCTTGAAATTGAAGTCCGTGGATTAATGTCAGCGGCTCAACTGGTTCAGATTTTGGAGCTTGAAAAGTCCAGTGTCAGCCGTATGTTGTCCAAACTCGTGAGTGTTGGTGAACTTGAAGAAAAAACGTCGCCTGAGGATGCCAGAACCAAGCTACTGGGGCTGACTGCGCAGGGGCGGGAAACGGTGCGAAAAATCAATGAATTCAGCAATGAACGGGTATTGGGTGCGTTAAAAAAACTGGACCCTGTACGTCAACAATCCGTTTCTACTGGGCTCATTTCCTATGCTGGTGCACTTAAAGCCTGCCGTGAAAACAGTCACGTTCAACCTTCGGGCGGCTGTGAAATCGTTTCAGGTTACCTGCCTGGAATGATTGGCCGTATCACAGAAATGCACGGCACTTATTATGCCCGAGAGCATCAGTTTACCTCTGTGTTTGAAAGTAAGGTTGCAGCGGGACTGGCCGACTTTTCGACGCATCTGGAAAGCCCATCTAACCAAATTTGGTTGGCGGTGATGAATGAACGCATCGTGGGATCGGTGGCCATTGATGGAGAAGACCTCGGAGATAATCGGGCGCATCTGCGCTGGTTTATTCTGGACGAGGGTTGTCGCGGCACTGGGGTGGGAAAAAGATTAATTTCCGAAGCAATGCAGTTTTGTCATGAAAGAAAATTTTCCGCTGTTCAGCTGTGGGCGTTCAACAAACTAACGGCTGCGCGACGTCTTTATGAATCATTCGGATTTGAATTAACCAAAGAGTGGCAGGGAGATCAGTGGGGTAGCCTGGTCACAGAGCAACAGTTCACATGCAAGTTGTAATACTGAATTTAAAAAGTCACTTATGCTGTTCGCTTCTGCCACAGCACATAGCACGGTGGCGTCCTGAAGGGATTACGACTCACCTACCGCAACTGACTATCCTTGCTGCCACGGCGGTTATACCCGCTGTGGCTGGCTTCTTGTTTATCTAACGCAGTTTGGCATTTCACGCAGTAACGTACCCCGGGCAACGCGCTGCGACGCGCTTCGGGGACCGGCTCCCCGCACTCGTCGCAATACTCTGCACTTTCGCCGTGGTTGAGGTGACTTCTGGCACGCGCAATGGCGTCATCCACGGTCGCATCAATCTGCTTTTGCACTGCACCATCTTCAGACCAGCCGCCTGCCATAACCCCTCCTGATATTCATCGACTGGTCAAAGTATAGTTCAGTAGCTATCAGGCACGATCATGCTCTCTGGCACCGGATGACGGGCATAATTTTCATGATGGATGCGGGAAGGCAGTGAAATCTGCTCGCCTTCTGCGGCTTCATACGGCACCTGTTGCAGCAGATGGGAAATACAGTTCAGACGCGCTTTCTTCTTATCAACGCCTTGCACCACCCACCATGGCGCCTCAGAAATGTTGGTGCGCTCCAGCATCATCTCTTTGGCGGCGGTGTAATCCTCCCAGCGGCGGCGGCTTTCCAAATCCATCGGACTCAGCTTCCACTGCTTTAGCGGGTCATGGATGCGGCTGAGGAAGCGCATTTCCTGTTCTTCATCGGTAATGGAGATCCAGTATTTCACGATCTGAATGCCGCTGCGCACCAGCATGCGTTCAAACTCTGGCGTGCTGTGGAAGAACTCTTCGTACTCCGCATCGCTGCAAAATCCCATCACCTTTTCAACGCCTGCGCGGTTGTACCAGCTGCGGTCAAACAACACGATCTCTCCCGCTGACGGCAGATGTGAGACGTAACGTTGAAAATACCACTGCGTGCGCTCACGTTCATTTGGCGCGGGCAGTGCGGCCACGCGGCAATAGCGCGGGTTAAGTCGCTGCATAATACGTTTAATCACGCCGCCTTTGCCTGCCGCATCGCGGCCTTCAAAAATCACTACCAGACGATGGCCGGTGCGGATCACCCAGTTTTGCAGCTTCACCAACTCGCCCTGAAGATGCAGTAACTCCATAAAATAGCGGCGGCGCCACGCCAGTTCTTGCGGATCGTTATTGGCCGCCAGACCAAAATCCGCTAACTCCATCTCCAGCGACTCGTCGTAGCTGTCATAGAATT
Organism: Erwinia sp. S63; assembly: GCF_016625195.1. Classification (GTDB taxonomy): domain Bacteria; phylum Pseudomonadota; class Gammaproteobacteria; order Enterobacterales; family Enterobacteriaceae; genus Pantoea. Next base: position 3,905 of record NZ_JACVUP010000034.1, read on the forward strand.
CCTGTAAAAAGCGCGCATCAAACATATTGTTATTATTCATTTCGTGTGCAGACATCGTCTTATCCCTGTCGAAGCGAGCGTTACAGTGAAGTCATCATCCAGTAGAGGGCGGCGGAGAGCAGTGCGGCGGCAGGCAAGGTGAGCACCCAGGCCAGCACCATATTGCGCAGCGTGCCGAACTGTAAGCCGCTGCGATTGGCGGCCATGGTGCCGGCAATCCCGGAAGAGAGCACGTGCGTGGTTGAGACTGGCAGACCAAACGCATCGGCTGCGCCAATGGTGCCCATCGCCACCATCTGCGCACTGATGCCTTGCGCATAGTTGAGTTGGCTTTTGCCGATCTTCTCACCCAGCGTGGTGACAATACGACGCCAGCCCACCATGGTGCCCAATCCCAGCGCCAGTGCTACTGCGACTTTGACCCAGGTCGGGATAAATTGCGTTGCACCGTTCAGCGCGGTTTTCAGCGCCTGCAGATTTTGCTGTATAGCAGACGGTAAAATCAGCGAGTGATCGGCTTGCAGACGTTTGATGGTTTCTGCTGCCAGATACATCTGATTACGCATCGCCGGTTTCTGCTCGGCCGGGATAGCCTGCAACGCGCCATATTGCTTCAGCGTGGCGCCAATGTTGCCACTGACCTGCGCCAGCGCGGCGATCACTTTTGCATCACGTTGGCCGGTGCGCAGATAAGTCGCTAACACATCATCAGGCTGAGCAGTAGTGGGTGCGTGGCTGAACTGCAGCAATTGTGACTGGCTGCTTTCGGTCAGTGTGATCAGATGTGGAATATCAGACTGGGGCACGGAACGATTGAGAGAATAGGTTACGGGCAGGGCAGCCACCAGAATCAGCATCATCAGCCCCATGCCTTTTTGCCCATCATTCGAGCCATGTGCAAAAGAGACGCCGGTGCAGGACAGCACCATCAAACCGCGAATCCACATCGGCGGTGCACCTTCATCTTTGCTGGTGGCATACAACTCAGGTTTTTTCACCACGCGCTTCATTAACACCAGCAACAGAGCAGCACAGACGAAGCCGACAATCGGTGACAGGATCAGCGCATTGCCGATGTTTAATGCCTGTCCCCAGTTTACGCCGCTCATGGCGCTGCGTCCGTGCATCATGGCATTGGCGATGCCCACGCCAATAATGGAACCAATTAAGGTGTGCGATGAGGAGGCGGGCAGGCCCAACCACCAGGTGGCGAGGTTCCAGATGATCGCCGAGAAGAGCAGGGCGTAGATCATCACAAAGCTTTCACTGCTGCCGGACTGCATAATAAGTTCAATTGGCAACAGGGAGATGATGCCGAAAGCCACCGCGCCCGAGGAGCACAACACGCCGAGGAAATTGAAAATTCCTGACCACACCACCGCCACAGTCGGGGAAAGTGAACGGGTATAGATGACGGTGGCAACGGCGTTGGCCGTGTCGTGGAAACCATTGACGAACTCGAAACCTAATGCCGCTAATAAGGCAAAACCAAGCAGCATTAATGGCAGTGCACTGCTAAATGTGACCCCGGTTTGCTGGATATCTCCGACTAATTGCGTTCCTGCAAAGAGAATGCCGGCGAGTAAAACCACGCCAAACAGGAAAAGCGGTTTTTTGCTATTTTTTGCAGGGAGTTGAATCGCGGAAGACAAAGGTGTAGCAGCAACATGTAAAGTTTGAGGCGTAGCGTAATCGCTCATTAGTGAAAATTTCCTATAGATCGCTAAAGCGGCACAAGCACAACGATTTGTGTGGCTAACATATAGAAAATTTATGAAAGTTTTATGACAGTGCTGTCAAAATTTAGTCATATAAATGAAATTTTTCATGCGTGGTGAATTCGGGTTTCATTAATTTAACCCATTAAAACAATGGATTAATTGATTTCTTCCTGGCGAAGGATTACAGAGGGTGAGTTTTATTTCTGCCATAAATCTGTCACATAATGTATCCAACTAATTACCATAGATTACATTTACAGCAGGGGATCATTACCGTGCTAATTAGATTGGTAAGGTTGAGGACCCAGCGGTAATGTGGGCGTTTTTCATCGATCCAGGCGACTATTTGTGGCGTCTTTTCAATTCTTCAAACAACCATTCTTTACTGATAGGGCCAGAACTTAACTTCTGAATCATGGCGTTATCCGCATAGTTCAGCAGCCATTCTCCCAGTTCCGCCATGCCGGCTTCATAAGAGCCGTGCACCTCAGCGAACTTTTCCGACAGAATCAGTAACTCCATGCGCAGCGCGTTGCTGCGGGTCATAAACTCCAGATAGCCTTCGCGATCGGTTTCATAATCGGGGATCTTCGACAGCAAAATGACCTCTTCTTCCTGAATGGTGGTCTGCCAGTGTAAACCGCTCTGTGCTCTATGTGCAGAATAATCATGCTCTACAAGTGAATATTTAATTGTTGCGGTTCGCTTATTTTGTTTTCGCTTAAGGCCCTTATTTTGTGGGGTAACGCCTTACTTACTGACTAATCCAGATTCTCCGCCGTCACAATGCGCAGTTCAACGCGGCCGTCCTGATACAGATCGGGTTCAAATCCCTGTTCCAGATGCCTGATCAGCAAGTCAGTGGCCAGCACGGCATGTTGGCGAGCATTTTGATCCAGCGTGTAGGAGAGCGCGCCAGTTTGCAGAAGATCTTTCGTCACATCATACAATTCGTGGGTGATGTAGCAGCAGCGGCCCAGCAACTGGTGTTGCTGCAATACAGCACTGATATCGCTGTTGTTGTCGCCAGAGTTATACAAACCGACCACATTACTTGATTGCTGTAACGTGTGATTTAGCAGCGTTCGGATTTTGTGCCGTTCATCTTCCCCCGCCAATACTTCTCGCAACTGTAGCCATGGGGCGCGTTGGGTGATGGCATCACGAAAACCTGAAATACGTTGAATATGTGCGCTGAAATCAAAACGCCCGCTGACCATAATGACATCACCCTTGTGGGGCATGGTTTGGCTCATTAATAAGCCGGCGGTACGTCCTGCCTGATATTGATTTATTCCAACATGACAGAATCGATGCGAATCGGGTAAATCCGAAACCAGTGAAACTACCGGCACACCTTTATCTTTACACCAGGATAGGGCTTCATGAATAACGGGGTAGTCATGCCCGTAAACAATAATACCGTCGCGCAACTCACCGCTTTTTTTTATCTTTTCCGCCAGTTTTTCCGGTGGATTTTCCGTCACCAGTGTACGAAATAATTTTATTTTACGATAACCCAGTCGATCGGCAATGTTGGCAAATTCATCGGCTAACTGCTGAAAAAACCAGGTGCCATTACTGCTGAGGAAAACTTCAATCTGCCATGGATGCTGCGTGTCATCCGGCAGTAAACGCTGCAACCCAGCCTGACGCGCGGCGCGCAGCACTTTGCGTACCGTTTCCGGACGAACCCCGCCACGTTCATTCAGCACCCGGTCAACCGTGGCGATCCCAACCCCGGCCAGTTCAGCCACTTTAATCAGGGTGAGTTTTTTCATTTGTTTCTGAGCCCCAGTAAAATTCATGTTCACTATTTCAACTACGCAGAGTGCGCATCAGGTCACAGCCTGGCGTCTATTTTCGCCGTATTATGCGCAACGTTTCGTGACTGGCAAGATGTTAAATGTTGCGAGACGAAACCACACTCTACATCGTCCAGTCCGGCTTATTAAAAACTTCAATGATGGGAAACCATCAACAAAAACCTTTTAAAGTGCAGGGGGAGTCATTACTCTTTGCTGCGTTGTTAATATTTAATTAATTACGTGATTTGAATGTAAAAACTTACCTCAGTATTTATCTAATAAAAGCCCACCGGGCAGCGTCATTATTTATCCAATAAACCTTATTTATATGGCTCAATGCCAGGCACAAATACGTCTGTTATTTGACCTGGTTTGCAATGTGAAAGCAGGGAAAACATGAAACGCAGAGAATTTCTCACTTCCATCACCGCATTGGGAGTGGCTTCCACGATCCCGGCATTGGCGCAGGCCGATGAGGTGAAGGGTGGCCAGCCCTGGGAACCCGGCAAAATCCAAACGCCGCCCGCACCGCCCAGAAAAGGGGGGCTGCAATATCTCACTCAACATGAATTTGACACGGTAGGCGCCATCGCTGAACGATTTATCCCCGCCGATGAAACCAGCCTGAGTGGCAAAGAGGCAGGGTGCGCCATCTTTATCGACCGCCAGCTCGCGGGTGATTACGGAAACGCAGTGGCGATCTATCGCCTTGGCAAATTCGTGAAGGGCACGCCAGAACAGGGACCGCAATCCTCACTTACTCCGGCGCAACGTTATCGCTTAGGGATTGCCGCACTGGATAACGCGATCCAGCAACAGTTCGGCAAAAACTTCCTCGCGCTGAGCGGCGATCAACAAGATCAGGTTCTGACGGCGATGGAAAATAACCGCCTCGAACTGGGGGAAGAGGTCGAAACCAAAGTGTTCTTTGAGCTGCTGCTGCAGAACGTGCGAGAAGGCTTCCTGGCTGATCCGATTTACGGGGGCAACAAAGACATGACCAGCTGGAAAATGATTGGCTTCCCTGGCGCTCGCTATGACTTCCGCGATCTGCTGCCGAAAAAAGGACAGAAGCTCAACATCATTCCTACCAGCCTGATTGATAACACCCTTTAATTTGTTTGCTGAGCAATAAACTATGAATAACGTCCGTCCAAAAGCTGATGTCGTCATCGTCGGCCTGGGCTGGTGCGGCTCTTTGATCGCCGAAGAGCTGACCCGCGCAGGTCTGAATGTCGTTGCCATTGAACGTGGCCCGTGGTTTGAAACCGCGACAGATTTTCCGCCATCGGTCGATACCGATGAACTGCGCTGGGATACGCGCCGCAGTATGCTGCTGCCGCCCGCCGTCGAAACCACCACTTTTCGCAATAACGTCACACAAACCGCGTTACCTAGCCGTGAATGGAACCTGAATGAGCTGGGTTATAACGTGGGAGGTTCGGGGACACACTGGGCCGGGATGGCCTGGCGTTTTACGCCGTTCGATTTCGAGCCTTACAGCCAGACAGTGAAGCGTTATGGAAAGCAGCAGATTGCCAAAGGGGTGATTCTGCAAGATTGGGGAGTGACCTATGATGAGCTGGAACCGTTTTACGATCGCTTTGAAAAGATCGCCGGCGTGTCAGGCAAGGCCGGTAAGCTGAACGGCGAAGTCATTGAAGGCGGCAACCCTTACGAGGGCAATCGCTCAAGCGAATACCCTTTGCCAGCGCTGGAGAGTATGCGTCTAACGGATATTTTTGCCGAAGGCGCGAAGAAGATCGGCTTGAAACCCTTCATGGTTCCCGCTGGCCAGGCATCACGTGCTTATGTTAACCCACTGGGTGTGCGCATGGGGCCTTGCACCTATTGCGGCTACTGCCTGTATTACGGCTGCGGTAACTTCTCAAAATCCAGCCCTAACGCCTGTGTCATCCCAGCGTTAATGCAACGTGAGAACTTCACGGTGTTAACGGACTCCGCGGTGGTTCGCGTCAATAAAGCGGAAGACGGTAAAACCGCCACCGGCGTGACCTATCTCGATAAGAACAAGAAAGAGTGGGTACAGCCCGCAGACATCGTGATCTTATCCGCCTTCCAGATGCAAAACGTCCGTCTGCTGCTGCTGTCCAAAATTGGGGTGCCTTACAACACGGTGACCAAAACCGGCGTGGTAGGGCGTGCCTACAGCTTCCAGACGGTATCGGGTGCAGCGATCCACTTCAAAGATGAAAATCTGAATCAGTATATCGGTGCCGGAGCCCTTTCTTCGCAGGTGGACGACTGGAACGGCGATAACTTTGACCATACCGGTCTGGGCTTTATCGGTGGCGCAGGGATTCTGGTCGTGGCGCGTGGCGCGCGTCCTATCGGCAATGCCGATGCACTGCCGCCGGGCTCGCCACGCTGGGGTAAAGAGTGGAAGAAGGCTTATACCCACGCGTTCCAGAACACGACCTTTATCTTCGGCCAGGGCACCAGCTTCTCGCACGAAGATTACTATCTTGACCTTGATCCTGAGTACAAGGATGACAACGGTAATGCACTGCTGCGCGTCACCTTCGACTACAACGATAACGATCGCCGTTCCGCGAAATTTATCGAAGAGAAAAGCGTCGAGATCGGTAAAGCCATGGGCGCTGAAATCGTCATCGGCACCAACTCTGCTTCGGGTGCTTACTCCCCGTATAACTTCGCCAGCGACCACACCATTGGTGGTGCGGTGATGGGCAACGATCCGAAAACGTCGGTGCTCAACCGTTATCAGCAGTGTTGGGATGCGCATAACGTGTTTGTGCTGGGGGCGTCTTCCTTCCCAAACAATGCGGGATACAACCCGACGGGCACGATTGGCGCACTGAGTTTGTGGACGGCGAAAGCCATTATCGAGCAGTACCTGAAAAATCCAGGTCCGTTGGTGAAGGTGTGAGATGAAAAAGAGCAAACTCATTGCGGGCGTGGCGGTGATCGCTGCGGCCGTGGCAGCGGGCATGCTGTGGATGAACGGCGATACCTCCGCGGATGATGTCGCCAGCAACAACGTACTCACCAGCCAACCGCCAACGGCGGCAGACAGTGCCGCCATTGAACGCGGACGTTATGTGGCGATTGCCAGTGACTGTACCGCCTGTCACACCAAACCGGAAAGTAAAATGCCGTTGGCTGGAGGATACTCCATCAGTACGCCATTTGGCGGCATTTACGCGAGCAACATCACGCCAGATAGCGAAACCGGTATCGGTAGCTGGACGGAGCGTGATTTCTTCCGCGCAGTGCGTCACGGTAAGGGCAAAGAAGGGGAGCACCTTTATCCTGCGATGCCCTACAACGCTTATGTGAAGCTGACGGATCAGGACATGCACGATCTGTGGATGTACCTGCGCTCTGTTAAGCCGATTCACTATCAGGTGCCGGAAACCAACCTGGGCTTCCCGTATAACATTCGTCTGGCGATGATGGGCTGGAACCTGCTGTTTTTCCGCAACGCAGGTTTCCAGCCAGACAGCAGTAAAAGTGCTGAATGGAACCGAGGCGCTTATTTGGTGGAAGGGCCAGAACACTGTGCCGCCTGCCACACGGCTAAGAATCTGATTGGCGGTGACAGCAGTGATTATCTGCAGGGCGGTAATCTGGGTGAGTGGCACGCGCCTGATATCACGCCCAATCCGCATGTTGGCATTGGGAGTTGGTCTGAGCAGCAGGTGGTGGATTACCTCAAGCTCGGCAGTAATCATGTGGCGGTCGCGTCTGGCCCGATGGCGGAAGCCGTGACTAACTCCACGCAGCATCTAACCGACGCTGACTTGCGCGCGATTGCGGTGTATCTCAAGCAGGTTCCAGCCTCCACCACGACCATGCCGCAGCCGTTGTCGATGGACAATGCGCAAATGAAGATGGGTGAAAATGTCTATTCAGCCAACTGCACTGCCTGCCATAACAGCGATGGCAAAGGGATTCCCAACCTCGCGGCGAGCCTGGCGAATAACACTGGCCTGTTAGCGGATGATGCTTCTTCCATCATCACGACGGTGCTGCAGGGGGGACGCGGCGCGGTCACGGCAGGCAACCCAACCAGCGGTGCGATGCCTTCGTTTGCCTGGAAGCTTTCGGACGAACAGGTAGCAGCCGTGGCAACCTACCTGCGCAACAGCTGGGGAAATGCGGCAAAACCAGTGACATCGGATGAGGTGGCAGACAAGCGAGCCCTGCTGCGCCTGCCTCCGCAGATGGCCGCGCATTAATCAGGTCTGAATCACAGGCCGTCTGCAAAGGCGGCCTGAATCCTTTCCCCAAAACTCCTCCAAAATTCTTCCCCAAAATGATGTTTTAAATTCTGGCGGATCTGGCCTTCCGTTCTATTAATGCACGAGCGTTGTTCATCTTGCGCTTCGGTCATCGTTGTACAGGTCTGTCAGCGCGTAAATCACAGCAAACACCATAGCAATGGGGATTAAAACTGGCTAACTGCCTGAACATCGGGCGGAAAAATGCTCATATACACGCTGAGTCAATACGGGACATAACCATCATGCCCACGCTGACTATGAGATACCGGAGCGTTTTAGGGGAGGCTAATGCGTCCAGGGAATGGGAAGCACGCAAAGCCTGTCTGGCAGGCGGTCCGCTATGAGCGAACTGGAGACGATTACTGATGACTACCAAGTGTTTTCATCATCTGAAACATAACATCCCTGTTGTGAACCTGAAGGATTGTGGTTATAAAAACAGCAATGTAACCCATTCAATGAATACATAAATCAGGAGACATTTTGCCGATAATTACTTCTCGACTGCATCTTCGTCCCGTAATCAACTCAGACGGAAATGACCTTTTCAGAATTTATGGCGATCCTGCCACAAATACGTTTAATCCTGCTGGACCGTATCCTGATATTGATTATGCCCATGATGTATTGGCTCGATGGCTTAAACACTGGGAAGATTACGGTTTCGGAAACTGGGCTATCTCGCTAAAGGATAATCCCGAAAGGACTATCGGTTTTGGCGGACTAAACATCCGCAGTTATGCCGACATTACTATCAATAACCTGGGATATCGCTTCTCTACTGAATCCTGGGGAAAAGGACTGGCGACAGAGTTTGCTAATTTTGCAGTTAGCTATGGGTTTAATGCACTGAAACTGCCAGATATCTCTGCCACAGTAAGAGCAAATCACCTGGCATCGCGGAAAGTCCTGACGAATGCCGGACTTAGGTATGTTCGGGACATTCCTGATGTTAAAAATTCGCCAGCCAGCATGCTGTTTACGTTGACCCACGCCGATTGGAATAAACAATAATGTTGATTTATAACGTATTCGGCCGACACATTGGGATCAAGCGCGAAGGTGATCGCTGGCTGATATTTCGTGCAGACCTGACAGAGCGAAAATTTTCCCGCCTTTACGATATTGCTATTCCGGACGGTATGCCAGAAGGCGAAATCATTGGCTGGCTGGGTGATATTTTCCATGAAGCAGCAACAGCGCGTCATCCTGATGTGAAACGTATTGAATAGTCATCTGTCATGCTCACACCTCCTAATACAACCGGTTTCTCATAAGTCCTTCAACTTCCGCTCTTGGCACCGAGCAGACCTGCAGATAGGCGAGGTCCGTTGTGAGCGAGGAGCGGTAGTTAGCAATTGTTCTCACAGCCGCTGGCGGGTG
>NZ_JACVUP010000035.1 GCF_016625195.1 Erwinia sp. S63
CATGCTTGGCATAGATTTTACGTTCTTGTTCGTTCGGCTCGAAGGCTGTTTTTATATGAATGTCGCCATCGATAATCATGAAACACACTTTTAACTCTCTACGCTGGTTTGTTTCGGCGATAAACCAGTTAGTCGGAGGATTAGTCCTGTGTTGATCCCTGTTATCTATCAACAGGTTACCTTGAAAGTTCGCAAGGCTTTCATGTACTTCTTTCTTAGTTACTTGATGCTTATTAGTTAGTTTTTCTTCAATTTCTTTACTGATTACAATCGTCATATTTCATGATGCCCCGGCCTTTGTTGTGAAATTAGGTTTACTGTATATACAAAATTTACATTTGTCAAGAATGACCAGTGTTGGTAGGGTTTTGGTCTGCGACTTATGTATATACACGACTGCTTTGCAATGGTTTCTTCTCATCCCTATGCCTATTAGGTATTGGCTATGAAAGATAAAAATAGGTGAATTTATGAGCAATACAATAGCGTTACCTCATCCATGTCATTGTGCTGACTATGATTGTCGATTGAACCCGGTCGTGGCTTCGACCTATCAGGATATAGAAACTCTATTTGGCTTTAGAAATCTACGCGGCAACGTAGCTCCTCAGACGTGGTGTAGGGTTTGCCGTGTTAAGGGTGTTACAGATAGCAAAAAGAAAAAGGCATAGTCTTGAGCTGAGGATCTGCTTGAGATCATATGTAAGTCGTCGTAATCTCTTGCATCTAAAACGAAAAAACCACCCTGGCAGGTGGTTTTTCGAAGGTTAAATGATCCTGGCAGATCTTTTAACCGTGGTAACTGGCTTTAACGGAGCGCAGTAACCAAAACTGTCCTTCCAGTGTAGCCGTAGTTATGGTTACACTTCAAGAACTCTGAGTGTACTTATTGTGTACTTCCCCGCTCCGTAATCCAGTTACCGTTGGCTACCGCCAATGGCGATTTGTCGTGTCTGTCAGGTTTGGAATCAAGAGAGTAGTTACCTGAGCAGGCGTGGTAGTCGGACTGAACGGGGGGTTCGTGCAAACAGTCCAGCTTGGAGCGAACTGCCTACCCGGAGCTGAGTGTCAGGCGTGGAATGAGAAACCGCGGCCATAACAGCGGAATGACACCGGTAAACCGAAAGGCAGGAACAGGAGAGCGCACGAGGGAGCTACCAGGGGGAAACGCCTGGGATCTTTATAGTCCTGTCGGGTTTCGCCGCCACTGATTTGAGCGTCAGATTCTGTGATGCTCGTCAGGGGGGCGGAGCCTATGGAAAAACGGCTATGCCGTATCTTTTTCTCGGTCTCTTCTGGTTTCCATTCCACTTGCTTATCCCGTGATCTGTGAGCAAGTAACGCCCGCCGCAGTCTCACGGTAGGAGCGCAGCGACCGAGTGAGCGAGGAGGCGTCATTTCACCATTACTTGCATCTGGCACTTACGCCTCGTAGCTGTATTTTTTATCCTGCCGTATGAATCACTTCTCTCAATTACCACTTCGTTTTAACATATTAAGCCAGTATACACTCCGCTAGCGCTACGTGACTGGTTCAGGGCTGCGCCCCGAAACCCGCTAAAACCACTGCCGCGCCTGCGGCTTGCCCAACACCGCGCCGACCGGGAAAAGATTTCCCGTCCGTCCCGGCGTTATCAGGAGGTTGGATTGGCAGACAAACGCAGCAAAATGCTCACTATGTGGGTTACTGAGGATGAGCACCGTCGGCTACTGGAGCGCTGCGACGGTAAACAGCTTGCGGCCTGGATGCGCCAGACATGCCTGGACGAGAAGCCTGCCCGTGCCGGCAAACTTCCGTCGCTCTCGCCGGCGCTTCTTCGTCAGCTCGCCGGCATGGGTAACAACCTCAATCAGATTGCCCGGCAGGTTAACGCTGCTGGCGGTACCGGACACGACCGCGTGCAGGTTGTCGCCGCGCTGATGGCCATCGATGCCGGAATCGAGCGGCTGAGGCATGCCGTGCTGGAAAAGGGGGCAGACGATGATCGTTAAGTTTCATCCCCGAGGGCGCGGCGGCGGCGCCGGTCCTGTGGATTATCTGCTGGGCAAAGACCGGCTGCGCGCCGGCGCCATAGTTCTGCAGGGAAAGCCTGAAGAAGTCCGCGAACTGATCGATGCTTCGCCTTATGCCAAGAAATACACATCCGGTGTGCTCTCGTTCGCAGAGCAGGACATCGCGCCCGGGCAGCGCGAAACGCTGATGGCAAGCTTTGAACGCGTTCTGATGCCCGGACTTGATAAAGACCAGTACAGCGTGCTGTGGGTTGAGCATCAGGACAAGGGCCGGCTGGAGCTCAACTTTCTGATCCCTAACACCGAGCTGCTGACGGGAAAGCGCCTGCAGCCTTATTACGACAGGGCCGACCGGCCCCGTATAGACGCCTGGCAGACCATAGTGAACGGCAGGTTTGGCCTGCACGACCCCAACGCTCCAGAGAACCGGCGAGCGCTGGTCACTGCTTCCGCGCTGCCGGCTGCGAAGCAGGACGCCGCCGCATCAATAACTCAGAGCCTTCTCAACCTTGCCGCTGCAGGTGAACTGCAGACGCGACGCGACGTGACCGCAGCGCTGGAAAAAGCCGGGTTTGAGGTGGTGCGCACCACCAAAAGCAGCATCAGCATCGCCGACCCGGACGGGGGGCGTAACATTCGACTGAAGGGAGCCATCTATGAGCAGTCTTTCGACGCTGGCGAAGGATTTAGAGAAGAAATCGAAAGAGCAGCAGCACTCTACCGAGCAGATGCTGAAAACCGCATTCAGCGCGCACGAGAAGTCTGTAAGCGCGGCACTGAACTCAAGCGTGCAGACAATCAACGCCGCCATCGAAGACCACAACTCGCGGTTGAACGAATCCCTGCGTGGCCACAGAGAGACAATGGAGAGCGCTTTACAGTCGAACTGCAACCGCGTGCTGCGCATGACGGGCCGGACGTGGCTGACAATCTCGCTGGTCACTCTGCTGCTGACGGCGACGTGCGCCGCAATTCTGTGGTGGCAGGGCAACCTCATCAGAGACAACCTGGCGGAAATGACGCTCCAGAGGGACACGCTGCAGAAGCTCAACGCACAGACGTGGGGCGTGACCTTTCAGGAGGACATCAACGGTCGCTTCCTGGTACTGCCGGAGGGGACGAATATCGACACGGATCGGAACTGGACGGTCGGAAGCGGCAGTACGCAAAAGAACGCAATAAGGCTGATACGGGAGCGGAACTGAATGACGGAGCTGGAAAAACAGTTGCTGAGCGCATTAGAGCAGCTACAGCAGGACTACTCGAAAAGGCTGGACGAGTGGGAGAACGCCTTCGCGGAATGGCAGAGGATGTCTGGCATTACGCAACGGGAGAACGCGAGGCTGAGCGAAGCCGTGAGCAGCTTGAGTCTGCAGGTGCAGAGCTTAAGCGATCAGGTGAGGCGCTTGAGCCGGTAGTCTACCGCCACGAGATGGCACTGTACGCGGAGCGTCAGCGACAGAACCATGAAAACGAACAGCGGCAGAAGTTACTGGAGCAGCAGAAGCAGAGCCGTCCACATTACGGCCCCAAAATGCGCTAAATCCGGGGTTACCCCTGTTGTTTTTTTCCAGGAAACAGCCGCGACCAGAGTCCGCGGTTTTTTTCGCGCTGCAACTCCTCACCAAGACGCCTGATTTCCGCCTGCAACTGCTGGCGTTCTTCCTCTCCGCGCCGGCGTTCATCCTCCCGCGCCGTTTTATCTTCAAGCATCAGCGTGACGGCCTGTTTAAGCTCTGCCAGCTCAGCGCGCATCGTTTCCAGTCCATCAGGTGTGAAATTTAACTGTGTATTTTCACGGTGTGAAACAGTGGGAATTTTTTTCACAGGCAGATTTACGTTTCCGTATACACGGATAAGCTCAGATACGTCTATTACAGGGTTGTTTTTTTCATTGCGTGACGCGGTAACTTTACCCTGATTTATATGGTTATATAACGTTCTTCTTGTTACGCCGGCAGCCTTCGCTGCCTGCGTCAGATTCAGGCGTGTTTCTGACACTGTATACCCCGGGTTGAGTTAGGTGTGTAATGTGTAAAATTTACACTACAAGAAATGCCGGGGCTATTATTAACTTGCCGGAAAGCGATACGGCAATTTCACCCCTACCAGGAGGATGTAACATGACTGACCAGGAATTTCTTGCGCTCAATGCCGAAGTGGAAAGACTGCAGGTTCTTCACGAATCGTCACTCACTGACCGTACGATGAGTATCGAGGAAAAACGCGCCATTTCTGATGAGTACACGCGCAAATACCGCGAGCTGAACGATTACGGGCTCAGTCGCGTGACTGAGTATAAGGACGATGAGTAGCTGGCATCGGGGAAGTTTTCATTTTCTGCGCTAAATTTAAAACGGGCCGTCCGCACCCTGTGGATCTCCAGGTCCTGTACCGACGTTTTTTACTCACTTTTATGAGAGCCGGCGCGTATGTCACGCGCCTTTTTTTACGATTATGCCTGTCTGTCGATGTTTAACGTGCGAAATTGGCAGCCATTCACTTACATGCATAGCCATGCAGCTGCTTAAAACTTATCAGGGGCGCTTTTCGGGGTTCCGGGCGGGGTAAAGTGCCGGAAACGACCCTCTGGTCGCAGGATCGCGCTGAGGCGGCCTGGGGAGGGGCGCGAAAGTAGTCTTATGTTAAATTTTGACGTCTGAGAACCGTTCATCTGGCCGATATAACTCTTTTGCTAGTGTGTCTTTCAGGTGGAACTAAAAGGTACAAAGATCGGATTTTCGAATGGAGAGATACATATGCGTAAATATTTTCTGGCCTGTTTTTTCGCGCTGTGCGCTTTTTCTGTGAGTGCCGGGCATGGAGGGGCTGGCGGTAAAGGTGGAGCCGCCGGTGATATGGGTAGGCAAGGTGCAGACGGCGGAAATGGCTCGGATGGCGGTAGCGCGAGCAACACCCCCGGCAGGCCCGGTTGTCCCGGCGGAACAGATCCAGATTCTGCTGGTAAATTTTATCTTCCGGGAACGAAACAGCAATGTAATCCGGGCAGGCAGGACTCGATGAAAAAACATCAGCCTGTGGTTGTCGGCGTCTGATTCGCAACAGCACTTTTATGTTAAATATGAGTGTCCGGCAGAATCACATGAGGATAAGCAGAATGCTTCTGGAAAAGCTCAGGTTGCTTGAATGCAGCCTTCACGGCGACAGGCGCAACGACCGCGAGTGGCTTGAGCGGCTTCTTCACCCGGAATTTCGCGAAATCACCCGGTCAGGCGTGATGGTTGACCGTTCAGAGACGATCACGTCGCTATTAAGTGAGAAAACGGCATCGGCTGTAATCAGCAGCGATTTCCGGCTTACCGAAATGGCGGGAGGCTGCGCCATGCTTCACTACAGGACGTCTTATGCTGACGGCAGCCATCCTGCATTACGTTCCTCATGCTGGCTGTGTTCAGAGGAAGGACAGTGGACTCTGGTTTTTCATCAGGGAACGCCAGCATCATGGGGTGCCTAGGTTCGTGACCGGGATGTTATGGTAAATGCGGCTTACCTAACGTGCAAAATAGATTCTTATATGGAATATAAAAATTCAGCTGCTATTTTTAAAAGTTAGCAACTTGCACCATCTAATATTCTAAGCTTATGATTCTAGGAGATGTATTTTGATTAAAATTAACCACGAATTTTCAATTTTCTTAGATATTTCTAGATATGAAAGGATTGTCAGAAATAATGATTTAATCTCTACTGTCTTGAATTTGGCTCTTATTATGGAGAATTTTATTAATATTTATATAAAGGAGGTTTCTCCAAAGGAGTTCCACGATATTTTTTTAGATAAAAAGCAAAAGCAACACTTCAAGCTCGGCGTGGCTAAATCGCTTGGTTTGCCTAGAACCTTAGCCGATGCAATCACCAAGCTGTCAGGGATTAGAAATAATTTTGCACATAAATTAGATTATGAGCTTAAAGATGAGGAAATCCTTGAGTTTGAGCAGTGCGTAGAAAAGATAACTGCGAAAGAAATATGTAGATCAGATGCTCTAAATTACAAAGAAGTCGATTGTTTTTTATCATCTGGAGTGAAGGTAAAAGGAAGCGATGATTACACTTCTAACAAAGTGATAGGGAGATTGGTTAACTCCACATATATGCTTGCTAACAAAGCTGCTTTTTTCTCAATAGATGAATTTAATCGTAGAGGAATATTGAGTCTCGGGTGATTTTTTAGATGTTATGGTAAATATTTGTTCATGGAGTTAAACTGTATACGAATCACATTTGGGGCCCATGTGGCTATATGTAACTTTAAATATAAGGATGTTGTATGGAAAAAATAACACTTGCGGTTTTTCTATGCTCTGGTTTGCTTCTTTCAGGTTGTTCGTCAAATACATCACAAAAAGGACAGGTGGAAGACCTAAATTCAGCCGCTCAGTATTGTGCTGACACTGTTCACGCCCAGTCTGTTTCAGTTGGTGGAAATACCGACTTATCGGCTCTGCCTTATAATATGCAACATCAAGCAGTAATGATTACATCTAGTAGCGGGACCACTGAAATCAGCGCAGATGCTATTAAGTCTGTGCCTTATGTAACCTCAACGGTGTTGGATCATGATGAACCCGGCTCTGCATGGGTTAACTGCTTGCGCTTGAAAGGTATTTATTTTAAATAAGTATTTTATATCCCCGTGGTGGATGTACAAAAAAACACGGGGAATTTAGCGACCTTTCCCTATCTATTTTATTTTTATCTAAAAGCATTGACTACTCACTTGTAGCTTTCACAAGAAATTTCCAACTATTGCTATTCCCTCTCTTTTTACAATTGGAACAAGGCGGTAACTTTTCGCATTCTCGGTTGATTACATCTTCATAGCCACACTTTTGGCACTTATAAATGCCAGGACCAGCTGGAATTGAGCCAATTGAACGCACTTTCTGATACTGAGCTTCCTTATCTGTTAATTTTACGTGTTTTTTGTCTTCATAAAAAGCCATATTATTTTCCTTTGCAATGTGAAGTGGCATAAAAATTATCAGTTAAGTTTTCATATTTTTTTAGAGAATTTTAATAAAAAGCCGCTTTGAAGCGGCTTTTTATTTATTTTCCAGATGATTTGCTGGGTTTTAATTTATCAGTGTTTCCGGGCGTTTTTTTATTATCACGTTGGCGCTTGTCAGGTTCCCCTGTAGATTCAGCGATTCTTTTGGGACCAGGTTTTAGACTCATGATCACTCTCCTTTTAAACGTGATGAAACTTGTTTCTATCTATATATTCAAATTTCTCATGCTTGTTTTCTTATGCTTTCAATGAATTCATCGACTGGAACTGTGTCTTCCTGCTGATGTATTTCTTCTTGTTCATTGAGTTTATCCAACTGTCTGCGTAATGCTTGTTTTTTTTCTGCAAGAACAAATCGTTGCAGAAGGTCTCTAACCATTGGTTGATAACCTATACCATAGCTTTCAGCTATTGATTTTAAATCGCTTACAAGATTTTTCTGTAATCTTATTGAGATAGCTTGCAGTGATAGTGCATCGTTGAAGGCAGACATATCGGCCATCGATGCTACTTCTACGTGATCCTCAGAGGCGCCGAGCTCTCGATCATCCCATTTTTGTGCATCACGTGCGAATTCACTGGTAGTTTTCATTATATAGACCTCTAGGTGCTGTTTCCTGCAGTTCAGGATTAGCTACAATATTTACGCTTTATCTAGTTCCGAAAGGAACCTCTATGTCGAGAATTCTGGTTCGGCTTTATTTTAGTTTTAGTTTTTCGCTGAAGTAAGCTTTTTGCAAGGGCTTACGTTGTAAGCCCTTGCAAAACAATAACTTATTTAGCGCTGTTATGTCGTCTTTTTTCCATGCTTGGCATAGATTTTACGTTCTTGTTCGTTCGGCTCGAAGGCTGTTT
>NZ_JACVUP010000036.1 GCF_016625195.1 Erwinia sp. S63
CCCGGGAGCATACGTCAGTATGTGACCGGGGCGAACAAGCGCAGCCAACGCTGCTGTAGTGCAAAGTATGAAGCAGGATCGGCAAGTGCGTGAGTCCCCGGGAGCATACATCAGTATGTGACTGGGGCGTATAAACGCAGCCAACGCACCTGTGGCGCGAAGTATGACGGGAAATGCATCCTGCGAAATAATTTGTGCTACAGCAAGGCGGCAAGTGCGAGAGTCCCCGGGAGCATACGTCAGTATGTGACCGGGGCGAACAAGCGCAGCCAACGCCGCTGTAGTGCAAAGTATGAAGCAGGATTAGCGTTCGTCGCGACGGCCGCCCACAGCCGCCCAAAGCCGGCGCACATGCACGGTAATCTCTTCGCGGTCGTGATACAGCTGACGCGCCTGGATCTGGGCATTCACGCCCTTCTCTTTCAATGCCGCATCGATCATAGCCAGATTCTGCGTAACCTCTTCATAACGCTTTTTCATCGGCAGCTTGAGGTTGAAAATCGCCTCACGGCACCAGCCGTTAACCAGCCACTCCGTCATCAAACTGGCGACGCGCACTGGTTTTTCCACCATGTCACACACCAGCCAACTGATGTTATTGCGCGACGGGCGGTACTTGAAACCATCTTCACGACAGTGCGTAACTTGCCCGGTGTCCATCAGGCTCGGTGCCATCGGACCGTTATCTACGGCGAATACCCACATGCTGCGTTTAACCAGCTGATAGGTCCAGCCGCCAGGACACGCGCCAAGATCCACGGCATACATGCCGCTGCCCAGGCGCTCATCCCACTCATCGGCCGGGATGAAGACGTGAAATGCCTCTTCCAGCTTCAGCGTTGAACGGCTTGGCGCATCCGACGGGAACTTGAGGCGCGGGATACCCATATAGAACGGTGAGTTGTTCTCTGGCAGCGAGTAACCGACATAGCAGGTACCCGGTGCAATGAAGAACACATGCACCACCGGGCGTTTCGGCGATTCATAGTTGAGCAGGATTTTGCTCTCACGCAGGCTAGCGCGCAGCGGTACGGTTAACTTACGACAGAACTTGGTCAGTTCTTTCGCTTCATTGGTATCCGGCACTTCGACACGCAGCTCGCCGCCCTTCTCCACCACACCGGTTAGCATGCCGACAATCGGGGTAATACGATCTTCTGGCGGCAAATCGCGCAGCAGTTCGCCCACTACCAGCATCTGACGGGCAAAAATCAGCTCGGCAAACGGCAGCGTTTGAATCAGCTTTTCGGCATCTTCCTGTTGGTAGCACTCATAGAGCACGTAACCGGAATCATCTTTTACACGGGCAAAACCGTAAACTTCACGTTCAGCGGCTTTGGCACTGATCTCTGCCGCACACTCTTTCTCAAAGCCAGGACGGCAATAGAGTAAAACTTTATTCATGGCGATCCGCCTTTCGTTTAAGACGCAATGCGCCAATCAACATCAAGAACCAGCCAATCAGGAAGAACAATCCTCCTACTGGCGTAACAAAAACCCAAAACTTTAAGTGTGACAGCGCTAAGCAATACAGGCTGCCACTAAACAACACGGTGCCAAGCGCCAGCGCGGCGCTGCTCCAGTAAAACCAGATATTGGCACGACGCAGCATTGCTGCCCCCAGACCAATCACCGCCAATGTGTGATAGGCCTGATATTCGAGACCGGTATGGATCCACGCCATTTCGGCCGGGCCGAGCGATTTGCTCAGCACGTGTGCCCCAAAAGCACCAAAGGCCACCAGCAGAAATCCGCTGATGGCGGCAAACACAAACATGGCACGACTGGACATTTATTGTTCCTCAGGATGATACTGCACATCACTGTGCAGCACTCAACGCATTAGTGTTCGTAGCGAAAGCGGAATTTTTCTTGTTCAGCTGCGGCTTTTTCCAGGATCCACTGACGAAAGGCGGCTATTTTACCCAGTTCTGCCTGGCTGTCATGACAAACCAGATAAAAAGCGTTTTTACTGACTAACACGTCATTAAATGGACAGACCAGCCTTCCAGCTTCTATTTCACTCTGCGCCATCACATTATTGGCGAGCGCCACGCCCTGACCGTGAATCGCCGCCTGCAGCACCATCGCGCTGTGGCTGAAAATCGGCCCCTGCTGCACATTAATGTGCTGCAATCCTAGCTGACGAATATAGGATTGCCAGTCGCGGCGCGAGGCATCATGCAGCAGCGTAAAGTGCGCCAGATCGGCGGGGGTCTTGAGCGGATGATCGCCAGTCAGACACATGGGCGAGCAAACCGGCAGCAAATATTCGGCGTACAGTTTCTCAACGCGCAGACCCGGCCAGTTGCCACGACCATAGAAAATCGCCACATCGACATCATCGGCCAGTTTCTCTTCATCACGGTCCACCGCCTGAATACGCACATCGATGCCCGGATAAGCCATATTAAAGCTGGAAAGACGTGGCACCAGCCACTGAATGGCAAAACTGGGCAGCAGGCTGACGGTTAAGGCACCCTTCGCGCTGCGCGCCTGAAGTTTACGCGTCGCATCGTTGATAGCAGAGAAGATCTCTTTGATATCCAGATAGTAGCTTTGACCTTCTTCTGTCAGTAAAAGCGAACGATTCCTCCGTCGAAATAGCTTAAGACCGAGGAAATCTTCCAGAGATTTAATCTGGTGGCTAACAGCTGCCTGGGTGACAAACAGCTCTTCAGCAGCTTTAGTAAAGCTTAAATGACGGGCTGCAGCATCGAAGACGCGTAAAGCATTAAGCGGTGGAAGGCGTTTTGACATGGTTTTCCATCTGCGGATTCACAAGGTAACAGTCCAACTTATACAAGGTCGTTACGTATTAGTTATTTTAATCCGAGACATTATAATTTGTCCGTTGAGGAAGCTCCAGCAAATACCTATAGTTGCCGCACTTCCTGAGCCGGAACGAAAAGATTTCTGGAAACGTGCGAGAGATCGCAGACTTTTGGAGAGCTTTTGGCTTGTGGTCGTGATGTTGTGTTTGCATTTTGATCTGACGATTGCAGATCAAGCTTTTAATTCCTGTAGATTTACCCTGTCTGTCCAAGTGATTTTAAGTAGCACCGCAAATTGCGGTGCTTTTTTTTACCTGCTGCTTACTGACCCATCTCAACCATCTCTTTCACATCCGTACGATTGATCTGCTGCTCGTTGCCATTGGCATCTTTATAGCTAATCATACCGGTTTCATCGTCAACTTTCGGTTTCCCGTCCGCTACAATGGTGCGACCATCATTGGTATGCATGACATAATTGCTGGAACAAGCAGCCAGGGTAAAGGCCATGGTACACACGGCCAGCACTGCGGCGAGTTTTTTCATCTTCTATCTCCTTGCAGATTGATTGCATTAAACCACCCGCAGCGCTGACCAGAGGCAGCAAAAAGTGAAATCGACTGGTAAAGGTCGATTCGTTATGCGGGTTTCGGTTCAAACCTTGCAATAATTAGCATAACGCGCTTTTCCAGCTTTGCCAGCGAACCGGCCGGGTTTCAGCCTGGTCCTAAATTGAACACAGTGGGTTTCGTATGACCATCTTCTCCCCAACCGCCTTCCGCGCACAGTTTCCAGCACTAAGCGATGCTGGCGTATACCTCGATAGCGCAGCCACCACTCTGAAGCCTCAGGCGGTGATTGATGCCACCGCGCAGTTCTACAGCTTAAGTGCAGGCACCGTGCATCGCAGCCAGTTCAAAGCAGCACGCAACCTGACGGAGAAGTATGAACAGGCGCGTGGCCGGGTGGCAGAATGGCTGCAAGCGGGCGATGACCACCAGATTGTCTGGACGCGTGGTACCACGGAGGCCATCAATTTGGTGGCGAACAGCTGGCTGGCACCGCGCTTACAACCTGGCGATGAAATCGTAGTAAGCGAAGCCGAGCATCACGCCAATCTGGTGCCATGGTTAATGGTGGCAAAAGCGGCAGGCGCGAAAGTGGTGAAATGGCCGATTGGCGCGGATCGTCTGCCCGATATTCGTTTACTGCCTGATTTGCTTAACGCACGCACTAAGTTGCTGGCGATTGGGCAGATGTCGAATGTCACCGGCGGCTGTCCGGATCTGGCGCAGGCGATTGCCCTGGCACACCATGTTGGCGCCAAAGTGATGGTGGATGGTGCACAGGGCGTAGTGCACGCGCCTCCCAATGTTCAGGCGCTGGATATCGACTTTTACGCCTTCTCCGCGCATAAGCTGTATGGACCAATGGGCATTGGTGCACTGTACGGCAAAGCCGAGCTGCTGGAAGAGATGGATGCGTGGCAAGGCGGCGGCAAGATGTTATCGCACGTCGACTTTAATGGCTTCACGCAGCAGGCGGTACCGTGGCGATTTGAAGCCGGCACGCCCAATGTCGCGGGCGTGGTGGGCTTGAGCGCCGCGCTGGAGTGGCTGTCACATCATCATGCCGAAAAGGCGGAGATGTGGAGCCAGCAACTGGCCAGCCTGGCCGAAGAGCAATTAAGCGAAATTCCTGGCTTCCGCAGTTTTCGTTGTGGCAATGCCAGTCTGCTGGCGTTTGATATCGCGGACATTCATCACAGCGATATTGTCACGCTGCTGGCAGAGCAAGATATTGCGCTGCGTGCCGGACAGCACTGTGCACAGCCTTTAATGGCGGCACTGGGTGTCAGCGGCACCCTGCGCGTATCATTCGCCCCCTATAATAATTTGCAGGACGTGGATGCGCTGGTGCGCGCCATGCATCATGCCGTAGACCTGTTGAGTGAATAACCCTATGACCACCCTGATCGGCCCACATCCGTTTGGCGATGTGATTACTGAAGCCAGCCTGACCGAAAAATTTACCCATTTTCATCAGTGGGAGGATCGCTATCGCCAGTTGATCCAGCTCAGCCGCCAGTTACCTGCTCTGGAAGATGACGTGAAGACAGCAGAGATTGAGCTGAGCGGTTGCGAAAACCGTGTCTGGCTGAGCAGCCAGCTGCTGCCAAATGGCACGCTGCACTTTTACGGTGACAGTGAAGGCCGCATCGTGCGCGGTTTGCTAGCGGTGCTATTGACGGCGGTGGAAGGCAAAACGCCAGCCGATCTGTTAGCACAGGATCCGCTGGCGTTGTTTGATACTTTAGGCCTGCGTGCGCAGCTTAGCGCCTCACGCAGCAGTGGCTTAAAAGCGTTGGCAGATGCAGTGCAGCGCCACGCGCGCGCGCATCAAGCAGCCTGACGCGCCGCGCGTGCGAGGAATTTCTTCAACGCGTGCGACACCGCGATAAACCCGAAAGTGGCGGTCACCATGGTGGCTGCACCGAAGCCCGCCGCACAATCCATACGTTTCGGGCCTTCTGCGGTGCTTTTGGAAGTACAAACACTGCCATCCAGCTGAGGATAAACCAGTGCCTCAGTGGAAAACACGCAATCAATCCCTAACTTGCCTTTGCTGTTCTTCACCACACCAAAGTCGCCTTTCAAGCGCTCACGCAGTTTTGCCGCCAGCGGATCCTGAATAGTTTTAGCTAAATCGCTGACCTGAATCTGTGTCGGATCGATTTGTCCGCCCGCACCGCCGGTAGTGATCAGCGGGATCTTGTTACGACGACACCAGGCAATCAGCACGGCTTTAGGACGCACACTGTCAATCGCATCAATCACGTAATCAAAACCGGCTGATAGCATTTCAGCGGTGTTATCCGGCGTGATGAAATCATCAATGCAGATCACTTCGCACTCCGGATTAATGGCACGAATACGCTCCGCCATCACCTCGGTTTTCGCTTGTCCCACTTTGCCTTGCAGGGCATGAATCTGCCGATTGGTGTTGGTAATACAGACATCATCCATATCGATCAGCGTGATTTTGCCAATCCCGGTGCGCGCTAACGCTTCAGCGGACCACGAACCGACACCGCCAATACCAATCACACAAAAATGGGCGTTAGCAAAACGCTGCAGTGCCTCTTCCCCATACAGACGTGCCGTACCGCCAAAACGTTGCCGCCAGGCATCGCTGACTACTTTCATATCAAACCTTTTGATGCGGTGCGCATGAATGCGCACCCTACAGAAACAGTGATGGACGTTTTGGATCGCGATGACTGGCGACCCATGGCAAATCAGCTGAATCATCCGGCTGATTTACCGCAGGGAAGAATATCAATTCGCCCCGATAATCAGTGAACCATTATTGCCATTTTGCGGATTGCTGAACAGCGGCTGTCCTGCACCTGGCGCGGCTTTCAGCACCCAAACGCGGCCATAGTGATTATAAAATCCGGCAAGATGCGCAGCGTCTGGACCCACACCCTGATAGATGTCGAAGTGCTGACCTTTAATCGCCCCACCCACATCCAATGCCACCATCAGGCGCATCTCATACTTGCCGTTAAATTTGCCCTTCTCGTTCAACTGCGGCACTTCGGCTAACAGCGCCGTGCCTGCGGGAATCAATGAACGATCGGATGCGACAGACGCTTTGGCAATCAAAGGCACTGCGCTGGCACCGCGCACCGGCACATACTCTTCTGGCTTAAAGAACACGAAGGATTGGTTGGTCTCCAGCACGTCACGCACCTGCTCCGGCGTATGTTCCTGTGCCCACTGGCGGATGGCCTGCATCGACATATCTTCGCGCTTCACTTCACCGCGATCGATCAGCTCTTTGCCGATACTGTGATAGGCCCAGCCATTTTTACCGCCGTAGCCGAAGAAGCGCAGTGGACGGCCGTCACCGAAATCAACGTAGCCGCTGCCCTGCACGTCCATCATGAAGTTGTCGATCAGCGAGTTGCTCCAGGCAATCACGTAACGATCGTCGAGTCCGCCACTATATATAGAAGCACGGCTTGGCAGTTTCTGACCGCGCGTGCGTGGTGGCATGCGGTAAATCGGATACTGGAACTCCCCTTGACGCGTGTAGCGAGCTTCCACCACCGGCGTGTAGTAGCCGGTAAACTGCACGTTACCGTAGTTATCGGTGCCTTCCATCTGATAGGCGTTAAGGCCGAACTGACTCAGCTGACGGGTATCGGCACCCGAGAGCAGCCAGTTCTGTATGGCGCTGTAAGTCCCGGTATTGCGGCTGTATAAGCCGCTGGAGGCGCTCTGAATCTGCTGAATCTGTACACCAAAATCTCTGCCATTCACCGGACGCCCTTTGGCATTCGGTTCATTGACCAGCCCGAGCGGTTGCTCCAGCTTGCCATCAATATATTGCTGACCACGGTCAGTCGGTTTAGAACTACAACCTGCTAACAGCGCGAGAAACGCGCCAGTAAGTGCATACTTCGCCCAATGTCCTTTCATCACTTTCTCTTTTTCTCGGTTGTTTGCACCGCGACGATAGCAAAGGGGCAGAGAGAATGAAATCCGCCACGAGTTACCGCGCTCACATCTGTACAATTAATCGCCCAATGGCACTATTAATCACCAACTGGCTGTAAATTTAAGGCTTTAACACAAAAAGGGGTTGCATCGCCGCGCGTCGAGAGTATAGTGCGCATCCACGGACGCGGGGTGGAGCAGCCTGGTAGCTCGTCGGGCTCATAACCCGAAG
>NZ_JACVUP010000037.1 GCF_016625195.1 Erwinia sp. S63
GACACCTGTATAAATAACCGGTAACTGTCAGATCAGGTCTGAGCTAATACAATTTAAGACGGGATCGCCATATGTCATAACTGATCATCATATCGGTTCTGCAGCCGCATTTATTCAGGGAATGGAAACCAGTTCAGATACATTCCCCTAGACTGCCCAGTGGTCGGAATTGGAATTAGATGTGACGTCGTAACCCAGATAATAATCTGTTTAAGTTTCTCAATCCAACACTATGTGACGTTGTCACAGATAATTACCGAGTTTATGCTAATGTTTTATATGTTAATACTTAACACTACCTGGGGCAGGGTTGCCCATTTAATATCCAGAATAGCCTGCCCACTTATTGAAATGGGTCTGCTACAGCAGACTTTGAAGAGTTACATCTCCATGGAGGAAATGGGGAAGCCTAAACTTTTTGGCCCTAGAGCGTATGGATCACAACTAATCTATAAGAATGATTCCCCTTAGAGAGACAAATTCTCCTCAGTGTTTTACGGCATTTTTGATAAATGCATTAAGGACTGCACGTACTTATAGCTAGAGCTTTTGGGGATTTTTTGATGGAAGTGGGTAAACATTCCTTAGCGGACTGCAACAAGTCTTGTTAATAGTGACATAATTTTACGTGAAATCATTTTTACCTCCACTGATCACCCAAGGATTCAGTAGATCAGCAGGCTGATCAGTCTGACCGGTATAAACAACACCCCTCAGAACTCTACAAAACGCACGGAGAGACGCTCATGTTCAAAGGCTTCCCTTGATAGCGTGAATGAAATTTTTCGCTTAGAAGCCTTCTGAAGAGCGATGAGATTCATTATCAAGATATGGAAGAGATGATCACTTATGATTTTCATAGCTAATGTATTGATTTCAGTTTATAGCACCAATAAAGCCTTAAGCACTATGTCTGATGAAAATAGCATCTGCTGGCTATGCAGTTCGTTCTTGAGTTAGAAAAAGGCTTTTCTTAGTGTCAGCACTACGGTCTTTGCAAGAAGCATTTCGGCATACTTTCACGCACACCAATCTCAGAACCTCTTGAACGAATGGCTAATTATCTCATCGATGGTCTGATAAAACCCACAATTGCTTGCTGAGGATCTTTTTTCCACATATCCACAGCTTAGATCCAATAATTATCCTGATCAGATCCTAATTAGATCCAAACAGATCCCCGTCGCTCGCAGCCCTGTGCTGGCGCGCCTTTCAGAGGATTTGCATGTGTCACAGCATGCAAAACATGTGTGGTAATATGCAAAACATGTGTGACAGCATGATAAACATGTGTCATAACATGCAGTAACATGTGTCACATCATGCAAATCCCGTCTGTTATGCACTCATGCGCGGGTTCTGTGTATAAAGAGGATAAGCCATTGGCTGACAATAACTTTTTCCATGACTCATTACTGGCTTCCGCTGAAGATGAACATAAAGTACTCACAGTCACCAGTGCCTCTTCAGTTCAACCGGCCATTTTACTCAGGCTCGGTGTATTCGTACCCAACTCGCGCGCGCTGAAAAAGGGATCTGAGCACATTATTGACGTATCCGAGCCTTTTTCATCACTCGAATTCGCTCGTAAGGAAGGGTATAACGACATCCAGATCCGCGGCGAACGCCTCAATATTACCTCAGATTTTAGCGTCTGGATGGGCGTTATTGGCGCCTTCAGCAAGTATGGACGTGACAGTAATAACATCACGTTGCCTTTCAAGGAGTTTGCCCAACTTTGCCAGTATGATTCACGGCAGGTTAACCACCGTCTACGCGATCAAATCTTTGATTCGTTGGCGAAACTCGGCACGAAGGTGGTTCAATTTAAGCGTAGGGAAGGAAATGGCAAAATGTTCTTTACCCAACTGCTTAAGACCGCGTTGCTTGATCGTGATAAAGACACGGTAACACTCGAGGCAGATGAACGTCTCTGGGAGCTGTATGAAATCGACTATACGATTCTACTTCGCAAAAAGCCCTATACCTATCTGAAAGGTAAGGAAGTTGCTCAGACGCTTTATACTTACATTGCCAGCCTGCCTGACAATCCTGCGCCAATATCCTTCTCCCGCATTCGTGAACGTCTGCTGTTAACCTCTCCCGTTCCGGAACAAAACCGTTTGATCAAAAACGCGCTTTTAGCCATGGAAAAGATCGGTTATATCGAATACAGCATCATTAAGAAGGGCAGGGAGTCCTTCCTGTTTATTAATAAAAGAAACAAGAAACTCAAAGAGTTATACGAGAATGATGTGTCGTAACATGCAAAGTATGTGTCATAGCATGCTTAGTATGGGTCATAGCATGTGAACTTTGAAAGGCACCGCTGAAACATGGGCGGCAGCATGCGAGACATGTGTTAGGGCATGCACCAACCAGATCATTTGCATGTTGTGACACATGTTTTGGATCCAGAAGCATGTTACGACACAGATTTTAATCGTCTGCGCATGCTGCGACACATGTTTTGATTTAACACATGCCATGACACATGTTTTAGCTCCCGTCGCATGTTCCGACAAAGTTTATGAATGCCTTTGCATGTTGCGACACATGATTTGAATTTTATCATGCTGTGACACATGCTTTTTATTTGCCTAGCATGTTATGACACATGTTTCCTTTCCAGCTACATGCTATGACACAGGTAAGTGAGTTGCTCTGCATGGTGTTAATAACGTAAGTGAGTACTCACATTGTTGTAAAGGTATCATGAATGAGCTTCAGCATGTTACGACACATGTTTTCTCGACTTTATAGCTGACCTCCTCACATATACGCATGCTATGACACATGTTGTGAAGAGCATGCCTCCACACATTTTCGGTAACTCATGCATGCCACCACACATGTTTTCCGTGAATACATGTTGTGACACAGGTTTCATTCGTAGCATGCATGCTGTGACACATATTTATCTTGCCGTTATCATGCTGTGACCCATGTTTTGTCCGCCGAGGCCGATGTAATTGCCAGGATTTTAAATTCTATCAGCTGCATGTTGTGACCCATGTTTGGACAAAATCTCAACATAATCCCTCCGTTATGCAGATGGCCAAGTTAGGCTCGATAAAGTGTGAGTAGACAATCATCCTTTTGAAATGTGTCCAATACTACGCTTGCCGATTATGTGGGATGCATGGCTAAAAAAGGAGGTAGCAAAAGCTACCTCCCAGGTTGATGTTTCCACACTACATGTGTTGCTCAGTGTCAGGCAGCTGATCGATAGTCTCTTTAAGCTCGCCACCTGGAATACCAAAGCGCAGCACTGTCTTCACGAGTGCGAGTACATCAATTTCGCCGTCTCGGCCAACTTTGGTTTTTTCCTTACACCCACACTGAGTGCAATGTTACCGATTTCCCAGTCATGGATATGGGGTAGTTGAGCGCTGAGCTGCTGTAGCCAATAAAGGCTTCTTTACAGCTCTTTGTCAGAAGATAGCCATTGCGACTGCACAATCTGTAAATTCTGAAAGACTAATTTTGAAGGCACACATGGTAAACCTCTCTTAATTAAACATCTGATATGAGTTGCTGGTCACAAGCTCTACCATTGACCGGAGAGCTGTATACCTGCTGTTTAAAAAACCGAATTCAGCACCTGATATTTACAGACTCAAATGGTCTGCTGACATCAGTTTGTGCTGGAAGTAACGGTCCATGTGCCATTCGCATCGTAAATAATATCAAAAACGTTATGACCGATGGTTGCGTCACAGTACGCTGCAGTCACAGAAGAACTGTCAAAATCCATCACAGTGCCTGGTGTGTATAAGCCGGTCTGAACATAAAACTTGAGGAAAGGCTGGCAATCCAATATTTAACCTGACCATATGATTACGGATTAGCATAACGTCTGCCTGGCGCAGGGGATAGTTGAGACCTGAAACCTGGAAACCTGGAAACCTCCGTCAATTACAACAGCTCAAGGTCAGGTCTGAATTGGATCCCCAACTATTAAGTATCTAAAGAGGTATTTAGAACGCTGAAGTAGTTGGAAGGGCATGAGAATGCCTCCTATATGAAGGACTGACTGCGATCATTTGACGCATGACCCAAAATTATCCTTCTATCTTGCCACAAAATTTTATAGCGATATCATCGAGTTCCCTGTCGTAAGATGCCCGTTCTGCAGCGCTGAGAAAGCCTTGTTGTTTAACAAAATGCGCCGTTTCATTTCTGACCCGTGATGCCGATTGCCAAAGCTTGTCAGCCTGCGCCTGCGTGAGTATACGAGCTTTACGTGCCGTGCTGATATCTGCCTGAAGTATATCGATCCTCAGCGAAATATGCGCCTCAAGCGGATCTGTAATCCTGGTTCCTGTTTCACTTACATTGCGCTGCGTTTCCAGGTCACAGGCAGGGTAATTCTGCTCAGTCTTAATGTCCGCCATGACCTGACCAGATGCCAGCATCATCAATCCTGATATTAAATATTTCATGGATTTGCTCCTGAATTGTTATGTGCGTAGTTAGTGTAGAGCGAATAATGTCATAGCAAATTTTAAAAAAGTAATCGGATGTACTCTCAACGATCCGACTATACCAGAGCCTTTAACGGGGCAAACTGTAACGGGCATAACTCGAAAGGCAGTTTCTTGAGAAACCCCCCGCCTCTTCTTCTGGAAGGCCTGGCCACCAGCTTTCGGTGGGAACTTGGTATGCGAGCCACTCTCAGTATTGATCACGAGCGAACATGTTGCTCTGAATCGGTGCGCATGGGTGTGGTATGGCTTGATTATCCTCAATGGTGTCAGAAAAAACTCGGCTAAACCAGGTGGGCCAACATCAACGCTCTGGCATGCCGGCGCTTCAGTCTGGCTAAGTCAATCGGCATGCATTAAAACTTCGCTCAGACGTCAAAGGTCGGGTGAAGGACCTGAGTTCTGGATTTTTAAAGCTAAATGCCTTAACTGGCTGATGCTCGACACTCGGGTAATTGTTTGATCACCCTGGATAGGGGCTCTGAGGGCAAACAAGAAGCATCTGTATTAACCGGTCAGCTGCTTCACTTGCTGTTAGCTCATAAGCGACTAGACTGGCTTGTTTTTCACGTTGTACCAGAATCGGTGGTCACACTAAGGAGTTTATTTTGAAAATGTCAGGAGCTGTCGGCGCGCTGTCCGTCTTCATTGGGGCTGTTTCATATGGCATGCCGGGAGTGATATTAAGTCTGGCCACAGCAAGTGGTGCAAAAATTGAAAGCCTTATCCCTACGCAGTTTCTCTTTTCTTTCGTGCTTTTTTTCGTGCTTTCCGAGATAAATCGCAATAAGGCTGGTGCGTTTCCTACCCTGGATAAGCTGCTCGTTCTTGCTACCGGCATTCCTATTATGTGCATTACCTACTGTTTCTATAATGCCGTTTATTACGTTGGGGTGCCGACGTCCACTCTGCTGATGATGCAGTCAGCGTGGATGGCGCCGACGCTGAACGCGCTCATAAAGAAAAAGCCATTAACACGCCGTGATATCACCAGCTTCATTTTCATCATGGCGGGTGTGGTTACCGCCACGGGGATTTTTCGAGGGTCCTTGGAAGTCAATTCTGGAGGGCTGCTGTGGGGATTAGGGGCAGGCGTATCTTACAGTCTGCTTATCGTCTCCTCGTCTAATATTGCCAACGGCGTACGCGTCATTGATAAGGCGAAGATCCTGACGTTCGGAGCATTCATAGCATCATTATTCCTATTCAACAAAAATATCGATATCGCTCCTATGAGTCAGAGCAGCATGTGGTCAGTAGCTAATGCGATATTTTCTTCAATCCTACCTGTGCTGCTCTATGGTTTTGGTATGCCAAAAACCAACACTTCCCTTGCAGGTATGCTGGTGACAATTGAGCTTCCCGCTGCATTTCTGTTTTCCTATGCGCTGCTATCGGATTCAATCACAACAGACCAGATTGCGGGCTGCGCAATCATCATTGTGTCAATTGCCGCGCCGATGGTTGTGTCCAGGTTCACTAAGAAGTTACCTGGGGACTACGGCGCATATCGGAAAAATGGCGTTGCCAGCCATCACGATCCTCATTAACCCCAATGCAGTTTCAAATGCAGCGATTGGCTATCATTGCGGTTGTGGAAACTGGGATTGCTGACATTATCGTCTGGCGAGATTAAAACTCAGGTGAAGAGTCACGAATGTGGTTTGAGCCTTTTAACTTTTTCATGCTCTTAGCTGCTGAGTCTGACTGCTGATGGATGATCGTTGGCTTCTCAGCCAATCTCTGTCCTATGACATTTCGCGCGCATGCTAACTGAATCCTCTTCCGTTGGGATAATCATCGCTTTTAAACAGCTCAATGCGGTGTCATTTCGCATCCCGCTGCTCATTCAGTAATTAGCCCGGCTACGATGGCCGGGACACAGACATACACGAGTCTCATCTTGTGCATCCAGTCATTTGAAAATGAAGTCATTCATACAATTAGAAGCAAGATGAACCGTGGCAAGACCATCTTAGATAAATCTTCCTCACTCTGCTTAGGTTAGTGCGTTTCTGAGGTCGCTGGGGGGTAGTCAGCGATGGCTTAAAGTCTACTCCTTAGCGCCCTCTATGGATAATCGCACACTGATAACTTAAAGATGCGTGTTAAAGCTGCATTGATTCAAACCCGGAACGATCTTTTGCGCCAGTTACAATCTTCCTAGTGAAGGTCCGGCGGTTAGTCCTCACCCATGTGCGGAGCTAAATGCAATCAGTGCCCATCAAAGCAAATCACCTTTATACTCTTTAGTATTTGAAAAAATGGATCTAAAACATGTATTCAGCTGAGAATAACTTCACCAAGCTAGATATAAAAACTGGCATACAAGGGATGAAAAAAGTCACATTTTTCACGCAAATTACGACACATTAATTTAGGAATCCGCTTATGCGTGTCGCCATACTTGCTCTCGAGGGCAGCGTTCTGTCAGCTATTTCTGGATTGACAGATATCTTTTGGATAACGAATAAAGCCGTTGCAGGATCGCCTGCTTATGCAGCCAGGTTTCCACAGGCGCCCTTTGAAACTGTCATTGTCAGCGCAGATGGAGCACCTGTCTGGGATGCTGAGGGCAGGCTAATTCATATTGATAGTTCTTTTAAGGCGGCGGGAAAAATCGATGTAGTTATTGCGCCTGGCATGTTGCTGGGACAAGACCTTCTGACCTGCTCCCCGTTGATTAATACACCGCGATGTTAGTAATGTCTTCAT
>NZ_JACVUP010000038.1 GCF_016625195.1 Erwinia sp. S63
TAACTCTCAACCTTTCAAGGCCATATGTCAGATCAAGTCGCGACTAATACATATGAGATACAGGGTACACTTTTATGCTATTACTTCACAGATACTGCCATTCATGACAAAGAACTCGTGTCGCGCGTTTGTGTAGTGCGAATAGGACTGTCCTTTTACAAAATCGTCCAGATGCACCACAGTTCCGCCGTCCTCTTCCTGCCAGGTGATCAGATACTGCGTTTCAGATACCTGCTGGGTCGAGTAGGTAGCATTTCCAACGCTCCCTTTTGCTGGTCCGAAAAGCACCTCAAAGTTAATTTCAGTTTCTGAAATGAAGGTTACTCGAGCGACAAAACCATCATAATCAAAAACATATGCTTTATATACAAAGGGATAAATATTGCTGTGCATTATCGTTATTTGTCCCTTAGTGCTTAAGCGCTTCGGTTGGGTGCAGGCCTAACCAACCTGGAGAAGGATCGCCTTTGACTTCGCCAAAATAGAGCCCCATTTGTGATCGGAAACGCTCAACGGCCGCTCTGTCCTGCATAAAGTTCACAAAAGCAGCAGGGTTGGTATTCTTGTATTCCCAGATGTGCTTGTAGCCTTTTGGCGGGGTTACATCTGTTCTTACAGACCACATATACCAGATGTTTTGCTGGGTATCTTTATCCGTCAGCCAGTTCAGATAGAGCTTAGCGGCTTCAGGGTGTTTCGCCGCTTTCATGATGGCAGCACGCTGAGCCCAGGACACGAAGGGATCATGCTTCGGAAGAACAAAGCGTGAGTTTGCTTTTTCATCCGGAACCAGACTGCCATCGGTTGAGAAGGTGGCAACGGCTTTCCCACTCTCAACATCATCGGCTGGTGCCTGCGTGCCTCTTACCAACTGAGGCGACTGCTCTACAAATTTCTGCACATAGCCCCAACCATATTGATCTACAACCTGCTTAAACCAGAACAGCACGGCATCGTCGTCGTTTGGCCAGGTCACAACAATTTTCCCCTTGAGGGAAGGGTTCAGGTAATCTTTTGCCTCTGTCGGCCACTGATCCTGAGGCAGAGCCTTTGTGTTCACCACATTGGAAAAAGCGTCCACGAAAACACCTGTCCATGCACCGTCTTTATCCCTAAATGCAGGATAGATCTTGTCCCATTCGCGGGTTTTGTAGTCCAGAAGTACGCCTTCCTGTTTCCAGCGTGGATAGTCCTGCAGTGTCTGCAGCTGGACCACGTCTGGCACAAGAGTATTGGTCTCCAGTTGGTTATCTACTCTTGCATCGTGAAATTTGCTGTAATCTACGATGACATTGAGCTTGATGCCTGGAAAACGTTTCTCAAACGCATTTTTAATACCATCCTGCTGACCTGCTGTATCACCACCAGCATAAACGGTCACCTCATTACCTTCCTTCAGTGCGCGGTGGTAAAGCTCATCAAGAGAAAGCTTTTCTGGCGACACGGCGGCATGCGTCATGCCACTGATGAGCAAAAGGGACAGCGCACTTAAGTTCAGAAATTTATATTTTTGCTTCATTTGTACGTCTCTGTTTAGATGGAAATAGTGAGTGAAATGACTATCTGATCGTTTGGAAGCCAGAACTGGGTTACTGATTAAAGTCAACTTCTCTTGAAGCGATTTTTCATCTGAGCCTGATCAATCAGGCTGCATCATTGTGTAAAACACTCGCTCAGTCATAGACCCGTCAGGCTTTTCCGAGCCGTTACTGAGAAGGCCCCTCAGTAGCCATGCGTCTGTGTATGCCACAACCGCGTCCGCACGCGCTGCACTTAGCCCGTAACGTTCCTGCAGGATCAGGCTATGCGTCCTGAGCCATTGCATTGCTCCCTCTCTCAGTCGGGGACGGGCGACAGCCGCTACAAAAAGTTCATACTCCCTTAATAGCCGTTCATGCTGCTGCAGGGTCCAAAGTAAAAACCGGGTTAACTGCACTTCCGGCCTGTCCGGATAACACTCGTTGAACCATCTCAACGTCTCCGATTTAAAATCTTCTACAGCCCTTCTGATAACCGCATCGTGCAGGTCATCCAGCGTTTTGAAATGCCAGGTCACAGTGCCGGGCGAGATCCCCACTTCACCGGCAATTGCCCTCTGCGTACAGGCATGAAGGCCTTCATTGCGGATAAGGTCTGACGCTGCTTCCAGTATTTGCTCTACCGTTCGTTCACTTCTCGCTCTTGATACCGAAGACGTTACTTGATTCATGACTCCGACCTCATGACTTATCGCTATTTAAACAACACAGCACTGCTATACCGTTTTATCCCAGGCAGAGGTGACATACCGCTTAACCATCGACATTTTCTCAGCAGCAATGATTGCGACATCAAGGCCTCCTCACCTTGACTGAGACGTTTCATGGAGCTTTTTACGCCAGCGTCCGAGCTATATTCTGTCTCTGAATAGGAATGCCTCGTTCCCACGCCGTCTATGCCGGTCATCTGTCTGTTCAGGATCTTAATTTTTTCAATGTGCTTTTGACATGACACATGATAGCGGGCACAGCAAACGGTAAAACCCCCCGTTATTGACAACCTCATTCAGATTTATTGATGTAGATAAATGACTTCAAATCTCGTACATTGTACGAATACTGGAACTTTTAACTGCTAAACAACCAATTTTGGAATTAACCAGAACTTAAAACCTAAAACTAACCAGTTGAACGGTTTAGGCATGTCAACTTATATCTGACCTACTCGAAAAATGAAGTACAAAGTCAGGTCTGGTTCATATATTTAAATGAGAAGCCACATGGCTTAGAAAAATCGGTTGGATGTTGCCACATTAAAATTCTCAACAGCCTGCCTGGACGCTTCCCAAGGTTAAGTAAACTTGCCATCAGTCATCGCAGAGGAATCATGGAGCATCATATTTCGCACGTAGTGCTCTTATGTATTCAGTAAGTATGAACATAAGGTGGTGACCAAAGCACTCGCATTGTGGATAACGGAGGCATTGACTTAGGAAGTGATGAAACACCTCTCAATACGCAGGAAAAAGTTTTGTTAAAGTCCCTATACAGCCTTTATAGGATTTGCACAGACAGCGCCTTTGCTAACGCTTATCCGTCTCATTTGAAGTGCTAAACTTATTTAGAACTAAATTTCGATAAGTCATGGAGAGAATATGCTAAAGCGCAAAGCTGAGATAGATATCGGAACGGATCACATTATTGTAGAGCGGCGCTACCGGGCGCTAGGTGCGTTTAATGATCTGTTAATCGCGATGTGGTTTCTGATTGGAAGCGTTTTCTTTTTTTATAATTCGATGATGAACAACGGAACATGGTTATTTGTGGCAGGCAGTCTGCAGTTACTCCTTCGGCCTGTGATCACTTTGGCTGAACTCATACATGTGCGAAGGGATCATGCGAGACGATGAAAGCAATAAGTTCCGAAATTAAAACTGATGCAGCAAACATTCCTGCAGAAGAGCCAGGTTCCAGTCTTTATTCAAGACTTATTTATCAAATAATAGGATCATAAACCTGCCTTCATCCCCGGTAATTCAAACCAGCGACAGGGTATCCCCAGCCAGTGTCAGTAACCCACCCTCTGAGAAATCGCCCTGTCCTGTATTGATGAGTAATGCCAGTCAATTGGAACGGACTGTCACCAGACATTCAAAACACATTGGACTGAATATCAGTAATCCGTTTTGCGCAATCGCAGATATTTCATCTTATGACTTTCGGCCTTCTGCGCCAGATAGCGCACGCGGAAAATATCATGACGGGTGATAACCCCTTTCACCTTCCCTGACTCAATATCGGTGACCACCACCATGCCCACCTCCTCGCTGAATAAGTGATCCGCGATATGGCTACACAAGGTGTCTGGATGGGCGCTAAATGGTGGTTGGTCGCTGAGTAACTCTTGCAAGCTGATATCCATCGCACGCTCCTGAAGCTGCCAATGAATCATCTCTTTACGCGATACCACCGCGATAAATTGGCCATGCGCATCCACCACGGGATAATGATGATGCGCATGCAAATCACTCATAACGGATATCACCTGATGCAGCGGCATGCTGGCTGGCAAGGACGCCGGTTCGGCAGTCATGATCTGCCGTGCTTTAGTGGTTTCCAGCGTGTCGGTGGCATACTCCTGCACGATGTGATGCCCTCGACGCGCCAGACGTTCGGTGAAGATGGAACGCGGCATCATCAACACGCTCACTGCATAAGATGCCACGGCAGCCCCCAATGCCACGGGTAGCAGATGAAAATGCCCTGTTACTTCTACCGCAAACAGCGTTCCCGTAAGCGGTGCACGCATTGCCCCGCTTAGAATCCCGGCCATACCCGCCATCACCAGCATGCCGCCGTAACCTGGAACCAGATGTGCTGCCACTGCACCCACCGCGCCACCCATTATCAGCAAAGGTGCCACCACTCCGCCGGAAGTGCCTGAACTCAGTGATACCAGCCAGACGATACTTTTTACCAGCAGCAGTGAAATGATGATGTTGATTGCGAGCGTGCCATCTAACAGGCTTTGAATACTGGCGTAGCCCGCGCCCAGCACGCGAGGTTGAATAATGCCGCCTAGGCCAACAATCACTGACCCCAGCGCGGGCCACCACATCCAATGGACAGGTAAATGATGAAACCACTCTTCCAGCCGATACAGGCTTTTAGACAGGGCCACGGCGATCAGGCCCGTCAGAGCACCAATACCCACCGCGATGATGAGTTGCATTGGTTGCAATTGAGACATCCAGTAGAAAGGAAAAATGGCGCCAGTACCAATCAGCGCATTTCGCCAGCACCAGGAGACAAGCACTGCGCTGACTACCGGAATAAAGCTGCGTGGCTTCCATTCAAACAACAGCACTTCCAGCGCCAGCAACACCGCCGCGATAGGTGCATTAAAGATGGCAGTCATGCCAGCTGCAGCTCCGGCCACCAGCAAGGTCTTGCGTTCGGCTGCGCTGAGATGAAATAACTGCGCAAACAGGGATCCGATTGCGCCGCCGGTCATGATGATCGGCCCTTCCGCACCAAACGGCCCCCCGCTGCCAATCGACACCGCCGAAGAGAGCGGTTTAAGCACGGCCACTTTGGGTGACATCCTACTTTCGCTATAAAGAATAGCTTCAATCGCTTCTGGAATGCCGTGGCCGCGAATTTTTTCCGAACCAAAACGTGCCATGACACCAATGATCAAACTGCCCAGTACCGGTGCCGCAATGATATGAAGCGCCCCAGCATTGCCAGGCATCACGTGTTCGACGAACGAGAACTGCTGATACCAGAATAAATTGGTCATCAAGGCGATAAGGTGCAGCAGCACAATGGCACCAAACGCGCCGCCGGTTCCTATCAGAATGCCCATCAGCGCGAGTATAATCACACGCTTCGTTACAGTGTGGTCAGAAAGTCTGGGCCGATGTGGGGAATCGGACAACGTGTCCCGCATCTTGTTGCTCCTCGTTACATTATCGAAACGCGCAATTTACATCGCAATGCGATACAAATTCAATACTGAAAGGTTTTCAACATGTCACAGCCCAACAAAATGAACGATGCCGATTACACACTGCTGGCAGACTTCCGAGCCACCTTGAGGACGTTTATGGCCTTCAGTGAAACTCAGGCACGCAACGTAGGATTAACGCCGCAACAACATCAAGCCCTGCTGTCGATTCGTGGCACTGCTCCAGGCAATGCCACGGTGGGTTATGTGGCAGAACGTCTGATGTTAAAACCACACAGTGCGTCAGGCTTACTTAGTCGTTTAGAGGAGGCCGGTTTGGTAATGCGCAAGTCGGATCCAACCGATCAGCGTAGAACTTTTTTGCAATTAACAGAGGAAGCGGAGCAACTGCTCGAGTCGCTGTCGCTGGCGCACCTGGAAGAGTTGAGCAACCTGAAACCGATGTTGCTCTCGATGATCAACCAATTCTGCTAAGCGCAATGCCAGCAGCATCAGCATAATGAAGTCATCACTGAAGAGTGATGACAGATTAGAGAAATACTTTCCCCTCATAATGTCTACTTATCAGAAACTTAGTCTGATATTTAAAATATCGCAGTAGCCCTGAAGTCGTCTAATCATGATTTTTTCGTAGTGAAATTAAAATACTCATAAAACATTCAACCAATTTATAGAACGACCAGGGTATACTTAATTACCCAAGCACACTAAATAAAAACAATAGAATGAACTGGCGATCTTTAAGACCGCCGAAGTAATCATATAGAGAGGTATTATTGGGAAGAGTGGATCCTCAACGATTCCAAGCGTCATAGCTAATTGCAATCGATAACAATCCCCAGAATACAAGATATTCAACTCCTCCGCCAGCCCAGTACCAGCCAATCCCGTCTGTCGCAAACACTGCATATATGGC
Organism: Erwinia sp. S63; assembly: GCF_016625195.1. Classification (GTDB taxonomy): domain Bacteria; phylum Pseudomonadota; class Gammaproteobacteria; order Enterobacterales; family Enterobacteriaceae; genus Pantoea. Next base: position 6,365 of record NZ_JACVUP010000038.1, read on the forward strand.
AACGGCCATGGCTCCCGCAGACAGCAGTCCTGCCCAGCGAGTAAACAGGCCAAGCACCAGTGCGATTCCTGAGGACGCTTCAACGATTATTGCCAGTGTTAAAAACAACCATGCTGGGTGCAAACCAGCACTTGCGAAAAAGTCGGCTGAACCTGAAAGGTCACGAAGTTTCGATAATAAATGAGGAAAGTAAAACATTCCTGCAATGATTCGAGCTCCGTTTATGCCATGTCTCAAATCAAACCGGTTCGGCATTAATGCTGGACCAAGCAATCTTTTTAGCAAGGATGGTGCCTTATATGTAGAAGATAAGTTTGACATAGTTTCCCTTTTTTAGTTAGCAGCGATTTTTCGTATTCAGTACTTTTTGAGTTATAGACAGATGTGAAACCATAGAACTCGTTTTTAATTTGTCTCAGGCTAAGATTATCTTCAAAAGAAAGTTTGATTAACTTGATTTAAAACAGGTTCGTGTGAATTTTTATCTAATGGATAACACATATAACTCTCTGTTTAATCCACCAAATTCCATATGCGTTTATGTGATATGAAACTGAATTTCTTCATTCACGTAACGCGTGCGCATCACATCTCTCAGCAGCACCATGCCCAGGTTTAAACTTGATGACAAATGGAAATGACCTGCCCCCAGTATTAGATACAACCTTCAGTTAGTAATGTCGGTTG
>NZ_JACVUP010000039.1 GCF_016625195.1 Erwinia sp. S63
CTAAAATCAGCATGTGTTGTATGAAATATAGTCAATTCCAAATAACATAGATGCAAAAGCACTGGGTATTAAAATGGGGGCGCCATGGTTTCAGATAAAATCGGAAACTTATCCTGAAAAGGTCTTTATTTTCAGTTCGAACTACGGGCTTTACCATGATCTCAGCCAGCGTGTCATGACCGCTTTGGAGGAGCTGACGCCCCGCGTTGAGCAGTACAGCATTGTACGAAATGTTTCTGGACCTGACTGGCATTGACGGTTGTGAAGACTTTGAGCATTTTGGCCGTCGACTGAGAACCCATGTTTTGAATACAACAGGTCTAACTGCAGGTGTGGGAATGGGACCCACCAAAACACTGGCAAAATCAGCGCAGTGGGCAAGCAAGGAGTGGAAGCAGTTTCGGGGCGTTCTTGCACTGACAGCTGGCAATACTAAGCGAACCGCTACCCTTCTGGAAAACCAGCCGGTGGAGGAAATTTGGGGGGTGGGTCGGCGCATTGGCAAACGTCTCAACCTGATGGGCATCAATAATGCCCTTCAGCTGGCACGTACCCACCCTGCCCTCATACGTAAGAACTTTAACGTGGTGCTGGAGCGAACCGTACGTGAGCTGAACGGCGAATCTTGCATCCCGATAGAGGAGCTACCTCCTGCTAAACAGCAGAATTGCTGCTCAAGGTCATTTGGTGAGCGCATTGCTTCAAAAGTGTTCATGCAGCAGGCGCTTTGTCAGTACACAACGAGGGCCGCCGAAAAGCTCAGGGGCGAGCGTCAGTTTTGCAGGCGTATCTGCGTGTTTGTTCGAACCTCCCCCCATGCAGTCAAGAATGTCTTTTACGGTAACAGCGCTGGCGAAAAGCTAAACCTTCCCACACAGGATACGCGGTACATCATCGAAGCGGCCATGCGATCGCTTGACCGTATATGGCTGGAAGGTCGCCGGTACATGAAGGCGGGCATCATGCTTGATGACTTTACACCGAATGGCGTCAGCCAGTTTAATCTCCTTGATGATACTCAGCCACGGAAGAACAGTACGCAACTGATGAAAGTGCTCGACGGGACCAACCAGTCAAGGCTGGGGAACTTGTGGTTCGCTGGACAGGGAATTAATACGGAATGGAAAATGAAACGGGAGATGCTCAGCCCGTCATGGACGACACGCTGGTCTGATATTCCTGTTGGACGCGTACTTTAATCAGACGAAAGGGTCTCAGTCTGAAGTTGTTTTAGTATTCCACATAAATCATTCCATGAGCAACAGGGTTATGTACTGTATTGAGGAGATGGTTCCCCGCCTTGAAGTGTACTCGGTGGACGAGGGATTTTGCGATTGCAGGGGAATGGAACTGACCATGCCTTATGAAGATTTCGGACGGAGGACCCGGGAACATGTTCTGCAATGCACCGGCCTGATGGTGGGTTGTGGCCTGGCGCCAACGAAAACGCTGGTAAAATTGGCTCAGTGGGCAAGCAAAGAGTGACCTCAGTTTCGTGGTGCGCTGGCGCTGACGGCTGATAATCCCGGGCGCATTGAGAAAATATTGTCACGGCAGCCCGTCGAAGAACTGTGGGGAGTGGGTTCAAGGATCGGCAAAAGGCTTAATCTGTTAGGCATCAAAACGGCGCTCGAACTGGCTCGCACCTCCCCTGTGTTTATCCGTCAGAATTTCAGTGTCGTTCTGGAACGAACCGTGCGCGAGCTCAACGGTGAGTCCTGCATTGAAATGGAGGATGCCCCTCCCTCAAGCAGGAGATTGTGGCAGCCGGGGTTTCGGCGAGCGTATTACAACTTATGAGGCCATGCGTCAGGCAATATGTGCTTACGCCGAAAGTGTGGTTGAAAAACTACGAGAAGACCGTCAGTTCTGCCATCAGGTTTCCGTCTTTATTCGCACATCCCTTTTGATACAGGTCAGCCGGGTTATGGCAACACGGCATTTGTGAGATTACGCGTTGGTACGCAGGATACACGCAGTATCATTGAAGCGGCGGTGAAGTCCCTGGACACAATATGACGCCCAGGCTTCTGCTACGCCAAAGCAGGCATCATGCTTAATGAGCTAAGACCAAATGGCGTTGCACAATTGAACCTCTACGATAATGAAGTTCCCCGCCCAGGAAGTGAAGCGCTGATGATCCTGATGGACGAAATGAACAGTCAGGTCGCTACAGCATAGGTTTTGCTGGAAAAGGCATACCGCCGGAATGGAGGATGAAACGAGAGATGCTAAGTAAAGCGTGGATAACAAACTTGAAGGAGCTGCCCATTGCCAGAATATGCTGATAAGCAACCGTCTGCTTTGCCACGACATCTGCTTAATTAAGCTTTCGCATTTGATGAACGTTAGTATTCGATAGAGGGTGGCCTATCTGACTGCCTACAGGAACTCAAGCTAAGTGATCTGCACAATTTCCATTTTGGCGGCGGTCTAGGACGTGTCAGTCAACACTCCTGTGTCTTGGCTAAGAGAACTAATCCCAATAGGTAAATGTGCTCTCTACGTTCACATCATTCTCTTCAATTTTGTTCTTGCCTCCAGCAATACCTGGAATAATTACGGTGACGTGGTCAAGCGCCTTGGTGCACTGTTCACATTTATCCCACTCACTGCAGTGTGTTTTCGTTTTCTCAATAGTGGAGAATGTCTTAATACTGACTTCTGCTGCAAGTCTGCCTGATTTGTCATAACTGTATTCTGTTGTTCTCGAAGTAGATTGCATGCCAGTTAACTGGCCAGCATTGTTGTATCCGAATTGGGTAAATGATTGGTCGGACTTTGAAGAGCTTCTTCTTTTAAACTGATTAAGTGACCATCAGAGCTATGATGATAATGGGTCATTGCTATCCTTGTTAGCGGTAAAGAGTCATACACTTTTTCAGTAATATCACCGGACTTCTCAATGATTCCCTTTGGGTTAACCAGGTAAATCCCCTTGATATGAGAATCGACAAAAAGGGTGTTTTTTGCGTCAAAGTTTCCGTCAGAGAATTATGGAAGGCTATATTTGTATCCCACCCATAGACCAGCCGGCTAACGTGCAAGGTAAAGAACGTTGCCAGAATGTCTCTTAGTGATTTTTCATTTCTCTCAAGAGCAATATCGGCCTGTAGCAAACCGCCGCAATGGTCAAATGAGAAAGTACCGGTTCCCCGCATAAATACATCATCACTTTCGAACTGCATATTCATGTTTTTCAGAACCGCATTGGATGGTATCTGGTCTATAAGGATTAATGAGTTAATCTGATTGGCAGCTTTTTGTTCGGAAGAATAGGTTGCCGCAACAGCCAAGGAAGAGCAGGGCAGTGCAAGACATACGAGCACAGCTTTGGTCACGAAATCAATTTTCGTCCTGGAGTGCAATGAATGCTGCAGAATCTTAGGGCAAGATGATAAGCAGAAGCTTTAGGGATGATGTTCACATCAAGCATTTTTATAGGAGAACATTCATTTGTTATTTTATTTGGAACAATTTCGCATTGATTATGGCTCAAACTAGTCAAAAAAATACGGGAATTTCAGGTTGAAATTAAAATAATTTACTCATAATAATCATATAGTTAAGCATGAAACTTCCGCGGGAAAAAATTGAAATTTTGGCTTACAAAACGAGCCTAACTGGAAATAGGGAGGGGAGGGCATACAGACACTGAACAGTATCGCATTCTGATTTTCTTCTATTTTATCAGCAATTTGCGAACTTGGTGATCTAACCATTGTCAGCCGTACAAACATTTAATGAATTTACATTAAATGTTGCACATACAATTATATTGCGTACAATCACATCATTGATTGCCATCGGAGCGGACGAATGAAGAGTAATTACGGCGGATTAGACGAGACGGCACGCAGAGCAAATGCAATGCTGAGGAGCATGAGTGACGACATTACTGTGAGACGTAATGAGTTTGGTCTTGATCAGTACTATCAGACTTTCACTCGTAATTCGGTTGCCAATCTTCCTAAGCTAAGTCGTCGTGCCGTTGAGCAGGCAATAGATGAAATGGAAGAGAAGGGCCATGTTTTCGGGAAAAAGGATGCGGGTAATGCAAAGCATTATGCGCTGACCATTCAGGACGTGGTGGACATCTATGCCCATCGTAAGGTTCCCAAGTATCGCGATCTGCACGCTGGGGAAGGTCCCTTTGTTGTGTTTGTCGTAAATCTGAAAGGCGGCGTCTCTAAAACAGTCAGTACCGTTACCCTTGCTCATGGCCTGCGTGTCCATCAGGATCTGCTGCAACATGACTTACGTATTTTGGTGATTGACCTCGACCCACAGGCTTCCAGCACGATGTTTCTGAATCATGCCAACAGCATCGGTTCCATTATGGAAACGGCTGCGCAGGCAATGCTGAACGACCTGGACGCGGAACAACTCAAAGATGACATCATTAAGCCCACCATAATCCCTGGCGTGGATGTGATCCCAGCCTCCATCGATGATGGTTTTATTGCAAGTCAGTGGAATGACCTGGTCAGACAGCATCTTCCTGACATGCTGCCTTCGGATGTTCTTCGCCAGACCATCATTAACCGTGTTGGTAAAGACTACGACTTCATTTTCATCGATACGGGTCCGCACCTTGATGCATTTATGCTTAATGCACTGGCTGCAAGCGATCTGCTGCTGACGCCAACGCCGCCGGCTCAGGTTGATTTTCACTCAACGCTCAAATATCTCACTCGTTTACCGGAAATGATCGAGCAGTTAGAAGAAGAGGGCATCACACCGCAGATTAAGGGCAACATTGGTTTTATGTCCAAGATGACTTCAAAGCGCGATCATGAAATGACACATGGCCTGGCACGGGATGTCTTCACCTCTCATATTCTCGACGCCACCTTGCCACGTCTGGATGGGTTTGAACGCTGTGGAGAGAGCTTCGATACCATCGTCAGCGCCGACCCCAGCTCATATCCGGGGAGTTCTGAGGCCCTGAAAAATGCAAAACGTGAAGCAGAGCGGTTTACGCAGGCGGTGTTTAAACGAATTGAGTTTGTAAGGGGAATCAAATGAAAAAGGAAATGGTCAAACTGGGCCGCCAATTGGGAAACTCAAGCTTCTCAAAAATGATGAGCGAATCAGAGAACGAACGCGTCTTTACCCTCAAATCTGGTACAGAGGCGCGCTTTACGCTCACAAAAATATTGCATGATGATATTGAAGCACAGACCTTTGTGGATGGGTCCGTAAATGGCCGTGACCAGAGTTTGCTGACGCAGGAGTCGGTCAGCGATATTGCACGCACGATTAAGCTCCAGCAGTTCTTCCCGGCGATTGGTCGTGAGGTGGACGGGCGGATTGAGATACTGGATGGCTCGCGCCGCCGTGCAGCCTGTATCTTCAATGACACGCCATTTGAAGTGCTGGTGACCCGTGATGCCTTGTCACTTGCTGATGCACGTCAGCTAGCAGTCGATATCCAGACAGCCAGAGAACATACCCTGCGCGAGTTGGGTAAACGGCTTAAACTGATGTACCCAAGTGACATGAAGCAAGCTGAAATCGCGTCAGCTGAAGGACTGTCTGCTGCTAAAGTTACGCGTGCATTTCAGGCGGCTGCTGTACCAGATGTAATGATCGCCGTTTTTCCCTCAGTGAATGAGCTGTCAATCAGTGACTACCAGGCCCTGCTTGATGCCGCTGAAAAGGCCAGCGCGAAACACATTAGCTATGAAGATCTGGCCGCCGGGGTGCGTGGCCGTATGGCCAGTGATTCCTTTATCGCACTCGACGAACCCGCTATTAAAGCAAAAATTCTTGGCTATTTCCGTGTGGAAAGCGCCGATGCAAAACTGAGTCGTGGTTCTAAAAAAATCATTACTGAGAAGATGGCTGAGTTTGCAGATAAAAAGCAGTTTGCTCGCAAGAAAACAGATGCAGATAAACGCCTTGTAACCTATGAGTTTTCCCGTTTGCCGGCTGCATATCAGGCGGAGCTGGATGAAGCTGTAAAAGCCGTTCTTGAACGTATGCAGGCTGACTCGAAAGCCAATTAAAGTCCATCCATCCCCCTGTGTATGAGGCATCTCCCTCGTATACAGGGGCACACCTGTGAATATAGGAGAAATTTACCCAGCCTGATTCATAGTTAACTTACTATTTTAATTGAAAAAGTTGTTAAAATTTCAAACTGAAATTCCCATTTTTATGAAGTAAATCCTCCTGTTAGTAATCACCTATTGAAGTATTGTTCCCAACGAATTACTGTTTCAACTGAATGGTATATGCTTGTTCTTCTAATAGATTCTCTTATCAGGTGTCTTAAACGACACATCAGGTTTTCTATTTTCGTCATACTTAACACATAGCATTGAGAAGCTTTCCTCAGGCTAATATATAGGTTTAAAAGTATAGAGAGCCATAATGAGTAGCGACTGCCCTTCACCATCCTATAGCTTGCAGGAACTTATTAGTCTCAACGTGTTTCGCAAAGAATACGGGACATTTGGTTTTGACACGTTTGCTACAGACGTCACTGCGTGGGCAGAAAACCAAGTCATGGCGGGGTCACAATCTGAAACCTTATTGATTCTGGCTTCGCTAAATCTTGAACATTTTCCTGATCGTGATGAAGTGGAATTATATTTAGCTCGGTATCAACAGGAAAATGGTATGGCGAACCCAGACAAAATTATAAGTACATTGATATGGCTCAGAATAAGACTTCTACAAATTTCAGACGCAGTCAATGTGATTGAAGTCGAATACCGGTTGGCTTTCTTCACTCAATGGTGTCTGGATTTCAGTCCAAGGGCTTTTGGAAAAATTACGGGCGCATTATCCAGCCTGTACTGGGAATTGTATGACGAAGCCCTACCTGTGTTTCAATCAAGAGCATCTGAAATGAGCGAAGAAGAACTATTTTGTTATGTCAGGGAGCGCATTAATCCATGGCTTCGTATACTCAGAAACGACGACTGGATTTGGGTTTTAGTGAGATAAACTGTATTAGTCGCGACTTGATCTGACATATGGCCTTGAAAGGTTGAGAGTTA
>NZ_JACVUP010000003.1 GCF_016625195.1 Erwinia sp. S63
CATTAGCCGACTTAGAAAAACGAAACTGACCAATCACGCACATACACTGGATTGCCTTTGGCCAATTACGTGATAACACCTATTATTTTACCATGGGTGCACCCGCCAGCGGCTGTGAGAACAATTGCTAACTACCGCTCCTCGCTCACAGCAGACCTTCAGCTCAGTTGGCTTGTCCGCTTCGTGACCACAGCCGACATAATCATTATTTCTGAACAATAATTGCTAACGGAGATGGTATTGAACTACCGGGTGATTAACTTTTTAATGAAATAAAATCAACGGGAACTGCTTCGGTTAACCAAATCCCGTTTTCAGCCTGGAAAAATTTAAATCCATGCTGGTACATTCGCAGGGATTCAATCTCCAGCACTACTGGTTTACCGTAGCGCTGTCCGACAGCAATAGCCGTCCGGGTTTCCTGTGAAAGATGCACATGGTGGCGTGAGCCTGCAATCAATCCTTGCTGAAAAATAGACTCAATAAAGCGTGTTGCAGTGCCATGGTAGAGGAGTTCTGGCGGTTCTTTTTCTCTATGCTGGAGATTTACTTCTGGTGCTGAGTGTCCCTGGGCGGCACGTATACGCTGGCCATCGTCGGAGAGGGTAAACCGTTTTTTATCACTGCTATTCACTATTGTCTGAATCAGTGCCAGGTCAAGTATTCGGCCTTCTTTCGCTGCGCCGGTAATCAGAGAGTCAATGTCTGCCCAGCCTTCTGTGTCGAGTCGCAATCCGATAGTGTGAGGCTCATGGCGCAAGATATAGCTCAGGAACTTACTTGTTTCGTTAAGTTGCTTGTTATTCATGATTAGCCTGCATGATTTTTAAGATTTAATTACAGTCTTTTACTCGCCGGGAGCGGCTGCGCGAGTCTAAGTAAACGGAGCACGACTAACATTCGATTTCACAAAGGCTGCCCCCTGTAGCCCCCTTTCTGCAGTCACTTTACCTCACTTTATAACCCATCGCGATGACTTACAGTCTACCTGCTCAATACTCAATAATGCACCTCATACGAGATCGACTGTTCTATTTCACTCGTATTAATTACTTCTTCAAATTGTATGGCGAATGCATTAGCCGACAGCTTTTATTGTCTGGGGTAATGTCTGCTTTTAGCTCTCAGCAGACCTTGCGCTACGCACCAAAAGTCGACGTTTCAGTCAATAAACACAAATGTTTTATTGTGCAAACGGCAAATTACTATCCAGTTTGGATATAAGGAACTCCATTAATGTCCTCACCCGGTTCGGCACAAAACGCCCGCTGGGCAGCAAAGCATGAAGCGGATACGTTTCTGTTTCCCAGTCGGGCATTAATGGAACCAACATGTTGCTGGAAAGCTCCTTCTCAAGCTCCAGTCGTGTTTTAAGAAGGATGCCATGACCGGCTGTCGCCCAGTCACGAGCCAGGGACGCATCATCAGCACTGCGATTACCGGCTACGCGAATAGCCACTTTTAGCCCATCCTTCTGGAAATGCCATAGCGAGTGACGTTGTCCTCCGCGCATAAACGTCAGGCAGTTATGATCCTCCAGTTCACGCGGGTGAGTCGGTGTGCCCTTTTTCGCCAGATAACGCGGTGAGGCACACAAAATGGTTTTCGGGATCGCAAGACGGCGAGAAACCAGACCGGAGTCATGCAGTTCTCCGTAGCGTATCGCTAAATCGACCTCGTCCCGCACAACGTCCAGAGCCCGATCGCCGACATGTAATTGCAGTTGCACTGAAGGATGGGACTCAAGGAATTCGTCCAGCCATGGTAGAAGTACATTGCGCGTAAGGTCAGACGGCGCCGCCAGCCTAATCTTTCCAATCAGCGTTTCCTGTCCGGCGCTTATCTGGGCCTCACCTTCTTCCAGGAGATCAAAAGCCCGGGTTGCATAATCAATAAGCTTACGCCCCGAATCCGTTAACTTCATTACGCGCGTCGATCGCTCGAACAGGCGCACACTCAGCTGCGTTTCAATCCTCTTCAGAGCCGCACTCGCTCCCGCAGGTGTCATGTTCAATATTTGCGCGGCTCCCGTCAGTGAGCCAGTTTGCGCCGTATGCACAACAACGCGCAGGTCGCTTATATTTTCAATTTTCATTTGAAAGTGTTGTAAATAGGTTGAGATTATCAATCTAATTGATGGCTGATAGTCTGGCAATACCTGAGAGCAGGTATCAACCACCGACTATTGGAAGAAAGCCATGACTGTTCAAACCATCAATAAATCATACCCCACCAGCAATATTACTCTCGATGCTGCCCGCATGCTCATTGCCGAATCGATTACGGCAGCAAACGAAATTGGCATCAAGGTCACCGTAGCGATTACGGATGCCGCAGGACAACTGACTGCATTCGAACGCGTTGACGGCGCTCCATTACTGGCTATCGATATTGCCATTGACAAAGCTTACACCGCTTCGGGTTTCGGCCTTGGCACGCACGTCTGGAATGAAATTTTGAAAAATGACGTCGTTTCTCAGCTGGCTCACCGTCCCCGTCTGGTTTCAGTTGGCGGCGGTTGCGTCATTGTAGACGGCGGGAAGGTTATCGGTGGCATCGGCATTTCAGGCGGTACGGCGATTCAGGATCAACAGGCCGCAGAGAAAGCACTGCGAGTGCTCGGTTATGAAGTTGTCTGAAGGAAACAGCCTTATGCAAAAAGCTGTCGCGATCGTCGCCTTCATTGAAGCGCGGGAAGAATATCGAAATGAAGTTGAGATGGCGCTCAGGCGTGCCGTGGCCGCAACGTTATCTGAAGCCGGTTGTGAGCAATACGCGTTACATCTCGACCCTCAAGAGCCGAATCGCTTCGTCATGATTGAACGCTGGCATGACAGGGCAAGCGTGGACGCTCATGCCAGTGGACCCGCGTTTACAGAGCTGGCGGCCATGCTTCATGGTCGCTCTACGCTGCAGGTAAATTTCTACGAACCCATTCCATGACATGTGAGGGGAATATTATGAAAGCTATTGGGTTTTATCAGAATCATACTGTCGATCATCCTGACGCATTACAGGATGTCCAGTTACCCGAACCGGTACTGCGTGATTACGATCTGCTGGTTGAAGTACAAGCCGTATCAGTCAATCCGGTTGATACTAAAATTCGCATCAAAGGTGATATTCCTGAAGGATTGCCGCGGATTTTGGGCTGGGACGCAGCAGGCATCGTGCGCGCCACAGGCCCCCTGGCAACGCGTTTCAAGCCTGGTGACCGTGTCTGGTACGCGGGTGACATAACGCGTCCAGGCTGCAACAGCGAGTTCCATGCCGTAGATGAACGGATCGTCGGCCCAATGCCGGCTTCGTTAGATTTTGCACAAGCCGCTTCTCTGCCTCTGACAACCATTACGGCCTGGGAGCTACTGTTTGATCGCCTGCAACTTCATGCAGCTGACCCGACAGACCATAACGTTCTGCTTGTCACAGGCGCAGCTGGCGGTGTTGGTTCAATACTGACTCAGCTTGCCCGTAAACTGACTGGCGCTACCGTTATCGGCACAGCTTCACGTCAGGAAAGTCGTGAATGGGCAATGGCGCATGGTGCTCACCATGTTATCGATCACAGCCAGCCATGGGCACCTCAGCTGGCTAAGCTGGGTATCAAGCACGTTACGCATGTCGCCGGATTAAACGACAGCGCGCGCTATGTTCCGCAAATAGCAGCCGTGATGCGCCCTGAGGGTAAATTCGCGCTGATAGACGATCCGCTTAATCTGGATATCAGCCCATTCAAAGGAAAGTCGATTTCAATACACTGGGAGTTAATGTACACCCGGCCGATTTACACCACCGATACCCTCACCCGTCAGCATGCGTTATTGCGCCGTGCAGCGGAGTTAATCGATAGCGGCGATATCGTTCATACACTTACGACACAAGTGGATGGTTTAAATGCCGCTAGCCTCAAACGTGCTCACGAGCTGGTCGAAAAAGGGAATATGATTGGTAAAGTCGTTGTGACAAGAAACTGAAATAACTAACGAATAGCATTCTTCGTTTGAATCATTGTCGGCCTTATCATCTAAGTATGCGTCAAAGCCCTTCCTGACCGCATGATGAGAAAGGTCGACGTATTTTATTACTCAGCCATATGCAGTATTAATTTTTCACGCCGGATAAGAAATACTGTCGATTTTAGTCCTAGCTTAATCCATTGCATTCGATATTCGTTTAAAGCTGATTTTAATCTCGTCAATGTCAGCTCAATGCCAATAGCGGACAAATTTACGCCAGATGGTGACAAATAACACCACACAGCTATCATGGCTATACGAAGTCAATTTATGGACTATAAGATCATGATAAATATGGAAGTGGGTACCCCAATTGATTACCCGATCTTACTGAAGGTTTGGGAATCATCTATACGTGCCACACATGATTTTTTACAGGAGCAGGATATCCAGGCACTACGCCCCCTGATACTGCATACGTATCTTCCTGGCCTGACTATTACGCTTGCTCGTCGAAGCTGTGACCATTCGATCGTGGGCTTTACTGGAGTAAGCAAAAATCGTATTGAAATGCTCTTTGTGGATGCAGATCAACGCGGTAAGGGCATCGGGAAACTACTTTTTCTACAAGCTACCCACGAGCAGGGTGCTGATGAACTTGACGTAAACGAACAGAACCTTCTGGCTATTACCTTTTATAAAAAACACGGTTTTGAAACTGTTGGTCGTTCTGAAGTTGACGGCCAAGGCATGCCATACCCTTTGTTGCATATGAAGCTACGGGGAACATAATGTTCCCATACAAAATCAAGTCCGCTCACAGCGGACCATCGCTGATAACTTCCAGCCACTAAAATTCATTCATCTTTTTCGCCATCAGACCTTAGCCGTCAGGCCCGAAACGCATCCCTTTGCGGTTCGGCGAAGCTTGCCGGCTCACCGGTTAGCGCAGTCGGGTTGAACAGCTCATGCCACAGATCTCAGCCAGGACAGTAAGGCCCTGTGCGGTCCATCAGGTGATAAATCTCCGGGCGAGAGCAGAAAGTACTCGGAACCGTCAGCGATAAAACCGAGCGGCGCCACTAACATCCCACTATCAAGATCGTCACGAACAAGATTCCACGGTCCGATAGCCGCGCCAAGGCCCGCCACCGCTGCCTGCAAGCTGATATAAAAATGCTCGAAGGTTTGCCCCGGTGCATCAGGGACGTTCAGCCCGGCAGCGGATGCCCACTGCTGCCATGCATCCGGCCGCGTTCGCGAATGCAGGAGGGGTGTGTCTGGCAGCAAACGCGCGTTGCCCTCCTCCCCAGAGAACCACATAAGCACTTTGTCCGGCCTGCAGACCGGACCCACTTTTTCACGAAACAAAGGTTCAGCGTGGTAACTGTCCGGCCATGGGAAGTCCTTACGACGGATAGCCAGGTCGATGCCGCTGCTGAAGGAGAAAGGCCCCCCGCCAGCCACCAGGTGCACATCTATTCCCGGATGCTGTGCTTTGAAATCAGGCCAGCGCGGGATCAGCCAGCGTATCAGTAATGTGGGTTCACATGACAGTACACAACGTGGGGCATGACGGGCGCTGGCGCGTACCTCTGCGACAGCGTGGCGCATCAGGTCAAAACCATCGGAAACAGAGCGCGCAAGTTTACGGCCCGCATCGGTTAAATAGACGCGTCGGTTGCGGCGCTCGAACAGCGGCATGCCAAGATCGTCCTCAAGCAAGCGCACGGCTCTGCTGACGGCGCCGTGCGTCAGGTGCAGCTCGTCCGCTGCCCGACTGAAGTTTTCCAGCCGTGCCGCAGCTTCAAAACAGCGCAGTGCCAGCAACGAAGGAAGCCGCGCGCTTGTTAACTGTGAATTCAGCTCACTATTCATGTCAGTAAACATCGTTAATCCTTAATCCAAAAGACGAATATTATTAAAAGTACTCTCATCTATACCGGACAGACAATGACTGAACTGCTAGCTGTAATCACAATAACTTTACTGGCTGTCATCAGCCCGGGACCCGATTTTGCGATGGTCACTCGTAACAGCCTGATGCTTTCCCGTCGCTCGGGTGTGCTGACAGCCCTGGGCATCGGGCTGGGCGTGCTGGTCCACGTCACTTATACGCTAGTGGGTGTGGGTCTTCTGATACAGCAGTCGATGTGGCTGTTTAATCTGATCAAGTGGGTTGGCGCGGCCTATTTAATTTACCTGGGGGCAAAGATGCTACGCACAAAGGGCGGATCCCTTCCTGCAGACCAGGCTTTCACCCCTTTAACGGATATTGCGGCGCTTCGTACCGGATTTCTGACCAACGCCCTGAACCCCAAGACAACGGTGTTTATTGTCAGCCTGTTCTTGCAGGTCGTCGGGAGTGAAACACCCCTGAGCGTACAAATCGGCTATGGCGCCTTTATCTCGCTGGCGCACATGGCCTGGTTCAGCCTGGTAGCAATATTCTTCTCGTCGGGCGCAGTACGCGAAAAGCTGCTCGCTATACGTCACTGGATCGATCGCACCTTTGGCGCGTTGCTGGTGTGTTTTGGAATACTGCTTGCCGTGACGGGGGGATCACGCTGACCGTTCAGGAATTCCTGATTCAGCGCAGTGAGCATTAACTCGGTGTAAAGCAGCGCGCAGTCTCCCAACTGACCCTGGAAGCCAGGCCTGAAATTGAGCAAGTGGGGGATCTATTGATTATGGTCGTAACTACAGTGTTATCTATGATTTAGCATCAGTTACAGACATCCCGGTTATCTTCGACAATGTGACTTTCAGCAATACTGATAATTTCATGACCGGCCGCGGGAACGGCTTCCTGACATACTATCCAGTTCCACCAGCGAGAAGGTTAAAATGTCAGCATCTATAGCAATGGCTATCAAACTTAGCCATGACTATAATACATTGAATTTTAAGGTTTTTTTATTTAATTATTTGTGGCAGGATAGCGCCCTCTTAAAAACTTCACGCCTTTCTCCTTTGAAAGCACACCCGGGAATCAGTTATGAGCTTTTACGCTGTGATCATTCTGGCCTTTGGCATGTCGATGGATGCCTTTGCCGCCGCAATCGGTAAAGGTGCCTCACTGCACCGCCCTCCTTTCAAAGAAGTGTTGCGCACCGGCCTGATCTTCGGCGTGATTGAAGCCATTACACCCGTTATCGGCTGGGGAATCGGTCTTGCTGCCAGCCAGTTCATCATGAACTGGGATCACTGGGTCGCGTTTACGCTACTGTTTGTGCTGGGCGTTCGCATGATCGTTGAAGGCATCCGTAAAGAAACTGATGAGCCACAAGAGGCGCCGCGCCGACATGGATTCTGGTTGCTGGTAACGACCGCCATTGCCACCAGCCTTGATGCGATGGCCGTGGGCGTTGGCCTGGCATTTCTACAGGTCAACATCGTGGTGACGGCACTGGCAATTGGTGCAGCGACCACGGTAATGGCAGCCAGCGGCATGTTGCTGGGTCGATTTTTGGGTGCAAAGATCGGCAAGTGGGCAGAAATTCTCGGCGGCCTGGTACTGATTGGCATCGGCAGTTCAATCCTTGTTGAGCACCTGGGGCTGCTAAACTAAGCACATTCCTGCAACATCTTTCCGAATTCCTGAAAGGCGCGTTTACTCCGCGCTTTTTTTATTTCTGAGCCGGCATTACTCACGTTCAGCAATCGCCGGTGAGGACACCGTTTATGAGGCGCCCAATGTACTTAACGCTGCTGTATACCCTTTTCCCTGTCACCGCGGCAATAGCCGGGGCCGGTGCAGCGCTTTATCGCCAGCCGGGTGAAAAGACCATGAGTTTGATACATCACTTTACCGCTGGCGTCATATTCTCAGCGGCAGCCACTGAAGTGCTTCCTGGTCTTAAGCAACACTCAATGATGGCCGTTCTGGCAGGCGGGGTGACCGGAGTCGCACTGATGATGCTGATTCAGCATTATGGGGAAAGAGCAGCCAGTAAGTCAGGGATGCTGGTCGCCATCGGTATTGATATCTTTATCGACGGATTAGTACTGGGGATTAGCTTCGCGGCAGGGGCCAAAACCGGAATGATGCTGACACTGGCGCTCACTCTGGAGATCCTCTTCCTGGGACTGTCCGTGGTGGGTGATTTGAAAACCATGCTGGGTACCACAATGAGGGTTTTACTTGCTGTCACCGGCATTGCCCTGCTCCTGCCAATAGGTGCGATGGTGGGTACGCCTGTCGCTCACCTTGGCGAGTTCTGGCTGACCTATTTCCTCTCCTTTGGACTGGTTGCCCTGCTTTATCTGGTGACAGAAGAGTTGCTGGTTGAAGCGCACCGGGGAGACAGGGACACTCCTCTGGGCACAGCAATGTTTTTTGCCGGATTCATGATCCTGATGCTGATTGAGGAAGGCATCTGACACGGTAGCTAAAAGCGGCGAATGCTTATCCACGATAGCCAGGGGGTTATTGTTAGTCCGGTGAGTAAACCTTCCGGACTGAGTAGCCGTGTCACCGTCTGGCCCCATGGTTCAGTGCGATTAGCGACAAGGAGATGATATCCCTTCCTGCTTAATAATCGGGTCGCTGATTCCAAATCCTGCGACAAATAAAACTTCAATCTCAGCCAAATTCTCCGACATATTTATCCCTCAATCAGATGAAATAGATTAGTAAAAATAAACTTGATTTAGCTGAATAACTATCAAAGATTGCATCATCTATTTACGGTATGCGCGGCATCAAAAAGTTCTCTGACAGTTAAGAGTCACCCACTGAGCATTGCTTGCAGCAGTTATGTGCCAAATGCGGACAGTCGAGTACCTTTAAAAAACTCCTGGGAAAGGCCGAAATCAACTAATGGTGTTATCCGGACAATCTTTCCACCATCCAGTCGATAAATATTCGCAGACGTACGTTCAGCTGTTTTGTCGGCGGATAAATTATTGAAACCGGAAATTGTGTATTCGTTGAACTTCCCAGAACGGGAATTAACTGCCCCGACTCTATAAAGCTTTTTGCTACTGAAGCGTGTGTTTGGCCGATCCCCATGCCGTGCACAAGCATATTGATCAAAGACGCACTGTCATTTGCAGCTATATCGAAATTGTGTACCAGCTTTTCTCCTGCCCGATGACGAAAACGCAGAGGCCAGGCTTCTCCTGTTGCGGCGCTGAAGTAACCTACCACCTTATGGCTGGTTTCAAGATCCGAAACATTCGCAGGAATACCAAAACGTTCAAGATAGCCAGGGCTGGCGCAAGTCACTAAGTGATCTTTGTATAATGTTCTACCTATCAAAGACGAATCCGCTAACTCTCCAGCTCGTATGACACAATCAACGCCCTCTTCAATAAGGTTCACTGGCCGGTCACCCACTCCTAGCGCTAACTGGATATGAGGGTAACGTCCGCGAAACTCTTCAAGGATGGGTATCAGCACAAAGTTAGCGAGCGATGAGTGAAGATCAATTCGCAGTCTTCCCCTGGCGGCAGCCCCCATATCACGCATGGCGACTTCAGTCTCATCCAGTTTGGCAACGAGTCTGCTGATTCTCTGGTAATACTCAGCCCCCTCAATCGTTAAGGTCACTGAGCGCGTCGTGCGTTGTATCAGTTTGATGCCAAGGTGCTCTTCAAGCTCTTTAAGGGATTTACTCACAGTGGAACGCGGCAACCCGAGGTGTGCAGCGGCCTTAGTGAATGAGCGCGTTTCAACGATGCGCTGGAAAGTGCGTATTGCGAGAAGATGATCCATTCTCAAATTCTATCGCATGTCGCTGGATTGTGCACACAGATGAAAACTGAAGTCGTAAAATCAGTGATTATCTTCATCAGCACCGCCGCTATTCTGCAGTCATCAATTCTTATGAGGAAGCTGAAATCATGACTGCCAGGAAAGCCGAGCAACGTTCATTACTTGAAGCACGATATGGTGCGGCACAACAGAAACCAGATAACATTATTTGGACGCCGCAGGTGGAAGCCCTACTTCGCCACAAGTCTGTCAGAACATTTCTGGCAGATGCTCTGCCTGATGGATCTATTGAAACGATGGTCGCTGCGGCACAATCTGCCTCTAACTCTTCTGCCCTGAACCAGTGGAGCCTGGTTGCCGTGACGGACGTGGAATTAAAACAGAGAATTTCAGACACCGTTGCTCGCTCAGTACCGGTTGCCCGAATTCCCTGGATCGAGGAAGTTCCCGCACTGTTACTTTGGGTGGCCGATTTGTCACGCGGTGCCGAAATCACTAAAGACGCGGGAAAAGAACCGTTTGTATTCGATTACCTTGATTCATTCTTGATGGCTTCGATTGATGCAGCTTTAGCTGCTCAGAACGCCGCTGTAGCGGCCGAGTCTATGGGGTTGGGCATCGTTTATCTGGGCGTCATGCGTAACATCGCCAAAGAAGTCGCAGAGATGATTCATTTGCCTTCACACAGCTTTGTCACTTTCGGTATGGCTGTAGGTTGGCCTGATGCAACCAGGACCAGCTGCATTCGTCCTCGCCCTGCACAACCGATGGTGTTACATCATAATCGGTACGACCAGGGAAGTTATCGTGTTTACCTGAAAGATTATGAAGAGGCATATCAGACTTTCCGCGTCAGCCAAAATATGAGTGCAAAGACATGGTTGGGTTCTGTCATCGAATCAGCAACCAGCATGGAATACATGGGGGGACGCGTGAAATTAAGGGAAACCGTTTCTGAACGCGGTTTCAAGTTGAAGTAATAACATCGGTATTGATCGGATTTATGATGAGGTCCATTCTGGAACTTCAATATAGAGGGTTCTCTACTTCCTATCCTCGCTCTCGGCAGACATTCGTTATCAACTGCTTGCCTGTTGTGTGCCAGGAGCGGAAGTGGATAACAACAGTCTGTGTGAAGCCGCTGGTAGGGGGTCGCATAAGCAAGAAAAGTTCTATATTTTAAGAATGAAATTATCAATCAAACAAATTAAATCAAGCTAATTAAAAGGATGAACGTTAATGGATAAGCAATTGATAATTAAGTTCATTACCGCAACAGCAATTGTAATCTCAATCTGGTTGAGCTTTAATTCAAAAACAAAAACCAATAAAAAGAACGAGAATCCTGCCATCGCTGCCGCTGATGAAAAAGAGCGGCAATCGTGGAAATACGTTAAGTGGTTTGTCAAAATCCTGCAATTTGCTGCTGGTGTAGGCGTCCTCTGGATTGCGTTCAAATATTTATTCTCTTGAAAGACATTTCAGAGACCATCGTAAAAATCAGTAAAACTACGGCGACTCCCCTGCAAAGGTTTATTTTTACCGCGCGGGTTTTTAAACGTGAAATATCCCCGGTCGCCATAACGGTGACCGGTTCAATTAAAACGACCAGCGCACGCCCGCGTTGTAACGCCAGCCTTTCGCGCCGTTGCCGTCGATCTCTTTGCGGTAATCCGCTTCGGCGTAGAGCGCCACATCCTTGTTCACCGTCGCGGTGCCGCCCACGCCGACATCCCACATTTTGCCGAACTTGCCGCTGTCGAAGGTTTCATCGCCGCCAACATCCGCCGCGCCGATCTTCGCTTTCGCGGTGCCGCCCCATCCCTGTGTGTAATTCACGCGCAGATACGGCGTGTACTGATTCGCGCTGCCGTCCTGCCAGGTTTTATCCAAGCGCGCGCCGACGCGGCCAATCGTCTGGCTGTAATCGTCGTAGGAAACGTGGGTGTTATCGCGGTCGGTGAAGCTGTCCATCTTCATTTGCAGCCAGGTGACCTGCGCCTGCGGTTCGATGCGCACGCCGCCGCCCAGTTCCAGCGGATAACCGGTTTCAATCGAAGCCGTCCAGCCGTTGCCTTTTGGTTTGGCGACATCTTTCTGCCGTGCAATGTCAGTCGCGCCGCGATGCCAGCCCCAGCTCAGTGAGCCGTCCACGTAAAAACCACTGTCGCGCAGCCATGTGCCGTACAGAGAAAGCGTGTCGCTGTCGAAACTGGTCGAGCTGTAGCCATCTGCTGCGTGCGGGCGTATACGCGTGTTGCCGCGCGTGTAGGCCACGCCGCCGCGCAGGCTGCAGTCCGCGCCATCTACGCGAATGACGTTGCCGCCGAGCTGCACCGCACTGTAGTCGAGATCGAAGTCGTAGCCGTAATGGCTGACGCTTTGACTGGTCTGGTATTTCAGGTTGGAGCCGATATAGCGGATGAACATCTCGCCGCCAACCGCATCCGGGTTTGCTTGCTGCTGGCGCAGTTCACCGAGGCGTTTATGCAGATCGTCGGTGATTGCCAGCGAATAATAAGCGAGGCCAACCGGCGCAGAGAGGTAGGACGGCACCTGCGGCGTGACCGCCAGACGTGCGCCGCTGTGTGCGCTGCCTGCTGACGGCTGGCACAGACTGCCGTCTTCGCACACGAAGGTGTTCGCCAGTCGATAATCCCACGCGCTACCGCCTACCGCGCTGCGGGCTGCGTCATTGCTACCCGGTGCGAAGCTGTATAAACCGTATTGCCACGGCCCGGATGCGACATAGCCGCTTTTCAGCACAAAGCTGTTGGCATTCGCGCTGCCGGAAACCTGCGCCAGTGACACACCTTCGTTCGCAGCGATCACGCCATCGCCGTTGCTGTCAAACAGCGGCGCGCCCACGAGTTTTACGTCAACCTGCGTCACGCCCGATGCCGCGCCATTCACCAGCACCACATCGCTGCTGGCCGCTGTGGCGTTCAGCCTGACGCTGCCGCCCGCCGACGCCAGTTCACCGTCAATCTTCAGCGTATTCGCCGCCGTGTTGCCGCCGTTGGTGAGATCCAGGGTGCCCGCGTTATTTACCACCAGTGAATCACGGGTACTGCCCTGCAACAGCGGATTGACGTTGTCACCCGCGAACAGCGTTGAACCGCTATCGACGTTAATCGTGCTGTGCGCCAGTTTGATGTTGTCGGTTAACGTCCATTGGGTGTTGTGGAAGTTCAGCGTGCTCCAGCCTGAACCCAGATTGGTGCCTTTTACCGAATCATCGCTGGCGAACGAACCGCCGCGCGCCTTGAGTTGGCTGAGATTGAGCGTGCTGCCCGCGCCATTTTCCGTGGTGATGTGGCGCGTATCAGCCAGACTCACCTTCTGCACCGTGGCCTGATTAGCCGCGCCGCTGCCCATCGTCAAACTGCCTTTAATGGTGCCGCCAGTGACAATCAGTTCATCGCGTCCGTTGCCGGTGTTCACATCGCCGACCACCACACCATCCAACAGTGCAATGACGTCATCGGTCGCGCCGCCCGCCACGACAACCTGATCAGGGAACGGCGCGTTGATGGTGCCTTCATTGATAAACACCGTTTGCCCGCCGCGCAGGTCGATCAGCGGCGCAACGCGACTTTGCGAACTGATGGTGCCCTGGTTAACCACCTGGCTGGCGGTTTGGGTGACAATCGCCGAGCCGCCGTTCGCCGCCTGAATATCAATCAAGCCCTGAGAAATCACGTTGCCACGGGTGTTGGCGATCACGCCATTGCCGGTCCCTGTCACCACAATCGAATAATCCGGCCCGATCACCAGATCGTTGCTGGTGGTTGAGCCATTGGCGTTTTCAAAGCGATAACCGGTGCCCGAACCGCTGACGTTAATTTGCACACTGCCAGCGGAATTGAATGAGGTCGCCGAGCGAATACCGTTACCGTTTGCCACCTCTAAACGCACGTTATCCAAATTGATGTTCGGTGTTTCGGCGCGGTTGTTGATGGCGCTGCCGCTGCCGTACGCGCCGATAGTGATGTTGTCGGCTTCGAACCCCTCCGCGCCGACATCCAGCAACAAGCCGTCGGCGCTGCCGTTGGCCTGCATCACGCTGTAGCCCTGGCCGTCGCCGTAGATTTTCATCCATGCACCGCTGCCGACGCGCATCGCCGCAATGCCATCATCGACGCGTAATGCGCTATCGACCGGCACGTATTGGCCGTAACCGCTGCTGACATCGATGCCGATGCCTGACGCAATGTGCATGCTGCCGCGATTAATGAAGTTGCCGCCGTCATGCACGCGCGCGCCGGTGCTGTTCGATCCGCTGAGATCCACCACGCCTTGATACTGGTTAAACAGACGCGCACCGCCGCTAACATCAAACGCCGTCGCATTCGCGCCGTTGCCGCTGATGGTTGAGGCCGCGTAGATTTCCGTTTCGTCGCCGCTGGCAATCGCGGCAGTGGTATTTTCGCCGCTGAGCGTAATGCCGCTGCTGATCACGCCCTCGGCGCGGTTGCTGGCATTCATTACGCTGGCACCTTTGCCGCTCGCGACATAATTGTCGGTGCTGGACACTTGCGTGCCTTCACCACTCAGCACAATGCCCCGGCTATTTTCGCCGCTGAGCGTCACGTTGCCGGGATTCTGTGTATACAGCCACGCGCCATTGCTGATGTCATACAGCGTCGAATTGGCGCTGCTGACATCCACATTGTTGCCGTTGCTGATGAATTGCGTGCCCTCATCGGCGGCGCGATAGCCGGTTTGATTCGGGTCGTTGAAGGTGATGCGGCTGTCCGCGCCAAACGTGATGCGACCGCCTAAAAATGCGCTGGCGCCCATCGCTTCTTCGCCATACAGATTGATGGTGCCGTTTTGGTAAATGCGCGCCAATGAATTGCTGGCGACCAAACCAATGGTGGTGTTCAACTCAAAACTGTCGCGGTTGAAGATGTTGATGGTGCCACTGTTGGAGATTTCACTCAGCGCGGTGGTATCGGAGTCATACTGCAAACCATAGGCATACAGCGCTTGCCCGCGCAGTGTCATGTTGATGGTGCCGCTATTGGTCACCTTCCCGCCGCGTTCCGCGTAAATGCCGGTGCTGTCCTCGCCGGTAAAAGTGATGTCGCCAATGTTGGTGAGCTGTGCTTGATTGCGGGCGATTAAGCCGATCTGGAATCTGCCGCTACCGTTTATCTCAGCATGGTTGGTGAGATGCGTGTCGGTATTGAATCCGGTTTCGTAATCAATGGCCTCGCCTTGCAACGTGTAGGCTAAACCATCGACCTCTGCCGCCAACACGCTAGAACCATCAAGGTTAAACCGTGTCGCAGCATCAATCGTCCCTTGTGCACCATGCGCAATTTTTATCCCGGTGCCACCGATTCCACCATAATCCCCGTTGCCAATATTTAGCGTTGCGCCGTTAGTATTTACCTGGGTTCCCACGCCGCTACCGTACACGCCTGTGGTATTCAATTCGTTCATGGAAAGGGATAGACCGCGACCGTCAAAATCCGCGCCATCCTCGACGCGGAAAATCGTGCCGTCGACAACCGATGTCGAGAAGCTGCCATTTTTCGGCAGGTTAATTTTTGCGTTTTCGCCTTTGGTGTAAAAACTGATTTGCCGCTCCAGGCCAAAGATAACGCGCGGTCCGGCAACCGGAATCGCGTTGGCACTGACGTTCACCGTGGCGTTGCCTTCGGCGCGAATACCAATCGCATCGTTGCCGCCAAGCTGAATCGGTCCGCTGACGTTGGCGACGGCATTGCCGCCCTCTTCGCCGATGACCCAAACGGCAGTGTTGTGATCGGTTGTGCCATATTGGCCAGCATCGCTGAGGATATTGATGGCACCGTGAGAATAAGCTTTCGCGCTTTCGCCCGCGTGGGCGATGACTTTGAGGCCGGTGCTGTTGTAACCGTTGAGGTTGATGGTGCCCGCTTTGCCATTGCCGACTTTGCCGCCGCTGCCGGCATCCACCACCAGCATGCCGATATTCTCGCGCGGCTGCCTTTCTGCCATGCCATTTACGTCGATCACGCCGTTGTTGCGCGCGATGGTATTCGGGCCGTATTCAACCAGCATGCCAGACGTATTCTGCGCCAGCGAGCCGATCACGATGCGTCCGTTGTTGACGATGCGGGAATCGAGGAAGCTGCGAATGGCGCTTGCGCCACCGCTCAGGTTCACCGCTACATCACTGGTTGGGTCGTCGTTGTGATTTTGCGGCGTGCGCCCGATGTAAAGGGTGCCGCCTTTGGCATTAGTGAAACCGCCTGCACCGCTAGCGATCACGCCGGTCATCGAACCACTGCCGATGGTTTCGGTGACGCCGAGATTGATATTGCCGCGATTGATCGCGCGCGCATCGTAGAGCGAAATCGCCGCACTCTCGCTGTTGCCAGGCTGGAAGTTGATCACGCCGTCATTGCTGAAGCGGCTGCCGTTGGTGGCAAGCACGCCAATGCCTGCGCCTATGGTGTTGCTATCGACGCCTTTGCCGTCGGCGTTGTTGAGGAATCCAGCGTTGATCACGCCGTTATTGCGACCGCGCGCGTGGTTCAACAGCTCTAAGCCGGAGCCGTTGCTGGCAAGTTTGCCGTTGATAATGGCTTTCGCGCCGTTGCTGGCGCGCATCACTGCGCTGTGGCTATTCAACACTTCCAGAGTTTTACCGCGATTGATTTTGACGCTGGCATCTTTACCATCCGCACTCAGCACCACCTGATCGCCCAGCGATTGTGCCACTTCATCGTCATAGTTGTTGGTGCTCATGCGATACACCACGCGTCCGTCATGCTGGATGAAGGCTTTATGGAATTCGGCGTTGTAGCGGTCGGTACTGAGGTTGGACACGCTGACCTGCTCGATCAGCCAGTTATTGTAGTTGCGCAGATCGTTGATATTTTGGATGTTGAAACGGGTAGTACCACCATCCAGAGTTGAAACGCTGATGGCTCCGGCATAATTCACCACACTGCCCGCGTCGTATGCCAGGCGATCGCCGCCATATGGTGGCGTGGCTGCGGTAAAGGCGATGCGGTTATCGGAATTCCAGTTGAGATGACCTTTTTTGGTAGCGGTAAACAGTTGGCTTTGTTTCGCCGCCATCGACCAGCTATTAGTAGAGGAATTCGCCGCCGCGCCATGTTCGCCAATATCGATATTTAGCTTGCCGTTGCTGACAGAACCGAGGCGCGCATTAATATATTGTTTGTCGTTCACATCATAATAATCTGGCACTACGGTATCGAGGCCGACACTTGGTAAATCCACTAAATCAGCGGTGTTATAAACATCGTAAGTTGTATATGTCCAATCTTCAAAATTCGGTATTTGAATGGTGAGATTTTGCGGGCCAATTTGCAGTCGCTGCTCGCCAATCAGGTTGTCATTGATTATTCGACCAATACGTTGCAATTCGCCAAACGTCACTGTGGTTGCCCCGCTTTCACCGGGCGCGAATTGCGGTAAGCCGCTGAGCGTTTGCGTCGAGCCATTGCATAAGCAATAAGCCCCAACTTTATTGTCATTAATTTCAGGCGTGTAAGGTTTTAACTCCGCCGCCCACGACAGTGAGATAGGGAACATCAAACCTTGCGCAGCCACAAGGCTTAGTAACACCGGATTTAATTTGAACACAACGTATTCCTCAACAGAGAAAGACAACGCGCGCCACGAAGATCCGCTGCGCTGAAAGTTAAGTCGCTGATATAATTTGTTTCAGAAATTTAATGTTTGGCATCTGGTGTAATGAGTATCTACGCATTGCGCGGGAAACGTCTAGTTTGAGTTAAGGAATTGTGAGGCGGGAGATGGGATTTAGGAATAAAGCTAGAGTTGGCAATGTTAATAAATGGGTCTAAAATAGCTTTAAATTTAACTTAAAAAAAATAAAGCAAGACAAACAAGCTGGCCTATATAAATAGCCAGCCTTATAATGCATTTCATTTTTTGCATAAAATACTGGGTTTTACTCCATACTCAATACATGCACTCAAAAATGTATTAATAAGCCATATTAACTGCACTGTATAAGGTTTAGCTGACTGACTTCTCTTTATGATTTCAACTTCATCAACTAGCATTTTTTTTCTTAAAAATGGAGCAGCCAATATTAATTCTCTGTTGGTTTTCGGGCTCTCATTTATCTTGTCAAGAGCTAACTTAATATCGTCTCTAGACGTACAACTTGGCCTAATTCTACTAATCTGTGTTTGTAGATAGTTTGAGGACCACTCGTTATCATACTTATCGAGGTAAAGTTCTTTTGGCGAATGCAATCTACCAATATTCTTCAATGCTTGACTTATAACTTCATGAAACTTACTGGCACCATAACTTTCTTTTTTAATGTATTTAGCATGAATAAACTTTATGGATGGGTTCCCTGATGTAATGTCCAATACAATATGATCAGCCCACTCATCATTCATATCATCACAAATCACAATGACGCCTTTATTTGAGTAAATGTTTTCCACTCGTCTAAATAGCGATCTCACAGGGAATCTTTTGATATTTGCAGGATACGACTGTTTATCATCCTTCTCTTTTTCCGATCTGACACTTGAAAAATCATAACTATCATCAAAGACGGATAGGAAACTATTCAAATTATTTAACATTGTTTTATCTTCAAAACATGAGCGACCATGATAACAATACTGAGGTGAATCGAAAGTTATGGTGAATGGCTTAAACTTGTTAATATATTTACTTAGCGACATTAACTGAGTGCCATTTTCACTAATCATTATTCCATCAAGATATTTGGATACTATAGTTACAACCTTAGTGTTGAACCTTAGGCGACATTTGAATTTGAATCTTAAGTTGGTAAGCGTTTCACCATCTAAGAAATATGACGATTTAAATCCATTGAAAACTTTATCTATTTCTACAGAACTTAATGTTACCATTCCTTGGGGCATGTTTTTCGTTAGCGTCAATGTACTGGAAGCACCACGTACCATATCATCTAACTCGCTAAGATCTATAAAAATAGCCTTTGGCTGGACTTTTTTTGCTAGTAACTCACTTAAAGTAATAGGGGAAGAGAAACCTGCCATTAACTTACTTGACAATGATGCTGTGTTGGATAATTCATTTACTGTACTTATTGCCCACGAGCAGAAGTCAAAAAAACCCACCTTTTTATCTTTATAACCTATTCGTGATGTATTTGGAGTTAAAGTAAATATATCGTTTCCTGCCTTGACTCTAAATGCCCCGGGAATGGAACGCCCAGTCGTGTTAGGAGAAAGAATTCCAGTTAGGTTTTTTGCTTCCACTGTTCTATTTCTTATCACTGAATCTGAAAGTGACATATTCCTCATGCTAATTTTTTCATACTCAGGATTCAGCCTTCCATTGAAATTTGAAAATTTATCAAACTCAAAGTATTCTATGAACTTCTCCAGTTCACTCTCAATTGCATCAACATTTTTCTTTGATATTATTAAAAAATTCTGAACCTCCAAGAGCATTAGATACGCATACTTGCTTTCTGAAATGATAGTACCTTGTAGAAATGAAGGCTCTTCCATAACTTTAAAAGACACTAAAGAGTAAGTTAATTTTCCATTGTTTATAACAACTTCAGATTTGATTTCATATATAAGATAGACACCATCTTTTATCGAAGAGACGCTTCTAAATAGGTTTTTAATTTTATTTTCAGATAAAGCTTTCTTTATCTTAAAAAACTGCGCGTTTTTTGATAAAATCAAATCATTGATATTAAAAATATATTTAGTCACTTTAATACCCTTATAATTAACATTCAATCGCTCAAGAACAAATTGACAACATTTTAGAGAGAACCGAATAGTAAATAAAATAGTTTAGATTCAGAAAATACATTAACACTCAAGACATTAAAAGCAATTATCCAAAACAATATCAAGTATTGACTCGCGCAGTATTTAACTTTAAAAATTTGACTTAGATTGCCTTTTTCACAAAAGCTAAGCCGACATCGCGAAATTTGCGTATGCATCCATATCTGCTGCAACCACTTGTAATAAGAAATCCGCATCGCCGCCGATGCTGTAGCAGGAAACCACATTATCCAGCGCCATCACTTCTTGTTCGAATTTGCGTGTTTCGGCCTCGCTGTGGCTATCAATGATGATGCGCACAAATACCAATACATTAAGGCCAATCTTTTTTCGATTAATCACGGCGCGATAACCTTGGCACACATCGTCCTCTGCCAGCTTGCGGACTTTGCGCCAGGACGGCGATGCTGAGAGGCCAATTTCATCGACAAGATATTGATTGGTTATACGCGCAGCCTTCTGCAACTGCTGGAGGATTTTAATATCTGTCTTGCTTAAGCTCATCAGAGGAAGATCCTTTCCGTTTAACTTCAGTTATCAAATGGTTAGTCCCTAAATCACTCTTTTTGCAATGCATTGCGCAAGCACGCTTCTCACGCCCTGCCGCATACTGCTTGCACATTAACCGCTTAAATGAGAAGCCAATGAAATCTGACGCAAACACGCATCGCTGCACTATCGTGATCGATCAACAGCAGCCCACCGGATTAGTAATTAACGCTGCAAGTGTTATCGGCATCAGTTTTGGAAAGTTGATGGGTCATTTAGTTGGAACGAGTCTCCGGCAATCGCGTTACCCGCGTGCTGCCGTCATCGCATTGCTCAATTTCGCAATGCGATGACGGCAGCACCCTTAAGATCTATAGAGCAAATAGTCGGAACTAGTCATATACGATATAGCAACCCTCATTGCGGTGCGGTGATATTAGGCTCTGATTGCTGGAATCTGGCTTTAAGAAAAATTGAATAATGCAGTTTTAACTGCCTGAGCATGTCCCTGGTTTGTCATAAGGCTCAAGCAGTCAAGCCCAAAACGAAGCGCATGACGGTTCGGCGAAGCCAGCCACTTTGCGCCTTAATGTAATCAGACTGACGAACCTGTCTACCATTGAGCTTAAAGTGGCTTCGGAGAGAGAGAGATACGAATGGCAGCTGTGTGCCAAAACAGGACATTGCCCCAGGAATGTATAATCCTCGTGCGGGCAGGTCACGGCCAGCTGACATGCCGAAGGAGGCCTGCACGCTGACTTTGATGTTCAGAGGTGTGGGCCCGCAGGTCGGTAAAGCTGCATAGCAAGGAAACTGTGCGGCTGAGAGGATTAATCAGGGAAAACTAAACAGCGCGGGCAAACTGTCCATTAAGCCGTCTCTCTGCCGGATACGACAAAATGCCTTCTTCAGGGCATTGCTAATGGAGTCAAGGGAGCCGTGATTCATTTCTGCAGACAATCATTGATCGCATCAGGATATGCCTTTGCAATTTACACGTACTTTATCGCATGCAAGACAGGCAGAATGCCGCCCTTATACCCGGATGGTGGATTTTGAAATACTGCCAGGCGTAATCGGGAGCGGTGAACGATCCCATGAACACGCGATTAGATGTTTCTGGAACTCTGAGACATTGAGTTCGGTGCAGACTGCTGCATCCATCACTGTCTGCCACGCTGAATACGTAAAAGTCTGTTGAAACGGGGTCCATAAAATATCCCTTACGGTGCCTGAAACACAGCAGGAGCGCTCAGGCTCAAGAGTCCTGCCCCGTCAGGGACGTTGTCATTATTATTCGCTCTTACTTTGTGCCCCTTCGGCTTATCTTTCCGCCTTTACGACCCGCTTCTGCTGCACGCTCCGGGTCATTCTTGAAGTTGCCCCCGCTGGCCTGCCCGCCTTTGCGCCCGGCCTCGACGGCACGCTGCCTGTTATGAGCAAAACTCCCGCTGTTAGCCTGTTGATCTGCCATAGATACTCCGGTTGGGTGAGTTAACGTATTAACTCTAGTCAGCATTAATCGGTTTGTATGTAGCGAGACGGTAATTAATAAATCCATACTGATAAAGGCACTCTCTTATTCTCGATTGCGGACACAGCTCTACGGATAGTCAGCAACATTTATTATATTACATTGGTACTATTTATATGGGCTGAGGATTTATAGACAAAAAAATACCCGCGCTGAGGCGGGTTAAAATTCTTTACAGGTGGGAAAGCCTGTATTAATACAGAGTTCAGGGTCGCAGTTAAGTTCATATTTATCTTGCAGGACTAAGAATTATCATCAATGAGTAGTGCCATGAAACTTCAAGCGAAGCGTAAAGCATCCCGAAAGACTAGCGCAGATTTGGGTGAATACATTGCTGGTTTAATCTGAATCCAGCAGCAACCATGAGACTATAGACGATACGGGAAATTTGGATTTCAATGTGTTTCGCCGCGCCAGCAGCAGACACATACCTGACAAAAAAGCGCAGTGCACCCACCATTATTAGAGCCAGCCGATTCGTGATTTTTTATCATGAAACAAGATGATTTCGTTAAGGAAGCCGTAGTCGCTTTCTATTTCAGCCTGAAATCATTGCCTACTCGTATGAAAAATGTATGTAAAAAAACTTGCCGTCATTATTAACGCATAAGCTTTCCGTATGGCATTTAACTTCAGGATCACGAAACTGTAGCTTAAGGAATGCTATTGTATCAATGTGCAGTAAACGCTGCTGCGCGCGAGAAATTTCCCTTTTTGTCATACTTTTCCCGCCCAGGCGGGAATTTATTTTTCCGCAAGATTCATATTCACAGATCATCCTGTGGCTGTAATCGCTTTCACATATTTTCATTTTAAAACAGCATAAAATGACTAAGCAATTATTCGACATTTTTCACGATACCTGCTGATTGTCTGCAAAAAAATCTCCTTTCTTCCTACTTATAAATCTAACTAATACTGGTCTTAAAAAGGGCATGCGGAATAATAAGAATATTCTTAATATCATTAATTGCAGACGCGCCCGCCCGAAATGTAAGTAAACTTAAATTTAATTTAAGAGGAGGTAATCACTATGGCCAGCTATACCATCAGGATTGAACTTCGCGAGGCAACAGCTAACACTCTCATTGAGGTGTTATACACGATGCTCGAAAACGGCTTCTCACGCAGCGTCGTGTGTGAAAAAGGACGCACCTTTGCACTACCAGCTAATGAATATGTCTACGCAGGAACCGAAAACATACGGAGCTTAACCGACAGGGTTGCCACGCTGGTGAATGCCATCAGTAAGGATCCCCTGGTGCTGGTAACGCAGTCGTCAGAGCGCTGCTGGTCAGGACTCAGGGGAGTGGATCTGACTTAACAGAATTAAGCACTGTCTCAAGTTGGTTAAGTGTTTGAACTAAAGTTTACTTAATCTACACATGTTCCAGCATTGCCTTTTAACAGCCACCTAACTTTGCCCGTTTGATCCAAAACACATACTTTAGCTGTTCGGAACAACTTACATCATTAAGTGCAGCGCGGCCAAACTACCCTGACAGCAGGGTGCCACACGGAGCCAGAAAATTTGTGAAGGATACTGGACGCTAAGAACCTAAACCGGGCGTTGCTGACGTTAAACTGTATTCATCTGGGAGCAAGCCAGCTGGCCGGTTTCCCCGGAAATAGTCGCATTTAGTGGAGGAGTGACGCTTGTACGAATGTTCTACTACCGTCATTCAGAACTGCCGCCTGGACGCTTCTGATTGCGTCGCGTATCGCTCTCTCCCGGAATGTTTCTTCTGCAGCGAGCAGAAAGGTATGTAGTTTCAGAAGCAGCAGGCCACTAGTTATAGACTCCCTCTCATCGAGTAGTTCAATAACCGCTTCGCCCATTATTTTATCAGACAGCTTTTCATCTTCGTTTCTGTACATAAGTGCCTGGCCTGGTGAAGCACTGCCCATATGGCAGGCGAAGTCGACAGGATACGTTAAAACCTCCGCTTCGACAGATAAAGATGACAAAAAGTTATCTGCCAAATGCATCTTCATGATGCGTGCTTAGCCCACAGCCGCATGCGTGAAAGGAAAGTTATGTTCACTGAATTGGAAACACTCAGCTGTCATGACTGAAACGTTTGCAGTTCGCTCACAGCGGACCTTAACCAACTTAAGGTCTGCTCCGTGCCAAAAGCGGAAGTTTAAAAGACCGCACTGTATTAAGTATTGGAGAGAAGTTCAGGGGTTTTCAATTTGGAAAAAATGCAAAAACTCAACTGTTTGTTGATTCATGGTTTCAATGGCAGCCAGATGATCAGGCTTTTTCCACTTAATACCGATAATATACAGCAAGTCTCGGTAAAAAATACTTAGCTTCCCCCAAGGGTAGAGGGTAGCTAGCCCGTTATCCATTTGTTCCAACCATGTGCGGCAATGGCGATTTAATTGAACGGTGTACGCTAATACGTCGTTATATTGCTTTTCAAGTTCAGGCTTTAGTGCGAGCAGTTTTCCATGCTCTTGCTCTACAAGTACTTCTTGATCCTTAAAAGCATGAGCTTTGGTCCAGGCACCTTTCGCCGCGAAATAGATAATGGGTGCAGCGACGATCCCCCCCAGTACCAACATGCCGCCGCTCATTCCTGCTCCGCCCGCAGCTAGCGCACCACCTCCGAACCAGGCAAGTGTCGCATTGGTTGCTGCAACACCGGACAACGTGCCGATGGCCGTGCCGGTTGACGCGGTGCCAATGGCTGAAACAAGCGCCCACGCGCCCAGTGCCATTGATCCACCCACAACCCCACCAAATCCTACACTGAGTACGCCGGTATACTGTTGGTTAAATCGCTCAATGCTTTGCGATGCATACACTGTTGTCCGGGACTGCGTATCAAGAGATAGTGACGTGGTTTCTAACACTTGCTCGATAAGATTCAGTCTAGCTTTTACGGTTTTTAGCATGTCACCCAACTCACTAATGCGATTATTAATCTTGGTTTTTATTTGCGTTACTTCGTCATGGGTTATTTTGTAGGAAGCATGGGCGGATTCGAAACTTGCTTTTGCGTGCTCTAGTTCTAACGACCCACCGAGTGTGACGATGGCATTTACGGTGCGAAGTCCTGATTTCAATAATCCCATGTTGTACCTTGTCCAGTTAAACCTAGATTGATTTATCATCAGGTGGGAAGAGCATGCTTCAGGCGCTATAATCGCAACGATTAAATTGCGTGAATTCATAGCAGACAAAGCCCCGTTATCTAGTGAAGCCATGTTCTGCTCCACGTTAATTAAAACACGGCAATATTAGTAGTTACTAGCATTTGTAAGAACAATTGCGAACTTCCGCTTTTCGCTCACAGCAGACCTTGCCAAGTGAACAGGTCTGCTACGTGCCAAGAGCGGTCAATTTGGAAAATAATGGTCATTGGTCTGCCACTAAGGAGTCGCCATGATATTCGCTATATGTCTGCTAATATACGAATATTTACTGACGCCCCTAGGTGATGATGATATGCCTCAAATAACCATTCATATTCTGAATGCTCAGAAAAAACTTACCGCTCACAGTGACTGGCTTCAGACCTGTTTGACCGATACCTACGAAAAAGCCAAAAGGCTGATGCCGATTCCTTCACTGGATGTGGTTGTTCAAGCCGGGAGGTTTGTTATCCCTGAAAAAGGGCATGCCGGTTTTTGTCCTGAATCAGGCATTGTCAATATAACTGTCCAACCTGAAAACCCTGCATTCTTCAAAAACGATGCGCACTCTATTGAACGCATGTTTGCTCATGAACTCCACCATGCTGCAAGGTGGGCGGGACCGGGATACGGATCAACCTTGGGAGAGGCGCTGGTATCTGAAGGACTTGCAGGGCATTTTTCTCTTGAGCTTTTTGGAGGTGAACCTGAACCTTGGGAAAGCCTCAAGTCAGATACTTTCCAGGCCTATGCTCCACAGATGCATGATTACTGGCATCGTACTGACTACGACCATAATGCCTGGTTTTTCGGAACCGGAGATTTACCAAAGTGGCTTGGATATACCACAGGGTTCAACCTGATTTCCAGGTATCTTGCTGAATCTCCAAAATTGAAAGCTTCAATGCTGGCGAACATAAACGCTGAAGAATTGAAGCAATTTATATGGAATTCTGGTACCTCATATATCTAGAACCATTATTTTACTCGTGGACAGAAGCTGGGTAGTCCGCTCCTCGCTAACAGAATCCCTCTCGCCTTTGAATCGGGCTGTTTCGTGCATCAAGCGGACGTAGTTCTGTCCCAGAGTCTCTATGAATAGCTTAATCACCGACAATCTGGCTTTTAAACGCTCAGGGAACTATCGGTCTGTTGTTTACTACCGTCTTCATGACCAGCGTTGAAGTAAGCCGCTGAACGCCAGGCAGAGCTGAAAGGTTGAAGTCATAAAGCCGCTGAAAACTCTCCATATCCCGCGTCAGGACGTGCAACATATAATCCGGATTACCAAACAGCCGCTGCGCACTTATCACTTCCGGGACATCAACCACCGCCTTCTCAAAGCTGCTTACCGCATGGTGATCAGCCTTTTCAAGAGACACAAAAACGATAACTGAAAAACTCAGTCCGAGCTTACCCGTGTCTACATGGGCACGGTATCCACTGATGATGCCTGCCTCTTCCAGGCTTCGGACCCGGCGGTGACAGGGCGACAGGCTCAGCCCGACCTTTTCAGCCAGTTCTGTCAAAGACAGACGCCCATCAGCCTGTAATTCAGCAATAATTTTTTTGTCAGTTCTGTCCACGCACTCTACCTTTAGAGCTAATATCAGCCAATCAACAACCGTTGGAATATTTTTCTCATTTACTTACGTTTAAAGCAAACTTCTTCTATTAAAACTTTCCAAATGGACCAATAAGGGAATTCATTCCCGTCTTCAGTTGATAAGATCTTTCAAGGCTTTTAACTGAACAGTAAGGTGATGAAGTGGATTTGAGTATGTTTGCAGCGTTCTGGATCGTGTCGTTTTCGCTTGTTATGACGCCCGGGGCGGACTGGGCCTATGCTATTTCTTCCGGTATGCGCAGCAGAATGCTGCTTCCGGCAGTCTCCGGCATGCTCCTGGGATATTTAGTCATAACCATTGTCGTTGCGGCGGGCGTCGGAGCACTGGTATCCAGCGTGCCGTTATTCCTGACGGTGCTCACCTACACCGGAGCGGCCTATCTACTGTGGCTGGGGGCGGGCGTCCTGCGCAATCCCCCGGTTCCGTCTGCAGGTAACTTTGACGGAGAAGTAAACGGGTTTCGGACGTTGATGAAGGGATTTGGCATCAGCGGGATTAACCCGAAGGCGCTGCTGCTTTTCCTGGCGCTGCTGCCGCAATTCACCAGCCGTGACGCCGGCTGGCCTGTTGGCGTGCAGATTTTCTTTATGGGGATGATTCAGATTATTAACTGCGCGGTGGTGTACAGCGCTGTCGGGCTGGGTTCAAAAGCGATCCTGCGCACGCGTCCGGAGGCAGCGCGGCGGGTCAGCCAGTTCTCGGGCATCGCCATGATTGTCATAGCCTTCCTGCTCATCGGTGAGCAAATTTATATCGCCCTGAAATAACAGCATTACGCCCCGCCCGGGGCATCATCTCTGGTGCTCCCGGCCTCTGTGAAATGAATAATCAGGCTGACCGGGCTGCGTAACAGCCCATGCAAACACTTCTACGGCACTTAAATGAATACATTTCGCATTAGTGATATCATTATCCTTGGCTTCATGAACTTTGCCCTGTTCGTCGGCGCCGGTAATATCATCTTTCCACCGTTCATCGGCCTGCAGGCTGGCACATCTGTCTGGACGGCAGCGGCGGGATTTCTGCTGACGGGCGTCGGGCTTCCCGTTATTACAGCCATTGCGATGGCAAAGGCTGGCGGAGCACTATCCGCCGTCACCCGCCCGGTTGGCAGGGTGTGCGGCTTACTGCTGGCCGTTATCTGTTACCTCTGCATCGGACCGTTCTTTGCCACGCCGCGTACTGCGACGGTTTCCTATGAGCTCGCCGTTCAGCCGGTTACGGGCAGCGAACGCTGGCTGCCGGCCTGGAGCGCAGTTTATTTCGGCATTGTTATTCTGGTTTCGCTCTATCCCAGCAGGCTGCTGGATACAGTGGGCCGATTCCTGTCCCCGGTTAAGATTCTGGCGCTGATTATCCTTGCCGTGGCGGCGTTGGCTTATCCTGCAGGCCAGCCACGTGCTCCGGAAGGGGTATACGCAACGGCCGCATTTTCACAGGGTCTGACCAGCGGTTATCTGACTATGGATACGATGGCCTCGTTGGCTTTCGGCCTCGTTATCGTTAACGCCATCCGCTCCCGCGGCGTGACGTCAGGGCGGCTCATCACGCGTTATGCCATATGCTCCGGCCTGATTGCGGGCGCCGGCCTGGCGCTGGTTTACCTGAGCCTTTTCCGGCTCGGCACCGGCAGCTCGGGGCTGACCGTAAGCGCCACAAACGGGGCGCAGGTGCTCAGCGCCTACGTACACCATGTCTTTGGCGCAGGCGGAGACGTGTTCCTGGCCGTGCTCATTACGCTGGCCTGTCTGGTCACCGCCATTGGTCTGACCTGCGCCTGCGCCGCCTGGTTCAGTTCCGTGACCCGCATCAGCTATCGCGCTTATGCCTGGTTCTTCGCGGCGTTCTCCATGCTGGTTTCCAATATGGGCCTGACGCAGCTTATCGCTTTCTCCGTGCCGGCGCTGACGGCTGTGTATCCGGTATTTATCGTACTCGTCCTGACTTACTTCATCCGGACATATTTTCACTCTCCCGCCCGTGTCATCGCACCCGCCGCGCTGGTATCGTTTGTGTTCGGCATCGCTGACGCGCTTTCTTCGGCCGGCCTCAGTGTGTGGCCATTTATGCTGGCGCAGTATCTTCCTCTTCACAATCAGGGACTCGCCTGGGTGCTGCCTTCTTTCGCAGTCATGCTCGCCGCCGCCGCCGCCGACCGCTGGCGTTCACCGCCTTCCCTGACGGAAGAGGGATAATGACGATGACGGGCATTAACGTTGCGCGGCAGAAGGTGCCTTATGCCGTTCTTCTGCCCTGCCTGATTGCAGCATTACTGGCAGGGTTTACCGTACTGGAGAATGCCCTCTGGAGTCTGGGGAAAAGCTATCCGGCCGCGCTGGCACAGACGAGATACGTTGATGATATTCATCTGTTGACGCCGCAGGCAGCAAAGGAAATCTGTAACCTGCCGCTAACTCGGCCTGAAATAATCGAAAAGCGCAACGGTTTATATTTGCGGTGTGGCACGCCGCTGTTTGAGGGCATGTACCGCATAATCACTGATATACCCGGCCCGGAGCCAGAACTGCAGATGAAAGAGTAATTTCACCAAGAAATGCTGTTTGTACGCACAGATTACTGAAGGTCCGCTTCTCGCTCAAAGCAGCCCTTGCCATCTCATCCCCACATCTCTTTCACATCAGACATGCATCCTGCGCAATATCTGCGCCATACACTCTAATGCACCGAAGCAACGGCCTATTCCAGCAGTTCTTCCCAAAATCTCATTTAGTTTGAGACTGCATCTGGCTAGCATCGCCATTCAAAAACGACTCAACCGCGTCGGAAAATCGCTCAGGCTGATCAAGCATCACAAAGTGAAAACTGTCATCGATCCGTGTGAAGTGAATATCGAGCGCAGAAGCATAGGTTTGACGGTACATCGCCTCTACGCTGGCTGCAGGTACGCCGAATAGCGTGTCATACGCGTATACGACCTCAATCGGCGCTTTAATGCGGCCAAGTTCGGGACGCAAATCGGTGATCATTACTTCATGCACGGCATCGGCAATGGTTTTACGATCGGAATGGATCCCCGCCGCCAACAGTGCTGGCCTCACCGCCTCAGTCTTGGCTAAACGGGCGATGGATACCTTCTGAAATTCGGCGAATTGCTCCGGCGACTGACCCAAAATTAAATTTCGCGTCGCAGTGGCCTGCGGGGCGACCGTTTCGCTGGTCGCCGCTGGATTGAACATTAATGAATAGAACGGCAACGCATCAACGACCATCAATCGACCCACCAGGTCAGGATGACGGGCAGCCAGCATCAATGCCATTTCTCCCCCAAGGGAATGGCCAATGATCGTCGGGGCTTTGATGTGCTGGGCGTGAATATATGCAGCGATGGCGTCAACTGCCGGAGCCATGATTTTCCCGTCCGGGTTGGCAATGGCAGGCGTACTCGCGAAACCTGCAAGCTCGATAAGATGAATGCGATGGCTCTTACGTAATTTTGCAGATAAATCGGCCCAAACGTCGCGTGAAGACGCCAGCCCTGGAATCAATATGACATCCGTTCCCGTCCCTTGCGTC
Organism: Erwinia sp. S63; assembly: GCF_016625195.1. Classification (GTDB taxonomy): domain Bacteria; phylum Pseudomonadota; class Gammaproteobacteria; order Enterobacterales; family Enterobacteriaceae; genus Pantoea. The sequence continues at coordinate 29,817 of NZ_JACVUP010000003.1, forward strand.
TCCACGGAGATTCGCTGTGAGTTCGGATGTTCTGGAGATATAGGCAAAGGCTGTGCGGCAGACGCCGATACTAAGCTCGACGCCATTAAAAGCGTTCCACCGATGACGGCGCGGATAGTTGCGGTATTCATTAAACCTCCCTGTTTACGTTAAGCGGTGTTAGCAAATCGATAAATCAGTGATCAGACTAACGCTAACCTATCGTGCTGCCAACAATATCAGCGTTCGGCCCCCGTCACCCCATTACCAACCCGCCATCCACGTACAGCGTTTGCCCGGTGACAAACTCGCTCCACTCTGAGGCTAAAAACATCACCGGACCGGCGACATCCATGGGCTCGGCAATTCGGCGCAGCGGCGTTTGTGCGGTGATAAAATCGCGCACGTCTTCTCGCGTCGCACTGCTGGCATCCGTGGGATAGACCAGACCCGGCGCAACACAGTTCACGCGAATCCCCAGCGGCCCCAGTTCGGCGGCGAGTGAACGGCTAAAGCCTATTAATGCGGATTTCGCCGTGACGTAATCGTGATAAGGAACAGACGGACGCGCCACCAGATCGCTGGAAAGATTGATAATGCTGCCGCGTGTGCGTGAGCGCATCAGCGGCAACGCGGCCTGGCAGACGTTGTAAGCCGCGCCGACGGCACCGTCAAACTGGCTTTGGTAGCCCTGCCACGACGTTTCCCAAAAGCGCTGTCGATTATCGGTATCGAAAACATAGGGTGCGAAAGCATTGTTCACCACCGCATCCAGACGACCTGTGGTGTTAGCGATCTGCTCCATCATCGCCGCCACCTGCTCTGCTGAGGTGACGTCAGCGCGAATGGCGATGGCCGAACCGCCCAGTGCTTCACAGCTTTTTACCACTTCCATCGCTGCGGCTTCACTGCGCAGGTAGTTCACCACCACCAGCGCGCCCTCAGCGGCGAAAGCCTGCGCGATAGCTGCACCAATACCCCGGCTCGCCCCCGTCACCAGAATCGTTTGATCAGCAAATTTCATCTCTTACCTCCTGTAAAAACGTGGATTCAATCCGCATAGGGCGCAAAGCGCTCAGCGGCAGTTTCAGCAGATGCCTCTATTTCCGTAAAAGTGACCAGATCCAGCAGGCTAACGCGGCCATCGTGATGCCATCCGGCGGCAGGCGATGTCATGCTGCCAAAGGCGGTAATGCGGGTGATGCCTGCTTGCCCTAGCCGCGCGGCGAGAACAAACAGCTCTCGTGGAGTGGCCGCCACCGCCGCCGTTTGCAGATATATTTTCTGCTGCGAAATCAATGCAATCGCATCCTCAATCTCATCAACTGCCACTACTTTAAGCGTGCGTCCGAGTGCCGACGGCATCAGAGCTTCGGGGCCATCTACCACCACCACCGACCAGCTGTCCGTTGGCTCGCCGAACAGGATGCGATCGTCCTGCAACGCGCGAATCTCTTCACGGCTGCGCCAGGCCGCCACGCTATTAACTTCAGCCGAAGACAGCACTCGACGCGGATATTTGCGCGCCAGCGCTCGCAGTTCATGGGCGATATACTCCGCGAATTCCTGCGGCGTGATGCGCCCGCCGCGTTCAACGAACAGCATTTGCGGTGAGTAACAGCCCGCCTGGTCATAGCGCATGACGTCATAGGCCGCGCGCTGCGCCAGATCGACGCCCTGCCTTGTATCCAGCGCCGAACGCGCCACCAGTCCCACGCTGATTTTATGGCCGTGCGGCAGAAAACGCGTGGTGACCGGCAGTTGGTGTTTGATTGCAGCCAGCGCGGCATTACCACCGTAAGCCATCACCACGTCAGGCTGTGTTAACCAGTGTTTTTCTGCTTCGGCTTCGCCGCCTTTCCACCACACTACCGCCAGGCATTCGCCAAGTTGGGGATCGATTTCAGTCAGCAGTTGCGCGAACCAGCCCGCCATCAGCGGTTCAGCACCTGGCAATTTGCCCACGCTGCCCGCTTTTACCAGCAATCCGCAAATCATGCTCCACAGCGGTAAACCCGGCACATTTCCTGCCCAGATATGCATGAGCAGATCTGGGCCAAATGCACGTGCGAAGCCGCCATTAGGTCGCGGCTGAAAATCATCTAGCAGCTGTGGATCGTTAAAGTCCTCGGCTAAAAAGCGCTTGAGCTGCGGCTGTCGAAAAGTTTTGAGGTATCCGGTAAGCCCAAGGCGAATCATCTCAGCGTCATAACCGGTGACAATCGGCAGCAGCATTTCGGCCTTGCGGCGCAGTGGATGGCTTCGATCCAGCAAACGCGCAATGGCCTCATCAATGATTGCTACGATCTTCGCCACGCTCAGCGTTGTGAGATAAGCGCGAGCGTGATTGCGCAGATGTGCGCTCAGAAGTGTAATTTGTGCCGGATTCAGGTTGGGCACGTCGACATCCAGGTGCTGGCCGTGATGGCTAAAACTCAGCGTGCGCCACTGCACCTCTGCAGGCGATAAACATCCCGGCAGATAACCCGCGACCTCTTTCACACTGCACCCTGCGCAGCAGCAAGGAACTCTTCCATCGCCAGCGAACAGCCCTTCGCATCCGCTCCGGTGACCCGGCCCAGCAGGTGGAAGCCGCCCGCCACTGCACGGCCAGCATCTTCCGTCAGCAAAGCAGAAACCGAATTGAAGTGAGCCAGATCATGGTGCACCAGCACGCCCATCTCACCTTCCGGCACCTCTTCGCCCGTCAGCGGATTGACCACGCGGGTGCGGATCCAGTGCGGGCCGGATTTCACCGAGGGACAGGCCACGTTGCCGTCATCATAAAACTGGCTGCTCAGTTCGGTCATGCCGTACATGTTGATGCAGTGCGTGCGCGGTACGCCCAACGCCGCACTCAGTTCGGCGTAAAACTGCTCGGCCTCAATCTCACGGGATTGACCCTTAAATCCACCGGTATCCAAAATGCGGCTGCCCATCGGCAACGTAAAATGCCGCCCTTGTCTCTGCAACTCATCGAGCAGATGAACAAAACTGTAGCTCGCACCCAACAGCGCATAGGGTTCGCCCCGCGCTTCAGCCTGCTCCAACGCAGCAAACAGGCGATCCATCGCGATACCGCTGTCATCCAGCAGCACTTCGCTCTCTGCGGTGCCAAATTTTTCCACCGCTAACGTCAGGTAATGCGCCAGCGAAGAGTTGGGCAGCGCCCGATTATCAGGGAACAAAATGCCCATGCGAATCCGCTCTTCGCCCGCCATAAAGCGCTGACGGAAATTCTGCGTCATCGAGCATTTCCAGACATCGAGTGTCGGATGATAGCTGCGCCCCTTCACTGTGCCGGTAGTACCGCTGGTCATAAACACCGCTTCGACGTCATCGGTGGCATGGCAACTCAGGGTCAGATCCTTAAACGCGGTAATGGGAATCGCTGGGATGGCGCGCCAGTTTTTCACCGTAAACGGTGTGCGGCCGCGCTGCATGGCGAAGCGGCGATAAGGGAGGTTGTGTTCAAATTGGTACGCGAAGACGGCAAGCGCCATGCGGTTAAAATCGTCGTCGGTTGTGTCCTGACACTGAAGAAAGGTCAGCAAAGCGTCGATCAAAGCAGCTTCAGTCATGGGCGAGTCCACCTGTTGCGATTGCGCGAAATTTCTCAGGCCGGGCCTGATGAGTAAAGTCTGTCCGCTACAAGCACAAAGATGGGATCAGGACGCAGTGTCGCCCTGTGTTCCGCTCCCTACGCCGGTATTAGCCGGATCAGGTTCGTAGGGTCACTACGTTGCCAGCGTGTATAACACTGGCGGGTAGAATCTCAGCCCGCTAACCGGGCACCCCCTGGAACAGGTCGCAGTCAATCAAAAGGCCGCTCAATAAAACGTCAATCAACTCACTGATTTTATTGGGCTTACTTTAAACCTACTGCAGACGGTCGTTAAAGGTTAAACCATTTGCTGTTTTAACACACTGATCTTTTGATCTGACCAGTGCACGACGAGCGTTTCAACTTCACGGTGATTCATTGATTAATGTGAATAGCCCTGCTGAATGAACGGGCTGTGAGTTTTTATCATCAGATACTGTCTGACTCAGCATTAATGTAGGAAATAATGTCATGAGAATGCCATAATCCTATCATTAACAAGTTCTTAACCAGGTTATTTGTTGTACTTTGTCTTTAATGCACGATTTATTTGTTCGAGTCCCTCTTCAATAAATCTCACAGGATTTTATTGTGGTACGCAATATTCAGATTTTATCCCGACCATTATCAGATAATTACCAGCCGACATCTGAAATATACATCAATTCATTTCAACAAATCAGCCAGAAATACTCTTGATTTTCCGTTAGTTAGGCCAGAAACTATTCGTGAAACATTCAAGGGAATTTAAAATGAAAACGTCTGCTAGGGTTGGGGCACTTTGTGCCTTGGGGATCATTTTGTCTGCGTCTGGTTATGAGGTATATTCGCAGAGTACAGAAAATCAAAAAGATGAAATAGCCTGTCTGACTGTTGACAGTAGTAATGCCGTTATTGCCGTAGAAAAAGACCTGCTTGAAAAAACCCACACCGAGATGTTTGGGAAAAACAGAATCACCATTGGTACTCTTCTGTTCCATAATGAAGGCGTTGCAAAAGAGGGGACGCGTATTATCGTTCCGTTTACTTTGGTTGGCCGTCGTGGGCAATCTGAGTTCCAGGCCGTAGTGAGATGTTCAAATTTACAAGATATTGAATACGATAAACTTTAATGAGTCCATTGACTCACACAGCAAACGGATAAATAACCATGTATAAGGCAATGAAGTATTACGTCTGCGATCACGCCCGCAGGGGCTTGCTGTTGCATACGGCAGGATGTGAACAGTTACCGGGTATCGATTCGCGGGCGTTTATTGGCAGTATGTATAACCATGGTCAGGCATTTACTGTCGCTGCAGCGCAATACGCAAATGTTCATTACTGCCCGTGCTGCATCACTGTGAATAAAACTATCGATCCAGAAAAATCTAAGGCGACCATGCCAGTACTGTGCAGGGCGTCAAAACCAAAGAGAAAGAAGCCGGTAAAGGTTGCCGAACCCGTGCGACACTTTCCCCTCTGACTTGATGACAACGAATGTCCTGCGACATTTAAATCCAATCCTTTAGCCCAAAATCAACATGTATCGTCTAATACGCCGCCCGCAGCGCTGACACTAGCGCGACGGGCGGCAACACGAACTCAAGCCGTTCTGAATCGGCGGGTAAGCGGTTTCTCAACTTCAACGATCAGGAACATCACAAATCCGATGATGAAGGTAATCACCCAATAGCGGAATGGCAGTCCTGTGGTGCCGAACAGCAGCTGCATAAACGGCGCGTAGATGATCAGCAATTGCAGCACCAGCAGCACCGCGCTGACGATCCAGATCCCTTTGTTCAACAGCAGCCCTTTGCTCAGTGAGAAGCCGTCCGATACACGGCAGTTGAGCATATAGAACCACTGCGCAGTCACCAGCGTCTGCAACAGCACGGTGCGGATAAACTCTGGGGAATAACCACGCGGCTGCAGCCAGGCTTCCAGCACAAACGCGCTTATCGCAATCATTGAACCGACAAACACCACACGCCAGATAGCGAATCCATCCATCACATGCAGCTTGGGATCGCGTGGTGGTCGGCGCATGATGTTTTTTTCACCCTCCTCAAACGCCAGACCAAACGACAGCGTGGCCGACGTCGCCATGTTCATCCACAGAATCAGTACCGGCGTGAGCGGAATGAGATTCCCTGCCAGCAGCGCGATGATGATCAACAACCCCTGCGCGAGGTTGGTGGGCATAATAAACAGGATGGTTTTTTTCAGATTGTCATAGACCCGACGCCCTTCCCGCACCGCGCTGGCAATTGTGGCGAAGTTGTCATCCGTGAGCACCATATCGGCGGCTTCTTTGGTGACTTCGGTGCCTTTAATGCCCATCGCAATGCCGACATCGGCGCGCTTCAGGGCAGGCGCATCGTTCACGCCATCCCCGGTCATGCCGACCACTTCTTGCTTACTCTGCAACGCCTGAACCAGGCGGAATTTATCCTCCGGGCTGGTACGAGCGAAGATATCGTACGCCTGCGCGGCATCGCTTAATTGGTGATCGTCCATCACTTCCAGTTCACGCCCGGTGATGGCTGAGCCTGCATTGCCAATCCCCAGCATCTGCCCAATGCTCATCGCGGTTTGCGGATGGTCTCCGGTGATCATTTTGACGCGTATGCCGGCCTGCAGGCAGTCACGAATCGCAGTGATGGCTTCAGGACGCGGCGGGTCCATCATTCCGGCAATGCCGAGCAGAATCACGCCCTGTTGCAGGTCCTGATGGGTGAGTTCAGTTTGTCCGGGTAATGCCGGTTTCCACGCCGCCGCCACCATGCGCAGCCCTTCGCGCGCATACTCTTCAATCTTGCCTTCCCACCAGCTGATATCGATGGGTTGCAGGCCATGCTCGGTTTGCTGTTGCTGACAAAGTCGGAACAGCACATCTGGTGCGCCCGTAATCAGCACGCGCTCTTCATCGCCAATGCGATACAACGTCGACATGTATTTGTATTGCGAATCGAACGGGATTTTACTGCGTAACTCGGTAGTGACCACCGGCAGCTGCCCTTTGGCAGCCAGCACCTTGAGCGCGCCCTCGGTCGGCCCACCGGTGATTTTCCAGAAGCCGCTCTCATCCTTAATCAGCTGACTGTCATTACACAGATCGATGGTGCGCAGATACTGGCCCAGCAAGGATTCGCCAGTGACGGTAATCGGCACGGCGTCATCCGCTTTGTGAATGGCGCCAACCGGTTCATAGCTGTCACCGTCTACCCGATAAATATGATCGGTGGTGATCACCGCTTTGACCGTCATCTCATTCATGGTCAGCGTGCCGGTTTTATCCGAGCAGATCACCGTCATCGCACCCAGCGTTTCCACCGTCGGCAGCTTGCGAATGATCGCCTGCTGTTTCGCCATGGTCTGCACGCCAAGTGAGAGGATGATGGAGATGATGGCGGGTAAACCTTCGGGCACCGACGCCACCGCCAGACTGATCAAGGACAGCATCAGTTCAGAGACCGGCATATCGCGGAACAGCAGACTAAAGACAAACAGCGCCGCCATCATCGCGAGGATAATCAGGAAGATGGCTTTCCCTAACTTGTCCATTTGCACCAGCAACGGCGTGCGGTGTTTTTCGATATCGGACATCATCTGATTGATGTGCCCCAGTTCGGTCTCTCCGCCGGTCGCGACGACCAGCCCTTTACCGCCACCAGAACTGACCGTGGTTCCCGAAAACAGTAAATTGGTGCGGTCGCCTAACGGGAGTTCGCCCGCGAGCGCATCGGTGGTTTTCTCTACCACCGTGGATTCCCCGGTGAGTATCGCCTCTTCGACGCGCAGATTGTGGGCTTCGATCACGCGCAGGTCGGCAGGAATACGATCCCCGGCGCGGATCACCACCACATCACCTGGCACCAGCGCGGTGGTCGGCAGGGTTTCATGGTTACCCGCGCGGATCACCACCGTTTCACTGGAGAGCATATTGCGTATGCTTTGCAGGGATTTTTCCGCGTTACTCTCCTGGATATGACCAATCAACGCGTTGACCACTGCCACACCGAGAATGACCAGTGTATCGACCCAATGGCCCATCACTGCCGTCAGCAGCGCGGCAGCGAGTAACACGTAAATCAGCACATCGTTAAAATGGGCGAGGAAGCGCAGCCATGCTGGCTTGCCCGGTTTTTGTGGCAGGGCATTTTCACCGTACTGTTGTAAGCGTGCTGTTGCTTCACTACCCGAGATACCTTCGAGTGAACTCTCTGTCTGGCTCAAGGTTTCATCGACAGAAAGCTGATAGTACGACCTTTCCGATTTAGCAGTATTCATCGCTTTCTCCTCAAATCCTGTTTCGGAAATCAAGGCGGTGACATCGCGTTATTAACAGATCCACTTCAAATACAAAGACAAACATCCACGTACTGCCTGAGGTGAGTCTCGTTTATAACTGAAAGACATGTCATTAATGGCTGCTCAACGAAATTGAGCAGGGAAATAATCTATACGCCAAACTTTTGACAAGAGAAATGAACGTTATAAACGTAGCACAGGCCATTCAACTCACTCTGTTTTTATGAGGAAAGTCATCCGTAATCAAAAAACAATTTTCAGCGCAATTTTAAACCAAAGATAAATAAGATATTTTTAACGAAAATAAATTAACCCACCCCTATGTTAATGAAATGGCGGGAAAAGCCACACTTTGTGTTTATGTTGTTAATGTGGTTTAAAGCTCTGATTAAATCAAATAAATAAGAATTAAATTCCATGAGTTGCGATAAAGTTATTGTATTTATCAAACTTTACATTTTTGGATATCCACAGCTATGCTCATCCTTAACAAATTAACCTTAACCGTCACTCCTATCCGCCCGCAGTGAGATGACTCTATTTCGCCCACTGTTAATGGAGGTAACGATGCCGGACTATAGTCTGCTGCGCCTGAGTCTTTATGTGGTTATCGCTATTGTAACCTGTTCTGCCGTGGGGTTATTTACCTACGCCGTTGTTTCAATGCTCGGCGAATAAGAACCTCGCTAATAATAACGCCAATAATTAATTCAATATTGCTGATTGAGGACAAACTCGTGACGCGTTATTTTCCGCTGATCGCCATTGTTATATTGATAACAACAGGTTGCGATCAAAAAAAAACGGAAGTTGCCCCTTTGCCACGCATGGTGAAAGTGGTTGAGGTGGTGGCTTCCGGTGAGGCTCAGCAACGCATCTTCCCCGCACGCATTGAATCGGGTGATTCCACCGACCTCTCCTTTAAACGGGGTGGACAGATCGACGCCCTGGAGATTCGCCAGGGCAACAATGTGACACAGGGACAAGTGATCGCCAGACTGGTGGCACGTGAGGCGCAGCAGCGCGTTAATGAACGACAGACTGCCGCTACGTTAGCCCAGCGACAGTTTGCACGCTTCCAGACGCTGGCCGGGCGCCAGGCGATTTCTCAGGCCGAAATGGACGTTCAACGTGCCAATCGTGATGCCGCGAATGCCACTCTGCAAATCGCCCGTGAAGAGTTAAGCCAGATGACCTTAACCGCGCCTTTTAGCGGCACCGCGGCGACGGTCAATGTGCGTAATCATCAGGTAATTGCGGCGGGCCAGACCATCGCCACGTTAACGCGCACTGACCTGCTTGATGTGGTGTTTAACGTGCCGGAAAACCTGTTTACCGCACTGGATATCCGCAACATGACGTACCGCCCGGTGGTGCGCATTAACACGCTGCCGGATCGGGAATTTCAGGCTGAATACAAAGAGCACACAGGTAGCAGTAGCAGCAACACGCTGACCTGGCAGGTGATCTTAACCATGCCGCGCCCTGCCGATTTTCCGGCGGTGGGCGGTGTCAGTGGCACCGTCACGGTCAATCTGGCCAATCTTCCCGCCAATGTTAATCATGCAGCGCTGGTTGTGCCGGTAGAAGCGGTGTTTAACCCCGACAGCCACCAGCGCAACGAGCCTCATGTCTGGGTGGTGCAGGGCAGCGGCGATCAGCTGAAGCTGGAAGATCGTAAGGTCACCGTCGGCGAAGTCACAAACCAGGGAGTGGTGATCACCGATGGACTGAAAGCCGGTGAACGCGTGGTCGCAGCAGGCGTCAATGAGTTACATGCGCAACAGCCGGTACGCATCTGGACGCGTGAGCGAGGGTTGTAATGGACATCTCCAAACAGTTTATTGATAACCCGATTCGCGTCTGGCTGGCGATATTGCTGTTAGGACTGGGCGGTATTTTTGCCCTGCTCAATATTGGCCGCCTGGAAGACCCCGCTTTTACCATTAAAACCGCCGTGGTGGTCACACAATATCCTGGCGCGTCCGCGCAGCAGGTGGAAGAAGAGGTGACGCTGCCGCTGGAAAATGCCCTGCAGCAGTTGCCCTATCTGGACAGCGTCAGCTCCATCTCCTCCAACGGCCTGTCACAAATTACGGTGAATATTGCGTCACGATATCACTCCAATGAACTGCCGCAAATCTGGGATGAGCTGCGGCGGCGCGTCGGTGATGCATCACGCTTCTTCCCGCCCGGCGTGGCGGCGCCTTTCGTTAACGATGATTTTGGCGACGTGTTCGGCTTTTTCTTCGCCATTTCCGGTGACAACTTCAGCAATCCTGAATTAGTGCAATACGCTGAACAGCTGCGGCGAGAACTGGTGCTGGTGCCCGGCGTGGGCAAGGTGGCGATTGGCGGCCCCATCCCGCAGCAAATCAACGTTGATGTTTCGCTGACGAAAATGGCCGCGCGCGGTATTACTCCGGCACAACTCTCCGCCGCACTGAGCCGCCTGAACGTGGTTTCCAGCGCAGGAGAGATCAAATCCGGCTCCGAATCGATTCGTCTGCATCCCACCGGGGAATTTGAAAATATCGATGAGCTGAGCGATCTGCTTATCAGCCCCGTTGGCGACACTGCCACCACCCGCTTGCGCGACATCGCCACGCTGTCTCGCGGGTTGAGCGAATCCCCTTCCAGCATCTATCACGCCAACGGCCGCCCGGCGGTCACCATGGGCGTCTCCTTTATCCCGGGCGTCAACGTGATTGATGTGGGGCGTGCACTGGAAGCCAAACTGCAGCAGATGTCGGCAGAAAAACCAGCCGGTATCCAGATCAACACCTTTTACGATCAGGCTGCGGAAGTGGCGCACTCCGTCAACGGCTTTATCACCAACTTCCTGATGGCGCTGGCGATTGTGGTGGGTGTACTGCTGATCTTTATGGGCGTACGCAGCGGCATCATTATTGCGCTCTCGCTGGCGCTGAACGTGCTGGGTACCCTGCTAATCATGTATTTGTGGGGCATTGAGCTACAGCGTATTTCACTGGGTGCGCTGATTATCGCCCTCAGCATGCTGGTGGATAACGCCATCGTGATCGTCGAAGGAGTGCTGATTGCGCGTCAGCAAGGCTCATCGCGCACCTCGGCGATCAACTTTGTTATCCGGCGCTCGGCCTTCCCGCTGTTAGGGGCCACGATTATCGCGATACTGGCGTTTGCGCCGATTGGGTTGTCACAGGATTCCACCGGTGAATACTGCAAATCCCTGTTCCAGGTGCTGCTGATTTCGCTGATGCTGAGCTGGTTCTCAGCGTTGACCATCACGCCGGTGTTGATCAAATGGTGGCTGTTTAAAACGAGTAGCACGGCAACGCCCGCCGCTGAAGCCTCGCCCTATGATGGCGGTTTTTATCGGCTCTACCAGCGCACGCTCAACGCACTGTTGCAGCAGAAAACGGTGACGCTTGCGGTGATGGCTGCCCTGCTGGCGCTGGCGATCTGGGGCTTTGGTGGCGTGCGGCAAAACTTCTTCCCCTCGTCTAACACGCCGATCTTCTTTGTCGATCTGTGGCTGCCGTACGGCACGGATATCAAAGCCACCGAGCAAATGGCCAGCGATATTGAAAAGTCAATCACCGGGCAGCAAGGCGTGGTGTCAACGGTAACGACCGTCGGCCAGGGCAGCATGCGCTTTATCCTCACTTACAATGGACAGCGCCAATACAGCAACTACGCGCAAATCATGGTGCGCATGGACGATCAGCGTAACATCGCCGCGCTGTCACGCCGCGTGGATGACTATATCGCCCGCCAGTATCCGCAGGTCAATGCCAGCACCAAACGGGTGATGTTTGGCCCTTCCGGCGGCAGCGCGATTGAGGTGCGCATTAAAGGCCCCGATCCCGATCGCATGCGCCTGATTGCCAGTGAAGTGGGCGACATCCTTGCACAAGATCCCGCCACCGACAGCGTACGCAATGACTGGCAAAACCGCAGCAAGGTGATTCGGCCGCAGTTCAATCCGGCGCTGGGACGTGAACTGGGTGTGGATAAACAGGAGATCGATAACGCGTTGCAAATGAATTTCACCGGCAGCCGCGTGGGTTTATACCGTGAAGGTGCAGATTTACTGCCGGTGGTGGTGCGTCCGCCTGCCAGTGAACGCCAGGATGCCAACCATCTGAACAATGTGCTGGTGTGGAGCCAAAGCCAGCAGCATTACATTCCGCTCAGCAATGTGGTGAGTGGCTTCAATCTCGAATGGGAAGATCCCCTGATCTTGCGCCGCGATCGCAGCCGCGTGCTGACGGTGATGACCGATCCCAGCCCGCTCAGCAGCGACACTTCCGGCGATATTCTGTCACGCGTGCGACCGCAAATTGATCAGATCTCACTGCCGCACGGTTACAGCATTGAATGGGGCGGCGATGCCGAAAACTCCAGCGAAGCGCAGCAAGGGGTATTCACCACGTTACCGTTGGGCTATCTGGTGATGTTTGTGATTACCGTGCTGATGTTTAGCTCCGTTAAAAATGCCGTGGCGATCTGGCTAACGGTGCCATTGGCGCTAATCGGCGTGACGCCGGGCTTTTTGCTCACCGGTATTCCGTTTGGTTTTATGGCGTTGATTGGCTTATTAAGCCTGAGCGGCATGCTGATCCGTAACGGCATTGTGCTGGTGGAAGAGATTGAGCAACAGAAACAGGAGAAAGCGCAGCATGACGCCATTCTGTATGCCGCCACATCGCGCTTGCGCCCCATCCTGCTCACCGCGTTCACCACGGTGTTAGGCCTGGCACCGCTGCTGCGCGATGTATTTTTCCAGAGCATGGCGGTGGTGATTATGTTTGGATTGGGCTTCGCAACGATACTGACGCTGCTGGTTCTGCCGGTGATTTATGCCTGCTTCCACCGCGCTGAGAAAGCGACGTCAACATGAACGCCACCGGGCTGAATGTCATTAAGACACTCGGCTGCATGGCGGCAGTGACCTTTTTTACGCTGTATAACACCTGGGATCGCTACGATTATGATTACCACTGGATTCTGGCGTTCCTGACGTTTATCTCCACCATCGCCACCCCGCTGTTTTTTGTGGTGGCGGGCATTATGGATAGCCACGCCGAGCAGGACTTACGCTGGCAGCTCAACAAGATCCGCAATGTGGTGATCGTCTTCCTCTTCTGGATGACGATTTACTATCTGTGGGAACCTTACCAGCGCGGCTATCTGATTCAGCCGTGGTTTGTGTTCTCGTTTATCGTGATCTACAGCTTTAATCCGCTGCTCAGCTGGCTTAGCCTGCATCGCCTGACGTTTTGCGCGCTGGTCGGTGCCCTGTTGCTGTTTTCCTATGGCTACGATTTGCTGTCGGTGATCTATCCCGACGTGCGGGTATTTAGCCTCGCGCCGCAATACCGTATCTGGACCTGGCTGCTGTTTTACCTCACCGGCCAGCTATTGTGTGAACCGGTGGTTGCCGACTGGCTGAGTCGGAGAAGAGTCGCCCTCTTTGCCAGCTGCGCCCTGCCCTTTATTTATCTGTTCACCTGGTTGTACGAACAGCACTTCTTCTTCGCGCTGTTTAAAGCCGACCGCAATGCCTTCCTCCTCACCGGTTCACAAATTTACCTGCTGGTGGTCGCACTGGTGTTAGCCGCCAGCGGCGTGCGTTTCCGCCGCCATGTCGCCCTCAAAGAGACACTGCTGGCCACCGTGAGTAAAACCATGACCGGGGTGTACATCATGCATTACTCGGTGTTTCACATCGTCACCGCGTTGATCCCGATTACCTCGCTGGCCACCAAACTCACGCTGATTGTGCTGACCTTTGTGCTCTCGGTTTTGCTAGCACGGTTGATTCTTGCTAACGGGCTGCTGAAAAAAGTCATTACTCTTTAAGGCACTGTTGCAGATCCGGCTGCTGAGCGCAGGCAATCCGTCCATTTATTTGCGCCATCATATAAGCGAAAAACGGATTCGAGGTATTGCGCATTAACGTGTCGAGTCCCACGGTAAGACTGGAAGTTTCTCCACGCAGTGAGATGGTGCCGAGGCTGATGCCATAGCGATTTTTCTCAGTGGGCTCGCGGCCATACAGCGAATCGGTTAGCGGGAAAGGGACGGCGATATGCGACAAGGAATACATATCCTGCGGCCACGCCAGATGCAGCGGACGCGTCACTTCGTTGGTTTGATCGGCAGGCGTGATACGGGCGATCACGTCATAAGTGGTGGGTGACGCGTTAGTGATCACCGTTGTGGCGTAATGACGCGGCGCGGCAGGCAGTAAGTCGTTGACCGCTGAATACAGTGCAGGCCGGAACAGCGCGCGTAGGTTGGCTGCCTGATTAATATCGAAAATCACTAACTGGCTGCCGTTGTCCGGCAGATAACGATAGAGCGCATTGACCACCGCGCGGGTACTGACCGTAGAATCGAGGATCGACTGGAACGACAGCACCGGCGGTAAGCCACGTATTTCGCCATCGCGTGCGAGTTGCACGATCTGTTCCTGCAACGCCTGGGTTAACAGCCAGGACTGACGCGCTGCCCGCACCGGGAATGAATTGTACTTAAAAGGATTATATTCCGGCACGATATTCAGCCACGCGGCTTTGGCAAACACCGGGAACACCGCTGGCCAACCGGCTAATCCAGCAAATCGAGCGTAAGCGGTGACGCCAATCATCGGTGACAACAGCAACACCTGCTGCGGTTTACGCAGATGTTGATTCTGCTGAGCATCAAGCACATATTTCATCGCCAGCGCGCCACCGTTGGAATAGCCCACCAGATGCAACGGGACTTGCGTGCCCGCTATCCGGGTGGCTTCACGCACGGCCAGACGCGTCGCGGCCAGCCACATTTTCCAGTCCACTTTGGTCAATGAACCGGGTGCCGTGCCGTGGCCGGGTAATCTCGGTACTACCGCAACATACCCTTGCTGCTGATAAGCCTGCGCCAGATAGCGCATGCTGTAAGGCGAATCCGTTAAACCGTGCAACAGCACCACCGCGCCTTTGATTTCACCCGTGGGTTTCAGCACAAATGAACGATTCCAGTCAGTGGGAAATCCTGCCGGATACACCGGGCTTTGCGCGTTATAGCGGTTGAGCGAGGTTTTCTCTTCGTCACTGAGTTGATCCGTGACGTTGTGTTTCATCTGCTGGAAGATCACATTTTCCTGCGCCAGATAATCGGCGAAGGTGGAGTGATCTATCTGCTCCACCGTCATTTCGTCAGCCGCCCAGGTGTGCCAGCGATGCAGCGGTGGCCCCTGTTCAGACTGATATCCGCGAATCAGCAGAAACATCATCAGCAAAGAAACCACGCCCAGGGCAATTCTCTTCAGCCACTTAAGCGCGGAAGCACGCTGCACCGTGTCAGAAGCCATAGCGTAACCAGGCAAAGAGTACGTTGCCGTTGTTGTAGCTACCCGGAATATAGGTGAACTGCACGTTGAGATTTTTATAGCCTGCGGAGAACAGCGGCAAAACAATCGGCAGCGGCACGTAGTTGGCGAAATCGTCACGCGCGGTGATGCCTGCGGTTAGCCCCAGCCCTAAACGCACATCGCGTGCCTCATCCAGATACCAGCCCTTCTCCCATCCGTAACCGATAATCGGCTGCCACATGTTGTGCGAATCCTTAAATGCCATCGCATACAGCGCGCTCCAGTCACCTTCCTCGTTGTAGCGCGACACACCAAAGCCACCGCCCCACGGCGACTCGTTGTAGTTGTCGGTTTTCTCTTTGTCGTAAGCAAAACGCGCATGCCAGCTGATGAACGGCAAATAGAGGTCGTAATATTGTGGCTGCTCCCACGTTTGCGAGACATCCTGTTTCAGCCATTCCCAGCCATCACTTAATGTGCCAGCCGCCAGGGCCGGGAAAGTCAAAACACTCAACGAGGCATACAACGCCACCAGAAACGTACGCATGGGTCATCCTTCTGCAAAAGCACCAATGATAGTGAGCAAGGGAAACAGCCAGCATGATCTGTGTGCCCATACCGGGCAGACCGTCTGGGAATATTATAGTTGTTGAGTGAAGGTTAAGGGGCTGCGCAAAACATACTGTTGCGTGGCACATTCCATAAGAACGAGGTCGATTTGACTGGCGATGAATACTTGAGCAAACTATGTTCTTTTGTATTAACAGTTAATACACGGTGAGTTCAATGAGAAAAATAACGTCGGTTAGCTTAGGCGAACAACTCGATAACTTCATCTCGGGCATGGTTGATTCAGGGCGATATGGATCAGCCAGTGAAGTGATGCGTTCGGCTTTACGGTTGCTGGAACAACAGGAATCACATGATCAAGTTGTCCGAAATGCCGTAGTTGAAGGGTTGGAAAGTGGCGAAAGCCCGCGTTCAATGCGTGAGATTGCCGCTGAAAGGAAGAAGCTAAATCGTGTGTAAATTGTCCCAACTTGCCAACTAATACCTCGCAAAGATCACCTTAAGCACCCTATCGCGCCCCTAATCTTCCTCAACAACGCTTTTTTTACCTTTTCCACTCATCCCATCTTGATAACGATAACGATTTTCATTCAAATACAGCCTGCCACTCTTTCATGCATGCAGCACTGTGCGGTTGTTGGGAATCCATCTTGTCAGCGTTTGAGCGTTACTACACGGAACTGTTCCGCTTTTTGAGCGGTAAACTGCGAGATAAACACCTCGCGGAAGAACTGACCCAGGAAACATTCAGCCGCGCGCTGGCTGCCCCGGAACAGATTTCCTCGCACCGCGGATTGCTCTACCATATCGCCAGAAATCTTTTGGTCGACCGCTATCGCCTGCAGAAACAGTATGATCCCTCGCAAGATACTGACACCGACGAGTTACTGGCACCCGGCTACGAGCAACCGGACAATCGCCTTGAGAACCAACAATATATCGACCATATTGTGGCTGCCATTGAGACCCTGCCGCCGCGCTGCCGGGAGGCTTTTATCCGTCATCGTATTGAGGGGCAGTCGCAAAGCGAAGTGGCTGCGAGCATGGGAATTTCAACCAATATGGTGGAAAAACACATCATTCGCGCCATGCTGGCCTGTCGTGCCAGCCGCGACAGCTGGCGTGATGAACAGTCGACAGGG
Organism: Erwinia sp. S63; assembly: GCF_016625195.1. Lineage (GTDB taxonomy): Bacteria > Pseudomonadota > Gammaproteobacteria > Enterobacterales > Enterobacteriaceae > Pantoea. The sequence goes on from NZ_JACVUP010000003.1 coordinate 46,747, forward strand.
AAGGCACGATGACGCGACATGATGAGCAGACGATTGCTGAACAGGCGATCCATTGGTTACTCCGTCAGCAAGAAGGCATGACGCGAGAGGAGCAGCAGGCTTTCGAACGCTGGCTGCAAACGCCCGCCCATCGGGCAGAATACGAGGATTTGGGCGGGCTGTGGCAACAGACGGCAGCTATTCCTGCCGCTGCCGTTGCACATCTGCGTCCCGCGCCAACACGCCGTATTGGGTGGCGTCCGATGGTCGCGACCTGTGCGCTGCTATTACTGGCAGCCGTGCTGTTCTTCCCGCTGCGTAGCTCGTTCGCCCCGCCGATTTACAGCGCAAGCTGGCACACCGGACGTGGCGAGATGCGCACCGTAAAACTTCCCGACGGCACCACGTTGTCACTGGATGCCGGTACTCAGCTCAACGTGCGCTACTTTGCCAATCGCCGGGAAGTGGAGATGCCGCAAGGGCAAGTCTTCTTCCAGGTCACACACAACCCGAGCCAGCCGTTTGAGGTGCTTAGCGGCCCAACCCGCGTAACCGTAGTTGGCACCGAATTCCGGGTCCGTTACCTGCCGCATACTATGAGTGGTGAAGGCAGTGATGTCGCCGTGAGCTCAGGCGCGGTGCGCGTCGGTCCACGCGGCAGCTGGGAGAACCGCTGGTGGCGGGCAATGCAGCATCTGCACTTGCCACAGGCGCAGCGGCATATCAGTGTGCTACACGCTTCGGAACGATCGCTCACCGATGCCGAGGGACGATTGATTTCTCGTTCCACACTGCCCGAAGAGAGCATCGCCGCCTGGCGTGATGACCGTATCGTGCTGGATGACACGCGGCTGGATATGGCACTGGCAGAGTTCGCCCGCTACGGCGATGTTTCGCTCAAGCTGAATTCCCCAGCTGTTGCCGCACTGCGCATCAGCGGCAGTTTTGATACCGATCGGGTGGATAGCTTTGCTATCGCATTGCCGCGCGTCCTGCCGGTTAAAATAAAAAGCATTAAAAATCAAAACACTGTGGTCGCAACCGGCATGACGTTAAAAAATAATTAAAATCGACGTCAGGGTTTGACCCTGCGCGCCGTCTTCAGAAGAGAATGATTATTATTTATCTTATCTCTGGGGATCATGAATGGCTGGTTTTTCTGTTCTACGTGCATTTCGACCTTCGCATATTGCCGTCGCGCTGGCGGTGGCGTTGCCCGCTTCCGGCGTTTTCGCCGCGGCTACGCTGTCACTGTCACTGCCCTCGCAACCACTGGCGACCTCACTCAACCAGTTAGCCAGACAGGCCAACGTGCAGCTGATTGCTGCACCGGCATCCCTCGCCAATAAAACCGCACCGGCAGTGAAAGGCTCGATGACGCTGAACAGCGCGCTGGGGCAACTGTTGGCAGGAAGTGGACTGGAGTGGACGCAGAATGGTGACACCGTCTCCGTCACGCCTTCGGCAGCAGGCGAAGATACGCTGACGGTAACGAAAACCCCGAGCAACTCTTCCGCCGTACCGCAACAAACCACCAGCGCCACTAAAACAGACACACCTCTGCTTGAAGTGCCCCAGTCGGTCTCAGTGATCACGCGTCAGCAATTGGACCGCCAGAATGTCCAGAGTGTCACCGAAGCGTTGCGTTATGTGCCGGGAGTGAAAACCGAAACCTATGGTGTCGATCCTAAAGGTTATGACTGGATCTACATCCGTGGCTTTAACGCCCTGACCACCAACGACTACCGCGACGGCCTGCGTCAGCTCAACAACAGTTATAGCTATTTCCGCACCGAGCCTTATGCGCTGGAACGTATTGATATTGTACGCGGCCCCTCTTCAACCCTGTTTGGCTTGGGTGATGCCGGCGGGATCGTGAACCGCGTCAGCAAAATGCCTGATGCGCGCGGCGTGCATGAAGTGGAAGTCCAACTGGGTAACTTCAACCGCCGCCAGGCGCAGTTTGATATGAGCGATAAGCTCGATGATGAAGGTCAATGGCTGTATCGCGTGGTCGGCCTGGCGCGTGACAGCGATACTCAGTTCCAGTATCGCGATGGCCCGCATGTCGAAGATAACCGCCTGTACCTCGCACCAACTTTAACCTGGCTTCCCTCCGCCGATACCAGCCTGACGCTGCGTGCGGATTACCTGCGCGATACCTCCGGCGGCACCGTGGCGGTATTGACCAATCCAGGCAATAAAACCACCGACACGCTGCTGGGCGATTACAACTACAACCGCTTCCGCCAGGAGCAGTACAGCGTAGGCTATGAGTTCAGCCAGCAGCTTTCAGAGGGCATTAAGTTCCGCCAGAACCTGCGTTATGGTCAAACCGATACCATTCTGAACAACCTGCTTGCAGGCGATCCGGACTTCACCACCAACACCGTGTCACGCAACGCCATTCGTTTTGATGAGCATATGAAAGCCTTCAACATCGATAACCAGTTGCAGATGGATTTCAACACGGCATCAGTCGCACACACGCTGCTGGCCGGGGTGGATTACAGCTGGCTGGATGCCAACGCCAAGCGCTTTAGCGCCGTTGCGCCCGCGCTGAGTATCACCAATCCGGTTTACGGTCTGGATATTGCCGATCCCACTAACGCAGTGAATAACAACGATCAAACCACCGCCCAGTTGGGTGTGTACATGCAGGATCAGATCCATCTGACCGATCAATGGCTGGTAACGCTCGGCGGTCGTCATGACGATATCAGCATGCGCACGCAGAACAACCTCAGTGGCAGCAGCTCATGGGTGGACAAAGATGCCTGGACGGGGCGCGCGGGATTAACTTATCTGGTCGGCAACGGATTGGCGCCGTACATCAGCTACGCCGAGTCATTCGTGCCCAACAGCGGTACCGACAGCCAGAACCGCACCTTCGACCCAAGCAAGGCGCATCAGTATGAGATTGGGGTGAAATATCAGCCGGACAGCAATCTGCTGATGACACTGGCCGCGTTTGATATCACCAAATCCAACGTGCTCACCAATGAAATCGTCGATGGCCTCGCCACGGGTTATCAGGTGGCATCGGGTGAAGTGCACTCACGCGGCATCGAGTGGGAAACTCAGGCACAGCTGACGTCTAACCTTGATGTACTCGCTTCCTACACCTACACCGATGCCGAGATCAGCAAAAGCAACAATGGTGATCAGGGCAAGCAGCAGGCTAACGTGCCGAAAAACATGGCATCGGCATGGCTAAACTATGGCTTCCATCAGGGCATGTTCGATGGGCTGTTGCTCAGCACCGGCGTGCGCTATATCGGCAGCATGTACGGCGACAACACCAACACCATTCCGGTAAAGAACTTCACCCTGGTGGATGCGGGCGTGAAATATCAGGTGAACAGAAATATTCAGGTCGGATTCAACGTACAAAACCTGTTTGATCATCACTACGTCGGCACCTGTGATGGTGACACCAGCTGCTATCCTGGCCAGGAACGCACCTTTATAGGCTCGCTGAAGCTGAACTTCTGATGTTCAATATCAGTCGTCGTACCTGCCTGAAAATGCTCGTCGTGCTGCCCATCGCGGCACGTGCGAGCCAGGTCATTCCCGATCGCCAGCGTATTGTGGCGATCAACTGGGCGGCAGCGGAAACGCTGCTAAGCCTGGGCGTCACGCCGCTGGCGATATCCGATAGCCACTATTTTCGCCAACGCATTCCGCGCCCGCTGTTACCTGACAGCGTGCAGGATATCGGGCCTTTCTGGGAGCCCAATCTGGAAATGCTCGCGGCGCTGCGCCCTGCACTGATTATCAGCGATGCACTCCCCGCCGCCGTTATGACCAAAATGGCGGCCATCGCCCCGGTAGAAACCGTCACCGCGTTTGCGACGTCTGGTGATTTATGGCAAGCCCTGCATGACTGGACCGGGCAACTGGGCGCACGTCTGGAAGTTACCTTTCAAGCGACACAGTGGCTGCAACAGGTCGATACGACAATGGACACTTATCGCCAGCGCCTGGTTAACCCTCAACACAAGCGCGTACTGGTGATGGTGCTGGATCAGGATGGCAAGTACGCGACGCTTTACGGCAACGGCAGTCTAGCCGATGCGGTGTTACTCCAGCTCGGTTTGATGAACGCCTGGCAAAAATCAGTTAACGCTGCGCACGTCGCACGAGTGCGCATAGAGGAACTGGCCGATCTCCCCTGCGACTGGCTTTTTTATACCGAGTTACCCACGGCGATGACACGTTTGATGCGCGCCAGGCAGCCGAACGGTTTATGGCACCACTTGCCGATGGTGGCGCAAGGGCGTGTCACTCGTTTGGATCATTTCTTCCCGTTTGGCAGTCTCGCGACGGCGCTTGGGCTGGCGGACGATATCACTCGCGTACTGGAAATCGCATCATGAAACCGATAAGCGCCATGGTGCTGCTGTGCACCGCTTTTATTGCGGCACTCACGCTGGTCACGGTCAATTACACTGCGCTACTGGCTCGCTACCCCACCTCACTATCATCGCTGCTGGTTGAGCAAAGCTTTCTGCCGCGCATCGCTGTCAGCCTGTTGTGCGGCGCGGGCCTGGCGTTGGCCGGTTTGTTGTTTCAGCAGGTGCTGCAAAATCCGCTGGCTGAACCGGGAACACTGGGCGTGGCTGCCGGTGCCAATCTGGCGATGTCCGCCGCGCTGGTGTTCGCGCCCGGCCTGCTGGTTATCGGTTTACCGTTGCTGGCGCTGATCGGATCGATGGTGGCTATTTTGATCCTGATGGCGCTCACCGCAGGTCGCCGATTCGCGCCACTGAGCGTCATTCTGGTTGGCATGGTTCTCAGCCTGTACGGCAACGCGCTGAACACGCTATTGGTGCTGTTCAACCACGATTACCTCAGCGATCTGTTTAGCTGGCAGGCCGGGACACTGACGCAGAGCGGCTGGAGCAGCAGCCTGGTACTGGCGGTGACTTTAGCTTGTGCTCTGCTCGCCAGCCTGCTGCTGGTCAGGCCGCTGACGGTGCTGGGATTATCCGAGCAAAATGCCCGTGCGTTGGGCCTGGCCACTGTGCAGGTACGCTTTATGGCGCTGGGCGTGGCGGTATTTCTGAGTGCGATGATCACCAGCCAGGTGGGGATTATCAGTTTTATCGGGCTGGCGGCCCCGGCGATGGTTAAAGCCTGCGGCCTGCGCCGCTTCCCACAGCAGCTGATCGCCAGCATGTTCACCGGTGCAACCTTACTGCTACTGGTCGATCAGCTCGCATTACGCTTCTCCCCAGCGGCGGGCGACATTCCATCCGGCGCCGTGACGGCACTGTTAAGTGCACCGTTGTTATTGATGCTGCTGATGCGGCAACGCGCCACACATCTGCCGACCGGGCAAACGCGGTTTAGCGCCACACCGCGTTTCAACACTCGTCAACTGACCATCCTGTTGCTGCTTTTGCTGTTGGTTGTGCCTGCGTCACTCTGGCTCAACCGTGCGCCGCCAGGCGCAATCACCTCACAGCTGCTGGTCTGGCGCTGGCCGAGAATCAGCGGTGCGCTCTGCGCAGGGATGATGCTGGCGTGTGCGGGCGTACTGATTCAACGCTTAACCGGCAATGTGATGGCGAGCCCGGAGCTGACCGGCATCAGCAGTGGCGCGGCCCTCGCGGTGTTATTGACCGTGTTGTTCACCTCCTGGCCTCTGACGTTTATGTTGCCCGCTGCGGTGGTCGGCAGCCTGATCGCCATGCTGTTGCTGTTTTTGTTTGGCGCGCGCAGTGGGTTTAACCCGCAGAAGATGGTGCTGATTGGTTTGAGCCTTACCAGCCTCGCCAGCGCGCTTAATATGATACTGATGCTGAGTGGCGACCCGCGTGCCCTGATGCTATTGAACTGGAGTACCGGTTCGACCGCCAACATTGATGCAAGCATGGCCATCGGTGCGATGGTTACCGCGATGGTGTTGTGTCCGCTGGCATTGATGATGCAACGCTGGTTAACGCTTTTAGGATTAGGGCAGCCGACCGCTCAGTCATTGGGCATCGCCTTGCGCCGCACGAATTTGTTGATTCTGCTGCTCACGGCCCTGCTCACCGCAGCCGGCACACTGCTGGTCGGCCCGCTGAGTTTTATCGGATTGCTGGCACCGCAATGCGCCAAAGCAATGGGCGCCAATCTACTGCGTCATCAGCTGTGCGCCGCCGCGTTGATGGGAGGATTGTTGATGGTGTTAGCCGACTGGTTGGGGCGCAACATCGCCTGGCCATGGCCGGTCTCCGCCGGGCTGTTGACCGCATTTATCGGTGCACCCTGGTTTTTATGGCAGCTTCGGAGAACCTCAGGCTGAAGAACACTCAGCCCATGACTTCACGCTCATTGAACGCCTTGCGCCATTTGGTCGGCGTCGTGTTAAAGCGTTGTCTGAAGTGATGGCGCAGCGCTTCGGGAGAACCAAACCCCGCCAGCTCAGCGACCTGATCAATACTGAGCCCGTTGTTTTCCAGCATTGCGCAGGCCTTTTCCAGCCGAATGCCGAGCAACCACTCGCCCGGCGAGGTACCGGTGGCCTCATGAAAGCGACGAATAAAGGTGCGACGGCTCATACCTGCTTGCCGCGCCAACTGCTCGATCACCATCGGCGCGTTCAAATTATTACGCAAATCGTCCAGCAGGGGCGCGAGGCTATTGCTGCGGCGTTGTGGAACAGGTTGTTGGATCAACTGCGCCTGGCTGCCTTCTCGTAGCGGCGGCGTCACCATTCTGCGCGCGGTACGATTGGCGACATCGATGCCGTAATCGCGTCGAATCAGATGCAAACATAAATCGACACCTGCTGCACCGCCCGCCGAGGTGATGATGCTGCCTTCATCCACGTAAATCATGCCATGTTCCACCTGCACCTGCGGAAATCTCTCAGCGAGGATCTCGGTGCTATTCCAGTGGGCGGTGGCACGTTTTCCGTTTAACAGCCCTGCTTCACCCAGTACAAAGCTTCCGGCGCAGATCGAAACAATCCGCGCGCCATTTTGATGGGCTTTTTGTAACGCCGCGATTAACGCATCAGAGGCCGGAGCCGTCACGCTGCGCCAGCCCGGGATGACGATGGTTCCGGCGTCGTCCAGTAACTCAAGCCCGCCATCCACCACCAGGCGCACACCGCCCTGCGCACCAAACACGCCCTCTTCCACCGACGCCACGCTCAGGTCATACAGTGGATGGCCAAGCACTTCATCTGCGCGACCAAAGGCCTCAACGGCAATACCGAACTCAAATGTGCAGAGGCACTCATACGCCAGAAGCACCAGCCGCCGGTTTTTCGGTGCAGCAGAATGGGAACGCAGAGAAGAGGTAATTTGCATGTAAGCCTTGTCCATGATGTTGGCACGATCTTGACGATATCTGGCATCGGCATGGATTTCCACCGTCACGTCAATCTTCCATGCTGGCACGCTCTTAACGTTACGCAGGAATTCAGGATGAAGAATATATTGGCGCTGATGGCGGTGTGCTTAGCCGCGTTGATGTCGGGGCTGGAAATCTCCAGCGTGCCGGTGATTTTGCCGGTACTGGAACAGGAGATGCAGGCGAATTTTCACGATCTGCAGTGGATCATGAATGCCTATACGCTAGCCTGCACCGCCGTTTTGATGGCAACCGGCACGCTAGCGGATAACTATGGCCGCAAACGCATCTTTCTCATCAGCATTATCGGTTTCGGCCTGACATCGATTATCTGTGGGCTGGCCGGGAGTGCGTTGTGGCTGATCGTCGGACGCTTCCTGCAGGGGCTGAGCGGCGGCGCGATGTTAACCTGCCTGATCGCCATCCTGTCGCACCAGTTCCCGCAGGGAAAACCCCGCAGCCAGGCTTTTGCCGCATGGGGGATAACCTTTGGCTTTGGCCTCGGTTTCGGTCCTATCATCGGCGGGTTGCTGGTGGCGGTTTTAAGCTGGCAATGGGTGTTTTTGGTGCACGGCTTTATCGCGCTACTGACATTCGTGCTGGCGCTGAAAAATGTGGATGAGTCCCACCATAGCCAGGGCAACAAACTCGATCTGGTTGGGTTGATCACACTCACCATTTGCGTGGTCGGCGTGACCTATCTTATCACCCAGGGTGGCAGCATCGGTTGGCGCAGTCTTGAAGCTCGGCTGATCATGCTGGTGATCCTGACCAGCGCGGTGGTGTTTATCCGCACGGAGAAGCGCCATCCGCATCCGATGTTTGATTTCTCGGTGTTCCGCATTCGCTCCTTCTCGGGGGCCTTGATGGGTTCGATTGGCATGAACTTCAGTTTCTGGCCGCTGATGATCTACTTGCCGGTTTATTACCAGAGCGGGCTTGGATTCAGCAGTATGGATACCGGCTTTGCCCTGCTTGCCTATACCTTGCCCACCTTAATGATGCCGCCGATAGGGGAAAAACTGGTGCTGCGATTTGGCGCTGCCCGCGTCATTCCCCTCGGGTTATTTTCGATCGGTTTGGGGTTCGTGCTGATGAAACTGGCCATTACATACCAACTGAGTTTGCTGCCCGGCGCCCTGCTGGCGGGAACGGCGTTGGGACTCACCAATACGCCGGTGACCAACACCACCACCGGTTCCGTTGCCGCTAATCGGGTAGGCATGGCTTCCGGGATTGATATCAGTGCACGTTTAATCACGCTGGCGATCAACATCGCCCTGATGGGCAGCCTGCTGGTGGCAGTGATCGCCGCCAGTCTGCGGCAACGGATTCCTGCCTCCAACGATGTGGTTGCGCTCGCAGAGCGCATAGCGGCTGGCGCTGAAGTTTCGCTTAGCCGCGCTATCGCCTCGCAAGTGCTGGCTGACGGTTTTTCCGCCGTGCTGACCTATGGCGCGCTGGGTGTGAACGGTCTGGCTCTGGCGAGTTATCTGCTATTCAAACCCAAAAGGGTCACCATAGCTGAGCGGACGACCCATCCCTGCCGACGAGAGTGAGGGTTATCGCGCCACGCAGCCAAAGCGATCTTCCAGCAACGGATAGCGCTGCGCATCCGGTAACTCAAAATGCCACCACTCGGTTGACATACCGACAAAACCGCCTGCCAGCATAATCGCATTGAGCATCAAACGATGGCGCTGTGCCTGTGGCGGTACATCGGGATGGAACGGATGCGAAAGATCTTCCATCGCATCAAAGGCGGTGCCCATCTCCAGCACCTTGCCCGCGTCATCCACTAACGTCAGATCAATTGCCACGCCACGGCTGTGATTCGAGCCGATTGCAGGCGGCACCACGTAGTCGGCATCCGGGCAGGCATCCCACAGATGCCACTGCGCCTGCTGCGGGCGATAAGCATCGAAAATCAACAAGGTGAAGCCAGCCAGTCGGGCGACCTCAACACTTTTTTGCAACGCGCGCGCGGCTGTTGGATGCAGCAGAGCCCGCGCTTCGCGATAAATGGCGTAACCGGTGATGTTATTGGTCGTGGCGTATTTCAGATCAAAAGCCAACGTCGGAAAGCTAGCGGCTAAATCAGTGAGTAAAATGTCCTGCGTCATCCTTCATCCTGTTGATCAATGTTCTGGCAATGATAATAGCTGGCGCGGCAGCATTGTCAGCCGCTCTGCACCCTGCGGTGTCACGCGAACGGTTTCGCTGAACGCCAGACTTTGCGCGGAAGTATACATATGGAACACCATATCCTCCTCCAGTAACCACTCCGCTTTGGCATGGAAGCTACAGGAAAAATCACTCGGGCGTGGGGTGCGCGTATATAACCCCAACGCATAGCCGGTGATGTTGGGGTAATCCGCACGAAGTCCATGGCGCAATAACCCATCGCGTACAATCGCATCCACTTCCCGTGCGCTGACGCCGGGTTTCATGGCCTTGAACTGTTCATCCTGTATCGCGATGAGCTGCTGCGACAGCTCAGCGCGCTGGGCGGAAATCTCGCCCATAATTAACGGACGCATCAGGCGCGCGCTGTAGTGTTTCACTTTGGGGATCAGCTCAACGTGCAGCACATCACCACGCTGTAAACGCTGCTCGTGGCCGCTGGCATGGAGAAACCCGTTGTCGCCGCTGGCAATCACAATCGGCCCGGTTTCTCCGGTGTCCGCTCCCAGACGCAAAAACTCACCCGCTGCCAGCGCAGCGACATCGCGCACGCGCCATCCGCCCAGCACGGCTTTGCCGATCGTTTCCAGCGTGCTATCCGCTATAGCGGAGGCCTGACGCAACGCTTCCAGCTCCGCCGGAAATTTCACGCTGCGCAGCCGATCGCTCACGCCGGTTAAATCGCACCACTGCACGTCAGGCAAATGGCGCGACAGCTGCTGCCAGCTGTGCACCGTCATGCCATAAGAGGTGTAATCCGCGCCCAATCGCGCTCGTTGAAAGCCGCGTCGAGCCAGACTGTGCGCCACCGCAAACCACGGGTCCTCATCGTCACGATAGCTTTCTACCGTCAGCGCAGGAGATTGCGCCCGACAGGGCGCTTCATCCAACTGGCGCAGCACCATCCAGGGATCGCCGGTAAGCGGCACCAGACAAGCGCGATACAAGGTTTCCGACACGGTATAACCGGTCAGCCAGGCCAGCAGTTCACCATGATCGATGATCATTACGTCCACATTGGCCTGCTGCATCGTGGCACGCAGGCGACTCAGCGCCGCAGCGTTCATTATGCGCCCTCGACCGGCTGGCAGATCTCCAGAATCGCGAGCAGATAAATGCGCACCATATCAAGGAATTCGGTTATCTCGACGCGCTCATCCGGCATGGTATTGTATTTACCGCCCGGACCACACACGATGCCTTCCATGCCCGCATGCTGGTACAGGTGTGCAGCATCAGTACCAAAGAAGGCCGGTGGCGTGATCACACCGGTTGGCTGTTCGGTGCCACGCACGGTTTTCCAACCACGATTCACCGCTTTGACAATTGGCGACTCCGGCGACACTTCGAATGGCAACATGGTGGGCTTATCGCGAATGCCGTCATCAAACAGCTCGGCTTTAAGGCCGGGGAAGCGCTGGCACAGCGTATCCAGCAGCGCTTGCAGGTCTGCTAACACGCCCTCGACAGTTTGGCCCGGCGCGAAGCGAGCCGATCCTTTCAGACGCACAAAGTCGGCCACCTGGGGCGGACGCCACTCTTCCAGATCGCGTCCCAGCGCGCCGTGCACGGTGCCGATGTGCCCACGGTTAATTTTCAGATGTTCATCGCTTTTTGCGCCGCTGAACACCATGCCGTTAATCTGCGGAATCAGCTCGACGGCGGCGTTAATCGCATCGACGGCTTCTTCGCGTTTCGACAGATGGCGGGTATCTCCGGTGAGTTCAATGGTGAACATCAGCGAACCGGCGTGCATGGTCAGCGCCTGGAGATCAGTGGGTTCCGCATTGATAAAATAGTCAGCGCGCACGCCCTGTTCTATTGCCGCCAGCGTGCCGATACCGCCCTGCAATTCGCCCACCACGTAGGTCAGAATCACATCACCTTTCAGTTTCACACCGGCATCAATCAGCGTTTTCAGCGCACAGAAGTAGGCCGCATCGCCCGCTTTCATATTGGAGACGCCAATGCCGTAAATGAACTGGTCGTCAATTTTTCCCGCCCAGGGATCCACCGTCCAGCCTTCGGTCACCGGATTGGTGTCCAGATGGCCGTTGAACAGCAGGCTGTTGCCGCCGCCGCTGCCCGCCAGGCGGCCGATGGCATTGAGACGGTCGCCCGGGACTTTTTGCAGTTCGGTTTCGAGGCCCAACTGTGCCATCTGTTCAGCCATATAGCGGGCTAACTCACGCTCGCCGTCGGTGGCGCTGTAGCTTTTGTGCTGCACCATTTTTGCCAGAAAAGAGAGGCAGAACTCGCGATCGATATGATGAATTAACTGTTCAGGATTCATGCGTTTCTCGTTAAGCAACGGATTGGGATAAGTCGGGAACGTGCACCGCGTCAAGCAGTGCGCGGGTATAAGGGTGCTGCGCCAGCGCGCTCATATTCTCGCCGGGCAGCACTTCCACCACATCGCCGCGATACATTACCGCCACGCGATGGGCGATTTGACGTATCAGGTTGAGGTCGTGGGTGATAAACAGATAGGCGGTGCCGTAGCGGCGGCGCAGCTCAAGCAGCAGTTCAATAATGGTGGCCTGCACCGACACATCCAGCGCGGCGGTAATCTCATCGCAAATCACCAAATCCGGTGGATTGGCAAAAGCACGTGCGATAGCAACACGCTGTTTCTGACCACCGGACAGCGCGTGCGGATAGCGGGAAGCAAATTCGGCCGGAAGCCGCACCTCTTCCAGCAAGCGCGCGACAGCCTGGGCTTCCGTTTCTCCCGCTGGCAAACCGTATAAGCGCAGCGGGCGCGCGATGATTTCGCCGATGGTCATGCGCGGATTCAGCGAGGCGTCCGGATGTTGAAAGATCATCTGCACCCGGCGGCGATACTCTTTATCCATTTGCGCGCGGCCTTGCAGCGCATAGCCGCAGAAGTCGATCTCACCGCTAAACGGCACCAAACCGGTGATCGCTTTGCCCAGAGAGGATTTCCCCGAACCTGACTCGCCCACCACGCCAAGGATTTCGCCCTGATGCACGGTGAGCGAGACCGCGTTGGCCGCTCGCGTGGTATTGGCTTCACGCTTGAGCAAGCGGTCGACAAAACCTTGCTGGCCGTAATCGATGGTGAGCGCGTCCAGCGTCAGCAGCGGCTGCGATCCGGCGGCATCTTGCACCAGACGCTGTTGCGGATTTGGCACTGCTGAGATCAATTTGCGGGTGTAGCTGTTTTGCGGTGCGCTAAACAGGCTCTGCGTGTCGGCCTGCTCCACAATCCGCCCTTTCTCCAGCACGCAAACGCGATCGGCGACTTTCGCCACTAGCGCCAGATCGTGGGAAATATACAGTGAGGCCACCCCCGTCTCTTCACGCAGACGTTCATAGAGATCGAGGATCTGCGCCGAGCTGATCACATCCAGCGCGGTGGTCGGTTCATCGAAGATCATGCAGTCCGGCTGACAGGCGAACGCCGTGGCGATTAAGATGCGCTGCTTCTCACCCCCGGAAACCTGATGCGGATAACGGCGCATCATGCGTGCCGGATGCTTGAGCTCGACGTCATGTAACAGCGACTCGCCCAATTCCTGCGCTTCACGTGCCGTTAAGCCGCGATGACGCCGTAGCACTTCTGTCACCTGCTCGCCCAGCGTGAGGGTGGGATTAAGGGAGGCGCTTGGGTCCTGAAAAATCATCCCCAGCTTCGCGCCACGCAAGGCCATCAGTTTTGGGGCGGGTAAGGTCAGCAAGCTGTCGCCGTTGAGACGAATATCGCCCCATTTTTCCTGCGCATTGCTCGCCAGCCAGCGCATGATCGCCCAGCCGAGCGTGGTTTTACCGGAGCCGGATTCTCCAACTAAACCCAGTACCTCGCCGGGCATCACGTTCAGGGTGATATCGCGCAGCACCGGCAGTGACTCACCGCTTTGTAACGCGTAATCAAGGCTGTAATTTTCCACCGACAGTACCGGTGCAGGCTTCACGCTCATCAGTGGCTCCTTGGATTGAGCACGTCCCGCAGACCGTCGCCCAGTAAGTTAAAACCAATCGCCACCAGCGCAATCGCCAGGCCCGGAATCATCATCATCCACGGCGCGGTGAAGAAATAGGTACGAGCCTCGGAGACCATCAGGCCCCATTCCGGTTCGGGCGGCTGTGCACCTAAACCGAGGAAACTCAGGGTGGCAAACAGCATGATGGCGAAGGCGACGCGGATGGTGGCTTCCACGATGATCGGTGCCAGGATATTCGGCAGCATTTCACGCAGGATGATGTAGTGCCCGGCTTCACCACGGGCAATCGCTGCATTGATGTAATCCTGCTGCCGCGCCGCCAGCGCCACGCTGCGTGAGATTCGCACCATGCCCGGCACAAACGCGATGGTGATCGCCAGCACCGCATTCATACTGCTCTGACCCAGGGTGCTGACAATCAGCAAAGCAAACAGCAGGCTGGGGATCGCCATCACCGCATCCATAGTGCGCATCATAAATTCATCAAACTTGCCGCCCAGATAGGCGCTGGCGGTGCCCACTACTGAGCCAATCACCATGGCCAATGCGGTTGCCAGCAGTGACAGCACGATGGTGGAGCGTGCGCCGACCATCACGCGGCTGAAGATGTCGCGGCCCATTTGATCGGTGCCAAACCAGTGTTCTGCACTAGGCGGTTTGTAACGCGTCAGAATCGAGATTGACTCGGGATCAAAGGGCGCGACATGCGCGCCACCGACCACCATCAGCAGCGACAGCAGAATAATCAGCACCCCGACCGCGCCCTGTGGTGAACGCAGTAAACGTTTTAAAATATCAGGCATAGGAAATCCGCTTATCCAGAACCACATAGGCCAAATCGGCGAGGAAATTCACCACCGAATAGGTCGCGGCGAGAATCATCACACCGGCCTGAATGGTGGGCAAATCGCGCGCCTGAACGGCGACAATCAGTTCACGTCCAATACCGGGAATAGCGAAGATCTCCTCCACCACCACAATACCGCCCAGCAGGTAACCGACATCCAACGCCACAATGGTGATGGTCGGCAACAAGCCATTGCGCAGCGCGTGACGCCAGAGAATGCGGCGGCGCGACAGGCCTTTCAGCCAGGCGGCGCGGATGTAGTCGGTATGCAGCACATCCACCATCTCCGAACGCACCATGCGCGAGACGTGTGCCACCAGGATCAGCGCCACGGTGATTGACGGCAGGATAAGGTGCTGTACGCCGCTGATGAAGTTTTCACTCAGCGGCACATAACCGGTGGCGGGCAGAATCTGCCAGACATCAGCAAACAGCAGCAGCACCAGCGTGGCAGTGACAAACTCGGGGAAGGAGATACCGATGTAGGAGATGACGCTGACCAGCACATCGGCGGTTTTGCCGCGACGTACTGCCGCCCAGATACCCAGCGGAATAGCGATCACCAGCATCAGCAACAGTGCACACACCGCCAGCAACAGCGATCGCGACAGCGCGGTCAACAAGGTCGGCCCCACTTCGAGCCCATTGCGCATCGACACACCAAAATTGCCCTGCAACGCCTGGCTCAGCCAATGCCAATACTGCAACCATGCTGGCGCATCCAATCCCAGTCGTTCGCGCACCGCGGCGAGTGCCTCTGGCGTGGCGTTTTGGCCCAGCAAGGTGACAGCGGCGTCCGCTGGCAACAGCTGCGTGATGCCAAAGACCAGCAATGACACCACCAGCAAGGTGTAGATCATTAGCAGCAGGCGTTTAAGCAGATAACTGGCTGTCACGGTCGCTCCTTATACTGCACGCTTAGGCGCTTTGTCAGTTAACCAGGTATGGTCGAGACGGAACACGGCACCACGCGGATGCAGATGATAGCCGCCGACGTAATCACGGCTGGCAGCCAGCAAATCGAAGAAGGTCGGAATCAGCGAAGGCACTTCGTCATGCATCAACTGTTGTGCTTTACCGTACAGCGTGGTGCGCTGGGCATCATCGTTGGTTTCACGGGCAGCGTTGACCGCGCTATCGAAATCGGCGTTGTTCCAGCGGGTTTCGTTCCATGATGCGGTCGAGGTATACAGCAGCGAGAACACCGCATCCGGCGTCGGTTGCATGTTGTAGAAGCCGACGTAGAAGTTGCCTTTTTTCCATACCTGATCGAGATAAGTGCTGTGCGCCATGGTCTGCACATCAATGCGGAAGCCGCCCTGCTTGGCCATCTCACGTAGCGCAATACCCAACTGAGTGCGAGTAGCCGGTTTATCCGAGGCAATCAGCGTCAAATCGAGGCCGTTGGGATATCCCGCATCCGCCAGTAACGCCTTGGCTTTGCTGTAATCCACCGCTTTTTTCGCCAGATTGGCGAAGTAAGGGTAAGAAGCGTTGATTGGCGTATCGTTGCCGGCTGAACCCAAACCATCCGCCACGAAATCGACTGACGCCTGACGATCCACGCACAGTGCCAGCGCCTGACGCACGCGCACATCGTTAAAAGGCTTCTGATCGCAGCCCATGTTCACATTCAGGAACTGACCCGAGGCCACGCGCAGCGGCAACACGCCAGACGATTTAGAAAGGCGGGCAAACTCACTCGACTGTGCGCTTAGCATCAAGTCGGTATCGCCGGAGATAAGGGCCGAGCTTTCCGCGATGCCATCGGGATAGACCACCACTTCCACGCCATCCAGATACGGGCGCGCCGGATCGTAGTAATGCGGGTTGCGCTTCACCACAATTTTGCGTTCAGGATCGTAAGAGACCAGCTGGAACGGACCGGCACCGAGCGAGGCTTTGGTGAGTTTGTCGTACTGACCCTGCGCAATGCTGGCGGGAATGATTTTGGCATCGGGATAGGCCAGCATCACCGGCAGGTCAGCGTAAGGGGCATCGGTTTCGATCAGCACGGTGTTGGCATCTTTGGCACTCACCGCTTTGATCGGACCGATGTTATGCAGGGCCGGAGAAGCATTCTTTGGATCCAGCAGCGCCTGCAAACTGGCCACCACATCTGCTGAGGTTAAGGCCGTGCCGTCACTGAACTTGAGGTTTGGACGCAGGGTGAAGGTCCACTGCTTCAAATCAGCACTCGCCTGCCAGGATTGCGCCAAATCCGCTTCGGCCTTCATCTCCTGAGTCAAACGCGTTAAGCCGCTGTACAACAACTCCGCGACCAGATACTCGGGATTGACGCGCACCTGATGCGGATTCAGCACGCTGACCGCCTGATCGACACTAATACGTAACACGCCGCCTTTACGTGGCGTGCCGCCCGGCGTCGCGCTGGCCACCGCTGCGGCATGGGCCGAGAACGACCAGGGCAGCATCGCCGCACTGGTCAGAGCGGTAGAGCTGGCAATAAACTGTCTGCGGTTTAACCCTTTCATCGCGCACATCTTCTCTTCCTCGTTAGTTTGTTAAATACCCTGGGTTGGCTGAAACTCATCGGCGAGATACGCCAGAATGGACTGCGAAAGTGCTATAACATCTGCCATCGTTGTGAACTCATCGGCGGCATGAATGCGGTTATCGGGGCGGGCTAATCCGCCCAAGAGAATTTCCTGAATACCGGCCTGCTGAACCCAACCCATATCCGAACTGGTTGAGGATCCCCAGGGTTTAAACTCCTCCGCTTTAAAACCAAATCCCTGACTCAGTGCGGCCTGCCAGCGTGGCCAGTGCGGGCCATCAGGATTGGCCACCGGGGCCAGATGACCAATCATTTGCACGCTGACATCAAGCGCTGGGCTGCCTTGCATCGCTTTTTGGATGCAGTGGGTCAACTCCTGCCAGACGTTGTCAAACGCCTCTTCCGGGGCATAACGTCGATTGATCAGCAGTTCGAAACGTTCGGGGATGGTTGAGCCTTTGCTGCCACCCTGTGCGGCAGCCAGCGTCAACAGTGAGGTCAGCGGTTTGTCCTGATAATGCGGCGGCGCAGGCATTGCCGAGGTGCGCCGTTCCACTTCGCCTTTCAGTTGATAAAGCGCGTTCATCAGCGGCAGCGCAGCTTCGATGGCGTTGATGCCATGCAGCGGATCGCCAGAATGCGCGGAACGCCCGGTAATAATGATTTTGAGATCGATACTGCCAAAGCAGCCCGCCCAGATGCGTGGCACTGCGCCACCGTTGAAGCTCAACAGATGCCCAGCGAAGCGCTTCTGTTCCGCGAGGTAACGAATACCGGGATACAACCCGCCCTCTTCATCGGTACAAAGCAGAAAGACCGGATTGAAACGCAGCGGCAGATTGCAGGCCTGCGCTGCACGGATCGCCGCCATCGCCGCCACGATCGTCCCTTTCATGTCCGCCGCGCCGCGCCCAAACAACTTACCTTCGGCCACTGTCAGTGCCAGCGGAGGAAATCGCCAGCCATCTCCCGCAGGCACCGTATCGGTGTGAAAGTAGAGATTGCAGTTTTCGGCCGCGCCACAGTTAAGCGTTGCCAGCAAATTCACTCGCTCGCCGGATGCGCTGCCATCGGGCGCTTGCCAGAGATCCTCCGGCACTGAAACACGCTCAAAGCTAAAGTGCATTGGCGTTAACAACTGCGTCATCAGATCGGCAAATTGCCCATAGCCATTGCCCGGTGGAAAACAGGTATCCACGGCCAGCATGCGCTGCATATCGTCAGTTATCTGTGCGGTGTCATCCGCAATGGTCTCTAACGCACTGTTAAGGCGAGAATTCTGCAACATAGGATTATCGTCTGTTGTATTTCTATATAGTTTATAGATAATGCAATTCAAGGACGCAGGTCAATCGGTAATCGGAAACATGCAAAAAAACTATGACGCAGACAGCACGCCGCAATTCTCTCGCTTAAGCGAAGGAGAAGGCGCGCCGTTGTATGAAGTGGTGAAACGCCATATCAGCGAATCGATCCTGCAGGGTGAGCTACCTGCGGGCACAATCCTGCCGAGTGAAAACAGCCTGGCGGCAAAGTTTGGCGTGTCGGTGGGAACAATACGTAAAGCGCTGGCGGCGTTGACCACCGAAGGGATGTTGATGCGCCGTCGCAAGACCGGCACGGTGGTGACTGGCTGGGCACCGCTGCACAACCTGAGCCACTTTTTCCAGTATTTTCGCCTGCACGATAAAAGCGGCGGATTACTACATTCAGAAACGACACTGCTGGATTATCAGTTGAGTCAAGCTAACGAGCGGGAAGCAGAAAAACTGCAGATCGCCGCCGGAGATGACGTGATACGCCTGAAACGTTCGCGTCGGGTCAAAGGCATTGCCGCCATGCATGAAACGCTGATATTGCCTGCTGCGCGTCTGCCTGATTTCCCTCCGGCAGAACACTTACCGCCGCTGCTCTATCGCTTTCTGTTCGAACATTACGATGTGCGAGTGGCAGCGGTACGTGAGCAGATTACGGCACAGTTGGCGAACGAAGAAGATGCGACATTGCTGGAGCTGGCATTGCCGCACGCGGTGATGGTGATTGATGAAGTGTCTTTTGACCAGAGTGCGATCCCCGTGATCCTGGCGCATCATCGTTTCAGCACCGAGCACTTCATGTATGTGAATGAAGTACGGTAAAACGGTTTCCCGCCCTGCAATTTTGCAGGGCGGGAACCAGATGCCTGGAGACGCTAACGGCGTTATTTCGCTGCGGCGGCGGCCTGCTTCACCCAGCCATCAAACATGGCCTGGTGCGCATGAATCCAGCCATCCACGTGGCGTTGAATGTCTTCGCTGGACGATTCTCCCTGATGCATCCGCTGGTTCTGCGCATTAACATCCCTTAGCGGCAGTTTAACGATCTCAAACAGTTTCGCAGCCGCTGGATTTTTTTCTGCCCAGGCTTTATTGGCCACCACATGTTCATTATTCGGTTTGAAGCCATAATTCTTGCCATTAGGCAGCGTGGTATCTTCATTTTTCTGCGAGCCCGGCGTGACAGAATGTGGCACCGTTAACCAGACCACATCTTTGCCCG
Source organism: Erwinia sp. S63 (assembly GCF_016625195.1). Lineage (GTDB taxonomy): Bacteria > Pseudomonadota > Gammaproteobacteria > Enterobacterales > Enterobacteriaceae > Pantoea. The sequence continues at coordinate 66,128 of NZ_JACVUP010000003.1, forward strand.
GTTTTAATTCGTCACTGACCCAGTAAGGCGTCCAGGTGAAATAGAGCACCGGATTACCCGCTTTATAGCGGGTCAACGTATCGGCAATAATCGCAGAATAATTACCCTGATTCTGCTGCACCGTATTACTCAGACCATAAGCATCAATTTGTGCATTAATCACCTGACCACACACCCAACCTGGATTACATCCCGCCAGGTCGGCTTTGCCATCCCCGTTAGCATCAAAAAGTTTAGCCAGCTTCGGATCTTTCAGCTGGGATATATCGGTAATGTGATATTTGTCAGCGGTCTTCTTATCGATAAGATAACCTTGCGCGGCACCGCTGATATAGGTGCCTTTGCGGTAAAATTTTGTATCCCCACCTGCTGCGTTGTACATATCTTTTTGCAGCGGTTCCCAGTTGACCGCCATGTAAGTGGCATCGCCCGCAGCAATCGCGGTGTAAGCGACGTTGTAATCCACTTCTTCCGTGGGTTTAACCTCGTAGCCCAGTTTTTCCAGCGCTCTGTTAATCAGCCCCGTCTGGAATGACTCTTCCGGCAAAGTACTTTGTACCGGGGAGACCGTCACACCTTTACCCGGCAAATCGGCAGCAAACAGTGTCGGTGAACTGATTAACGCAGTGAGGGAAATCGCGAGTAGATTTTTCCTGGTCATAATTTAAAACCTTATTATTTTGATCGATGCCAGCAAATGGCGTGAGAATATCCCTCTGCAGTGAAGAGAGATGAAATGCAGCTGTCAGTAAAAGTTTAAAAGCAGAATATTACTGTTGCAGATAGTGACGTGCGTAACGAAGGCGGGTGTTGTAGGTGGAGAAAAAAGATAAGTCAGAATTCATCATTATGATATCTGGTGACAGACCTTGGTTCCTGTTATCAGGTCCGCGACATTCACTCCGGTAAATTAATCGTGCAGTTACCATAACACATTATTTTCGAGCTGCAACCGCTAATGGAATATTAGCAGCGATGAAAAAGGGATGCCAAACAGGCCATCCCTTTTGTCAGGGGAAAATATTTAGAACGGACCCCAGTTTATCGCCACACCAATCAGCAGCGTCACCACGCAAATCGCAAACCAGATGGCGACGACCGGTGCCACGAATTTAAGCCATTTGCCAAACGAGATATTGGCGGTGGCCAGCGCGGCCATCAGCACGCCGGAGGTCGGACTGATGGAGTTAACAATCCCCTCGCCCAACAACACCGTTTGCACCGTGACCTGACGCGTCAGGCCCAGGTTATCGCCTAACGGTGAGAAGATCGGAATCAAAAGCGCAGACTCGCCCGAACCGGATGAAATGCCAAAGTGCATCAGCGCGGCACTGACAAACATCCCTACGGCAGCAATCGCAGGCGGCACCGGTGCCAGCAAGTCTGACAGGAAGCCAACAATCGGATCGAGGATATTGCCCTGTTGCAGCACCACCGAAATCGCACCTGCCATCCCGACGATAAAGCCGCCTTTGACCAGTTGAGAGCAGCCGGACAGGAAGGTGTTAGCAATCGCAGAACCGGACAAACGACCAATTAAACCCACCATAATCGACAGGATGATAAACATCGCCGACATCTCATTGGTGGCCCAATGCAGCTGCACGGTGCCGACCATAAACAGAATCAGCGTCACCGCGCAGGTCAGCAGAACCAGTTTATGACGGCCGGTAATCGCCAGCGGTTCAGCGCTTTCCACCGCAGTGTCCACGCGCACCTGACCATTTTTACGCATGCGCTTCACGGTAATAATCAGGTAAATCGCCACCGTTAACACAAACAGCAGGTTAGTAATGCCGCGCAGTAACATGCCTGAGAACAGCGGCAACTGCGCCAGATGCTGTGTCAGACCGGTGGTGGCCGGGCCGAGGAATGCTACGTTGAACCCTGCCGCGCAGGTCAGATAGATCAGCGCCATGCCGATTACCGGCGGTAAGCCTAACGACCGCGCCACCAGCAGGCCAATCGGCACAAAAGCCACCACCGAGTTTTGCACCACGCCGGTACTGCCGAGAATGGCAAAGATCACTGCGAAAATCAGGATCAAACGGGTATCGCTGATTTTGGTGCTGCGTGACAGCGAGTTCAGCGCAGTGGTAATCGCGCCGGTGGCTTCAATCACCGCCAGCAATCCGCCGGTAAACAGAATCAGGAAAATGATCGGTGCCGCTTTGATCACGCCCTGCACGATGGCCATGAAAATTTCGCCGGGATAAACACCCGTGCGCGCCACTTCATGCAGACTGCCTTTAATGGCAAAGGTCACGCCATTACGGGTTTCGTGATCGAATTTGCCTGCCGGGATGATCCAGGTGGCAACTGCCGCCAGCACCAGGATGATAAACAGCAGCAGGTAGGGACTTTGCTCGCTTTTCGCTGGCGCAGGTTGCATCGCCGCATTTTTATCGACATTAACTTGTGACATGGGCATCTCCCAGCATCAAACCCGCTACCAGCGCGGTGCGTGAGGCAATATCGGCAATGATGATGTGCTCATGACGCGCATGAATACCTGCGCCAGTCGCGCCCAGACCATCCAGGGTTGGGATTCCCAACGCCGCGGTGAAGTTACCATCGCTGCCGCCGCCCACCGATTGCCCGTCAACGCTGAAACCGATCTGTTGGGCCACGGCTTGCGCACGCTGCATGATCACCAGCGACTCGGCGCTCTGGCGCATCGGAGGACGTGATTGTGCGCCGGTAATCTCCAGCTTGATGCCGGGTAACTGCGGTTGAATCTGGGTGATTTTGGCGTGAATGCGCTGGGCTTCCTCTTCGCTGGTGACGCGCGTATCGATGCCCAGCACCGCTTTATCCGCCACCACGTTGATGCGGTTACCGCCTTGCGCAATGCCGACGTTGACGGTGGTGCCACGCTCCGGTGCATTCAATCCATGCAGGAACAGCACCTGATGCGCCATCTCCTGCACCGCACTGATCCCTTCTTCAGGGTTGTTACCCGCATGCGCGGCCTGGCCAGTAATCGCGATTTGATATTGGCCCGTGCCTTTACGCGCAACCTTCAATGCACCGGTTCCGGCCACAGCGGGTTCCACCACCAGCACTTGCGATGACCCCAGCGCATGGCGGGAGAGCCACTCGCTGGAGCTTGGGCTGCCGACTTCCTCATCACTGCCACACAGGAAGACGATACGTTTCCCTGCCAGCAAGTCGTGTTCTTTTAACGCGCGCGCCGCCCAGATCGACTGCACCAGGCCCGCTTTCATATCCAGAATACCAGGGCCGTAAAACTTGCCGTCTTCCTCGCCCATCGGCAATTCGCCTTCATCCCAGACGGTGTCAAAATGGCCCAGCACCACGGTTTGATCGTCGCCTGAGCCCAGCGTGAACTTGAGATGATTGCCGTAGTGTTCCTGTACATCGATTTCCGCATCAATACCCAGACGCTCGGCGAACAGGGCCTGCAGTACGTCGCCACAACGATCCACCGCCGCCTTGTTCATTGACGGTGACTCTGCTGCCACCAGGGTTTTGATATCTGAGAGAATGTCGTCTGAATGCTGGTGCAAATAACTTATTATATTTTTCATTACTTCTGTCCTCACCAAGTGAATCCCGAGTATGAGGATAAAATTGCGCTTAAAAAATGGGTATAAAACGTTATTATTGTTGACCTGAGAACAACAGATAATGAAAACCTATGGCAATGCTGCTCTATCCTGACAAGTCCATAAGATACTTGTATGAAGTGGGTGTCCATGGCGGCATTCGTCGTGCGGCGGAAGCACTGGATGTGGATCCCGCGGCCATCAGTCGTCAGCTTTCGCAGCTGGCGCGCGATATGCAATTGCCTTTGCTGGAGCGTCGCGGACGTAATGTGGTGCTCACCGAAGCGGGGAAATTGCTGGCTGAGGATTATGCGCAAACGCATCAACGCAGAAGCCATCTGGAAAGACGTCTGCGTGATTTGCGCCATAAACGCGGCGGCTCGATCCGTATGCGTGTCGGCCAGGGGATGGTCGATGAGGTAGTGAAGTATGTCCTGCGGCCTTTTTCGCAAAGCTATCCTGAAGTGTTCATCGATATTTTATCAGGCGATATGCAGACCACGGTGAGCCTGATCACTCGTGGCGAAGTGGATATGGCCGTGGGTTTTGGCCCCCTTGGCCCGCCCGGCGTGAAGTGTCACAGTTATCTGCGCGGCCCCATCTGCGCCATTGTGCATCGTGATCACCCCATCGGATTGTATCAGCAGGTGGATGTCAGCGATCTCGCCGCTTATCCGCTAATTGGCATGGACAAAGACTTCGGCATTCAGAGCTACATGAACGTCATGTTTAATCAGGAAGGATTGGTGTTCACGCCCGCCTACAGCTGCAACCTGTTTTCCAGTGCCATTGCGCTGAGCCAGGCGGGAATGGGCATTGCATTTATGACCACCAAAGTCGTTGAAGACGCGTTGACGTCGCGTAATCTGATCGCGGTGCCGATTAATCATCGCATCGCCCGCGAGAGCCAATGCCATCTGTTACGCAGCGCCGACCACCGCTTTACCCCTGCTGCACAGCATCTATGGCAGTTGCTGTGCCAGTTTTTTGAGGGCGGTTCACATAACGCATCTTGACGGATTTCCTGTGTCAGGCTGCGCCACATTCAACGCTGTCGGTAATCAATTAATTAACGCTGGCGACGATTAATGCAGCCAGCGCTAAATGGCGGTGAGCATTTAATGGCCCGTGCGAGCGCCCGCTCTAAATCCGTGTTCACTTGCTCGCCATGCGATAACAAATGCGACGATCAAGAGTGCAATCAGCACCGGCGGAAACGACTGCGCGCCCCAGTGATTCAACAAAATACCTCCCGTGATGCCGCCCGCAGCAATCGCGCCGTTCCACGCCACCACGTTCATGGAAAGTGCGATATCTGCGCCCTCTCCCGCAGTATCCGCGAGTGCCGTTTGCAACAGCGTTGCTGCCCCACCGAACGTCAATCCCCACACGGCAACACCGAGATACAGCACCGCTGGAATGTGCGAAAAGCCCATAAATGCCAATGAAACCAGGGCAAATACACCCAGACTCACCAGTACGCTGCTGCGTAAGTGGCGATCGATCAGCCGCCCGATCACAGCAATCGCCAGCAGCGCGGAAAGCCCGAACACCAGCAGCACGATATCCACTTGAGAACCCAATCCGGCCAACTGCAGAAACGGGGCAATATAGGTATAGAGAATGTTGTGAGCCAGCATCCAGGCGATCACCACACTGAGCACGGGTCTCACACCTGGCGTGGTGAGCACCTTCAATAGCGGCATGCGTTCATGGCGCGATTGCCCCGGATAATCAGGCACTTTGGCCAGCACCCACACCACCAGCACAAGGGTTAAGGCAGAGATAACCGCGAAGGCGCTGCGCCAACCCATCACGCCACCCAGCCATGTGCCGAGCGGCAAGCCTAGTGACAAGGCGATAGGCGTGCCCACCATGGCGATGGCCATCGCTTTGCCCTGCTGGTGAATCGCCACCATCCTGCGGGCATAGCCCGCCAGCAGACTCCATGACAATCCCGCCGCTACGCCAGCAAAAAAGCGTGCCGTTAGCGTGAGCCAGTAGTTTGCGGACAGCGCCGTGATTGAATTGAAAATCAGGAACCCGGCGATAGCCAGCAGCAGCACGTTCCTGCGCCGCCAACCCTGTGTCGCGATGGTCAATGGAATCGCGGCGATCAGCGAGCCCAGCGCATAAGCTGTGACCGTCTGCCCTGCCAGCGCGGTGGAGATATTCAGTCCCGCCGCCATTTGCGGCAGGAGCCCGGCGGGCAACGTTTCGGTGATAATGCAAATAAAGCCCGTCATCGCCAGCGCCAGCAGAGCCGATATCGGCAGCGCCAGCAGAGCCGATATCGGCAGCGGTTCTGTTGCTGCATCTTGCCCGGTGAGTGCGAGTTCTTTTTCCATATTCCCTCTGAAATCATTTGTGTATCGATTGGTATATATTTAGGCGTGCAATGTCGCCTTGTTAAGGTTAAAGAGAGCGATCTAGATTAATGTAACGATTGATACACTAGTCAGGCAGGTTCGCTTTGTCAACGAGTTATGTATCGTTTAGTATAGTAATCCACTGCACGCATTAAACAGGAGGAAGCGATGGCGACGATGGGACGCCCGAGAACATTTGATCGAGACCAGGCGATCGAACAGGCGATGTATCTGTTTTGGCAGCAGGGCTACGAATCGACTTCGCTTACCCAGCTCAAGGCAAGCATCAATAACGGCATCTCCGCACCTAGCTTTTACGCCGCGTTCGGTTCGAAAGAGGCGTTGTTCCGTGAGTGCGTGCAGCGCTATCTCGCGACCTTTGGTCAGGTAACGGAATTCCTGTGGGATACCAGCCTGACGGGGCGCGAAGCCGTGGAAACTTCGTTGCGCCGATCCGCGCAGATGCAGTGCGAACCAGGCCATCCCACCGGATGTATGGTGGGGCTTGGTGCCATGAGCGCCACCTCCGTCGAACATGCCGCCGTGACCGAACCGCTGACACGCTCGCGCAATCGTACCCGAGCCGGAATCGCCGCCGCGATCGAGCGGGCTGTCGCCGCGGGCGAGTTGCGGCAGGATGTTGATGTCCGCGCGCTGGAGGTATCCATCAGCACTTTCATGTTTGGTTTATCGATTCAGGCGCGTGACGGCGCCAGCATTGAGGAACTCAACAAGGCGATTTCGCAGATGATGTGGATGTGGGATGCGAATAGATAAGGTGAGATCAGAGTGTTCTGCTTAAACAAACGGATTCGGTGCGACCAACATACGGGCCGTAGTTTTCAATCTGCTTAAAGCCGTGTTTAAGATAAAAATCCACGGCGCGAGTGTTGATGGCGCGTGTTGAAAGCTGAATTTCTTCGAAGCCAACACTCACTGCCCACCGCTGCAAATGTTCTAACAGCGCCGCACCCACGCCGGATACGCTGCGATCCGAATACATGCGTTTTAGTTCAGCGATGTCACCCAACAGCGGCCGCAGTGAAGCACATCCTACAGCTCTGCCCTGCTGGTCTTTTGCCAACACCCAGATGGAGCGTCTTTCATTCAAGGCTTCAGCATTAAAGTGGCTCTTTCCGTTGTTACCGGTGATGGCCGCCAACTCTGTAGAGAGTTGTTCAATCAGACTTTGGGATTCAGGGGCGAGGGGGTCAGCGGACTCGATGGTGATCATGATGGGCGATCTATTCCTGATGTGCGGCGATGATGCTCATCGCCTCCGGATTAACCTGCAGTCAGCACGTTAAACCGGAAGCGCTTATCTGCCAATTACTTTTGTTGCTGCTGTTTGGCTTCAGCTTCTTTTTGCTTTTTACTGGCCATGTGATGGCCCACGACACAGCCCCCTACCGCACCCATCACCGCATGGTGCGCAACATGCCCTGCAGCGGCACCGATCATCGCGCCTTTCAGGCATCCTTGCGCTTCAGCCTGAGCGCTGACGGCTAAAAACAGGCCTAAAGTGATAACCAGCTTTGACAGATTTTTCATACAACTGTGGTTCCGAAAAGGGATGAAGCTGAGTACGTTACCGATAAATAAGTTTGATTTCGTGCACTATTCGCTGCGGCACAGGACAGATTGAAGGCCGTTTATGAATGGTTGTTGATTAGAGTCTGTGTTTGGATTTCTTCAAGCGCCCTATCATAAACCACACAGGGCACATCGTAATGTTGTTCGATGCCTTTATAGCTCATCTCCTGATCTCTGCATGACGGGTTGCGAGGCTCTAATTTCAGACATTCTGTTTCTATGCGCATAATAACTTCAAATTGAGACTGTTGGTGATTTTACGATTGATACTAGAGTTGTTTTACGTGAAACCAATGCCAACTTTAGGCTGGATCGTGCCCTGCCTGGATATATGTCTCACGGGATTAATGTTTGCAATGCCTCATCTATGGGGCATAGAACTCCTTTATGACTTATACAAAAGCCATTTGTTTTTGAATAGATTATTCAATAAGGCGGCCTGACTATCCGTCGCGATGTTTGCTACCGTCTGGCGAACACTCCCGTAGCCCGTCTGGGCAGAGAGTATTTTTGACGCAGGTCTGGATTTCGACATGTTTACGCCATCGACACGTTTTGACCATATGTCGATAAAATCGATTTTTTTAAACATATGCTCGTGACATGTTTATGGCATCGACATATTATGGCCATATGTCGATAAAACTGGATTTTTTAAACATATGGTCTGGAATCCTGAAGTCCCTTACAACGCATTGCCCTTGCTGCCGCCTGACCTCGAAACCATAGAGACTCGCAAGGTGTTAAAGGCTTGTATCACAGCTCGGGCTGCGGTGGCGGAGTTGAAAACCGCCGGGGAGCTGATTCCCGATCAAGGGTTGCTTATTAACATCTTACCCATGTTAGAAGCGAAGGATTCATCGCGCATTGAAAACATCGTGACCACCAGCGATCAGCTTTTCCAGTATGCCGATCACGATGAAAACGCCGACCCCTCGACAAAAGAGGCGTTGCGCTACCGCACAGCCCTGTTCGAAGGCTTTACTCATCTTGATGCTTACCCGCTATGCACCAATACAGCGATAGCGCTTTGTACCAAGCTGCGCGCAGTGCAAAGCGATATTCGTAAAACGCCAGGTACGGTGTTGCGTGACCAACACAACAACGTGGTATACACCCCCCCCGTGGGTGAAACCGCTATTCGTGATTTGATGGCAAACTGGGAACGCTTCATTCATGCCGATGATGAGATCGATCCACTGGTAAAAATGGCGATTTCGCATTATCAATTCGAGTGCATTCACCCCTTTCCTGACGGTAACGGTCGCACTGGGCGTATCCTGAATATTCTGTATTTGATTCAAACCGATCTGCTTTCGCTGCCCATTCTGTATCTCTCGAGGTTCATTTTGGAAAACCGAGACGACTACTACACGCTGCTGCGTGACGTTACCGAGCAGGGTAAATGGGAAGCCTGGATTCTATTTATGCTGGAAGCCGTGCGAAATACCGCCATTTGGACGACGCAAAAAATTGCCATTGTGCGTGCATTAATCACGGAAGTAGCGGCTTACGTGCGTGAAAAACTGCCAAAAATATACTCCCATGAGTTGATGCAAGTGCTGTTTGCACAACCTTACTGCCGTATCGAAAATCTGGTTGAAGGGGGCATAGCCAAGCGTCAAACGGCATCTACCTATTTGAAACAGCTTGTGGAAATTGGCGTGTTGGAAGAGAAAAGCTATGGACGCGAGAAGCTGTATATGAACACGCGCCTGTTGCAGGAACTGAATCAATAAATGAAAAGGGATTGAGTGCTTCACTAAGCAGCCCTCAATCCCCGAACCGCTATTCATCAACAGCGTGTGCACTCTACTGTGCCAGGAACGTTCCAGGCACAGATATCACAACCTCAACTGCCCACCCAAAATGGCATCCGCTTCCTGAAGGGAGACATCCAGTCCCGCTGAAGGCGTAAATGTCAGCTCGCCGAAAATGACCTCCCCATTCAGCAGATAGAAATCAGCGCGCACAAATTTAAAATCGGTCGCAAGTTTCATTGCATACTGCTTCATTTTTACAAAACCATCAGGCACCTCTGGCAGGTCATACTTATTAATCAACTTCACCGTGTCCTCAAAGGGAAGCGGATTCCAGTTCATGTCAAAGTAATAGAATTTAGGCGTGCCTTTTTCACGGCCGACACAAACCATGACGGCGTAAGGTTTGCCGTTAAAGCAGTAAAACTTATAGTCGTCTGGAAAACCACCACGTTCATTCTCGATGAATTTTTCACAGAGAATCTTTCTCTCGATCTTGCGGTATTGAGGCTCAATAAAATGTGATGAGAAATCCTCACTTAACCACTTACCCAGCTGCCTGTTGGTTTTTTCAACATCTAATGAGGATTTATCACTACAAATGATGTTGTAGCCTGCGCCGTGATTGCACTTCAGGGCAAATCTTTCCGGTAATGCAGCATAGTCAATGTCCTGCGGATTATCGTAGACGCCATAAAGCTCATTGAGAATTTCACCGCAGCCTTTGGATATAATATATTCTCTGACCTTGAACTTATCTGCACACTGCGTGTAAATCTCATTATTGAACTCATTAAACTTAAGCCACTGAATTTTTTCATTGAAATTCGTGGGGTTCGATAAATTAAGTTTTTTCTTGAATTTAATATAGTAGTGAGCTTTAGCACAGAACTCTGGTGAAATATTAGCGCTAATTTTCAGAGCTGACTTAACTGTGTGTTTTATCATTCTCATTGAAATTATCTCATTTTAAAAATGTTGAGGTGCATTTTGATGATTGTTCTATTCTTGAAAAAGTAATTCAGAAGAGTGCAAGACAAAATTTCGACAATCAAAAAACAGTATGCAGCGCCATTAATCCCAAAGGTGCGAATCATGAGCCAGGAAAATGGCACGGTTAATACACAACATAAAAACATCTTCTTAGCCAGGTAGTTGTATCCGGACTCTTTGATCATATACCGATAACAGATCGTTCCCAGTGACGAGAACATCGTGCCAACAATGATAATAGGTATGATTTCCACTGAACCCATGTACTTATTGCCATAAAGCAAATGGATAAAGTAATCACCAAACAGATAGAATCCACCTAGCACAGCAAGGGAAAGCAATATAACAATCCTGTTGATTTTACTTAGTAATTCATCAACAGCAGGTTGATTCTTTTCATTGTAAATCTTTGAGAAGAAACTCGTTATTAAAGCCAATACAATAAATGACCAGGCGCCTCCTATGGTTAATGCAACGCTATAGACCCCCAGATTTGAGTAAGAGATCATTTTAGCCAGGAAAATACTCGATATCTGGGTGTAGATATCCGCTGATATACTCGAAAGAATTAGCGCGCCCCCGGTGTACAACATGTGGCGGTTATACATCACGGCACCTTTACTGCTTTCATTGACTGCCGTGGTCTGCCTAAAGTAAACGAGGCGCATGATGTAAGGGACCAGCGGGATAATGATGATAGGTATCGTGAAATAGTAAATCGGCAGCTCAAAGTGCGATATGTAGAATCTGGCCATCAGTGCCAGAGACAATCCGATGACATTGGTAATCGTGTTGATCTTTGATTTTAGTTGGGTGTTGTTGTAAATCGAAAAGAAGTCCATCACGATGTAATAAGTCGCAATGCAATTGGCCACGCCAAAAATAAATACCGTTAAGTCAGTAAATAAGTAAAGGTAAGTGAGCACTGCGGCTGAAGAAATCAGAAAGAAAAAACGCCTTTGATTCTGTGTGTGCATCGCCAAAGAGATGCCTGAACGGGCTCTCTCGCTCATGCGCTTGAAAATAATATTCTGACCGCCAAACCATGACAAGGTCTGTACAAAGATAAACAGAGAGGTGGCAATGTTGATTTTGCCAAAGTTATCCGGGCCAATGTATTTAGCCATTAAAGAATTTATGTATATCAGCCCGATGATGTTGACTGATTTCTCCAGCATGATCCATATCGCGTTAGAATACATTTCACGTCTCACATACACTTATGTTGAGTTGCAGTTGTCTTGCTTGATAGATGTTCTACGCTCAAAAGCAACGGGGCTTATATGCATTACTGGTATATTTATTTGCCAAATTCTTATATAGTCAAACAACCTTCACATTACTTCTTTACTTTACGCTTTCATTTTAATTGGTCGATACTGTGACTGTTTACACAAAAATAGTGAAGAGGTTTCTGTTCGAATCAGATTAGTAGCAACCATTTATTAAAATCAGTGCCAGAAATTAATAAAGCATCGCATTGGCGGAGTTAATTAAATAGGAGAGTAATAATTAGGAAGATAGGAGAAGGAACTCGCGCATTTTGAGCCGACGAGCGTGCCTTAATTGCAACATCAGCAGGTTTTAATGATATGCCGATAAAATCATCTTACATAAAGAGTTCTGAGCATTCCGACTGAAAAATCCCAATTACGCTAGCAACTTCTTCTTCATCACTGTGCCTTGTACCACTGCCAGCAATATCCCTCCCACAATCAGCAGCGTGCCGATCACTTTGCTGTGATCCAGCGATTCATGCAAAATTGCCACGCCCATTAGTAACGCCAGCGCCGGGCTGAGCAGTGACCAGGGCAGAATCTGGCTGGCGGGATAGCGTTTCAGCAGGCCGTACCACAATGAATAAGCGAGGATTGACGAACCCAGCGCGCTGTAGATGACCCCCAGCCAACCGCGCCAACCCGCTGCGAGCAGCAAAGTGAGCTGGTGCTGCTCGGTCAGTAGCGAACTCACCCCCACCATTGGAATGGCAAAAAGTGAAAGCCAGCCCGTCATCGCTAGCGGTGCAATCGGCGGCAAACGCTTGATCAGCACCGTGCTGCATGCCCAACCACAAGCGCTGATCAATAACCACATGATGCTTTGCCAGTGCGTCAGCGCCGGACTGCCCGCGAGAATCATCACGCCAACAAACGCCACCACTACGCCCATGATTTGCCGATAGTGGAGCCGCTCTTTAAGCCAGATTGTCGCCAGCAGCATCGCTATCGGCGTGCCCATCTGGATAAACACGGCGGTGGTGCCCGCATCGGTGGTTTGCATGCCGATCACCATCAACCCGAAATGCACAAAGCCAAAGGTGAATCCCAGTAGCATCATGCCCGGTAGCTGCCGCCACGCCAGGCGATGAAAAGGCAGCAACAGGGCCGCCACCAGCACAAAACGTAGCGTCAGCATGAACAGCGGCGGCAATTCCATCAGGCCAAACTTCATGGCGATAACGTTAAAGGCCCAGCCGTTTACCACCAACAGCAGGATCAACAAGTCACGCAGGGAAATTGGTTTCACGCACGCAGCCGGGTTGGCGTTTGCAGATGATAATCGTGCTCTTGCTGGAATCGACGCGCAAAGGAGAGCAGTTTGCGCTCAGCGCCATCGCGCCCGATTAACTGCATGCCGATCGGCATCCCTGCATGATCAAACCCCGCAGGCAGACTGATCGCCGGTAGCGCTGACAAACTTGCCAGTGCGTTGTAACGCATGTTGCCGGTCAACACGCTCTCTTCGCGATCGCCCATTTGAATCGCTTCCAGCCCTTTATGCGGTGCGGTAAACGGCAGCGTTGGCACCAGAATCACATCTACCTGATTCAAATGCTGCAATAACTGCAGGCGTAAACCGGTGCGGAAACGCTGTGCCTGCAGATACTCCACTGCGGTAATGGCGAGTCCCGCTTGCAGCAGCTTACGCACATCCGCACCATATTCTTGCGGACGTTCGGCAAGCCAGGCGGCATGCAGCGAAGCAGGTTCCGCAAGGTTGATCAGCACCAGCGCATTCACCGCCTGCTCAAGCCCGGTAAAGTTCAGCGTTTGGCAGCGCGCGCCTGCTGCACTGAACCACTGCACCATTTGATCATAAGCAGTGCCGACATCGGGTTGTACCTGCTGATGCACATCCGGCAGCAAGCCAATGCGTAATCCTGTCAATTCCGGTAGCTCAGTGAGCGGCTGGGTTTTGCCGTCGAGCACGTTAAACAGCACTTCACACTCTTCGGCATAACGTGCCAGTGGCCCAACGGTATCGAGGCTGGTGGCGAGAGGAAAAATGCCTTCAGTGGAGAGTCGCCCCACGCCCGGACGTAACCCCGTGATCCCGTTCATCGAAGCCGGTAAACGAATCGATCCACCGGTATCGGTTCCGAGCGTTGCCAGCGCACTGCGCACCGAAGCGGCGACACCCGACCCCCCGCTGGAACCGGCAGGAATGCGCGCATCATCCCAGGGATTGCTGCTCGCGCCATAATGCGGATTGTTGGTGGTGCCGCCCCATGCGAATTCATGCATGTTAGTGCTGCCGATGATTAACGCGCCCGCCTGCTTCAGACGTTGCACCACCACCGCATCGCGCTGGGCGATATTGCCACTGAGTATCTGGCTGCCGGCGTGCATCTCCTCACCGGCCAAATCGATATTGGCTTTGATGGCGATCGACATACCGTGTAGTGGCCCAAGGTCGTAGCCCTGCTCTAACATGCGCTGGCTGGCTTTAGCCGTCTGGCGAACCTGAGACACATAAACTTCATTGAACGCATTGAGATCGCGCGTGGTTTCCTCACGCGCCAGACAGGCTTCGACCAACTCTGGCACGCTGGTCTGCCGCGTGCGCAGCTGCTGAGCCAACGTCAGCATCGAGGCATCGATTAACTCACTCATGAGGCAACTCCAGCGGCGGCTGCAGCGCTGAAACCCACGCGTTTGCCGGCAGTAGCGTTGGCGCGAAATGTTGTGCAGCAAAGGCACTCACGCCCGCCGCTCGCGCCTCACAATCGATGAGCAGGTGTTCCAGTTCAACCGCATCTGCCGCGCAATGGCGCTGTATCAATGCCAGCCGAAGTGTCAGTGCATCCATAATCAATCCTCTTTTATTGCGAGCGCACAGCAGTGCGCCCATCACTTTTCGAAGGTGGGTGAGGACTTACTTATCACCCATCGCATCAACCGCTTCTTTGGCTTTGGTGGCCAGCTCTGTATTCACGTTGTTCTGATACGACGTGGCTTCAGAGGGATAGGCTTTGATGTTTTTGGCATAAAGCGCGATGTTCATGTTGTTATCCCAGGCCTTCTGCGACACCAGCACATTCTCCGGATAGCCCTTAGCATCGATTTCGCGCTGCACCGCGGTTTTCACCACCTCTTCGGGCAGCGCCGGGAAGTATTTGCGTGCTATGGTCACCGACTCAGCCGGGTGCTTGTAGATATAGCGCGAGGCCTGTTCAAAGGCGGTGACAACTGCCTGCGCGGCCTGCGGGTTTTTATCGATATACTGTTGAGTCGTCGTCAGGCTGGAGAAGGCAAACGGATACCAGGATTGTGCCGCTGAGAACGAGTAAACCACGTGGAGCCCATTCTGCATTTCCGCCATGGTGGTTTGTGGTTCCGCCGCTAATGCGTAATCCGCACGACCTGCCGCCACCGCCGGGATCTCATTGCCAATCGCCACATGCACCAGCTTCACGTCTTTGAGGTTGTTCTGTTTGATCAGATAACTCATAAACGCCCACGTGGTGTCGGGCTGCGGGCTGGTCACCACGCGTTTACCTGCTAGCAGCGACAAATTGTCCTGCAATGAGGCCGCTTCTTTGCCGAAAATGAAAATAGTCGGCGCATTCTGTATACCGGCTACCACGACGCCTTTGCCGCCGTTTTCACGGGTTTTCGGCACAAACACCGGATCCTGAATCGAGAAATCCGCTGAGCCGCCAATCACGGCTGACCAGGATTGCGCCCCGCCGCCGCCGGTGCTGATTTTGACGTCAACGCCCTGCTGTTTGAAAAAGCCCTGTTCCTGCGCCACATACAGCGGCAGATAGAGCAGAGACTGAAACGCCTGGTTGATGCGCACAGGCGTGTCGGCCGCGTGCGCGCACACCATGGAAGCCAGAGAAACTGCGGCAGAGATCGTAGCTAAACGGAATTTTTTCATGATTATTTCCTGTCCCAGGAGAGAATGAGGCGTTCAATAAATGCCACCAGCGCGTTGAAACACAGCATCATCAGCATGACCAGCACAATGCCAGCCAGCACAATGTTCATACCGAAATTAGAACTGCCCAGCAGGATCATGTGACCCACACCGCTATCTGAAGAGATGTACTCGCCGACGATGGCACCGACCAGCGCGAAGCCCACGTTGAGGCGTAAGCCTGACAGCACCCACAACATCGCGGATGGCACCACCAGCTTGAAGAAGATGGTGCCGCGTCCGGCGTTGAAGGATCGCAGGAGGTTGATGAGATCAGGATCGGTGCGCATCGCGCCTTTATAAGAAGTGGTCAGCGATACCACCACGCAGGAAAACGCCACAATCACGACTTTGGAAAGCATCTCCGTGCCGAACCAGATGATGGTCATCGGCGCAATCGCCAGCACCGGAATTGAGCCGATCGCGGCGATAAACGGCGCGGCAAGGTCGGAGATAAAGCGCGAGTACCACAGCAGCAACCCCAGGATCGAGCCGCCAATCGCACCCACCGCAAATCCCACCAGAGTTTCTAAGGCAGTGACACGAATATCCGTCAACATCTCACCGGACTGGAAACGCTGGACCAGCACCTCCCACACCTGAGACGGGCTGGAGAACAGGAAGGCATTGATGTTGCCACTGCGCACACCAAGTTCCCAACCTCCCAGCAGCACCACCACAATCGCCACCTGTAAGAACAGCAGCGTGTAGCGGCGGGCGTTAGCCGAGCGGAAAAAGGGTTCACGCGAGCTGCGATTGGCTGTCGCGGCAACCGTGGGGCGTGTAGACACTGAGTTCATTGTCATTTCGTCCTCTCGTTAGTTAACCGGCTCAGGCTGGATGCCGATGCTGCGCCAGATGTGCTCGTAATACTCATTGAAACGCGGCGACAAACGGCGTTCGGGAATCGACAGGCTATCCGTACCGAGATCGACCTCAATCTCCTGCACAATTTCACCTGGTCGCGCTTTCATCACGTAAACACGATCCGACAGCGTGACCGCCTCTTCGATGTCATGCGTAATGAAGATCACCGTCTTGTGCTGCTCTTTCACCACACTCAGCAGCTCACTTTCCAGCGAGATTTTGAGTGGGTAGTCCAGCGCCTTATAAGCCTCATCCATCAGAATGATTTCCGGGTTGGTGACCATGGTGCGCATCAATGCCACACGCTGTTTCATGCCGCCGGATAGTTGTGACGGGTACTTCTGCTCGTAGCCGGTCATTTTGTAGAGTTCGAACAGTTCACGCGCTTTGGCTCGCGCCTGCGCTTTAGGCATTCCGCGCACTTCCAGCCCGAGGATCACGTTGTCGATCACCGTACGCCACGGGAACAGCAGGTCTTTTTGCAGCACGTAGCCGAGTTCTGGTGACGGCGTGCCGGTGGTTTCACGATTTTTCAGCAGAATGCTGCCGCTGTCAGGCATCAGCAGCCCGGTGATGATGTTGAACAGCGTCGATTTGCCGCAGCCGCTGGGCCCGACAAAAGAGACGAATTCATTGCGATTGGCATGGAAGTTGAGGTTGCGCAGCACCGTCACCTCACCCTCCGGCGTGGGATAGCTTTTGTGGATGCCAGCGGCTTCCAGAACTTTACTCATGGTGTTCCCCCAAAGGTCGCGCGTGGCGATTGTGAACCGTCAACGGCGAAGGCGGGGCCTGCACCGGGACGTAATCTTTCAGGAAGTGGTAGCCGAGATAGTCACTGCTGCG
This sequence comes from Erwinia sp. S63, assembly GCF_016625195.1. Lineage (GTDB taxonomy): Bacteria > Pseudomonadota > Gammaproteobacteria > Enterobacterales > Enterobacteriaceae > Pantoea. The sequence continues at coordinate 83,327 of NZ_JACVUP010000003.1, forward strand.
GGCGCGCAGAATGGCGGATTGCACTTCGACGCTGGCAATTGCCATGCCTTCCGTGGTGCCAGTGTCGGCCACGATATTCCCCAGGGGATCGATAATGCGGCTGTGGCCGTGATAGTGCAGATTGCCGTGCTGGCCGCACAGATTGGATTCGATCATCCAGCATTGATTTTCCAGTGCGCGCACACGGCCAAACAGCGTGTAGCTATCGACCATGGGATCGGCATCGCCTGCACTGCCGTCTCCGGCATAGCCCCATGCGGTGGGCATGATCATGATGTCCGCGCCTTTCAGCGCCAGCTCGCGGGTACTTTCCGGGAACACTTTGTCATAGCAGATCAACATACCAATACGGCCAATTGGCGTGCTGAACACCGGGAAATCGCTGCCGGGATAGTAGACGTGCTTCTCATCGCCCGGCTGATGCACTTTGCGATACACGCCGACCAAACCGTCTGGCCCTAACAGCACAGCGCTGTTAAACAGGATTTCGGCACGTTCAGGATGGCGTTCGGTCATGCCAAAAACCACGTGCAAGCCCAGTTGCGTGGCGAGCTTCTGCATTGCCTGCACGCTTTCGCCTTCAGTCACCACTTCGGCTTGCGCCATTTGCCAGGCCACTGCTTCACCGTTCCAGTTGAGCGTATCCGGCAGATAACCCTGCAAAACCTGCTCTGGGAACACCACCAGATCGGCGCCCTCCTGTGCAGCCTGTTCCATCCAACTCAACAGGTTGTTGAGGTTGCGGGCTTTGTCGTAAAACGCGGGCAGAGTGACGCTGGCGATGGTGGTTGTGTTCATAGCAGCTCCCAGAAGTTTTCTTTTAAACTGCTACTCTGCTCACATTTAGACCAATACAATTTTCTTATGTGATAATTTTTATCATATGTGAGAAATTAACTATCCAGTTCACTAAGCAGAAGAATCATTGCCAATGAAAACCACCCGACAGCATGAAGCCTCCGGGCTGGGCGCCGCCTTGACCGGTGAACAAGATTTTGGACTGCGAATCAAAACGATACGTCAGGCACGTGAGTTGACGCTGGAGCAGGTTGCCGAGTTAAGTGGCGTGTCGATTTCGACACTTTCGAAGATTGAGAAAGGCCAGGTATCCGCTTCATTCGATACTATTGCCAAGATTGCCAGCGCGTTTGATTACTCTCTGGCCGAACTGTTCGCCGAAGAGTTGCCGGCGCCCTCGGTGGCGAGCACTGCCATTCAGGGGCGCCGCACCTACACTCTGGCTGGCAAAGGGCTGGCGTTTACCAATCCCTATTTTCGCTATGAAGTGCATGCCGCCGAACTGTTGGTTAAGGGGATGATTCCGGTGGTAATGGGGATTGAGACCCGCGAATTGCCGCCGCCAGAAGCCTGGTCTCAGCATGCTGGCGAAGAGTTCATTTATGTGTTGTCAGGTGAAGTGATATTGCATACGCAGCTCTACGCGCCGCTGCGGCTGGCGCAAGGCGATAGCGCCTACATCGACAGTACGATGCGTCATACCTTTGTGCGGCTAAGTGAAGCAGCCGCCAGCTTGATTTCCATTTGCCAGACCGAAACGTTGGATATTGAAGATTTGACGCGCGGAGCTTGATGGCGACCCAAGGGCCGCCATGCTGTCAGTACATTAACGGTGCGAACACCGTCGGTTCGGTTACATGGTCAAGAGAGGCTTAACGGACAAACAGTCGGCATATAAGCACAGATGTTTGCATTACATTATTATTCATGCCTGCCCATGGTTTGCAGCATATGCTCTGCCAGTCTCAGACTCAGCGCTGCACCCGTTAAGGTGGGGTTCATGCAAGAGGCAGAAGGCATCACGCTTGTACCGGCGATCCACATGTTCGGATGGTCATGGGTACGGCAGTTGCTGTCTACCACCGAGGTTTTTGCATCTTCCCCCATTATCGTGGTGCCCATAATGTGCTGGCGATCCTGAAACTTGGTATCAATAGACAGGATTTCTGCGTTAAGCAATTCCGCAAACTTATGGAAATCCTTAATGCCCTCTTCTTTACCCGCATGCCAGTAATCTGTCACGCTGTAATAAATTTCCGGCAGTGGAATACCAATCGCATCTTTCTTGGTTTTGCTCGGCATAACGCGGTTTTCCGGCAGCGGCAAGGTTTCAAAATCAATCGCAAAATTGAGTGAACGCGCAGACTGACGGCGAATCTCTGCGTCCAGTTTCGATCCCAGCACCCCCTTTTCAATCAAGGAAGCAGCATAGTCCGCGGTAGGGACAGTGTTGCGAACTTTGATTTTATAACTAGGGAAATCCTTGCGGAACGCGCCATCACGATTGTTGAGATAGACCAGGAGCTCTGTGGGGCCTTGTCCTGGCCAGACATCTTCAGACATCATCACATTCATGCTGATACCGGTATGCCCCATTAAATTGCGACCCACCTGATCGGAAGAGTTGGCAATGCCATTGGGATATTTTTCAGAGGTGGACATCAGCAACAGTTTTGGTGACTCAATGCCGTAAGCGGCCAGCACAAAATAGTTGGCGGTAAGGTGATGTTCCGATCCGTCCGGCTTTTTGTACCACACACCAGTGATGCTGCCATCATCGCCCGCTTCAATACGGTACACCACTGCATTATCCAGCAGCGTTGCGCCCAGCTTTTCCGCTTCATCAATGTGCATTGAACCGTCATATTTCGCGGCAATCGGGCAAACCGGGTTGCAGTTGTTATTACCGCCACACTTAGGGCGCTTACCCCAAGGTTTTGTCGCACGTCCGTTGGGTTCCAGCACCGGATTGTATCCCCCTTTACCTAACATCTCTGTCAGGCGATCGAACATATAGCTGGTGGGCAAGCCGGGCATCGGGAAGGGTGTCGAACGTGGCGGCCAGGCTTTACCACCCTGACCACTCTCATCCTGGCCATCCATGCCTGAAACTCCCAACTCATGTTCCGCTTTGCCGTACCAGGATTCCAGCTCATCGTAACCAAAGGGCCAATCACGCCCGCGTCCGTAAAGAGTGTTTAATTTGAAATCATTAGGGATCATACGCCACAACGCGGAGCCGAAGTGCCAGGTGGTTCCGCCCACCACACGCAGGTATTTAGTGGGGTATTTAACCGGGCCGACCTGTTGTAAATAATCACCGTAGGTAGACGGAATATGCGGCGGGTTAGGATAAGGCGATCCCACCCCCTGCAACTTGATGTTGGTCAGTGACATTTTGAACGGAGAATTACGGAAGCGTTCGACGATCTCCTGACGTGAAACGCGCGGACCGGCCTCAAGAATGATCACCGATTTGCCCGCTTTTGCCATTTGTGTGGCGACCAGGCCACCCATAACGCCAGACCCAATAATGATCACATCGGCATCGACCTTTTTAGCACTCATGCGCTTTCTCCTGTTGTTGCCACTTTACCTGGTTGTGTCACGGCCCAATAGAACGGACCTCCGCCGTACGTCGGCACCACGAGAATGTCTCTGGTGGGGAGGTACATCAGCGCATCGGCGTAGGCGATCAGTTCCAGGTCACTGCCTGTCCCGACGACGCCCGTGTACCAGGCAGAAATCACCGTTTTTGCTGTCTGCCAGTCCGCGTTGTCTGCGCTGAATGCGGCAAGGAAATCATCGACATGGGCAAAGGTGTGCTGCTGCAACAGCGTATGCAGGCTATTCAGCTTTTGCGGAAACTGCGCATCATGACGAACCAAGGCGCTGAAATAGCGCTGCCCCAAAATGGGACCCACAGGACGACTGACCAGGAAAGCGGACACATCAAGGAAGGCGTTGTCCGCCATTTGCTCGGCAGCCAGTGCACGTGAAGGGAACAGTGAATTGCACATCGCGCCAAGGGATAAGATACCCATCCCCTGCAATAAGCGACGGCGAGAAATCCGGGTGGTGGAATTATGCGCCATGCTTTTTACCTCTGCGCGAACGGGAAATCAGAACGACTAACAGAATGATGACGATCGCCGCCGCACTCCCCCATACTGCAGGCTGAGCCAAACGGGCAATCAGCGGGCGTTCGCCACCCTCACGCACGGTTTTCACCTGTTCAGGTGTCACCGTCAGCTGGGCATTACCGAAGTTTTTCAGCACATAATTGCTGACGTCCGCGATTTGCTGATCGGTTAGACGATCGGTAAAGAGCGCATCTGGGCCGAAGCCAGGCATATCAATGTCCTGCCCGTTGACCTGGCGGTGTACGCCATAAACGATGGTGGCGATGAGGTTGTCCGCCTGCGGTGCGCCCGTTGCCGTGTTGTGGAACAGCGATGGATAAAGTTTATTACCAGCGCCATCAGGCTGATGACAGTTGGCACAGGTGCTGCCATAGATTTTCCATCCTTCATCAGGATGGTCCACCGCGCGAAGTGCGGTTTCATCTGTCGCGGGTTTACCCAAGGATTCGCGTGATGCGCCAGAAGACTGCCCCACAGCAGGGATCTGACGCAAATACGCCACCATGGCTGCGATGTCATCGTCATTGAGATACTGCAAACTGTGTTCAACCGCTTCAGCCATAGGACCCGCAGCCTGTGCTTTACCCGCAACATGCCCCGTCTTCAGGTATTGCGCGATCTCTTCATCGCTCCAGTTGCCGATGCCCGAATGTTTGTCCGGTGTGATATTGGGGGCAAACCAGCTGCCTAAACTTCCCCCACTCAACGCCTGATCATTCACTTGCCCCATCAGTGAATTGCGCGGTGTATGGCAGGTATCGCAGTGAGCCAAGGCATTGACTAAGTAATCGCCGCGATTGACCTGCTCAGATTTGTCTTGTGCAGGAATAAACACCTTATTGTCAGCAAAAAAAGTATTCCATAACGCCATGCTTAAACGAATATTAAACGGGAAAGGCAGATCGGTGGCCGGTGGACGATGATCGCTGGCTTTCACTCCGTGCATAAAATAAGCATACAGCGCATTTATATCGGCATCGGTAATTTTTGCGTAAGAGGTATAAGGCATTGCAGGATAAAGATGCTGTCCTTGTTTGTTTATCCCTTCACGTACTGCCTTAGCAAAATCTTCTTCGGTGTAATTACCTATCCCTGCTGTTTTTGAGGGAGTGATATTACTGGCAACGATATTTCCTAGCGGCGAAGAAATAACATATCCGCCTGACATTTCATCACCATGATTGGGTGGCGTGTGGCATGCACCACAATCCGCCGCAATAGCCAGATATTTCCCTTTCGCGATAAGTGATGCAGCATCAGGCGCATTTTCAGCATGGGCTAAAAATGTCGTCGACAACAGTAAACTCAACGCGAAAGGTAGACAACGCGGTCTCACCTTTCTTGCCTTCATAATAATTGCTTCCGGTTAATAATAATTATGTGGTGTTAAATAAGAAAACATTCCCGCAACAAAGTTGCGGGAATGTAGAATATCAAATGATTTTGATTTACAAAATACAAACAGTGCTACAACAGTTCATAATCATTAAAGATGATATTTTCGCCACTGGCCGCCGTAATATCGACTTTCCCAGGATCGGTTAAAAAAGCATCTCCCGGATGAACCCATAGCTCTTTGACTCGATTCGGATGTTTGTCGTCAGCAAGTAATACCCGCCCTTCGGTGAAGAAGACGCGAACGCCCGGCCCATGCTGGGTATATTCGCCGCTGCTCTCACCGGGTTTCAGGGTAACCTTCCACCCTTTGACGGTTTTCTTATCTAATACCTGCTGGAAAGCTTCACGAGCTGGACGGCTGGCACCGCCAAAATGTTGCGGGCCAGGAATATTAATTTCAAACGCGACTTGATGATTAACATTCGTACCGGTATTGGTGACTTTATCTGTATCAGATTTGCCCTGATGTTCACCAAACTTCACGTTTCCGGTTTTCATCTCGGTATTATTAACCGGTTTATCGGGATACTCGATTTTTACCGGACTGCCTTCGATATGTGTATTGACATAGTCCAGATGTTGTTCATGAAACAACGTTGACTCGCCGGGCTGGATTAACACCCGCATCACCGTCACATATTTATTTTCCAAAATAACATGATGCAAAGGTTCCAAATCCGTCGCCACAACCTTTTCGGCTGCCTGAACTTGCAGGCTGGCAGCAAAAAGAGAGGAACACATCAACGTACTGGTGATCGTTTTGCGAATAATAGACATTACGACTCCTGTTAAAATAACGAATGGCGGATGACATTAAGCAAGTGAAGTTTACTCAACAATCGTCACCCAATTTGCACCCTTCCCGGTTGGCGCTCGCTCAAGCATATTAAGTTTCCCGCTTGCTTGGTTAATCGCGTAAAGCGCCACTTGTGTTGATTTCTGTCCTGATTCGATTAAAAAATGGCCTGAACTATCAATCGCAAATCCACGGGGCTGCGCTTCCGTTTTGGTACTATTAATGAAGCTTAAATGCCCATCATCCGGTGAAATATGGAAGGCAGTAATATTGCTGCTGGTGCGCTCGGTGGAATAAAGGAAGCGTCCGTTTGGGGTTATGTGAATATCAGCCTGCCACAAGCGCGGTTTCTCTGACTTTGGTAGATCATCATCCCCAGTCAGTGGACGCGCCTCGCCGCGCTGCATGGTGCGGGCAATCGCCGGGTCGAGTGAGGGTGTCGCTTCATGTTCGTTCAGCGTGCCATCTTTATTCAGCGTCAAACGCAAGATGTTTCCTGCCATCTCGGTTAACAAATAGAGATTCTGCTTGCCCTGTCCGTCTGGTTCCGGTGCGAAAGCAAAATGGCGCGGCCCAGTTGCAGCTTCTCGCTGAATGTTCACAAAAGCCGGCGTGTTGGCTGTCACTTTGCCGCTTTGACTGTCAAAACGATACTGCAACATCTGGTCTGCGCCCAGCAGCGGCACATAGAGATAGTGATTGCTGGGGTCAGTTTGGATCGAGTGAGCACGCTTGCCGGTGTGAACCACCTGTACAGGTGCGCTTTCCACTTTTCCATCATTGGCGATGCGGTTAATACTGAACAAATCACCACCGTACGAAGATGACAAGAGGAAACGCCCCGTCTTATCCAGCGCGATATAGGCCATCGCTTCCGGCAAAGGGGTATCGGCGAAATGACTCAGCGTGCCATCTGAAGCGATATGCCAACTCGACACGTGGTAAGGCTGACTGCGTACCGAGACATACAGCGTTTTTTTGTCCTTCGATACCACCATTGGCATACTCTTCAACCCGGTTTGATATTCACCAATGGGGCTGAGCGTTTGCCTGGCTTTATTCAGCGTATAGGCAGTTACCGTGCCGCTGTCACCATTCGATACATAGACGAATGCCGTCTCTTGCGCCATGACCGTTGAAGCGCAGAGCATCATGCCTGCTGCGATTAGAGTTTTTTTCATTTATTTATCTCTTTTGTAGGGTACAGCCTGTGACTACCAGCGTGTTTTAAAGTGCTCGCACAGCTCCAACACTGCACTTTCCGGTAACGCCGCCGGTTTCGTTGTGCAGTTGAGCCAAAGGCGTGCTGTTTCTTCTAACTCCTCCAGAGAGAAACTGGCCGACGAAACCGAGGTACCCCAGATCACCGGACCTAAGCGCTCAAGCATCACGCCGCGCACATCGTTTGCTAATGCAGCGACCTGCTCCGCCACTTCGGCATGGCCCGGTCGACGGTAAGCGATCAACGGGATGCGCCCCACTTTCATCACCTGGTAAGGTGTTAACGGGGGCAGAATGCTGTCGTGCTGCCACACGCCAGCCAGCGTCAGCTGCACCAGATGAGTGGAATGGGTGTGAACCACGCCTTGCGCCTCAGGATTGCGGTCATAAATCTGGCGATGCAGAAGCAGCGTTTTTGAGGGCTTATCACCTGAAACCCACTCACCATCACGATTAACCTTGGCAATACGCGAAGGCTGCAAGTGTCCCAGGCAGGCATCGGTTGGCGTAATCAACCAGCCATCTTCCAGACGGGAGCTGATATTACCGGCAGTGCCCGTGGTGTAGCCGCGATTGAAAAGATCTGCGCCGACCTGGCAAATCTCTTCACGTAAAGATTGTTCGTTTTGCATCACGCTCTCCTTATTTGGCTGTCGCAACGACGGGGTTTTTACGAGTAGTAGTGATTGGAAGTGGCTCGAGCTTGCCGAGGACAAACAGGAAGGTCAGCGCACCCAGCACGCAGATTCCCCCCGCTACCAGCAACGGGACCACAAAGGAACCGTGACTCAGGCTCAGCATCAGGCCAGTAAAGGAAGCGGTGACAATGCCTGCGAGATTGCCGGCAAAGTTCTGGATGCCGCCCAGTGTCGCCACGTAGTTACTGGCAGGAGCCACATCCGCAGGTAGTGTCCAGATGTTGGCGGCAGTGAAAGCGAGGCCCGCATAGGTAATGGAGAACAGCGTCAAGATCACCGCGATGCTGTCGGTAAACGCCGCGAACGCAATCACCGATGAGAGCAGCATGCCCAATACCAGGCAGGTTTTGCGTGCGGTGGTCAGGCTGAAACCTTTGCGATATAGCGCGTCCGAAGTCACGCCGCCCAGTAAACTTCCCGGAATCCCCATTAAAGCCGGGATCGCACCCAGTGTGCCCAGCTCCTTCAATGAGAAACCGTGGGCCACGGTCAGGTAAGTCGGGAACCAGGTGACAAAGAAGTAAGTGGCAAAATTCATGCAGAAGAAACCAATCATCATGCCCCACACGTTGCGGTGGCGGAACAATGACCACAAATCGACTTTTGCATTGCCCTCAATCACGGGAGCGGCACGATCTTCGAGCAGGTTTTGTCGCTCGATCTCATCCAATCCTTTCATGTCTTCCGGCTCGCGGTAAAACACCAGCCAGATAGCGACCCATACCAGACCTAATGCGCCGGTAACAACGAATGATGTTTCCCAGTTCCAGGTGCTGATAAGCCAGGCCACCAAGGGCAAGGCCAGCGCACTGCCCGCACGTGGGCCCGCATCGAAGATGCCACTCGCCGTCGCTCGCTGTTTTTTCGCAAACCAGCTATAGACCACTTTGACACAGCCCGGGTTGCCCCCCGCTTCGCCGATACCCAACGCCAGACGTGCAGCGAACAACGAGGTGAATCCTTTACCGAACGAGGTAAACACGGTAAACAGCGACCACCAGCCCACTGCCAGTGCCAAGCCGGCACGGGCACCTAAACGGTCGATCAGACGCCCTGCCGGGATCTGCATCAAGGCATATGTCCAGAAGAATGCCCCCAACACCAGCCCCATACTGGTGTCATCCAGCCCCAAATCCGCTTTGATGTGCGGTGCCGCAATGGCAAGGTTGATGCGGTCGATGTAGTTGATGGCGATGGCAAAAAAACAGAACACGATCATCAACCAGCGAATTCGTGGATATCTGCGCATGGTGAATTCCTTTATGATTTATTTGTAAGTAACAGAGGTTCTGCGGCGTATCGGGCTGCAGGGCCAGGGTAGTGGTTAAAATGCGGAGCAACTCGTCACAAATCGGTTAATAAATCGTGAGCGGGTGGCCCCAACCTGATAACATGTCGTCAAAAGTAAGCGATTACAAAATACAGTCAAGCCAAAAGTAAGCGCTTTCAAAATTGATTGTGAGTTGCCTGTGATTTTTGTGGGCAAGCTCACTCTTTCTGCAGGAGTGACTTGATGAGTGAGAAACAAAATGGATCTGGCCGCGTATCACTGGAAGATGTTGCGCGTCTCTCTGGCGTCTCAACGGCCACGGTGTCACGCGTTTTAAACGGGAGCAGCACCGTCAAAGCCGCCCGTCGTGAGGCGGTTGAAAAGGCGTGTGAAGAGTTAGGCTATGTGATCAACCGCGCGGCCCGGACCCTGGCCTCTCGACGCAGCATGACGATTGGTGCCGTGGTTCCTACCCTCGCAACAGAAACCTTTTCTCGCCCGCTAGCGGCGTTTCAGCAGTTAATTCATGAGGCGGGTTATACGTTGTTGTTGGCCAATTCCAACTTCGATCCGGATACTGAGCTTAAAGAAGTGAACAAGCTGATTGAGTACGGCATTGATGGCTTGATGCTGGTGGGCCATACCCACCACCCCAAGCTATGGGAAAGAATTCAGCAGCAAGAGATAGCCTGTGTGCAAACCTTCTCACTGGATCAGGAGAAACCTTGTGTTGGCTATGATAGTGAAGGCGCAGCAGAGGCGATTGCCAATCATCTGTTAGCTTTGGGACACCAACGTTTCGCGGTGATCGTCGGCACCCCACCGTCAAACGACCGCGTTTCTGAGCGTCTCAAGGGCACGCGGCGCGCGCTGGAGAAGCAGGGCCTGGCGTTACCGGATAGCCACTTAATTGATAACGCTTTCAGCATGAATGACGCGCGCAAAGCAGTGTTTCGTCTGCTGGATGGGCCACAGCCGCCCACCGCCATCATCTGCGGTAATGACCTGCTGGCGTTTGGCGCCATGCGTGCCGCCAGCGAACGCTATCTGCGTATTCCGAATGATATTTCTATCGTGGGCTTTAATGATTACGAATATGCCGAGCATCTTGAGCATCCGTTGACCACGATGCGCGTAGACCTGGCTTCAATAGGCAAACACGCTGCGCAGTTCCTGTTAAACACGCTCAATAACCTGCCCGCACAGGCACATACGGTGATCCAAACAGAGTTGATTGTTCGGGGCAGCACGGGTTCTGTGCCCCGACAAGAGCGTTAATCGCGGCGCAACATCCCGAACTGGTTGAAGACCTGCGTGACTGACGGGGTTTTCAGCCACGTAAGAAATGCAGCCGCCTCTTCAGGGTAGGTTGCCTCTTGCAGCAGCGCAGCGGAAAGCGAAATGGGCTGCTGAGTGCCAGGCGGCAACGGCCCTACAATATCGATGTCTTGCACCATCAGCAATTCACTGATCTGCTGTACAGCGATATCCGCCTTGCCATTGATCAGTTGCTCGGCGGTAAATCCGGCCGGAATCACCGTTCCGCGTTTACGTAAAGCCTCATCGATGTTCAACTGCTTAATTAAATGCGAAAACCAGTGACCGCTGGCTCCTGCTTCTGACCAAGCCACCGAGCGAGCGGCCACCAGGCTGTCGATCAAATGCTCCCGACTACTGATATCCGGTTTTGGCGCGCCAGACTTCACCGCAATGCCAATAGGAGAATCCACCACTTCAACCCGGCTATGGGCATTCAGAAAGCGATCCTCTATGAGCCGGTCGACCGTTTCGACCGTGGCAATGATCGCTTCGGCTTTGGCTCCTTGCCGTATTTCTTGTTCAATGAGAGTGCTGGGATGCCAGCGTATTGCCAACCGATGGTCGGGCTGCAGGCTTTGCCACTGTTTTAACAACATTTCAAAAGGCGCGCTCAGCGCAAGCGCGCTATAAATGGTTAATTCCATGCTTAATCCTCACGGGCAAACAGCGGGGCGCGGCGCAAGAACGCAGCATTCAGTTGATCAGGCCGGGTGACGCCGAGCAGCGCCATATCGCGATCAATTTCGTCACGCAGGATATGCATAGCATGCTCGATACCCGCTTGCGCACCGATAACCGATCCGTACAGGAAAGGACGACCTAAGAAGACAAAGTCAGCGCCTAGCGCCATCGCTTTCATGACATCGGTGCCACGGCGGATGCCGCTGTCGATGATCACCTTCATATTGCCTTTGGCAGCCGCAATCTCCGGCAAGGAATGCAATGGCGGGATGGTGTAATCCAATTGGCGGCCACCATGATTCGAGAGAATCACGGCATCTGCGCCTAAATCACGCGCGATAAAGGCATCTTCAGGCGACATCAATCCTTTCACCACCAAATTGCCTTTCCATTTTTTACGGATAGCTTCCACATGCGTCCAGCTCAACTTGTCACGTGCATTGGTGTTTCGCACCTTGTTCGACATCATCGGCGGACCGCGCTCAGCATCGGTATTTTCAAAGTGCGGTGCGCCATGGCGGAGATAGGTTTGCGCCACGGTTCCCAATAACCAACGTGGACTGATAGCGCTTTGCCACATGACTTTCGGGGTGATTTTGATTGGCATACTAAAGCCGCTGCGAGTGTTGTGTTCACGGTTGCCCAGCATCGGGGTATCTCCCGTCACCACCAGTGTTTTGTAACCCGCACGCTCGACGCGATCGAGCAGGCGGTCAATACGTGGCTGGTCTCCCGCGAGATAAGCCTGAAACCATGCATCAGGGTTTGCGGCAATAATATCTTCCAGGGGAATCAAAGATGACGCACTGAGTATCATCGGCACATTCTTAGCGCGCGCAGCTTTGGCCAGCATCAGGTCAGCCCGGTAGCTCACAAAAGAGGCTCCTCCGAGTGGGGCTACGCCAAATGGGAGCGACCAGTTATGCCCAAGCAGTTCAACATGTTGATCGCGCCCGGAGACATCGCGGAACATACGCGGAACGAAATGATACTGCTGATAAGCCTCATGGGCCGCCGCAAGCCCCCTTCCGGTTTCAACTCCACCCTTAACATATTGAAAAATCATATTCGGCAAGCGCTTACGCGCGTGGCGTTCAAAATCCTCTAAGGCCAGAAGGTCGCGAAAATGACGCGGCAAAGTGTTAACTGGACGCGTCAGCGCTTCCGGTTTCTGTACGATGTTGATAGCAGTGGTCTCTCCACGAGTCGTCATAGCGCGTTCTCACATTTAAAAAGTAAGCGTTATCAAAATTGATTATGGCCAATTATTTCCTGTTTTATATCCTGACAGACGCTCAGATTTTTTATGTGATCATCATCACCATATCAAGCAAAATGTAAGCCCTTACATTTTAATTTTTATCTGAGTATGGTGTTCTGTAGTACATCAAGCCTATGGCAGCTAACGGAGATCAACATGAGCCAACGAATCGTTTTACTGCATGCCACGCCAGTCGCCATGCCGCCTATTCAGCAAGCTTTCAAAGACGTATGGCCAGAGTCGGAAATCGTGAATTTGCTGGATGATGGTTTGACGATTGACCGGGCGAAAACGGATCAATTAACCCCCGAACTCATCAAACGCTTTGTCGCGCTCGGGCACTATGCCTACGCCATGCAAGCTCAAGGCATTTTAGTCACCTGTTCGGCATTTGGTCCGGCGATAGAACAACTGGCCGCGGCCCTGCCAATCCCCGTACTGAAGCCGAATGAAGCGATGTTTGAGGCCGCGCTTCAGTCAGGTAAACGAATTGGCATGCTCGCAACATTTGCCCCTTCTCTGGTCACCATGTGCGATGAGTTCGATCACTATGCGGCACAGTGTGGTTCTGACGCCAAACTGGAAACCCTGTTGGTACCCGATGCGATCGATTTACTGCGCCAGGGCGATGTCGCCAGCCATAACCGGTTGGTGGCCGAATATGCCCCTCGGCTAAGCCACTGCGATGCGATTATGCTCGCGCACTTCTCTACCTCACAAGCTGCTGAATCCGTCCGGGAACGCGTTTCAGTGCCCATCCTGACCGCACCGCATGCCGCAGTAAAAAAACTGCGCGCCGCGCTGGGAGAAACATCATGTTGATTGGCGTCATTGCTGATGATTTTACCGGTGCCAGTGATATTGCGGTGACACTCTCCAAGGGGCTGATGGGTGAAGGCGGGTTGCGCACGACGCAATATCTTGGCGTCCCTCAGCACCCTGCCGCTCCAGCCGTGGAAGCGGGGGTGATTGCGCTCAAATCGAGGTCTATACCCGCAGCCGATGCCGTTGAGCAGTCGCTTGCGGCTTGTGAGTGGTTACTCGGTCAGGGCTGCACTCAGATTATATTCAAGTATTGTTCAACCTTTGATTCCACTGCCGAGGGCAATATCGGCCCGGTACTGGATGCACTCACAACGCGCTTGCAGGCAAAACAGGTCATTGTTTGCCCGGCCTTCCCTACCATGGGGCGGACGGTTTATCAGGGCAATGTGTTCGTTCACGATCGCCCGCTGAATGAATCAGGCATGGAGCATCATCCAATCACACCGATGAAAGATGCGGATATTCGTCGCTTACTAGCGCAACAAGCTGTCACACCTGTTGGTCATATTGCCTGGCAGCATGTGACTCAGGGCAGTGAGCCACTTCGTCAGCAATTCGCGAGTGATGATGAGGTGAAATTAGTGGTTGTGGATGCGTTAAGCGACCACGACCTCACCATTATTGGTATAGCGGCGGCGGGATTGCCACTGATCTCCGGGGGTTCTGGCATTGCGCAAGCGTTACCGCACAACTTCATCAAAGCGGGTCTCGCTCAAGGTGGGAGTCAGAAACAACCTGCGGTGGACGGGTTGAGTGCGATTTTGGTTGGCAGTTGTTCTGGCGCAACACGCGGCCAAATAGAAGCCCATCAGCAGCATTCCGCGGTGTTAGCACTGGACATCCAGCAGGTGATGCAAAACAACATCACAGCCGATGATATTGTGCAGTTTATTCTTGATCATCAGGCAGACTGCCCGCTGGTTTACTCATCCGGCGATCCGCTTAGCGTGAAAAAAGCGCAGGAACAATATGGTCAACAGCGTATTTCACAGCGTCTTGATCAACTCTTCGGCGATGCTGCGCGCAAACTGGTTTATGAAGCAGGCATTCGGCGATTAGTGGTTGGCGGTGGAGAAACGTCAGGTGCGGTGGTCAGTGCACTGAACCTTGGCTCACTGCAGGTGGGCAATGAGATCGATCCCGGTGTTCCGGCCTTGTTTAACCACTCAGATCAACCACTGGCGCTTGCACTTAAGTCAGGCAATTTTGGTAGAAGAGATTTCTTTCAACATGCTTTGAACACATTAGGTGGCGATTATCATCTTGATAAAATAGAGTGAGTTATCCCACTTATATTCACGTGACATGTTGAGGAACAAAGGTATGGCCAAGGAACACTATTATCAGGTTACAGTGCGCTGGACCGGCAACCGCGGTACAGGCACGTCTTCTTACACGGCTTACGATCGTAACGGTGAGATGCTGGCAGACGGCAAACCTACAATGCCCTTGAGCGCCGATCCGGCATTCCGTGGTGATGCCACGCGCTGGAACCCTGAAGAATTACTGCTCGCATCGGCCTCAGCCTGTCACAAACTGTGGTATTTGCACCTGTGCGCGGACGCGGGAATTGTGGTGGAAGATTATGAAGATGCGGCGGAAGGCACCATGGTGGAAGGGGCGCGAGGTCGTTTCACGCAAATCACGCTGAAACCACGTGTTACGCTGCGCGATCCGGCAGATGCGGACCGCGCGCGTGAGTTACATCATCAGGCACATGAAGCCTGTTATGTGGCGAATTCACTCAACTTCCCGGTGAATTGCGAACCGACGTTTGCCTGATCAGGCGGCGCCGGCCAGCGGCGGTTGCGGCGGTTGCCATAACCGCACGCCGTTTCGTCCGGCGCGCTTTACCTCATACAACGCTTCATCTGCGTGGCGCAACCAGTGGCGTAATGACTCCGCATTGGATGCCGAGGCAATGCCAATACTCACCGAGCAGCGAAACTCCGCCGACGCCGGCAGGCGCACCTGAGCAATTTTTTCCTTTAAGCGATTTGCTAGCGCGACCACTGACTCATCGGTCGCATGATGCACGATCACGCCCAGCTCATCGCCACCGAAACGCGCGGGAATATCCTGTAATCCCACGTGATTGCGTAACAGCGCCGAAATCTCTGCCAGTAAAAAATCCCCGGCTTCATGACCCCAGGTATCGTTCACCGACTTGAAGTAATCGAGATCCATCAGCAACAGATAGCCCGCACTGTCGCCACGACGCGTGCTGAGAAATTCACTCTCCAGACGACGTTCAAACAGCCGGCGGTTAGGGATCTCCAGACCGGGGTCCATCAGCGCAATACGCTCCAGTTCCCGGTTACGTTTACGCAGTTGCCAGGTGAGATTGTAAGAGGTCACGCTCAATACCAGCATGTAGCAGGTTGCCAGCGGTAACGTCAGCCAGACGGTTTGCGCACTGAAGGCGAGATGGACGCCCGCACCATCCACCAGCCAGACCATCACAAAAGCACAGAGGAAAGCCTGCATGGCCGCGATCAACTGCGCTGCGCCCCCTGCCGCATAACGATCCGAGGCCAGCACCGCCATGATGATGAACGAAGGTAACGGGCTAAGCGCCATCAGCGCCACCCAAATCCCGCCAAATGCCGCGTCTAGCGTTAAGTTATGGCGTTCGGTGCCGGTTGAATCCTCTGCACGCAATGCCCGGCGATAAGCCACCCACGGCCAGACAAACGCGTTGATAAATAACAGGGCGCTGAACGCCACACCGCGATCCATCTCCATCAATACCGAGAGAATCGGGAAGAAACATAAAATTGTGCCAAGCTGGCGCATGATAAACATACGACGTACGAAGCGCTGCGAACGCCGCTTCAGATGGCTATCATCAGGTGAGTAATAATTCATTCACTGGAAAAGTCTGATCGACAAGAAAAGCAGTTTAACGGGAAAAGGGGATAGCAGGTCGGAATATTTTAAGAATATTTACCTTGTGCTGGGACAATAGTGCAAAAACCCTTCGTTATGCTGAAAAGTCCGGCAAACATCAGCATGGAATACCGACCTTCCATATTAAAACTTTGAACCCACAGCGATTTTCAGCAGCAGATTAGCACCAGCGGTTGTCACACCAACGGCTTGCCCGCAGGATGTTCACTGCCCTTCTGTTCATAGGAAAACGTCATGTCTCTTTCGGCACACAAGCGCGTGCTTATAGCCGGATCCGTCGGCAATTTTATTGAGTGGTATGAATTTGCCGTTTACGGTTTTATGGCCACGCTAATGGCCAAAAACTTCTTCCAGCTGGAGGGAGAGAGTGCCCTTACCAGTTTGATTCTGACCTATGCGGCATTCGCCGTGGCCTTCTTTTTCCGTCCTTTAGGCGCGGTGGTGTTCGGCAGGCTGGGCGATCGTTATGGACGCAAGCCGGTACTGATCGCTGTGTTGATATTGATGACGCTCGCGACTGCTGCGATCGGTCTGGTGCCGGTTTATGCCTCCATTGGCGTTGCGGCACCGCTGCTGATTACCGCGTTACGCATCCTGCAAGGGTTGTTTGCTGGCGGAGAGTACGGCGGTGCAGTTTCACTGATGACGGAGTTTGCGCCTCCAGGCAAACGCGGCTTTTACGGAGCATGGCAGTCTCTGACTGTGGCGTTTGGATTACTGGCGGGCGTGGCCGTGGTGGCACTTTTGCCGTTACTCATCGGAGACGCAGCGATGATTGCCTGGGGCTGGCGCATTCCGTTTCTGCTCGCACTACCACTAGGCGCTATCGCACTTTGGCTACGTTCGGGCCTGGAAGAGTCTCCACAGTTTGCGCAAGCCACCGATGCAGAAAGCGCGTCGGTCGGCGCCACTGCGCGCGCCATTGTGCTGGGTATCGGACGACTGATGGTGTGGTCCGCCGCGGGCTATACCTATCTGGTGATTATGCCCACATATCTGCAGGCCGCGCTGCATACCGGCTTCAATCAGGCGCTGCTGATAGCGGTGATCTCTAATCTCGGCTTTGCGGCCACCATCCTCCCTGCGGGTATCCTTAGCGATCGCGTGGGACGACGCGCAGTGATGCTACTGGCGACCTTCTTGCTGCTGGTGCTGGCATTCCCGCTGCTGAAAGTATTGCAGGACCCACAAAACGGCTTGCTGATCAAAGCGGCGGTGGTGTTTGTGGCCGGGGCATTGGTCGGCATGCTTGCAGGCCCGGGGCCCGCGATGCTGGCGGAGATGTTCCCGACCCGCGTGCGCTATACCGGTCTCGGATTAGCTTACTCGCTGTCGAATGCGCTGTTTTCTGGCTGCGCAGGGCTGATTATTACCGGTTTGATGAAGCAGACCGGCAATGCGGATATTCCGGCATGGTATGTAATGGGCACGGCGCTGGTGAGCTTTGTCGCGCTCTGGACGTTGAATAAAGACGATCACCGCAGGCCGTTATAAAAAGAAGGCGGCCATCAGGCCGCCCCATCCTTGAACAAACTTAACGCCCCGCCCCCTGCAAGCGGAACTGCGCGACCAACCGCTCCAGCATCATCGCCTGCTCTTCCAGCGAGTTAGCCGAGTGCGACGATGCGCTCACCAGTGTGGCGTTTTGCTGGGTAGTGGTATCGAGTTCACCCACCGCGCGAGCAATTTGTTCGATGCCACGGCTCTGCTCATCCGATGCCGCTGAAATTTCCTCCATGATCTCATTCACGCGCGCAATGCTGCCGAGAATCTGATCCATGGTTTCGCCAGCACGCGCTACCTGCTGATGCCCGTTGCTGATGCGGCTCACCGACTCACTGATCAACTGTTCGATGTCTTTCGCTGCACCGGCGCTACGCTGTGCCAGGTTGCGCACTTCACTGGCGACCACGGCAAAACCACGCCCCTGCTCACCGGCTCGGGCCGCTTCGACCGCTGCGTTCAATGCGAGAATGTTGGTCTGGAAAGCGATGCTGTTGATCACAGCGGTGATATCCGCAATTTTCTTCGAGCTGTCGGAGATTTCCCCCATGGTGCTGACCACGTCTCGCACCGCTTTACCGCCCTGATTCGCATTGTGTGAAGCTTCTGCGGCAATCTGACTGGCCTGACGCGCGTTCTCGGCGTTATTTTTAACGGTAGCGGTGAGCTGCTCCATGCTGGCAGCCGTTTCCACCACTGCCGCCGCCTGCTGCTCGGTGCGGGATGACAGATCCAGGTTGCCCTGATTAATCTCGCTGGCAGCTTGCGACACGCTGCTGACGCTATGCAATACATCGCCAATCATGCTGCGCAGACGGTCGTTCATCCGCCCCATCGCCGAGGTCAGCTTGCCGAGTTCATCGTGACGATCAGTAGCGAACTGCGAGCTTAAATCGCCGCTGGCAATGCGCTCCGCCAGCTCAAGGTTGTGGAATACCGGGCGCGTAATCTGACGGATGATGTACCACGCCACCAGCACGCCAAACAGAATGGCCAGCCCACCGATTAGCAACGACAGCGTCGCTGAACCGTTTGCCAGCTCATCATTGCGCGCTTTGACGATAGTAATGATCTTTTTGATCGCCGCGCTGCTCTTATCGCCTGCCACTTTTACCGTGTCTTCTGACGCACGCAGTTGGCCATAGGTGTCGGCGGCTTGCAGGCTGAGATCTTTAAAGCGTTCCGTATCCTGCCACAGCGCGGTAAATCCGCCTTGCTGTTCCGGTGGCAGCTGAGCCAACAAGGCTTTCATGCCCTGATCGGCCTGCTGGAAATGGGTTTGTAAGGTGTTGCGCAGACTATCGGTGACATTGAAGCGCAGCGCCCAGGCTTCTTCACGCACGTTGCTGATGGCGAACAGTTGCTCATAGATCTGATTGGTCAGTTCTGGATTGGTCACTGGCGTGCGAATCAACTGCGTGTAGCGCGAGGTCATGTCTTGCTGGCTCAGGGAATCGAGCTGTGCACGCAGACTGTTCAGTTGCTGGGTGGCTTGCGTCATCGCCCCGATGCTGTTCTGGAAACTGGCGAGATGGGTGTCGAGTTCATCCACCAGAGTACGCGCGTTATCTGACCAGGAGAGTTGTTTAGCCTCGCGATTCAGCTGCTGTGCATGAGCAACATAGTCGGCCATCACCTTGCCCGATTTATCATCACCATAAAGGTATTTGAGGCGGTTAATTTTGGCTTGGAACACCTCGATATTGATGTCATAGATCAGATTGGTTTTCTGATAGATGTCATGAATCGCATTGAAACGCTGCACGCTGATGCCGGTAGCTAACGCCACTAACAGCAACACAATGCCAAATCCTGCTGACAATTTTCGGGTGATGCGTACATTACGTAAACGGGATACCAGCCCCATGTTCCCTCTCCTGCGAATGTTGTTTTTGTAAATTCTGGTAAGGGAGTTATCGGAGCGAAGCGGGATTTGTTTATCGCGGAGATCACAAAAAAACGATTACAGGATGTTATGCGCCGCCGGGCAGCGGCGCGAGCAGGTTATCGCGTGGATTGCGGGGCTAACTGGCTGATAAACAGGCCTGCCGCACTCACGGCATCCACCGCGATTTTGCCGAGCTGCTGGCGAATGCTGTCGCCCAGCGCGATGGTGGAGAAACCGGTGCAGGAGAAGGCGATCACTTCGATGCCCTCGCGATAGAGACTATCGGCGCAGGCCAGAGCGGCGGCGCGACCTTCGGCACTCAGCAAGTCCGTGGTGTTCAGCACCCCTTCCGGACGCGCATAACGCACTGATTCACCCAGCAGTTGGCGAAATGGCGCCGGGGCCGCCGCGCCAATGCCCATCACCGCCACAGGACGCTTGAGCATACGCGCAATACTTGCCGATGCCGAACCGGCGCTGATCACCGGAATCGATACGGCATCACGCAGTGCCGCAAGGCCAGGATCGGCCGCGCAGCTGAGGAACAAGGCATTGCAACCGTCAGCTTCCAGTTGCTGTCCGAGCACGACGATCTTAGGTACTGCCAGCGCTTCACTCGCATCATCGAAAATGCCTTTGTGCTGATCGGGGATCGCCCGGCTAATGGCGTTAATGCCATATTCCTGATGAATCAGTCGGCCATGCTCTTCGACAAAGTGCTGATCTGGGTGAGTGAGTACGCGAATGATGCCTAACATGCGGTGTAACTCCTGGTGTGAAGTTGAAGGTGATTGCAAATCTGCCTGTTGCACAGCTGATGTTGTTTTATTTATGTGCAGTAAATTGGCAGGTTTAAACGGTGGAGACAACTGTTGCCTGCCGTCACTAATGCGTATTCACACTATAGTGAGCACCCCACATCGCTGATCACTCCGCGTAGCCAACGGTGTGCCGAACTGTCCTGCGTTCGGCGATGCCAGAGCAAATCAAAAGGGATGGAGGGCAACGCTAGCGGCGGTTCGAACATCACGAACCGATCTTGATGAGCGGATGTGGTCGCCACGCGGCTCAGCACTGTAGCCACATAATCCGTGCCGGGCAGCAAATCAGGGACGGTAAACATGGTGGGTAACGTCAGGCTGATGTTGCGCGCCAATCCCTGCTCCCGCAGTTTTTGATCCACCAGCCCATATCGGTTGCCTTCCGGGGAGACGAGGATGTGTGGCAGTGACAGAAATGCCTGCAAGCTCATTTCCTTTTGCGCGATTGGGTTATCGCTTCCCACCAGCGTGACAAAGTCATCGCGCAGCAGCGGTTGCGAAAGAATCCGGTTCTCAGCTTTGGTCGGCGGTACGCCTACCGCAATATCAATTTTCCCCGCATCCAGTAGCGCAACCACCTCATCACGATCAATAAAGTAACGCACATGGAGGGTGCATTTGGGCGCCAACGTCGCCAGCTTCTTGGTTAATGCAGGCAGCAAGACATGCAGCGGGTATTCAGTGAGACCCAGCGTAAAGCTGCGCTGCTTGTCATTGGGATCAAAGTCCTCCGCCGGCTTCATTAAATGACGTACCTGCCCTAAAGCATCAGCCACCGAGATCGCCATTTCCTGTGCCTTCGCCGTTGGCAGCAATCCCTCCGCACTGCGGATAAACAACGGATCATCGAAAACACGGCGCAGGCGTGCCAGCGCAGCACTCATGGCAGGTTGGCTCACGCCAGCCAGCGCCGCGGCTTTCGTAACGTTACGTTCCAGCATCAAGGCGTTAAAGGCCACCAGCAGATTGAGATCGAAACCATCAAAATTCATATATTGTATATTTCTCTATATCAATAATTTGTTGGATTGATAGTCGCAGGTTCGGGAATACTGCACAAGCCGGTGAAATGCACCGCTAACTCATTTAAAAGGTTTCCGCTATGTCCGTGACACAACTCGACCAACGCCTTCAAGCTGAACGTGCAGCGGTAGAAAATCTGTACCGTGCGTTTAGTGATAAGAATCCTGATCTGCTGGATCTGGCGGTGACGCAAGATTGGAGTGATATTCCTTTAGCGCCGGGGCAAGGGCCTGGACCAGAAGGTTTCAAACCGGTGCTGGCGAGTTTTATCGCCGCTTTCCCAGACATCAACATCATCGTGCATGACATGCTGCAGGAACCGGGCAAAGCGGCGGTGCGTGCTGAAATCACCGGCACACACCAGGGTGAATTTTTGGGTATCGCGCCAACCGGTCGTCGTATCAGCGTTCGCCTGCATGAGTTCCATTTACTGAACGGCGAGCGTGTGACGACCACCTGGCATATGGAGGACTGGATGGCGCTGTTCCAGCAGATTGGGCAGTTCCCAGCGCAATAGATAACGCGTTACATCGCGATCAAATATTCATGGAAATCCGCTGCCGGATTTAAAGCTAACTGCGCGGCACTCTGTTGCGGATTAGCCAGCAAATACCGCCGCACCAGTGCATATCCGAGCGAGTAGCCCAGCCAACGCGGCATATCGGCGCTACCGAAAAACCAGGCATTATGGTCGTAAAAGGGTTGCGACCACTGTTCTATGGCCCGATCAACATAAGGGGCAAACAGTGAAGGAGCCAGCGTTTCCCACGGCTCGGGCTCGCCACCGCACACTTCCTGCGAGAAGTGACCGGCTAAACCTTCAGACACCAGCGCTTCACCCAACATCCTGCCATAGCCGGGGCCATCCCAGCGGGCAGCATGATGCAGTTCGTGGGCAAACATGCGCGTCAGGCTCTCTTGGGTGAGATCGTGACTGTGCGGATCAATGGTCAAATAGATGATGCCAGGTTCCGGGGAGTAGCCCAGACACCCTTTGCCTTCGAGAACAAACTGCCCTGCTTTGATCACCACATCTAAGGCATTAATCTCGAGATGGCTGTTAGCCTGCCGCCAGGTGCGTTGCAGTGCCTCATCGATCCAAGGACGTTGAGCGGAGAGTGTTTGTCGGGCATTGATGAAGTGAAGATCGAGAGAATGCATCTGGCCTCCTGCCATTGTGAAATAGAACGAACTCACATCATGCTCAGGTATCCATGCGATGACAAATTTCAAATGATTAAGCGTGATGAACTGCGCGGTTTAAGCCAGGCATAATCTTCCGCTGCTATGCTTGGCATCAGTCGTTAATGAGTATTCACAGGCGGAACAATGAAAGTCGTGTTATGTGCGTATCACGAGATGGGATGCGCGGCGCTGGAGAGTTTGCAGGAAGTGGGATTCGAAGTGGTGTGCGTCTTCACCCATGCAGGTGCACATCAGGAAAACAGTTTTTTTGACTCGGTTGAAGCCATGGCGCTGCAGCAGCAGATCCCGGTGTTTTGCCCGGACGATATCAACACGCCAGAATGGATTGCCAAAGTCATCTCGCTGCAACCCGATGCGATTCTCACGCTGTCCTATCGACAAGCGCTCTCCCCCGCATTAATTGCCACTGCCAAAAAAGGCGCATTCAACGTGCACGCTTCGCTGCTGCCCACCTATCGCGGACGGGCGCATCTTAACTGGGTTATTATCCGTAATGAGCGTGAAACCGGGGTGACGCTGCATCGCATCAATGATGTCCCAGACGGTGGCCCGATACTGGCGCAGAGCCGTGTCGTTATCACCGATGAAGATGACGCGCTGTCTCTCCATCGCAAACTGGTGTGCACCACGCGCGAACAATTGCCAGGCTGGCTACGCGCTCTGAGGGCGGGTAGTTTGATTGAGCGTGCGCAGGATGAAAGTCTTGCCAGCGAACCGGGACAACGAAAGCCTGAGGATGGGCAGATTCATTGGCGTCACACTGCCGATGAGATTCATGCTCTGATTCGCGGCGTCGCTTATCCGTGGCCAGGTGCGTATAGCCTGATGGGAGAGCAGCGTTTTACCGTGTGGAAAAGCCGCGTAATTACCCAGCCGCATCAGCACGCACCGGGCAGCATTATTTCCATCGATCCGCTTTATATCGCCTGTGGCGAAAATGTGCTGGAAATTGTCGCGGCGGGATTATCTCATCACGACAATTTCAGTGCGGCGCAGCTGGTGCAGCACTTCTCGCTGAACGTGGGAATGCAGCTGAAGTAATTTTGAGCTGGCGATTTCAGGCTGAAATCGCCAACTTTTATCACCAGCGAGTCGCTGCCATATCAATCACAAAGCGATACTTCACATCGCCTTTCAGCATGCGCGCAAAGGCATCTTCAACCGCTTCACCCGCAATCAATTCGATATCTGCCGTGATGTTGTGTTCGCCACAGAAATCCAGCATCTCCTGCGTCTCTTTGATGCTGCCGATGGATGAGCCGCTGATGCTCAAGCGACGGAAGACCATTGGGGTGACGTCAGGTGCCTGGTGCGGTTGTTCTGGAATGCCCACCAGTACTAAACGGCCATTGGTTTTTAAGGTCGCGAGGTAAGGATCGAGATCGTGGGGCGCGGAGACGCAGTCGATAATGAAGTCGAGAGAGGTTTGCGCCGCTGCCATCTGATCGGCATCGCGCGAGACCACTACGCGGCTGGCCCCAAGACGGCGTGCATCGGCACCTTTTTCTGGAGACGTTGTGAACAGCGTCACTTCCGCACCCATCGCGCTCGCCAGTTTCACCGCCATATGGCCTAAGCCACCTAAACCGACCACGCCGACTTTGTCACCTGCCTGCACCTTGAAGTGACGCAGCGGTGACCAAACGGTGACGCCCGCACACAGCAACGGTGCAACGCCTGCCAGCGGCAGGTTCTGCGGCACTGACACCACAAAATGCTGATCGACCACCACATTTTGCGCGTACCCACCCCAGGTGCTGTCGCCAGTGTGTTTGTCGATACCGTTATAGGTCGCGGTAAATCCGGCTTCGCAGTACTGCTCTTCCTGCTGCTGGCAGAAATGGCATTCACGACAGGAATCGACCATCACGCCGACACCCACCACATCACCGACCTTGAAGTTTGTGACCGCTGCGCCGGTTTCCCGCACGCGACCGACGATTTCGTGGCCAGGCACCAGCGGATAACGACTGACCGCCCATTCGTTACGCGCCATATGCAGATCGGAGTGGCACACGCCGCAGTACAGGATATCGATTTTAACGTCCTGCGGTTGCAGTGGACGCAGCGCGATCTGGCTGGATACTAAAGGTTTTGCCGCGTCGTGTGCGACTAATGCGTTGATTTTCATGGTGCCTCCGCAAGGTGCTGGCGTTATTGAGTTGAAGGCGGCAGACTATAGTCAACGTGGTGCAAAATTGATAGTAGTTACCATTTGGTGACTATAAGGAGAGACACCGATGCCAGCCTGGGTTGACGGTAAACTGGTTTTTTATGCGGATTCCCCGCCGCGTCGCTTGATGGACCTGTTCTCGCTGAAGTGGAGCAGCATGGTGCTGCACGCGCTTTATCACTGGCCGGGACAACGTGCCCGAACCGGGGAGCTGCAACGCAGCCTGCAGGGAATTTCGAAGAAAATGCTGTTTCAGACACTGAAGGAGCTGGAGCAGCGGGGACTGATCGCCCGCCATGTATACGACGTGGTTCCACCGAAAGTGGATTATCGCTTAACGCCGTTAGGATTGACCTTCGCAGCGCCGATTGAGCAGATGTATCTGTGGGGGCTGGAAAACCAGGCGGCGCTGGATGCGATGGACGCCCACTTAAAAGCGGCTACGGACGTGCCATCAGACGCGCCACCGTCTCACGATCTCTCGGCAAGCGAGGATTAAATACCACCAGGCTCAGGCCGGGCTTACCCTCAACCGCGAAGGTGCTGTATTCAAGTTCCAGCACGCCTTCGTCCGGGAGCCACAGTTGCTTTATCCCTTCGCCATGCTGGCTCACTTCCTGCGATTGCCAGAGCTGACGGAAGGTTTCGCTCATCGCGCTGAGTTCTTCCACCAGCGCGCGCACATGTTCGCTGGCACCGGTACGTGCTACGTCGGCACGGAAATTCGCCACCATGTTACGCGTGACCTGATGCCAATCCGGCAGGCGTTTTTTCATCTCTTCGTTGCTGAACATCATCAACAGGATATTGCGCTGTTCCGACGGCAGCTGCGCGTAATCCACAAACACTTTGGTCGCCGCATGGTTCCACGCTACCACCTGCCATTCAGCGGTTTTCACCAGCGCGGGCGTGTGCGTCATGCTATCCAGGACGCGTTGCAACGAGGGTGAAACATCCACGCCCGCCTGCCAGGTGACGCCAGGCAAACGATTTTGCGCCAGCAGGAACAGGTGGTCGCGCTCGGCGGCACTCAGCTCCAACGCTTTGGATAACCGTTCCAATACCTCTTCGGAAGGCGCACCGCCTCTACCCTGCTCCAGCCAGGTGTACCAGGTGGTGCTGACGCAGGCGCGCACCGCCACCTCTTCCCGACGCAATCCGGGAGTACGACGGCGCAGCAGAGGATAGCCAAGTTTGCCAGCATCCAGCCGCTGACGGCGTTCACGCAGGTAATTGCCGAGCAGATTGTCGTCTTGTTGGGTCATGGCCTTATCCTGTTAGTGCCTATACCTGTATAAGCTCACGACTTTTCGCCGCGCTGCAGACTTTTATCATAGTGCTTCAACAGCCAGAAATAGGAGTACGAATATGCGACTTTTTGTGACCGGCGCAAGCGGCTTTATCGGTTCGGCCATTGTGAAAAAACTGCAGGCACGCGGCGTGGACGTGCTTGGACTGGCGCGCAGTGACGCGTCGGCTGAGAAACTGCATCAGCAAGGTGTGCAGGTGATGCGCGGCGATTTAGAAGATATTGCCAGCCTGCGTAGCGCCGTGGAACAGAGTGATGGTGTGATCCATGCCGGATACATTCATGATTTCAGCCGCATGGATCACGCAGCGGCTATCGATCAGCAGGCGATTCTGGCGATGGGTGAAGTGTTGGCCGGATCCAATCGTCCGCTGGTGGTGACCACCGGCACTGCGTTGGTCTCGCCAGGACGGCTCGCGGTTGAGCAGACTCAACCGGTTTCCGGCGGTCATCCTCGCTCTGATTCCAATATCGCCGCACTCGCGCTGGCGGATAAAGGGGTGCGCGTCTCGCTGGTGCGTCTTCCGCCCACAGTACACGGCGCGGGCGACCACGGATTTGTGCCGATGATCATTAATATGGCGAAAGAGAAAGGCGCGGCGGTGTATGTCGGGGATGGCGAGAATCGCTGGCCTGCAGTGCATCGTGATGATGCGGCGGAGTTGTTCTGCCTCGCCGCCGAGCACGCCGAAGCCGGGACGATTCTGCATGCGATTCAGGAAGAAGGCATCGCATTCCGCCAGATCGCCGAAACCATTGGTGCAGGTTTGTCTCTGCCGGTGAAAAGTCTGAGCATGGAAGAAGCGAAAGAGTGGCTGGGCTGGATGGCATTATTTGCTTCAATCGATAACCCCGCTTCCAGTGAATGGACGCGCCAGACCTTTAAATGGCAGCCCACCGGGCCAGGATTGCTGCAGGATATGCGTGAGGCGGGTTATTTTTCGCGTTGATTCCGCACCGCTTCTTGCAGGAAATCAATAAACGCGCGGCTTCTTGCGGGAAGAAAACTGCGTTCCTGATAGAGCAGCGCAATCTCAAGGGGCGCGGGAGCGAGTTCAAGCTCAATCACTTCTAACTGCCCATTACGAATATAAGGCTCACAAGCCTGCGCTGAAAGGATGGCAAACCCGATGCCTTTCAGTGCAGCTTGCATCGCCATCTCACCACTGTCGACACGGAAAGGACTCAACACATTGATGTGTCGAAATCCTTTGCCAGTGGTTAGAAATTGCCACGCTTGCCCCTGAAGCGCACTAACGGTGGTGATACAGGGCAGAGCAAGCAATTGTTCTGTATGCGTTGGTCTGGTGTATTTTTGCAGTAAAGTCGGCGCCGCAACAATCAGGCAGGGCAATGAAGCCAGCGGTCGAGCTATGACATCACTGCTGGCGCGCGTACCGCGACTGATATCAATGACAACATCGCAGTCATCCCACAGTGCCTCTGCTCCCTGCAGACTGGTAGTACAATGGAGTTCAATTCTGGGATATCGCAGTGCAAAGTCAGCCAAAAGATTGCCGAAGATCACCGGTCCTACTCCATTCGGCAAACACACGCGAAGCAGTCCTTCCGGCTCAGTTTGCGCGTGGCTTAATCTGGCTTCCGTCTCATTCACCGAGTCCAGCAGTGGTCGCATGCTGTCAAAAAACATCTGCCCTGCCTCGGTAAGCTTCATTAGGCGCGTACTTCTCTGTATGAGTCGCATCCCTAATCGTTCTTCCAGCTGGGAAATCTGACGACTCACATTCGATGCAGGCATATTCAAAGCACGCGCACCGCCGATAAAACTACCTTTCTCTGCAACGGTGACGAATACCCTCAAGACATTTAAATCGATTTTGCTGCGCATCGATCATCCCATTTTTGATAATTAAGCGTCCTACTTTATCTCTCTAATCATAGTGATGCACGGGCAATAGACTAAGCCTCCACTAATTAGATGGAGAAAACTATGAACCTCTCTCACACTTTATCGGGCTCATCCGCCGTGATACGCATCGCTTTCATCATTGCGTTTGTGCAGTTCACGAATGCACTCGAGTACATGATGTTCAATCCGATATTCGCCTCGATGGCATCTCATTTTTCAGTGCCTGTCACTTATGCAGGATATGTCACGGGCACTTACACCTTTGCTTCAGTGATATCCGGCTTATGTGTTTGGAAATGGATTAACCGCGTGAGCGCCAAACGATTTTTATTTTGGAATATGGCGCTTTTGGGTGTTCTGACGGTACTGATCACCTTCACCAGCAGCTATACCTTGCTCTTGCTTCTGCGATTTATAGCGGGCTTAGCGGGAGGAACAACAATGGGCGTCGGAATGAGTTTGTTAATCAGCCTCGCGCCAGCGGCATTACAAGCGCGGATGATTGCCACCGTCATCGCCTCTTTCTCTGTAGTGAGCATTGCAGGCATGCCGGCGATGCTGTTTTTAAGTACACTTTTCGGGTGGTCAAGTGCACCAAGACTTATTGGCTTGCTGTGCCTGCTATGTTTACTGCTTATTGCCCGCTTTATTCCTGATGTCGAAAGCAATGGTGTGAATAAAGCGTCAATGACACTGACGCCAGAGTGGTTGTTTTTTGCTAGCGGAAACGCCGTCGCGCAATTTACCCCCATGCTCATCATTCCTGCTTTGGTGCCAATGCTGACCCACCACATGCAGGCTCTCACCGCTTCTCTGCCCACTCTGTTTTTCATTGGTGGCATCGCTGGCTTGATGGCAACTAAACTCACCGGAAAACTATTGACCTACTTATCCGGCTACACATTAGCTATTGTCTCAACGCTGATATTGCTGGTCAGCATGCTGCTACCCGTTTCAGGTCTACACGCCAGTGGTCTTTTTATTGGGCTATTTCTGGGTGGGGCTTATGGACGATTAGTAGTGGTGTCTTGTGTGACCGCAAAGTTTCCCGATAAGGCAAGTCGTGCTGGCTTCCTGACTGTGCAAACGGCGCTAATGTCACTGAGCACCACTCTCGCCTTTTTTCTTTCTGCCATGACTTTCAAAGAGGCATCACCGCTGCCGGTCATGTTCCTGATACTGGTGCTGAGCAGCGCATTACTCTTACCAGTCATGGTCAAGAGTATGGAGAAGAGGTTAGCCAGGCGCGAAATCTAAACTGATAAGCGTAGCGGCAAGTTCTATCTCGCATCTAAGATTGCAGCTCTCGCTGCTAAGAAGCGTGATAAACCTGCCGCTTTGTTGGGGTGATTTAACTAAACGGCTCTTCACGCGCCAGTAAACGCGCAATCACGTTGAGCGCACCTTCGTCGTTGTTGCTGTCGGTTTTATAACGCGACACTGCCTTAACCGCTTCGGCGGCATTGGCCATCGCAAAGCTGTAGCAGGCCTGACGCAACATTTCGAGGTCGTTAGCGCTGTCGCCAATCGCCAGCACTTCGCAATCGTCGATGCCCCATTTTTCCTGTAGCAGCGCGATGCCGTGCGCTTTATGGCAACCTGGAATGATCAGATCGACAAAGCCAAAGCCGCTTGAGACCGGATGCATGATATTTTCAATCGCGCCCAGTTCTTTGTGCAAACGCTCCATCAGGGCGTCCACTCCTTCGTGTGCCAGATTCAACGAGAACTTAAAGATGGTGTCATCGATATCGTACAGATTGTCGCGCTTTTCCAGGCGATGATAGTGATTCGCCAGCATCGCAATCACCTCTTCCGGCATCGAGGTGTGTACATAAGCGCCGTTGCGACCGCATACCACGGTGCTGATATCCGGCTCTTTAGCCAGAATATCCAAAATTTGATGGACGCGTTCTGGCGCCAATTCGCCGCAGAAGATCTCTTCATTGCTGTCTGACACCCAGGCACCGTTCTCGGCGACAAAGGCGATTTCATCTTTGATATCCGGGAAGTAGCGTTGTAACTGGTAATACTGATTGCCACTGGCGACCACAAAACGAACGCCCTTCTCTTTCAACAAGGCGTACTGGCGCGCAAAACGCTGGGCGTTGTACTGTTTGTTGTCATCGAGAAAAGTCCCATCCATATCCACCGCAATCATTTTTACTGCCATCTTGCTCTCCCGTATCGTTTGACCAGCATTCCATCCAGCTGTGAAAAGGTTTTCATAGAGCTTACTCGCGGTGTGGATTAATGAGAATGGTAATAATGAGATTGTTAACCGCTTTCAGAGATTTCCAGTGCCATCTTTTACTGCAAATCCGCCCCTTTTTCCCTGATCCAGACACAGAACATCTCTGCCATGTCTTTTGCGTAGTCGAGAATCTCCGCCTCAGTGCGCGGCGTTTCGGAAAAATGCTTGCCCACGTTACCCAGTGTGCTGTTGATCAGGTCGGCAGCGCGCAGACGTTGTTTCTCTTCCAGATTGGGCAATAACTCAGACAGGAAGTCACTCATCACGTTTTCACCCGCCGCGCGCGCGGCTGCCACTTCCGGTGCATCACGGTATAACGGCGCTGCATCGTTAAGTGCGGTACGCATTGCCGCTTCTTCACACTCTGAGTGCAAGAAAGCGAGCGTGAGTTGGTGCAGACGTTCACCCGCAGGGACATCCCGATTGCGCAGGATTGATCCCAACAGATCGCCGGTACGTTGCCACTCCTCACTTTGTAAGCGGAAAAGAATAGCCGCTTTATTGGGAAAGTATTGATACAGCGATCCAATACTGACCCCCGCCCGTTCCGCCACGCGTGCTGTGGTAAACCGCGTGGCGCCTTCCTGTTCTAAAACCTGAGTAGCCGCTTGCAATATCGCGGAAACCAGCTCGCTGGAGCGGGCTTGCTTCGGCCTTTTTCTCTCTGAAATCTTAGCGTTACGACGTTCAGCCACCTGATGCTCCTGAACACGAATAGTGAAATGCGAATGATTCATCGTATTCTGTTCGCACAGATTAATCCACGGAGAATCGTTATGAATACCTTAACTTCCGCACCCCTGGCACCACTGCTTAATTACCTGTTTGAACTGGCCGACAATATGTCGCATCCCACCAACGAAGCCTTCCGCGTGATGTCCGATGAAGAGCAAAATCGTCTGCTGCAGAGCAAAACCGATTACCTCGAACTTTATGGTCACCTGAAAGATGTGCCGCTGGCGGTATCGCGTGAGACCGGAAAATTGCTGTATATGCTGGCGCGCAGCAGCAAGGCTCGTGCAGTGGTGGAGTTTGGCACCTCATTCGGGCTCTCGACGCTGCATCTGGCGGCCGCAGTGCGTGATAACGGCGGCGGAAAGATCATCACCAGTGAGTTTGAGCCGGGAAAGGTGGCGCTGGCGCGCAATCATTTTGCCGATGCGGGCGTGAGTGATTTGATTGAAGTGCGCGTGGGTGACGCGCTGCATACGTTGAGCCGCGACCTGCCTGCTGCCATCGATATGCTGGTGCTGGATGGCGCCAAGGCAATTTACCCTGAGATAATGGCGCTGGTTGAACCACATTTGCGCCCTGGTGCGCTGATCGTCGCCGATGATGCGGATTTCAGCCCCGAATATCTCGAACATGTGCACAGCGGGCGTGGCTATCTGTCGTTGCCCTTTAACGATGGCGTTGAAGTGTCAATGTGGCTGGGACGTTCACAGTAATCAGTACCCAGAGCCTGCGCTCTGGGTGGCTGTCATTTTCGGTACTGCGCTTCAACCCGCTCCTGCTTAATCTTCGCATCAATTGAGAGTTCCGCCGTGGGTCGCAGCAGCAAACGCGCCAGGCCTATCGGATCGCCCGTCTCACGACAATAGCCATATTCACCATGATGAATACGCTGCATGGCGGCATCAATTTTTGGCAGCAGGCGGCTTTCGCGATCAATCTGACGAAACAATAAGCGTAACTCCTCTTCGCGGATGGCTTTGTCCGCTTCATCTCCTTGCTGTTCACTGCGTTGCAGCTGCGTTTTCAGGTAGTCGATATGTTCGAGCAGTTCCTGACGCTCAAAACGTAATAAGCGCAAAAAATACTCACTTTGGTGAGGGTTCATATACTCTTCTGGCGGCATACTGAGAAGGTTTTGCTGCTCGGCTGCTGTGGGTTTGGTCATGTTGAAATTCCTTAACAGCTTCGTGTTAATGTTATATCGTCACATTTCAAATTATTCATTGAGGTTGCTGCGATGAAGACCACTGTTCCTCTGTTGCTTATCGCCATAGCATCGGCTAAAGCAGGTGCCTTTCAGGCAAAGATTGATACGTTAAAACTGGCGCAAAAGCCGGATACTGCAGTGGCCAACGTCGATTTGACGCAGCCTCTGGCGACGGCAGAAGTGCATGCGGCGCTGTTAAAGCCCGTATCCGGCTGCCAGTGTCCGTTCTGTACGCAAATGCGCGCGTTAGCTGGCTAATTCAGGCCGATACACGCGCCACGCGCTGCGGCCAGGGATCGGCAAATTCACCGCCGCTTTGCCACCATGCAATCTCCTCTTCGTTGAGAAAGCAGCGTTTCAGGGCGGCGCTGAAAGCTTTCACTTCATCCGGCTCACCAATCACCGTTAAACTGCAGCGCCGATCGCCAAATCGCCACGGCATTTTTGCCACTGCCTGTTCGACCGCCGCACGCTCCTCGGCCGTCAGCGGACTATCACGATGATTCAGAATTCCCGCTTTCCAGTAACTGATAAATTCCAGACTGATGCTGCCGGTGGCCTGATTCCACAACAGCGCTAAATCATCGCGCGTCGGCAACCAGAAAAAGCCTTTACTGCGATAGATGCCCGCGCCCATAAAGTGGTGGCAGGTATCCCACAATCGCTGCGGATGGAATGGACGATCGTCGTGAATCACTTCGGAAGTCATTTGCCACGCACCGGGTTCAATGGCATCCACCTCATCCGCTAATTCTTCAATTAACTGCGCGACCCGCCCGAAATCGTAGGACGGCATCGCCATGAGTTCACTCAGAGAAAGGTTTCCCCGCGATACCGCCATCACTGCCACATAGGGATTGAGCGGATGAATGGCCTGGGCAATGCGGGTAATGCTGGAAGACGGCAACCGATCATTTTTGGTGAGCAGCAGATGGCTGCAAAACATGATTTGTTCTGCCAGCAGATTCTCGATGCGCCGCTCGTGACGTGTCAGATTGGCCTGCAAACGAGGAATCAGCGCCACGCCCTGCTGGTAATCGTCATTCAGCATCACGCTGTCGACCAGTGATAAGAATCCTTTGAGTTGCACCTCGGCATGGTCGCGGAAATAACGCACCAGCGGTAACGGATGGCTGCTACCAGAGGTTTCCAGCAGGATCAAATCAGGACGCTTTGTCTTGAGTAGTGGCGTCAGCGCCGCATGCAGCTTCTCAATACCACTTCGGCTGCTGATGCTGTCGGCCGAGAGTGTAATGAAATTGTGTTTACTGGCGTTGACGATTTCAGTGTTGGCAATCAGCACGCCATCGACGTCCAGTTCGCTCATATCATTGACGATGACGCAGACCGCGAGTTGCTGTTTGTGCGCCTGAACCAACAGACTTTTTAAAAGCGTTGTTTTACCTGCACCAAGAAAACCGTTGAGAATGGTGAGGGGGATTTTTTGCATCGTGACCTCTTGCTGCCGCACTTTGCGGCGTAGGTTTGCCATCCATGGCGTCATGCCGTTCCGTTAAACCAGGGTTCTGCCAAAGTACCCGCCAGGGAACTGCGCTTCGCTCAGGCAGAAATGTGTTGCAAGGCGCTCAGTTCATTGCACCGTCAACGATCTGCCTGGTTCCTCGCGTTCATCTTCATCAGTGAAACCAGGGTTCAAACGGGTCCGGATATTCGGCCCAGTTTTCCGGGCCCTGCGCCATCTCTTCATCAGTCAGCAGCGCATGTTCCAGCTGGCTGCGCAGACGGGCTTCATCCATCTCAATACCAATAAACACGATTTCCTGACGCGCATCGCCAGTGCCTTCGACCCAGTTCTGCATGATGTATTCCAGCGTCTCGGGATCTTCCGGCCAGCGCTCTTTCGGCGCGCTTGCCCACCACATGCCTGCTAAGCCCTGACGCGTCACGCCACCGGCCTGTGACCAGGAACCGGCATAATGAGGACGACTGGCGAGCCAGAAGAAGCCTTTAGACCGCACCACGCCCTTGAGATCACCTTCAATGACGCTGGCGAAGCGGGTGGGATGGAAAGGACGGCGCGCGCGGAACACAAAATTGCGAATGCCATACTCTTCAGTTTCTGGCGTATGTGAACCACGCAGTTCTTGCAACCAGCCGGGGGCTTGTGAGGCCGCATCAAAATCAAATAACCCGGTATTCAGCACTTCATTCAGTGCAACCTTGCCAAACTCCGAGGTCACCACACGTGCGCGCGGGTTGAGGGAATGCAGTATCGCCAGCAAGCGGGCTTTTTCCGCTTCATCAATCAGATCGGTTTTGTTCAAAACCAGCACGTCGCAGAACTCAATCTGATCCACCAGCAGATCCACCACCGTGCGTTCATCTTCTTCACCCAGCGATTCACCGCGGGATTTGATGCTCTCGTTGGATTCGTAATCGCGCAGGAAATTGAAGCCGTCCACGACGGTCACCATGGTGTCCAGCGCAGCGACTTCCGATAAACTCTGTCCGTCTTCATCGGCAAAGGTAAAGGTTTCCGCCACCGGAAGCGGCTCGGAAATACCGGTAGATTCGATCACCAGGTTGTCGAAACGGCCATCTTTTGCGAGGCGATCGACCTCCAGCAGCAGATCTTCACGCAGCGTGCAGCAGATGCAGCCGTTACTCATCTCGACTAACTTCTCATCGGTGCGCGACAGCTCCGCCCCGCCCTCACGCACCAGGGCAGCGTCGATATTCACTTCTGACATATCATTGACGATCACCGCCACGCGGCGACCTTCACGATTGTTGAGAATATGGTTAAGCAGCGTGGTTTTGCCCGCGCCGAGAAAGCCGGAGAGGACAGTAACCGGCAACTTTTTAAAATTCGGGGATAATGATGACATTGCAACTCCTTCAACATGACAAGTGCAGGTGCGGTGACATGCCACACCCAACGTTATAATTGATATGTTATAACATAACAATTACGATTGTCATTGCGTCGAAGAAAGTTTGTTGTTTAAGGCAAAAAACGGGCCGTTTCGGCCCGCTATAAAGCATTATTTGTTATCGGGATAGCTTAGATCGATCGCTTCATCCGGTAACTTAGTGAATTTTTTCACGATAGTGCGGAAGTCGGCGTTAGGCGTCAAATCGGCAAACTGTTGCGGATAAAGGTCTTTTGCCAAAATTTCCATCCCCACGATGTTGTAAGGGTGGTTATAGAAATGATGGTACACGCCATAAACACGGCCATTTTTCACCGGCTCGATCTGTGCCAAACCGGTACGTTTCAACAGTGTCTGGAAAGTGGCATTCACCTCTTTCGGCTGCACGCCGTAGCCGAATGGCAGCACGTTGGTGTTAGGACGCTTTGAACCGGTCATGATGTAAACGTCCGGTTTCATGGCAATAATTTTTTCCAGCGCGATAAAGCCCACGTTGCCCGGCAACAGCTCGGAACCAATATTCTTACCGCCTACGGCTTCGACTAATCCGCCCCAGCCATTGTGACTGTGAGTGAAGCAGCAGTTATCGCTGTTACCGGCAATCGGCTCGATAAACACAGTCGGTTTGTTCTTCACCTCAGCGACGCCTTTGGTGATGCGATCAAATCTCTGCTGATAGAAATCGGTATAGGCCTTAGCCTGGCTCTCACGGTTCAACACTTTGCCCAACAGCGTGACGCTGGGTGCCGTGTTTTGCGCGGGGTGCAGTTCATAATCCACAAACACCACGGGAATATGCAGATTATTCAGCGTACTCAATACACCTGACTGTTGCAGCGCCGGTTTCGCGCGCAGTTGGGCAATCATCATGTCGGGCTTTTGCGCCAGTACGCTTTCTAAATTGACCTGGCCCTGGTCGCTGAAGCCCATATCGACAATTTTGGTCGCTTCCGGCCATTTGCCTTTCAGCAGATCCCAGGTTTGGGTGTCTTGTTTCTTCGGCAGGTTATTCCACGCCACCACACGCTTGAACGGGTCATCACGATCCAGCAGCGCCAGCGTCAAAATATCGCGGCCATCCTGCAGGATGATGTGTTGCGGTTCTTTAGTGATGGTTTGCGTGTTGCCGTCCATATCTGTGACGGTTAACGGGTAAGTGGTAGCCGAAGCCGCCGTGGAAGCCAGTAATCCCATTGCCAGTAGCAGGCGCGTTTTCATCCTAAAACTCCGTGGTAAAAAGAATAGTTATTATTATCAATTACCTTAACACAACCTTAAGGGCCGAAAATAAACGCCAGGACAATGGGTTGTAACCGAGTATTAATGCTGAGTGATAAAGGTTGGATGGCGGATGGCGGATGGCGGATGGCGGATGGCGGATGGCGGATGGCGGATGGATTATCCGTTCCCTGCAGGCAGCCCGCAAGCCGCCGCAGCAGGGAAATGCGCGTCAGGTGAAATCGGACAGCTTCTGCCCGGAAGTAATCAACTCCTGTAACAGCATCTGCCGACGTTCTTGCGACGTATCACGGCTGACCATAAAGCAGATCGCCGCCACCGCCTGGCCGCTGCGTGAACGAATCGGTGCCGCCATACAGCAGGTAAAGCTTTCAGAAAGCCCCTCCGTCATGCAATAGCCCAGTTTACCGGCATGATGGATTTCATCGAGAAACGCCTGTTTATCGAGAATCTGCCCGCTGGCCAGACGGTAATCTTCTTCTGGAATCAAATCGAGGATCGCGCTATCAGACCAGTTACTCAGCAGTAAACGCCCGGTAGCGGTCCAGGTGATGGGCACGCGTACGCCGATATCTGAGGTGATCTTGAAGGGGTGCGCGTTGCTGCTCTCGGACAGCACCACCGTGTACTTGTTGCCTTCCAGCATACAAAGCTGCACGGTTTCGCCATGGCGCGCCACAATCTCGACCATCAGCTGATGCGCGCGCCGGATCAGATCGTTGTGCGCCATGTAATCCGCACCGTAATAGTGCATCTCGCGACCGAAAAACACCGCACCATCTGCATCTAATTCCACCAGCCCGGCTTCACTGAGCAGACTGACCAACTCATAAACGCTGGATCGGGGTGCGCCAGTGGCATCGATCAAATCGCGCATCGCCATCGGCTGGCGGGCAATATGCAACTGACGAAAAATATCAATAACCCGGTCAACACCGCGCGCCCGTGACGGTTTTTCATCCGGCATACGCTCACTCCCCTGTTGCATTGGTGCGATTGGAATACATGAAAAAAGAAAAGCATCATACACCCCAACGCAACAATTACCCATCCCCGTAAAAATAAAAATTAGTCACTGACGTTATATTATGGCGATCTATTTTGGGGCCTCATTTTGGCGCAACGATTTTTCGCTGACATTAAAAATGTTCGACGAAGGTCACATTCTTATTAAACGAACACTCCGCAATAAATTTATTTTGCGATCCCGACTACATCACAAAAAATTAAATAGCCGATCACATATTGCAAAAGCAAATCCACTGTGCAAATCTTGCCCTATCCGGTATTGCAGATTCAAGTCTAGTATATCGGACAGACAAACAACTCCAGAAATGAGGCAATTTGCATGACGATAAAACGTTATGGCATTGAAGGCGGGACCGGCAC
The DNA here is from genome assembly GCF_016625195.1 of Erwinia sp. S63. Classification (GTDB taxonomy): domain Bacteria; phylum Pseudomonadota; class Gammaproteobacteria; order Enterobacterales; family Enterobacteriaceae; genus Pantoea. The sequence goes on from NZ_JACVUP010000003.1 coordinate 121,159, forward strand.
TGGCGGGCAAATGTTGCCCTTCGCCCGTGCGGTAGAGGCCGATGGCTGGCTGTATATCTCAGGCCAGACGCCGATGCGCGATGGTGAAGTGGTGGAAGGCGGTATCATTGAACAGACGCAGTTAGCCTTCGACAACTGTCTGACGATCATGCGCGAGGCGGGTTATCGCGTGGAAGATGTGGTACACGTCACGGCGGTGTTGACCGACGCACGCTACTTCAGTTCCTTTAATAAAGTATTCAGTGAGATATTCAGTGGAAATCCACCGGCACGTATTTGTAGCGTGCAGGATTTAGTGGTCGACTGCAAAGTGGAAGTGGATATGAAATGCTTCCGCGCCGATCGTAAATAATTATTACGATTAAAACAGGCTGACGAATTTTTAATTTCTTCGCCCACACCAGGACAGCCTGTTATTAATTGATGCTTTTCATTTTGCTGTGAAATATCGGTATTACGCCGACTCATAACCATTTTATAGAGAGCATAAAATGAACACAACATCGCTTAAATTCGGCGCCGCTGCGCTGGCGTTACTGGTTTTAGCTGGCTGCACACCCACTGAAGAAAAAAAAGAGGCTGGCGCCGCACCGCAATCGGCCCTGCAGAACGTACTGCAACGCGGCACGCTGCGTGTCGGTGACTGCCTGAGCTTTGCCCCCTTTGGTTTTTACGACAAAGACGGCAACCCGGATGGTTATGACGTTGATTTGGCAAAAGCACTGGCCAAAGAGATGGGCGTGAAGCTGGAGATGGTGAATACCACCAGCGCCAACCGTATTCCTAACCTGCAAACCAACAAAGTCGATGTGGTGTTCTGTAACTTCACCCGCAATCTGGAACGCGCCAAAGAGATCGGCTTCACCAACCCGTATGTGGTGGCCAGTGAAGCGATGCTGGTGCGCAAGAACAGCGGTATACAATCTGCCCATGATATGGCAGGCAAAACCATCGCCACGGTGAAAGGCTCTACCAACGGTGATGAAGTGCGCAATCTCGGCATTGACGTGAAAATCCAGGAATACGATTCATCACAAGCCGCGATCCTCGCCGTGAAACAGGGTCAGGCCGATGCGATGATCGAGGATAACAACTTCCTAGCCTATCAGGCCAAGCTGGACCCAACGCTGACTGTGACCAACGAAGCGCTGGTTCCGCTGGAATATAACGCCTTCGGTGTGAAACAGGGCGATCAGGTGTGGACCAACTATCTGAATGAATTCCTGTTTGAAATCAACGCTTCTGGTGAAAACGCCCAGCTGTACCAGAAATGGTTCGGCAGTAAGCCGCGTTATCCGCTCAACCCGCAATTTTGATTGATCAGCGGCGCGGCAATATTTGTCGCGCCGTTTGAAGGAGTCAAACTATGAGTTATCAATGGCTTACCCTGTGGCGATATGCCGACACCTTTCTGGCAGCCGCGTGGCTGACACTGCAGGTGACGCTGCTGGCCTTCGTGCTGGCCGTGGCATTGGGTTTAGTGTCGGCATTAGCGAAATCATCGCCTATTGCGCCGCTACGCTGGATCAGTCACTGCTATGTCGAATTCATTCGCAACACGCCGGTGCTGCTGCAGATCTTTATCATCTTCTTTGGCTTGCCTTCGCTGGGCATCACCATGAGTTCCTTTACCGCCGGCGTTCTGGCACTCGGCATCAACGTCGGCGCGTACTTGTCTGAAACGTTTCGCGCCGGGATTCAATCGGTGCCAAAGGGTCAGCTCGAAGCCGCATATATACTCGGCATTCCGCGTCGGCAAATCTTTCTCAGCGTGGTATTGCCGCAGGCAGCACGCGCGGTGTGGCCAGCGATTATCAATAACCTGATTCAGCTGTTGCTCGGCACTTCGCTGCTTTCTGCGATTGCCCTGCCAGAACTGACCGGCACCGCGACAGTGATCAACGCCCGCACTCTGCTGTATATCCAGACCTTTAGCGTGGTGGCGCTGGTCTATCTGGTGTTGAGCAATCTGTTCTCCTGGCTGGGCACGGTGGCAGGACGGCGCATGTTCCACCCGCCGCTGGTCACCCCGGTAAAAAAGTCCGCCTGGTGGTGGGCAAAAAAATGGCTGACTAATCCAGTGAAACGGGAGAATGCGTTATGAGCGAACTAATCATCAGCTCTTTCCCCATCCTTCTGAAAGGGCTGGGTATCACGCTGTTGCTGTCCATCGCCGCCATTATCGGCAGCACCTTGCTCGGCCTGCTGGCTGCCGTGCTGCGCACCAGCCGACTGCCGGTCGCGAAACAGATTGCTGTGCTCTACACCGAGCTATTTCGCGGTACGCCGGTGTTGATCACGCTGATGTTTATCTACTTTGGCGTGGCCTACTTCGGTTATGAGATCAACTTGTTTGCCGCGGGGATCCTCGGTTTGAGCATCTACCAGGGTGCTTATATCGCGGAAGTGTTCCGTGCCGGGATTGAAGCGGTGCCGAAAGGACAGTGGGAAGTATCGTGGATTCTCGGCCTTTCCAAACGTCAAACCTTCATGAGCGTGGTATTGCCCCAAACCCGTGGCATCGTGTTGCCGCCGCTGGCCGGTCAGTATCTTTCGCTGATCAAAGATACCTCGATCGTCAGCATGATCGGCATGTCCGAACTGATGCATCAGGGCCAGGCAATCGTCGATCGTATCGGCCAACCGGTGGTGATTTACGGCCTGGTTGCCCTGCTCTACTTCGCCATCTGCTTCCCGCTTTCTCGTTGGGTTCAACATCATCAAACCAGGAGCCAAATATCATGAGCCAATCTGCGATTACGCTGAGCCGCATTACTAAATCATTTGGCTCCACTCAGGTGCTGAAAGAGATCAGTCTGGATGTCTCACCTGGCGAGGTGCTGGTGTTGATTGGTGCGTCCGGTTCAGGAAAAAGTACGGTGCTGCGCATCATGAGCGGTTTAGAAACTGCTGATGGCGGTGAAATCTGGGTCAATAAAGTGCCGCTGCACGACCGCAAACGCAGCAGTGAGATTTGTGGTCACGTTGGCATGGTGTTCCAGCAGTTCAACCTGTTCCCGCACAAAACGGCGCTAGGTAACGTCACGCTGGCGTTGATAAAAGCACAAAAGCTGTCGGAAGCGGAGGCCAACAAACGCGGTATGGCAGCGCTGACTCGCGTTGGGCTGGCGGAACGCGCCCATCACTATCCGGCACAGCTTTCCGGTGGTCAGCAGCAGCGCGTAGCCATTGCCCGCGCGCTGGCGGTGGAACCGAAGATCATGTTCTTTGATGAGGCCACCTCCGCACTGGACCCGGAGTTGGTTGGCGAGGTGATGGAAGTGATGCGCAGCCTGGCACGTGAAGGGATGACGATGGTGGTAGTGACCCACGAGATGGGCTTTGCCCGCAAAACGGCGGATCGGGTGGTGTTTATGGATCAGGGCGTTATCGCTGAGCAGGGTTCGCCGGAGCAAATCTTTGTTAATCCGCAGAACCCGCGCACTCAGCAATTCTTATCGCGCGTGCTTGAGCACTAACAGGAGTCACTATGTCGATTCGTTTTCCACTGCAGGCAGACGGTTTGCTGGATGCCCAACAAGCCGCGCCACGTTTTAAATCGGTGGCGGGAGCTGGCGATCAACCGTTAACGCCTGGCAGCAATGTGTTTACCAGTGATGAAGTGTTCTCACCGTTGATGGTGATGAAGCAGTCAGCGCTGGAGAACAACCTCCACCAGCTTGCCGCTTTCTGCCGGGAAAATGGCATCATGCTGGCGGCACACGGTAAGACCTCTATGTCGCCCGCGATCTTGCGCCGCGCCATCAGCGAAGGTGGCGCGTGGGGATTGGGTGCTGCCACGCCAGCACAAGTGCGCGCGCTGCGTCAGTTTGGCATCCGCAATGTGTTTCTCGCCAATCAGCTGGTCGACCCGGCAGGCATTCGCTGGATTGGCCAGTGGCAGCAACAGCATCCCGATCACGGCTTTCTTTGTTATGTCGATTCACTACAAGGCGTCAAACTGCTGGAGCAGCATCTCGGTGATGCACAGATTTCCGTACTACTGGAGATGTCGGTGAGTGGCGGTCGTACCGGATGCCGTTCACAACAGGAAGCGCTAAAGATTGCCGAAGCGGTTAAAGACAGCCCTTCACTGCAGCTGGTGGGCGTGGCCGGTTATGAAGGCGCGCTGGGTGCGGGTCGCGATCAAGACGGCGTTAAGCGAGTAAAAGATTACTGCCAGATGATGATCAGCACCGCCGCAATGCTGGCAGAGCATCAGCTGTTCAGCAGCGATCACATCATCCTCAGCGCTGGCGGTGGCGCCTGGTTTGACGTGGTGACCGAGTGTTTTACTGCGGCGGAATTACCACTGCCGATGACGCCACTAATTCGCTCCGGTGCCTATATGGCTCATGACAGCGGCTTGTATGCGCGCATTGCACCGTTCGCGCAACCGGGTTCGAGCTATCACTTTGATGCGGCGCTGGAGATTTGGGGCCGGGTATTATCTCGCCCTGAACCGGGATTGGCCTTTGTTGATTTTGGTCGGCGTGATGTGCCGTTCGATCAGGACCTGCCCAATCCGTTGTGGATCCGCAAGGCGGATGGCAGTGAACCGCGCGCAGCAGCGCATCTGCGTATCAGCGACGTGAACGATCAGCATGCGTATGTGCTATTGCCCGAAGATGAAACGCTCCAGCCGGGTGATTGGGTGGGATGCGGTATCTCTCATCCCTGCACCGCATTTGATAAATGGCGCTATCTGCCGCTGGTCGATGACGATTATTGCGTCACAGATTCACTGGAAACAGCATTCTGACCACAAAAAAGGCTGCCAACATATTGGCAGCCAGTTCTGGCACATCCATGTACGACCATGTGGGGTCTGACGTTGTGCCTTCAATGCATAAATAATAACACAAATTATAATTAGCAGGCTAGTTATTTTGCTGCCAAAGCCAGTTTCACCGCGTCTTCCGCGTGAATTAATGTGGTATCAAACAGCGGTACGCTGGCGTCTTCAGGCTTCACCAACAAGGTAATTTCAGTGCAGCCGAGAATAATTGCTTCGGCACCCTGTTCCACCAGTTCAGCAATCACTTCGCGATAACGCGCTCGCGACTCTTCACGAATAATGCCAAGGCACAACTCCTGATAGATGATGTCGTGCACCGTTTTCCGACCCGGCGCATCCGGCACCAGCACATCAATGCCAGACTGCGCCAGACGACCTTTGTAGAATTCCTGCTCCATGGTGAACGCCGTCGCCAGTAAGCCCACGCGCTTCACACCCGCAGCCTGAATACGCTGCGCAGTCGCGTCGGCGATATGTAGCAGCGGGATATCCACCGCATCAGTGATCTGATCTGCGACTTTGTGCATGGTGTTGGTACAGAGCACGATAAAATCCGCCCCGCCCTTTTCCAGACTGCGCGCGGCCTCTGCCAGAATCTCACCGGCCTGCTGCCACTCACCCGCCACCTGTAACTTCTCGATTTCCTGAAAGTCGACGCTGTACATCAAGCTGCGCGCCGAGTGCAATCCGCCAAGTTGCTGCTTCACCTGTTCATTGATGATGCGGTAGTAGAGCGCCGTCGATTCCCAACTCATTCCACCGATCAAACCGATCATTTTCATCTGCGATTATCCTTTATCAAGCCTGTTCAGCACTGTACGGGATTTGGCAGTCCTGTGCATGCCCCCCTGATCAATTACAGGGTTCACGACACACTTAGGCGCGCTCAACCTCAATCGAGGCATTTTCCGGCCAGCGCGCTGAGGGAAACAGCGATAAGCGGATATTGAACAGATGGAACATGGGTGCAAACAACGCCTCTTCCTGCTGAGTTCGCGCCTCTAATCCTAATAACAGCCGATTGAGTTCATGAAACAACGCAGGGTGAGGCTGAGTCTGCAGGGATTTCAACCTGCGCTTAAGGAACACGCTCAACTCGTGGAACATGGCTGCGCTCTCAATGCCATTCGCAGTCAGCAGCGCTTTGTGCCGCGTGTAATAGTCGTAACAGTTGGCGCCAAGCCAGGCTTCAGCAATCAAATTGCCGCCGGACACCAGATCGGGTGACGGGTCGACGCGTTTGCGTGGCAGGATGATGTTCACCTTATCCAGCGTGCGCGCCACAAATTGCTGACGCGCCGTCATCGTCACCGTGTTGAGACGCAGCATAGCGATAAACTGCAGCAGATCGCGGATCCCTTTGCGCACCGCGCGCTTCGCCGTCCACGACGGACGTTTGTTGCGGATCAGCAACGTCAGCACCAGGGCGATGACAATGCCCACCAGCGTCGAAATCATAGCGTTCACTATAAGCAGAAGATCTGGCTTGAAATGGTGACTCATGCCAATCAGCCCCGGAATCTGCGTGGCGACGATCAGGCCAATCAGATTGGTGGCCGGATTAGCGATGACCAGCCCCAGCGCAAATAATCCGGGGGCGAGGCAGATGATCATCGCTTCAAACGTCACCGCCTGCGGTATCAACACCGTGACGTAAAGCAGGCTGATTGCCATCGAAATCAACACGCCTTTGAGAAACAGCTTCATCGGCGCGATGGGACTGTCCAGACCGGCAAAGAAGGAGCAGAGTACTGCCGCCATCATCGGCGCAGTCGAGCCATCTTTCCAGCCACTGCCGATCCAGAACAAGCAGGTGGCGAAAGTGGCCAGAAACGCGGTGAAGCAGGAAAGCAGCAGCAATCCTTTGTCTACGTGCTTATGCGCACGCACGGTTTTGCCGGGCTTAACGGTAGGTGTCCACTCACTCACGCGCTCGCTGACGCTGTGATAGGCATTGGCAATGCGCACAAAATTCAACAGGCGCTCCAGCAATCCAATCAGCAAAATACTCTCTTCACTGTTGAGTCGCCCCTCCTGCCAGGCCTGCTTCAGCTGTGCCTGCGCAACGGTGAGGACATCGTGTACCTGAACCTGATCATCGCCGTTCAGCCATAACAAAAACTGCTGGAACGCCTCTGCGACATAGTCCGGAAAACGAATTTCCTGCTGCGCCAGTAAATTAAGCCGCGACTCAATCGCCGTTAGCGTCGGAATCAAATAGGAGAGATGTTGATACTGCACGCTGACCAACCGCACCAGACGTCGCGCCGCATCGCCTTCATAGACGCAGTGCGTAATGAGCGTCTCAACGCTGAGCGGATAGTTTGCCATCTGCACCAGAATATCTTCCCGCTCTACCGATTTCTCAGCAGGCATAGCAGTGACTAATTCGCTGCACAGCTTGCGCGCATTTTGATACCACTGGCTGACGCTTTGTTCCAACAGACTGCGCATCGACACCGGCATGATCAATCGGTGCACCAGGCTGCTACAGATGATGGCCACCGTGATCTCTTCAATACGCGAAATCACCGTGTAGGTGATGGCCGAGGGTGACGTGACGTCGGGAAAGCCCATGATCGCCGCACTGTAACCGGCGAGCATAAACACATAGCTTTTCGGCGTGCGGTCATGCAGCGACAGGTAGAGGCACACCGCCACCCATAAAGAGATGCACAGGCTGAACAGCATCGGTGACTCAACAGTGATGGGATAGATCAACAGCGTAAACAACCCGCCCAACACGGTGCCAAAGAAGCGAAACACCGATTTCGATACGGTCGAACCCGAATAGAGTTGGGAGGCAACGTACACTGTAGTCAGTGACCAGGCCGGTTTATCGAGATTGAGTTCCAGAGCAATGTAAAAAGCCAGAAAGGCGGCAAGACAAGTTTTGGCAGAAAACAGCACTGCGCTTTGTGAAAACCACTTCATAGAGCGAAAGAAACCCATAGCAGGCAACGTAAGTGCCTATCCTGACAGAAGCATATCGATATGACATTTTGATTTGTTATACAAATTATTACCGTGCTAATTATCTGGGCATCTATGCAAATTGAGATGACATGCTGATTACAGTGAATGATCTTGATCACAAAAAATTAGGTTATAAGCGATCGAAATTAGTTATTTATTGGTTATATAAGCGCTTTGCTATGGTGAGAAAAAATCCACGAGAGACTCATCATGCAAACAAAAATTCCTGTTCTGAGCGCGTTGGCGCTTAGCTTTGGCCTGCTTTCTGCACACGCTTTCGCCGCTAACCCAGAAACCGTGACCATTGGCTATCAGAAAGCCAACATCTTTGCGCTACTAAAGTATCGCGGCACGCTGGATGAAACCTTCAAGAAGGAAGGGATCAATGTCCGTTGGGTGGAATTCCCGGCCGGGCCGCAAATGCTGGAAGGCTTGAACGTAGGCAGCATCGATTTAGCGGCCACCGGCGATGCCCCACCCGCTTTCGCGCAGGCTGCCAAAGCGGATTTGATTTACCTCGGTCACTCCCCTGCTAACCCCAAAACCGAAGCGATTGTGGTGCCTAAAGACTCGCCGATTAAGAGTGTGGCGGATTTGAAAGGTAAGCGCGTTGGACTGAATAAAGGATCGGACGTTAATTATCTGTTGGTTAAAGCGCTGGAAGATGCGGGTCTGAACTATAAAGATGTGAAGCCGGTTTACCTGCCACCGGCTGATGCGCGCGCCGCCTTCCAGAAAGGCGCGATTGATGCGTGGGTGATTTGGGATCCGTTCCTCGCCGAAGTGGAAGCGAATGCCGATGCGCGTGAAATCCGCAATGCGGAAGGTTTGGTGCCGCACTACACCTTCTATCTCGCCAGCCGTCCGTTTGCTGAAGGCCATCCTGACACCGCGAAACAGGTGGTGGATGAATTGAGCAAATTGAGTGACTGGGCGAACGCCAATCAGGATGAGGCTGCCGCGATTCTGTCGAAATCGACCGGGTTAGATAAGGCAATTTGGCAGACGACGTTGAAACGCCTGCCGTATGGCGCCACGCGTATGACGCCGCAGGTGTTCGATGAACAGCAGGCGCTAGCGGATACCTTCACCCGTGTTGGATTGTTGCCGGTGAAAGTGGATGTGCGCAGTGCGACCTGGTCGCTGGATAAGAAGTAAATCCTGTTAAGTGACTCGGGCGCGCAAGGTGCGCCCGAGTCATTGTTCCGCTTACCCTTCCCCGCGCCCAATCTGCCAAATCCCGGTCGGCGGCGTGCCGTTAACCTTCCAGTTGCCGATGTCACGTGCTTTATAGATCACCGGATTGTGTGACGACACCGTGCGCGCATTACGCCAGTGGCGATCCAGCGCTTTACTGATGCGCGTATCCGATGCGCCGAGCGCGTTAAACAACTCAGTTGCTGCGCGTGGAACCAGCTCACTGGCGATCACCTGTGCCTGACCCGCTTCAGCTTCGGCCAGCGCATTCACTGCCAGAAGTTGCGCTTCGTCGCTGCTTGAGTGCGCTTCATACGCTGATTGCAGTGAATGTGCGGCGCGGATCACCGTCGCTTCGACGGCAAACGCCAGACTGGTGATCTCACCGATGACCTGAAGCACCTGCACATCCTGACGTGATGAATCGCCGTTGCTGTGGCTGTAAATACGATCGCGAGCAGCCACCGCCTTTGCACCATCGCGTGCGACCGCCTTCCCAATCCCGGCTAGTGTTGCCAATAGCACATGTTGATAGAACGCGGTTTGATAGCGGAAGCGCGTGGCGAAATCGAATACGTGTTCCTGTTCGACGTGGGCATTGTCAAAGCGCGTGGTGCCGCTGCCGGTCAAGCGCTGGCCGAAACCATCCCAGTCATCATCGCGCGTTACACCTGGTTGGTGAGTGCTTACCAGAGCGATGACATCGCCCTGGTTATCGTTGCGGCGGGCATACACATCAATCCAGTCTGCGAACAGTGTTCCGGTGCTGTAAAACTTCTCGCCGCTAAGCGTCCAGCCATTTGCGGTTGGCGTGACGCGGGTAATCACATCACCGAGCTTCACCGTGCCAATTTCTGTCCAGCCGCTGCCCACCAGCTCGCCATCGCTAAAGCGGCGGAACCAGCGATCGCGCTCTGCACTCGCGGGCTGGTTGAGGCGGTCTTCGACAAATGCAAAGTGCGCGCGTAACGCCTGAGGCAGGTTGGAATCCGCTTCCGCCAGTTCTGTCAGCAGTTGGAACAGCTGCGGCAGCGATGCCCCCCAGCCGCCCTGCTCTTTTGGAATGCGCACTGTGCCGAAGCCCGCTTCTTTTAACCAAGTTATCGCCTCATGGGGCAAAGTGCGGTTGCGTTCGCGCTCCACTGCACCTTCAGCAATACGGTCGAACAGCGGACGGAAATGCGCCGCCAGCGCAGCATAATCGGTGCCTGTTGAAAGTTGGCTCATAATCACTCCTGATGAGAAAGATCGTCGATGTCGTGGCGCGTTGGTTCATGGCGCACCGCGAGCAGGAAGAAGATCGGGATGATGGCGGCAAGCGACACCACCCAGAACATGTTGGTGCCCAGCGCCGCTTGCAGAATCGGCAGAATAAACAGCGCCAGCGCGCTACCAATGCCTGACAGCGCACGGCTGAAGCCCACGCCAGTTGCGCGGATGGAAGTCGGATAGGAGAGCGCCGGATAGACCATTAGCTGCGCGCCCGGACCAAAGCCTTCGGCAAACAGCCACAAGCCGAGCATCAGCACTGCAAACACAATCCCCGCAATCGCTTCAGGGTGGCCAATCAGTGCCAATGCAATCAGTGCGAAGAACTGCAGTGCAAATCCGGCAATCGCCACATGGCGCGACGGATATTTCCAGGCCAGACGCATGCCCAGCAGACCGCCGGTGAAAGCAAACAACGCATTCAGGCCCAGCGATGCGGAGATAGTTTCAAATACGCCCGCGCCGAGGAACTGCGCGAGGATCGAGGGCAGGAAGAAAGCGATCGCGGTGTATTCAAACGAGATACAGATGTTCATCACGCCAGCCACGATGGTGCGCTCTCGCCAGGGTTTCTGGAACAGCACGCGGAAACTTACTTTGGGTGCCGCTTCCGCGGGTGGCGCTTCCGGTTCTGCCTCGTGAGCATGGATGCCGTAGGAGTCACGCAGAATACGCACCGCAGATTTAAGATCCCCCTGATTGGCTGCCCACAACGGTGATTCGTTCATGAACTTGCTGCGTACCGCAATGATCAGTAATGCGGGAACGGCACCGAACAGCAGCGATGCGCGCCACAACCAATCGAGATGATCCTTCGGTAACAGGAAGTACAGAGCGAAGATCAGCAGGAAGCATACCGTTGACGCGGCGTACCACATCGGGCACCAGGCGGCGAGGCGCGCAGCTTTATTGCCTTTGCCAGCAAATTTCGAGAACTCTGCCAGATAGGACATCGCTACCGGCAAATCGATCCCCACGCCAATCCCCATCAGAAAACGTGCGCCTATCAGCACCCAGACGTTAGGGGCTAATCCAGCTGCGATGGCAGAGACCACGAAGAACAGCATATCGGCCATAAACACCGAGTAACGGCCATATTTGTCGGTCAGCCAGCCACCAATTAGATTACCGACGATGGTGCCGACCATGATTGAGGAAGTCACCAGCCCGGTGATGAAAGGAGAAAGCTGGAATTCGCGGACCACATCGTCAATCCCGTAGGAGAGCGTGGTGAGATCGTAGGCATCGAGGAAGACGCCACCGAGCGCGAGGAACACAATCATGCGCGCATAATTGTTTTTGTCACTGCGGGTGTTGATCAGCCTTGCCACATCACTGACCGAACGGACCGGCTCAGACGCCGGCAAGGTGTTTTCTAAAGGTACGGAACTCATAACGCCTCACGTTGTTTTTTAGTTGTGCAGGTGAGGTTGTTATAAGCGCTTCGACTTCAGGTCCAAAGCAACAAATAGTGATATTTAATTGTTTAAAATCAATAATATAAAAAATTTTTAAACACAAAAACCCGGACGCGCATCGCGAGCCCGGGTGAAGGGTAACACCAGGAAGTTAGTTTGCAGAGACCGGCACTAATACGCCTTTAACTAACGGATCATCCGTCGTTTTCAGCCACTGCTGAACGCGAGGATCGGAGAACGCCTGCTTGAGCTTTACGATGTTCTCCTGCTCCAGATAGGGCGTACCAATCACCAGCTGCGAGGCAAAAGTACGCGGTGCCGGTGGGAACAGAATGCCCTTATCACGCGTGACTTTTCCGGCATCAAATTGCGAAACATAACCAATCGCCGCATCCACCGAATTCAACGCACGTGGCATGGTCAGCAAGTCGAGTTCTTTAAACACGAAACCATGTGGATTGCCGACAATGTTTTTTAATTTGGCGGTACGCGGTTCAACCTTAGGATCGAGCGTGATCAACCCCTGACGCGCCAGCAGCCACAACGCTTGCCCCTGGTTGGCGCCGTCATCCGGCACCACAATGGTGGCACCCTGCGGCAGGTCGGCTATGGATTTATAGCGATCGGAGTAGACGCCAAATGCCCACTGGAACAGCGGTAAGGCAGAGGTGAGCTGGAAACCGTTGGCATCCACCACCTGCTTTAACCACCACTGGTGCTGATAGACGGTTGCCGCATATTGTCCTTGCGCCACGGCGCGATCCGCCTGCACCGGATCCTGCACGCCAACCGCTTCCAGCTTCAGGCCATAATCGGGCGCGATGTGCTCACCCACATATTCAATCAGCTTCTGTTCTCCCGCCATCGCCGGTTCAAAGTGCACCTGCAGCGTGGTGCCAAAGACCACCGCCTGCGGCTGCTGACTGCGCCAGAACCAGGCGGCAGCGGCCAGCGCAATGACCACTATAATCAGTAGCAGCCACGGCCAGCGGCGCGTTTTACGTAACTCAAATTCTTGTGTTGTCATCGTGATATCCCCTGAGGATGGCGTAGAACCGCGACTAAACGGTCGCCGATAAATTGAATGGTTTGTATCAAAGCGATCAGCACCACGATGGTGGCGATCATGATGTGGTTGTCGAAGCGCTGATAGCCGTACACCACGGCCAAATAGCCGATACCGCCCGCGCCAATGGTGCCGGCGATGGCGGAGTACTCAATCATGGAGATCAGGTTAAGGGTGATGGCAGAAACAACAGCGGGTAAGGCTTCACTAAGCTGCGCCGAACGGATGATCTGCCAGCGCGACCCGCCGCATACCAAACCCACCGCAGTGACCTCGCCTGGCAGTTCACGCAGCGCGTTATCCACCAGACGACCAAAGAACGGTATGCCAGCCGCAATCATCGGCACCACCGCCGCAGGGATGCCGATGGTAGTGCCGGTCAGCCAGAAGGTGAACGGGATGATCGCGGCCATCAACACCAGAAACGGCAACGAGCGTCCCATATTCACGATCCAACTCAGCACCCGATACACGCCGCGATGAGGAAACAGTCCACGTGCTGAGGTGTTAAACAACACCACACCTACGGCGCCGCCGAAGCTCACCACGAACAGCATCACGATGCCGACCATCAGCGCGGTCTCACCTAATGCAGGTAACATCAATGACGGAATTTCCAGCCACGGCGTATCCTGACTTATCACGGAAACGCTCATACCGCCTCCCGCAGCTGATGTACGCTGCCCGAGACGCTGGCAACTAATCCAAACTGTTCGAGTTGCGCCAGCAGCGGCGCCAGTGGCACACGCTCTTGCTGGAAATGAATCCCCACCTGCAAGCGTCCGGCCTGAATACCATTGACCTGCTCAACATGCGCGCCAAGCAGATCGATGCGCAGATTGAACTGCACACTCAGACGCGAGATCCAGTCGCTGATGACCGGTACATCTGTGCGATAACTCAATTGCAGAATCAATTCCGCCACGCCAGGTTGCGCCACCAGTGGGAACAAACGTTGCCCCAGTGACGAATCGGGCTGCGCCAGTAACTGCTTCACCACGCCATACTGCACAATCTGCCCATCGCGAATTTCGGCAACAGCATCTGCCGCCTGACGCACGGCATCCATCTCGTGGGTGATCAGCACAATTGCCAGCTTATAGTCGTCACGCAGTTTCTTTAGTAAATCCAGCACCGCCACCGTGGCTTCAGGATCGAGACCAGAAGTCGCTTCGTCGGCCAGCAGCACGGAAGGCCTTAGTGCCAGGGCTCGCGCGATGCCAATACGTTGACGCTGTCCCCCCGAAAGCTGGTCGGGATACGCTTTGGCTTTATGGCTCAGTCCAACACTCTCCAGCAACTCACCGACACGCGCAGAAATATCCCGCTCGACCACCCCGAGATAACGCAACGACAGCGCGATGTTTTCCCAGGCGCTCTTGCGCTGCAGTAAGGCAGAGGATTGAAAAACGGTACCAATCGAACGGCGCGCGCGGCGCAGTGCTTCGCCATTCAACCGTGAGAGATCGCTGCCATTGACGCGAATGCTGCCCGCACTGGGCTGCTCCAGCAAACTGATGCACTTCGCCAGCGTGGATTTGCCTGCGCCGCTGGGCCCGACGACGGCGGTGATGTTGGCCTGAGGTACCTGCAAGTTGATGGCTTTCAGCACCTCGGTGACGCGCCCGTCAGCGGTGCGGTAATGCTTGCTCAGTTGGTCAATTTCGATCATATGACCTCCTGCTGCGCCGTGTTTTTCACCCGATAGCCCACGCCTGGATGCGGTGCGGTCAACTGTGGCCCGGCGTTAAACAACTTCTCGCGCAGCGTTCCTTGCGCATACTCCTTTTTGTAAACGCCGCGCTTCTGCAGTTCAGGGATCAGCAGTTCAACCACGTCTTCAAAGGTTTCATGCGTTAATGCGTAGGCGAGGTTGAAACCATCAACGTCAGTGTCTTCCACCCAGCTTTGCAGTTCGTCGGCCACGGTTGCTGCACTGCCGACAATCAGCGGGCCAAAACCACCAATACCCACCCAATCCGCCAGCGCTTTCACCGTCCACTGACGATCGGGATCGGCGGTGGAGAAGGTTTCGACGGCTGATTGGATAGCGTTGGTGTGCAGGTACTTCAGCACCTGATCGGGCTGATATTGACCGAAGTCGATACCCGTCCAGCCAGATACCAGCGCCAGTGCCCCCTCGTAGCTGACATAGCTTTGGTATTCTTTCCACTTCGCCTGCGCCGCGGCATCGGTCTCCCCGACGATCACTGTTTGCAGATTGAAGATCAGGATGCTGCGCGGATCGCGCCCTGCTTCTTCTGCACGACGACGAATATCCGCGACGGTTTTCTTCAGCAGCACTTTTGACGGCGCGGCAACAAACACGCATTCCGCGTGCTCAGCGGCAAACTGTTTACCACGACTCGATGCACCGGCCTGGTACAGCACTGGCGTGCGCTGCGGCGAAGGCTCACACAGGTGAATACCCGGTACGTTGAAGAAGGTGCCCTGATGATTGATGGGGTGAATTTTGCGGGGGTCGCTGAAGATACGCCGTTCACGATCGCGCAATACCGCATCCTGTTCCCAACTGCCTTCCAGCAGTTTGTACACCACCTGCAAATATTCATCGGCATAGTCGTAGCGACTGTCGTGATCGTTCTGCGCCTGATGACCAATATTGCGCGCCCCACTCTCCAGATACGAGGTCACAATATTCCAGCCGATGCGTCCTTTGGTCAGGTGATCGAGCGTCGATAAACGACGTGCAAAGGGATAAGGATGTTCAAACGATAGCGATGCAGTGAGACCAAAGCCCAGATGCTCGGTCACCAGCGCCATTGGGGTAATCAACGCCAGCGGATCGTTAACTGGCACCTGTGTGGCCTGCCGAATCGCAGCATCACCGTTACCGTTAAGCACATCGTAAATACCCAACACATCGGCGATAAACAAGCCGTCAAATTTGCCACGCTCCAGCAGGCGCGCCAAATCGACCCAGTACTCCAGATCTTTGTATTGCCAGGAACGGTCGCGAGGATGCGCCCATAAACCCGGTGACTGGTGTCCGACACAGTTCATATCAAAAGCATTCAGGCGAATTTCACGTTGCGATGGCATAGCAATCTCCATAGCGAGGCCGTGATCGTGCGACGACCCGGCGTTCGTTAGTGTGTTTTTAGGATGTTTGAGAGATTAAGAAGCGTAAGGGGGACATCGCTCGTCTTGAGCGATGTGAAGTTCTCTGAGAATTTGCTGAGCAACGGCAGCAGCGTGATCGGCAACCTGTGGCAGGCCCATCAACTCACCGAAACGCGCACGTGCAGCGGGTCCGACCACAAGCAGGCGGGCGCTGGGCTGTCCTCGCTGGTCAAGTGCGTGTGACTGCAGGTCTACATCGAGGCCAAAACCAAGCTGGTCACCACGAATCAGGCCTTGTTCACTCAGCGAACGCAACAGCGGCTGACTTTGAGTTAGCGCATCATGCCCCGGTCCGGTGGTGACGATCAGATGATCGAGCAGACGGGTTTCCGTTTCACCCTGGCGTGTGCGCAGCGTGATTGCCAGCTGGAGGCCCTGAGCAGTGATGGTGTCCAGTCTGGCGGCCAGCACCTGCAAGCTGCCCTGCTGCTGTCGTCTGGTGATTTCTGCAGATACCTGCGGCGCGATGCGATAACGATGTACATCCCACCACGAACGCAGATGACGTACAAAGCGCTGCTGCTCGCGCAGCGGCAACGATTGCCAGATGGTTTGGGCCTGCGCACGGACATCGTCCAGCACGCGTTGCCAGGGTAATTGCTGCTGTGCCGCTCGGGCAACTTCATCCCTGATGTGATGCAGCAACAGACGCGTGCTGGGGACGTTCTGAGGCGCTAACGTCCATTCAGGCCACTCACCCTGCAGATTGGCGCGTGAGAGCTGTCCACGGCGCGAGAAGGCGGTTAATGGGCCTTGATGATGTCGAGTGCCTAATGAGGCAACCACATCCGCCATACTCAGGCCGGTTCCGATAATGGCAACGGCGGCGTCAGGATCTATCGCATCCAGCACGCCGGCTTGCCATGGATTGGCAATGAGCGCTGGGTGATGGGCAAAGGGCTGCAGCGAGCGAGGCAAGGATGGCGGTGGGTGACTGATCGCTAACGCCAGCACATCGCCCTGTAGTGCCTCGCCATTGCTGAGTAACAGTTGCTGCCCTTCCCATGCAATGGCACTGGCCTGAACGTGCCGTAACTCAACCTGCGGATGCCGTTCTGCCGCGAGGGCAAACTGCTCTGCCAGATAGCGACCAAACATACCGCGCTGCGGATAGACTGCACCGTCTTCGCAATGGGCTACTGAATCCAGTGAACACTCCGGCTGCTGACGATACCAGCGGTCAAAGGCGCCCTGTTCATCGCCGCTGAGTTGCATGCGCGAGGCGGGTACATTGATGCGATGCGCCGGCTCCTGCGTTGAGTAGGCCACACCACCGCCGAGTTGCTCGCGCGGTTCGACCACTGTAATCAGTAATGGAGAGGACGATTGCCGCGCGAGATGAATCGCCAGAGCCGTTCCGCTGAACCCGCCACCTGTGATGATGATGTGAGGTCGTGCCATCGTCTTCTCCTGCATTAGCTGGCGCTCGCCTGTTTTGAAGGACGTTTATCGCCACCAATGGTTTCGCCAAACGGGCCGGTGTTAATCGTGCGCGCACGCTGCTGCTGACCATTTGCCAGCGGTAATAGCGGCAGCAGCAATTCTGCCACACGATGCGCCTCTTCCAGATGCGGATATCCCGACAGGATGAAGTTGGTCACACCCAGCGCCTGATATTCCCTTATGCGTTCAGCCACCTGCTCAGGACTGCCGACTAAAGCCGTTCCGGCTCCGCCGCGCACCAGACCAACACCTGCCCATAAGTTTGGTGAGATGTAGAGATTATCGCGGGAGCCTTTGTGCAGCGCGCTCATACGCGCCTGACCTGCCGAGTCCATACGCGCAAAGATCTTCTGCGCCTGCGCGATGGTGTCTTCATCCAGATGACCAATCAGTTTCTCCGCCGCCGCCTTCGCTTCCTGTTCGGTCTCACGCACGATGACATGCAGGCGGATGCCGTATTCCAGTTTGCGTCCACGCGCTGCTGCACGTTCCCGGACCACCGCCAGCTTTTCTGCGACCTGCTCAGGGGGCTCGCCCCAGGTCAGATAGGTATCGATTTGTTCAGCGGCGACATCAATGGCTGCCTCAGATGAGCCGCCAAAGTAGAGTGGTGGGCCATTTTCCTGAACGGGCGGGAATAACACCTCAGCACCTTCAACGTGAATATGCTGCCCTTCATAGTCAACCTTCTCTCCACGCATTAAACGGCTGTAGACATCAAGAAACTCTTTGGTGACTTCGTAACGTTCACTGTGATTGAGGAAGATGCCATCGCCTTTGTTCTCAACCGGGTCACCGCCCGTCACTACGTTAATCAACAAACGTCCTTCAGAGAGGCGGTCCAGGGTTGTGGCCATACGCGCAGCCAGTGTCGGTGGTTGAAGTCCAGGACGCACGGCGACCAGGTAACGTAGTCTTTTAGTGATGGGTGCCAATGCTGAGGCAACCAGCCATGAATCTTCACAGCTTTTACCGGTGGGAATCAGCACACCGTAGAAACCGAGGTTGTCGGCAGCTAATGCCACCTGCTGTAAGTAGGCCAAATCGATCGGGCGCCCACCTTCGGTGGTGCCCAGATAACGTCCATCTCCGTGCGTCGGGAGAAACCAGAAGACATTGATATTCTTGTTTGCGGATTCGGCCATTATGCTTTTCCTATATAACTTTATTAAAAAATGGTCATTTCGGACTGATTATTTAGTTATATGGCTATTAGCGAAAAGCGTGCCAGCTTTGATTCGCTTGATAATGACGTTATTTCAGCAGGTTAGGCCCTTACTGCGGTTTCTGTTTGTTGCATCGGCAACTTACCGCCTACAGCTATTGCTGCATATGCAACTGCTTATGCTTTTTTCCTGCTGTTCACAGTGAACAGCAAAGTTTAGCGTGTGCTGATACTCCTTAATGGACATCAAAAGATGCTGACCAACTATAGCAATTACGCCGACTCACCGCGTTTAGTCGACCCGGCTTCTCTCGCTTTTCAATCATTGCTCGACAAATTCGCCCCCACTGACGCAACAGTATTAATTGTCGGCGAGACTGGCACGGGTAAGGAGGTGGTCGCACGTTATCTGCATCATCACAGCCAACGCCGTCATGCCCCTTTCCTCGCCGTTAACTGCGGCGCGTTGACAGAAAGCCTTGCTGAAGCTGAACTCTTTGGTCATGAGAAAGGGGCATTTACCGGCGCGACACAGGCGCATCCAGGCTGGTTTGAATCCGCGCAGGGCGGCACCCTGCTGCTGGATGAGATTGGAGAACTGAGCCTTTCATTACAAGTTAAATTGCTACGCGTGTTGCAGGAACGCGAGATTACGCGCGTGGGTTCGCGCAAGCCGATTAAAGTCGATGTGCGTGTCATTGCGGCCACCCATGTAGATTTGGCACAGGCTATCCGCGAGCGACGATTCAGGGAAGACCTTTACTATCGACTCAATATTGCGGTGGTGCCGCTGCCGCCATTGCGTCAGCGTCGTGATGATATCCCGCTACTGGCGCAGCATTTCCTTTCACTGTATGCACGTCGCTTAGGTCGACCGGTACGCCGCTTATCTCCTGATGCTTTGGAAGCACTGCTTGAGTACAGCTGGCCGGGTAATATTCGTGAGTTGGAAAATACGCTACACAATGCAGTGCTACTCAGCCGCGAGGAGACACTGACATCAAGCCAGTTGCGGCTGGCGGGACACAGTGAACAGGGGTTCAGCAGCGCGGAGGAATCAACGCTTGATAGCTTCCTGCGTCAACAACTCTCCGCTAAGCCCACTCAGCTGTTTGATCGCGTAATCGCCAGTCTGATTAATAACGCGCTGGATTTCACGGATCAGAATCAGACGCAGGCCGCAGCGTTACTTGGTATCAGCCGCCACACGCTACGTACTCATCTTGCTCATCAGGGAATGATAAAAGGGCGGCGTAAGGCGGCGAGTCACAATGCAACTGCCTCTGCTATTGAGCCGAATCAGGAACGAGAGTTACGTATCGGTTATCAAAAATTCGGTAATCTTGGGGTATTAAAAGCACGGCAAAGTCTTGAACAGTGCTTTGCACAGCAGGGCGTCAGCGTATTGTGGAGCGAATTTCCTGCCGGGCCTCAACTGCTTTATGCCTTACAGAATAATGAGATTGATTTTGGTACCACCGGCGAAGTCCCGCCTATTTTTGCCCAGGCGAATGGCAATGCTGTTACTTATATCGCTTGGGAACCGCCAGCGCCCAGTAGCGTGGGGATAGTTGTCCCAATCGATAGCGATATCCGTAGCATTGCCGATTTACGCGGTAAACGCATTTCGGTCAATAAGGGTTCTAACGTTCACTGGTTACTGCTGCAACTGTTGGAAGAAGCGGGGATCGCCCTTGATGAAATCAAAGTGGTGTATGCGCCGCCAAAATATCCGCTGACCGCGAGTGATTATCTCGCTGTTGATGCCTGGATGATGTGGGACCCGTTACTCAGTGCGGCAGAGAGCAATTCTGAATTGCGCGTGCTTGCTAATGGCGGAGGACGCGTGCGCAACCACCAATTCTATCTGGCACGTCGCGATTATGTGGAAAAACACCATGACGTGGTCCAGCAGTTGGTGGATAGCTTGCAGCAGACTGGCATTTATATTGATAGTCATCGCCATGAAGCGGCTGGTCTGCTTGCGCAGGAATTGGGTCTCAATATTTTGGCTGTCGAAAAGGCATTGACCCGGCGCAGTCATAAAACGCGTTCAATGGCGTTTGAGGTGATTAAAGAGCAGCAGATTATCGCCGATCGCTTTTATGCGCTGGGGCTGATAAACAAACCTGTTCGCGTTCGGGACGCTGTTTGGCAATCTTTCAATGCCTTGTCGCTAACGGCCTGACTTCGCCAATAAAGTTATCCACCTTTTCTGTGGATAAATCATTGAATATCATCTGGCTAAACCGGGTTAGTTAACTCGATGAAGAGCTGAAATTCGCTGAAACACTGGCGATTTCAGCCTGAAATTAATTTATAAAACACTTTAAATTCAATAAATTAATCGTGAAATTGCGTTGGCGAACTGAGTGAATTTCAGAACATCCGCAATCTAAAAGCCTCCTTTAAATAACCTTTGTCGATTTCCTGTCCAGCTGGTTAATTTGCCTCCATCACTGATTAACTGGACTCTTTCGCATGAGCTTTTAATGAGGGGACACGATGAAATAATTGGCGATTTCAGCCTGAAATTTCCGCACAGGTTAGATATTTTTCATACAGTTAGCGATGAAATAGCATTGGCGAAAAGCTGAAATTCAGGCAAAAAAAACCGCCCGAAGGCGGCATTTCGCTATTGATTGAGATATTTATTGAGTGTCTCGTTTATCACCCTATCTAACTCATCCTGAAGCTCTTTAGACTGACGATTAAATTCGTAGCTGAACATGCGACCACGCGTTTTCTTGCGGGCGTAGCGATCTTTATCTGCAAACGACCAGAGAGGTGTGGCGACAGCTTTGTCCTTGGCTGGCGACTGGATCAGCGTCTGGCTGCCATTGCGTACCAGTCGCAAAATACCATTTTTCACTTCATCTTCAGCCAGACCATCACGAGCGCAGACGGTATCCACATCCATGCCGATGGTATCGATCAGGGCTTCAACAGATTGGCCAATCTCCTGCAGCTTCTCATAAGCCTGCAGCAGCGTTTTGTAGTCCGGGTAAGTTAACTCGGAATGATTGGGGAACAGAGTCACCAGCTCCAGTGGCACGCTCGCTGCCTGTAATGCACGCGTCACTTTCGCCTGCGAAAGACCTTCGCTTTGTGCAATTTCTTTCTGTGACAGGCCACTGTCCTTCAATGACAGTAAACGCATCCCTACTTCACGCAGATTATGTTCGCGCGCGGTTTGAATATCCTGCGCCAGACGACGTGCTTCATCGGCGGTGATGGCAACCTCAGTGACCAGCACATCCAGCCCGGTTTTGCAGTGGAGAGCCGCCGCGCGACGTCGGGAACCATCCAGGATTTCGATACGATCACCGTGTTTCACACCAATAGCAGGGAAGAACTGCTGTAATTTGATAGTGCGAATGATGTCGCGTAGCGATTCTGGCGTCAGGCCTGACTGATCGCGACCATTGGTTTCCATGACAACGTAGGTTTTTTCTTCGATTTCCTTCGCCGTGATGTGCTCAAGCGTGAACAGGGCACGCTTACCGGTCGAGAGGATGAAGGTTTGAGAATGTCCGTCAGAAGCATCCTCTGTCTGCAAAGGTGTCTGGCTGAAGGTACGGCCAATCGTGATTCGTTTTGCGCTCATAGTAACCTCAGTTCAGGCGAATAAATTCAATGCGATCAAACACGGCTTTAGCGAAATCTTCCGCTGCCGAACGCGCATTCTTTAAGGCTTCGGTGCTGCCCACGTATGTCGATGGATTGGCAGAGATCACCGTATCAAATGACTCTCCGCAACGTTCAAAGCCGTCCAGACGCGGTAACGCAGCATCCAGCATATCGCCGCCAAAGATCTCTTTCGCCAGGCTGTGACAGAGCTTGTGGTCCGCTTTATTCGATAGCTTCGACATAAAGCCGATGTTGCCTTGCAAGCGGCAGGATGCGCCCGATTCCTCAATAATGCCAATCAGTTCCGGCAGGCGCGTCAGATACTTCAACGTTGAGTGGAAATCGACTTGAGCGGGAGGAACCGGCGTCATCAATAAATCAGACGCTGCGATAGCATTCTTCAGGAAGGCATCCAGATGTGGGCCACTGTCGATGAAGATGAAGTCATAATCTTTCTTCAATTTTGCCACGACGTTGTCATACAGAACCGCATGCACGTTCTGCGTAGGCAGATGCTCAGCACACAGTTCTTCCCAGCGTGAAGCAATGAAGGCGTCATCAATCGAAGCCGGCAGAACGTCTACACCGGGAATAATTGATGGCACGATGAATTCGTTCAGGAGTTCTTCGCGACCCACGTTTTGCAGCATCGCTTGCGCAGCTGTGGCTTCTACCAGTCCTACCGAACGCTCATGATTGAGGAACATGGTGGCGGAGGATTGCGGGTCGAGATCGATGACCAAAATGCGCAGGTCTTCATACAGCAGATGCGGATGCGCACGCAATGCATGGGCCAGTGAGACCGTTGAGACGGTTTTCGATACGCCACCTTTGAGATTACCCACAAACAGCGTGAATGCATCTTCATGACGATCGCGATACTTTGGAACACCACGATGATGGTAGATATCAATGATGTTCTGAATCGACATCGCATACTTAGTTGAGCTGCCCGCCGCGCGTTTATCAAATGGATAACCGTTCTCTTCCATTTCATTCACAGCGTAATCAACGCTCGCACGCGTTAATTTAGGGAGTTTGGCTAACGCCGCTTTAGCGTAAACCTGATAAAAAGTGTTTTCTTTCAACTCTTCTTTCTGCGCCTGAATTTGTTCCGTCAGGCTCATTAGCATCTTTTCTGAACGTTGTGCGACTTTCAGAACTTGCTTCTCATCGTTAGCCATACTTGCTCCACACATGTAGGATTTATGACTTTATACCGAAATCCTGCACATGAGGCAAATCTATCTCATCTAATGCGGAACATTTAGTTTTGTGAAAATACCTTGAGTAAGAGGGTGTTAGTGCAAACATTCACTGTAGTCAGCGATGTTGTTTTCATCAGAGCGGAATAAATCATGGAAGTGTGAGCAAAGCCGCATTCGCAGATTTGCACCAACGTTCACTGTAATCAGTATTTCGAGCGGTCATTGCACGAGATTGAAGGGGGAGGGTATTGCGGCTGAAATCATTCTCTGCATTCACTGCAGTCAGCAATACATTCACTGTAATCAGCAAACGTTCACTGCAATTGGCATAAGATTCACTGTAATCAGTGAGCATCAACGTAACGTTCACTGTAATCAGTATTACTTATTTCTTACGCTGCGGTTTGGATGCCTTGGACAGACCATGGCGGAATCGGGTGTGGACGGTTCAGTTTGCTCAGAGACGGCTGAGTTCCGATATAAGCATTCACTGTAATCAGTAAACTGCGCTTAGGTAGCGTCGCTTTTATCCAAGTGTTCACTGTAATCAGTAATCAACACCTCGTATGACTCACAAGCATTCACTGTAATCAGTAGGTTGTCTAAGCTGCATTCAACCGTTCACTGTAATCAGTAAGTCAAATCGTTTGCTAAGCGCAGCGTTCACTATAGTCAGTAATTTCATCCTAAATGGACTCACCATAATCGGTGGGAAAGGAGAGGTGCAAGTCAGAACGTTCACTGTAATCAGTGGATGAGTCAGGAGTCAGGAGTCAGGAGTCAGGAGTCAGGAGTCAGGAGTCAGGAGTCAGAAGTCAGAAGTCAGAAGTCAGAAGTCAGAAGTCAGAAGTCAGAAGTCAGGAGTGAAAATCAGGCTGGAATAATCATCAACATTCACTGTAATCAGCAAACCACTCAAGACCGTATTTCAGACCCCACCGAATCCACAGCCAAAACATTCACTGTATTCAGTAGCACCTCATCGTCAAACAGACCATTAACGTTCACTGTAATCAGTAGAATGATCATCGGCGGCCATAGCAGTCGGAGAGAAAAGTGCACCGGAAGAGGGGAGGGCAGCTGAGCATTCACTGTAATCAGTGACAGCGTGACGTGCAGGATCGTACCTTTAAATCCATCCCGACCTCATTGGCAAAACGTTCACTGTAATCTGCAATCAGGGCAAAGATTCACTGTAATCAGTGAAGGTGACCAACCCTGTCACTTTTACTGTTTACTTGTACAGTTAATATACTGATTACAGTGAATGAATGTCGCGATGAGTTAATTTAACAATTAAAATCAGCTATTTAACAAATAACATTCACTGTAATCAGTCATTGCTTCATCTCCACTGTTCACTGTAATCGGCATCGAATCACTTTATTGCTGATGTTCACTGTAATCAGCAATCAGGGCCTAAAAGAGAGGATGCTCGAGTTCAATACCCACCTGGTAAGTACTCACTATCGTAAAATAGCCCAGTTACACGTTGTCCAAAATAGCGTTGCTGATGGCAGTGAGATTAGCGAGTCGCTAAATACTGTTTACAGTGAACGTTACTGATTACAGTGAATAAGTGAAGGTCGGCTGATTACAGTGAACAGTATAAAAGAGAAGAGTGTCACTTTTGGCGATAAAGTGACACTCTCACAGGAAGGGTACTGATTACAGTGAACGTGAAGAATCAGTCTTCAAACTCGATATCATCGAGGGAATCAATGCTCTCAAGATTGCTGATACCATCAAGCTTCGGCGTCCTGCTATGGATAATGAAGAACACAGAACGTCCACGCTTCACTTCGGAATAGTCGAGGTAGCCAATCTCTTTGAGTTGCTCCATCGCGCGTCGGACCACGTGGTTTTGTGTGGTGGTCTTAGACCCTAAGTTTAAGCGCATACGTAGACGCGCTAGCGATATAGGCGCGGGATTGGTTGGCAAGCTTTCAAGGTAGGTATACAGCGCCTGAGCCGATTCCTTTCGTTTAAGACGTGAAATAGCACGCAGCTGCAGCAAGACTTTGTGGTCAAAGTTATACAGCTCAAACAGCTTAGGATCGGCCTGGATACGCACCAGATCCTTTTCGCGATCGTAATACGCCGACTGCACAAGGTGGGTATGGTACGCTTTGCCATTACCTTCAAAGGACAACGTGTTGGTTGCGATGCGTCGTAAAGAGGCATCTAAACGCTTACGTAAGGCCGCTGACGAGTTTGCCGAAGGGATCCCGCACATTTTCACGAAATCAATAAACGGCAGCGTCACCGTGTCGCCCTTTGAGGGATAACGCGAGAAAGACTGAATAATGCCAGCCCAGGTTTTGAAATCATTATCCATATCCAGCCTTGCGCCAGTAATGGTAATCTTTTCATAGCCTTCGGCTTTAACCAATGAAAGGTTCTTAAGCTCTTTGGTGGCGTCCGTTGAAGCCATCGCGCCCGATTTTCCACGCGCAGTAGACTTTAGTGTCGGAACGAACAGACCCAGGCGCATCAACGCGACCGGTTGTACGGTGTTATTTTTATTAGGATGAAGCTGGATAACCTCACCGCTATTTTTTGTCACCGACAGAAAAGGTTCTAGTAACGCTTTGTTTTCACTCTCTTTATCTGCCATAGCCTGAGATCTTCATTCTGTGGATGAAAAGGATCGATTTCTGATTACAGTGAACATTAACACTGTTTATAGTGAACATTCTACAGTCTATAGTGAATATTATGCTGATTGTAGTGAACGTTTTTCTGATTATAGTGAACGCGATCACCTTCTCAGGCCTTGTGGGGTGCGGCTTGCAGCGATCGGGGATCTCTTAGGATCTCTTTAAGATCTCTCTATGATCTTTCTTTAAGATCTATTCACTGTATAACTGCATAACCCTATGAAGAATCAGCATCTGCCATCAAAAACTGTCAAAATATGCAGGTCAGTAAGATTGATCCCATCAATGTCGAAAAAACATTAATTCCCTGCGAGAAAGATCCTCAGCTTTCATCAGAAGAGAACAACTTCCTCACTATTATTCATTTTTCATCAATCTCCCCTAAGCGTAAGGTGAAACCCATATTCACACCTTACAACTCATGACGAAGGCATCTTATGACTGACAACGTTATTTCACGTAACCCTACCACTGGCGAAATCATCGCAACCTATCCATTACAGAATGCCGCTGAACTCGAAACTGCGTTGCAGACTAGCGCGGATGCTTTTGCACAATGGCGAGCTACCAGCATGGCACAGCGTGTCATCGTATTGCGGCAGTTAGCTGAACAGATCCGCCAGCGTCAGGATCAACTTGCAGAAATGGCCACGCTGGAAATGGGCAAACCGATCGCCCAAGCACGTGCTGAAGTTTTGAAATGCGCCAATCTCTGTGACTGGTACGCAGAACAAGGTCCGGCCATGCTGGCTGACAAACCCACGCTGGTGGAAAATCAGCAAGCCTGGCAGTCGTTCCGCCCGTTAGGTGTGATCCTAGCAGTGATGCCCTGGAACTTCCCTTATTGGCAGGTGCTGCGCGGTGCCGTTAGCATGCTGCTGGCAGGAAATACTTATGTGCTGAAACATGCGCCAAGCGTGATGGGTGCAGCCCATCTGATGACAGAGTTGTTTGATGCAACCGATCTGCCAAAAGGTGGCTTCACCGTCATCAACGTGGATAACGATGGCGTTTCAGCCGCAATCAAGGATCCGCGTATTGCGGCTGTTGCCGTGACAGGTAGTGTGCGGGCAGGTGGCGCGATTGCTGCACAAGCCGGTGCCGTATTGAAGAAAACGGTACTGGAACTGGGTGGTGCAGATCCGTTTATCGTCCTTGCTGATGCGGATCTGGATGCGGCAGTGGCTTCTGCGGTCACAGGACGCTACCAGAACACCGGACAGGTGTGCATGGCAGCCAAACGGTTCATCATTGAAGAAAGTGTCGCAGAAGCGTTTGAGGCGCGTTTTAGCGCTGCTGTGCAGGCATTAAAAATTGGCGATCCGCTGAATGAAGAAACTTATATCGGGCCGATGGCGCGTTATGATCTGCGTGATGAGTTAGACCAGCAGGTACAGCAAACACTGAAACAGGGTGCGCGCCTGGTTATCGGTGGTCATAAGATCGATGGCGTTGGCAACTACTACGCACCAACGATCCTTGCTGACGTGACACCCGACATGATCGCCTTCCAGCAGGAGATTTTTGGCCCTGTGGCGGCGATTACCGTAGCACGTGATGCGCAGCATGCTTTAGAACTGGCCAACGACAGCGAATTTGGTTTGAGCGCCACCGTGTGGAGCGGTAACGAAGCGGTTGCGAATGAGCTGGCAGAGAAACTGGAAACCGGCGCCGTGTTTATCAATGGCAACGGTGCTTCCGATCCTCGTGTAGCGATTGGTGGCGTGAAGAAGAGCGGCTATGGTCGTGAACTTTCCAGCTTTGGTGTTCACGAATTCTGTAATATTCAGACCGTCTGGAAAAACCGTCGTTAAGTCTTTTAGGGCGTGCACTGCACGCCCTTATTCCTCGCTATATCTCCCGCCTTGCTGTTAATTCTCCGTTAGAATTGTTGTGGAGTAGCTCAAAGAATCCGCTAATGGTATTACAAAGGTATTGTTAGTGGTGTTAGATTGGCCTCACCTACACCGGGGAGTCCTATTTTAATGAAAACAACAATCCCAAAATTATCCTTCATGATGTTTCTCGAGTGGTTTATCTGGGGGGCTTGGTTTGTGCCGCTCTGGGCTTTTCTCAGCAAAAACGGCTTTTCGCCAGTTGAGATTGCCTGGTGCTACGCCTGTACTTCGATTGCCGCCATCCTGTCGCCGATCCTCGTTGGATCGTTGGCAGACCGCTTCTTCCAGGCGCAGAAAGTGTTATCGCTGCTGATGATCGTCGGTTCCATTCTGATGTATTTCGCGGCACAGCAGACGCACTTTGGTGGTTTCTTCCCACTGCTGTTGTTGTATGCGCTCACTTACATGCCGACCATTGCGCTGACTAACAGTATTGCTTTCTCGCATGTCAAAGATGTCGAACGTGATTATCCACGCGTGCGGGTAATGGGCACTTTAGGCTGGATTGCGTCAGGCATTGCCTGTGGTTTCCTGCCGCCGCTGATGGGCTATGGCGACATTTCAGCCAGCAATGTGCCGCTGCTGATCGCTGCTGCCAGTTCACTGGTGTTGGGGATCTTTTCGCTGATGCTGCCGGCAACCGAGCCGAAAAGCACCGGCAAATTCAGCCTGCGTGTGGCGCTGGGGCTGGATGCGCTGCATCTCCTGAAAGATCGCAGTTTCCTTGTGTTCTTCGTCTGCTCATTCCTGTTCAGCATGCCGCTGGCGTTTTACTACATCTTTGCCGAAGGCTACCTGACGGAGGTGGGCCTGCCACACGCCACCGGTTGGATGACGCTGGGTCAGGTATCGGAGATCTTCTTCCTGCTGGCACTGCCGTTC
The DNA here is from genome assembly GCF_016625195.1 of Erwinia sp. S63. Classification (GTDB taxonomy): domain Bacteria; phylum Pseudomonadota; class Gammaproteobacteria; order Enterobacterales; family Enterobacteriaceae; genus Pantoea. The sequence goes on from NZ_JACVUP010000003.1 coordinate 149,913, forward strand.
TTTATCAAGCGCTTTGGCATCGGCAAAGTGTTGCTGCTTGGCTTAACCACCGCAGCGCTGCGCTACATATTCTTCGTGTTCGGCGGCGATCAAAATGCCCTGACGATTGGCCTGTTGTTTATGGGCATCCTGCTGCACGGCGTCAGCTATGACTTCTACTTCATCACGGCTTACATCTACGTTGATAAAAAAGCACCGGTCGCGATGCGCAACGCAGCACAGGGCCTAATCACGCTCGCATGCCAGGGGATTGGCAGCTTGCTGGGCTATCGTCTAGGCGGATATTTGATGCAGGAGATGTTCGCTTACGACCAGCCACGCAATGGCCAAACGTTCAACTGGGCGGGCATGTGGATGTTTGGCAGCGTGATGATCATCATTATCACCATCGCCTTCATCGTGCTGTTCCGCGATGGCAAAAAACGCAGTGAAGAATTAACCGCTTTCGAGCAATCAGCCACCGCTGATAGCCATAAATAAGAGATGTAATGATGACAATGACACTCCAGGAAAAACGGATTTTAGGCGCTTTCTATGGTCAGGCACTGGGCGATGCGATGGGCATGCCATCGGAATTGTGGCCGCGCAGTCGCGTTAAGCAGCATTTTGGCTGGATTGATGGTTTTCTGCCGGGGCCTGCCGAAAACAATGCCGCCTGTTATTTTGGCCGCGCGGCATTTACTGACGATACTTCAATGGCGCTGGCTTTGGCAGATGCGATAGTCACGCATGATGGCGATATCAACGCGGAGACCATTGGTGCCAATATCCTGCACTGGGCAGAGGAGTTTGATGCCTTCAACAAAAACGTATTGGGACCCACATCCAAAATAGCCCTGAATGCACTGAAAATGGGAACGCCAGTGACGCAACTGGAGAACAACGGCATGACCAACGGCGCGGCGATGCGCGTTTCGCCGCTTGGATGTTTATTGCCAGCCAAAGATCTGGACGCCTTTGTTGACGCCGTCGCACTGGCATCCAGTCCCACGCATAAATCTGATGTCGCCATCGCGGGGGCAACGGTGATTGCCTGGGCAGTGTCACGTGCCATTGACGGCGCAAGCTGGACATACATCCGCGATGAGCTGCCTGCGATTGCGCGCGCTGCGCAGGAAAAACGCGTCACGACCTTTAGCGCGTCCATGGCCGCGCGTGTTGAGCTGGCGCTGAGCGTTGTGGCGCAGGGCAGAGGCGTGGAGTCAACGATGCAGCAGATTTATGATTTGGTAGGCACCGGGACGGCCACCATCGAATCGGTCCCGGCGGCTATTGCAATGGTTGAGCTGGCCAACACCGATCCGAATCGCTGCGCCATTCTTTGTGCCAATCTGGGTGGCGATACCGATACCATCGGCGCGATGGCGGTGGCAATTTGCGGAGCGCTGCATGGCATTGATGGGATTGATTCACAGTTAAAAGCCGAACTGGATGCTGCCAACGCGCTGGATTTCACTCGTTATAGCAACGCATTCATGCGTTTCCGTCAGCAGCGTGAGGCCGTTTATGCTGACGCCTGATGACCTGAACCGGCTGGAAGGACGTCTGCCGGTGTGCGTGATTGGTGCCGCTGTGGTGGACGTTATTGCCGATGCCTATTCGTTACCTCATCGGGGAAGTGATATTGAACTCCACCAGCAGGGCGTCAACGTGGGCGGTTGTGCGTTGAATGTAGCGATCGCGTTGCATCGGTTGGGCATTCCATCCATCAACGCGCTGCCGCTGGGTAACGGCATTTGGGCCAGTATTGTGCGGCAGAAGCTGATGGAATATGGCATTCACAGCGTGCTGGAGACCAGCAAAGGAGACAATGGCTGGTGTCTGGCACTGGTTGAGCCGGATGGTGAGCGCACTTTTCTGTCGGTCAGCGGTGTCGAAAATCTTTGGGATGCTGAACTGCTGCGCACATTGCCACAACCCGCGCAGCGTTGGATCTACTTGTCTGGCTATCAACTGACCAGCAAAAGCGGCGATGTGCTGATCGACTGGCTTGAACAGCAGGCGCATAACTATCAATTGATGGTGGATTTCGGTCCGCGTTTGGCTGACATTGGTGAGAGTCAATTTGCCCGCATTATGGCGCTAAAACCACTGATTACAGTGAACAGGCAGGAAGCGGAGTTACTGTGGCAGGAGCGTTTAAGCCAGCATCAAGCCTTTGATGCCCGTCAGTTAATGGCTCAATGGCAACAACACTTTGGCGCTGCGCTGGTGGTGCGTTTAGACAGTGATGGCGCAGGTTATATCGATGCGGATTCGCAGGGCTGGATCCCTGCTCTGGCAACGCAAGTGGTCGACACGATTGGCGCCGGTGACAGCCATGCGGGGGGAGTGTTAGCCGGGCTCGCGTCAGGTTGGTCACTGGCCGAGAGTGTGGCATTGGGTAATGCCGTGGCGTCTTATGTGGTGTCGCAACGCGGTGGTGATTGTGCACCCGATCGCGCCACGCTGCAGAGCTATTGGCAGCAAAGACTTACTCAGCAATAAAGACGTACATGTCGCTGCGGCAGTAGCTGATGCTGTACTCCAAAGGATTGCCTTGCGCGTCAAGTGCCAGCTGTTTAATCACTAACACAGGGACATTGGCGGGCAGGGCAATCTGCTGCTGGAGCGCTTCGTCAGGCATGCGGGCACTCACTCTGCTTTGGGACTTAACAGGCAAAATTTGTTGCTTGTTAAAGTAATCATACAAAGAAATCCCAATGTCATCGGCATCCGCAATAAAGCGTGCCGGCACCCAGGATTCTTCTACCGATACAGCCTGCTGATCGACATAGCGAATACGCTTCAGCAAGTAGACTTCACTACCTTTGCTTAATCCCAGTTTTTCACCGATCTCCGCGCTGCACTGAATTTTGCTCTTATTAATCCACACCGTATCGGGCTTTTTACCGCGTAAAACCGCCTGCTGTGACAAGCCTTTGGGCTCTTTCAGCGAATACTCAAACTGGCTGCAAATCTGTGTACCGTAACCACGTGAACGAAACACCACTCCCTCTTTTTCCAGCTCATCCATCGCTTTACGCACCGTAATACGCGAGATGCTAAGCAACTGGCTGAATTCTCGCTCACCGGGCAGGATCTCTTCATGCACCAGGATGCCATCACGCACCGCCTCTTTGATGGCGGCGGCAAAGCGCTTGTACAACGGCGTACGGCTCTCTTCAGCCAGTGTGGTGGTAAGCCGCGAAAACAGCGGATTCTGTTCAGTCATAGCGGGCTGAGCACTCAATTGGGTTAGCCAGGGGTGAGATATGATACTGAATTTTCACCGTTCGCGTAGCGACTTTAACCACATGTTATTGCGGTTAATAGCACTTAGATTCAACCAATCCTTTCGCTTATAATTTGACCCAACTCGTAACGAAGACTATAGTCACGCTTACGGATATTTTAAGGCAAGGAGGGGTAAATGGGTATTTACCTGACGCCAGAATTTCAGGAAGAGAGATGTAATGCACGCATCAATGATAAAATTTTGTGTAAAGCTGCAAAGTCGATTTTTGCGGGATTACATGGCGACCCATTAGGACGTTACACGTTCAAAAAACGACTTGGGTTGCCTGGTGTGGGGGCATCTGATGGCGCGCGTAGCATTGTTTTCTTCAATTATGGCAACAATATTTATTTCTTTGATATGTATTTGAAAAGTCAGCTGTCAAAGAAGAAAGGCAAAGAACTTGAAGATGATGAAATTGATGCTTATTGCCGTATCGCTCGGGATTTTATTGCGATGTCAGATGAGAAGGTCCGGGAGTTGATTAAGTTAAAAGAACTAATCGAGGTAACTTGTGATGACTGAACGCTTAAAGAAAATCCACGATATGGCGCAGCGCTATAATCAATTGGGCGTTGTTCAGGACGAGACGGTTGCGGAAATCAGTGCGGCGATCGAAGCACGTAATATCCCTCCAGTACGCGCTATGTCTGGGATTGAGATCAAAGCGGTACGCTTAAGATGGAAGATGTCGCAGGCAGCATTGGCAATGACCACCGGCATGTCAGTAGAGAGTGTTTCAAAGTGGGAACGTAACGAGAGCAAACCCAATAAAGCGGCTTTGCGTATCCTCAACACCATTGAGGATAAAGGCCCAGCGGTTTTCATCCTGTAAAATATAAAAGCCCATCGGGGCTTTTATATTTCAAATCTTTCATCACCGCTCATCAAACGGCACGCCGCCTTTAGATTTATGATGCTTAGGCGTTTCAATGATTGAAACCGTCACCGAATTGGCATCAATCTCAAACGAGTCCGCGACTGCGGCAGTCACCGCTTTCAGCAACTTCTTCTTCTGCTCAACCGTGCGGCCTTCCGCAGCATAGACAACGATCTCTGGCATTTCCGTTTCTCCTTGAGGGTTCAGATTCGGTTTCAGCATAACCCAGTCATGCGCAAGCATGCAGTGTCAATTTGTCATAAACACCCGCGCTAACCGTTTATCCCCGCAGGCGATCTGTGTTTAAATGTGTATTGTTATGTTATAACGTAATTTCTCTGGGATTTTTGTAGCGTTATTTTTCGGAAACCATAATGAAATCAATGAAAAAATTGCTGATCGCCACGGCGCTCGGCCTGGCTTCGTGCGCCTCATTCGCGGCGCAACATCAGGAAAACACGGTGCGCATTGCCGCTCCGTTTGAAATTAAAGGTGCCGATCCGGCACTTTCCGGTGACATCCTTCTGCGCATGGATGTAGTGGAAACGCTGGTGGAAGTGAACCAACGCGGTGAACCAATCCCGGCTTTGGCGAAGAGTTGGCAGGTCTCGGAAGACGGTTTGCGCTGGCAATTACAGCTGCGCGATAACGTGCATTTCCATGATGGTTCGCCACTGGATGCGGCAGCGGTAGTGAAATCACTCAACACTGCGCGGAGCAAAGCGGGATTACTTGATAAAACACCCATCACTGAGATCAGCGGAGAAGGGCAGGTGGTGACCATCACGCTGCGCGAGCCATTCACGCCGCTGCTTTCCGTCCTGGCAGAAAGCCGCTCACAAATTCTGGCGTTATCCAGCTGGGATGCACAGGGCAACATCACACGCATTATCGGTTCCGGGCCGTTTATGTTGACTGCCTTCCAGCCGCCGCAGTCGTTAGCGGTAAAACGTTTTGAAGGGTACTGGGGAGAAAAACCACACATCGCCGCTGCCAGCTATCTCTCTTCTGGCCGGGCAGAGACCCGCGCGCTATTAGCAGAGAGCGGTGATGCGGATTATGTGTTCAATCTGGATGCCGCCAGCCGTCAGCGTCTGGCACGCAAACCTGCGCTGCAACTCCCCGCCATTCCCGTGCCGCGCACGCTTATGCTGAAGCTCAATCTGGGCGATCCGCTGTTAGCGGAACAGCCGGTGCGCGAAGCGATCAGCATGGCCATTGATCGTAATGCGTTAGCGATGGCGGTGTTGCGCTATCCGGGTGCTGCAAGCCAGTTGTTCCCGCCGAACATGGGCGAGTGGCACAATGCGACGCTGCAACCACTAGCCTATCAGCCCGATTCGGCGGTCACGCTGTTGCAGAAAGCCGGCTGGCAACCGGGATCAGATGGTGTGCTGACCCGCAACGGCCAGCGATTCAGCCTGACGCTGCTGACCTTCCCGGATCGCCCTGAACTGCCGTTGATGGCGATGGTTATCCAGCAGCAACTGCGCAAAGTCGGTATTGAAGTGAAGATAAACTCAACCAATGCCAGCGAAATTCCTGCCCAGCATCACAGCGGGAAACTGCAATTGGCGCTGTTCTCACGCAACTTTGCACTCACGCCCGATCCAACCGGCACCTTGTTGCAGGATTATGCCGAGAAGGGTGGCGATTGGGGGGCGATGAACTGGCATCCGGCGGGATTCAGTGATGCACTGCATACCCTGACGCAATCCACCGATGCCTCCGCGCGTGCCAAAGCTCGAACACTCATCACTTCGGCGCTGCAACAGGATCTCCCGGTGATTCCAATTGCCTGGTATCAACAATCTGCAGCGATCAATAGCCAGTTGAAAAACGTGGCGCTCGATCCGTTTGAGCGTCACTTTGGCCTGCGACAGCTGCGTTGGGAGCCGTGATGATCAAACAACTTTGCTGGCGGCTGATGCAGGCATTTTTTGTGGTGCTCTCAGTGGGTTTACTCACCTGGTTTCTGGTCCGGTCGCTGCCGGGCGATATGGCGTGGCGCATTGCCAGCGGTCGTTACGGCTATGATCGGGTTGATGCGGATGCCGTCGCGCGCGTGCAGCAGGAGTTGAATGGTGCAGCCGATCAAGGCAGCGCCTTACTGCACTGGCTATTCGATCTGCTGCAATTCAACTTTGGTCGCTCGCTGGTTTCCGGCGAACCGGTGATGGATGAACTGCGTTGGCAACTGAGCCAGACGTTGGCCTTAGCCGGTGTTTCATTGTTACTGGCAATCATTATCACGCTGCCGTTGGGTATCTGGGCCGGCTGTCACGCCAATGGCAAACTGGATCGGCTGCTGTTTTGGCTGACGTCGATGCTTAAATCTGTCCCGCATTTTGCACTGGGTATGCTGCTGATCGTGCTGTTCGCGCTGCAACTCGACTGGCTGCCGAGTGCGGGACACGGTGAGCTGCGTCATTTCCTGTTACCGGCGATGACGCTGGCCTTGTCGCTAAGCGCGGTGGGCGTGCGCGTGGTGCGCGAGGCCACCCGGCAGGTGGTGCATGCGGGCTATTACCAATGGGGGGCGCAAAAAGGTCTGGCGCCCTCAACCTTGTTGCAACGTCACGGTTTACGCAATCTGGGAACACCGGTGCTCACCTGGTTCGGCATGCAGTTCGTCTGGCTGGTGGAAGGCGTGGTGGTGGTGGAGACATTGTTTGCCTGGCCAGGCATCGGTCATGCGCTGGTTCACGCTATCTTCGCCCGCGATGTGCCGGTGATTCAGGCCAGTGCCATGACGCTCGGCCTGCTGTTTGTACTGCTGAATATGCTGGTGGATGCGGGTTGCCATCTGCTTGATCCGCGAGGGACGCGCCCATGAAATTGACTTCACGTCACTTTGGCTTACTGCTGCTGGCTCTGCTACTCAGCTACGCCTTTTTGCTACCACTGTTTCATCATGGCGATCCCCTGCAACAAGAACTGCTCAACATGTTGCAGCCGCCCAGCCAGGCCAATCTGTTAGGTTTTGATCACCTGGGGCGTGACATGCTGCCGCGCCTGAGTGCGGCGCTGCGCCTGTCACTGGGTCTGGCTGCACTGTGCGTGATCAGTGCCATGCTGGTTGGTGTGCTGGCTGGCGTACTCAGCGCGCTTTATGGTGGAGTGCTCGACCGTGTGGTCAGCATGATGGGGGATATGTGCCTCGCGCTGCCCGGCTTGCTGCTGGTGCTGTTACTGGCGGCGATTGCCCCGGACTCACCGGAGATGCTGTGGTTAGGCATTTCGTTGGTGCTGTGGGTGGAATTCTTCCGTGTGACACGTGCCACCTTACGTCCGATTGTGCATTCGCCAGGCATGCAGGCGTCGAAACTGCTGGGTTTTAACGCGATCTACCGCTTTCACCGTCACCTTTGGCCGGCACTCGCACCTGTACTGCTTACCGTTGCACTGTTCTCGTTTAGCAGCGCCATCATGGCCGTGTCGGCACTAGGATTTATCAGCGTCGGTGTCCGTCCACCGACACCGGAATTGGGCTTGATGATGACCGAACTGCTGCCCTTTGCCTGGGAAGCCCCCTGGTTGCTGCTGCAGCCTGTGGTCGCACTGTTTTTATTGCTGATTAGCCTTAACCTGATGATGAAAAAGGAACGTGTATGAAAGGATTACAGGCCATCGGCATAACCATCGCAACAGCAGAAGCCACGCTGGTGGAGCCGGTTGATTTCCACCTGCAACCTGGCCAACCGCTCACCTTATTGGGTGAGACTGGCTCCGGAAAAAGCCTGTTGGCACAAGCGGTCATGGGGATATTACCGGAGACATTGATGGCGAGCGGAACCTTGATCATCAACGGTCAACGCTATCAGTTACCGCAGGATCGTGATGCATTACGCAGCTTGTGGGGAAGGACTATGGCCTCACTGCCACAAGAACCCTGGCTGGCGCTCGATCCCACCATGGCGATTCAGCAGCAGGTTGCGGAAGGCTATCAATATATCCGAGGGCATTCCGCGCCACGAAGCGAGGCGGCTGCGCAGGATGACCTCACGCAGTTGGGATTACAGGCTGCGGCACAAAAATTCCCGTGGCAGTTGTCCGGTGGCATGGCACAACGTGCGGCATTTGCAGCGGCGCGCGCGGGGGGTGCGGAGATCCTGATAGCAGATGAACCGACTAAAGGTCTGGATGTGTCCCGACGCGATGACGTTTCTGCATTGCTGCGTCGTGAAGTGGCGGAAGGTGGGACGTTGTTGACCATCACACACGATATCGCGCTGGCGCGTCAGTTGGGCGGAGACGTTATCGTCATGCATAAAGGCAAAGTGATCGAGCAAGGCGCAGCGCATCAAGTGTTACACACCCCGCAGCAGCGCTATACCCGCGAGTTGCTGGCTGCCGATCCCGCTGCCTGGCCGCAACGGCAAAGCACGGTAATCCGCAGCAAACCGGTGGTGAGCGCACAGGGGTTAAAGCTGCAGCGCGGCGGAAATACGTTGGGCGTGCCAGAAAACTTCACCCTGCATGCTGGGGAAATTGTCGGCTTACATGGCGCCAGCGGCAGTGGAAAAAGCAGCTTTGGCGACGTATTGCTGGGATTACTCGCGCCTCAGCAGGGCAGCATTACACGTCATGTCGCGGCGAGCGCGCTGAAGTATCAGAAGATCTATCAGGATCCCTCGGCATTGTTTCCCCCCACGCGCACACTGTCACAAAGCCTGGAGGATGTGCTGCGTCGTCATCGCATTGAACGGTCAAAACGCGACTCGCTAATGGAGCAATTAGCGTTAGATCCTTCATTACTCACGCGCTGCCCGGATTCGCTCTCGGGCGGCGAGTTACAGCGCTTCTCTCTGTTACGCGTCATGCTGCTTGAGCCGGTTTTCCTGTTCGCCGATGAGCCGACATCGCGGCTCGATCCGCTGGTACAGCAGCAAACTCTGCAGCTGATAACGCAGATGGCGCGTCAGCTGCAGTGCGGCGTGCTGCTGGTGAGCCACGATCGCGAGCTGCTGGAGAAGGGGACAGATCGCGTGATTGCGATGCAGGCGGCTTAACGTTCTGGCGGCTGGCTATCACCGACACCCAGTGAGCGCTGCATCACGACGGTGTCGAGCCAGCGGCCATGTTTGAATCCCACCGATTTCATCACACCGGTGTGCTCGAAGCCGAGTGCCCGGTGTAATCCCAGCGAGCCCTGATTGGCGCTATCTCCCACGATGGCAATGATCTGACGAAAGCCTGCTGCTTCTGCCAGCGCAATCGCTTTTTGCAATAACGCTCGCCCGACGCCACGCCCGGTTTGTTCACGGTCGAGATAAATCGAATCTTCCAGCGTAAAGCGATAGGCATAGCGCGGTCGATAAGGTGCCAGATAACAATAACCTAATACCTGTTCATCCTCCTGCGCCACCAGCCAGAAGCCACCGCGCTGCTGCACATCTTTAACGCGGTTGAGCATTTCGCTTTCGCTGGGCGGTTCGGTTTCGAAGGTGGCGGTGCCGTGAAGGACGTGCCACGCGTAGATTTTCTGAATGGCGGCGGCGTGATGGGGTCGGGCGGGAATAATATCCATATGTTCCTGATAATCGGCTAGCGAAAAACACAGGATGCCACTGTGTCACGCACCAATCATCGGGTTTGAACATAGGAAATTATTATGACTAATTTTGCTCCGACAGCTGCACCGCCATGGTATTCGCTTCCAGCGCTTCGAAGATGTGCGGTTCGTCGGCGGGGTAGCAGATGTAGTCACCGGGATGAAGTTCGACCGGGGCATCGGTAGGCCCAACAAGTGCGCGACCCTGCGCAATAATGATGTGTTCAACCGAACCCGGCGGATGCGGATGAGAGGCGCGCGGTGCACCCGGTTGGCTGGTGATTAGATATAAATCACGACGACCGCCCGGCGGACAGCTGGCCAGTAGCGCGGCCTGGTAATCCGCGAGTTCAGCCGACACCATCATGCCCTCACCACGACGGATCACCTGCAAACGCTTCACTTCCGGTTCCATCAGGCGGGCAAACGGAATATTGAGCGCCACGCACAGTGACCATAACGTCTCAATGCTGGGATTGCCGTTGCCCGCTTCCAGTTGGGAAAGCGTGGATTTCGCAATGCCGGCACGGCGGGCGACTTCGGTTAACGAGAGCCCTGCACGCTGGCGTTCGCGCACTAATCCAGCAGAGATAAGATCGATCGGTGGTGTCACAATTACTCCTGTTCTTTATATCGAACGTTTTGTTCATCTTGTAAAACAATTCGGGCGCGTTCATTATAACGGCTTTCCTGTTCGATATGAGATCAAATTGTGATGCGTCTGGGTGCAGTTCCGCTTGATCGCGGCGTATTAAAAGCGATTTTCCTGGTTTGTCTGGCCGACGGTATTGTCGGGCTCTCTTACGGTTCGCTGGCGGCGGCGGATGGTTTTCCGCTGTGGGTGCCCATCGCGCTCTCGACGATGGTGCTGGCAGGCGCATCCGAGTTTCTGTTCATCGGCATTGTGGCCGGTGGTGGCAGCCCATTAACAGCTGCGGCGGCGGGTTTACTGGTCAACGCGCGCCACTTGCCCTTTGGTATTGCAGTGAAAGATCTGGTCGGGCAGGGCGGACGCAGTTTGCTGGGTTGCCATATCATGAATGACGAAAGCGTGGTATTTGGCATTTCGCAAAAGACGCTTTCCCAGCGACGCGCCGCATACTGGGTGTGTGGTTTAGGGATTTTTGCTATCTGGCCACTCAGCGTGGTGTGCGGCGCATTTATCGGGCGCTTCATTCCTGATGTTTCGGCGATTGGTCTCGATGCGGTTTTCCCTGCCATCCTGATCGCGCTGATCTTTCCCGCTTTGCGTCAACGTCGCACGCGGATTCCGGCCACACTCGGTACGGCATTGTCAGTACTCGCCACGCCGTTTGTTCCGGCGGGAATGCCGGTATTGTTTTCATTGTTGGGCTTATTAAGCTGGCGGGAGCGCAAAAATGCACAATAACTTCGTGATTGCCGGGATCGCGCTGCTGGCCGTCGGCACTTATGTGATGCGCTTCGCGGGTTACCGACTGGGAAGCCGTATGCCGATGTCGGAATCGGTGCGCAATATGCTCTCGGATGCTGCTACGGTGCTATTGCTGGCGGTTGCCGTCACCACCGCACTATTTGAAGGCAGTCACTTCGCAGGTGTCGCGCGGATAGCGGGCGTGTTGTTTGCCGTGTTTCTCGCCTGGCGCCGTACGCCGTTGATTTTAGTGATTGTTGGCGCGGCCGTGATGACGGCATTGCTGCGTTATTTTGGGGTGCCTTAAGCCAAAAAGAACAAACTTGCGGCAAGGGTTTTGCTAATGTGGGATTTCCGTATTCATCGCACAGAGAAGAATCCATGACACCGCGCTTAGCGCTTCCACATGAAGCCGCCGACTTGTGGCGTATTCGCAATCTCGCGATTCGCGATGGCTGCCAGTCAGTTTATCCGCCTGAAGTGATTGCCGCATGGACGCCTGATGCGTTGCCGTCAGGTTACTTTGAGGCGATTAAGGGCAATCCTTTCTACGTGATCGACGATCCTGAACTGGGCGCTGCCGCTACGGGCTTTCTCGATATCAAAACCGGTAGCGTAGAAGCCATTTTTACTCTGCCAGCCTGCAACGGCAAAGGCTATGCCAGCGCCATTATGATCGCGATTATCGCGGAAGCCCGCCAGCGTGGTTTCCGGCAGCTCAATTTAGCCGCAACGCCCAATGCCAGCGGTTTTTATCTGCGCCACGGCTTTAGCACGGTGCGTGAAGCTTTGTATCCTTCTGCGTTAGCCAAAGCCGATCTCCCCTGCGTCGAAATGACACTGACACTATGATTGAGTAAGTGAAAACAACATGGACAGCGCCAAAATGGTGATTAACTGTGTGGCTTATCGCCACGGCAAACGTGAAGAGCATGTCGATGTCGCCGACATCAGCGAAGTACTCAAAGACGAGAGTGCGTTTATCTGGCTGGGTTTGAATCAGCCTGAACCGGCTTTTATGCAGACGTTGCAGGAAGAGTTTGGCCTGCATGAGTTAGCGATTGAGGATGCGCTGGTGGCCCATCAGCGCCCAAAGATTGAGCAGTACGGTGAGTCGGTGTTTATCGTGGTGAAAACGGCGCATCTCGACGATCAGCAGCGTATTAGCTTTGGTGAAACCCACTTTTTCCTCGGGAAAAACTTCCTGATCACTGTCCGCCACGGTTCATCGGAGGGCTATGCGGCGATTCGTGCCAGGGCAGAAAAAAACCACACTATGCTGTGTCAGGGACCGGGCTACGCGTTTTACTGCATTCTCGACTTTATCGTTGACCACTACAGCAAAATCACCGAATCACTCAGTGAACGTATCGGTACGCTGGAAGAGGGCATGTTTACCACCCGCTTTGACAGCAAAACGCTGGAGGATGTCTATCATCTCCGGCGCGAACTGCTGGCGCTGCGCAATGCCGCGATGCCGGTGACTGAAATTTGCGCCCAGCTGGCGCGTTTTCACGAAGACATTATTCCGAAGAACCTGCGTGCCTACCTGCGTGACGTTCAGGATCATGCTCATCACGTGATGATCGATGCCGAGGACATGCGTGAAATGCTCACCAGCGCGATGCAGGTCAATCTGGCGCTGGTGTCGGTTCAGCAGAGCGAAGTGAATAAAAAGCTCGCTGGTTGGGGTGCGGTGCTGATCGTCCCGACCATTGTCTTCAGTATGTACGGCATGAACTTCTCTGATATGCCTGAACTGAAAACCCACTTTGGCTATCCTGCGGTACTGGTAGTGACGCTGGCGATCTGTGGCGTGATGTGGTCACGACTGAAAAAAGCAGGCTGGCTGTAATCTTTTTATCAGATGACTTTATTATCACTGCGCTGGTGATAGCGGCGCAGTGAACTGAGATCTCCATCCACACATTTCCCTGAACGATTCACTTGCAACTGAGTCACTGAGCGGCTTGTCGCGCAAAACCTTCATCCAATTGCCACGACTTTGTCATTTCGCTGTTTTTTTCATCATCATCTTTTCCTATAACAATGTCAGATTAAATACAACATATCCCACATTAACCACATGACCCGGTCTTGATTCATTCGCCAACTGTTGCCACTATCGCTGCATAGTGATGCCAGAAATGCAGGGTGTAACCATGGCGGTGGACCAGAATTTATTTAACTCGATGCCTGATGTTATTGGCGCGGCGCAGCAGATTCACCGTGGTGATATCAGCAGTGAAAAGCTGGTGGGGAATTGCCTTCAGCAAATTAAATCCCACAATCCCACATTGAATGCTTTTGGTGATGTTTACGATGAGCAGGCAATGGAAGACGCTAAAAGCTGCGATCGCGAACGTCAGTCGGGCAAGAGTCGGGGTCCATTGCACGGTGTGCCGTTCGGCGTCAAAGATCTGTTCTCAACGGCTGGGTTGCGCACCACCAAAGGTTCGCTCACCTCACTGGATAACGTACCAGAAAATGATGCGCCGATTATTGAGCGACTGAAGGCGGCGGGAGCGATCATTGTCGGCAAAACCGCGACCACCGAGTTTGGCTGGACCGGATCAAGCTATTCACGGGTATTTGGTCATGGGCGCAATCCGTGGGATCCGGCGTTGACCAGCGGCGGTTCCAGTTCGGGATCAGCAATCAGCGTGGCGGCGCGCATGGTGCCCGCCGCGCTGGGCTCCGACGGTGGCGGATCGGTGCGTATCCCCGGCGCTTTTTGTGGCATTTTCGCCCTTAAAGCTTCACTGGGACGCATCCCGACCTGGCCGTGGTCTGCCACTGAAATGCTCAGTCATGCCGGGCCGATGACGCGCACGGTTCGTGATAGCGCACTGCTGTTTGATCTGCTTTCGGGACCGGATGCGCGCGACCATCAGGCGCTGCCAGCGAAAAATGAATCCTGGCTGGCACGCTGCGACCAGCCATTGCCCGCACTGCGTGTGCATTACAGTCCAACGCTGTTTAACACACCGGTCGACGAGCAGATTGCGCGTTGCGTCGAACAGGCGGTAGAGCAGATTGCCCATACGTTACCGGTGACGCTCACGGCACGCCCGCTGGATTGGTCATCACCGTTTGAGACATTTGACACTTTATGGAGCGGCGGACGCGGTGTGGCTTATGGTGCCGCACTGCAGCAGCAGCTCGACCAGCTCGATCCGGGCTTTGCCGCGCTGATTGAACGCGCGCAGCGCCTGAATCTGGCCGACTACCTGGCGGCGCAAAAACAACGCGCGGCGTTTGCCGGACAGGTGCACGCCTTGTTTGACAGCGTGGATTTACTGATCACGCCTACGCTGCCAGTGCTGCCGTTCTCGGCCGATCGCCATGTGCCGGAAAATCAGTCGCCGGGCGACAGCGGAGTAGAGTGGGCGCGCTGGACACCTTTCACCTGGCCATTCAATTTGAGTGGTAATCCGGCGGCGACGATTCCTTGTGGTTTTACCCCGCAGGGGTTGCCGGTGGGCTTGCAGGTGATCGGCCGACGTTATGCGGAAGGCGACGTATTGCAGTTCTGCGCGGCGCTCGAAGCCCTGATGCCGTGGGATCAACATCAACCTTCTCTGTAAGGCGCGGTCTTGAGACCGCCCGAAAGGTATACTGCGGTTTTGGCCTCTAAAAACAGAAGGTAAGCATGATTAATCAGCCACGACTGGATGAGATAAAACGGATTTTACACCACGACAAACGGGTGCGCGTCACGGAACTGGCGCAGAAATTCGTGGTGTCAGAAGAGACGATTCGCCGCGATCTTAAATATCTGGAAGAGCAGAGCGTATTACGACGCGTGCACGGCGGTGCCATTTTACCGGTGCCCAGCGAAGAGCAGCCGTTACAGATCCGCAGCCGTATCAAGCCGCGTGCTAAAGCGCGGATTGGTCAGCTGGCAAGCGAATTAGTGGAAGAGGGGATGGCGCTGTTTCTGGATACCGGCACTTCAACGCTGGCACTGGCGCAGCAGTTGACCCGCTTCTCGCGTTTGAAGGTTATCACGAACTCAATGGATATCGCCGCGCTGCTAACGCAGCAAAGCGACAACGCTGTCACGCTAACACCAGGGCGCGTTCGGCGAAATGATAACGCACTGATTGGCCCCCATACGCTGGAGTTCGCGCGTCAATTCCACTACGACATTGCCTTTATGGGCATTGGTGCAGTGGATCGGGACAACGGTTTTATGGATTACGAAGAGCCTGAGGCGTTATTAAGGCGCGTGCTGAGCACGCACTGTCGCCAGAGTGTGATTCTGGCAGATGAAGGCAAATTTGGACTGCGAACCTTTGTGAACACGCTGCCGTTTAGCGCGGTTGACACCTTAGTGACCAATGCGCGACCCGCGGCAGCTTTTGTAGCGAGTCTGGAGAGTGCCCATGTCAACATCCTCCATCCCGGCAATGCCGAGGATGACACCGCAAGATTATCAGGCGTTTGATGCGCTGTTCGCCCTCAGCAGCAGTATTGGTGCGACACCCGCAGGCGGCTTACATCGCCTGACGGCATCCGCTGCGGATAAGCAAATGCGCGATGCCTTTTGTACCTGGCTGACGCAACAGGGTTTTCACGTTCACGTGGATGAAATTGGCAACATCTTTGGCTTAATGACGCTTTGCGAAGGCGCGCCGTGGGTGCTGTGCGGTTCGCATCTGGACAGCCAACCGCTGGGTGGGCGTTTCGACGGTGCCTACGGCGTCACCGGCGCTGCAGTGACCATCGCAACATTGGCTCGCCAGCTGCGCGACCATTCGCAAACCGCGCAACGTAATCTGGCGGTGGTGAACTGGACCAATGAAGAGGGTGCGCGCTTTCAACCCAGCCTGACCGGCAGTTCAGTGTTCACAGGCGCACTCTCGCTGGAACAGGCTCTGGATTGTTGTGATGGCGAAGGCATCTCGTTGCAAACAGCTTTGCAAAATATTGGTTATCGCGGCACGGCGTTACCCGATCTGACGGTGGCGGCCTACTGCGAACTGCACGTTGAGCAAGGCCCACATCTTGAATTGCAGCAGAAACAGATAGGCGTAGTGACGGAAACCTGGGCGGCACTGAAATGGCAGGTGACATTTCGCGGAGAGCAAAATCATACCGGCCCGGCATTGATGGATCGCCGACGGGATGCGCTGCTGGCAGCCGCGCACACCATTGTGGCGGTGCGTGCAGAGGCTGAACGCTATGGCGAAGCGCTGCATACCTCGGTGGGTCGTCTGGAAACCGTGCCTAATTCGCCGAACGTAGTGACTTCTGAAGCCACGTTATTTATTGAGTTTCGTTCTGCTGATGAAGCGCTATTGCGCCAGTTGCGCGACAGCTTCGGCCAGCAGATGCAATCGATTGCGCAGAATACGTCCACCGATGTCAGTCTCGACCGTGCACAGTATCGTCCACGACAGCAGTTACATGCGGCATTGAGTGATCTGGCCTTAGCGCAGGCGGAAAAATTGGGGTTGAAAGCGATGCCGATGCGTTCAGTAGCAGGTCACGATGCGATAAGCATGAGCTATCACTGCCCGAGTGCATTGCTGTTCGTGCCCAGCGTGGACGGCCTTTCGCACAATGAACGTGAATTCACCGCCACCGCCGACCTGCATCGCGGTCTCGATATGTTGATGGCGCTGCTCACTGAGTTCTGCCTGAAAGGGGAGGACGCCCTATGTTGATGCGTTTACAGCAAGCGCTGGCGAGTTGGCAACCCGCGCAATCCTTTGATATTCAGCCAGGCACGGCAGGTGTGGCGTCACCGCATCGTTTAGCGACGGAATGGGCCGGATTTCGCCTGCAGTCAGCGGGGCAAGGCTATTATGCCAAGGTGCTGTTCGATGATCAGAAAGCGTTGATTGATTTCCAGCGCAGCGCCGAAATCAGCCGCCAGGCGGGCGAGTTGGGCATCGCCCCGGCGCTATGCCACGCCGATCCGCACAATGGCGTTCTGATCTTCGCGGCGCTGGATGACAGCTTCCGCTGGGCGCGACTGGATGCATTACGCGATCCGCATCACTTTGCCAGCCTGACGCGCACGCTGGATAAATTACATCACTCAGGATTGCCGCTGCCCTTACACAGCCGCCAGCAGGATATGTTGCGGCTACGACTTCAGCTGGAAACGCAGGGTGTGCAACAGCCAGAAGAGCTGCGGTGGATGGGGGAATGTGTCGATTTGGCGTGGGAAGCACTCAACGCCGCGTCCTATACACCCGTTTTGATCCACGGCGATAACATCGCCAGCAACTGGATGGTCAACGCTCAGGGTGAATGGCGCTTGCTGGACTTTGACTATGCCGCGCGCGGGGATGCCTGGCACGATATCGCGACGCTCATCCACGAACAACTGCCCACTGACGATCGCTGGCGTGATGCGATCCGTGCGTGGCGCGGTGACTGCAGCGAGGCTGATGTGGCGCGTTGTCGCTTATATGCGCTGGTGGATGATTATCACTGGACGCTGTGGGGCATGCTGAACGGTGTCACCAGCATGCGCGGTCTGGAGTTTGCCAAGCTCGGCCAGTGGATGCTGTTGCGCTGCCGTCAGAGCCTGAGCGATCCCCGTTTTGAACGTTGGTTAAACCTGACTGCGGAGCAGGCAAAATGAGCAAATCTCTGGGTGAAGCGCAAAGCTGGCAGGAACAGCGGGTGGAACAAGCCATTACGGCGATGTCGGAATGGCAGGGCAGGGCGGTTCAGTATCGTCCGGTAAGCGGCGGTATTTCCAACGCCAACTGGCATGTCGCAGTCGAAGGCGCGCCTTGTGCTTATTTCATCAAAATTCCCGGCGAAGGCACCGAACGCTTTATCAATCGTGACACCGCACATGAAGCGAGCCTGAAAGCCGCGCAAACCGGCTACGGCGTGCCGGTGGTGGCCTATTTGCGTGATCTTGGCGTGGAAGTGTTTGAGTTCATTGATGGCTGGCGCGCATCGTCAAACCTCGATTTCCAGCAATCCGTGATTCGTCATCGTGCGTTGCAGGGCTTGAAAAGTTTCAACGATCAGCCGTTGCTCAAGCAGAACAAAACCGTATTCGACATGCTTAATGAGCATATTGAGCAGGTCAGTGCACTCAATGTCGCGCTCTCTGCTGATGCTGCCTGGTTGCACAAGCAGGCACAGCGCGCGCAGCAGGCGTTAGAAGCGGCGGGATTAGATTTGGTGCCGTGCATGAATGACACGCTGGCGGGTAACTTCATGCTCAATGCGCAGAACGATATTCGCCTGGTCGATTTTGAATATGCATCAAATAACGATCGCTGTTATGAACTGGCGCTGTGGTTTGGCGAAATGTTTTTCACACCGAAAATAGAACAGGAATTGCTGGAGGACTATTTCGGTAAAGTGGATGCAGGATTATTCGCTCGCGTGCAAATTCATAAATATCTTGCGGATATGAAGTGGTCAACCTGGGCCATTATTCAACATCATGTGGCCGATATTGATTTTGATTTTTCAAAATATGGTGCCTGGAAGCATTTACGGGCGCGCAGCGTGTTAAATCATCCCGACTGGGAAAACTGGCTGCGCGCGGTGTAAGCGTAACGCGCCGGGATTAAGTCTTTGTAAGATCGTCTGTAACATTATCCGTCCGTCGTATTTTGGGACAGCGCTCTTTGCTGTCTGATGTTGAGGTTACACCCAAGGGGAAATGCTGATATTCAGCAGGTAAAGGAGTGCGCACACCGTCAATTAATATTGAGGAGGTTATTATGAGTTCGATGGTCATGGTGCAGCAATTACGCGCCCGCATAAGTATTAAAAATAAAATCTTCGCCCTATACCTGTTGGCATTATTACTGCTGGCACTTTGCCCACCGCTTTATTTAAGCGTCAGCGGAAGTAGTGCATTATTACTGGGGATACCTCTGCCGATCGTTTATTGGCTCGCGATTGCGGTCTTCCTCGGTGTGGGATTATGGGTTATGTATCTGGCGGAATGCGCGTTTGGCGAAATTCCGGATGATGAGGAAGTCGCATGAAAATCACTGCAGCAGAACCCCATTATTTAATTACCTTTGGCATGATTGGGCTATTTCTGGCGATCATGATTGCCGTGCTGTATGCCACCAACCGTAAAAGCACCTCCTTTTCTGATTACGCCGTCGGTGGCCGATCGTATGGGCCGTGGTATATCGCCATGAGCTATACCAACTCGTGGTGGCCGGGAGCGACTTTTACCGCTTTCTTCTCACTGTCGGTGAGCGGAGTGATCGGCTTCTATGGCGCGGTCTACTCAACGCTCGGCGTGACAGCCATGTATCTGATGGCGCGCCGTGCGTGGAAGTGGGGCCAACACTTCAACCTGACGACACAACCCGATTTGCTCGGCATGCGGTTTAATAGCCCGGCGGTGAAGCGAGTGGCGTCGATTATCGGCATCATCTGTGTCTTCCCGTGGGTGGTGATGGGGATACAGGCACTGGCGTTGTTGGTAGAGTTTGCCAGTTTTGGCCGTTGGGGTGTCACCACCTGCCTGATTGCTGGCGTGTTGCTGATTCTGGTGCGTCAGTACTGGACCGTCAGCATGGGCATGCGCGGGTTGATTATGACCGACATGTACCAAGGTATCATCGCCTATGGCTTAGGTGCGCTGGTGTGCGTGGTGCTGTTGTTTGGTGGCGATCACGGCTTCGGCCAACTGGCGACGTTGCCACCAGCGATGCTGCAGATTCCGGGCGCGGAGGGTTCGCACTATGGTCCCTGGTATATGTTCAGCCTGATTTTCACCGGCGTGATTGGATCAATGTGCTGGCCGATGAGCTTCCAGCGCATTTATACCGCCAGCGGCATCCGTGCTGTGAAGAAGGGCACGCTGTTAACCATTTTGCTGGTGGGCGGGTTTTACGCCATCCTGATGCTGTTCGCCACGGCGGTCAGTCAGGATCCTAACGTGCAGGCCAATCCACAAAATGGCTTCTTCACGGCGCTGTTTGATCAGGGCGGCCCGTGGTTGCTGGCACTGGCGCTGGTGATTGTTCTTGCTGCCAGTATCGGTCACGTTGATGGATGCGTGCAGGTATGTGGTACGCAGTTTGCCAACGATCTGGCGACCTGGAATAAACCGCGTAGCGATCGTCAACTGACGGTGCTGGCGAAGTCGGGCATGGTGGTATTTATCGTGGCTGCGGCGCTGCTGGCGTACTTCACCTTCAACTATTCCCGTTTGCAGCTGCTGGCGCAGATCTCCTATCAGGGGATCATTCAGTTGGCGGTGCCGTTGTTCTTTGGCATCTTTAGCCGCTTTGGTAATAAACAAGGTGCGCTAATGGGGATGATGACCGGGATTATTATCGCTATCGTGCTCACCGTGTTCTTCCCGGATGACATCCCGGCGCTTGGCTCGCTGACCAGCGGCATCGTTGGCCTGGCGGGTAACGTGGCGGTGTTTGTGGTGTGTGGTTTGCTGATCCCGGTTGACGACAAAGAGAAAGCCCGTGTCGAAGCTTTGTTTGCGCTGGCTGACGGCGTAAAAGCACCAGTGGCAAAACCGCTGATGAATTAACCCGTTGCATTCCTTTTCCTATCAAGGCCATGATAACGCTCTGACCCCTCATCGGAGCCTATCATGGCCGTTTCCTCGCCGTTCAATATTGGTCTGTTGCTGTTCCCTCATCTCACTCAACTCGATCTCACCGGCCCGTGGGAAGTATTTGCCCGCATGCCCGGCGTGAGTAACTTTCTTATCTGGAAAGACCGACAACCGGTGATGTCCGACCGAGGTTTAGCCATCGTGCCGACGACAACGTTTTCCGAGTGTCCGCCTCTGGACCTGATCTGCATTCCCGGCGGCCCGGGACAAATTGCGTTGATGGAGGATGAAGAGACGCTGGATTTTGTGCGGCAAAAGGCCGAACAAGCCCAATGGGTGACATCGGTATGTACCGGTTCACTGGTGCTGGGGGCAGCCGGTTTGTTGCAGGGATATCGTGCCACTTCGCATTGGGGGTCATTGGATCAGCTCAGCCTGCTGGGTGCCACGCCGGTAGCCGAACGTGTGGTGCGCGATGGTAATCGGATTACCGGCGCGGGTGTCACGTCAGGTATCGATTTTGCACTCACCGTGGCAGAAGAACTGTTTGGCCGCGACGTGGCGGAAAACATTCAGCTGCAGATGGAGTACGATCCCGCGCCACCGTTTCATGCAGGTTCACCACGCAGCGCCTCGCCGGAACGACTGGCGCAGGCGCAAAACCAGATGCATGACTTTATTGCTCGCCGCCGCGAGGCCACAGAAGCTGCCGCCGCCAGGCTTAAGCGCTAACTAACTGGCCCAGCTCCAGCTTCAAACAGCGATCGGCGAGGTGGAAATAGCGATCGTCATGGGTGATCACCAGAACGGTTTTCCCCCGTGCTTTCAGCGCGGGGAGCAGTTGGTGGTAAAACACCTCGCGAAACGCCGGATCCTGATCGGCTGCCCATTCATCAAACAGATAGAACGGGCGATCTTCCAGCCACGCCACCAGCAGCGCCAGGCGTTTACGCTGTCCGGTGGAGAGCGCCAACGTAGAGAAAGTGCCTTCCACCAGCGTCACTTTGCGGCTTAATTGCAGGGCATCCAGCAGGGCGTGCGCTTCGTCATTCCAGCGTGTGCTGTCGATGCCTTGCAAATCCTCAAACAGATGAAAATCATTAAACACGGCAGAAAACAGCTGTCGGTAACCGGCGCGGCTGCTCTCATTGATGACTTCACCGTCCAGCATCAGTTGACCGCTATCCGCCTGATATAAACCGGTAAGCAGTCGTGCCAGCGTGGTTTTTCCGCTGCCGTTGCCGCCCGTCAGATACACCAACTCACCGGGACGAAACTGCAACGAAAGAGGACCGAGTTGAAAAGCCTCATGCTGATAGGTGATGTCGCGCAGTTCCAGCTGATGGAAACTGAGCGGCGGTGCATCAAAGGTTGTTTGCTCAGGTGGCAGCTGCTGCTGCATGGCTTGAATGCGTTTGAGTGCAACCTGCGTGAGTGTCAGGCCGGGTAGGGCGGCGAGCGCTGTCTCAATCGGCACGATCATATAAAGAAACACCATCGCGAAACCAGACATCACCGCGCCGTGCAGATCCAGCATGTTGGCGAGTAAAAACATCACCACGCCAATAAAGGCAAAAAAGAAGACGCTGGCCCAAATGTTGGCCAGAGCATACAGCACGTAACCGCGCGTACGCTCCACGCGCACCTGTTCAATGGTATTGAAAAGTTTGTTATGCAGAAACGCCTGTTTGCGCGGGGCGTGTAAGCGCAGTTCTTTCGCGCCGCTGAACAGCGCGCTCACCTCACCAGTCAGCGTCTCTTCCCGCTGACGTGACTGGCGCATCAGTTTTAAGGCGCGTTGATGCACTCCACTGTAGCCGAGTGAGCCTATTAACACTGTGATAAGCGCAATCATCATCACGGTCAGCGACAGATAACCGAGATAGCCCATGCAGCCGATGATCACTGCCAGCGACATGACAAAACCCGGCAAGGCAATAAAGAACACCACCACCTGGTCGAGGTCCTGCGTCAAAACGCTGAGGGCACGCGGCATGCCGTGCTGTTCAAGATCGGCATAACCGGCATCCGCTACCTGCTGGACCAGCTTGCGGCGCAACTCGGCTTTGCAGCGCTGACCCATTGCCATAAACAGGGACTGACTCAGGGTGCGCGTGCCCAGCATCAGCAGCGCCAGCAGGGCGAACTGCCACGCCAGTTGCCAGCGCTGCGCCTCCGTTGCGCTCAATCCCTGATTGATGAGTGCCAGCAGCGCTGCATTGCTCAAGCCACCGATCACGCTGCAGGCCAGCGCGACAAAAAACAGCACACCGGTGGTGCGCAGTAACATCAAATAAATCGACACCTCATCTCCTATGAGTTTGTGCTATCTAAGGGCCGCCACAGCAGCAATGCCAGCCATGGTCCGCCCATCAGGGTTGCCATCAGGCCCGCAGGAATTTGCCGTGGATACAGCAGGTTGCTGCCGGCCCAATCAGCCAGCATCATTAAAATGGCGGCGATCACGGCGGCAAACATCATCTGTTCCATGGGTTTACGCGCGCCCAGCTGGCGGGCCAGTTGCGGGCCAAGTAAGCCGATAAATGACAGCGGCCCAACAATTAAGGTGGCAACGCCGGTCATTGCCGCAGCCAGCAGCATCAGCAATAACCGGGATTGAGTAACGTTCAGCCCAAGCGAGGAGGGAATTCCCTGCAGTGGCAAAAGCAACATCGCTCGCCGCAACAGGGGTGTCAGTGCCAGCAGTAACAGGGCCAGGGTGAAAGCTATCACGGCGATGGGTGTGCTGACGTAATAGGTGGATCCGGTCATCAGCTGGCGCAGCATCGCGGCGGCCATACCGTTGTTGCTGATAACAATGGCGGCAACGGACTGGAACAGCGCAGTAATGGCCAGCCCGCTCAGCAACATGCGTTGTGGATTGAGGGCATAGTGGCGCGCCTGCCACAACGTTATCCCCAGTGTGATCAGCGCACCTGCCGCACTACTGGCAATCATCACCGGCATGCCTGCCATCGGCCAAAGTAACAGTTGCACAGTAATACCCAGAGAAGCACCGGCACCGATGCCGAGCAGTTCCGGGCTGGCCATCGGATTACGGCTGATACGTTGCAAAATCACCCCTGCAGCAGCCAGCAGCACGCCGGCAGCGATGGCGGCCAGCAAGCGCGGCAGGCGAAACGGCAACATCACCTGGATCTCAGCGAGGGAATTCCAGCGCCAGCCATCTACCCCATGAGCAAAGGCAAGCGCGATAATCAGCATCACGATAAACAGGGCAAGCACCGGCAAAAGTGTAAAGCTCCGCGCCGGGAAGGGAGCCGGTTGAGGCTCGTTCACATCGGGCTGGAAAAGATGGCGCAGGCGCGGCAAAAACCAGAGTAACAGCGGTGCGCCTGCCAGCGCAGTCATCATGCCGGTGGGGAGCAGCAAGCCATCAATACCATTGAGGCGACTGACCCACTGATCGGTCAGCCACAGTAAACCGGCGGCCAGGAGCGGTGACCAGAGAAGCTTCTGGCGCAGGCTTTTCGCGCCTGCCAGTACCGCCAGGTGTGGCGCAGCAAGCGCGATAAAACCGATGACGCCCACCACACTGATCACCAGGCTGCTCATTAGCAACGCAGACATAATCGCAATACCACGCACCCATCCTGCAGGCAAACCGATTGAGTGGGTAACCCGCTCATCCAGCGCCAGCAGGCGTAAAGGGCGCAAAATCAGCAGCACGGGAACTGCAGCGAGTAGCAACCGCGGTAATAACCACCACAATGCATGCGCATTCTCCTGCGCCAGCGAGCCGCCACCCCAGATAAACACGGCGGAAAGCGAACGGTCGTAAATGATCGACAGCAGCAGATTGGCCGCGCCGCAATACAGGTTCACCAGCATGCCCGCCAGCGTCAACGCCAGCGGGGTAAATCCCTGACGTAAACTGATCAGAAAAACCAGCGCAAAGGCGATGATGGCGCCGCTAAGCGCAATCCATTCACGGCCCACCAGCAGCCATGCGGGTGCCATCAAGGTGACGAGGGAAAGCGCTAAGGTTGCGCCGGAGGCAATGCCTAACGTCATCGGTTCGGCTAACGGATTGCGCAGCGCCTGCTGCATCACCACGCCGGTAAAGCCCAGCGCCAGACCACATAAAATTGCCATGCCCTGACGAGGTAACCACATCAGCGTGAAGACCTGTTGTGCCAGCGTGGGCATTGCGGTGCGGTGCAGCGCTTGCCAGGCATCGCGCCACGGCAATCGGTGCGCCAGCTGCTCAAGGCAAAGGATTAGCGCCACCGCAAACAGTAAAAGCGTCAGTGAGGCGGGATGGCGAGTCATGGATTTGCCTCGTTTAACGCCTTGACCAGCGCTTCGGCGAAACGCACGGCGGTGAGCACGCCTCCTTCCGTCGAAAGGCCATCCGGTAACACCAGCAGTCGATGCCCATCCGATCGTGTGAGGGTATGCCACAACGGAGATTGCAATACGGGGTTGAGATCAATTTCCGGCCAGGAAGGAAGCAGCGCCAGCCAGCCGGGCGGCAACTGCGTGAGTTGCTCCAGTTCCAGCGTGGCAAAGCCCTGATCGCCCACCGCAAACGGTGTGTGATGGGACAGGTCAAGTAATCCCAGCACGTCAGAAAACAGACTTCCCGCGCCCAAAGCCAGCACATGCAGGGTATCCAGTGGATGCAGTAAATAGATGGGTTTGTCTTTGAAGCGAACGGCTTGCTGTCGCGCACTCTCCAGGCGTTGCAGCAAACCTGCCATCACTTCGTCAGCGCGAGTGCGGATATCGGCCAGCTGTGCCAGCGCATGCAGATTCTGCTGCGCCTGTTGCCACGGATGGGGACTACTTGTCGAAAAGTAAGATAACGGAGCAATCCGGGATAATTGGGCTTCGGCCATACGGTGTGCCGGCGTGACCAGCAATGCGTCAGGGCGCAATTCAAACAAGGTTTCGTAATTGGGTTGGAACAGCAAACCCACGTCGGCGACCTGCTCGGGAAGCGGAGGCTGGCTAAACAGGCGGCGATACCAGTCGGGGGCGGCAACGCCAACCGGCGTAATGCCCAACAGCAGAGCCATTTCGGTGATCCCCCAATCGAGGATCACCCAGCGCGGCGTCGTTTTTGCCTGCAGCGGAAACGAAAAAAGGGCCGCGCCTGCCAGCGCGCCCTTGATCAGTGTTCGACGACGGATTACCACTGATAACTCACCGTGGCGATCAATTGACGGCGTAAGCCAAAGTGACAACCAAGATCGTTACAGTTGCTGAGGTACTGTTTATCGGTCAGGTTTTGCAGATTCAGACCAAGCTGCCAATCCTGCCAGCGATAGCGCATCATCGCGTCGTAGATCATCGCAGCCGGCACTTTCAGGCTGTTGTCGCTGGTGGCATAGCTCGTGCCCACGTATCGACCGCCGCCGCCAATCGTCAGGCCATCCAATACACCCGGCAGAGCATATTCGGTCCAAAGCGCAGCAGTCTGGCGGGCAATCGATACCGGTTGCTTACCTTGTGTATCATCATTGGCTGACAACACTTTCGGGTTGGTCAGCGCATAAGAGGCATTCACCAGCCAGCGAGAAGTGATATTGGCTTTCGCTTCCAGTTCTAATCCTTGCGAACGAATTTCGCCGGTCTGTACTGAGTAGTTGGCGTGATCCGGATCGGCGGTCAACACGTTGGTTTGGCGCAGGTCATACAGGGCCGCACTGAACAGCGCATTAAAGCCGTTTGGCTGATACTTAATCCCGACTTCCGACTGTTTGCCTTTGGTCGGTTTAAACGGATCGCCGCCAAACGAGGTGCCTGCCTGTGGCTGGAATGAGGTGCCGTAGCTGATATAAGGCGCAATACCGTTATCAAAGTGATACAGCAAACCGGCACGGCCGGTGGTGGCGTAATCATTCAGCTCAGTGCGCGTGCCGCTAACCCAATTCTGGCTGCGCGTTTGCGCTTTGTCATAGCGGCCGCCCAGATTGAGCACCCAGTTGTTCCACTTCATGCTGTCCTGCAGATAGATACCTTGCTGGGTCATGAAAGAGCGGCTGTGATAGTCGATCGATGGCGATTCTACTGGCGTGCTGTAATCCGGATTGAGGTAGCTGATATCCGAAGCGCTGCCATAACCGCTGTTCTGCCGCAAATCGTCATGCACAAAATCGACACCCAACGTCAGCGCGTGATTGATGGCGCCGGTATCGAGATTGCCTTGCAGGTTGGTGTCCACATCAAAGGCGTTAAATGACTCGATCACCCGCATGCTGTCGCGACTCACCGTGGCTGATCCATCGGTGATGGTCGCGGTGGGGTAGACCATCTGATAATCACTGCTGGTATGCAGATAGCGCAGGTTTTGATGCACGCTCCAGACGTCATCAAACTTGTGCATAAAGTCATAGCCGATGCTGGCCTGCTCACGACGGTAATAGTCGAAGCCGGGCTGACCGCCGTAGAATTTGTCAGAGAAATTGCCCTGCGCAAGTTTTACAAGGCTGCCTTCCAGCGGCAACTGATTGTAAAAACCGGTGTAAGGATCTTTGCGGAATTGGCCAAGTAACGTCAGGCGCGTGTCGTCATTCGGCTGCCAGGTCAACGCTGGCGCGATATCGTAATGCTTGTATTTAGTGTAATCGACTTGCGTGTCATTACGTGACCAGGTCCCGGTGATGCGGCCCAGCCAGTGTTCATCGTTATCCAGTGCGCCTGAGAGATCGAGTCCGGTTTCGAACAGATTATGGCTACCGGTGCTGACAAAAATCTGGTGAATAGGCTCCGCGGTTGGGCGCTTACTCATCAGGTTAATCACGCCACCGGGACTCGCCTGGCCGAATGTCACTGAACTCGGGCCTTTGACCACCTCAACGCGATCCAGCAGGAAAGTGTCGTAATTCGGACGCGACCAGTAAGTCACCGTTGGCAGGCGCAGGCCATCCAGGTATTCATCAGCGGCAAAACCACGGATATAGATGTCGTCAAAACGATAATCTGCACCGCCGCCTTCGGCACCAATTCCTGCGTTGTAACGCAGCGCTTGTGGCACATTCAATGCCGCCTGCGAAGCCATTTGCGCCTGGGTGATCACCGAGATGCTTTGTGGCGTTTCGATAATCGGCCGCGAGCTTTTTGTGACAGAATCTGCTTTCTTCGCCACCTGATTCCAGCTGTCGGCATCTGCGCTATCGCTATCGACATTATTGGCTGTCACGGTGAGTGTGGCGTTCGAATTGTTATTATTATCAGCAGCCCAACTTGATGTGCTGCTGATCAGCATCAGCAGTAATACGCTCAGTGGCTTGCGCTTAAAGGTGCGATGACCCGGCATTTATTTTCCCCGATATGTTCCAATGGCCCCAAATAGTGATACAAATGATAATCATTACTATCTTATTTGATAGCGTCCTGCTGGCGGGTTTGCATCTTCTGAATCGCAAATAACGCAGAGCAGACATCAATCGGCAATTTAACGGGATTGGGTGAAAGGGTGTTGCAGAAACCACTTGCGGCGGAAATGACGCCAGCACTGCCATTACTCGCCACGCGCGAAATGCATTATCAGGCTGGCCGTGAAGAGCGCTGGCACGCGCATGAAGTGGCGCAACTGGTGCTCTGTTTGCAGGGTGTGATGCGCGTGCAGACGCAAACCGCTTCCTGGACATTGACACCCGGTCGTGCGCTTTGGCTGCCGGGCAGTGTACCGCACGCGTTGACCGCGCTGAGTGATATCCGCAGTGCGAGTTTGTATCTCGATCCCAAACTGGCGCGGGCGTTTTGGCCGCAGGCGCGTAGCATGTTGATCTCGCCGCTATTACAGGTGTTGATGCAAACGCTGGTGGAGATCGAGTTGCAACCGCAACCCGACCTCGCGCGTGTAGATCTGATCTCACCGCTGTTACTGGATGAGATCCGCCGTGCTTCGGACGGTTCGGTGTGTAATCTGCCGTTGCCCAGCGACCGCCGTTTACTCAACATTTGCCAGCAGCTACTGGCGACTCCGGCCAGCGGCGATACCTTGGAAGAGTGGGGCCAGCGCGTGGGTGCCAGTTCGCGCACGCTGGCCCGCCTGTTCCGCGAGCAAACCGGTATCACCTTTACCCAATGGCGCCAGCAGTTACGTCTCTCAGAGGCACTGGTGCAATTGGCGCAAGGGCAGACGGTTTTGCGCACCGCCAACCAACTTGGTTACCAAAGCCCCAGCGCCTTTATCTCGATGTTCCGCCGTTTGATGGGTGAAACACCACAGCGATTTCTGCGAATTTCAGCCTGAAATCGCCAGGGATATTTTCCCTCAATGCCCACTGGCAGTAGGGCGAACGGTGATTTCGTTAACGTCGACTTCGCCAGGCTGATCGATGGCCCAACTGACTGCTCTGGCGATAGCCTCGGGCTTGAGTGCAATCTGTCGATAGATTTTCATCGCCTCGCGCGCCACGCTGTCGCTGATGCTGTCTGCCAGTTCAGATTCCACCACGCCGGGGTTGATTACCGTGACGCGCAGCTCACGCGATTCCTGGCGCAAACCATCGGAAATGGCGCGAACTGCATATTTGGTTGCGCAGTAAACGGCGGCGGTGGGGGAAACCGTTAGCGCTCCTACAGAAGCGATATTAATAATGTGCCCCATTCGCTGTGCCTGCATGGTGGGCAGTACCGCAGCGATTCCGTACAACACGCCGCGAACGTTGACGTCCAGCATCAAATCCCACTCTTCAACTTTCATTGAACTCATCGGCGAGAGTGGCATAACGCCAGCGTTGTTAATCATCACATCAATGCGTCCATATGTCTCCAGCGCGAAATCCGCCAGCTTTTGCGTGTCACTGCGCTGTGTGACATCTGTTGCGAGAAAATCCACGCTGGCACCTTCACGGTGTAATTCATCGCACAAGCTTGCCAGGCGATCGGTACGGCGTGCGCCCAGCACCAGTTTGTGCCCCTGATGAGCCAGATGACGGGCAATGCCTTCACCAATCCCGCTGCTGGCACCGGTTAACAGAATAACTTTTTCGCTGAAGTTCATGACGAGTTCCTCGTGTAATTGACGAGGCCATTTTTGATAAAGTTAGCCGGACGCAACAGACCGGATTGTGGCGAATGTTTGCCTGATTCTCTCGTCGCCATTGTGCATCACTGAATGAAATGGCTATGCTTTGCCTGAATCTCTCTCTGGAACGCTATCTATGTCGAACACGGTAAAACAGCAAACCTGCCACCTGTTACGTCAGCTGGCACGTCAGGAAGGCTATACCGAATCCTTGCTGGAGAGTGTGCGCTTTATGCGTGCGGACCAACAGTGGGCGCGCACGCCGGTGCTGTATGAGCCCAGCATCATCATTATTTGCCAGGGATCGAAGCGCGCCTTTCTCGCCGATAAAATGTATCGCTATGACGCACAGCATTATCTGGTGCTGTCAGTGCCGTTGCCCTTTTCCGCCGAGACCGAAGCAACTTCTGAAGAGCCACTGCTGGGTATAGCGATTCGTCTGGATGCTACGATGGTCGCGCGTTTGGTGGCGCAACTTGCCGACGTTGAAACAGCGGTTACATTACCGCCGGCAGGGATCATCTCCACGCCGATTGATGAGGTGTTGGCTGAAAGTACGTTGCGATTACTGGAGGCGCTCAGTGATCCACTGGAGGCTAAAGTGCTGGGACCCGCGCGCGTAGAGGAGATCTGCTTTCGTATATTGATGGGTGAGCAAGGCGGGGCGGTGCGCGCGGCACTCACCTATCAAGGCCATTTTGGCCGTATTGCTCGTGCACTGCAGCGTATCCATGCTGACTGGCAGCAGCCACTGGATGTACCGCATCTGGCGAACGAAGCGGGGATGAGCGTGCCGCGTTTCCATCTGCATTTTAAAACGGTGACGCAAACGTCCCCGATTCAATATCTTAAATCGCTGCGTTTGCATCAGGCTCGTTTGATGATGATTCGCGATAATCTGACCGCTGCGGGTGCGGCGGCGCGAGTGGGATATGAAAGTGATTCCCAGTTTAATCGCGAGTTTAAACGCCTGTTTGGTCGCAGCCCGGCAGAAGAAGCGCGGGTGATGAAAAGGGCATTTGAACTGCTGCCGCCTGAGCAATTGACCGGGCGACTACAGGCTCATTAATTTAACGAATGCCCATCACGGCAATCACCGTCACAATCCAAAACAGCGCACAGCCTGCCAGCATCCACTGCCAAATCAGGTGGCGTTCGGGATTGAAAAGCGCATGTATGCGTGCACGTAAAATCGTTTGCATAGAAACCTCGGGTCAGAATGTTTAATCGGATATGGAGTGGCTGCGTTCAGAAAGGTCTGGCAGCGGATAGGAACATTCTGACTATTTCTTAAACTACGATCGACGAGACCAGTCTTGTTTGTGCGAGGGACGAAAGTGGGAGAGGGGCCTCCAGCCGCGCAGAATGGGACTTCACGCGGCTGGAGACAACGGTCTTACACGCTGTGGGTGACGCCGCCATCAACACGAATGTTCTGAGCGGTGATGTAGGCCGCGCCGGGTGAGGCGAGAAACGCGATGGTGGCGGCGACTTCTGCTGCGGTGCCGTAGCGCTTGAGCGGTACGCTATCCTGACGAGCATCGTTTTTAGGCAAGCTGTCGATCCAGCCCGGCAACACATTGTTGATGCGAATGTTATCCGCTGCGTAAGTATCCGCGAAAATTTTGGTGAATGAGGCGAGTCCGGCGCGGAACACGGCTGAGGTCGGGAACATATCGGTGGGTTCAAACGTCCAGGCGGATGAGATGTTGATAATGCTGCCACCGCCCTGTTTTTGCATAATCGGGGTGACCAGGCGCGCAGCTCGCACCACGTTCAGGAAATAGGTTTCCATTCCAACCTGCCAGTCATTATCACTCAGTTCCAGAATAGGCGCGCGCGGCCCATGACCGGCACTGTTGACCAGCACATCAATGCGACCCCAGCGGCCCATCGTGGCTTCAACCAGTTTTTGTAAGTCATCCACTGACTGGTTTGATCCGGTGAGACCTAATCCGCCTAAACGTTCAGCTAAGGCTTCTCCTTTGCCAGAAGAGGAAAGGATCGCAACCTTATAGCCATCCGCTGCCAGTTTTTCTGCTGCTGCGGCACCCATACCGCTGCCGCCTGCGACAATCACTGCGACTTTTTCTACTGTCATAATCCAGATCCTTTTTCTTTCAGAAGTCGATTTATAGCAGTATAGGGTTTAAATTCAGCTGCAGAGAGTCAGTCTGATTCGCAATTGACGATAGGAAAACTACAGGATGAGTCAGGGATTTCCCACGTTACCGCCACTCAATGCGCTGAAGGTATTCGAAGCCGTGACGCGCCATCTCAATTTTCGCCTCGCCGCTGAAGAACTGGGCGTGACTCAGGGCGCGGTGGCACAGCAAATTCGAGGGCTGGAAAGTAGCATCGGGCTGAAATTGTTCGACCGGCTACCGCGGACTTTGGCGCTCACCGGAGCGGGTGCAGGCTATGCGGTGAGTGTTCGCCAGGCGTTTGAGTTGCTTGATGAGGCCACACGTGCCTTGCGACCCGAACCGGATCGTTTGACCTTGAGCGTCACACCGACTTTCGCCAGCCGCTGGATGTTGCCTCGATTGCCCGCATTTACCGCCGCATGGCCGGATATTGATCTTCGCGTATTGGCATCGGAAAGATTGGTGCAGTTTCATCATGAAGGCGTTGATTTGGCGGTGCGCTATGGACGCCCGCCGTTTGGCGCTGGGCTGGATGCCACGCTGCTGTTCAGTCAAAGTGTATTGGCAGTGGTCAGTCCGGATTTATTGGCTGAGTTGGGCGATCCGCAGGATCAAGGTAACTGCCAGCGCTATGCCCTGCTGCATGACGGGCACCATCTCTGGCCTGCTTTTTTCGCTTTTGTCTTCCCTAACAGCACGCTTCATCATCAGCATCATTTGCGTTTTAACCAGACTGCGCTGGCCTTAGAGGCGGCGATCAACGGGCAGGGCATTGCCCTCACCAGCCAGCATTTTGCACTAAACGATCTCGCCAGCGGTCGTTTGGTGCCCGCTTTTCCACAATCAATGACCGTTGACGCTGGCTGGTATCTGGTGTCACCACGACGTCCGCGCGAACATCCACCTGTTGCAGCAGTGCGTGCGTGGTTGCTGGAACAAGTAAAACAACCCTAAATCAACGAAAAAGGAGCTAATTTTGTTCAATCACAAAATCAGTAAAACTGATGATCCTGGTGAGATTATGAATGTTATAACTGACTGAAGATGCAATTATGGGCTTTTATCCTGCAAACGCAGTAGATTAGCAAAATATCACGATATTTCAGCAAGTAACCATTGATAATGCGCGTTGCAATCCAGCAATGGCTGTGAATAAATACGAGGTCAATCTTCATAAAAATGCCATAAAGGCCAGGCTTCAGCCTGAAAAGATCATCGCCATCATGACCGACCTTAAAGATGTTTTAGCCAGGGACATCAGCGCCAAAAGCGAAAGCATGGAAGCGCACCTTATTGCCATTCGCCGTGATATTCACGCGCATCCCGAACTTGGATTCGACACAATTCGTACCGCGCATATCGTCGAGCAGGAACTGTTGCGCCTTGGCCTGTCGCCACAAACTGGCGTCGGCAAAACCGGCGTGGTGGTGGACATTGTGGGTGAACAATCGGGTCAAACCCTCCTGATCCGCGCCGATATGGACGCGCTGCCGATTCAGGAACAGACCGGTTTACCGTTTAGCAGCATCTATCCCGGTAAAATGCATGCCTGCGGCCACGATATCCACACGGCGACACTGCTGGGTGTGGCGGCGATTGTTGCGCAATACCGCAGCCAGTTAAAAGGCACGGCCCGGCTGATTTTCCAGCCAGCCGAAGAGACGCCTGAGAGTGGTGCCGAGGCGATGATTGCTGATGGCGTGGCTGAGGGCGTGGATCTGGCGATCACTCTGCATAATAAGCCCGAGCTGGCAGCAGGTGAAATTGCGCTGACGCGCGGTGCCAGTACCGCTTCCAGTGACGAATTTGATGTCGTCGTCCACGGTAAATCCACTCATGCTGCGCGCCCACATATGGGAACTGATCCGATTATTGCGGCGGCGAACCTCATCAGCCAACTGCAGACCATCATTTCACGTGAACTCGATCCGGCGCATTCCGCTGTATTAACCATCGGCCATATTCACGGTGGCTCGACGCACAACATCATTTCTGATAGCTGCCTGATTCAGGGCACGGTGCGGGCTAAATCGCCTGAGTCACGCGCACATATTGAGCACGCTTTTAAGCGTATCTGTGCCGGCGTGGCGCTGTCGCTGAACACCCGCATTGAGGTCAACTATCAGCGTGGCGTGCCACCGTTGATGAATGATGATGCGTTGATTGATGCGCTCGAACCGATTCTATCGCACCAATTTGGTAAGCCGATTGTGGCGAAACCGAGCGCCAGTTTTGGTGCGGAGGACTTCTCCCTGTTTACCGAGCGGGCGCCAGGTTGCCAGATTCATATCGGGTCCGGAGCGCCAGGACGCGACGATCATCTGCATAATTCGGATTATCAACCCGACGAACGCAGCATTCATGCAGGCACTCAGGCATTAGCCCGTTTAGCCATCGATTTACTCTCCTAAAATAATGAACTCTGAGGTTTTATGATGATGCGTAAAGGGCTGTTTACCGCTTCCGCTGGCCTGTTGCTGCTGGCTACTTCTGCACTGGTGCAGGCAAAAGATTTTGGCACACTGAAATTCGCGACTGAGGCAGCTTATCCTCCGTTCAACCAGTCTACGCCGAGCGGCAAGATTGTAGGTTATGAACCCGATATGGTGGCTGAGCTGGCGAAACGTGCCGGCTTTAAATATGAAATCGTGGCGCAGAAATGGTCTGGCATGATCCCGGGCCTGGTTGATGGGAAATACGACGCGGTCATTGATGCCGTCACCGTTACCCCTAAGCGTGAAGAAGTGGTGGATTTCACCCATCAGTACACTGTGAGCGTGTCTGGTTTTGTCACCTTGAAAGGCAGTGCAGTAGATACCTTGCCGGGTAACGGTGAAGTCGTTCAGGCGGGTGATGAGGCGGGCATGAACAAAGCCATTGATGCGCTGAAAGCGAAATTCAAAGGTAAAACTATCGCTGTGCAGGTCGCGACTATTCAGGCTGACTTCCTCAACAAATATCTGGCTGACGTTGCCACCATCCGCACTTATCAGGCTGGTCCGGAAACCTTTGCTGATCTGCTGAACGGCCGCGTTGATGCGGTGATGGCGTCACGAACCAACCTGAATGCCTATGTGAAAAAACACACCGATACCGTGAACAGCACGGGTTATGGCTTCTCCGGTGGCGTGTTAGGGCAGGGGTCTGCGATCGCCA
Source organism: Erwinia sp. S63 (assembly GCF_016625195.1). Lineage (GTDB taxonomy): Bacteria > Pseudomonadota > Gammaproteobacteria > Enterobacterales > Enterobacteriaceae > Pantoea. The sequence goes on from NZ_JACVUP010000003.1 coordinate 184,853, forward strand.
TTCAGAAGAACAATCCGGAGCTGAAAGCGGCGCTGGATAACGCATTAATTTCAATGATCAAAGATGGCACGCTGAAACAGCTGTCAGAAAAATGGTTCGGCGAGAACGTCGCGCCTGCGGAGTAATGCTGAGCGCTTATGACTATTGACTGGCAACTGTTAGGGTTTGGTGACGAAGGCTGGGGCGGCGTCTTGCTTGACGCCGCCACGGTGACCGTCACCGTTTCTTTGTGTGCATGGCTGCTGGGCGCAGTGCTCGGTAGCCTACTCTGTTGGATGCAAATTGGTGGTGCGCGCTGGCAACAGCGTCTCGCCAATGGCTACATCACGCTGTTTCGTGGCGTACCCGAACTGCTGGTGATCTACCTGTTTTACTTCGGCGGACGCCAGGTGGTGTCCTTCGTTGGGGAAGCGTTGGGCATGCAGGGACCGTTTGATGTTAACGGCTTTGTCGCCGGGGCTATCGCCATCGGTTTGATCTCTGGCGCTTACCAGTGTGGTGTGTTTCGTGGGGCATTTTACGCTATCCCGAAAGGCACGCTGGAAGCGGCTACGGTGACGGGTATGGGACGACTGATGCTATTTCGCCGCATGATTGTGCCGCAGGCGTTGCGCACGGCTCTTCCGGGAATGGGAAATCAGTGGCAGTCGGTGATTAAAGAATCGGCTTTGGTTTCCGTGACGGGCTTGGTGGAAACCATGAACCAGATTTCCACCGCATCCAACTCCACGCAAATGCCGTTTTTCTTTTACAGCGTCGGCGCGGTGATCTATCTGATCATCACCACCTGTTCCGATTTTGTTTTCCGCTATGTGGAAAAAGTGGCCATGCGCGGGCAACAACGCGCGCGGTTGTAAGGAGCCACGATGGATTTCACGTTCTTACAGCATACGCTTGCCGCGTTGCTGCGCGGTTTACCACTGACCCTTAATCTGGCCGTTTTGTCACTGCTGGGTGGGGGGATTTTAGCGTTATTACTCAACCTGTTGCGCCAGAATCGCTATGGTAGCGTCTTTGCCCGCTTTTACGTTTGGCTGTTCCGCGGCACACCCTTGTTAATCCAGATTTTTATGATCTATTACGGATTGGGCAGTTTACCGGCGGTGCGCGAAAGTGTGCTGTGGCCGCTGCTGCGCGATCCCTACTGGTGCGGGTTGATTGCGCTGGTGCTTAACGACGCTGCTTACACCTCGGAGATTCTGCGTGGTGGTCTCAATGCCGTCAGCGTGCAGTCGCTTGAGGCTGCCAAAGTCAGCGGTATGTCGCGTTTTACGACGCTGCGCCGCATCACCTTGCCGCTCGCCGTGCGCCAGGCGTTGCCGGCTTACAGCAATGAAGTCATCTCGATGATCAAATCCACATCCCTGGTCAGCACCATCAGTTTGATGGAAATGACAGGCATCGCGGATTCAATTGTGTCGGAGACGTTCCGCGCGCTGGAGGTGTTTATCAGTGCGGCGATCATTTATCTGCTGCTGACCGTGCTGGTCAGTAAAGCTGTGGCGCTACTGGAGCGCCGTTTGTCCCCTTATCACGTTGGAGCACGTCAATGAGTAAACCCACTATCGCCCTGAGTCATCTCAGAAAAAGTTATAGCGGGCATGAAGTGCTTCATGACATCAGTCTGACGGCGCAGGATGGGGATGTGATATCACTGATTGGCGCCAGCGGTTCTGGAAAAAGTACTTTGTTGCGCTGCATCCCGTTCCTTGAAGTGCCGCAAGGCGGGGAAATCGCGGTCGGGGATGAGGTGATCACCATTGACAATCCCCACGAGAAACTCAGCCGCGAACAGCAGCGTCGTATCAAACTAATGCGCATGCAATTGGGTTTTGTGTTCCAGAGTTTTAATCTTTGGCCGCATAAAACCGTGATGCAGAACATTATTGAAGCGCCGGTGCATGTGCAGAAACGCAGTCAAAAAGAGGTGATTGAAGAAGCCGAAGCTCTATTGCATAAAGTCGGGCTGTATGAAAAGCGCAACGCATGGCCCTCGCAGCTTTCAGGTGGGCAGCAACAACGCGTGGCCATCGCGCGAGCGTTAGCGCAGCAGCCCAAAGCGATTCTTTTTGATGAGCCCACTTCTGCACTCGACCCGGAACTGGTTGGCGAAGTGTTAAGGGTGATCCGTAGCCTGGCTGAAGAGGGACGCACGATGATCATCGTCACTCACGAAATGGGCTTCGCGCGCGATGTTTCCAACAAAGCGGTATTTCTGCATCAGGGCAAAATCGAAGAGTCGGGGCCACCGCAGCAGATGTTTAGCGATCCACTCTCTGATCGCTGCCGGGCTTTTGTCAGTAGTCACTTGCAGCGTAATAGTTAACCTCCTTTCAAACCCGCTTCGGCGGGTTTTTTCTTATCTAAATCCGCAAAAAATAAATTTTCCTGGTTAACGATTTCACCCTGAAATACATTAATTTTTAGGATATTTCTTGCGATTTATCTTAACGATTTCAGTTAACAAAACAGTGTATACAACATAAATTTTCAGACCCTTCCTGGGCCTGAACCGCGCTTAACTTCAACGACTTAAAATGAAAAGTAAGAAATTTCCTATATAAATCAGATCACAAAGATCAAATTACCCTGTTGATATCCTCATTAAGCCTAAGATATATTCGCGCAGAATCACACAAGGAAAGTGTGCTTAAAGCGTGCTTTCCGCGCTTCACTTACAGGAGTAAATATGAGTAATTCTTATCAAAATGAAATACCCAAAGCGCGCGTTAACATCAAACTCGACGTTCATACAGGCGGCGCTGCACGCAAAATGGAGCTGCCGCTCAAATTGCTGGTGACCGGTGATTTCAGTAATGGTCAGGAAGATCGCGTGCTGAGCGAACGCGAAAAGGTCAACGTCAATAAAAACAACTTCGACAGCGTGCTCGCTGACTTCTCGCCATCAGTACGGCTCACCGTACCGGATACCTTGTCAGCAGATGGCAGTGAACAGGCCATCAATCTGACCTTCAGCAACATCAAAGACTTCGAACCTGAGCAGGTCGCCCGTCAAATTCCGCAACTCAAAGCGATGCTCGCGATGCGCAATCTGTTGCGCGATCTCAAATCCAATCTGCTCGATAACGTCACCTTCCGCAAAGAGCTGGAAATTATTCTGAAAGACCCGGCACTGAGTGACGAACTGCGTTCCGAACTTTCTGCGCTTGCCAGCGATAACGGCTGAACCCTTTTAACGGACTAAATGAGAGACGATGCTGATGTCAGTTCAGAATGAAACCCTGTCTTCCGGTGGCACCACCGTGCTTGAAAACTCTGCAGCGGAAGGTGTGTACGCCTCGCTGTTCGATAAAATTAATCTCCATCCGGTCACCTCACTGAGCGATCTGAATGTCTGGCAAGACAATCAGGCGATGTCAGACGCCACTGCTGACGAGCGCGTCACGGCGGCGATGCAGGTGTTTCTTAATCGTTTAAAAATCAGCGGTGAGAAAGTCGAAAAACTGGATAAAAACCTGCTGGATCACCACATTGCCGAGCTGGATTATCAGATCAGCCGCCAGCTGGATGCGGTGATGCACCATGATGAATTCCAGAAAGTGGAATCGGTTTGGCGTGGATTGAAATCGCTGGTGGATAAGACCGATTTCCGCCAGAACGTCAAACTTGAAGTGCTTGATGTGTCGAAAGAAGACCTGCGTCAGGATTTCGAAGACGCGCCGGAAATCATCCAAAGTGGTCTGTATCTGCAAACCTACGTTGCCGAGTACGACACACCGGGTGGCGAGCCGATCGGCGCGGTGATTTCAGCATATGAATTTGATGCCTCTGCGCAGGATATGGCGCTGCTGCGAAACATCTCCAAAGTCGCGGCATCCGCCCATATGCCGTTTATCGGATCAGCCGGCCCGGCGTTTTTCCTCAAGGAATCAATGGAAGAAGTGGCCGCCATCAAAGACATCGGCAACTACTTTGATCGTGCGGAATATATCAAGTGGAAATCCTTCCGCGAAACCGATGATTCACGTTATATCGGCCTGACCATGCCGCGTGTGCTGGGCCGTTTGCCGTACGGACCTGATACCGTGCCGGTGCGCAGCTTCAATTACGTGGAAGAGGTAAAAGGCCCGGATCACGAAAAATATCTCTGGACCAATTCGTCTTTTGCCTTCGCCGCCAACATGGTGAAGAGCTTTATCAACAACGGCTGGTGCGTGCAGATCCGAGGCCCACAGGCGGGCGGTGCGGTGCAGGATCTGCCGATTCACCTGTATGACCTCGGCACCGGTAATCAGGTGAAAATCCCTTCTGAAGTGATGATCCCTGAAACCCGCGAGTTTGAATTTGCGAACCTCGGTTTTATCCCGCTTTCGTATTACAAGAACCGTGATTACGCCTGCTTCTTCTCCGCAAACTCCGCGCAAAAACCGGCGCTGTATGACACCGCAGATGCCACCGCCAACAGCCGCATCAATGCGCGCTTGCCTTACATCTTCCTGCTGTCACGCATCGCGCATTATCTGAAGCTGATTCAGCGCGAAAACATCGGCACCACCAAAGATCGCCGCTTGCTGGAACTGGAGCTGAATACCTGGGTGCGTGGATTGGTGACCGAAATGACCGATCCGGGCGATGAGTTGCAGGCTTCCCATCCGCTGCGCGATGCCAAAGTGATTGTGGAAGATATCGAAGATAACCCGGGCTTCTTCCGTGTGAAGCTGTTCGCAGTGCCGCATTTCCAGGTGGAAGGCATGGACGTCAATCTATCGCTGGTATCGCAGATGCCAAAAGCGAAAGCGTAAGGCGGCTATCCGTAATGAAAATTTACCGTCCGTTATGGGAAGACGGCGCGTTTCTGACGCCGCAACAGTTCCAGCAGCAGGCCATGTGGGACGCGCATGTGGCAGGTACCGTCGCTGGCATGGTGCTGGCGCACCCCTGGGGCGTGCTATGTGCAGAGTTCGATGATAGCGCGCTGGCGCTGTCAAAACTGAATGCAACGCACATTGCCGTCCGCTTTGCGGATGGCTCACTGGTCGACACCCATCTGGCTGACACACTGCCACCCGTCTGTGAGTTGACTGATGTGACGGATCGGGACAGCGTAGAGGTGGTACTGGCGCTGCCGCTGATCAACGCCAACGGCGGTAATCTGGAAAACGGTGCGGACAGCGAGCGTCCGCGCCGCTGGGTCGCCACCCGCGAGCGCGTGCAGGAGCTGGCAGGTCACGAGCGTACAGAGATTGCGGTACAGCGTTATGCGCTGCGCCTGCGGCTGGCGCATCAGGAAAACGCGGCGTACCTGACCTGTCCGGTTGCTCGTCTGGTGCGCAACGCGCAGGGGCAGTGGATGCGCGACACTACGTTTATTCCCCCCATGCTGTCACTGGCTGCGAGTCCGGCGCTGGTCGCGGCGCTGGGTGACCTGCTTCATCGCCTGCAGGCACGCCGTCACCGTCTGATGCAACTGCGCCGCGAAAGTAACGAACGCATGGCCGATTTTGCCGTGTCCGACGTTTCTCTGTTCTGGCTGCTCAATGCGCTGAACAGCGCGGAGCCGGTGCTGACAGAGTTGTATCAGTCACCGTCGCGCCATCCTGAACTGCTTTATCGTGAGCTGGTGCGCCTTGCGGGGAGTCTGCTGACGTTTTCCCTCGAGAACGCGCCGGACGATATCCCAGCCTACCGACACAACGCGCCAGAGCAGGTTTTCCCACCGCTGTTCACGCTGCTGGATACGCTGCTGGAGGCAAGCCTGCCTTCCCGCGTGATCGCCATCGACCTGGAAAAACAGGGGGTGCTGTGGAAGGGCAGGCTGCACGATGCGCGCCTGCGCGAAGGGGCGGATTTCTATCTGTCCGTGCGCTCTTCGCTGCCAAATCATGAACTTCAGGCGCGCTTCCCGCTGCTGTGCAAGGCAGGCAGCCAGGACGATGTGTCAGAGGTAGTGAATATCGCGCTGAGCGGCATGGTCATCCGCCCGCTGCCGCATGTCCCTGCGGCCATCCCGTTACGCCTGGAAAATCAGTATTTCGCGCTGGATCTCTTAACGGATGCGGCCCGGGCGATGCTGGCCTCCGGCGGCTGTACCTTCTACACGCCGGAATCGCTCGGTGAGCTGAAACTGGAACTCTACGCGGTGCTGCGCTCATGAATAATCCCAACACGCTGACAGAGCGTCTGTTTTTTCAGGGCTGGCTGATGGTCAGCCAACTGCGTTGCGGACAGCAAATTGAAAACGGCGACGCGCTATACCGACGCGCGGCGGGCTGGGTGAAATCAGCCCGCGAGGCGCTGACTGAGGCCGGGTTCAGCGAGGCCAGCCGTGACCACATGCTTTATGCCTTCTGCGTGCTGCTGGATGAGGCAGTGCTAAACAGAGGGAGTCAGGACGATGGCTGGCTGCGCTGGACCCGTGATCCGTTGCAGGTGCGCTTTTTTGGTTCACTGAACGGCGGTGAAGCGCTCTGGGATCGTATCCGCACCGTGCTGAACGAACCCGCAGCGGACATTACGGTGCTGACCTGCTTTTACCGCACCCTGCAGCTGGGGTTCGTCGGGCATTACCGTGCGCAGGATGACGAACGTCGTGAAGACGTGGTGAATGCGCTGGCTGCCCGTGTGCCGCCTTTTGCGCTGCCGGAAGATGCGCCGCTGGTGGTTCGCCCCGCAGGTCTGCGCAGCGGACGCCGCTTTTACTGGCTGAGCTGGGCGATGGCCGTCGTGCTGCTTGGCGGTCTCTGGTTCGTGCTGGAGTCAACGCTGGCAGAGATGGTGTCGCGCATGGCAGGTGCACAGTAATGGTCCGACCCGATTCACGTCAGGGCCTGACGCTGCTGGCAGCCGTGCTCGCGATCCTGCTAGTAGTGGGCTTTTCGGGACTGAAGCCGTTGAACACAGTGGCGCTCTGTGTGCTGGTGCTACTAGTGGCCGGTTTTATTCTGTGGCATTTGCAGCGTAATGCCACTGATCACCAACCGGACATTGATGCCAGCCTGCCGCCGGAAACCTATTGCGGGCCGGTAATTCTGGTTATCGGGGATACGGCACCGTTGTTTGGTGATCTGACACACCGCGAGACCCGCTTGGGGTGGTATCTGAACGTGCGCCAGCCTGCTGAACTGTCCGCGCTGGCGGAACGGCTGGCAGAGCAGTGTCCAGCGCTGCTTACTCAGCTTTCAGTGATGCTGGCAATCATCCCCGGGCAGCACACCTCCGCTGACGTATTGATACAGCAGCAGGGAGGATGGCTGAGGGCCGTTTCACAGTGCCGGGTTGTGCTGAAAGGGTTGCCGCCATTGGGGGCCGTGATATGGGGCTCGTCAGTGGATGAGCGCACGCACTGGTTCAGCTATACGCCAGACCATTCGCAGTTTCAGTTTCATCCGGAAAATGACGCCCGCCTTTCGCTGGCGGAGTGGGTCACCCGGGATCCCCTGCATTTTCATCACGCGTTCAGACTGCAAAGCCTGATGCAGTGGTATGCGGGGCAGTTCGCGGCTTTGCACACCGCAAGCTCGTGCCAGATCGGCGTCTGCCTGACGCCGGTGTCGTCGCTATCGGGCAACCTGTGGCAGCAGCATACCGTCGGGCTGACCACGCTGTCGCCTGAAAACTATGCGTCTCCGCCTTCACTGCCGCTGCCGGATGGGCTGCTGTCCGGTATGCCGCAGCGGCAGGGTATCAGCCGCACGCTGCGAACGGCGCGCAGGGTCGGAATGATGCTGGGCCTGTTTCTGGCGCTGGCCATGCTGGCTTCCTTCATCCAAAACCAGCGCCTCGTGCGCAGCGTGGCCGATCACCTTGCCCTGTGGCACAGCTTGCCGGAGGGTGCTGTTGCTGCGAAAACGCTTGCGCGCGATGCCCTTATCCGTGACCGCACGCAGCTGGATGCCTGGCAGCGCAGCGGAGAGCCAATGCGGTATGGCGTGGGGCTTTATCAGGGCATGCGGCTCATTGAGCCGGTAAACGCAGCCATCCATCGCTGGGCACCGCCGCCCGCGCCAGCACCCGTGATTCAGCAGGTAGTGGAGGGACCGCAGACGGTGCGGCTTGACAGCCTGTCGCTGTTTGAATCGGGCAAAGCGGCGCTGAGGGCGGGATCCGACAAAGTGCTCATCAATGCACTGGTGGGCATCAAAGCCCGGCCCGGCTGGCTGATTGTGGTCGCCGGCCATACTGACAGCACCGGCAATCAGCAGAACAATCAGCTGCTCTCGCTGAAGCGCGCCGGAGCGGTGCGCGACTGGATGCGCGACACCGGCGACGTGCCGGAGAGCTGTTTCGCGGTACAGGGCTACGGTCAGGATCGTCCGGTTGCAACAAACGAGTCGGCGGAGGGGCGTGCGCTCAACCGCCGGGTCGAAATCAGTCTGGTGCCACAGGCGGACGCCTGCCGCGTGCCAGGCGCACAAACCCGGTCATCACAGGATGATGGCCATTCTCAGTCTGAAAAGGAGTAACAACATGGCAATTCCAGTTTATCTGTGGCTGAAGGACGACGGCGGCGCGGACATCAAGGGTTCAGTAGACGTGCAGGATCGCGAGGGCAGCATTGAGGTGGTGGCGCAGGAGCATAACCTGTACATCCCGACCGACAACAATACCGGCAAGCTGACCGGCACCCGTATTCACACCCCGTTCCTGTTCACCAAGGAAATCGACTCGTCGAGCCCGTACCTCTACAAGGCCGTGACAACTGGTCAGACCCTGAAGTCGGCGGAGTTCAAGTGGTACCGCATCAGCGATGCAGGCCAGGAAGTCGAGTACTTCAACACCAGGCTTGAGAACGTGAAGGTGGTGAAGGTGAATCCTGTCATGCACGACATTAAAGATCCTTCCAAAGAGAAGCACAACCATCTGGAGATGATTGAGCTGCGCTACGAAAAAATCACCTGGACCTACAAGGACGGCAACATCATTCATTCCGATTCCTGGAACGAACGCGCCACCGCGTAAGCCCGTGCGGACGGTTCGCCGTCCGCTTTTTCAGGTCTGCGCCTGCGCGCGGGTGCAGCCCTGAAAAACACACTGATGTTCAGATACCTCAGACCTTATGGGCCTCGGTTAACGGCCAGGGGCGGTAGCGTGCCTGAAATGGAGAGAACACCTATGGAACACCAGTCTGCAGCGCTGCTGCGCCGTCTTAATCCCTTCTGCGCCCGTGCGCTGGAGGCCGCTGCCTCGCTGTGCCAGACCCGCGCGCATGCGGAAATCTTCCCCGAGCACTGGCTGCTGAAGCTGCTGGAGCAGGGAGAGGGCGACATCACGGTGATGGCGCGCCGCTATGAGTGGGACATGGACGGCGTCTGGCAGGGGCTGCTGAGCTTTCTTGACGGCCAGCCTCGCCTGGTGCGCAGCCGCCCGGAACTGTCCTCCCGGTTACATCACATGCTAAAAGAGGCCTGGCTGGCGGCCTCGGTGGATGGTGAGGAGCGCATCCGCAGCGTGCACCTGCTGACAGCAATAGCGGAGAACCACTCTATAACCCGTTGCGATGCGCTCTGGCCGCTGCTGACACTGAGCACACGTCAGATGACGGCGCTGCGCCCGCTGCTGGACGCGCAGTCGGACGAACGACCCGACGCGCTGCAGCCGAACGAACCTCTGCGGAGCCTGAACGCAGAGGAGGGCGAGCCACCTGCGCTGGCGGGCGCTGCGCCTTCTATCACCGCTGAGGCGCAGTCCCGCTTCACCCGCGACGTTACCGCTGACGCGCGGGACGGGAAGATTGACCCGGTGTATGGGCGCGATAATGAAATCCGTCAGATGGTGGACATCCTTTCGCGTCGCCGCAAGAACAACCCGATTCTGGTGGGCGAACCGGGCGTGGGCAAAACCGCACTGGTCGAAGGGCTGGCGCTGCGCATTGCGGAAGGCAATGTGCCAGCCAGCCTGAGCACGGTCAGCGTGCGCACCCTGGACCTTGGCATGTTGCAGGCGGGTGCGGGCGTTAAGGGCGAGTTTGAGCAGCGCCTGAAAAACATCATTACTGAGGTGCAGCAGGCTGAGCAGCCGGTGCTGCTGTTCATCGACGAGGCGCACACCATCATCGGCGCGGGCAATCAGGCAGGTGGCGCGGATGCAGCTAACCTGCTGAAGCCCGCACTGGCGCGCGGCGAACTGCGCACCATCGCCGCCACGACCTGGAGCGAGTACAAACAGTACTTCGAGAAGGATGCCGCACTTGAGCGCCGTTTCCAGATGGTTAAAGTCGATGAGCCGGACGACGAGACCGCCTGCCTGATGCTGCGTGGCCTGAAGTCGCGTTACGCGCAGCACCACGGCGTGCACATCACCGACAAGGCCGTGCGCGCCGCCGTGACGCTGTCCCGCCGCTACCTGACCGGACGCCAGCTGCCGGATAAGGCGGTGGACCTGCTCGACACCGCGTGCGCCCGCGTGCGCATGAGCCAGGACGCGGTGCCGGAAGCTATCACGCAACTGCGTGCCCGCACGGATGCCCTGAATATTGAGAAGCGAGCTATCCTGGATGATCAAGCGCTGGGCGGCACCGTTCAGGAGGCGCGCATGCATGACATTCTGAAAGAACTGGCCAGCGCTGACGAACGTCTCGAACAGCTGGAGCTGAGCTGGGTGGCCGAGCGCGAGCTGACGGAGACGCTGCTGCTCAGCCGGCAGGATGCTTCTCAGCAGGCGCGCCGCGCTGAACTTCAGTCCGCTCTTCATGCGCTGCAGCAGGGCGAGCCGCTGATGACGCTGGACGTGGACGCGCGCACGGTGGCGGGCGTGATTGCTGACTGGACCGGCGTGCCGCTCTCTTCCTTAATGAAGGACGAACAGACGGAGCTGCTGACGCTGGAGAAGGTGCTCGGAGCGCGCGTGGTGGGCCAGCCGGTGGCGCTGAATGCCATTGCACAGCGCCTGCGCGCGTCGAAAACCGGCCTGACCGCCGAGAACGGGCCTCAGGGTGTGTTCCTGCTGGTGGGCACCAGCGGTACGGGCAAAACTGAAACCGCGCTGGCGCTGGCTGACACCCTGTACGGCGGCGAGAGATCGCTGATTACCCTCAATCTCTCCGAGTATCAGGAGGCGCACACCGTGAGCCAGCTGAAGGGATCGCCGCCGGGCTACGTCGGCTACGGGCAGGGCGGCGTGCTGACCGAAGCGGTGCGCAAACGTCCGTACAGCGTGGTGCTGCTTGACGAGGTGGAAAAGGCGCACCGCGACGTGATTAAACTGTTCTATCAGGTGTTCGATCGGGGCTTTATGCGCGACGGCGAGGGGCGGGAGATTGACTTCCGCAACACCGTTATCCTGATGACCTCTAACCTCGGCAGCGACGCGTTGATGCAGAAACTGGACGAACAGCCGGACGCCAGTGACGCTGACCTGCAGGAACTGCTGCGCCCGGTTATCCGCGACCATTTCCAGCCCGCACTCCTGGCGCGCTTCCAGACGGTGATTTACCGCCCACTGGCTGCTGAGGCGATGCGCACCATCGTCGAAATGAAGCTCGGCCAGGTCAGTCAACGGCTAAAGCGTCACTACGGCCTGGCAACAGAAATTTCAGCGGCGCTGTACGACGCCCTGACTACCGCCTGCCTGCTGCCGGACACCGGCGCACGCAACGTCGACAGCCTACTCAACCAGCAGATTTTACCGGTGCTGAGTCAGCAGCTTTTGCAGTATCAGGCCGGCGGGCAGTTGCCTGGCACTCTCAGCCTGGACTGGGATGATGTGGAAGGCGTGCTCATGGAGTTTGAGGAATGACAACGAGCAGCGCGAATTCAGGTAAAGATGCTGCTATCAAACAGGGTGGCTTGCGTTTGATGACTGCAGGTGAAATTCACCTCGCTAAGAAAGTATTTGGCGATAAGATTACTTATTCTAAAGTTTGGATACATCACGACAGCTATCTTCCCTTTGGCCTTCAGCAAGAGCGGATAGCCATGACAACGAATTAGAATGGTTTGTCTCGCGGCTTTAAGGGAATTGTAAGGTAAAGAACATGCGAATTTACTTCATCAGCATATTACTATGCTTGATTCTGACTGGATGTACTTTGGGAGAGGAGCCTGTTGGATTTAAACGCGATGTCGGCATGAGCCTTGTTAATGATATGCCTTGTATAAGCATGCCCAAGGATAAAGTATACTATCTAAGCGTGGTTTCGATAAAAAGTAAGGATGGATCAGGGCTAAGGTACACAATCACTGGAAATGAATTGATAGCTATAAAAAACAAACGTTGCATACCAATATCGAAATTGCCAGTTTCGGAGAGAAAAGAATATAACATCCATTACGTCCTGTTATCTAAATTAGTGACATACCCATCCTTTAGAAGAGTGGTGTCAATTAAAGTATTAAAAGGACGCATTTTAAAATTGCCATTAGACAATCAAGATTATGTGCCGAGCTTTATTTATGAGTAACCTTGCAAGTGAAGCCAATAGGGATTTTTCTTTGCTTTGTTTTTAGCGCTAGATTATTATCCAGCAATTTCATTTGTTAAGCCCGGAGTGGGATGGAAAAGAAAGTTTGCTAATAAGATTTTTAGGGGAATATGATCAATTCAGATAAGAGGTAATCATGTTAAAAGAAGGAGGCATGCGCCTATTAACATCCAATGAAATTGAACTGGCTAAAAGTGTTTTTGGAGACAGAGTCTCCTACAACAAGATCTGGATACATCATGACAGTTTTCTTCCATTTGGATTACAGCATGAACGAGTGGCCATGACGCCACTTGGTGAAATTTATTATAAAACAGCACTATATAGAGAAGATTATGCCAAGGAAGTCTTGAGTCACCAGCACACCTTCATACATGAGTTGTCTCATGTATGGCAGCGTGAAAGAGGCATGTGTGTCATTTGTCGTGGCATTTTAAGCGGGCTTGTAAGTTACTCCTACTCACTTGATGGTCGGTTATTAAGTGAATATTCTATGGAGCAGCAGTCACAGATAATTGCAGACAGTTTCATTCTTCATAACTATGGATACCACCATTATGTGTACGGTCAGGAAGACTTGTATATAACGTTAGTGGACGAATTTACCGAGCCTGTTCTCTTTGAACGGTATAGAGATGTCTTAAGGGGTTTTCCATGGTGATAAATAATTTTATTTCTCTCTCAAGAATAAAATGGTTTCCTGTGGTTGTTGCTTTTATCATAACTGGTTGTGTTGGAGACAAGGTTACGTTTTCTGAAGTCGCTGAAGTTGAAGGTAAAGGAAATAAAGTATGTTTTAAAGTCAGGCGCGCCGATGATGTTACTGTGGGAAATGTAACAATTTTCAAACGGGGGCAAAGCGAAAATAGAGAGTTTGTGGGGAGGGATGCTGTGGAGGTGGTCAATAATGAGTGTATTTGCTTAAGCGATTTTACTTCCATGAATTTAATTAAGGGGGAATATATTGTAAGGTTTGTTCTAAAACAGAGTAGGAATCGTCAGAATCTAAGGATTTTCTCCACTGCAATGGAATTTAAAGATGGAGCTTTTGTGAATATTCCATTGCAACAGGATGAGGTTGTACATTATCTTGGTAGAAGAATTTGATTTGTTGTAAATACTTAATCCCATCAATTTTCTATAATGCATTAAGAGCAAGGTAATTATTTTCAGGTGTGCCATTGATATTAAAAAACGCCCCTTTGATCATGATGTTTGTATTGTCAGGCTGTATTGGTGATAAATTCACACTTTCTCAGAAAACATTGGTCAGCAAAGTTGATGGCCGCATATGCTTCACTGTATTAAAACCTGATAATTATTCACTTTCATATTTTTACCTCTTTGGAAGAGAAAGTCGGAACTCTGCTAAGCAGCCAGAAATAGCAGAATATAGAACCGATAACAGTCTGCTTCTCTGCCTGACTGAGGACATTATCAACAGTTCAGAAATTGTTTATGTTGCTCAGTTTGGTCTGACTACTCAGACCAAGCGTAAACCGATCAGGAACTTTTCCGTGGCTTTTAAAGCTTACAACACGGGCGTTATCAGTATTCCTCTGCAGCGAAACGAAATCACCTATTACATAGGCCGCGGATATTAGCGTTTTATTTCATTAACTCCCTGAATTTTACAACTCAATACACTGAATTCTTATCTACCCCGCATTCCTGAAAGGGATTGAACCATCCGTCATCACGGAGCGAATGACAATGACCCCAAGTGAAATGTTACTTAGCGCAGCATCGGTTTTATCATCTACCCAGAATCGCTACTCTCTTCAAATTCCTGCCTGTAATTCTGTTATTGATGTTGAAAGTCTGAACGGTACTGAAGCGCTGAGCGCGAATTACCACTATGACGTGCTTTTCACCAGCCCCGATAAAGACATCTCGCCAGAGCAAATGCTGCGCAAAGCGGTAACGCTGACCATGGAAACCGGCTCACTGCTGGAACCCGAATCGCAGAAGATTGTTCACGGTTATATCACCGACTTCCGCCGTCTGACGGGGTCCGCAGACCAGGTCAGCTATCTTGTTATTATTGAACCTCGCTTCTCGCTTCTGGATAAACAATTCCGCTCACATCGTTTCTTTGTGAATAAATCTGTTCCGGAAGTCGTCAGTCAGATACTGGATGAGCATGGTTTTCAGGGGTGGGAATATGAATTCAGCCTGAAGCATGACTACCCCAAAAGAGAGCAGATTAACCAGTATCAGGAGAGTGACCTGAAGTTTGTTCAGCGTCTGCTGTCTGAGACCGGCATCTTCTACTACTTCACACTTCAGCCCGATACGCAGACTGAGGTCATACGATTTGGTGACGCGCAGAGCGCTTATTCTGAGCAGAAATCGCTGCCGCTGAACAGCCCCTCGGGTCTTGAAGACAATGCTCAGGAATCGGTCTGGAACCTGAATCTAACCCATAACGTGGTTGAAGCGGGTGTGACAGCAAAGGATTACAACCACCGCGAGGCACAGCGCGTGCTGCGGTCGGTGAAGGCCGATATGACGCGGGGGGATGGCGACAACATCTCTTACGGAGAGGTTTATCACTATCGTCCCCGCCATCTCTACAGCGGCGATAAGATTGCTCCAGAAACCGAGACCGCAAACTTCTATGCCCGTCTCGATCATGAACGTTTTCTTGCCCGGCAGACGCTGATATCCGGTATTTGCAACGATGCTTTTATCAGCCCCGGACATGTTTTATCTGTTACCGAAACAGGCATACCCACTCTGCCTGCACAGTTGCAGAGTCCCGTTTTAATCACCCAAATCAATGTCAGTGCGAGCCGACGTTCTGCCTTTCAGGCCACGCTGAATGCGGTGCCTTACAGTGAGACGCTTTGCTGGCGCCCCGCACTGCTTGCTCGTCCTAAAGTCAGCGGCACCATGACGGCTCGCGTGACAAGTGCGAAAGACAACGACATCTATGCCTGGCAGGATGCGTCGGGGTTATATCGTGTGGTGTTTGATGCGGACGAGGAGGGTAGAGCGCGCGGCCTGGAAAGCATGCCCGTTCGCCTCGCAAAACCTTACGGTGGAGATATGTACGGCTTCCACTTCCCGCTGATACAGGGGACGGAGGTGGCAATAGCGTTTCGTGAGGGAGACCCGGATCAGCCTTATATTGCTCATGCGCTGCATGATTCACGGCATGTGGATCACGTTACCGAGAAAAACAATACCCGCAACGTTATTCGTACCGCCGGACTGAACAAACTGCGCATGGAGGATAAGCGTGGTGAGGAGCATATTAAGCTCAGCACGGAGTATGGGGGTAAGACGCAGCTTAATCTTGGTCATAACGTAGATGCTTCAGGAACACTAAGAGGAGAGGGTGCTGAACTTCGCACGGACAAGCACATAGCGGTGCGGGGTGGGGCCGGATTGTTTATTTCTGCAGATAAACAACCTAAGGCACTAGGGCCAATACTGGAAATGCAGGCGGCAATGGAGAGGCTTAAACAGTCTGCTGAACAGATGGATTCCCTCTCTAAAGATGCACAGTCTGCGAAAGCGGAACCAGCACAAATAGAGGCGCAGCTTTCTTTCATGCGCGAACAAATTAAAGAATTGAAAGAGGCCGTTGCGGTGTTGAGTGCACCAGAGGGGATTGCTTTAACAAGCGGTAAGCATTTGCAGCTGGCAGCGCGGCAAAATCTCACGTTCAGCGCTGGTGCTGATACTGATATTGGCATTGTGAAACGATTGTTCGTGGGGGTTGGCCATGGGGTGAGTCTGTTTGTCCGAAAATTAGGTATTAAGCTTATCGCTAACCAAGGCCCCGTAACTATTCAGGCGCAAAATGATCAACTCCAATTGCTGGCACGGCAGGGGCTGGAAATAACCAGCACAGAAGATGAAATTCATATTGTTGCTAAGAAGAAAATTGTTCTGAATGCAGGGGGAACCTACATTACCCTTGACCCGTACAAGATTGAATTAGGTACCAACGGTGATTGCAATATTAGAGCAGCCGACTTTGCTTACAGTGAACCAGCCAATATGGATGCCAGCCATCCAGAATATCCGGCGCTGCAAGAAAATGTAAAACAATCGCTGCGTTTACATATTCCACAGGCACCTAACGCTCCTGAAATAAGCTGGGCTGGCATGCCATATTCCCTTTTTGCAGATGGATCGTTAGTTAAATCAGGTGTACTGGACAAGAGCGGCCAACTCCCAATTGACCATCAAGTGGTGACCAGAGAGTACATCCTGGAAATGGCTAATGGTGTGCGTTATCAGATCCCTGTCGTTGATGCATACAGTAACCCGGCGCAGGGCAAACTGGCTAATCTTGGGTTCCATCATCATCCGTCGATAGTCAGTTCAGACATTAATACGCCCGACACCCATACTGCACACCGCACGACCTATGCCCGCCTTTTGGGTAGTGTAAACGACAAGGATGAAGCTTAATGAAAAAGGACCCTTTTGTTGTCCCTATTGCCCCTCAGGAAGCGGATCACGGGGTGATTACCTCTCCCTGGTTTGTTCAGAATACGGAATACCCGCCAACCCTGGCGACCTACAAGCCGCTGGTCAATGGTGAAGAGGCTTTTGCTGCGGTTCATCACGCCATTGCGAATGCGAAGAAATCAGTGGATATCATCTGCTGGGGTTTCCAGCCTTCAATGTATTTTATCCGCGATGGGCAGGCCCCCTCGATTGGAGAGTTACTCGTTGACGTTGCGAGAAAAAACAACGTGGAAGTGCGAATGCTGGGTTGGGAAATGCCACTCAATTCAGCAGGGGGAGCAGGTGAAGCCAATCTGCCCGGCAAAGGTATTGTGCGTATAAAAGATCGGGCAGGACAAAGCGCGACGGATGAGCAATATGCGAATGACAGGAAATGGTTTGCAGAGTATGCCCTGTTTAATACGGTTAAAGAGATTTCAGTCGGTGTCGGAATCACGCCAAAAAGATTAAAGCAATTCCCGCAGTTTGTAAGCAGGGGCTTCAATGTTGATGAACGAGCGGAGATACGATATCAGGCAGCACTGCATGCACTTGATAAAGACATCAGTAAAATGACCGTGGCACTTCTGGCGGCGACAGCCACTCATCACCAGAAAACAGTCCTGGTGGATTACGAATTACCGGAGCATGCAGTGGGTTTTGTGATGGGCCACAACATGCTCGATGAGTACTGGGATACAGATGACCATTCATCCAGGCGTCGGGCAGGCAGCGTGGATGCGTATGCACCTGATATGGGAGCCAGCGGGTTTCTGCCGCGCCAGGATATCTCAAGCCAGGTAACGGGCCCGATACTGGAACACCTGCACGAGAATTTTGCTAAGGCGTGGTGTAAGGAAACGCATCAAGATCTGCTGGCTTTGCGTAATGCAAAGAAAGTGGCAAAAGAACTGAAGCCCCGCCCTGAATGCGGCACGCCGATTATGGCTCAACTGCTTCGTACTCAGGCACAGGAACAAAAACGGGATATCGAGACGCTTTATTTGCAGGCTGTCAACAATGCCACTCAGTTTATCTATATAGAAAATCAGTATTTCCGCTGGCCGCCGATGGCCGAGTTGATCAATAAAATTGCAGAAGAACAGACAAGCAAAGGGCGAGACCATAATAAACATGGTGCTTTGTATTTGTTTGTAGTGACCAACGCCACAGATGAGGGTATCGGGTCGGGTACCGTCAATACCCAGCGCATGCTTGAGACGCTGGGACGGGCGGAAATAATTCCGGGTATCACAAAACAAATGCAGATTGATAAACTCCGGAGAGAAGCAGGAACAACGCCTGTTTCAGAGATGTATACACCTAAAGATGTTGAAGAATTTGTAAAGAAACAGCGAGAGCTGGACGCAAAGATACTTGAAATTGAAAAAAGTACGATTGTCCCTGAGCCCCGGCCTGGTTTAAATATTCATGTCTGCTCTCTTGTTGCACTGGACTCCCCTCCTGACAACTGGATGCCAGTTTATATCCACTCCAAGTTAATGATTGTGAATGACGTATTTACTACGCATGGGTCCGCCAATATTAATACCCGCAGCATGCAGGTGGACAGTGAAATGAATATTGCTCACGAATGGGCCAGTGTGACTCAGGATTTAAGGAGGAGGTTATGGAGGCTTCATACCAATGGCAAAGGGATGCAAGATGATTCTAAAGATGCATTTGATATGTGGACTTTAATAATTGAAAATAATGGAAGGAAAATGAGTGATAAAGAAGAGCCTATCGCACCGTTAATTGGTTTTTTATACGAAAAATCAGTGCTCAAGGATTGGGATTAATGCGTGCATTATTACTGATTGCCAGCTTACTGGTCGCGGCATGTGACCAAACTAATACTGCAATTATCGGCAATAAGGAAATGTCTATGGATTCCAACAGTAATATCCAACTGGCCTTTGCCTGTAAAAAAGAGTCCATTCCGGGGCCGGAGGCTGAGGCTGATGTGCTGTTCAGATACGCCCGCTGGCTGCAGGTGAACAACCAGCTGAAGCAGGACAAAGAGGTCGATACGGAGATCGGGCGCCTCTACCGGATTGCAGCGGAGAACGGACATGCCAAAGCCACCATCAATCTGCAGAACGGGTCGCTGCGCGGGCGTTTTGGTCTGACCGCATCGGAACGACGCCGCTTCAGCCAGCAGCTCATCGATGCCGGAGTCGCCAGCGGCTACTATTTTATCGCCATCTTTCTGCAGCACGGGGCGGCAGGGCTGAAGCAGGATGAGGACATGGCGCTGCGTTATTACCGTAAAGCGGCTGATGAAGGGAGCGCGCTGGCACAGGTGTATCTGGCCAAAAAACTTGAGCCGGTTGATATCGCACCGGATGTTGCCAGGCAGATGTATCTCTGTGCTGCTGAGCAGGGAGAGGGAGAGGCCGCGATGATAATGGGTATTATTTATAAGAATCGTAAAAATTACCAGGAAGCGGTGCGTTTATATCAGTCAGGGGTAGCCGCGGGTAGCTCTTCTTCGGCAAGTTTATTAAGATACGGATTTAATGAACCTTTACCAGATGACCCTATTAGTTATCTTGGTTTAAAAAAAGACCCCGAGCGTTCCCGGCGTTACGAGGCTATCTGGAATATACTGGCGGATTACTCCTACGCTCATCCCACCGTACCCGAAATCAACGACATCGTTCCGTTACCGCCCGCGCCTTTGCCAGAATGGGACGGGAAGCTGAAGTGGCTGGAGGCCCGCGAAGCCAACATCCCGCCGGAAAAACCGAGTGAGGCGCTGATTGCCCGGCTGGCGAAGAAGAAGCACCTGAACCCGACGACCGGCAGGCCGCTGCCGGAATCACCGGACTTTGATAAACAGAGCGCGTCGCTGCTGCTGTGCCACAGCGGAGAACCCTGCCCGAGAAGCGGCTACTGGCAGACGGCCTGGATACCGGACAGCGGAACAGGCCCGGAAGAGGTGCGTTACTTCAGGGAAGGGGATACGATGCCGGCCGACCGCATAACGCGCATTCATTCCCGCCCCTGGCCCTTGCGTGACAGGTACACGGAGGAAGAGCAGCCCGTGACGTGGCGTTATCTGGGAGAGGCATAGGACAGCGTAAGTCGTTTAACAGCAGGGAGAGCAGTCATGAAAAAAAGGTACAGCCAGCGACACGCCGCTATCGGGATGCTCTGCCTGCTGCTGGCAGGGTGCGATAACAGCGCTTCCCCGTTTCAGACAAACATGAGTGACATCCCGCCGCCCGGCGGGGCCAGCACCGGGCTGGCCTTCACCTGCAGACACGAGATTATTCCGGGGCCGGAAGCTGATACTGATGTGCTGTTCAGATACGCCCGCTGGTTGCAGGTGAACAATCAGCTCAGGCAGGACAAGGCTATAGACCTGGAAATTGCCCGTCTTTACCGCATTGCGGCAGAAAACGGTCATGCCAAAGCTACGATCAATCTTCAGAACGGGTCGCTGCGCGGGCGTTTTGGCCTGACAGCCTCTGAGAGACGCCGTTTCAGCCAGCAGCTCATCGATGCAGGGGTTGCCAGCGGCTACTACTTTATCGCCATCTATCTGCAGCATGGAGCTGCGGGGCTGAAGCAGGATGAGGAAATGGCGCTGCGTTACTATCGTAAGGCGGCTGATGAAGGGAGTGCTCTGGCACAAGCCTATGTAGGCGAAAAACTTGAACCGGTTGATATTGCCCCCGACGTTGCAATGCAGATGTTGCTGTGCGCAGCTGAGCAAGGTAATGGCGAGGCAGCAGTATCGCTGGGAGTTAGCCTCAAAATAGATAAAAAGTATGCAGAGGCTTTGCATGCATTCCAACTAGGGGTAGCTGCGGGGGATTCTTCTTCGGCAAGCCGAATGAAGGAAGGGTTTTCCGGTCCCGAGCCTACTGACAGGCTCTCCTATCTTGGTCTGCAAAAAGACCCCGAGCGTTCCCGGCGTTACGAGGCTATCTGGAATATACTGGCGGATTACTCCTACGCCCATCCCACCGTACCCGAAATCAACGACATCGTACCGCTACCGCCCGCGCCTTTGCCGGAATGGGACGGCAAACTGAAGTGGGTGGAGGCCCGCGAAGCCAATATTCCGCCGGAAAAACCGGGTGAGGCGCTGATTGCACGGCTGGCGAAGAAGAAGCACCTGAACCCGGCGACCGGCAGGCCGCTGCCTGAATCCCCGGACTTTGATAAACAGAGCACCTCGCTTCTGCTGTGCCACAGCGGAGAGCCCTGCCCGAGAAGCGGCTACTGGCAGACGGCCTGGATACCGGACAGCGGAACAGGCCCGGAAGATGTAAGTTACTTCAGGGAGGGGGATACGATGCCGGCTGACCACATAACGCGTATTCATCCCCGCCCCTGGCCCTTGCGTGACAGGCTAACGGAAGAAGAGCAGCCCGTGACGTGGCGCTATCTGGGTGAAGCCTAGGACAGCGTAAGCCGTTTAACAGCAGGGAGAGCAGCCATGACTAAAAGTTACAGCCAGCGACACGCCGCTATCGGGATGCTCTGCCTGCTGCTGGCAGGGTGCGATAACAGCGCTCCCCCGTTTCAGACAAACATCCGTGGTATCCCATCGCCCGGCGGGGCCAGCACCGGGCAGGCCTTCACCTGCAGACACGAGATTATTCCGAGGCCTGAAGCTGAGGCTGATGTGCTGTTCAGATACGCCCGCTGGCTGCAGGTGAACAACCAGCTCAGGCAGGACAAGGTCATAGACCTGGAAATTGCCCGTCTCTACCGGATTGCAGCGGAGAACGGGCATGCCAAAGCCACTATCAATCTGCAGAACGGATCGCTGCGCGGGCATTTTGGTCTGACCGCATCGGAACGACGCCGTTTCAGCCAGCAGCTTATCGATGCCGGAGTCGCCAGCGGCTACTATTTTATCGCCATCTATCTGCAGCATGGTGCTGCGGGGCTGAAGCAGGATGAGGACATGGCGCTGCGTTACTATCGTAAGGCGGCTGATGAAGGCAACGCCCAGGCACAGGCTTACGTGGGCGAAAAGTTATCCTGGCTTGAGAATACCGGGGACATAGTCCGGCTGATGCGGCGTTGCGCAGCAGAACAGGGGGACGGGGAAGCCGCATCTTCGCTGGGAATTAACCTGAAGGCAAAAAAGAAATATAAAGAGGCAGCCGAAGCATTTCAATTAGGGGTGGCTGCCGGTGACGAAAATTCTGCAAGCTTTTTAGAAGAAGGATTTTACGGTCCCGAGCCTACAGGCAGGCTCTATTATCTTGGCCAGCAAAAAGACCCCGAACGCGCACGGCGCTATAAGGCTATCTGGGAGATACTGGCAGATTACTCCTACGCCCATCCCACCGTACCCGAAATCAATGACATCGTGCCGTTACCGCCCGCGCCTTTGCCGGAATGGGACGGCAAACTGAAGTGGCTGGAGGCCCGCGAAGCCAACATCCCGCCGGAAAAACCGGACGAGGCGCTGATTGCACGGCTGGCGAAGAAGAAGCACCTGAACCCGGCGACCGGCAGGCCGCTGCCGGAATCACCGGACTTTGATAAACAGAGCACCTCGCTGCTGCTGTGCCACAGCGGAGAACCCTGCCCGAGAAGCGGCTACTGGCAGACGGCCTGGATACCGGACAGCGGAACAGGCCCGGAAGAGGTGCGTTACTTCAGGGAAGGGGATACGATGCCGGCCGACCGCATAACGCGCATTCATTCCCGCCCCTGGCCCTTGCGTGACAGGCATACGGAGGAAGAGCAACCCGTGACGTGGCGTGGCGTTATCTGGGCGAGGCCTAGGACAGCATAAGCCTTTAAACACAAGGAAGAGCAGGCCATGTCAAACAAGTGCAGCCAGCGGCACGCCGGCATCATCATCCGTCGATAGCCAGTTCAGACATTACTACGCCCGACACCCATACTGCGCACCGCACGACCTATGCCCGCCTTTTGGGTAGTGTAAACGACAAGGATGAAGCTTAATGAAAAAGGACCCTTTTGTTGTCCCTATTGCCCCTCAGGAAGCGGATCACGGGGTGATTACCTCTCCCTGGTTTGTTCAGAATACGGAATACCCGCCAGCCCTGGCGACCTACAAGCCGCTGGTTAATGGCGAAGAGGCTTTTGCTGCGGTTCATCACGCCATTGCGAATGCGAAGAAATCAGTGGATATCATCTGCTGGGGTTTCCAGCCTTCAATGTATTTTATCCGCGACGGGCAGGCCCCCTCGATTGGAGAGTTACTCGTTAACGTTGCGAGAAGAAACAACGTGGAAGTGAGAGTATTGGGTTGGGAAATGCCACTCAATACAGCAGGGGGAGCAGGAGAAGCCAATCTGCCCGGCAAAGGTATTGTTCGTATAAAAGATCGGGCAGGACAAAGCGCGACGGATGAGCAATATGCGAATGACAGGAAATGGTTTGCAGAGTATGCACTGTTTAACACGATTAAAGAGATTTCAGTCGGTCTCGGAACAACGCCAAAAAGATTAAAGCAATTCCCGCAGTTTGTAAGCAGGGGCTTCAATGTTGATGAACGAGCGGAGATACAATACCAGGCAGCACTGCATGCCCTAGATAAAGACATCAGTAAAATGACCGTGGCACTTCTGGCGGCGACAGCCACTCATCACCAGAAAACAGTCCTGGTGGATTACGAATTACCGGAGCATGCAGTGGGTTTTGTGATGGGCCACAACATGCTCGATGAGTACTGGGATACAGATGAGCATTCATCCAGGCGTCGGGCAGGCAGCGTGGATGCGTATGCACCCAATATGGGAACCAGCGGGTTTCTCCCGCGTCAGGATATCTCAAGTCAGGTAACGGGCCCGATACTGGAACACCTGCACGAGAATTTTGCTAAGGCGTGGTGTAAGGAAACGCATCAGGATCTGCTGGCTTTGCGTAATGCAAAGAAAGTGGCAAAAGAACTGAAGCCCCGCCCTGAATACGGCACGCCGATTATGGCTCAACTGCTCCGCACTCAGGCACAGGAACAAAAACGGGATATCGAGACGCTTTATTTGCAGGCAGTCAACAATGCCACTCAGTTTATCTATATAGAAAATCAGTATTTCCGCTGGCCGCCGCTGGCCAAATTAATTACTGAAACTGTAGCAAAACAAATAAAAAATGGTCGCGACCCCGAAAAAGATGGTGTTCTGCATTTGTTTGTAGTGACATCTGTTACAGATGAGGGGATAGGGTCGGGTACCGTCAATACCCAGCGCATGCTGGATTTACTTGGACGGGCCGATACCATGCCGGGTATCACCAAGCTTAAACTGAAAGAAGAATTTCGAAACAGCCTGCCCAGCGACCCCTCAATCAACGCTCCCTATGGAGAGAAGCTGAAATACATTTATGAACGGGATGCTGCAATAAAAGAAAAAGAGAAAGAAATAGATGAGAGCATCATTCCCCTTGTAGATATACCTGGTCTAAAAGTGCATGTATGCTCGCTGGTCGCAATGAATTCTCCGCCAGATAAATGGATGCCTGTTTATATTCACTCCAAGTTGATGATTATCAATGACGTGTTTACCACGCATGGTTCTGCCAATATTAACACCCGCAGTATGCAGGTGGACAGTGAGATGAATATTGCTCATGAGTGGGGAAGTGTGACGCGGGATTTAAGAAGAAGATTATGGAACTTACATACTAACGGCAAGGGAGGGAATGATAATCCGAAAGATGCATTTGAAGCTTGGGAAGACTTGCTCCTCAATAATAAAAATTTAATGGAAAATAAAGAAAGTCCGGAAGCATCGATTATTAATTTCCTCTACTTGAGTGCAAATCTTAAGAACTTAGATTAATGAAAAAATTCATATTACTAATAAGCCTTTTACTGACGGCTTGTGATCAAAATAATTTTTCAAATTTGGCAAGAAAGGATACTGCTGTGGACCCCCTGAATAATATCAATGATCGCCTGGCTTTTACATGCCTGCATGAGGTCATTCCGCAGATACATTCTGATGCTGATATACTGTTCAAATATGCGCGCTGGCTGCAGGTGAACAACCAGCTTAAGCAGGACAAGGCCATAGACCTGGAAATTGCCCGTCTCTATCGCATAGCGGCTGAAAACGGACATGCCAAAGCCACCATCAATCTGCAGAACGGGTCGCTGCGCGGGCGTTTTGGGCTGACTGCATCGGAACGACGCCGCTTCAGCCAGCAGCTTATCGATGCCGGAGTCGCCAGCGGCTACTACTTTATCGCCATCTATCTGCAGCACGGGGCTGCGGGGCTGAAGCAGGATGAGGAAATGGCGCTGCGTTACTATCGTAAGGCGGCTGATGAAGGGAGTGCTCTGGCACAAGCCTATGTGGGCGATAAACTTGAACCGGTTGACATTGCCCCCGACGTTGCAAAACAGATGTTGCTATGCGCAGCTGAGCAAGGTAATGGCGAGGCAGCAGTATCGCTGGGGGTTGGCCTCAAAATAAATAAAAAGTATTCAGAGGCTTTGCATGCATTCCAGCTCGGAGTGGCGGCAGGTAATGCAAGCTCAGCAAGATTTTTGGGGAATGGATTTAATGGCCCTGAGGCTGATGATAGGCTTTACTATCTTAATCAACATATAGACCCTGAGCGTGCTCATCGTTACATGCTCATCAACGATATACTGTCAGGTTACTCCTACGCCCATCCCACCGTAACCGAGATCAACGACATCGTGCCGTTACCCCCCGCGCCTTTACCGGAATGGGACGGCAAACTGAAGTGGGTGGAGGCCCGCGAAGCCAATATTCCGCCGGAAAAACCGGATGAGGCGCTGATTGCCCGACTGGCGAAGAAGAAGCACCTGAACCCGGCGACCGGCAGGCCGCTGCCTGAGTCACCGGACTTTGATAAACAGAGCACGTCGCTGCTGCTGTGCAACAGCGGGGAAGCCTGCCCGAGAAGCGGCTACTGGCAGACGGCCTGGATACCGGACAGCGGAACAGGCCCGGAAGAAGTGCGTTACTTCAGGGAGGGGGATACGATGCCGGCTGACCGCATAACTCGCATTCAGTCCCGCCCCTGGCCCCTGCGTGACAGGCTAACGGAAGAAGAGCAGCCCGTGACGTGGCGTTATCTGGGAGAGGCTTAGGACAGCATAAGCCGTTAAACACAAGGAAGAGCAGCCCATGATAAAAAACTATAGCCAGCGGCACGCCGCTATCGGGATGCTCTGCCTGCTGCTGGCAGGATGCGATAACAGCGCTTCCCCGTTTCAGACAAACATGCGTGGCCTCCCGTCGCCCGGCGGGGCCAGCACCGGGCAGGTCTTCACCTGTAAACACGAGATTATTACGGGGCCGGACGCTGAGGCTGATGTGCTGTTCAGATACGCCCGCTGGCTGCAGGTGAACAACCAGCTTAAACAGAACAAAGAAGTCGATACGGAGGTCGGGCGCCTCTATCGGATTGCAGCAGAAAACGGGCATGCCAAAGCCACCATCAATCTGCAGAACGGGTCACTGCGCGGGCGTTTTGGCCTGACAGCCTCTGAAAGACGCAGTTTCAGCCAGCAGCTCATCGATGCAGGGGTTGCCAGCGGCTACTACTTTATCGCCATCTATCTGCAGCATGGAGCTGCGGGGCTGAAGCAGGATGAGGAAATGGCGCTGCGTTACTATCGTAAGGCGGCTGATGAAGGGAGTGCTCTGGCACAAGCCTATGTGGGCGATAAACTTGCACCGGTTGACATTGCCCCCGACGTTGCAAAACAGATGTTGCTATGCGCAGCTGAGCAAGGTAATGGCGAGGCAGCCCTATCGCTGGGGATTGGCCTCAAAATAAATAAAAAGTATTCAGAGGCTTTGCATGCATTCCAGCTCGGGGTAGCGGCAGGTAATTCAAGCTCAGCAAGCTTTTTAGAAGAGGGATTTTCCGGTCCCGAGCCTACTGACAGGCTCGATTATCTAGGCCAGCAAAACGACCCCGAACGCGCACGGCGCTATAAGGCTATCTGGAAGATACTGTCAGGTTACTCCTACGCTCATCCCACCGTACCCGAAATCAACGACATCGTTCCGTTACCCCCCGCGCCTTTGCCGGAATGGGACGGCAAACTGAAGTGGGTGGAGGCCCGCGAAGCCAATATTCCGCCGGAAAAACCGGACGAGGCGTTGATTGCCCTGCTGGCGAAGAAGAAGCACCTGGATCAGGTGACGGGCAGACCACTGACGTATTAAATGATTTCATCAGAAAGAATATGTCATTCATGTTGTGCTATGGCGGTAATACAACGTCATTCAGTCGGTAATTTTTATTTCAGACAATCCTCAAAATCGTTTTATTTAGTGACAAGTTTCTTATTTAACTAATTTATCAAGGGTGTATTTAATAATGAGATATATTATTCGGCTGGGTGATAAACATACCGGCGGCGGCTCTGTTTTAAGTGCTTCAATGAAGATGATGTTTCACGGTGTAGGTGCTGCGCGAGTGGGAGATCCTGTTGACTGCCCTAAGCACGGTAAAAATGTTATCGCAGAGGGCCATGCAACCTACAAAGACTACGGGCGACCAGTGGCATTTCATGGGCATCGTTGTGCATGCGGGTGCACACTGATTTCAAGCCTACCATCAGCAACGGCGATTTAAATATGTCAGTCAATCTCAAATTAATACCATCACCTGCAATTAAACCGGTGGCGCCAAAATGGTGGGTGTGGCTTTTAATGTTGCTCATCATGATAATCGTTGGCATAAATTACGCCATAATGATGAAGATCTCTAAACCGGACATGAGCAACATAATATTTTGGGAGAACGCGCTTGAATTGCCCTTTTTAGGTTGGGCTTTTCTATTGTTTTTCCGTCTGGCCTGGTTTAAAGGACAATCCAATGCAGCTATAAACAGTGATCGGTTACGTGAAAAACAACTCAATCGAGAACTACAGCGCGGGCAGCGTTGTTTAAATGTCTATGGATTAAGTCTCCATACTACTTTCCGCACTGACGCTGATACTCAAGGTAATTTACAGTGGGATGCTTTGAGCCAAAAAAAGGCGGCATTGAAAACACAGCCATCATGGTTGGGATACCGGGGTGTCCGACACAGTCGTTTAATCAGAAATAATGAAGAAGCCGTAGAGCAATTATTGAAGCGGGGATACGCTAAAGTGCTGGAAGAACTCAGCCCAATCCTTGCCATGATGTCAGAAGAAACATCTATTGCTGTATTACTTGAATGCGAGAGTCACCTGAATAGTCATCAGATAGAGAGTACTTTTAGGCAGTGCTGGGATGACATTAGCATAGCTCAACCCGTTACGCGCATTTCAGGTGCCGGGCTTGCCGTCATTGACCAATGGTTAGATCAAAGCAGTAATGAAAAAACAATGCTTTTAGTCTTAGCCGCACAGATTGAACCCGAACATCCTGAGGGAACTTCAGAAGCAATTGTCGGCTTACTGCTTGGTCATTCACTACCTATACCGAATCTAACGATTCTTGCGCGGTTGCATCGTCCGGAACAGTCATATCATACAGACGTTAAAGATTTGGAATATGCTATTGCGCACTCCCTGAAATGGGTTCCCATAACGGGTGAAAGTATAGAGTCTGGCTGGCTGGTTGGTATCCATTCGGAACATAATATTGCTGTTGCCTCGGCATTAAAAGCTGTAAATAGTCCCACCAATATTGGGCAGGACTTAAATAATCTTGATGCAATATTGGGATATCCTGGTTGTTCTGCTCCATGGGTTGCCATCGCCTGCGCCACACAATTCTGCAGAAATGGAAAAGCGCAATTGATCTTGAGTGGTAATCGTACCAACGCACCGTTGTGGGCCACAATAGTTTCGCCTGAGGGACTATCAACTCAGTCGTGATACACGAATTAGTAAAGAAAATGGAATGATGAAAACTAATGATTGTGCAACAGGGAATAAATGATGAACACATCGAATAAAGGAAGTGATAGGCACTGGATAGGTCGTTATGGCGTTATTTTTCTTGTGCTCACTGCGATTGCCTGGGGTATTTATCGTTTTGGTGAAAGAATTGGCCTGTTAACGTTTCAAAGCAAGCTTTACGCCTTCATTGGATTATGTTTTATTTTTTTATGCATGAGTTACGGAGTGATTTTAATTAGAAGCATCTTGCAAGAGCGTAATGATAATCATGCCTCTGTTAAAAATAATAAAAACCAGCAAGTGAATAGAAACTCCGCCTCTAGTGTCGCCATATCTGAACTCAAGTTGGCACTAGGCGATCAGTTTGGTCTTTTCTGGCGAAGGAAAGTGACCATTATTATGCTCACCGGGCGTAAGCAGGATGTGGAACAACTCGCCCCTGGCATTAGCAGTCAATTCTGGCTAGAGCATCAAGGTACGGTGCTGTTGTGGGGGGGAGATACAGATCAGCCTTTGGATAATGACTGGTTCAGCAAGATTAAGGCATTATGCCATCAACCGATTGATGCATTGATTTGGGTCACTTCATCTCTGAGTCGATCTCCTGCTTTGGATTACGCGTCATCCGACGACATGTTATCACCACAGGAAATAGATACACTCTCCCGAAGAATTACCTCTCGTTATGAATTATTAGGATGGAGACTGCCGTTTATTGTGTGGTCGTTACATCCGGCTAGTGACTGCTCAGGAAGAATTACACAGTCTGTCGGTTGCTTATTGCCATTCCGAGCAACATCGGAGGCTATTGAAGCGCAATTACTTACATTGGCCTCTAAATTGACAGAGCAAGGAATTCAGCAAATCTGTATTGATCCTCAGTACACATTCTTGCTTGCTTTGAAATCTGAGCTCTCCCTGTCAGCGAGGCGTATTAGCCAGTCTCTGACTGAGTTGCTGAATCCGCATCGTCCGTTACCCGTTGCAGGGATTATGTTTAGCCCTTCAGCAATGGAGTCTGCCCGAGAGGTTAAACATCATTGGGGAAAAGACACGTATTGGGATTCGTTACTTGCTTCACTTTCAACATTACCTGTGGGATTACGCCCGGTAAAACATCGTCTGGGATGGCCTCAGGTATTATGCATTATTAGTTCAGCATTTATGGTGCTCTGGGCTGCTGGGATAATTATCTCGTTTATTTACAACCGTAATATTATTGCTACGACACAGGATCAGATTACTCGCGCGTCTCAAAGTGTTGGGATTGAGCAGCGGCTGAGTGCACTCGCTGAATTGCAAGCGGGAATCGAACGCCTGCAAAATCGGTCTGCTCACGGTGTGCCGTGGTATGACTTCACTGGGCTAAATCAAAATGATGCGCTACTCCACGTACTTTGGGAGCGATACAGTAATGTCGCACTGCCGTTGCTGCGTGATGCGGCGGCAATTCACCTCAAGGCCAAGCTGAAAACCATAGCCGCATTGCCGCCAGATAGTCCACTTCGCGAGCAGCTTGCAAGACCTGCTTACACCCAGATCAAACTATTACTGATGCTGGCGCGACCGGAACGAATGAATGAGGAGTGGTTTAGTCATGCACTGATACGGGATTGGGCGCAGCGTGAAGGCGTGACTGACAGTTATTGGCAGGGAGAAGGTGCACCGCTGCTGGCCTTCTACAGCAAGAGTTTGCGTACACATCCGCAGTGGGCGCTAAAGATCGATGATGAACTTGTCAGTCAGGTACGCGCCCTGCTGGTGCGGCAGATGGGGGTAACCAACAGCGAAACCCGCCAGTACCAGCGGATGCTCTCACAGGTAGCCCGACAGTATGCTGACATGCGCCTGTCAGACATGACCGGCGATACCGATACGGCGCGTTTGTTCACGACCGATGAAGTAGTCCCGGGGATGTTTACCCGGCAGGCCTGGGAAGACGGCGTGAAACCTGCCATTGAAAAAGTAGCTCGCGAGCGCAAGGAAGAGATGGACTGGGTGCTGGGTGACAATTCGCAGGCCGACCTGGCAGCATCACCGGGCGCACTGCAAGCCAGGCTGACCAGCCGTTACTTCACTGACTACAGCGCCGCCTGGCTGAATTTTCTCAACAGCCTGCGCCTGCAACCTACTCCGACGTTATCAGACGCAATTGACCAGCTCACGCTGATGGCAGACGTCAGGCAGTCACCGCTGGTGGCGCTGATGAATACGCTCAACGTGCAGGGACGGACCGGGCAGAGTGGGGATGCTATTGCTGACTCGCTGGTGAAGTCTGCGCAGAACCTGCTCAGTCGGGAAAAGCGCCCTGCCATTGACCAGAACAGAGGCCCGAGCGGCCCACTCGATGCGACTTTCGGCCCGCTGCTGGCGCTGACTGACAGTCAGGGCAGCAGCAGTATGAGCCTGCGTACCTTCCTGACGCGCGTGACTCAGGTGCGTCTGCGCCTGCAGCAGGTCACCAACGCGGCAGACCCGCAGGCCATGACGCAGACGCTGGCGCAGACGGTGTTTCAGGGAAAAACGGTTGACCTGACTGACACGCGTGATTACGGCAGCCTGGTCGCCGCCGGGCTGGGACAGGAGTGGAGCGGTTTCGGACAGACGGTGTTTGTGCGCCCGATGGAGCAGGCCTGGCAGCAGGTGCTGATGCCGGCTGCGGGCAGCCTGAACGCCCAGTGGCAGCAGGCGGTGGTGAACGAGTGGAACAGCGCGTTTGGCGGCCGCTATCCGTTTAAAAATGTCAGCAGTGAGGTGTCACTGCCGCTGCTGGCGAAATATCTGAACGTAGAGAACGGACGCATCACCCGCTTCCTGCAGTCGCGTCTAAGCGGCGTGCTGCACCGCGAAGGCACGCGCTGGATACCGGACAGTATCAACGCCCAGGGGCTGACGTTTAACCCGGCCTTTCTGCAGGCGCTTAATCAGCTCAGCCGGATTTCCGACGTGGTGTTCACCAATGGTGAGGCCGGGCTGCACTTTGAGCTGCGTCCTGGTACGGCTGCAGACGTTATGCAGACTGACCTGATTATTGACAGTCAGAAGCTCACCTACATGAATCAGCAACCGGTGTGGAAACGCTTCACCTGGCCAGCTGACACTGAAGCACCGGGTGCGTCGCTGAGCTGGATAAGCACGAAGGCCGGCACCCGCCAGTATGGTGATATGCCAGGGAGCTGGGGCCTGATTCGCCTGCTGGATAAGGCTCAGGTCAGCGCTAATCCGGGCATCAGCAGCAGCTGGCAGCTCACCTGGCAGGCACCTGACGGTCGTCCGCTGAACTACATTCTGCGAACAGAAGCGGGGGAAGGGCCGCTGGCGCTACTGAAACTGCGCAACTTCACGCTCCCGGCCGACATTTTCATTATCAGTGACACACCGGACGT
Source organism: Erwinia sp. S63 (assembly GCF_016625195.1). Lineage (GTDB taxonomy): Bacteria > Pseudomonadota > Gammaproteobacteria > Enterobacterales > Enterobacteriaceae > Pantoea. The sequence goes on from NZ_JACVUP010000003.1 coordinate 216,910, forward strand.
GCCGGATGAAACTTTTGTCAGCGAGGAAGACTAATGCCACTGCAATCCCTGATTAATGCCTGCGGTGCTGATTCGAACCATCTTCGCGTGCTGGCCACGGAGTCTGTTTCTCTGTGGGAGCCATGGCTGAAGCCTCTGGCGGACACCCACTCAGCAGGCGAAGACCCGACCTACAACGATGCATTCCAGCAGATGCAGCAGGAGATGAACCGGTTGTCTGGCGCGGATACGGCGCTTATCTGTGCGCTGGCGGAGCAGGTACTGACGACGGAAGCCAAAGATATCCGCGTGGCAGTCTGGTACTGCTGGGCGCGACTGCAACAGGACGGTGAAGAAGGGTTCGCCGACGGTCTGGCCCTGCTTGCCGGCCTGCTTCAGCGCTTCGGTGATGCTTTGCATCCGCAACGGGCGCGCAGTCGTGAGGCGGCGCTTGGCTTTCCCGCCAGCGCGCGCATGCTGGATACGCTGACGCTTTATCCTGAAGTGACGACCGCAACGGCGCAGCGTGCCGTGGCGGCGTTGCTGGCAATCGATGATGCCTGCGGAGTGCAGGGTGGGTCCAGCCTTGGTGGCCTTTACGGCGCGCTGGAGGCAAGGTTGTTGAGGGCAGGCGGCCCTGATGCGGTAGTGCCCCAGACGGCGGCAGACGGTCCCGCATCCCAGTCGTCTTCAGCTTCCGCCGCCCCCGCTCTGGCGGCTATCAGCTCCGGGCGTGATCTGCTGGACCAGGCACGAACGCTGGCCGCTTATCTGCGCGATCAGCCAGGCGGATGGCTGGCCGCGCATAGGCTGATGAAAACCATCCGTCATGACACGCTCAGCCAGCTGCCACCGCTGTCCGGTGACGGCAAAAGCCGTATCGAGCCACCCAAGCCGGACCAGCGCGCACAGCTTAAACGCCTGTGGCTGCAGCAGAGCTGGGCCGAACTGGCCGAGCAGGCCGACAGCCTATTCAGCCGGGGCGGCAATCACTTCTGGCTTGACCTGCAGTGGTACCAGCACCAGGCGCAGCTGCGTTCGGGCAATGCGGCGCTGGCGGCGATTGTTCAGGACGATCTCAAGGGGCTGCTATCGCGTCTTACCGGGCTGCAAACGCTGGCTTTCAGTGACGGAATGCCGTTTGCGGATGAGGTCACCATGGGCTGGATCCAGCAGCATGTGTTGATGTCTGCTGGAGTGTTCGGAACAGAGACTGGCTCTGTGACTGCTGGCGCTGAAGATGATGTGCTGCAGCTTGAGAGCGAGGCCACTGACCTGGCAGACAGGGAAGGCATTGAGGCTGCGCTGGCCTGGCTGCAGCAGCGGCCCGGCATCAGTTCATCTCGCCAGCAGTGGTTATTGCGTTTGCTAATGGCCAGACTTGCTGAGCAATTTGGCCGTCAGGAAATGGCGCTTCATCTGCTGTGCTCGCTCGATACGCAAGCGGAGAACATGGTACTAAGCGAATGGGAGCCGTCTCTGCTGTTTGAGGTGAAGTCTCGCAGACTCAAAATGCTGCGTGCACGAGCAGTTAGAGGGGGTACAGATAAGCTACAAACAAATAAGGAAATTGAGCTATTGATTTCAGGTCTTATTAGACTTGATCCCGCAAAGTCTGTTGCAATTTGTGGATGAGTATTTCGCAAACGACTAAGTGTGGTAATTGAGCCATATTTACTCATATCTAATATGTTTTTAATAATCAAGGTGGATTTATGCTTTCATTAATTCGTGTTGTCAATTTTATGGTTTCAATCATATTCCTTATTGGAGGTGTGTTGAGTTTTTTCCTTGGTGGGATGTTGATAGGTATATTCCCAGAGTTTGCTGCTTTTTCAATGCTCTTTGCAATCCTTCCAATAGTTTTAATCTTCCTTTCAATTCTGGGCTTATATGGCGTGCTAAATAACAACATCAAAGTACAGATGGCTTTTGATATTTTATTGCTTCCATTCTGGAATGTCGGAACTGTGGTAGGTGCTGTTTGTTTAATCTTATTCTTAGTCGAGCGATATAAAGTCTCTGGCAAATCGATTAGCTCCGACGCACCTGACAAGCCATAATGTTTTTCTCTAGTTTTTAATTTTGATTAAGATTGCTCGAACAAATCATTTAGCGAACTGTAGTGAGTGAAAGTTAAATTCATTTGAAAAAATGGATCGCTTTTATATCGCATAAAACATTCAGCTACATTGATTTTAATTGCTCCACAATAACATCCAGTTGATACAGTCTATTTACAGAAATAATTTTATTATGAAAGACTTAACCCTGCGCTATTACGATACCGAAATGCGCTATCTGCGCGACGCCGCCAAAGAATTCGCCGAAACTCACCCTGACCGCGCCGCCATGCTCAATCTGGACCGCGCAGGCACGCCAGATCCCTTTGTGGAGCGTCTGCTTGAAGGATTTGCTTTTTCCGTCGGTCGACTGCGTCAGAAAATTGACGATGACCTGCCGGAACTGACCGAAGGTCTGGTCAGCATGCTCTGGCCGCACTATCTACGCACGATCCCGTCACTGAGCATAGTGGCTCTCTCGCCTGATCTGCCGAAAATGAAAATGGCGGAGACCGCTCCCACCGGGCTGGAGGTATATTCCCGCCCGGTAGGCCCCAAAAATACTGTCTGCCACTACCGCACCACAAAGCCGGTGACGCTTAATCCGCTGTCAATCTCAGGCGTGGTCATGGGCACCGAGCCGGACGGACGCTCCGTGTTGCGTCTGCGCATCGCCAGCAGCGGGCAGGCGGACTGGAGCCAGTGTGACCTGCGCCATCTTAGCCTGTGGCTGGGAGAAGACGTGCCCGTGGCGACCGCGCTGCATCAGAGGCTGACCCGACGTCAGGCCGCGATATACGTCCGCCTGGCCGGGCAGCAGGAGCGGATCGCCCTCAACGCCTGGTTCAGCCCGGGTGGATTTGGTGAGGACGACAGACTATGGCCAAAGGGTGACAGCGCCTTCAGCGGCTATCAGTTGCTGCTGGAGTACTTCACCTTCCCGGAGAAGTTTCGCTTTGTGACCCTGAACGGACTGGAAGCTATCCCGCTTCCACCCGGACTCACGGGGTTCGATATTGAGGTGGTATTCAGTGAGGCGTGGCAGAGTGATTTGCCGGTGACCGATGCTTCGCTGAAACTGCACTGCGTACCGGTGATTAACCTGTTCACGCTGGAAGCGGACCCGCTGACGGTTAACGGACTGGAGAGCGAGTACCTGCTGCGCGCGAAGCGCCTGCAGGACGGACATACCGAGATCTACTCGGTGGATGCAGTCAGCGGTTCAGGGCTGACCGGCGCGGCAGAGTACGTTCCGTTCACCAGCTTCCGGCATCGGGGCGGCATGATGCGACGCCTCGCACCTGAGCGCTATTTTCATACGCGCGTTCGAAAAGGCGTGACCGGGATGCACGACACCTGGCTGATACTCGGCGGTCAGCAATGGGAGGAGGGGGAGGAGCTTTCCCGCGATACGCTCTCGCTGCGCATCACCGGCACCAACGGCCAGCTTCCCCGTCGTGCGCTGCAGAGCACCCTGCTGGACCGCTGCGAACAGGTGCTGCAGACCCCTGTCACGGTGCGCAATCTGACTCGTCCGACACTTCCTGCTTATCCACCCGCTGAAGACCGCTTTCACTGGCGGGTGCTGAGCCACCTCGGTTCCGGCTTCATCAATATGATGAATAGCGCAGAGGTGCTGCGCGGCACGCTGGCGCTGTACAACTGGCAGGATGACGAACTCTGCAACCGCAGACTGGATGCGATCCTTGACGTACAGCATCACCGTCTGCAGCGGTTTGAGTCTGGTTACCTGCTGCGCGGTCTCGACATTGAGGTGACGCTCGACAGCAGCGGTTTTACCGGTGACGGCGATGTACACCTGTTCGGCGAGATGCTTAACCGCTTCCTGTCGCTTTATGCAGACATGAACCAGTTCATTCAGCTCTCCCTGATTATCCGGCCTGAAGGAAAATGCATCCGGTGGAAAGAGAATCACAGTCAGCGCCTGCCCGGCTAATCGCGCGGCTGGGTGACCGGCTGCCTTACATGAATTTTTACCGTTTCTGTCAGCTACTGGAGAGGAGTGATCCCGATGCACCCGTGCCGGGCAGCAGCTGGCAGGTGCGGCACGAGCCGGTGCGCTTCCGGCCTCATCCCGGCATGGGCTTCCCGGCAGGAGAAATTCGCGGTGCAGAAGCGCCCGCTCATCCGCATCTGCCGCCCACGGTGCGCATTAATTTCATGGGGCTCTATGGCACGGCGTCTCCGCTGCCGACGCACTACATTGATGATATGACGCGGCTACGCGAAGGGCACGAGGCCACCCAGGATTTTCTGGATATCTTCAGCCACCGTCTGACCACGCAGTTTTACCGCATCTGGCGCAAATACACCTACCCGGCCACTTTCGCACCAGGCGGCACCGATGACACCTCTCAGTACCTGCTGGGGCTGGCGGGTCTGGGGATAAGCGGCTGCGCGCAGAATATCGCCACGCCGGTCTCGCGTTTCCTGGCGTTGCTGCCGGTGATGCTGCTGCCCGGACGAACTGCGGAAGGCGTTACCTCACTGGTGAAGCTGCTGGCACCGGACACGCGCGCACAGGTCGTTCCATGGGATCCCCGTCGTATTCCTCAGTCTTCCCTGGTGAATATGAGCACGCGCCAACCGGTCAGTCTGACGCACCGTCCGGTGATGGGGACGCATGCCACCGACGTCAACGGTCAGGTATTGCTGAGGCTGTTCACCGGCAACTCTGAGGAAGTCCGGGGCTGGCTCCCCGGCGGGCAACTGCACGGAGACCTGATGGCGCTGTTGCACGTCTACCTGGGATCAAAGCTGGATGCGCGACTGGATCTGTGCGTTGACCGCGCAATGATGCCTGATGCACAGCTGAGCTGCCGAACGGAGGGGGCTCAGCAACTCGGGCGCACGGCGGTGCTGCCTCTGACACAACCCTCGGGCTCACGCGAGTCTGATCTGATAACCATTCAGCTTGGTCGCTATCAGCGCGTCCAGGTACAACCTTCAAGGATAGAAACCGATGAACAGGGCGACTACCGCTGGTAAAACACTTCTCCCTCTTATACTGGCGTTGAGCGTCAGCGGCTGCGGTTTGACGCAGAAAGTATCTGAGGGTACCGCCTCCATAACCAAATCCATTTTTTACAAACAAATACGCACATTGCATCTCGATTTTCGCGCCCGTGAAGGGGCAAATCGCAACGCGCAGGGCGCAGCGCTCTCTACCGTGGTGCGCATATGGCAGCTAAAGGACAGTAAAGCCTTTGACGCTTCAGACTATCCTTCGCTGCTTGCTGCTGACAGTCAGGTACTGAAGGCGGATCTGCTGGCACAAAAGGACATCCGCATCCGCCCGGGTGAGTCAGTCAGTATTGATATGCCCATGGACGATAAAGCGGAGTTCGTGGCGGTGGCTGGCCTATTCCTCTCGCCGGACACTCAGGATGATCAGTGGCGAATCTTACTGACCCGCGATGACCTCGATCCGGATAACGCGCGCGTGATTGAGCTGGGTGACGGTACCCTGACGCTGGTGGCAGAAAAGGCTAAAAGACCATAATGACGCCTTCACTTTACGACATTCTTTACGGCAATTTCAGTGGTGGGCTGGATCTTGCTGCCGTGAGCGAACGGGACCAGGTCATTCTTTCTGTGCTGGATAATCTGCAGCGCATCCTCAACACCCGTGCGGGTTCAATTGCACACATCCCCGACTACGGTTTGCCGGATATGACCCGCATTCTGCAGGGGATGCCGGGCACTGCGCACCAACTGATTGACACCTTTTCAAGTGTGCTGCTGAAGTACGAACCGCGCCTTAAGCGTATTGAGGTGGCATTGCTGGAACAAACGGTGCCAGGCGAATTGCGCTACGCCATTGAAGCCGAACTCACCGGTATTGGCCTGGTGCGCTACGGCACGGAATTCAAACCAGAGGGAAGAGTGTTGCTACGCCACTTAAAGCAACAGCAGTTAATGGGCAATGGTTTGACGCGATAAACAAGGAAGGTTGTTGAATATGAATCAGGTGATCAAAACCGGTGCAGATCCGCGCACTTTACCGGGCTATGTCCAGTTGCGGGATGAAATGAGTAAGCTGACGCATCCCGCCCGGCCCGATGTCGATTGGGGCAAAGTGGAGGGACTCACGCTGGGCTTGTTTGAACAAAATGGATTGGAGTTGCAGAGCGCGGCCTGGTTTACTTTGGCGCGTGCAAACAACGCGGGTTTGAGGGGACTGAATGAAGGCTTGAATCTGATTGAGGCGCTGGTGGTACATCAGTGGTCGATTTTCTGGCCGCTGGCGATTGATGCGCGCGCCGATATCCTCAGCGTGATGTTCCGACGTTTACAAAGTCTCTACCGTGGCTGGCAGGTGGAGGGCAGCGAGATGGCGGCGCAGCTATTAGAAACGGAACGACTGCTAATATCCCTGCGTGAAGCGTTGTTGCGTTTTGGTATCAGGGAATTCGCGCAGGCCAATACGTTATTGCATCAGGTCAAACACTCAATGTCGCAGCTACAGGAAAGTTCTCTCTCTCCGGCGCAACTTGTTCCGGCAGCATCCAATAGCGTACTGGATAGCCATCCGACCCGCGTTTATGTGGTTTATCCGGATGCGGATGAGCAGCCAGAAGCGCGTTTACCGCCGTCCTTGAAATCATTTGTCAGTGGTGCCTGCTGCGCATTGCTGGCAGGTGCATTGGTGTTTGCCTGCGGAACGGGCTACCGGCATCTACATCAGCAGCAGTCAGCCGCGGCTCAGGCATTGCTTGAGCAACAGCGTAGAGAGAAACAAGCGATACCTTTGGAGCGGCTGGCAAGCTGGCACCGCGGTATGGCGCAGTTGGAAAATATGGCCGAGCAGCTTAACAGTCTGGACAAAACTAAAGGCAAGTATCTGACGGTAAGCGAATTGAAAACCGGCATATTTTCGGCGATACAGGCTTTCAACGAACAGATACCGGTTGAAGAACAACTTCGACGCTACGCGCAAAGTGAGAATGACCAACTGAATGAAGAAACTCAGACAGAACTGCGGCTGAAGCAACTCATGTTTCGCTTTCAGCTTTTACAGCAGCAAAAAGCGCAGCCCACGCTGGACTGAATTAGCAACCACTCTAAATCAAAGTTGTCTTAGGTAGACTTCTGAAATCGCTGTTTGACCGGTAAAAGATATTGAATCACAAGGATAATAAGGATAAAAGTTGCACACTGCATCAACAGGCCGAACAGCGATATTGATAACCCTCCTGGCAACGGAGGGCTTTTTTTTATTGTTTTCTGAACATAAAAAAACCGCCTCAAACCTGCCAACCATGATGCAAAAGAGTGCCACTGCCATGGCAAGCAATCTGCATCGGCCACGATGCATAAGTTAACTGAGTTTCAACGTTGGCGGAGTAAGGAATGAGCGCAAAAGTTTGGTTAGTGGATGAGGATTTGTCAGTGCGTGAATCACTGGGTTTTGTGCTGAAAGCCATCGAATATGAAGTGGCCGATTTTGCTGATATCGCGTCGTTTGCTGCCGCAGTGCACAACGATGAACCCTTACAAGGCTGCTTGCTGGTGGATGTGCCAACCGCAGACGCGAATGAACTGAACGTCATGGTGAACTTAACTGCTCGTCATGCTTTGCTACCAATTGTCATCATGACCGATCAGGATAACGTTGAGGCCTGTCGCCATGCGTTTTCCGAAAGCATGTTTGCCATTTTCTCTAAGCCGCTGGAGATTGAACCGCTGCTCGAGACCTTGCATCAAGCCATGCAGGAAAGTGAGAAACGCGCCCAGCCATAGCGGACGCGTAATGCACGGAAATTAATTATGCGCGATGTGTTCGCCGCGCACTCGCCTTGATGCCACAAAACACAGCAGCGGAACTGGCAAGGTAAACAACAGCAGCAACCACAGCAGCACATAAACCGCGTCTACGCCGTCATTTTGCAGATTGTTATAAAGCTGAACCGGCATGCCTTGCGGGAAATAGGCGAAAATCATAACAATGCCGAATTCACCCATGGCGCGCACCCATGCTAAAGCCGTTGCAGAGGCTAAACCTGGTGCGGCCAGCGGAACCGACAAACGCCAAAATCCTTGCCACGGTGAGGCACCTAAGGTACGACCGGCATCCAGAATATCTTGCGGAACGCCCGCAAAAGCGGAACGTGCAGTGGTAATGAAGTAGGGCAGTGCACCGTACCATTGCGCCAGAATAAACGCGGCAGGATTGTTAACCAGCGTCCAGCCGAATTTCCCCAGTAATTCCCCCGGAACACTATAAGGTCCGTAAGCGCTCACCAGTAAAATCCCCATTGCCAGCGGAGGCGTCAGTAATGGAATCATCACCAACAGTTCCACAATGGCGCGCGCGCGGCCCTTTGCCTGCGACAACCACCACGCCACCGGCAATCCGCTGATAAAGATCAACAGCAGCGCAATCGCGCCCAAACCTAAAGAGGTGGTGATGGCACTGCCATCGCCCCAGGCGAGGTCCATATGCTGCCATTGCGTGACGCCAATCAGGGTGACGAATGGCACTGCCAGCAACAACAGTGCTGGCAGTGACAACCAAAGCGCGGTGGCGTGACCGGTCTTCATTACTGATAAACAGCTCCGCCTTTCGGTGCGGCGTAACCATTCTGTTTAAACAGCGCCTGACCTGGCTGGCTCAGCATGAAATCGACAAAGGCTTTACCCGCCGCCGCACCGTGCGGGGCGTTTTTCAGCACTGCTGCGTAGTAAACCAGCGGTTGAGTGTGCAGCACTTTATCTTTGCCCGCGCTGTCTTTGACGCTGAAGCTGACGGTGTCATACCACTGTTTTGCCATGTCTGGATTGCTCAGGTTGATCTCATCCGGCAGCGCCACATAAGGCAGATGCGCAGAAATCACTTCACTCTCATAACCTGCCGCGGCATCCACCTGACCGCTCTCGAGACGAGCCAGCAGGCCACCTTCAAGGTGGGTCTGGGCTGGGTTTTGGTAGCCACCGAGAATTTTATCGGCGATGCCTGGTTGCTTGTAATACTTCTCAGCCAGCAGCAGGGTAAAGATAATATTTTGGCCTTTTGGATCGTTGATCGGGTCAGTACGCCCGAACTTAATGCCCGGTGTCGCCAGCACTTTCAGCCAACTGGCATCTGCGCCTTTGGCCTGTGCGAACTGCTGGGCAAATTTGCCTTTCGGGCTGTACGCCACCACCATGCTGGTGCTGGCAACCGGTACGGCATCATCAATCAATCCAGCATCTTTTAAGATCTGCATCGGGCCCGGCGTGATGGAGACGAACACGTCAGCGGTGATTTTTTTACTCGCCAGCAGACGTGCCATGCCGTATGCACCCTGGCCTTGCCCTTCATATTTTCCGTCGTTCTGTTTAGCAAAGGCTGGACCTAAAGACTGGTCCATCACTTTTCCCATCGAACCGGCATAAGTTACGCGAATATCGGTATTGGCTTGTGCCTGCAGGCTGAGGCCCGCGGCGGCGGTTAACATCAATGCTGTGAGGTATCTGACTTGCATTCCCTTTCTCGCTATATAATTAGGTAGATAACGATTATCGGAAATTGTGCAATCAGTGCAAGCTGAAATCTGTTGCGAAATATGGGGATAGCCCGCCGGAGCGGGCTAACGACATCAGGCGAGAATGCGCTGAGCCCAGGATTCAATATCATCACCGCTACCCATATCCAACTGCACCAGCCCGTTGGTGATAAAGGTGGGTGAGACGTGAATACCGTTCTGGCGCGAATACTTGCAGTGCCACTTGATTTCATTTTGCAGCTCGGCGCGCAGGAACGGCGCATGGGCATCGATACCGCTATATTGTTGCAAACGATCAAGAATTTGGTGCGGTGTGGCGTCCATGTTCGGCCCATGACTGTGATCGGTGAACTCAAACTCTTCACGATGATCGGCGACCGCCTGCAGCACACGTTTTGCAGCGGCTTTGCCCTCTGGCAAAGTGGAAGCGGCGAGGATGTAACGAACGATCAGCCCGGAATACATATGCCACGGCTGGGATTGCAGCCGAATCTTCAGCGTCATCTTATCTTCCCCAACCAATGCCAGCAGCGCATCCAGTTTATTAAAGGCACGGACTGAGAACGGACAGGTGGGTTCCAGAAACACTTCAAACACTTTGGGGCCGTGACCCCAGACTAATGGATCGGCGTGTAAAGCAGTGGTTTGACTCATATTCATTCCCTGTTGCGAGGTTAAACGTTGTTCTACTTTGGCAAAGCCCGACGACGACAGCCAGCTTAGGTTTATGCTTTTTTGTTACAAGGACAATTGCGGTCGACAGCATGACGCAAAATAAAAATCATTTTATAGATCCGTTAACTACAAGAATGTCCGCTGTTCCGGCATTTGCTCAGAAAATAAACGGCTATAGTTATGCCAGCTTTGTTCTCTTTTTGTGCGGTCAGCGCCGCACGTTTTATTCATTTGCCTGGAGCCAATAGATAAGCAACGAGGTTCAATGTGTTTGCCGAAATATCCTGGAAAATCATCCATCAGGTCATTAACCAGACCATCGCGGAGATGGTGGATGAGCAGCAAACGTTGGATGTGATAACCCTGCGTAGACGGTTGCGTGAAATGGCCGAAAACGAGACAGATGAAGAGATGGTGCTGTGTTACTGGCAAGCCAGCAAAGTGCTGACGCGCTTGCCGGCCACAGTAACAGCCAGCCAGTTGGTTGAAGCGGCACGCCACGCTTTTCGCAGCCCGCTCAATCATGATCCGCTTTAACCCTAAATGCTTTTCTTACAAATCGCGGATAATTGATTGATTTATCTTCATAATCCTGGCGTACGCTCTGCTAGACTAGTGAGTCGAAAACGCTGAAACAGAGGACAGTAATGAAAATCAAAAGTTATGCCGCGATGAATGCAGGCGATGCGCTGGTGCCTTTTGAGTATGAGGCCGGTCCGCTGGCAGCTGAAGAGGTACAGGTTGAGGTCGATTACTGTGGCGTCTGCCACTCTGACCTGTCGATGATTGATAACGAATGGGGCATCTCCTCGTTTCCAGTGATCGCGGGCCATGAAGTGATTGGTCGCATCAGTGCGTTGGGTGATGCCGCGCAAAACAAAGGACTGAAAGTCGGTCAGCGTGTGGGCATTGGCTGGACAGCGAAAAGCTGCCAGCACTGTAATGCCTGTATCAACGGCGAGCAGGTCAACTGCGAAAATGGTTCTGTTCCCACCATCATGAACAAAGGTGGTTTCGCCAGCCATCTGCGTGCGGACTGGCAATGGGTGATTCCACTGCCAGAATCCATGGATATTACCACTGCCGGCCCACTGCTGTGCGGGGGTATTACCGTATTCAAACCGCTGCTGATGCATAACATCAATGCCACCAGTCGTGTGGGCGTGATCGGCATCGGCGGCCTTGGTCATATGGCGCTCAAACTGCTGCGTGCGATGGGTGCGGAAGTGACCGCGTTCAGTTCCAACGCCAGTAAAACCGAATCCATCCTGGCGATGGGTGCCGATCGCGTGGTAAATAGCCGCGATCCGCAGGCGCTGAATGCGCTGGCAGGTCAGTTTGATCTGATCATTAGCACCGTTGCAGTAGACCTAGACTGGCAGCCGTACTTCCAGGCGCTGGCACCGCACGGTAAATTCCACACCGTGGGTGCCGTGATGAAGCCATTTGAAGTTCCGGCTTTCAGCCTAATCATGGGCGACCGTGCCGTGACCGGTTCTTCTACCGGTTCACCGGGCCAATTGCGTACCCTGATGAAACTGGCTTCTCGCACTGACGTCGCGCCAACAGTCGAAGCGTTCCCGATGTCGAAAATCAACGACGCGCTGGATCATGTCCGCGCCGGTAAGGCGAATTATCGCGTGGTGCTGAAAGCGGATTTCTAACATGGCGATAGGGTCGGCAGCCATGCTCTTGTAATTTCAATGTCAGATGATGGTCCGACTATTGCGTTGCAGTGCAGCCATGCCGACATTGAGTCTTACGGTGCGCATCATGCGCACCGATTCTTCTCCCCTCCATTCTTAAGCTGCATCGTCCTTCCAAACAGCATTCACCTTACTAATAACCTGATTATTCAGCATTATATTGCTCATCACTTTGCTACTCTGGTGCTCTATCGAGCAAAACCCCGAGGACAGCGATGAAAATTTCCAGCTATGCCGCTCTGCAAGCGGGTGAGGCGCTAGTGCCTTATGAATATGATGCCGGCCCGCTGGCAGCGGAAGACGTGCAGGTTCAAGTCGATTACTGCGGCGTGTGCCATTCCGATTTGTCGATGATCGATAACGAGTGGGGCGGTTCACGTTATCCGTTGATTGCCGGACATGAAGTGATTGGTCGCGTTGTGGCGCTGGGAGAGGCAGCGCAGAACAAAGGGCTCAGCATCGGGCAACGCGTCGGTATCGGCTGGACAGCAAAAAGCTGCCATCACTGTGATGCCTGCATCGCAGGCGATCAGGTGAACTGCGAAAATGGCAAAGTCTCCACCATCAATAACCGCGGCGGTTTTGCCAGCCATCTGCGTGCCAACTGGCAATGGGTGATTCCACTGCCTGAGACGCTGGAGCTGGCCTCTGCGGGTCCGTTGCTGTGTGGTGGCATCACGGTATTCAAACCGTTATTGATGCATAACATCAACGCCACCAGCCGCGTCGGGGTGATTGGAATTGGCGGACTAGGGCACATGGCGATTAAGCTGCTGCGTGCGATGGGTGCGGAAGTCACCGCATTTAGCTCCAATGCCAGCAAAACTGACTCCATTCTGGCGATGGGCGCCAATCGGGTGGTAAACAGCCGCGATGCGGAAGCCCTGAATGCATTAACTGGTCAGTTTGATTTGATCATCAGCACCGTTGCCGTGGATTTAGACTGGAAGCCCTACTACCAGGCACTGGCGCGGCAAGGCAAGTTCCACACGGTGGGCGCGGTGATGAAGCCGTTTGAGGTTCCGGCATTCAGTTTGATTGTCGGCGATCGTGCGCTAACCGGATCTTCAACCGGTTCTCCCGCTCAGCTACGTACCTTGCTCAAGTTAGCCGCCCGCGTGGATATCGCTCCACAGGTGGAGGAATTTCCGATGTCGCAGGTGAATGCCGCGTTAGAACATGTGAGAGCGGGAAAAGCCCATTATCGGGTGGTACTCAAAGCGGATTTTTAAGTCTCGCTGACGAGATGAGGTGCGCATCCTTGCGCACCAACCCTTATTTACCTTGTGGGTCACTTTCGCCAAGGAAGAAGTACCACAACGGAATCGACATCAGTGCGGTGAACACTGAGCTGTATAAGGCAATCATCAATCCTTGCGTGATGTACATGGTGATTGACCAATGGCTGAAAGGAATGCCGTACTGATCGATCACGCCACCAATCATGGCGTTGCTCATCACCGAAACGACAATCACCGCCAGAATGCACACACCGCGCAGGAAATAGCGCATTTCTTTGCGCTTCACCGTAAAGCGAGCGCGAATAATGCCAAGCGGTGACTGTTGCGACGCCAGAATCTCCGCTTCGGTCATCGGAACACGTTGCTGTTTACGCCAGCGCAAAACGTCGATCAGCAGAAATGCCAGCAGACTCACCCCCATCACCGGCAGCGCATAACCCAGCGCCAACGCTATCATCAGGCAGGTGCCTTTGCTGTAATGCGGTATGGCGAGCCAGGTTTCGGTTAATGTTTTCGCCGGGCTGGCTTCCGCCTGTTGCGGACGGCGAGCCCACCACATGCGATAACCCAGCACGATCATCGTGCATAAACCGAATCCAAAAAACGCCAGCAACAGTTGGTTAGGCAAGCCAAACAGCACGCCCATATGCGCATCCACGCCCCAGCGCGTCAGTTTTGCCACCAGTGGGAACTGGGCGAAATAGACATGATCGACAATCGTGAAGTCCTGCGGATTTACGGAAACCGCATCGACGCGGGTCGGCCAGCTGCGATCGATTTCGGTCACTGCCCACGCTTTGTCCGCGCTTTTCGGCTGACGTAACTCCAGCTTACTGGCGCTCAATCCATCCTGACGGGCGGCGTTGAGTACGCGATCCCAATCGCTGTCCGGCAGATTGTTGGGCATTGGCTTCGTGGGCTGCGCAACTGGTTTTGCCATCGATGACATCGACATTTTGGACATGTCCATATCCGACATATCCATATCAGGCATGCCCGGCATGCTGTGATGGTCAGCATGAGGATCGGCAGGTGCGGCCGCTGCATCGGCAGTAAGTGAGGTGTTGACCTGCGGTGTCAGCCAGTTCAACTCCGTACGCCAGCGGTCAATGTTATTGCCCGCCCATTGCGACCAGGTCAAACCGGTAATCGAGAAGAACACCAATCCCAGCACCAGCGTCAGACCCAGTGTGATATGCCAGTGACGGCTAAAGGCGAACCCCGTACGCGCGGCTTTCAGCTTACGTTTCGGGCGCGTGCCCAGCCACAGCACCACGCCGCCCAGCGCGGCGACCCACAACCAGGACGCCGCCAACTCGCTGTAGTTGCGGCCGAAATCACCTAACAACAGGCTGCTGTGAAGTAAATCGAGCGTGGTACGCAGCGGAAGGACGCCACTGGTACCGTACACCGTCATATCACCTTTCACTTTCAGGCTGTAAGGGTCGATAAACACCGCGCGAGACTGCGAAGCACCCAATGAGGCATCGCTGAATTGCACGCGAGTGGTATCCGTTGCGCCCGGCGCAGGTCGCACAGCGTAAATGTGCTGTTTCTCACCGGCATAGGCACGTGCCGCACTGATTTGCGCAGACAGCGGCTGGGCGTGGCCGTTGGGTTGTGCCGTTAACGCATCGGAGTAGATGACGTTTTCCAGTTGCGGCGTCAGCACATACAGTGTGCCGCTGAGCGCCGCCACAAAGATAAAGGGCGCAACAAACAGGCCAATATAAAAATGTAAGCGACGAAGTAGATTTAGCACCGCACCACGCGGTGCTGCAGAGTGAGCAGCAGACAAAGCCGTCTTCCTTCCGGTTAGAGAATGCCGTGACGCCATAAATGCGTCGTTAATGATGTTATCAGCAGGAAAGAACAGCAGGCGGCGCGCGTGGTCGGTTTGTCGGGCTGAAGCGTCGGAGCACCGGAGCCTGCAGACGCGGCAGCGGTGGGGCGCGGCAACTCATCATGATCAGCCAGATGAAGGGGATAAACACCCACATCATCAACGGCACATGGACCAGCAGATCACAGTAGCCGCAGGCGAATTCACCGTCTTCCATCATATGATGGTCCATGCCCGGCATCGCCATATCCATCATCATTTCATGATGCATCGACATTTCAGACGTCATGCTGTGCGCAGGCATGTCCATCATGCGGCTTTGCCGTTCCATCAACGTCTTCGATACGATCGGCGCGACAAACAGCAGCAGCACCGCCAGGATGGCGATACAGGCAGTCAGGCGCTGGCGAAGTTGATGTGAAAAGGTCATGGCGGCGACGAAATGATTCAATAAATGAGGCCGAAGTGTAACGCCATTGCCGCAGAAGGGTTACAGAAACTCAGGCTAATTAAGAAAAAATTCGCACCTTTTGAAAAAAGTCACTTTACGCGCTGCATTTGTTAACCTTAATGCAACCTGATGAGAACAGTACGGAAACATGTAAACGGAGATGTGATGAAAATTGTGATGCTGGATGGTGATACGCTGCCGCAACCGCCGACACGCCCGGAATGGTGCACGGCATGGGACTTTCGCGCGACAACTGCGCACCATCAAATCGTCTCAGCCCTACGTGGTGCGCAGATTGTCATCACCAACAAAGTGCCGCTGCGCGAGGAAACGCTGAAGCAGTTGCCGGACCTGCGCTACATCTGTGTCGCGGCAACGGGTTACGACTGCATCGATTTGGATGCATGTCGTGAGCGCGGCATTGTGGTCAGCAATGTGCCCGGCTACTCCACACACAGCGTATCCGAAGGTGTGATTGCCGCATTATTCGCCCTGCGTCGCCATCTGGTGGATTACGCCAACAGCACACGCGCGGCCTGGCCTGCATCGTCGCATTTCTGTGTGCATCGTCAGCCAATTCAGGACATTTTTGGTGCGACCTTAGGGATTGTCGGTAAAGGCGACATCGGCAGCGCGGTGGGGGCGATGGCAGAAGCGCTCGGCATGACAGTCCTGTACGCAGACCGCAAAGGAAGCTCAACGCCGCGCGCAGGTTATGTTCCGTTCGAAGAGGTGCTGGCGCATAGTGATGTGTTGACCCTGCATTGCCCGCTGACGCCGCAAACTCAGCAGTTAATCGATTTGCAGGCGCTGGCGCAGATGAAGCCGTCAGCCTGGCTAATCAACACTGCGCGCGGTGGACTGATCAATGAAACGGAACTGGCTCACGCGCTGCGTCAGGGGGTGATTGCCGGAGCGGCGCTGGATGTGCTCAGTAGTGAACCACCGGCAGCCGATCACCCGCTGTTGCAAGCGGATGTCCCCAACCTGTTGCTGACCCCGCACATCGCCTGGGCCAGCCAGCAGGGAGTCACCAATCTGCTGCGCGGCATCGAAGCCAATCTAGACGGATTTGCTCAGGGCAACCCATTGCACGTGGTGAGTTAAGCGTCTAAAAAATCGAGCGGCCCAGTCGCTCGGTGAGTTTCTCCAGCAGCGCGGTGCCCGCCAGGGAGTTGCCGGAGTGATCCAGCGCCGGCGACCACACCGCGATACACATCTCCCCTGGAATGATTGCGACAATGCCGCCGCCCACGCCCGACTTCGCGGGCATTCCCACGCGCCAGGCGAACTCGCCAGCGCCGTCATACATTCCGCTGGTCATCATCAACGCATTCACCTGACGTGACTGACGCGGTGAAATCACCGCCCACTCATCGTGTTGGCTACGGCCTTGATTGGCGAGATAGAGGAAGGTGCGCGCCAGCTCTTCACAACTCATCGACAGCGAGCAGTAATGGAAGTAGGTTTCCATCACTTTGCTGACATCATTGTGAAAATTGCCAAACGACTTCATCAGCCAGGCAATCGCGGCATTGCGAGCGGAATGCTCATATTCGGAGCGCGCAACCACACGGTCATAGTTGATGTCACTTTGCTGAGCCAGACGACGCACAATCTCCAGCATGCGCTGACGTGGTGCTGTCAGGCGGCCTTCCAGCAAATCGCACATCACCAGCGCACCGGCGTTGATAAAAGGGTTACGCGGCTTGCCCTGTTCCAGCTCCAGCTGAACCAGCGAGTTAAACGCCTGTCCGGAAGGTTCTTTGCCCACGCGCTGCCAGATCTCGGCATCGTCATAGAGCGTCAGCGCGACGGTCAGCGACAATACTTTGGAGATCGACTGAATGGAAAAACGTGTGGAAGCATCACCGGCCTGGAAGTGCTGCCCATCCGGCGTGACAATCGCAATGCCGAGTTGATCGGCGTCGACACTGGCCAGCGCAGGAATGTAATCCGCCACTTTGCCCTGACGCGTTAACGGCCGAACTTCAGCGACAATTTCTTCCAGCAATCCATTTGTGAGTTCTGACACCAGATGGCTCCAATTTTCTTGTTTTTCCGTTTCAAATACGTTTTCGGCGTGTTTCATAGCACGTATCTGCAGTCATGAAGCCGCTATCAGCTGCGCAATAAAGAGTATGGCAATCGAAGTGCGGTAGTAGAGACAGCATGATCTTTAAGGCCAGGATCATGGTGATTTGCCCCTAACTCGTCAACGGGCGACGTAAAATTCTGTGAGCCTTCCAGGTGAAGCATGCGTTACAGTGCATAAATCCAGCAAAAACATCGGGCTCATATCATGTTCACCAATCTGTTGCGTGATTTTCCGTCTGCGGCGCAAACCGGCAGCGCCGAAACCTTCGAAGCACTGCTGTCACAACCCAATGTACTGATTGAACGTATCGTTTCAACCGGACAGGCCAGTCCGCCGGATTTCTGGTACTGCCAGACGCAAGGTGAATGGGTGATGATTTTACAGGGTTCGGCTGGATTGCAGTTGGAAGGCGAAAGCGAAGCGCGCACACTGTTACCCGGTGATTTTATCGATATCCCGGCGGGCTGCCGCCACCGCGTTAACTGGACCGATAGCCAGGGCCCCACGGTATGGCTGGCGGTGCATTACGGAGAGCTGCCCAGCCAACCGTAAAATTCTGTTGCCAATGATTGCGTTACGCTCTCGCCAGCTTTGGCTATGCTGACGGCTTTTCGTCGCCGGAGATGCGGCGCTGATGTAATTGAGGATCTGCATGTCTGTTTCGCAAAATGCCACTCAGCCTGAGAATACGATGCGCGCCGGGCGCTTTATGTTGCTGCAAAAGCTGTTGCGTCGCGATAAAACCCCCGTGGCGTTGTTGCTGTTGGCCGCACTGGTCGGTGTGCTCACAGGTCTGGTCGGCGTTGCCTTTGACCGCGCGGTCAATTTCATCCTGCATTTACGCCTCAACTGGCTGGAAAGTGCCGTCACGCATCCGATTTTGACAGTCCTGTGTGCTTTTCTGGTCGCCGCCATTCTCGGCGCTATTGGTTACTTTCTGGTGCGGCGATTCGCGCCGGAAGCGGGCGGATCAGGCATACCCGAAATCGAAGGGGCGCTGGAAGAACTGCGTCCGGTGCGCTGGTGGCGCGTGCTGCCGGTGAAGTTTATCGGCGGCATGGGTGCACTGGGCTCAGGCATGGTGCTAGGGCGCGAAGGCCCAACCGTGCAGATTGGCGGCAATATTGGTGGCATGTGTCTGGATCTGTTCCGCGTTAAATCGTCTGAATCCCGCCACACCTTAATCGCTACCGGCGCAGCGGCGGGGTTATCGGCGGCTTTTAATGCGCCGCTGGCAGGCATCCTGTTTATTATCGAAGAGATGCGTCCGCAGTTTCGCTACAGCCTGATTTCAATCAAAGCAGTGTTTGTCGGCGTGATCGTTTCCAGCATCGTATTTCGTTTGTGTAACGGGAATGAAGCCATCATCAACATCGGCCAGTTGCGCGATGCGCCAACCAATACACTATGGCTGTATCTGTTGCTCGGCATCCTGTTTGGCGGCTGCGGTGTGGCGTTTAACCGCCTGATATTTCTCGCGCAGGATCAGTTTCAACGATTACATCAAGGCCGCATTGCCGCCTGGGTAATGTGGGGCAGCCTGCTGGCGGGATTGTGTGGTGTGCTCGGGCTGTTTCTGCCTGCTGCAGTGAGCGGCGGTATCACGCTGATTCCCGATTTCTCTGCGGGAAGTTACAGCGCTTTGGCGCTATTCGGTCTCTTCGCTCTGCGGACTTTGGTGACAATTTGCTGCTTCTCATCAGGCGCGCCGGGTGGGATTTTCGCGCCGATGCTGACGTTGGGCACTTTGCTGGGCACCTGTTTTGGTCAACTGTGCATTCACTGGTTCCCCGGTTATCAACTGGAGGCCGCGACCTTTGCCGTGGCAGGCATGGGTGCACTGTTTGCCGCTTCGGTGCGCGCGCCCTTAACCGGCATTGTGTTGGTGCTGGAAATGACCAACAACTATCAGCTGATTCTGCCGATGATCATCACCTGCCTGGGCGCAACCCTTGCTGCACAGTTCTCTGGCGGCAAACCGCTGTACTCTTCGATTCTGGCGCGCACGCTGGCTAAGGCTCAGCTCAGCGGTCACGCCAGCGCAAAGACACACTAAGGGCGTTTACCCACACTGTGTGTCAGCGTGGTCCAGCGGCGCGCTTGTTCGCTAAGACTGAAGCCAAGGCCGTGACGATCGGAGATCAACATACGGCCGTCGCGAAGTTCTAATTGCTCATTGAACAGCGGGTTGAGCCATTCAAAATGCTCCAGCCAGGGTTCGATGGGATAGGCGGCGGCGAGATGAATGTGAATCTCCATCGCGAAGTGTGGCGCCAGTTTACGTCCGTGGCGCGCCGCTAAATCCATTATCTTCAGGAATGGCGTAATGCCGCCGACGCGCGGCGCATCCGGCTGCACAAAGTCGCTGGCGTTGCCAAGAATGAGCTGCTCATGTTCACGGAAACTGGTGAGCATCTCACCGGTGGCAATCGGCGTGTCCAGTGCGGCAGTCAGCGCAGCGTGGCCTTCTACGTCATAAGCATCCAGCGGTTCTTCAATCCACACCAGATTGAACTGCTCCATCTTACGTCCCATGCGAATCGCTGTTTCACGATCCCACTGCTGGTTCGCGTCCACCATTAACGGGAAATCATCGCCCAGCGTCTGACGCACCGCGGTGAGGCGACGCAAGTCTTCAGCAGTGTTCGGTTGGCCGACTTTGAGTTTGATGCCGCCAATGCCATTTTCCCGCGAGATCGCCACATTCTTGATCACCTGATCAAGCGGCGTATGCAGGAATCCGCCCGAGGTGTTGTAACACTGCACGGAATCACGATGCGCGCCGAGCAGCTTTGCCAGGGGTAATTGGGCGCGCCGCGCTTTCATATCCCACAGCGCAATATCAAACGGTGAAATCGCCTGCACCGCCATGCCGCTGCGGCCCACCGACGCGCCTGCCCACAGCAGTTTGGTGTAAATCTTGTCGATGTCATTGGGATCTTCACCAATCAGCGCATCGGCAATTTCACACGCATGGGCGTATATGCCCTGGCCGCCCGCGCGTTTGGAATAGCTGAAGCCGATGCCCTGAAAGCCGTCACGCGTTTCGATCTCCGCGACGATGATCGCCACTTCTGTCAGCGGCTTCTGGCGTCCGGTTAGCACTTTGGCATCGCTCACCGGCGTCGCCAACGGCAAAAACGCCAACGATAAATTCACCCAAGCGATGCGGTCACCGCTCTCAGCAGCGTTCCCGGCTCCGGCTGTTTTGGCATAGCTTACGGCACTGGAATTCACACTCGACATGATGTTCTCCTGTAAATGATTGCGCTAACATTTTTGGCTGGGAGCAGACTATGCGCCAACATCACAGATCAATAATGCATGCGAGATCACAAATTGGACAATCAGTGAACTTAAATGATAGCCCTAACATTTATGACGTTTTGCGCTGGATTTGATGTTGCGGCCTGCTATGCTAGCGCTATCTGCCTCTATCCTGAGCCGCCATGAAGCAACGCAATCCTGAGCGCAACGCTGCCCCCACGCTGGAAGATGTCGCCCGCGTCGCGGGAATATCGCCGATGACGGTGAGTCGTGCGCTCAATTCCCCGCATCTGGTTCGACCGGCGACTGTCGCCAAAATCAAAGCGGCAATCAGCGCCACCGGCTACATTCCCAACGCGCAAGCGGGCAGTCTGGCGAGCAATCGCAGTCGCCTGATTGCCGTAGTGGTGCCGCAAATCAATAACAACATGTTCGTCGACACCATTCAGAGCCTGAACGACAGCCTGAGCGCGCGGGGCTACCACATGTTGCTGTGCGTCACCGGTTACGAGGCTGAAACAGAAGCCGATACCGTAGCCACGCTGTTGTCTCGCCGTCCGGATGGCATCGTGCTGACCGGTATTCATCACAGTGCGCAGCTGAAAAAGGTCTTGTTACAAGCCAACGTTCCAGTGGTCGAAATCTGGGATATGACGCCCACGCCTATCGATATGCTGGTGGGTTTTTCTCATGAGAAAATCGGTGCTCGCGTTGCGACCTACCTTGCCGAGCGCGGTTATCAAAAGCCGGGTCTAATATGGACGGATGACCGCCGCGCATTGCAACGTAAGCAGGGCTTGCTGGATGCATTAACGTCATTGGATATAGAATCGCTGGCTGATGTGCCCGTTCAACTCCCGGCGCTAATGGCACGCGGTCGCGAAGCCAGTGCACAACTGCTGGATCAGCATCCTGAGGTCGATGTGTTAGTTTGCAGTTCAGATACGCTGGCGCAAGGCGCATTGATGGCGGCGCAGGCGCGTGGTTTAAACATTCCGCAGCAGCTGGCGGTGATTGGTTTTGGTGACCTTGATTTCGCCGCGGCAAATTATCCGGCGATTTCGACGGTTCGCATTGACCGACACCGCATGGGCGAGCTTGCTGCAGAGCAATTGTTAAAGCGCCTGCAACATCAGACGGTGGAAAATCCGATAATTGATATGGGATTTACCATGGTGTCGCGTGATTCCGGTTGACCCAAACTGAACTGCGATCTTCATCACATGCGAAAAATATCTTCCATGTTATAAAAAGTGGAAAATAAATTTCATTTTGAGAGGATCCTATCAATGTCAGCACTGCCTTCATTAGAAACCCTGCTACAGCAGGAAGCTGAGCACCGTTTACCGCAGTTTGATTTCGATTTGGCCTGGCAAATTGGTCAGGGCATTCAACAGCGTGGCCGCGAAATGAATGCGCCAATTGCTATCGAAGTTTATGCTTTTGGGCAGGTGCTGTTTCTGGCGGCGTTACCCGGCTCCGCGCCCGAAAATCTGGAGTGGATGCGTCGCAAACGCAACACTGTGCTTTTGACCGGCCACTCTTCGATGTATGTAGGGTTCGCTAATGAGCAGAAGGGCGAACGTATGGCGCAGCAGCGTAACATTCGCCAGGAAGATTACACCGATCACGGTGGCTCCTTCCCGCTGCTCAGCCCGCAGGGTGCGATCATTGGTGCAGTTAGCATCAGTGGTTTGCCTTCTGAAGACGATCATGCTTTAGCGCTGTGGGGAATCAACCAACTGCTGCGCTAATCCCGGCGCAATGAGCGACGTCAGCGTGCACGATAAAAACAGAAAACCGTTTATTGAGCGTGCTTCCCGGCTCAATGATTGTTGCGAGAAGGGAGTGAGACATGGTGAATGCTTACGACTGCTCATTGTCATTCCGCCTGCACGTTAGAATGGTGTCCAACTTTCGGGTTCACTTCATAGGTAGCGCCGCTATTCTTCGCACAGACAGGAACAGCGGCGCGTTGATTACCAACGAGAAGCCGTTACTTCCTTGCTGGTAGTTTCAGTTTATCCCCCGCGTCCGTGGCTTTGCGCAGCGTAGCCACATCGCTGGCTTTCACCTCGGCGGCTTCATTACCCCACGAATTACGCACGTAGTTCAGTACGTCAGCCATCTCCTGATCGTTCAACTTCCACGAAAAGGCAGGCATACCGGCAGACGTGGGTCGTCCTTCAGTGTGCGGCGCGCGCGCGCCATCCAGCAGTGCATGAATCATGTTGGTAGGATCGTTCTGCATGGCGGTGTTACCGGCAAAAGCGGGCACCATGCCGGTGATCCCTTCTCCCGACAAACCATGGCAGGCTGAGCAGTCCACCTCATAGCGCAGTGCCGCCTGATCGTGTTTCGTCTTATCCATCACAAATGCAGTTGGCTTAGCCGTTGCAGAAGCGGGCAGGCTGCGCAAATAGGTGGCAATGGCTTTCAGGTCCTGTTCATTGAAATATTGCGTTGAGTGCTCAACCGCTTCTGCCATCGGACCTGCAGCCACACTCTCACCGTTGGAGCCGGTTTTCAGGTAATCGGCGATTTGTTCATCACTCCATTTGCCGATGCCAGCATGAGGATTCGGTGAGATATCAGGCGCGTACCAGGTGCCCAGGTTGCCACCTTGCAAATACTGGCTGCTGATCTCTCCCCCTAACGCATTACGTGCGGTGTGGCACACACTACAGTGCGCGGGGCCGTCAACGATGTACTTACCGCGGTTCCAGGCATCATTCTGCGCACTCTGAGGCTTGAACGCACTGTTATCGAAGAACAACAGGTTCCAACCCGCCATCGCCAGACGAATGTTATAAGGGAAGTTCATGCCAGCGTTTTCATCGATGGCATTTTTCACCGGCTTCTGCGCGGAGAAATAGGCCCAGAGATCGTGCATGTCGGCATCGCTCATCTGCGTATAGGCAGTGTAAGGCATCGCAGGATAAAGGAAGCCGTGTTCACCGCGTCCCTGACGGACCGCATTAAAGAAATCGTGCTCCGTCATGTTGCCGATGCCGGTTTCACGATCGGGTGAAATGTTGGAGGTTTGCAGTGCACCAAAGGGGGTGTCGATCTTGTAGCCGCCGGAAAAGTCCGCGTTGTGGCACGCCGCGCAGTCGGCCAGGCGCATCACATATTCGCCACGCTTGATGGCATCCGCATCACTGCTGTGGAAATCGGCCAGTTTGACCTTATCATCCGCCACGTTTGAACGTGAGCTGTCCATCACCACCCACATTCTGCCGGTCACGCCAATCGCGGCGACCACGGCCAACACCGCGAGGGTATAGGTAATTTTCTTTGCCTTCGCCATGATTATGCTCCCACCAGCGGTGCCGGATTATGGATGTACTTCTGGTGGATGGCTTGCGCCGCACGTACCGCCAGCGCCCCCACAGTCACCGTGGGGTTGTAACCGCCGTTATTCGGGAAAGCCGACGCACCGACCACAAATAAGTTGTGCGCATCCCAGCTTTGCAGGTACGGGTTGAGCGCGGAAGTACTTGGATCGGCACCCATGACTGCGCCGCCAATGGTGTGCGAGCTGTGCTGCATGTAAGGGTTCCAGCTTTTCTCTGCCTGGTTGTCGACCACGATGTGCTGACCGCCGACTTCTTTCATGATGTTGATCGCGCGGTCGGTCACGAATTTCGCCATGCGCTGGTCATTCTGGTTCCAGTCGAATGTCAGGCGGAGGAGGGGTTGGCCGTGGCGGTCTTTATAGTTGGGATCGAGATCGAGGTAAGCTTCACGCATTGGCATCGACGTGCCCTGACAGAAGATGGTGCCCGCCGTTTGGTAATCACGCGCATAACCCGCCTTCCATTCACTGCCCCAGCGTTTGGTGCCAGGACGCAGGCCGTTCATGTTTTGAATCGGACGGCCATTGGTGGAGAAGCCCATAATGCCCGCGCCACCAATAAAATTGAGGTCGCTGTGATCGAAGTTGTCGCCGTTGAAATCATCAATCTGCACTGCCAGCGCGCCGCCACCGATAAACGGGTTCATGTATTCGTTATCGAAGAAGCCGGTCACGCTTGAACACGTCTGATAGTTGTAATTGCGTCCGATGGTGCCACGACCGGTGAGCGGATCGTATTTCTCACCGACGCCGGAGAGCAGCATCAGGCGCACGTTATCCATCTGGTAAGCGGTGAAACAGACGACATCGGCAGGCTGGAAACCTTCCACACCATCCTGGGTGATGAACTTCACGCCTTTCACGGTTTTGCCATCTTCGTGCTTCACTGCGTGCAGCACTTCGGTTTCGGTGAGCAGTGTGAAGTTAGGACGGCGCATCAGTACCGGTAAAATGCAGGCCTGAGGTGACGATTTGGAGAAGTTGCCGCAGCCATGAAAATCGCAGAAACCGCAATAGGTACAGGGTCCCATGCTGACGCCGAGCGGATTGACATAAGCCTGAGACAGGTTACCAGCAGGCACGGTGAAAGGGTGATAGCCCATGCTCTCGGTGGTTTTACGGTATTTGCTCATCCAGTGGGTGTCTTTAAGCGGCGGCGTAGGATAATCCCGTTTGCGTGCGCCCTCAAAAACGTTGCCGCCCGGGCGTTTGTCACCGTTCAGATTTCCAGCGTAGCCTGAGGTGCCAGCGATGCGCTCGAAGCGATCGTAAAACGGTTCCATTTCGTCGTAGGTTACGCCCCAGTCCTGCAATTGTAAGCCGGCCATCTTTTTCGCGCCGTAACGCTCACGCGTCTGGGTCGCGACTTCAAAATCCCACGGGGTGAAACGCCATGACATGCCCGCCCAGTGCGTGCCTGCACCACCGACGTTCCAGCCAAACTGATATGCCGACCAGTTACGCACCGGGGCAGCAAGTTGGTCGCTGCGGTTGCGGAACGTGGTGGTTTCGACACTCATCGGCTGTAAAATTTTGCGGCGCGTGTGGAAACGCAATTCATCGGCATCAATCGCCACTGGGAAATCAGTAGAAGTGTCACGCCACGCGCCACGTTCGATACCGACCACATTCAGCCCGGCGCGGGTTAACTCTTCCGCCATCACCGAACCGGCCCAACCCATACCAACGATCACCACGTCAGCCTTATTTCTCTCTAATGACATTGACTCAGCTCCGGGGTATTAATCGTTTGGGATCAGACTGACAGGAATAAGCGCCAGGTTTTCATTGCGGCGTTCGATATAAGGGCGGTAGTCATAGCGGGCACCAGGAAAACCAATCATCTTCCAACCCGCCATGTTTTTATTACCGCCGTAAATCGGATCGGCTAAATAACCTTCTCGGGCGTTCTGTAGCATTAATTCAAAGAAGGCCTGGCTATTCACCTCTGCCCCCAAATCGATTTTTCCGTCTTCCATTTTTGTGAGGAAATCATCAACCTGCTCAGCATTTAACGCATGGAAGGAGGATTGATGTTTTTTTTGTGCCCAGTTTTCCAGCGCTTTCAAACCCGTTAAATAACGTTCCTTTGGTGCGGAGAGAAATTGAGGGTTGCCCATCATTTTCTCTTCGTTTTCAGGATGCAGTGGAGCTTGCAAATAAAGCGCGGCTCCTGAACCGTAATCACCCGCTAATTGGTTATCGAGGAACTCAATACAGCCCGCTTCACTGGCAGAAGGCCCTAGCTTATCGGCCGGGATCAAACGATCAAAAATGGCTTGTAGATTCTGGCGATCGAGCGGGTTGGTGAGCACCTGGTAACCGTCTTGCCAAGCTGGCTGCGGCAAATGGTCGGCACTGAGCTGGGTTTCCAGCGGCACATTGTGTAGCTCTTTAGCACGCAGTTGCGGTGCCACGGCAAGTGACGCGACAATACCGCTCAGCGAAAAGAGCGCTTCTCTTCGGTTCATACTTCTTTCCCTTAATCATTCCATCTGTTGATGGACACGGCAGATTAATATTGACAGAGCACGACGTTCCGGACATTCAGACACAGGCCGACTACGCACTAATTAGCGCGCAGGCGTCCACGACGAATCCGTGTTCGTTATTATGATTTCTCAGAAGGTATTAAAAGACGTTAGACGCGTGCTGATAATCAACACGCGAACACGCAGGCTGGACTTTCCCGCCATTGCCAAATGTCTTCACGGAAAACCCGTTATTCGGGTCTCCTTTATTTTAATGAATATATTTTTTCATATCGTCGATACTGTGACGGGCAATATCCCAGAGATCATCTTCCCAGTTGCGCGGGCTCAATAATTCCGGTGACCATACGCCGTTATATCCCGTGGCTTTCACTGCCGCCACCCAGGCTGGAATATCAACATCGCCCTCGCCGGGCGCGTAATTACGTTGCACCCATTCGTCCCAGGCTTCGCCCGGATGTGCTGCACGTCCATCACAGAAATGCACGCCGTAGATCAGATCTTTATCCATGCGCGCGACCTCTTCGGGGGTGGTGCCACCGCCGGCGTGCAGGTGCCAGAAATCGACCACCACGCCAAGGTTATCTTTGCCACTCTGTTTAATCAGATCCAGCGCGTGTTGCAGTGAATTGAAGGCAGTGAAGGCCACCACTTCTATCTGGAATTTAATGCCATGTGGCATGCCGATATCGGCTATGGCGCAGAGGTTTTCCAGCAAGATGGCGTCACGTGCGGCGTCTGGCAGATGATCTAGTTCGGTTAACGCCATAATTTGCACCACCGGGCAGCGCAGTTCCACTGCCGCCTGTACCACTTTCTCCGCTTCACGCAGCAGGGCGGCACGTTCTTCTGGCTGGAAACGACCCATCCGCTTCAAAGCATTAATGCAGGTGATCTCAATCTGATACTTCGCCAGCAGATCGCGATATTTTGCGTAACTGCCGCCGTTATCCAGATAGCGATACAGATGTTCAGGCAGAATCTCCAGTCCGCTGTAGCCTGTTTCGTGGGCGATGCGTAACTGTGTGACGGCATTGCTGTACCAGACAGAAACACCATGCAGTGACAACTTCATCTCTCCTCCTTGTTACCTCAGGGTTTCAGGTGAGAGCGTCGTAAGCGCAATTCTCCCTGAGACCAAACACCACCTGGAGTGGCCTGTCCGTCAATCAAGCGGTTGAGGGCTTCATTGACAATTAAATCCAATCGCTGGCTAAACGTGGTGAGTTGCCAGCTGGACAAACTGGCTTCATCGATATCATCAAAACCCACCACCGCCATAA
Source organism: Erwinia sp. S63 (assembly GCF_016625195.1). Classification (GTDB taxonomy): domain Bacteria; phylum Pseudomonadota; class Gammaproteobacteria; order Enterobacterales; family Enterobacteriaceae; genus Pantoea. Next base: position 244,874 of record NZ_JACVUP010000003.1, read on the forward strand.
AACGGTTGCCTGCATGCTCTTTAAGCGCCGTCAATGCGCCCAGTGCCAGAATGTCGTTCTCGCAAAACAGGGCGTCAATCCACTGCTGAGGCGCATGTGAGTTGAGATAATCACTCAGCACTTCATAACTCCGCTCACGAGAGTACTCGCCTGCAGTGAGCAGTAATTCCAGCGTCAATCCAGCCTCCTGGAGTGCCAGCTTTAGGCCATCCAGGCGCTGGGTATGGTGGCTGCTGGTTTCCGGCCCCATCATGTAACCAATACGGGTATAACCCTGTGCCAGCAACAGTTCGCCCAACTGTTTACCTGCGCGTAAACCGTCAACGTTCACCACATCAATATCGGGCTCATCATTGTTGCGGCATACCTGCACCAGCGGAATCTGATGCATCTCGCGCGCCACGCCGATCAATTCGTCAGTTAACACGGTGCCGAGAAACAGCAGGCCATCCACTTGTAACTGATCGGCGAGCGTCAGCACGGCGCTGTAGTTTTTACCGCTACCAATATTCAGCAACAGCGCCATATAGCCGCGCTGCTGTAGCTGGCGTGTGACCATGTCGAGCATCAGCATCGAGTGAGGATTCTTCATCTCATCGATCACCACGCCGATAATGTGTGTTTTCTTCTGCGACAGGCTACGCGCCAGCAGGTTAGGGCGATAGCCCAGTTCTGCGGCGATCTTCAATATCTGTTCACGCGCCTTGTCAGAGATAGATGCACCCGGCGTAAAGGCACGGGATACGGTCCATTTTGAAACACCAGCGAGGCGTGCAACATCACTTGCTGTGGCTTTATGGGGCTTCGTTGTTGGTTTATTCATAGCACCTGCGTAGGGATAAAAAGGCGAAGACCCCAGCATTGAACGTGAAAGCCAACTGAAAATAAACACCTAAGCGCAGGCAAATGAGGCAAATGACCTCGAATAACCCTGTTTTTATGATGTTACGATTATGTTTGATCTTTGCACCCGATTGCAATGGGTTTTGCGTTCGGGTGCGAAATTAGCTGTTTTTGTGATCGTCTTCGCTGAATTGCATGTTGCCAGATTGACTAAAAAGTCGGCATCGCTGACATTCTGCGCTTGTATGCACAAGAATCATCCTTTTTATGCCCGATTCTGATGCGATTTGCACTCGGTAGCATCTCGTGAAGTACGGCAGTACGTGCAGTGCAATGGATTCCAACACGTGAATAAATAACAAGAATCAGCAGTAACAGATAAGAACATCTACCTTCAACTAAATTTGCACCCGGGTGCAAAAACAGGAGTGACTATGTTAAATGGTGAAAAACTCATTCTACGCCCGCTCCGCTGGGCAATGATCGGTGGCGGCCGCCTGAGTCAGGTAGGTTATAAACATCGGTCCGGTGCCTTGCGTGACAATACCGCCTACCAGATGGTCGCCAGCGCCTTTGATATTGATGCTGCACGCGGACGTGAATTTGGCGTCAATCTTGGGCTTGCCCCGGAACGTTGTTATGACCACTACCAGCAGTTACTTGAGGAAGAGGCAAAGCGTGACGATGGGGTGGAAGTGGTGTCAATCGCCACGCCCAATGGCACCCATTATGAGATCACTAAAGCGGCGCTGAATGCTGGTATTCATGTGATTTGTGAAAAGCCGCTGTTCTTCACCAGCGCGGAAGCGCAGGAGATTAAAGCGCTGGCAGAGGCGAAAAAGCTCATCGTCGGCGTTACTTACGGCTTCTCCGGCCATCCTTTACTAATGCAGATGCGAGCCATGATTGCCAACGGTGATATCGGCGAGGTGCGAATGGTGGAGTTGCAATATACCCACGGTTTCAGCGCCAATGACAGCGCCGATAAATTTAGCGAAGCACAGAAATGGCGTGTCGACCCTAAAATCGCCGGTCCTTCGTTTGTACTGGGTGATATCTCCACTCACACCTTCTACATCTCGCAGCTGGTGCTGCCGCAGCTGAAAGTCAAATCGCTGCTGTGCGATCGCCAAAGTTTTATTCCCTCTCGCGCACCGCTGGAAGACAACGCGATGGTGCTAATGCATTACGACAACGGCGCGGTAGGGCGCATGTGGGCGTCATCGATCAACGCCGGTTCAATGGACAGCCAAAGCATCCGCATTATCGGTTCACGCGCCAGCCTGGAATGGAGTGACTACAACCCCGGCGAGTTGAAATACGAAGTGCAGGGCCAGCCAAATCAACTGATGCATCACGGCATGCCATATCTGCATGAAAGTGCTTTGGCGGATGAGCGTCTGGGTGCATTGCATACTGAAGGCCTGGCCGAGTCCTGGGCCAACATCTACCTGAAATTTGCCATCGCCATCAGTGCCACCCAGCGTGGCGATCAGCGCACGCTTGATAACCTGATCTATCCCGACATCAATGCCGGGCTGGAAGGCGTGCGCTGGATCGAGAACTGCGTTCGTTCCGCCGACAACGGCGCGAGCTGGGTTAACTACCAATAAGGATTGCCATGAAACTCTCTTTTTGTACCGATAGCTTGGGGCATCTGCCGTTTGAGCAAATGCTGGATAAGCTGCTGGAACTGGGCGTATACGGCGTTGAGATGACGACGGGCGGTTGGTCTTCTGCACCGCATTTGCCGACAGAAGCGTTACTGGGTAGTGCCACGCAGCTTCAAAACCTGCTGAAAGCACTGGAAAGCCGCGGGATGTCAATTGCCGCTCTGAATGTATCGGGCAATCCGCTGGATCCTGGTGAACTTGGTCAAAAACATAAACACGATACCGAGAATGCCCTGGCGTTGGCGGGTGAGTTAGGGGTGAAGAAAATCGTCATGATGAGCGGGTTACCGCCTGCCAGCCCGCATGACACCATTCCTAACTGGATCACCTATACCGTGAGCTGGCCGCCGACACTGAAAAACTGCCTCGACTATCAATGGAATGAAGTGGCAATCCCTTATTGGCAAGGGCTGGTGGCGCGCGCTAAGCAGAGTGGGGTTGAAAAGTTTGCGCTGGAAAACTTCAGCTCCATGCTGGTGTGGAACCCGGAGACCCTGTTCCGGCTGCGCAATGCGGTGGGAGACATGGTGGGGCTGAATCTCGATCCCAGCCATTTACTGTGGATGGGCGCCGATCCGATTGCCGCAGCTCGGGCGCTGGGGCCGGCGATTCATCACTGCCATGGTAAAGATGTGCGGATGGAACGGGGTCTGGTCAATATCAACGGCCTGCTGGAAACCAAACCGGTGGAGGATGTGGCAAACCGAGCCTGGAACTACGTTGCTGTGGGCTGCGGCCAGGATTTGCAGTGGTGGAAGGAGTTCTTCTCGGTGGTCCGTATGATGGGCTACAACGACTGGGTCTCACTGGAAATGGAAGATCTCACCATGTCGGTGGAAGCGGGCATCACCTCATCGATTGCCGCGTTGAAACAGACCATCAGTCAGTAGGCGTTGAGCGCGGTGTGCTGCCGCGCTGTACATCCCGCATCCGCTGCCCGATACTTCGTGTTTATACGAACTATCATGAGGCAGCCTATGCTGGAAAATCACCCGCAGCGCGATGAAATCCGTCTGGAAAATGTATTGGCCGCGCTCGGCAATCCCCTGCGTATGAGTGTGGTCGCTATCCTGGCGGAGGGGGGTGAACATACCTGCGGATCGCTGCTGAAGGGCGTGTCCAAATCCACTCTAACGCATCACTGGCGCGTGCTGCGCGACAGTGGCGTCATCTGGCAGAAACCTTCAGGCCGTGAAAACCTCTTGTCACTGCGTCGTGACGACCTGGACGCACGCTTCCCCGGGCTGCTGGGCGCATTTCTTACGGCGACCACGCAGGATGGTCTGACGCGTGGCACCGTCAACGACTTTCACAACTCAGCGTCTTAATCCGTTTTTGGCCGCAACAGATAGCCGGAGTGCGCATCACCCTCAATATAGCCAAATGCCGATGCACCAAAGTGCATGCCTGCAACCCGCGTCTTGTCCCTCGAAACCTGTTCGAGAATTGCTTTGCGCGTGGCTTCAGCCAGTGCCGGATCGTTATCAAAGGAAATTGAAACCTCTGGTCGGGCTAACTGAATATGAGGGTAGTGCACGATATCGCCCCAGATCAGTAGACGTTCGTCGCATGAATCAATCAGGTATCCGGTATGGCCTGGCGTGTGGCCTGGCAGACTGATGGCGTGAATATCCGCAGTGATTCTATCCTGTTCAATCAGGTGCAGATTAGGCTCATAGGCTTCCAGCGTACGACGCACCAATAGGGCATTCCTCTGGGTACGTTCGTTGGCTGTTTCAAGCTTCTCACCATCCAGCCAGAATGCCGCTTCAGCCGGAGAAATATAGAGTTGCGCCTTCACAAAGGCGGGTTGACCGTTGGCGTTCAGTAAGCCGCCAATATGATCGGGATGGCCATGCGTGAGCAACAGAGTATCAATGGCGTCGGGGTCAACACCCAGCGCTAATAGATTCGTCTGCAATTCGCCACCAATATGATTAACGGCGCCCATGCCGCTATCTATTAAGACCGTGCGGCCTTCACCGCGAATCAGATAACAGTAAATATGAATGTCACCCGGCACATTGATACCCGATTGCGCTTGAATTGACTCTGCGCTGGGGATATCAATGCCGGAGAGCAGCGTAAGGCTGGCTTTCATAGTGCCATCACTGATTGCCGTGACCAGATAGTTACCCACGCGCTGTGAGGAGAAATGTTTGACCATCATTACCGCCTTTGTTCTTCATCGAAAGAGAAAATGCTGTTTAATCATTAAGCTGCATCAGCAATGAAATATTGCAGCGAACCGGCGGGTGTGACTATCATCCTTTTCGACTGAGTTGAGACCAAAATAGCTGTGGACATTAAATTACTGCGATCTTTCGCGACTGTGGCGCTGCTGGAACATGTCGGTCAGGCGGCGGAAAAGCTGCACATTTCGGCATCCCCGCTGAGCAGGCAAATCCAGCAACTGGAGAGTGAATTAGGCGTCACGCTGTTTCATCGTGAGAAAAAGCGCGTGCGGCTGACGGAAGCAGGGCGAAAATTTCTGGATGAGGTCACGCCTTTTTTGCAACACCATGCGCGTCTCGCCGATTACGGCCGCAGCCTGACGCAGGCGGCCAGGGGGCGTCTGGATATTGGTTATGTTGAGGCCGCGATACATTCGCGCATACTGCCAGATGCCATTGCCCGGATTGATCAGCAAAGCGGCACCGCTATCTATCTGCACGCGATGCGATCCCAGCAACAACGCGAATTACTTGAGGAAAGGGCGCTGGATGTAGCGCTACTGCATACCCCTCCCGAAAAGGGCGACTGGTTTTTGCAGAAAAAAGTGCTGACGGAACCGATTCTGTTAGCCATGCCAAAAGCACAAACCATCGCTACACCCACACCGGCAGATTTACAAAAACAGCGCTGGATAGCCGATCATGCGCACCTCAATCCAGCTGCGCGCGCCCGCTTACTGGCTGCATGTGAGCAAGCGGGTTTCAAGCCGGATATTACCTTCGAGGTGAACGGGCCGCTGGCAGCCCTGGCCTGCGTGGAAGCGGGGCTGGGGTTTACCTTCATTCAACAAAGCCTGGCGAGTCGGGTCGCAGATACCGTTTCACTGGTGATGCTGCCGTGGCTTCCGCTGGAGATCACCTTGTATGCCGTGTGGCGGAAGAACGATAACAGGCCGCTGATTCAGGATTTGATCTGCGCGTTACAGAGGAGGTAGACGCTCACTCAGTCACGGCAATGAGTTGTAGCCGATGCGTGCTGATCTCCTGATCCGCTAAGCAATGAAAACCGGCCCGTTCATAAAATGAAAACGCTGCGCCTGGTGCATGGGTATTAATGAATGCAAAGTGGATTACGGCATCCTGAATGATCTGCTGCAGTAACAACGTTCCCAGTTTCATACCGCGATAGCGTTGAGCCAGATAAAGGTGACGAACCCTGCCAGCCCGACAATTCGTCATAAATGGGTCCTGGTTTAAGCCGCCAACGCCAATCAGCTCATGGTCTGAAAACAGCCCCAAGAGCTTTTCGCCGGGGAGATCGAAACGATTAGTGCCGTTTCGCCAATTGTCATCGAGCCTGCGAAGCATGTTGAACCCCAGTTCGATGCTCTCTGCTTTTAATTGCGAAAAGCCATGTATATCCGGGGTGATTTTTTCAACGCGAAGATTCAATTTACACTCCTTCAACAGTTGCAATTGCAGCGACTGGGTAACAACTACTGTGGTATCTGCAACTTCTCGCCTGTTAAGTATCGCTCTCATCTTAATAAAATCAATCGATTAACCATCACACAAATCTGGCACAGCTGCTGCATTACCCTTTATATCGAAAAGAATGGAATGTTCAGAAATTCATGTTTTTAAGCTATATATCGACAGGAGAAGCCGATGTCAGATAAGAACCCCCTGCAATTCGCCTACTGGGTGCCCAATGTGTCCGGTGGATTGGTGATCAGTCAGATTGAACAGCGCACGCGTTGGGACGCGGAGTATAACCGGGAACTGGCAAAAATCGCTGAGAAGGCAGGATTCGACTATGCCCTGACGCAGATTCGATTCACCGCCGGATACGGTGCAGATAACCAGCATGAATCGGTGACTTTTTCACAGGACTTGCTGAGCCACACTTCAAAGCTCAAAGTGATTGCTGCGCTGCTGCCCGGTCCATGGAACCCTGTATTGGCCGCCAAACAGATCGCTACCATCAGCCATCTTTACGGTCCACGTATTGCCGTTAACATTGTCAGCGGCTGGTTCCGGGGCGAATTTAAAGCGATTGGCGAACCCTGGCTCGATCATGAAGAGCGTTACCTAAGGTCTGAAGAATTTATCCGCTGCCTTAAAGGTATCTGGCGTGAAGGCAATTTCACCTTTGCCGGAGACTTCTATCGCTTCCGCGATTACGCATTAAAACCCAAACCTCTTTTACCTTTACCTGAAATCTTCCAGGGCGGCAGTTCCCGTGCAGCGCGTGATATGGCGGCACGCGTGTCGGACTGGTACTTCACTAACGGCAATACGCCGGAAGGTGTAAGACAGCAAGTTGAGGATATTCAGGCCAAAGCAGATGCCCACGGACATCAGGTTAAAATTGGTTTAAACGGTTTTGTCATCGCCCGTGATACAGAGCAGGAAGCCCAGGCCGTACTGCAGGAAATCATCGCAAAAGCCAATCCGGATGCCGTTAAAGGTTTCCAGCATGAAGTAAAAAACGCGGGAAGTGCGTCACCGGAAGGTGAGGGCAACTGGGCAAAATCGTCGTTTGAAGATCTGGTGCAGTATAACGACGGCTTTAAGACCAATTTAATCGGCACCCCGCAACAGATCGCCGAGCGCATCATTGCTTTAAAACGCGCGGGCGTCGATTTATTACTGCTGGCGTTTCTGCACTTCCACGAGGACGTTGAGTTCTTTGGCCGCGAAGTGATCCCGCTGGTGCGTGAACTGGAACGTCTGGAAAGTCGGGTCTTCGCCTGATTCAAATATGGCGGGCGCGGCCCGCCAGTAGCGCCATCACCATCTGAACCACAGTGACCGCCAGCAACATGATCAGCGGCACCAGCCAGTTACCGCTGGCATCATGTAGCATACCGAAACACAGCGGGCCAAGTGCCGCCAGCCCGTAACCGACGCACTGCGCCATGCCGGAGAGTTTTGATGCCTGGCGATGATCCTGGGTGCGCAGATTAAACAGTGAAAGGCTGATCACCAGCGATGCGCCCGCGCCCAATCCAGCCAGAATCAGCCACAAAAGTGACCATGAAGGCAGCAGCAGCAAGCCGCCCACCGCAACAAAGATCAGGAATGAAGCGATAAAGCCAATAGCGCGCTGATCTCTCAGGCGTTTGAGGGCGCTCATGCAGGCGAGATTAGATACGATGGCGACGATCTGATAAACGAACAGCATGCCGCCCGCCTCAATCTGGCTAATACCATTATCCTGCGCAAACGGCGTGAACCAGCCAATCAGGGTATAAAACAGCAGTGACTGACTGGCCATAAACAGCGAAACTTGCCAGCCCAAAGGCGAGCGCCAGGGCGAGCGCGTCACGCTGTGTGTTGCTGCTGCGTGAAGCTGCGGACCTGATTTTTTCAGGTAAGGCAGCCAGGCGAACAGCGCGATAAACGCCGGGACTAACCACACCGCGAGCGACAGACGCCAACCCGCTGAGCTGATCTCGGCCAGTGGCACCGCGATGCCTGATGCAATACTGGCTGAAATCCCCATCACCATGGCATACAACCCGATGTAGCGCGCTGTGTGCTCAGTAAAGTCACGCTTGATCAGCGGGGGCAACAGCACATTAGCGGCGGCAATACCGGAGCTTAGAATCAGCGTGCCTGCCCACATGGCATTTTCACTGCCGGTAATGCGCAACAACGATCCCAGTGTGATCAGCAACAGCGATCCCCACAAACTGCGTTCCAGGCCAAAGCGATTACCAAACCAGGCGGCAGGCGGTGCCAGCGTGGCGAACATCAGCAGCGGTAAAAAGTTAATGACGCCTGCGGCACTGGCGCTCAGACCAAAACTGGCGCGGATATTCTCCAGGATGGGTCCGGTGGCGGTGATCGGCGTGCGCAGGTTGGCAGCAGTTAGCAACAGCAGAAACAGGAAAAAACCCGCGCGGCGCAGGGCAGGATTTTGGGTAATAGTGGTATGGGACATATTTGCGCACCATAGAGTTGAGGCAAAGATTCTGCATATGGTGCGTTGATTGACGTTAACGCTTACGCAGCAGTCCATTTCCGCTGAGAGGGCGGAATACTAGCGGGGACATTTTGAGTTGTAAAGTTTTCAGCCTTATTAATGCTGGCCTTCGCTTTGATCAGATGCGCAATCGGTAATGTGCATAAAACAGTCATCCACACACAAACTGTCAGTTTCGGGCATCAAGCTTTCGCTGATTCCTTTCTCGCTAACCCGAATAGTGGAAATGACCTTAGTGGTTAATCCTTTCAGTTGTGATGCAAATCGCTGATCAAAATGTAATCACTTCTATTTTGCATTGGATTTTCAGATGCCCTCACAACTTGCCATCAGGCCGAATCAGGTGCCGATAATATCGACCTGTGCACAATTTTCACCCAACGATTCCTCTAACTTATTTCCTCGATAGCGCAAATTTTTACCGACCTGCACGTTATGTCTTCCTCCGACATTTCAAAAACCTACAAAGACAATAATGGTGAACATAATGAAAAAAATATCAGCAACCTTAATCTCTCTTGCCCTTTGCAGCAGCGCATTTGCCGCTGAGCCACTAAAAATGGGGGTGGTGGTCAAAGTGGGCGGCAACGCCTGGTTTAACTCCATGGAGGAGGGCATTAAAAAGGAGGCGGCTAAAGAGGGAATCAATGCGTGGCAGGTTGGCCCAATTGCTCAGGATCCGGCGCAGCAGGTCAAAGCGATTGAGGACCTGATCGTGCAGAAGGTCGACATTATCGGCGTGGTGCCGGTTGACCCAGCCGCGTTGGAGCCGGTGCTGAAAAAAGCCAAAGATGCAGGCATCAAAGTGATCGTGCATGAATCACCAGGCCAGAAATATGCCGACTGGGATTTTGAACTGGTGGATGCGAAATCCTTTGGCGAGCGCCATATGCAACTGATGGCGCAATGTATGCACGAGCAGGGGCAATACGCCATTATCGTCGGCAGTTTGACCATTCCGCTGCATCGCGAGTGGGCGCAGTCGGCGATTGATTACCAGAAACAGCACTATCCAAAAATGCAGCAGGTGGGCGACCTGTTCGGCACGGGTGAATCGGTGGATGACTCGATGCGCGTCACCAAAGAGATGATGCTCAAATATCATGATTTCAAAGGCATGATGGCATTTGGTTCGCCAGGTCCGGTGGGCGCAGGTCGTGCGGTGCAGGAACGTGGCGCGAAAGACAAAGTGTGTGTAGTGGGAGCTTACAGCCCGAATCAGGCTCAGACGCTGGTGCGAAACGGTAATATAAAAGGCGGCTATATCTGGAACCCGATGGTGGCCGGCGAACTCTTTGTGCGTATCGGCAAAATGGTAGCAGAAGGTAAACCCATTACCGACAGCACGCAGATCGAAGGTATGGGTAAAATGCGCGTCGATAGCGCGAATCACACCCTGTTTGGTGACAGCCTGGAAAGTCTGGATAAAGACAATATGCAGAAACTGATCAAAATGGGCCTGTAAGGAGCGACCGTGAACGCACGTAAAATCATTATTGATACCGATCCGGCGATCGGTATTCCCGGCACCGATGCAGACGATCCCATCGCCATCATGCTGGCTTTACAAGACCCACGGCTGGATTTACTGGCCATTACCACCGTATTTGGCAACTGCCCGCCAGCGCTGGGTGCGCGCTGTGCCACACGTATTCTGCAGGTAGCAGGCCGTAGTGATATCCCGGTTGCGATAGGTCAGGCAACGCCGATGAGCGGCGCGTTACCCGAGCTACTGCAAAAGGCCTATCAAGGACCGCGTGGCCAGGAAGGCAGTATCGCACTGCCCATGCTGGAGGATTCACACTGTGGCCAACACGCCAGTGAGTTGATTATTGATTTGGTGCGCCAGCATCCGGGCGAAATTACGCTGGTGTGCATCGGTTCACAGAGCAACCTCGCGCTGGCACTGATTAAGGCGCCTGATATCGCGCCGCTGATCAAAGACGTGGTGATGATGGCGGGTGCGCTAGGTATGGACGCGAAATGGGGTCGCGGCAATATCACGCCGGTAGCGGAGTGTAATATCTGGTTCGATCCGCAAGCCGCTGACATTGTCTTCCGCTCAGGTATTCCACTCTCGATGGTCAGTCTGGATGTCACCAACGCGGATGCCGGATTGGTACTGACACGCGAACATTTAGCAGGCATCGATGATGACAAACCGCTGAACCAACTGTTTAAGCAAGTGTGCGCCTGCTATTTCGACGCACCGATGTTTGACTGGTCGGAAGGCTGTGTGCTGTACGATCCGCTCGCGGTCGCCGTTGCAGCGGATGCACAGGCAGGGGAATTTACCGCGATGGCGATTGGCATTGAGACTGTCGGGCGACTAACCTTGGGCCAAACTGTGCCGTTGCGGGATACACCCACTAATGTCCGTGTTTGTACGCGGATCGATGGGCATAAGATCGTCAGCGATATAGTGAAAACCATTACCGGTTAGTTTTCGCAGGGCGCACACTGTGCGCCCTGCGAATAAGAAAGCGAAATTTTCCTCAAATCGACTTGCCTCTCCACTCATCCGCGTCCACCTTTAAAGCCTCCTTTCAACACAATTGGACGCACGATGCATTGGTTATGGAATACGCTGATTTTGCTGGCGTCAGTGGTGGTGATGGAAGTGGTGGCGGCGCTGTCGCATAAGTACATCATGCACGGTTGGGGCTGGGGCTGGCATTTATCACACCATGAACCGCATGACGGAAAATTTGAACTCAACGATCTCTATGCCGTGGTGTTTATGTTCATGGCGATTGCGCTGATCTACATCGGCGTAAATGGCTACTGGCCGCTGCAATGGATTGGTGCGGGCGTAACCTTGTACGGCGCACTCTATTTCATGGTACATGACGGACTGGTGCATCAACGCTGGCCGTTCCGCTATATCCCGCGCAAAGGCTATCTCAAGCGTCTGTATATGGCGCACCGCATGCATCATGCGGTGCGAGGACGGGAAGGATGTGTTTCTTTCGGCTTTCTCTATGCGCCGCCGTTACCTAAGTTGCAGGCGGCGCTGCGACAGCGGCATAAATCCGTTAACGCGGACGCTGCCACAACCCCTCAGGACGTGACTCGGGACGAGCCAGCCGCGAAGTAAGTGCCAGTCCGGCACCTTTCACCAGCAGCGCCAGTTTTTCGCCGCTGCTGGTGCGTTGTCGCGCATCCCAGGCATGTGCGCCTGCATGTTGCACCTTCACCCCAATTTCACGATAGACGCCGCGCGCAGTGGCGATAGCCCATGCGGAGCGCAGTGGCAAACCCGGTAAGCCGGAACGAGCAGAGTGATAATAGGGTTCTGCTTCGCTCACCAGTCGCGCGGCCAGTGGTGCCAGGGCAGCGCGATGTTGCGGATCGGCAAGATTCTGGCCGGTTAAGCCCGCTTGATCCAGCCAGCTTTGCGGCAGATAGCAGCGCCCATTCTGCGCATCCTCAACGATGTCACGCGCAATGTTGGTGAGCTGAAAGGCCAGCCCCAAATCGCAGGCGCGATCCAGCACCGCTTCATCGCGAACTCCCATTACACGAGCCATCATCAGGCCGACCACCCCCGCGACGTGATAGCAGTAGCGCAAAGTATCATCGAATGTTACGTAGCGCGCTTCACGCGCATCCATCGCAAAACCCTCCAGATGATCGAACGCTAGCTGAGGCGGCAACTGATGGATCAACGCCACTTCCTGGAATGCCTTAAAGGCCGGCTCATCCATGTGCGCACCGCTGTAAGCGCGGCGGGTTTCAATTTGCAGATGCAGCATGCGCGCCTCGGCATCTTCCACCACATGCTGTGTACCGCCTTCGCCCAGCGTTTGTCCGTCAATCACATCGTCACAATGACGACACCACGCATACAGCATCAGCGTGCTACGGCGCGTGGGTGCATCGAACAGTTTCGCGGCGGTGGCAAAGCTTTTCGAGCCGACTGCCATGGTCTGAGTCACTTGCTCCAGCAGGGGTTGTCGATTCATCCAGCAAGATCCTCCTGCATCAACTGCGCAGTGGCTTTCGCCGAGCCAATCACACCGGGTACGCCCGCGCCAGGGTGCGTACCCGCCCCGACCAGATAGAGATTGGCGATATCCGCATCGCGGTTGTGCGGGCGGAACCATGCGCTCTGCGTCAAAATCGGTTCCAGCGAAAACGCGGATCCCTGATGGGCGTGCAGCGTGTCGCGAAAATCAAACGGCGTAAACATGCGGTGCGTCACCAGTTGCTGACGTAGTCCCGGCATATAGTGCTCCTCCAGATAAGCAAAGATGCGATCGCGTAAACGCGGTCCTTCCTGTTGCCAGTCAATCGCCGCCGTGCCGAGATGCGGCACCGGTGCCAATACGTAAAAACTGCCACAGCCTGCCGGAGCCAGTGAGGGATCGCTAGAGCAGGGCGCGTGCAGATAAAGCGAAAAATCGTCTGAAAGCTGGTCGCTATTGAAGATCTCGTCAATCAGCTCGCGATAACGTGGGCCAAAACACACGGTATGATGCGCCAGCTGTGAATGCGGGTGATTCAGACCAAAATAGAGTACAAACAGCGAATTACTCATGCGTTTACGTTTCAGCGAGGCCGCACGTTTGCTGGCGGCGGGATGCGCACGCAGCAACCGATCATAGGTATGTACCACATCGGCATTCGACGCCACCGCATTAGCTACAAACCGGCGACCATCGTTCAACTGCACGCCAGTTATGCGGTTACTCTGGGTTTCCAGCTGGCTTACTTCGGCGTTGAGCAACAATTCTCCACCCAGGTCGGTAAACAGCTTAGCCAGGCCTTGCACCAGCGCTCCCGTGCCGCCACGCGGAAACCATACGCCCCATTCGCGTTCCAGCGCATGAATCAAGGTATAGATCGAGGACGTTGCAAAAGGATTACCGCCAACCAGCAGCGAGTGAAAAGAGAATGCCTGGCGCAGGTGATCGTCCTGTATAAATTTCGCCACCATACTGTAAACGCTGCGCCACGCTTGCAATCGGCCCAGTTGAGGGCCGGCGCGCAACATGTCACGAAAATGCAAAAAAGGGACAGTGCCTAGTTTCAGATAGCCCTCTTTAAACACCTCGCGTGAGTAAGCGAGGAATTGGCGATAACCTGCCACATCGGCCGGATTGAAGGCGGCAATTTGCTGTTCAAGCAACGGTTGATTGTTGTCGTAGTTGAGCTGTTTACCGTCCTCCCAGCACAAGCGATAGAAGGGTGTAACCGGCATCAACTCGACATAATCGCTGAGTGATTTTCCGGCCAGCGTAAACAGCTCTTCAATCGCCGTGGGATCGGTGATTACCGTGGGCCCGGCATCAAAAGTAAAGCCCTGTTCCTGCCAGGCATAGGCGCGTCCGCCGGGTTTATCGCGCTGCTCAAGTAGCGTGGTGGGAATACCTGCCGCCTGCAGCCGGATAGCCAGCGCCAGGCCGCCGAAACCGGCGCCAATCACATAGGTGCGTGTCATTATTTCTTCCCTGGTTTAGAAGAGGTCATCATCAGTGCGCGTACCGCTTCGCCGATCGGCACCGGCGGTTTGCCACATAAAATGCGCGCTTTGTCGCTGAGGCGGAGTTGCCCGGCGTAAAAGCGGCTGATTAATCCGGCATCAAGCCGATAAAAGCGCTGCATCACACGCCAGCGCTGTTCCGGGCGTCCGGCTAAGAACAGCATCCGATTGAGCAGCCGGAAAAAGCGCTGCGTTCGCCATTGCTCGCGCGCAAACTGTTCGATGGCGCGACTGAGCGTTGCCGCATCACAGGGCAGTAACCCAGCGATCAACTCCGCCAGCGATATGGCCGTGGGCAACGAGTAGCCGGTGGTGGCGTGAAACAAACCGGCGCGCAATCCACTGCACGGCTGACCACGCTGTTGCAGCCAAAAGGCATCAATATCGCCACTCAACGTAATCGGCAGCGAACCCTGCTCCTCACGCAGCAGAAGACTCAATGGCCAGTGGTGCGCTTTGGCGTAGTCGGCGATATTCTGCCGCGCGGTGTGCTCTGTCAGCGTGGGCTGATTAATGTAGTGCGTATCTTCAATTAAAAGACGATCCGCACTCAGCGGTAAGGTGTAAACAAAACGGTAGCCTTGCTGCTGGTCCACTGTGGCATCCATCAAGATTGGCTGCGTTAAACCGTGAGGCTTAGCCAGATGCCACTCCTGACCGATAAAGGCTTGATAGCCGAGTTGGAGATGCGGCGTGTGTTGCAGGCCGCGACCGTCAATCACCACCGGAGCTTGCAGCACGCGATGGTCGGCAAGGGTGACCTGTGTGGGTCGCACCTCATTCACCGGGGTATCGATCCAGAGATCATCCGCCATGACCTCATAAAGCTGTTGGGCAAAATCTACAGAGGTGATTGAGCAATATTCCCCGCTGAGATTTCGGCGCAGTGTAGGGAAACGCACCTGATAGCCGGGCCAGCGGTGGGCAATCAACGGTTGCAGCCACTGAAGCTGATCGGGGCTGAGATCGTCCTGATGGAAGGACCAGGTATGATTACCGGCCGGATGCGCGTGACTTTCCAGCATCAGAACACGCAGCTGGGGATGACGCTGGCGTAACTGCAGCGCGATCAGCCCGTTAGCCAGGCCGGCCCCCACTAAAATCACATCATAATGTTCGGGCATCATGTTGCCTCCGCCAGCACAACACGTTGTTGTCCCAATGCCTGCTCAACGATATCAGCAGCGCGCTCACAACCACCGGCACGCTGTAGTTGCGCCTGAATGGGCGAGATGCGCAGCCGGTAGCCGTCATCCGCCAACAGTTGCTGCAGGTGCTGTTCCAGCTGATGCACGCGGCTAAAGCGAGACGCGCGATGCCCGACGCCGTGCCAGGCAATACGTGACGCCACGCCGGGTTGGTCAAAGGCCAGTGGCAGCGCCAGCATTGGGGTGCCCCATTCCAGTGATTCTAATGTGCTGTTGAGTCCGGCATGAGTGATGAATAAGTGCGCATGTTGCAGCGCGGCCTGCTGATCGAGAAAGTCTGTTACCCACGCGGCACCGGCGCGCTCCAACTGATGCACCTGATCGGTGTCCAAACCGCCACAATGGGCAATCACTAACGAGAGTTGCTGATTGCGGCAAGCTTGCGCCAGATGCAGGAACAAGCGAAAACGATGACCTTGCAAGGTGCCAAAAGAGGCATAAACCACCGGCTGTCGCAACTCAGGCCAGGGGGCCGTGGCTGCGCGTGGCTGTTTTGATGCGCGCAGCAGTCCAACGGGATGAAAACAGCTGGGAAGATGCTGGCGAGGAAAATCAAATGCCGGAACGAGCTGACTAATCTGCGCCAGCGGTGACAAACACTGGTGCAGGCTGTGGCGATCGGGTAATCCCCATTTTTGTGCATGATGACTGATCACCGCGCCATGGCGCTGCATCAGGCGATCATAAATATCCTGACTGGCCTGAAAACGTTGCAGTGATTTTTCATTCTGACCAAAGCGAAACGGCATCACCGCCAGCGGTATGCCAGGCTCGCGATTCACCGGCAGCGCGCAGGCCACTGAAACAAAGGGAAGTTGCAACGCTTCTGCCACCAGGCCACCCGCCGCTTCCATCTGATCGGCAATCACACCATCGACTTGCAACGAGGTTAAACGTGCCGGCAGTGCCCGACACAGCATGTCGGTGCTGGCGGCGATATCACTGATTACCCGCCATAACGAAAGGGGCGAGGCCAGATGCTGTAACATCTGCGCCAGCGAACCGGCGGGATGGCTGCGCTCACCCACGCTGCTGAATCCGATACATCCATCTGTTAGCAGGAGACGTGCATCATCCTGTTGGACAAAGGTGATGCGATGACCGCGCGTAATCAGCGTCTGTGACAACGCCTGCAGCGCGTGGAAGTGGCTGTACAGTGGTGGCGCAATTACGGCAAAGTGCCCCATTGGCAGTACCGCGGTCAGTGAAACATCGCCAGCTGTTGATTAAACAGGGCGTGCATATATTGGCGGGTAGCAATACCACGATGGCAAACGCAGGCAAGATGCGCATCAGCACTGCGCAAATGGTCACGCAGACGGCGCTCAGCACCTTCAGAACCGAGCATCTGAACCAGCGTCGATTTCCCCTGATCCTGATTAATGTCCTTGCCGGTGTGTTTGCTACCGTCGGCGAGATCATCGAGCAACTGGAAAGCCTGACCCAAATCCTGCGCAAAATAGCTGAGTTTCTGGCGCATAGCGGGTGTTGCTTCCGCGGCAATCGCCGCCATTTGCAAGGTGGCTCGGAACAGCACGCTGGTTTTGAGTTCATTGGTTAATGCTACGGCTTCCGGGCTACGCGATTGCGCGCCCTGATGCAGATCCTGGAATTGACCCTGCACCAAACCTTGTAAACCCACGGCAGAAGAGAGTTCGGCAATCGCCTCTGATTTCTGCAGGGCAGCTAAACCCGGCGCAACGGCGATCACTTCAAAGGCGCGGCTCAGCAGGGCAATCGCCGCCAGAATCGCCACGCTTTCGCCAAATTCGCGATGCACCGTTGGGCGTCCGCGTCGCATCTGTGCGTTGTCCATGCAGGGAATATCATCGAGGATCAGCGACGCGGCATGCACCATTTCAACTGCGCAGGCGAGATCAAGAATGCCCTGTTGCGATGCTTTGCTGCCCATATCTCGCGCAGCCAACAACAGCAGCAGTGGACGAATGCGTTTGCCCGGTGCCAGTGCACCGGCGCGCATGGCGGCACGAACCTGATCGCTCGGCTGACCCGCAGGCAGCAGTTGCTCAAGATGCGTCTGCAATAATTGCTGCAAAGAGTGAAGTTCGTGTTCCTGGCTTGCTGTGATGTCGACATGGGCGGTCATAGCGGCTTTCCATGGTAAGTTGAATTGTTATGGTTTTTTTATTAACCGTAGACTGCGTAAGGTGAGTTCGCCAGCGTGCTCAACGCATTACGGTAAAGACAGATCCGAAATAAAACCTGATTCTCCACCGAGATTCATTTCACTTTCCACGTGATCTTATTAGCGAAAAAAGTAACAAGGGTGCCGTAACATAAATTCATCCGGTAGTCTGAAACGACGTGCTTATCCATCCGGGAAAATAATGATGTCTTCGCAACCCCATATTTTGATTATTCAGCCACTGATGCCTCAGCTGGACGAAAAACTCTCGCAACACTTTCATTGCCATCGTTTATATGATGAGCAGGACCCTGCGCTATTTCTTCAGCGCCAGGGCAAAGAGATTCAGGGCATAGTGACGCGCGGTGACGTGGGTGTAGAAACGTCGATTCTGGAACAGTTGCCTGCCTGTAAAGCCATTGCGGTGTTTGGTGTGGGAACCGATCGTATCGACCTGAATTACACCGCTGCACATGATATTCAGGTCAGCATCACCAGCGATATTCTCACCGATGATGTCGCCGATTTAGCCATGACGCTGACCTTAGCCTTTTCACGCAACCTGGTGGCCAATCATCAGTTCGCCCGCTCTGGCGCGTGGGAAAATACCGGCACTTCGCTTTCCAGTAAAGCCAGCGGGAAACGCATGGGCATCGCGGGTTTAGGTGCGATTGGATTGGCCATCGCTCGCCGGGCTGAAGCATTTGGTATGGAGATCGCTTACACCGCGCGCAGCCAGAAAAATGTGCCTTATCAACGCTGCGAGAATATAGAACAACTGGCGGCATTCAGTGATTTCCTGGTGCTGGCGCTGCCGGGTAGCCCGGAAAATATCCATCTGGTGGATGCAAAAGTGCTGGCAGCGTTGGGGAAATCAGGTGTGCTGATCAACATCGCTCGCGGCACGGTGGTGAATGAAAACGATCTCATCCAGGCATTGCAGCAGGGTGTGATTAAAGGCGCCGCGCTGGATGTTTTCCCGCAAGAGCCGGTTATTCATCCTGTGCTGCGTGAATTAGATAATGTGTTATTAACGCCGCATATTGCCAGTGCCACCCATGAAACCCGTGAAGGCATGGCAAATAATGTGCTGGAGAATTTGCTGGCCTATTTCTCAAACGGAAAAATGCTGACGGCGGTATAGATTTATTCTCTGGCATCAGAGGATTTTCTTATATCCAGCGCAATAAGCGTTATATAGCAATTGCAATCTCTGCCGGTGAACGTTGTTATGATAGGGCTATTCATTCAGGAGCCATTCATGACAACTCAAAAGATTGCGATAGTGGGCGGCGGCGTCATCGGTTTAGCGGTGGCGCGCGCATTAGCCTTGCAGGGCGTACAGGTCACGATTTTTGAACAGCAGCATATTGGTGCTGGCACCAGCAGCACCACCTTCGCCTGGGTCAACTCCAACGGTAAACAACCGCTCAGTTATCACCAGCTCAATGCCCTCTCAATGGAAGAACACACGCGTTTGCAGCTCTCGCAAACCAATGGTCTGCGCTGGCTGGAAACCTGTGGCACCTGGGAGTGGGCGGCAGAAGGCGAGGCGCAGCAGAGGCTGCGACAACGCGCTACCTCACTGCAATCGCTGGGCTATCCGGCGCGCGAGGTGACAGCGGATGAGTTGCAGCGTGAAGTGCCGGATTTGCGTTTACAGGCGGTAAGTGGCAGCGGCTGGCATTTCCCAACGGAATCGGTATTGCATCCGGCGCTGTATCTGTCGCGACTCTGGTCTGAAGCGCGTGCCAATGGAGCGGTATTACATCAACAACATGCGATTGAACGTGTTAGCGAACAGGCTGATGGCGTCACGCTGCATCTGACAAATGGCGAGCAGTGGCAGGGCGATCGCGTGGTGATTGCCACCGGCCGCTGGGCCAATCAACTGCTTAACACCCTCCATCTTGATCTGGCGCTACTCGACACTAGCAAACCCAATGCGGTGGCCTGTAGCTTCCTCGCGCGAACTGCGCCACAGCCGCTATCGCTGGCATCCAATCTGATTTCGCCACAGCTCAACGTGCGCCCGGATGGCGGCGGGCGGTTGCTATTACAAGCTCTGGAGTTGGACGATTTCGCCGATCCTGCTTCGCCACCTTCGCTCCATGGGGATATTGCCCAACAGTTCCGCGATCGCTATCAGGCGTTGTTTGCGAACGCTGGCGAATTGCAGATTGAAAACATTGTCATCGGACAGCGCGCAAGACCGGCGGATGGATTACCTGCCATCGGCTACGTCACGCCTCATCAGCGTGTGTATGTGGCAGTGACACACAGTGGAATCACGTTGTCACCGTTGATTGGCAAGCTGGTGGCACAGGAACTGGTGCAGGATCAGGCCAGTGAGTTACTGGCAGATTTCCGCCCTCAGCGACTATTAGGCAAAAACGCCAGTGACTTTGCGCCGATTAAACGCAACTTCCCTGCGGCACAGTAAAGCCATTTTTCCTAAAAATGATATTTTTGTGCCATTTTTGCGTGGGCGAGCAGTTTTAGGTGTTGCGATTATGTTATTACTGATTGCCTTACCACTCTTCTCTATCACAAGGAGGCAGCATGAAAATCGGTATCGTGGGCTATGGAACGGGCGGCAAACACTTTCACGCGCCATTTATTAATGCGGCTGAGGGCGTGGAGTTAGCGGGCATCGTGGCGCGTGCGCCAGCCACTATTGCACGCGTGAAAGCGGATTTTCCCGACATTCCGATTTATGCCAGCCTGACCGACATGCTGGCGGCAGGTGTCGATGCCGTCACGATCACGACACCACCGCAAACCCGCCGTGAACTGGTGCTGGAAGCGATTGCAGCCGGTGTGGCGGTGATTGCTGACAAACCCTTTGCACCTGATGCGAAAACGGGGCGTGAGCTGGCCAATGCCGCGAAAGCGAAAGGCGTCGTACTGAGCGTGTATCACAACCGTCGTTTTGACCATGATGTGCGCACGCTAAAAAAACTGATTGAGCAAAATCGCGTGGGCAAAGTGTGGCGTATGCATAATCGTATGGATTTTAACGATGCCAATACCCTCGAAGGCGGCGAAACCGGCGGTTTGCTGCGTGATTTAGGCAGTCATATTGTCGATCAGGCGCTGTTCCTGTTGGGGCCGGTAAAATCGGTTTATGCTCAGTTGGATATTATCGACCTGCCGGAAGGGCCGACCGACGCCAGCTTTGTGCTGACGCTGACCCATCACAACGGGACTAAATCCTATCTTTCCGCCACCAAACTGAATCGCTTTGTTTGCCGTGAGTTTCGTCTGTATGGCGATGCCGGCAGCTTTGTTTCACAAGGGACGGATGTGCAGGCGCAGGCCATTTTTGCGGGCCTGCGACCGGCGGACGATCGGGATGCATGGGGCTATGAGCAGCCTGAGCACTGGGGCACGCTCAATACGCCGCAAGGCTCAGAACGGGTGCCTTCTGAACAGGGTGCCTATCACGCCTATTACGAAGCTTTTGCTCAGGCGGTGCGCAATGGCAGCGAACCTCCGGTGACGCCGGAACAGGCGATTGAAGTCCTGGCGGTACTGGATGCTGCTTTTGTTAGCGCACGTGAAAATCGGGTTGTGGAACTGGCGTGATTCACACGACCTGCACAATTTGTTCGCGTAGCCATTGATGTCCGGCGCTGTTCGCCAGCGCCGGATTGTAGTAAACGCGCAGCGCATAATGCGGGGTAGGAAAGGGCGTCGGGAAAATGTTCAAATCCGCCGCGCCAAACAAGGATGTCACGGCACGTTGCGGTAACGCGATCGCCAGATCAGTACTGGCGATGATTAATGGTGCAGTCATCAGACTCGGCAGTTCCACCACCACTTTGCGCTGAATTCCTTGCGCGTCGAGTATTCGGTCAATCACGCCACGTTGCTCATTCCACGGATTAACCACCACATGCCCCACGCGCAGGTAATCCTCATAGGTGAGCGCATCGCGGATAAACGGATGCCCCTGGCGAACTGCAACCACGTAGTTATCCTCGAAACATTCGATAGTGTTGATGCCACGTCTTGGGGTGGTGACTTCATCCTCAAAACCGATGGCAAAATCCACCTTGCCCGCCATCAAATCCTCAAACGCATCGTAGCCGCGTGAATACACCACCTTGATCACTACATTGGGTGCCTGCTGTTGCAGATGGGCAATCAATGTGGGCAGAAGGGCGGTAGCAGTGTAATCCGTCACGGCAAAGCGGAAAACCTGATGGCTGGTGAGCGGGTCAAAATCGTTTCGGCTGTTAAGGCTCTCCACCAGCGCGTCCAGGGCATTGATAATGCCAGGCGCGAGCAGTTCCGCTTTCGCGCTGGGTAACATTGCATTTCCCTGGCGGATAAAAAGCGGATCGTCCAGTGAGACACGCAGGCGTGCCAACGCGTGACTTAATGCCGAGGGACTGAAGGCCAATTCATTTGCGGCGGCGGTGACACTGCGCTGGCGATAGAGCGCGGCAAACACCAGCAGTAAATTGAGGTCGAGTTGGCGCAGCATGAGATGCACGTTGTTCATGATTATCCTGAAGACAATGCAGTAGGTTCATGGTGATTTGTCGGTAAAATAGCGTGCATTGTGATGTTAATCCAGAGGGTTGTTGTGTCGAATTTAACGTTTAGAAAAGCCACCTTAGCCGATGTTGATCGCTGTTATGCCATTGAAATTGATGCCTACGAAGGAGATGAGGCTGCCACACGCGAGAAAATTGCCACCCGTATCGCGCAGTATCCGCAGGGATTTATGTGCCTTGAAAGCGAGGGTCAAGTCATTGGCTTTATCAATGCAGGTTGTGCATGGGATGTGGTGATGTCAGATGAAGAATTTAAGGAGTTAATCGGGCACGATCCTGCAGCACCTAACGTGGTGATTATGTCAGTGGTGCTCGATCCGGCCTATCAGGGCAAAGGGTACAGCACACTGATGATGCAACAGTTCATCAAGCTTATGAAGCAGATGGATAAGCAGACCATCCATTTGATGTGCAAAACCCATCATGTTGATCTGTATAAGAAGTTCGGCTATCAGTACATCAAACCTTCGGCGTCCGATCACGGCGGCATGGCGTGGCACGAGATGCTGATGACGCTGTGATTATTTTTTAACCAAAAATAATTCATCACCTGATCGCGATCATAAAATTACGCTCAAAACTGCTCAACCATGTCAGTTAAATCACATGCAACGAGGAGGTTATGATGCGTACTACACTGATGACCTTGCCGGAGGTGGCGCGCTATCTTGGCGTACCCTCCGCCACTTTAGCCTGTGCGATTTGCAATCGTGGCACGCTAGAGAAAGTCCCACTTCCCGCCGCGGTTGACGACACCGCGCCTTTATCCTGCCGCTGCTGGACACCACAGGATGTCCGCCAGTTTCGGCTTGCGATGATGCGGGCGCGGCGTGGGCACTAAAGAAGGACTGGCGGCTTTGGACCGTCTGTTTTGTTGTTGTTTTAGGCGAAAAGGACTGAGGACGACAGCAGGGCGATGTCCACCCTGCTCGTGTCCCAACGTAGATACTTACCCATGTATGAACTGCTACTCTAAAGTGCAGAAAAATGGGTGATCTAAGATTGAGTTTTCGTGTTATTCGATTCTGCGGCCTCGGTCAACGTCGCCCGCACATGAGGAAGACTCTGCGGATAATTCTGTTGAATAAACTCAATCATCCTCTCGCGCACGTAGCAGCGCAAATCCCAGGCCGTCGGGGAGTTCTGCGCTGTCATCAATAAACGAATCGTCATGGTTTTATCAGTGGTATCAGTCACCTGAAGCACCTGCGTTTGTTGATCCCAAAGTTTGGTTTCACTCAAGACTTTTTCAAAATGCTGACGCAGCGGTTCGAGTGGCATCGAGTAATCAAGATATAGAAATACTGAACCCAATATTTGGGCATTATTGCGCGTCCAGTTCTGGAAGGCGTTCTCGGTAAAGTAGGTAATTGGCAGCACCAGTCGGCGCAGGTCCCAGATACGCACTACAACATAGGTCAGGTTGATCTCCTCAATCCAACCCCATTCATTTTCAACCACAACCGCATCATCAATTTTGATCGGTTGTGTGAAAGCGATCTGAATGCCGGCAAACAAATTAACCAGTGATTTCTGCAACGCAAAACCGATAATGATGCCGGCCACCCCAGCTCCGGCGAGGATAGTGGTGCCGAATTTTCTTACGCCGGGAATGCTGATAAGAATCAGGGAAAGGCAGAAGGACACAAGCAGAACAATCGCGACCTTTTTGACATAAATGATCTGGGTGCGAATCTTTCTGGCGCGCAGGTTGTTCGACAGATTAATATCATAGCGAATAAATAGCATGTCCTGCGCGACATTGGTCAATCTAATTAAGATCGAGCACAATGACAGAATGATAAAAACATTCAGTGTGGGGGTAATAAACGAAAGCGAATCGGGGTGAATATTCACATACTCGGCTCCGACGTTGATTAACATAAGTGGAATAAACAGAAACATTGATCCACGAAGATGCTTCTCAAGTGACTTAAACAGTTTCCTGTCGCGATCCTGCCAATAACGTATAAACCTAAGCAGTAAAAATCGAGCCAGAAATCCCGCGACAAGCGAGAGGGTGACAAGTAACACAGCAGGCACCCATGAAGGGGCGTCAGATAACTCATCAAATATCGATGGCATTATTTTCCCTCATTTTCAGCTGACAATATATAGTTGTCAGGTAAATTAAAAATTCAGTAACCGTTGTCTGTCCGGTTCTCTGCTAATTATCTAATCGCTAATAATGAAATTGAGTTAATACAGCTCATTGATTCTGATAAAAACAACTTCATCTTCATTAGCGAAGTTTAATTTAAAGTAATAAACCAACTCACTGAAAGTATAGACGATAATGAGTGTTCTGTGTCAGGCAGAGTGTTTGAGGGGAAAACCGCTGCCCTAAAGCAGCGGTTATTATTTATTGCGTTATTTCCGGGTGCTGAGCAACTAAATTGCGGCGTTTATTCTTCAACTCCTCAATTTGTTCATCAATATCCTCGATGCGTTGCTCAATGCCATCATGATGCTCCTGCAGCAACTCTTTGGCTTCTTCAAGCGAGGAGGCAGCTGGGGTGTCACCATAGAGCGGTTTGTTAGCAGTTTCTCTCACGGTAAAACCGGTCACCACACCAATCGCACCCACCACCATCAAATACCATGCTGGCATATAAAGGTTGCCCGTTACCTCGACTAACCAGGCCGTAAGGGTAGGGGTGATACCCGCAACCAAAATGGAGATGTTATAAGTGCTGGCCAACGCGCTATAACGCACTTCAGTCGGGAACAATGCCGGAAGGGTCGAGGCCATTACGCCAATCAGACAGTTGAGTATGACCGCCTGAATCAACAATCCAAAAAAGAGTGCGGCCAGGCTGTGATGGGTAATCAGCATAAAGGATGGAATGGATAACAGCACCATTGCCACGCTACCAATAATGATAAACGGACGACGTCCAAATTTATCACTGAGTAAGCCCATGACGGGCTGCACAAACAGCATCGCCAGCATGATAACCACAATGATTAAAACGCCACGGTCTTCTGAATAGTGCAGATTATGGGTCAGATAGCTCGGCACGTAAGTCAACAACATGTAGTAAGCCACGTTGGTGGTGATGACGATGCCGATACAGGAGATAAGATTTCGCCAATGCTTGCGTGCGATCTCTTTGAAAGGTACGGAAGGGCCTTCACTAAGACCTTGTTTGGAACCTTCTTCCAGTGAATCCACATGCTTCTGGAATGCCGGAGTTTCTTCGAGCGCATGACGCAGGTAGAGGCCGACTAAGCCCAGCGGCAACGCCATAAAGAAGGGAATGCGCCAGCCCCAGTCATTAAAGGTTTCCTGGCCAAGAATCGTGGTGAGTAGCACAACGACACCAGCGCCACAGACGAAGCCAACCAGCGAACCGAAATCAAGCCAGCTGCCTAAAAATCCGCGTTTGCGGTCGGGTGAGTACTCCGCCACAAAGATGGAAGCGCCGGTATATTCTCCACCCACTGAGAATCCTTGCACCATTTTCGCAATCAGCAGCAAGACGGGTGCCCAGAAGCCGATGGTGGCATAGGAAGGAATGAGTCCGATGCTGAAGGTGCTGAAGGTCATCAATATGATGGTGATGGCGAGTATTTTCTGGCGGCCGTATTTATCACCTAATACACCAAAGAACATTCCCCCTAGCGGACGAATGATGAACGGAACGGAGAATGTGCCCAAAGCGGCGATGATCTGGAGGCCCGGAGAGGCACCCGGGAAAAACACCTTGCCCAAAACGGCCGCAACATAGCCGTAAACTCCAAAGTCGAACCACTCCATGGCGTTACCCAGAGCGGCGGCGGTAATCGCCTTCTTCAGACGAGCATCATCAATGATTGTCACGTCCTTCAACCGCATCGGTTTAACCTTTTTACGTCTTATACTAAGCATTACCCTTCCCTTAAAAATCAAACACTTCTGATTGATGTCTAATTATAAAAACTCTAAATGGATTCGAGAATCCAGCTCATAGCTGATGATTCAGATACAGCATAGACATAAATTTACAATTTGCCGGGAGAAACCCTGATTTAACGGTTTTTTTTAGGCTGGGCGTTTGGGAGTTATCGCGAAGATTTGAGACGTAAGGACGGGCGTTCTCAGTGTGCAAGACCGCCTCACTAATGCTGGTTAAGTTCACAGGCCGATTGGCATCGTCACTGTGCTTTCATTATCAATTAACAACCGAGATACCAAGATGTTGCAATATTAATGAGGCCTGGTAGTTGTCCAGCTTCACGCCCTGCAAATCAACTTCGCGCACATCTATTTCACCCAGCTCCGAGTTTGTCAGATCGCAATAAGTGAAAATGGCAGAAGACCAGTCAAATGAAGAAAACTCACCGCCTGAGAGATCTGATCCACTGAACGTTGCACCCAGAATATGAGTGCCAATCCAGCGGTTATCCCATAGCTCACACTTCTCTAAAACCACCTTTGATAAATTGGCATAGCTCAGGTTGGTTTTGGTGATGTATGCACTGCAGAACCAGGTGCGGGTGGTGATCATATTCATAAAGCTAGCACCGCGAAAATCCGCTCCCTGAGCCATACAGCTACGAATCTCGATACCCAGAGCACTGATGTTTCTGAAATCCGCCATAGACAGATCGCAACTATTGAAGATGGCATCTTTCAGTGTTGCGCGGCTGAAATTACATCCTTTCTGGTTTTCACGATCGTAAAAAGTGCAGCCAGTAAATTCAGTACCGCTAAGATCACAAGCAGAAAAGTCACAGTTCAAGAAGGTACTGTTTTCAATTTTCTCACCGGTGAACCGATTTTTGCTGATTTTCTCGCCAACTAAAGTTAGGGTCATGATGCTGAACCTGTTTTTTTATACAGTGGTGTGGATGTTAAACTGATTTATAGCCGCGCGTCAAACGACAAAATCTGACTTGCCGGTAGCAAAACTAGAATTTTCTGCGCTGAAAGAAGTAGGGAAATATATTATTTAGATTAAACGCTTTCAGCGCGAATGACGCTCAGGAATAATTAGATTTCAAGTGCAGCTATAATCGCAGATTCCATTTTCTCTGGCGTGGTAATCGGTGCAAAACGCTTAATGGGTTTGCCGTCACGTCCGATGAGGAATTTGGTGAAATTCCACTTGATCCGACCACCTAGCACGCCGGGTAATTCGTTTTTCAGATAACCAAACACCGGATGCGTAGCCGCTCCGTTGACCTCCACCTTCTCGAACATCGGGAAACTCACACCGTAGTTGATGTGGCAGGTTTGCGAGATCGCGTCGGCGTCTCCGGGCTCCTGCTTACCGAACTGATTGCAAGGGAACCCCAGCACCATCAGCCCTTGGGCGGCGTACTTCTTATAAAGCGCTTCAAGGCCTGCGTACTGTGGCGTGAAGCCGCAATGGCTGGCGGTATTCACTACCAAAACCAGCTTGCCAGCGTAATCCGCCATTGAGATAAGCTGGCCGCTCAGGCTGGTGGCGGTAAGTTGATGAAAGGGGGTCATGCCAAAGTCCTCAATGAAAACCCATTTAATTTTGCAGAATTTTCATAATCCAGTTTATTAGATAGCAGCGATAACTCACGCCCAGTTAATTAACTCGGATCGAGTTCAGCAACATCGGGTCATGAGAGCAATATACATCAGAACCCATGGTAATCCCTTATGATAGGATTCCAGCACGACTGAATAAGTTATTTGGAGCAAAAAGTGACGCTTCCATCAATCCATGAATGGCATCAAAATGAATATTTCGTTAGTACAGATATCGCAAAGCTGGATGTAGAGGCGATACATCAGTATCTGACGCGGTCGACATGGGCGAAAGGCATAGACTTGAAAACAGTCACCTCTTCGGTTCAAAACAGCCTGAATTTCGGCATTTATCATCATCAATCTCAGGTCGGATTTGCCCGGCTCGTAACAGATCATGCGACCTTCGCCTATCTGTGTGATGTATATGTACTGGAAGAACATCAGGGAGAGGGCCTGGGAAAGTGGCTAATGACGTGCATTCATGACCATCCTCTCTTTAACAAGCTGCGCAGAATCATGTTGTTCACCACTACAGCGCCATGGCTTTATGAGAAATTTGGCTACGAGCCGGTCAATCGTCCTGATTATGCGTGGACCATCACGCGGCCAGATATTTACAGCAGCGATCGCTAGAAGAATCGATGCGCTAACAGGGTATATCGCCAGCGTGGCCAGCGATTTTGCATGCCGTGGCGGGGCTGTGTGTCAGGATTTGAGGTATTTATTTGGTGTTTTTCACGACGTGTAGACAAGCCTCCTACAGTCAATTAACATTGACCTAGGCCAAATTATTATTTGTACCAGATCAATGAAGATAAACGGAAAAACAGCGGGTGATATTTTCGACCAGATCCGCGCAATGATTCAGTCCGGTGAACTCGTTCCCGGCTCAATGCTTCCCACACTGCGTGATTTAGCCGGTGAGCTGGACATTAATCGTAATACGGTTGCCCTGGCTTACAAGCGCCTGACGGATGCTGGCTTTGTCATATCGAGAGGCAGAAACGGCACCATTGTGCGTGAACCCATCTCGGCAATTGATATCGAAGGTAGCGCACCGGGCCTGGCGATACGCGATCTTGCCAGTGGCAATCCTGCTGCCTCGGTTCTTCCCTCTGTTAACCAGCTTGTTACGCATATTCAAAATACACCGGGTTTGTACGGCGAGCCGGAAATCCGGCCTGAACTTGAGGCGGCGGGTCTCGAATGGCTACAGCCCGATCTCGATGTTCCTTTTGAATTAAATCTGACCAACGGCGCGGTTGATGCGGTTGAGAGGGTGCTTGCCAGTTACCTGATCGCGGGCGATCGCGTGGCGGTTGAAGACCCCTGCTTCCTCAGTAGCATTAGCACGCTGAGACACAACCGTCTTCAGGCTGCACCTGTGGCAATGGATGCGGAAGGCATGCAGATTGAGGCGCTGTCACGTCAGCTTTCTATGGGTGTCCAGGCGGTGATCATCACCCCTCGCGCCCACAATCCAACCGGCTTTGGCCTGAGCGCTGGCAGGGCAGAGGGCATACGCACTTTGCTGGCAAGTTATCCGCAGGTACTGGTGATCGTGGATGACCACTTTTCCCTGCTCTCAACACAGGATTATCACCATATTGTTCCGGCAAATGCCCGTAACTGGGTGCTCATCCGCTCCCTGTCGAAGTTTCTTGGTCCTGATATGCGCATGGCCTTTGTTGCCAGTGATGAAGAAACGTCACAACGTCTGCGTCAACGCCTGAATGCCGGAACAAACTGGGTCAGCCATATTCTGCAAGATATGGCTGCGGGCCATATGCGTTCGCCTGACTTTCAAAAATCCATTCTGGCCGCACGCGGGCGCTATTTGGGCCAACGAGAATTGCTGGTCAGCGCGTTGAAACAGCACGGCGTCACTGTTTCAGAACATCACGACGGCTTAAACGTGTGGATTCCTTTAGCGCACAACAGTGCGGCAACGGTGATGCAAATGGCGCAACGCGGCTGGCTGGTTCGCGGCGGAGAAGGGTTCATGCTGGACAGCACGAGTTCAGGGCTTCGGATCACCGTCTCTGAGCTTGATGCACCGGAAACAGAGTTAATCGCTAAATCCCTGGCTGGGATTCTGTCACAGCAGCGTCAGATTCAGGCTACCAATAAGGTCTGAACAGGCCAGTACATTACTCATGGAGTTCTCTGCAATGCGCGTACATTTCATCGTACATGAAAATTTTGAAGCACCCGGCGCCTACGAAACATGGGCCAACAATCACGGTCATGATGTGACTTACTCACGCGTTTATGCAGGCGACAGGCTGCCAGCAAACGCGGAAGACATTGATTTTCTGATTGTGATGGGAGGGCCACAGGATCCGTCCACCACATTAGAAGAGTGCCCGCACTTTGATGCGAAAGGTGAACAGGCACTGATTGCTTCGGCTGTTCAAACCGGTAAAGCCGTTATCGGTATTTGTCTCGGTTCACAACTGATTGGTGAAGCGCTAGGCGCATCTTTCGCGCACAGCCCTGAAAAAGAGATTGGTAAATTCCCGATCACGCTGACAGAAGAGGGCAGCAAGGACGAAATGTTCTCTCACTTTGCCAGCACGCTGGAAGTGGGGCACTGGCATAACGACATGCCGGGTCTGACATCTGAGGCAAAAATCATCGCTTACAGCGAAGGTTGCCCGCGTCAAATTGTGGCGTATTCAGACCGGGTTTTTGGCTTCCAGTGCCATATGGAATTAACGCTGGAGGTTGTGGAAATGCTGATCGCGCATTCAGAGAAAGATCTGAGCCGTGCGGCTGAATACCGCTTCGTTAATACGCCAGAAGAACTGCGTGCACACGATTACAGCGAGATGAATCAGGTGCTGTTTGGCTTTTTAGATAAGTTGGAAGCTCGTTATAAAGCAGCATGAGTTTAACGATGTGCCCGGTGGTAATTTCAACGGGCACTCTTCATGACGCCCTGGATGATCAAATTTGGTTTTGTCCGTGTTACGGAGTATCAGACAGGCGTCAGGAAGTTGAACTGGATGGAGAGCTAAGTTCGTTAAACCTGTGGCGATTCAGTTGCTGGTCATCCCAATTCGCAGTTCTCCCTGACGTGGCTGTGACAGACTTTCCAGTGTCTGTCTAAGTTGCAGTGCAGCACGCGCAGTACTCTTAAAGCAATAGATCATTTGAACGTGCTTTCAATTGTAGATTGATCGATCTACAATCATCAAAAGCTATGGAGGATGATATGAAGGCACCCGTCGGCAGGCCAAGAGAGTTCGACCCAGAAGATTTTTTAAACATCGCGCTCGAATGCTTTTGGCAACAAGGATATCAGGCAACGTCTATGTCTGATCTCATGAAAGCGTCAGGTCTTGCTAGCGCAAGCATTTATAAACTTTATCCAGATAAACGGGCTATCTATCTTGCTGCATTGCAGCAATACATGAATGAGGGTGTTTCCAGAGGAGAGCAACGTGAAACAGTGTTATCCCCAGAAAACGCGTTGCGTGAAACACTTGAATTTGTGGCTCAGTTAACCGCATCTCCTGATGGAGAGAAAGGATGTTTCACTATTTCCGCTGCTAGCGAACTCTTACCGGGAGATGAAGAGGTAAAAGAAAAAGTTGTATTTAAATTCAATAAAATAATCGATCAATTAGAGAAGATTTTAGTTGCAGGCCAGACGCAGAAAATATTTCGTCAGGATGAGAAAGCAAGAGTAATGGCAATCAGCATATTCATGATGATTGAAGGGATGCGGGTATACGGAAAAATTCAGCCAAATATTGAAGATCTCAGAAGTAGTAATCACTTCATCGTCAGATCGGTACTATTAAATGCAAGTGATGATAATGGTAACTTTTCGAAGCAGGTATCATCGTGACTGGCGTTGGCACAATTGTACGCCGCCGGAAGAGAATAAAAACCATGGTGATACTTGAATGTGAAAACGGCATGGCTTTATGTGGTTGGACGGACAATGGTCGGTTTTACAAAAGACGCTTTCCGTTATCTCAATTAAAGATATGTGAACCTTACTCAAACTTCTGGCCCCTTACTTAACAGTTACACACCGTTCCTCAACGAGTAACTGAACTAATGCCCACCATGGTGCAAACATGAATCTGTAATTGCGCTAAATCCCACCCGGCGGAAAATGTCTTAATGAAGAAAGTAAAAAACTGCCCGGCGATTTTACGCGGGGCAGCGTCAGTTCAGTCAGCTTTTAGCGCTTTATTGGCGGCGACGGAGTGCCACTGTGTGACACCCATCTTATGCCATTAACTACAAATGCGGACCTGCCTGCGCAATACGCGCACCGGCCTCGTTGTTGCTGTACTGCTTAAAGTTATTGATAAACAGCTGTGCCAGTTTCTCGGCTGCTTCCTGCCATTCTGCCGGGGACGCCCAACCGTTACGCGGATCGAGTGTGTTCACATTGACGCCAGCAATCTCCTGCGGAATGGCGAGGCCAAAGATCGGCAGCGTTTCTTCACGCAATGCACCGGTTTCCCCTTCCAGGATGGCGTTGACGATTTGGCGCGTATCTTTCAGCGACAAACGCTCACCCGCCCCGTTCCAACCGGTATTCACCAGCCACACTTCAGCATCGCTCTGTGCGACCTTCTCCTGCAGCACATCAGCATACTGCGTTGGGTGCAGCATCAGGAAAGCTGCGCCGTAGCAGGCAGAGAACGTCGGTGTCGGGGCGGTAATGCCGCGCTCTGTACCCGCCAGCTTGGAGGTGAAACCTGACAGGAAGTGATACTGCATCTGCTCTGGCGTTAAACGTGAAACCGGAGGGAGCACGCCGAATCCGTCCGCAGCAAGGAAGATAATGCGTGAAGGCTGACCCGCGCGAGACACCGGCTGCACGATATTCTCGATGTGCGACAGCGGATAAGAGACACGGGTGTTCTCAGTTTTGCTGCCATCGGCATAATCCACACTGCCATCTTCAAGGACGACAACGTTC
This sequence comes from Erwinia sp. S63, assembly GCF_016625195.1. Classification (GTDB taxonomy): domain Bacteria; phylum Pseudomonadota; class Gammaproteobacteria; order Enterobacterales; family Enterobacteriaceae; genus Pantoea. The sequence continues at coordinate 277,395 of NZ_JACVUP010000003.1, forward strand.
TCCAGCAGCGCGTTACGGCGAATAGCGCCATAAATTTCCGGTTCAGATTCCGCTTTCAGATTGATGGTCTTGGCGTAGCAGCCGCCTTCAAAATTGAATACGCCGTCTGCATCCCAGCCGTGCTCATCATCACCAATCAACTGGCGGCGCGGATCGGTCGACAGAGTGGTTTTACCGGTGCCGGAAAGGCCAAAGAACAGCGCCACGTCGTCTTTTTCGCCACGGTTGGCTGAGCAGTGCATTGACGCAATACCCTTCAGCGGCAGCAGGTAGTTCATCACGGAGAACATCCCTTTTTTCATCTCGCCGCCGTACCAGGTCCCGCCAATCAGCTGGATATTCTCTGTCAGGTTGAAGGCAACAAAGTTCTCTGAGTTCAACCCTTGCTCCTGCCACTGCGGATTCACGCAACCGGCACCGTTAATCACCGTGAAGTCTGGGGTGAAACTTGCCAGTTCTTCGGCGGTCGGTGCGATAAACATGTTTTTGACAAAGTGCGCCTGCCAGGCTACCTCAGTGACAAAACGCACTGCCAGACGGGTATCAGCGCTGGCACCACACCAGGCATCAACGATATACAGCGCTTTTTCAGATAAGTGATCGGTTACCAGCGATTTCAGGTGTGCCCACACTTCAGTGGACATCGGTTTGTTATCATTACGCCCCAGGCCAGCATCGGACCACCAAAGGGTATCGCGCGTCACATCGTCGCGAACGATGTACTTATCGCGTGGAGAACGGCCAGTGAACTCACCGGTATCAACCGTCACTGCACCAGACGTCGTCAAAATTCCGCGCGCCGGGCCTTCAAGATCGGCTGACGTTTCATGCTCGAACAGCAATTCGTAACTCGGGTTATAAACGATCTCGCTGACATCGTTGATGCCAAGGCTTGAGAGGTGTTGCATGACAGATTTAATTGCGCTCATAAAATACCCTGACTCATTGGATGATTGGCGAGGCGGCAAGGGCCGACCCGAGTAGGGGATGGATAGTAGCACTGGCTTTTTGATGCAGAAATTGCATATAAATCATTTGTCATGTAAGAATTGCATAGAAATGGGGGCTGTAATTGGAGCGAAGAAGTGCTAAGTAACCTCGAAGTGAAGTGGTTCTATGATGTGATTGCTTTAGAAGAATGCCGCAGCTTTACCCTTGCGGCAGAAAGACGAAATATTTCGCAATCCTCGTTTAGCAGAAGGATTCAGGCACTGGAATCTAACTTGGGTTTCAGCGTCTTCAATCGTGAAGTTAATCCTCCGCAGTTGACGCCACAGGGCAGAATATTTGTCGGCTATGCCAGAAATATGCTCGATGATATGGACTTCCAGATCAGCCGCATTAAGGGTGAAGATAAGTTAAAGCAAAGTATCCGTATTGATGCGGCGCCTTCGCTTTCTGTCCTGCTGCTGCCCGACATACTCGCGGATTACCGTGACAGCCCGGATAAGGTGTTCTTTGTTGAATCGATTAACGTCAACGATGCAGTCTTTAATCTTAAAGAAGGGAAAAGTGATTTTATCCTATCTTTTTATAATGAAGAGTTGATGAACTACCCGTTCATCAATCATAAAATTTTCGATTCCGCTCTGCACCTGGTCTCACCCTGTGACCAGCACGGTAAGCCGATATTCTCAATCAATGGCGACACACTACCGCTGGTCAAGTATGCCAATGACAGCTACATGGGACGTCAGGTCAATCAGGTAATTGATCGCATACCAAACACCACCTTTATCCTGACGTTTGTCTCTTCGATGAGCGAGTTGCTGAAGAGAATGATCCTGAAAGGCGATGCTGTAGGCTGGCTGCCAGATTACTCGATTCAGCGTGAGCTGGAGGAGAGAAGGCTGGCGATTATGGATCACAGCCTTTCGCTGAAGATTTCGGCTTATGTTTATCGCTCCGGCGCGCGTTTAAATCTGACGGCGGAACGCTTCTGGCGCTATGTGAAGGAGCGAAAGCAAGTGAATTCATAAGATTGAATCGTTTGTCTCGCTGTTGCCCCCGCGTACTAATTGGCAGTAGGCCTAAGTCTCGCTGCATTCTGGACAATCGCGCCCCCGCGCATGCATGTTGATTCACAAACATGCCCAGGGTTGCCCTTATATGGCGGGAAGGTGAGAGGGAATGACGGTTTTAATCCCTTCATCCGGATCGAAGACCAGGCAACAGTTCCTACTCCTTTTTTTTCCTTCATACATCGCCTTATCAGCGATTGCGATAATATCATAGAGCTCATGATGGCCCTCAACAGCGGTACCCCCGCAGGTTCCGAGGCCTGAGTCCTGAACGTATGAGCCGTAAGAAGCGCCCTCAAACGCTCAAATCAATCACCACTTTCCCAACATGCCCTGCAGATTGCAGGTATCGATAAGCCTGCTGCGTGTCCGCAAAACCAAACACCCGATCAACCTCCGGCACAATCCCTGAAGTCTCAATCGCTCTTACTGCCGCCCGCAAATCCGCCGTTGAGCCTGTGTTATTCCCGACAATATTCAACATCTTCTGCATAATCGGCAGTACCGGCACCGTTAACTCTGCACCACCCACAAACCCAATCACAAAGATCGTCCCGTTATAGGCCGCCGCATTGATCGATTTAGCAAAAGTCGCCGCACCCACGGATTCCAGCACCAGGTCCGCACCCTGACCGTGCGTCAGTTCCAGCACCTGTTTATCCCAGTCCGGTTCATCACGGTAATTAATGCCTTCATCGGCACCCAGTGCTTTCACCCGCGCCAGTTTTTCATTGGAAGAGGAGAGCATAATCACCCGTGCGCCCGCTGCTTTAGCGTATTGCAGCGCAAACAGACTCACGCCTCCCGTCCCGAGCAGCAGCACCGTACTGCCGGGCTTAACTTTGCCACGTACGATGGCGTTCCAGGCCGTCGTCGCAGCGATCGGCAGTGTGGCGGCCTGCTGCCAACTGAGAAAATCAGGGATGCGCACTAAAGAAGCAGCCGGAACCGTGGCGAACTCCGCTAACCCGCCATTACCGGTCACACCGCGCAGGGCATGATGATGTTCAGTGCGAATCAAACCTGCATGCCAGTTTTGCATCATACCCGGCACGACGCGCTCGCCGACTTGCCAGCCGCTTACCCCCGATCCCAATTCAACAATCTCTCCTGCGCTGTCAGCCCCCGGAATGATCGGCTGCGCGATGGCACCAAACTGACCGGTTGCCAGCGCCAAATCGAGGTAGTTGAGGCTCACCGCATACTGGCGAATCAACACCTCGCCATGACCCGGCTGTGGGCGCGGTAACTCAGTGATATTCAGGGCATCAATGTTGGACGCAGTTAATTGGATAGCTCGCATAAACTTCTCGCGTTTTCAAAGTACAGTCAGTGTGTCGCGAAAACAGGCGCTATAATCAATGCCAAAACCAAATCACTGTTGCACAGGGAGCAATAATGCAGGATGACGATTTCCGCCAACGCGAAGCGTTTTTAGCGGTGGTGCGCGCAGGCAGCTTCAGCGCTGGCGCGCGTGCGCTTGGACGCGATGTTTCAGTGGTTTCCCGCCGTATAGCTGCGTTAGAAAAGCGGCTGGGCATTCGGCTGATCGAGCGCACCACGCGGCGCATCCGTCCCACGGAGGAAGGGCAGCGCTATCGGCAGAAGATCGAACTTGCTGATGAGCTATTGCGGGAAGCGGAAGAAGAAGCGCGGGCCCTGGCAGCGCGTCCGGCGGGCACCATCCGCTTAACCGTGCCAGCCTCATTCGGTCGCAGCTGGGTGGCGCAGGCATTACCCGGTTTTTTGCAGGCCTATCCCGATATTCGCATCGTGCTGAATTGCAGCGACCGTTATGTCGATTTATTGGGGGATAATTTTGATATGGCGATCCGCATCGGCGTGCTCACGGATAGCCGACTGATCGCGCGTATGCTGGCGGATACCAGCCGAATGCTGTGCGTGGAGCCAGATTATCTGGATCGTCATCCTGCGCTAAGCCAACCCCAGGATCTCCGCCAACACGACTGTCTGGGATTTACCCCGATGCACAGCTGGCCGGAATGGCGGCTGGAGAAAGGCGGCCATCAAATCGCGGTACCGGTGCAAACGCGTTTTGAAAGCGATGAAATGGATGCACTGGTGCTGGCCGCGCAGGCAGGCATGGGCGTATTACTGGCGGCCAACTGGCTGGTGCAAAAGGAACTGGCCGAGGGATCGCTGGTGCCGGTGCTATCAGACTGGCAGGCAGTTGGGGAAGATGGCGTCTGGCTGATGAAACCTTCCAGCCAACTTCAGTCGGCGAAAATCAGTGCCCTGACCGAATGGCTGGTGGCCTGGTTTGCGGAAAAACGCTGGTAATTCGAAGCCCTGACGTAACTCTGAGGTTGTGCGGCTGCAGCGGCCTGAAGACCGCTCCAGCCGTTTGCATCACTGGATGTTGAGCATAGTGTTGAGGAGGCCGATTTTTACAGTTTCATCAATTTCTGCAGCGACGCCGCACTCTGCTCATCATCCGGTACATACACCAGCAAACGATCACCGTTACGTGAAGCAGACCACCAGTTATTTTGGCGCAGCGTCATCTCACCCACTTCCTCGCGATAGAAACGCTTCAGGCGGTTTTCTACCTTGCCCAATTCGTAGCGCTGCCAGGTTTGCGCGAACTCATCCGAGCTATTCAGCAAACGAGCGAGAAAACTTTCCCAGTGCGGATCGCCAAGGTGTTCGCCCATCTGCCCTCGAAACATCGCCACCATTTGTGGCATCACGTCGTCCCAGTCGCTCATCGCTTTGCGCCAGGCAGGATGATTGAACGCCAGCCAGATGCAGTTACGATCTTCCACAGCAATCCCGGCCAGATCCACATCCATCAGCGCACACCACGCGGCGTTGTAACCGAGAATATCGAAACGCGGGGTTTCGATAATCGCCGGTAACTGGATGGCGTCCAGCATCTGCTGATTATGTGCCGCGATTTTGCAGCAGGCAGCGGCCACCCGCACCGAGGGCAACGAGTGTCCGGCAAGGGAAAACAAATGTTGGGTTTCCACATCGTTGCACTGCAATGCCGTGGCAATCGCCGTCAGGGTTTTCGGCGAGGCTTTGATATCACGCCCCTGTTCCAGCCACGTATACCAGGTCACGCCAACATCCGCTAACTGCGCCACTTCTTCACGGCGCAGACCGGGCGTGCGGCGGTGACGCATATGTGGCAAACCCAGACGGTTAGGGTCGAGACTTTCACGGCGCGTGCGTAAAAAAGTGCCAAGCAGTTTTCGATTGTTGTGTTCAGCCGTGACGGGGGCAGTAGCCGTGCTCATGAGCAGATCTCCAAACGAGACGGGTAGTATTTATACCATGATAAACAAGAACTGGTACCCGTTTAATAGTTAGGTGATGCTATGCCGTACTGCACTTAAAAACAAGGTTAAAACCGATGCACACATCGCAACTTCAACGCGCGGGACTGGTGGTCCTGCTGGCAGGGCAACTGCTGCCCATGATCGATTTTTCCATTGTCAATGTGGCGCTGGATGCCATGGCGCATACTTTGCGCGCCACATCGATTGAGCTGGCGCTGATTGTCGCCGTGTATGGCATTGCTTTCGCCATCTGCCTGGCGATGGGCGGACGCCTGGGGGATAATTATGGACGTCGTCGGGTCTTCCTGGCGGGAGTATGGATCTTCGGTATTGCATCTTTATTATGCGGCATCGCCAACAGCGTCGGTTTGTTGATGTTTGCTCGCGCATTGCAGGGCGTCGGCGCGGCTTTCATCGTGCCGCAAATCCTCGCCACCATGCATGTCACTATGAAGGGCAGGGAGCACGCACGCGCCATTGGCCTTTACGGCGGCATTGGCGGGCTGGCATTTATCATCGGCCAGGTGTTAGGCGGATTCCTGATCAAAGCGGATATTGGCGGCTACGGCTGGCGCAGCGTGTTCCTGATCAACCTGCCGATTTGCCTGTTTGTGCTGATCACGGCGCGACGTTTTGTGCCTGAAACCCACAATCATCAGCGCGTGCCGGTCGATGTCAGCGGCACCTTGCTGCTTGCAGGCGCGATTGGCTGTTTGATGCTGGCCCTGGCGCTCGGTCCGCTGCTGCACTGGTCATGGCCGTGCATTCTGCTGCTGGTGCTTTTCCCGGTGTTATTGCATCGCCTGCGTCAGAGTTCGCTGCGTCTGGAAGCAGAAGGCGGTTCGCCGTTGCTGCCCCCTTCGCTGCTGCGTCTGCCAAGCGTTCGTTTTGGTTTAACCCTGGCGGTACTGTTCTTCTCCTGCTGGAGCGGCTTTATGTTTGCGGTGGCGCTGACGCTGCAGTCGGGCATCGGTTTAACCGCGTTTGAGTCTGGCAACGCATTCATTGCACTGGGCGCTGCCTACTTTATCGGCGCGATGCGTTCGACGCGCATGGTTGAGCGTTTTGGTAAACGCACCACGCTATTGATGGGCTGCGGTATCCAGATGGTCGGTTTGATCGCCCTGATCGCCACTTTCCAGTTTGCCTGGCCTGATGTTGGCGTCTTTACCCTGATGCCCGCCACCATCCTGATTGGCTTCGGTCAGTCGTTTATCGTCAGCACCTTCTACCGCATTGGCATGAGCGGTGTACCGCATCATCAGGCGGGCGCGGGCAGTGCGGTGTTATCCACCGTACAGCAATCGGCACTCGGTTTGGGTCCGATGCTGCTCGGAGGCGTTTTCACTCAGATTAACGTGCATGGCAATCATCTGGCGGCCATCTCCGGCACCCTGGGTGTGGAGCTGTTAATGATGGTGACACTGGTGATTTTGACCAGCCTGAACCGTCGTACTTTCCAGCCGGTGACGGCGGAAGGGTAATCCTTATGCTGTGATTTCTGCAGCGGCTTTTCAGCTTACTGTAAGGTAAGCGAAAATCCGTTGATTGCGCTGAATTTACCTTTGGCGCAGTGGTCTTTTTTCCGGAACATATCGCCGCAACTAACGGGCTGAACCGCGTGTTCAGCCCGTTTTTTTGTGGTGCGGCAGAAATGCGTTGAATGGAAAAACGGCAGGCTCATAGCAGATGAAAAAGATGTTAACCGGGTTACTTTTCATGGTAACCACCACAGCCTTTGGTGCAGACGATTTCACCCTCAGGGATATTCACTTTGACGGCTTGCAGCGTGTCGCACCGGGTGCGGCAATGCTGAGCATGCCGGTACGCGTGGGCGATCGCGTCTCGGATGACGATATTCGCAACACCATTCGTGCACTATTTGCCACTGGCAACTTCGAAGATGTACAAGTGTTGCGCGATGGTGATGTGCTGCTCATTCGTGTGAAAGAACGTCCGGCCATTGCCAGCATTTCCTTCTCCGGCAACAAGGCGATCAAAGAAGATCAGCTGAAGCAAAATCTCGATGCTACCGGTGTGCGAGTCGGTGAAGCGCTGGATCGCACCACGCTCTCTGACATTGAAAAAGGACTGGAAGATTTCTACTACAGCGCGGGCAAATACACTGCCAGCGTCAAAGCCGTGGTCACGCCGTTGCCACGCAATCGTGTCGATCTGAAGTTCGTGTTTACCGAAGGTGTCTCAGCGAAAATTCAGCAGATCAACATTGTCGGTAATCACGCCTTCTCCTCTGATGAATTAATTTCTCATTTCCAGTTACGTGATGACGTACCGTGGTGGAATTTAATTGCAGATCAGAAATACCAGAAACAAAAACTGTCCGGCGATTTAGAAACGCTGCGTAGCTATTATCTCGATCGCGGCTTCGCACGCTTTAATATTGACTCAACGCAAGTGAGTTTGACGCCCGATAAGAAAAGTATTTATCTGACGGTCAATATTCATGAAGGAGATGTTTACCATATTTCCGATGTCATCCTGAACGGTGATATGGCGGGACACTCTGCCGAAATTGAGAAGCTGGCACATATACCGTCTGGGGCTTTGTACAGCGGTGCCAAAATTACCGAGAACGAAGGTGCGATCAAGGCGCTGCTTGGTCGCTACGGTTATGCTTTCCCGCAGGTCAGTTCTCAGCCTGAAATTAACGATGCAGACAAAACCGTTAAGCTGCACGTCAATGTGGAAGCGGGGCATCGTTTCTACGTTCGCCAGGTGAAGTTCAGCGGCAATGACACCTCAAAGGATTCGGTGCTGCGCCGTGAGATGCGTCAGATGGAAGGCGCGTGGCTGGCCAGCGATGCGGTCGATCAAGGCAAGGCTCGCTTGAATCGTACCGGCTATTTCGAAAGCGTGGATGTCGATACTCAACGCGTTCCAGGCAGCCCCGATCAGGTCGATGTGGTGTACAAGGTGAAAGAACGCAACACCGGTACCTTCAACGTGGGCCTCGGATACGGCACCGACAGCGGCATCAGTTATCAACTCGGCGTCAGCCAGGATAACTGGATGGGTACCGGCAATACCGTCAGTTTTAGCGGTACCAAAAACAGTTATCAGACTTATGTTGAGATTGCCGCCACCAATCCATACTTCACCGTGGATGGCGTGAGCCTTGGCGGCAAGCTGTTCTACAACGACTACAGCGCCGAAGATAATGACCTGTCTGAATATACGCTGAAGAGTTTTGGTGCCAGCAGCACATTAAGCTTCCCGATCAGCGAAAACAGTAATCTGAGTTCAGGACTGGATTATAGCTACAACCGCGTCAGTAATATGGCACCGCAGGTCTCGATGTGGCGCTATCTGGGATCGCAGGGCATCCATCCGAAAGTGATCACCACCAATGAAGATGATGATGACGATTACGCCACCAGCGATGAGAAGTTTGTCGCCAATGACTTCTTCTGGAACATTGGCTGGAATTACAACTCGTTAGACCGTGGCTTCTTCCCAACTTCGGGGGTTTCCGCTGGCTTTAATACCAAAGTGACGATCCCCGGATCAACCAACAGCTATTACAAAAGTACGCTGAGTGCCAACGCTTACTTACCGCTGAGTAATGACCATCGTTGGGTGCTGATGGGCCGCACTAAAGCCGGCTATGCGGATGGATTCGGTGGTAAAGAAGTGCCGTTCTATGACAACTTCTATGCCGGTGGATCCAGCTCCGTGCGTGGTTTCTCGTCCAATACCATCGGTCCGAAAGCGGCCTATTACAGCTGTGCTGGCAGTGAAAGCAGCTACGGTAATTGCGCGGTGTCTAAATCAGATGATGCAGTAGGCGGTAACGCCATGGCAGTGGCGAGCGCGGAATTAATTGTTCCAACGCCATTTGTCAGCGATCGCTATGCAGATTCACTGCGTACTTCATTCTTTGTCGATGCCGGTACCGTGTGGGATACCAAATGGGAAAATACCGCGGCAACGCGCGCGGCAGGTATTCCGGATTATGGTGATCCGAGTGAAATCCGTGTTTCCAGCGGTCTGGCACTGCAATGGCAATCGCCGCTTGGTCCGCTGGTGTTCTCTTATGCCTTGCCGATAAAGAAATATGAAGGTGATAAGTCCGAGCAGTTCCAGTTTAATATCGGGAAAACCTGGTAGCGGTTATTTCTTTGTTAAAGAACGAAGTAAGATTTACGTTATCTTTAAACAGAGAGAACAGAATAAAAAAGCCGTTTGCGTAAAATAGTCAGGGTACGGTGCTTAAGGAATGAGTGCCTGCCACCATCGTTGTTATGCATTTTCTGTCAATATATTTCGCCACCCATTTGGGTGGCATTTTTATATTAATTAACCTTCGCTCAAACGTAATCCGGTTTCCGCATCAAACAGATGAATCTTTTCGACATTTAACCCAAGACGAATCTGATCGCCAGTCACCGCGGCATGACGCCCGGCAATCTGCATATGCATGGCGTGGCCGTGCCATTCAAGATGCAACAACGTCGACTCACCAGTGATTTCAACCACTTTTACCGTAGCTTGTGCACGAGTATCGGCCTCGATCAAATCGTGCGGACGCACGCCCAGCGTCACCTTAGCACCTTCGCGATCGCGTGCCGCCGCTTGCCAGCGTAAAGGCAGCGGTTGCCACAAATCCTGGCACTGCACGCCGGGAATGCCCTCACGCGTAATCAATTGCGCGGGTAGCAGGTTCATCGGCGGCGAACCGATAAATCGCGCCACGAAGGTATCTGCCGGACGATCGTAGATCGCCAGCGGAGCACCCTGCTGCACAATACGTCCCTCTTTCATCACCACAATCTGATCGGCCAGCGTCATGGCTTCCACCTGATCGTGCGTCACGTACACCATGGTGGTTTTGAAGCGCTGGTGCAGCGATTTGATCTCGGCACGCAACTCCATTCTCAACTGCGCATCGAGGTTGGACAACGGCTCATCAAACAGAAACACCTGCGGATTGCGCACCATCGCGCGGCCCATCGCTACACGCTGGCGTTGCCCGCCGGATAACGCACGCGGGTAGCGCCCCAGCAACTTATCAATGCCGAGAATGCCGGCGATGCGCTCGATTTTGCTCTGTTGCTCTTCGCGCTTCACTTTCTTCACCTGCATGTGAAACGCAAGGTTCTCCGCCACCGTCAGATGCGGATAAAGCGCATAGCTTTGAAACACCATGGCGATATCACGATCGGCGGGATCGCGATCGTTGATTGCCACTTTATCCATCATGATTGCGCCATCCGACAGGCTCTCCAGCCCGGCGAGCAGGCGTAGCAATGTCGATTTTCCACAACCGGAAGGGCCGACCAGCACGGTAAAACTGCCGTCGGGAATGGTGAGGTCGAGCGGATGCAGAACCGATTGTTTGCCGTAGCGCTTAGCCACTTTTACGAGTTCAACACTGGCCATGATTTAGCGCTCCTGTGCGGAAAGTTGCAGTTGATGCCAGTCGGGATAGCGACGCGGCAGGGTACTGATTGCCAGTGAAGCCACCGCGATGCCCCATTGCAACGCGGTGGTGATATCTTGCTGATGCAGCAGCGCAGTGAGAAAACCGGCGTTGAAGCTGTCGCCTGCGCCAATGGTATCCACCACGGTGACGGGCTTAGCGGGTTGAGTGAGGTGCTGATGTGATTGCCAGCAACCTGCGCCTTGTGCACCGCATTTGACCACGCAACCGCCGCGGCCGCTGAGTCGTTGTGCGAGTTGGGTGGCGGCCACGTTGAGATCCTCCGCGTCCATCAGGCCCAGCGTTTCGACTTCATTGAGCAGCAGCCAGTCACACAGCGGCAACCACTGCGCCATCTGCTGGCGAACCTCTTCGGTCCAACCCTGCGGCGGCCAGCCGGTATCCACGGCGATGATAAACCCGCGCTGCTGTAACTCACTCAGTAACAGCGGGTATTCGTTGTACAGATGCAGGCACAAGAAGGTGCCACACAGCAGTACGATATCGCCTTCACTGGCACGTAGCGGCAGTTGATTCAGCACATCTTCGGCGGTGAGCCGCACGATGTGGCCGAGATTACTGAGGAAGGATCGCTCGTGATCGGAGTGCGTTACGCCGACGGTCAGTGAGGTTTCACAGTGATAGCGCGTCCAGTGGGCGACGCTGTGCGGGAAATAACTGCCCAGCCAGGCGCTCAGGCCATCATCACCCTGATTAGCCACCGCACGATGACGCACCTGCATCGCTTCCAGCGCTAGCGCACAGTTGCCCGCCGATCCGCCCGGGCGCAATTCGCTGTGATTCATCATCACTTCGGTGCCACGCTGCGGCCAGTGGTCGAGGGTGCCCATAATCAAATCGACGTTAATATTGCCGACCACATACAGTGTGGCGGTAGAGTCCATGTTCATCTTCATCCTTTGCTCCCGCCACTGGCGAGGCCACTGACCAGCGTTTTCTGCAGCCAGATTGCAATAAACAGCGGTGGCACGGATGCCAGAATCCCGACTGCTGCAATCAAACCATCATCGGTGGCGCGTCCGGCGGTAAAGCCCGCAATCGTCACTGGCAAGGTTTGTGCTGCGATGTTGCTGGTGAACAACAGCGCATAGAAGAACTCATCCCACGCCAGCAGCCAGCCAAACAGCGCCGCTGCACCCAGCACTGGTTTTGCCAACGGCAGGGTAATACGCAGCAGTACCTGCCAGACACGCAAACCATCCAGCCGCGCCGCTTGCTCAATATCCTGTGGTAAAGCATCGAACTGGTTCTTCAGCATCCACGTCAGAAACGGCAGGATTAGCGAACAGTAGACGATGATCAGACCGGGACGGGTATTCAACAGATCAAACTGTTGCAGCAGGAAGTAGAGCGGCAGCACAAACGCCACCGGCGGCACCATATAGATGGCGAGTGAGGCAAACAGCCAGCCATCGCGACCACGATAGCGAGAGAAGCTGAACGCCGCCGGAATGGCCAGCAGCAGGCAGATAATGGTCGCCCCAGTAGCCACCAACAGGCTGTTTCCTAGCGCATGCAGGAACAGCGTGCCGGGCTGGCCGGGTTCCAGTGAAATCAAACGGCTGTAGCGGCTGAAATCCCACTGGCGCGGTAACCATTCCAGCGGAACACGCGTGAGATCGCTGGTGGCGCTAACGCTCATCAGAAACAGCCAGCCCATCGGCGCGAGTACTGAAATTGCCACCAATAACGCGGCGGCATATTTGGCCGTGCTGCGTAATTTAGCCTTCATACGCGCTCCCTTTGCGGCGCTGACGCCACAATAACAACATGTAAAGCGTGATCAGCACGGCGCACAGCAGCGTCATCAGCATGGCGTAAGCCGCGCCGCTGCCCGCACGCAGGTAACTGAACGACTCCTGATAGACGTAGAAACTTAACGTTTTGGTGCTATCAACCGGGCCACCGCGCGTCATCACATAGATGATGTCGAAAATCTTGAAGGCATCGATGGTACGCAACACCAGCGCCACGCTCAGTGGGCCAACAATCGCCGGGAAGGTAATCGCACGGAAGCGTCGCCAGGCGGATGCGCCATCCAGACGTGCTGCTTCAAACAGATCGTCAGGGATGGATTGCAATGCAGCCAGCACCAGCAGGGTCACCAGCGGATAGTTTTTCCAGATATCGGCAAACATCACCGCGTTGAGCGCCGAATCAGGCGAACCCAACCAACTGCGATAACTATCAATAATGCCGAGCTGGGTAAGCAGCGCATTAATGCTGCCGTAATCTGGGTTGAAGTTGAGGCGCCACATCATGGCGTTGACGATGGTCGGCAGCGCCCACGGCAGTATCACCAGCACGCGCAAAATATTGCGTCCGGCAAATTTCTGATTCAGTAACAATGCCACCAGCACGCCAATCACACCTTCAAACGCCACCGAGACCACGGTGAAGTAGAGCGTGCGCCACAGCGAGCTTAGGAAATCGGGATCGGTGATGGCGAACAGATAGTTCTCCACTCCTACCCAAGCCGGTGATTGACCGCTGCCAATTAAGGCGGCATCGGTGAAACTCAGCCAGATAGTGCGTAACAGCGGCCAGGCGGTGAGCAACAGCATCACCAGCAACATGGGTGCTAACAGCACCCATGCCTGCCGTTGTTCGCGTTGACGCAAACTCAGCATGCTGACCCCTTAACGTAAACGCGCAGCACTTTTATCAACCGTCTGCATGGCCGCGTCTGGCGTGGCGCTGCCCACCAGCACTTGCTGCAGTTGCTGCTGCAAGGTGTTAGAGAGACGGGAATAGTCGGCGGTCTCCGGACGCGACAGCATCACATTCAGTGATTTGTCAGCCGCCGCGATCAGGCTCTCCTGGTTCTTCAGTACCGCTGGATCCTGATAAGAGCTTTTCCAGATCGGCAGGCTCAGGGTGGCGTACTTGTTCTGTACCGGTTGCGAGGTCATATAGCTGATGTATTGCCACGCCTGGTCACCGTGGGTGCTACCTTTGGCAATGCCAAGACCCATCGAACCGTTCACTGCACCAAATTTACCCGGCGCATCACCCGGCGCCGGGACGATCCCGACCTGGCCGGCCACTTTGCTCTGTTTCGGATCGTTGGCCATGTTGTACATGTAGGTCCAGTTCAGCGCGAAGGCGGCATCACCGTTGGAGAAGGCCTTACGCACATCCTCTTCCAGATATTCGCGTGAGGCTGGGTTGCTCAGCCCCTCATCCAGCGAACTCTTCATCAGCTTGACAGCCTGCAAAGAGGCCGGGCTGGAGAAATCGAGCTTGCCGTTGTTATAGAATTTGCCGCCAAAGCCAGATACTAACGTGGTGTAATCACACACCAGCGCTTCCGCTTGCGACCAGCTCCACACCAGTGGATATTTGACGATGTTTTTCTGCTTGATGATGCGCGCATCATCAATCACCTGCTGCCAGGTTTGCGGCGGGGTGGTGATTCCGGCTTTCTCCAGCATCGCTTTGTTGTAATAGAGGTATTTGGTATCCAGGATCCACGGCATGCCAAGGGTTTTGCCGTCGTAGACCACGGTGTTCATCGCACCAGGGAAGATCTTCTCTTTTTCGTCTGCGGCGATACGGCTGCTGACGTCCTGCAGCAGATCAAACCTGGTGAATTCCGCAGGCCAGATGGCATCGAACAGCACCACGTCATAACCGTTACCGCCTGCGCCACGCGCCGCGACAATTTTGTCGTGCAGCGCTTCGTACGGCACAAACTCCAGATTCACCTGCACATCCGGATGCGCTTTCTGGAACTCCTGCGTCATGGCGCGAATATCATTTTCGCTGTAAGCCGCCTGAGTCATAAACAGCGCATTGAGGGTGGTTGCGGCTGCCGCATTACCGGCGCTGGCTAACATCACCGCGATGGCACAGCCTTTCAATGTGGTTGAGAACCGGATTTTCATAACTTTTTCCGCCTTGATGCGAGAAGAGGGTGTTTAATTAAATCAATTTGATTGATTTAATAACGCGCACAGGTTGTCAGGTTGCTGCAGCTGACATCAATGAGCTAAAGCAAGTGACGTGCCAGGGCATAAATCTCGTTTGCCGCTGCACACTACTCTGCACAGATTTTTGCCGCTGTCAGGTAAACAGGTTGTAAAATGTGTAGCCGATCATAGATATTGATGCGCTGGCAGTCGCGGTCGTGAAAAGAGGGAAGCAGGATGAGAACATCAGGAACCAATCTGGAACATGCGCGCGCGCACAACCGTCGTGTGATCATCGAAGCGATCCGCCTGCACGGCGAGCTGACGCGGGCTGAGCTGGCGCGACTGACCGCCTTAACCCCGCAAACCGTCTCTAATATTGTGGCTGAACTGGAAGCCGCCGAACTGCTCACCAGCCGTCAGCCGCGCAAGCAGGGACGTGGGCAACCGGCGATTCCGGTAATCCTCAATCCAGCCAGTGCGTTCTCCATCGGCATTCATCTCGACCACCAAACCTTGCTGATCGTGCTGGTGGATCTCACCGGTGAAATTCATTTCCGTCGCCTTATTCTGGTGCAAAAACCCCAGCCCGATGCCACTTTAGCGCGCATTGCGGAGGTGCTGGCGGAGATCAAAACGCAACTCGGTGCCCGCTGGCAGAAAGTTTTGGGGATCGGCGTGGTGATGCCGGGACCGTTTGGTGTAGAGGGAATCTCTTCGGTTGGCCCCACCACCTTGCATGGCTGGGAGTCGGTCGATATCGAAGCGAGACTGGCGGAGATGAGCGGCGTGCCGGTGACGCTGGAGAACGATGCTACGGTCGCGGCGATCGGGGAGCGCTTCCACGGCGTCGCGCGCCATCTTAACTCGTTTATCTATCTCTATATCGGCACCGGTTTGGGCGCTGGCATCATCATGGATGGCCACGTTTACAGCGGTCATGCACACAACGCCGGAGAAATCGGGCATGTGGTGGTGGAGCCGGGCGGACGCGAATGCTATTGCGGCAATCACGGCTGCCTGGAGCGCTACGTGTCACTGCAGGCGGCCTATGAATTCTGTGGGCTGGACCCGATGACCGCGTTGCCGGACGATCTGCTGGAGGTGGATCCCGCGGTGTTCGACCGCTGGATTGATACCGTGCTGACGCCATTGCGACAGGGGATCAATATGCTGGAGTGCATTTTTGATGCGGAGAGCGTGATCATCGGCGGCATGATGCCCGCCGCGCTGCTGGATAAGATCATTCAGCGCCTGCCGCCGCTCTATCAGTCGGTGCGCGGGCGTTATCTCACCGGCTCACGTTTGAAAACGGGCATGACCGGCAGTGATACCGCGGCGCTGGGTGCGGCGGCGTTGCCGATTTTTGACGAATTTAATCCGCAATTTCAGGTGTTGATGAAATGAGGACAAGAAGTAACTGGCAAGGCCGGTTCCTGCCCTTTGTTGACTCAGAAACAACGTAAATCCTTACTCGCCATCCGCAAGGGCATTTTTCCGGCCGTCTGCGCTACGACAGATGATTTATAGAGTCTTAGCGTGCGAAAAATACGCTCAACTTTTGTCGCTCCTGGCCGTGCGCATCCATATTATCGACCGCCAGCCAGGCCGATAACGCATGCTTCACCTGCGGCCATTCACCATCAATCATTGACAGCCAGTCGGTATCGCGATTGCGTTGCTTGCGCGTCATTGCCTGGCGGAAGCGCCCTTCATAGGTGAAGCCAAGGCGTTCTGCCGCCCGACGCGAGGCGAGGTTAGTGGAGTCACAGCGCCATGCGACCCGGCGGTAGCCTAGCTCAAATGCCTGCTGCAATAACAAGTAGATCGCTTCACTGCCCAATACATTGCGCTGCATCAGCGGTGACCAGGTGACATGACCGATCTCAATCGCACCGTTCTGGCCGTCAATATTGGCGAAACATACGGCACCGACCGCTTGCTGAGTGCGATGGTCGATCACCGCATAACTCACCAATCCGCTGTCCTGGCATTTCCCACTGATCCAACTTTCCATCTCTGCCAGCGAGGCGGGCTGCGTCGCGCCCAGCCAGGTCCAGTCCCGATCGTCTGGTGCGCTTGAGAAGGCGGCAAACAAAGCGTGACTATGCGCAATATCTAACGGATCAAGCGTACAAAAGCGGCCGTTAAGCGGAATAGCAGGAGGCGAGGGCAGTGGTTGCCAGTCTGGCAAAGCAAAACCCACTGGCTGACCATATTGATTCAGTTGCGTCATCGTCTTTCCCTGGCTGAGTTGCAATTTATGCGCAAAGGCACTGTGTCGCTATAATACACTCAATTTATAACAAGAAAATTATCGGGCGATTTAAAATCCTTTTTACGCATTACCGTAATGACATTTTGTACCACCCATAACTTACCGACTTGTCTGTCATGGGTAATTGCACACGGGAAATGTAAATGTGTTTTATTGCACTTTAAAACAAACCGCGTGCCTTCATCATAATCAATTATCGTAGAAAGGTGTGTTTGAATGAATATCTGAAATACGTTATCCAGTTCATGTAATGTGATGGATGGTTTATTACGCGGATCGTTTAGTCGTTCAAATGCGGCATGGAAAGTAAAATGAATTCTGGCGCAGTCTTCAGCGAGGATGTCATTGATATCAGCTTCCAAATCCAGGAGTTGTTGTTCCGTTATGGTCATAATGCTGCGCAG
This sequence comes from Erwinia sp. S63, assembly GCF_016625195.1. Classification (GTDB taxonomy): domain Bacteria; phylum Pseudomonadota; class Gammaproteobacteria; order Enterobacterales; family Enterobacteriaceae; genus Pantoea. The sequence continues at coordinate 294,775 of NZ_JACVUP010000003.1, forward strand.
CAACCTCGCTCAGTTTGCGATTGAGCTCTTCATTTGAGAGTGCATGAACGGTCGCAACATGGGCGCTGTAGCTTAGCGTTCCCATCCGGACATCAAACTCTTCATTATCAAATGACTCGACAAAGACAGCGTTGCCGCTCTCAGCATCAAAGAATGAGGCGTAATTCTGCTCTATTTGCATGTCAAATTTAAACATACAGACTCCCAATCAAGAAATTATCTTCGATTATAGATGACAGAAATTACACCTTTTATGTTTAACTTTAAATTATATAATGCGAATTTATCAAATTGAATGTATGGAGCTGAAATGCAGCCAAATCTACGCGAAGTTGCAGTCAAAAACGTTGAAATCGGTAATAACGTCACGATTTACCAGCCTGCGAATGTTTATGGCTGCACCCTACAAGACGACGTATTCATCGGTCCGTTTGTCGAAATTCAAGCACATGCGGTGATTGGCAGAGGCACAAAAGTCCAGTCGCACACCTTTATCTGTGAATACGTTAGCGTGGGCGAAAACTGCTTTATTGGTCACGGCGTGATGTTCGCCAACGACATGTTCCGTGATGGCGAACCTAATGCCGATCGAGAAAGCTGGGCGCGCATCAAGCTGGGTAACAATGTCTCAATCGGCAGTGGCGCGAGTATTTTGGCGGTCAGCATCTGCGATGGCGCGGTCATTGGCGCGGGCAGTGTGGTGACGAAAGACATCACGCAGAAGGGCGTTTACGCCGGAAACCCGGCGCGTTTACTGCGGTTGCTATAGTACAAGGAATAGACTGGTTGTTTCGTTTATTTCGGATATTGTTTGTTTCGTTTGTTTCGATTAGTATTAGAGCGCTGTAATTCACGAACTAAGAAACTGGAAAAACTCATGACAAACTCAATTCTGGACAATGTAAGCCTTCCGGCTCAGAAGGAAATTGAGGCCGCTCTACGTGGACAAAGAGAACTGGCGACTTTTCTCTCCACAAAGCTGGAGACACAGGTCATATCTATTCAAGATGCAAACGACGAAACTCACCAAATCGAGTTGCCAACCTCAGCTTTAACGTTGCTAATGAAGGTGTTGGGAGAACTGGCCGTAGGAAATGCGGTGCAGGTCGTTCCGGTTCATGCTGAATTAACCACACAGGAAGCAGCCAACATCCTCAATGTCTCACGGCCTCATATGGTGAAACTGTTGGAAGAAGGGAAGCTGCCATACCATAAAACTGGCCGCCATCGCCGTGTACTTTTTGCAGATCTGATGCGCTATAAAGCTCAGCGCGAAAGTGAAAGTAATAATGCTATGCAGGAGTTGGCTGATTTAAGCCAAGGACTCGGTCTTTACTAATGAATCACTCGCCTTATCCGGTTGTACTTGATGCCTGTGTTATTTATCCAAACATGCTTCGAGATCTGCTTATGCGTCTTGGATTAAGTGGTTTGTACATGCCTAAGTGGACTGCGACTATCCATGATGAATGGCAACGAAACTTAGTTAAAAATATGCCTGAAGTCACACCGGACAAGGTTAAGCGTATAGAAGTGCTAATGGACAAAGCGCTACCTGATGCTCTTGTGACTGGCTTTGAGCCGCTGATCTCTGGGTTATCACTTCCTGATGAAGATGACAGACATGTGGTTGCTGCGGCAATAAAATGTAATGCAGAAGTCATCGTCACGTTCAATTTAAAAGATTTTCCGGGCGAGGATTTGGATGCGCTGGAGATTGAGGCGATGCATCCGGATGAATTTATTTTAGATTTGATTGATCTAAACCGAGCGCTGGTTTTAAAGGCGGTGCGAGAGCAGCGTACAAGCCTTAAAAATCCAGCAATCGGTTCAGAGGAGTATCTTACTTCATTGTTAAAGCTTGGATTGCCTATGACGGTAAGGGCTTTGGAAGCTTATAGCTTCATGATTTAGTCCGCGTCATATGGACAGTTTCGCTGATTAGTATTCTGCGTCCGCTTTAACTCTCCATCACCCAATGCCCGGCGCTCACCTCGCGATAGCGCCGTGTTTCTGGCACAAACCCCAATGCGCGCACCGGGCTTTTCAGCTCGCTGACCTCCATACGCCGTTTAAGGTGGCGTCTTGCCGGATCGGGCACTGGCACCGATGACAATAACTTGCGCGTGTAGTCATGCTGCGGATTCTCAAAGATCGCGGCGCGTGGGCCAATCTCGACAATTTCGCCCAGCAGCATCACCGCCACGCGATGGCTGATGCGTTCCACCACCGCCATATCGTGGGAAATAAACAGATAAGACAACCCAAGGCTGCTCTGCAGATCCAACAGCAGATTAATAATCTGCGCCTTCACGGTCACATCCAGCGCAGAGACTGACTCATCGGCGATGATCATTTTGGGATCGAGCATCAACGCACGGGCAATACAAATGCGCTGGCGCTGACCGCCGGAAAACTCATGTGGATAACGTTTCATCATCGCGGCTGAAAGGCCGACGCGATCCATCAAGCCCGCCGCCTTGTCCCGAGCAGCCTGTTTGCTACCAAGTTGATGTTGCAGATAAGGCTCAGTCAAGGCTTCAAGAATCGACATGCGCGGATTAAGGCTGGCGAACGGATCCTGAAATATCATCTGCATCGCCCGACGTAACTGGCGCAGTTCGCTGGAGGAGAGATTCAGCACGTCATAACCGTCGAAAGCGATCTCGCCGGCATCGGCTTTTACCAACCGGGTGAGAGAACGACCGGTAGTGGATTTGCCACAGCCGGATTCACCGACCAGCGACAAGGTTTCGCCGGGCATCAGATCGAACGAGATATTTTCCACTGCATGCACCGCGCCGCTTTTGCGGCTTAACACACCTTCGTGGATGTTGAACCGGGTGCTGAGGTTTTTCACCGACAGCAGCGGCTGTTGCGAAGCGGGGCGCTCAGGTTGCCGCGTCACCGTATCACCTTTCAGCGCAAACTTCTGCGGCCCGGTAATGCCACGCATCGCGCCGAGCTGCGGTACGGTAGCGATCAGCGTGCGCGTATAATCCGCCGCTGGCGCCGAGAAAATGTCCGCCGTGGTGCCGGTTTCCATCACATCACCCTGATACATCACCAGCGTGCGATCCGAAACTTCTGCCACCACGCCCATATCGTGGGTGATAAACAGTACCGCGGTGCCTTCCTCTTCCTGCAATGTCTTAATCAGGTCAAGAATTTGCCCCTGGATGGTGACATCCAGTGCGGTCGTCGGCTCATCGGCAATCAGCAGTTTTGGCCGCAACGCCAGCGCCATGGCGATCATCACACGCTGGCGCATGCCGCCGGAAAAGTGATGCGGATAATCATCGAAGCGTTTAGCGGCATTCGGTATGCGCACTTTCTCCAGCAGCTTCACCGTCTCTTCCCGCGCCGCCCGCTTACTGATATTGCGATGGTTGATCAGGACTTCAGCGATCTGGTGACCAATGGTGAAAGAGGGGTTGAGGCTGGTCATCGGCTCCTGAAAAATCATCGCCACGGCGTTGCCACGAATATCGCGCATCGCCTTTTCGCTTAGGTTCAGCAGGTCCACGCCATTCAGCAGCACTTTGCCGGTGACGCGCGCGTGGCGCATATTCAGCAAGCGCATAATTGCCATCGACGTCACGCTTTTGCCCGAACCCGACTCCCCCACAATCGCCAGCGTCTCACCGGCGTTGATGGTCATCGATACGTTCTTCACTACCTCACGCCACTGATCGTCATGTCGAAACGCAACGGTGAGGTTTTCCACCTGCAGAACTGGCTCGCGACTCATTTGGCCGCCACAAAGCGCGCCGAACGGGTGCTGACCGGCAGAAATTCAAAGTCAGTGTCGAAAGGATAGGCAGGCTGCAGTTTACGCTTGCGCTCCAGACGTTCGACGTACTGATCCACCACGCCTTCGGACAGCGCCATCAGGTTAGGATTAGCAAGTGGTGCCAGTTCCGGTGACAGATAACCCGATTTCACCACCACAATTTTTGCCTGCGCAGGATGAAGCCCCAGCAATTCAAAATCAGCGATATTGTGATAAGGACGACGACGATCGGCGACCACCACCGTAATCTCGCCGGTTTTCAGCAGTGCTTGTTTCGCTATCGAACGCGCATCATCACTCACCCGCAGCACCTCAAACTCAGCGGTGACTTTGCCACCTGCGGGATCGAGTGTGGCACCGATCGTGAGCGTGAGCTTCGACCCGACGCCTGCGGCAAAAGCAGCATCGGTGGCCGGTTTATCCGTTATCCCGGCGACGATGACATCCTGCGCGCCCTGGCGGATCAGTTCGGCCAGCAGATTGGCGCGATCGCCTACGCCGCCGCCGGTGGGGTTATCGCCCGAGTCGGCCAAAATCACCGGTGCAGTTTCGCTGGCGATGGCCATTTTCACGCACTCTTCGGTGCTGCCAGTCACGCAACCGAAGACAAACTCATCCCGCGCCTGCCAATACGCCAACGCCAGTTTTGCTGCCTGTTCGGAAAGCACATCGGCGTCGGTACCGGTCATGATCGCCGCCGCCGTGGCGCGCGGTTCATCGGCCCAGACATAGCCGACCATCAGCGACGCATCCCAAATGTGGTCGATTTCATTGATACCCGGCAAACGCGCATACAAACTTTTTGCCGGTTCATCTTCGGTACTGGTGCGCTCACCGGGCAGCACTACCGGAATCGGTGCCCAAATCACACCGGGTTTCACGCCGGTTTGCAGGCTTTTCACCAACATCGACACGGATCGACGCATGGTCTCTTCCACATCGATGTGCGGAGCCGTGCGATAGGTGGAGAACATATCAATGGCATCGATGATGCGCTGCGTCACGTTGCCGTGCAGATCGTAACTGACGGTGATCGGACAATCCGGGCCGACCAGTTCGCGCGTGGCGGTAATCCAGTCGCCTTCGGCATCTTCCATCCCTTCTACGTACACCGCGCCGTGCATCGCAAGGTAGACGCCGTCCACCGGCAGCTGTGCTTGCAGACGGGTGAGAAAATCCTGCTTGAAGTCATCATAAGTGACCCGCGCCACCGGACCACCGGCGATGGCGCGCGCATGGAAGGTCGGCAGAAACTCCGCATCGTAATCCTGCAAAAAGGCAAAGTAGGGGTTGGTCAGCAGATCGTCACCGCGCACGATGCGGAAGTCGTCGGCATAGTTCAGCACCGGGTTATAAGTACTGCACTCCGTGTGAATGCCACCAAAAGCAATGCGCATACAGCCTCCGCTAGTCGGGTAATTGAATGATAAATCGATATGCTGCCACGCTCGCCGCGGCGCGCGCCCAGCTCTGTTCGCTGATTACGATGCTGGAAATCGGGGTTTTGCCCATGATGGAGGGCAAAACGTGGCGATCAATGGATTGCATCACCACGGTTTTCAGTAAGCCGTCAAAAGATTGGGGTTGATGCGCAATGACGATCAGTTCGGGATCGTTCATCTGAATGATATTGGCGATGGAGAGCCCCAGCGCATGGCCTGCCTGATGCAAAATCGCGATCGCCGCGCTGTTGCCTTTGACAGCCAGCGATTCCAGTTCTGCGATGGATTGTGTCTCCAGCGCCTTATCGCGCACGCTCTCACGAATAGCCGTGAGCGAGGCGAGGGTGTCGAGGCAGCCGCGTTTACCGCAGCGGCAAGGGCGTCCGCCGGGTTCAATGGTGCAGTGCGCAATTTCGCCGGCCCCACCGTGTGCGCCGCGATGCAGTTGGCCTTGGACGAAGTGCGCGGAACCGATGCCGTCACCATGGGAAATCAGTGTGAAGTTGCGGGCCTTCTTTGCCACGCCGAAGATCTTCTCGCTGACCGCCAACGCTTTGGCATCGTTTTCCAGCGAGACGTCCAGCCCGGTTTGCTGTTTCAGCATCTCAGCCAGCGGCACGTTTTTCCAGCCCAACAGCGCTGACTGCACGCAAACCGACTGATTTTCATCCACAAACCCGGAGAGCGTGACGCCTAAGCCAATCAGTTGGTCAGCCGAAATGCCTTTCTCAGCGATTAAATCGGGGATCGCTGCCGCTAATGCCGCACTCAACTGCTGCGGATCGAGGTTGAGCGCCATCTGCGTACTGGCCAGCACCAGGCCGTGCATATCGATCAGCACTAAAATCACCTGCTCACCGAGCAGCGAGGCGCCAAGGAAATAAGCACTGTCGGCGCGCATTTTTAATAACACCGACGGACGACCCTGGCCGCTGGATTCTGGAATGCTCTCTTCCAGCAATCCCGCGTTGAGCATCTCTTTGACCAGCGTGCTAATAGCGGCTTTGCTCAACTTCATATTTTCCGCAATAGCGGTGCGGCTCATGCCGTGCGAGGCAATAAGCAGACGCAAAATTTGCTGCTGATGGGCATTGAGCATTTAGGTTCTCACTGCATTAGCGGTATGGCCTGACAATAATCAGGCCAGAAAACAAATTCAACGTTATTTAGTTAAATTTTTGAACGCAGATCTTACTATAAGTAAAATATATGAACCAACGTCTTGGCTTTTGTTTAGAGAATGTGCCTTATATAACGAGGTTATTTCACCGAACGTTCAATGATTCATTGAGGGCCTTCATGCAAAGCACATTCAAGCATTTCAAGGTACTGACGCTGGCCGGTTGTATCCTGGCGTCACTGGCAAGCTCGGCGGCATTGGCCAGCCAGCTGGTGATCATGCAAAACGAGCCTCCGCGTAGCATGGACCCGGGTAACCAGACGGCGACCTTCACCGGCACGGTACTCGACCCGATGTACGAAGGCCTGACGCGTTTGGGTGATGACGGCAAAATTATTCCTGCACTGGCGCTCTCCTGGAGTGCGGACAGCAGCGGATTGCACTGGACCTTTAAGCTGCGCCCCAACGTAAAATTCCACGACGGCACGCCGTTTAATGCCGATGCGGTGGTAGAAAACTTCCAGCGTCATTTGGATACCAAGCGTGGTCTGGCGGGCAGCGGTAAAGTGCGCACCTTTATTCAGGATGTGAAGAAAACCGATGATTTAACCGTTGAATTCCAGCTGAAGAAAATCAATCCGGCCTTTTTAACCGTATTGGCTTCAGGGCCGGGATTAATGGTCAGCCCCACCGCCGATAAAGCGGGCAGCATCAATAATAAAGCCGACGGCACCGGGCCTTATAAGCTGGAGCAATATAAATCCGGCGAATATGTTCTGGAGAAAAAGAACAGTGATTATTGGGGTAAGTCAGCGGGTCCAGATGAAATTAAATGGACGTGGAGCAGTGAGCCTTCGGTCATGAATATGGCGCTGCAATCCGGGCAGGTCGATATTATTAACCCGGTGCCACCGCAATTTGCCGGCATGTTGAAAAACAATGCCAACGTTAATTTAAAACAGTCGCCGGGTGCGGCGGTATTCTGGGTGGATCTTAATACGCAAAGCAAAGCGTTGAGCGACGTGCGCGTACGCCAGGCGCTGAACTTTGCCACCGATCAGCAGGCGCTGGTAAAAGCCATCATGTTTGGTTATGCGCAGCCGGCTAACTCTTCACTGGCACCGGTCGATGCCAACTACGATAAGAACCTGAAGGATTATCCTTACGATGTACAGAAAGCCAAAGACTTGCTGAAAGCGGCGGGTTACCCGGATGGCTTTAGCATGTCAATTGCTGTTCAGGCACCGGATGCACGCACCGCGCAGGTGTTGCAGGGGCTGTGGGCTAAAATCGGCGTGAAGTTGAATGTGCGCCAGATGGAAAGCGGCGTCTGGACCAAAGCCGCCTTCGCCGATGCCAAAGAGAAAGCCCAGCAGGGCACTGATGCGGTATTGGCGTCGTGGTCATCCGGCTTATACGGTTCTGATTTGCAGCTGCGTCCGCTGTATCACAGCGCCAGCTTTGCACCGGGCGGCGCTAACCTCGGCTTCTTTAGCGATAAGCAAACCGATGACCTGATCGATACCGCCGCTTCCACGCTTGACGATGCGAAACGCAAAGATCTCTACTTCCAGGCGCAGAAACAGATCAGCGGATTGGCCCCGCAGGTGCTGCTGTTCTATCAGGATGATCTCTATGCCTCTCGCAAAAACATCAGTGGCGTCACCATGCAGCCTGGCGGACAGATTGTGGTTCGCGATGCAGTGAAGAACTGATCGATGAAAGCGTATGTTGCGAAAAAGGTGCTCTCGCTGCCGCTAATTATTTTCGGCGTCTCGATCATCGTATTTATCGCCATCCGCGCGTTGCCGGGTGATCCGGCACGCCTGATGGCGGGCCCGGAAGCGCCACAGGAAGCGGTGGATAACATGCGTATCCGGCTGGGATTAGACCAGCCACTGCCGGTGCAGTACGTCAAATTTGCCACCGAAGCGCTGCACGGCAATCTGGGGGAATCGTTGCAGTCACAGCGCCCGGTGATCACCGAAATCAGCGAGCGTTTGCCCTACACCTTGTCGCTGGCGGCGCTGGCCTATCTGCTGGCGATTGCTATCGGCGTGCCTGCGGGCATGACTGGGGCGATCTATCGCCAGCGGATCCCCGACCAAATCGTGATGGTGCTGACCATTGCGGGCGCATCGATAGCCAACTTCTGGCTGGCGCTGTTGGCGATGAACTACTTTGCGGTAGAACTCGGCTGGTTGCCGCTGCTGGGTGCGGACTCCTGGAAAAACTACGTGATGCCGACCGTCACGCTGGCGATTTTGCCGATGGCGATGATTGCCCGCATGACGCGCTCCAGCATGCTGGATGTGCTGAGTCAGGACTATATTCGTACAGCCAAAGCCAAAGGCTTATCGTCAGCGAATATTCACTGGAAACATGCGCTGCGTAACGCGCTGATCCCGATTGTCACTATCGTGGCACTCAACTTCGGCAGTTTGATTGGTGGCGCAGTGGTCACGGAGTCAGTGTTTAACTGGCCAGGCATTGGTCGCCTGCTGGTGGATTCGGTGAAGTACCGCGACTACCCGGTGATTCAGGGCGTGACGCTGGTGGCGGTCACCGGCGTGGTGCTGATGAACCTGGTGGGTGAAATATTGATTGGCCTGCTCAATCCAAAAATAAGGTTCGACTGATGAACAGCCTCGACACCTCTTTGCTGCCGACACCATCGCTCAGCCGTCGCTTCCTGCGCATGTTACAGAACAACCCGTCAATTGCGATTGGCGGCGGGTTGGTGCTGCTGGTGGTGCTGGCCGCGGTGTTAGCGCCGCTGTTAACCCATTGGGATCCCATCGAACAGGATCTGCTGAACACCTTGCAGGCTCCGTCTGCGGCACACTGGTTTGGCACGGACGACTATGGCCGCGACATCTTCGCCCGCGTGATTTATGGCGCGCGCATCACGCTGTTCGAGGTCTGCCTGAGCGTGGCGATTTCGATGGTGATTGGTATTCCGCTCGGCATTATCTCCGGTCTGGCGGGACGCAAAATCGATGCGCTGATTATGTGGGTGATGGATATTATTTTCGCCTTTCCTGGCATCGTGCTGGCGATTTTGATCGTCAGCGTGCTGGGTGAAGGGCTGGCCAATATGCTGATTGCGATATCGCTGTTCTCGATTCCGGTCTATGCGCGCCTCAGTCGTAACCTGACGCTCGGCCTGAAGAACATGGAATACATCGAAGCCGCGCATATGTTGGGCGTGCGCTATCCGCGCATCATCACCCATTACATACTGCGCAATTCAATCGGACCGCTAATTGTGCAATCGACGCTGACGGCGGGCGCAGTGGTGCTGTCGGCGGCCAGCTTGTCGTTTCTGGGGTTAGGCGTGCAACCGCCAATGCCGGAGTGGGGCACCATGATGAGTGATGGGCGCAACTTCCTTGGGCTGAATATTTACGTGTCGCTGTTTCCCGGACTGGCGATTTTGATTACTGTGCTCGGCTTTAATGTGCTGGGCGACGGCCTTCGTGATGTGATGGATAAACGTTTATGAGTACAACACCGGCAGTGATCTGCCTCGATCTGGGCGGTTCGTTCGTTAAGCTGGGTGTGATGGATGCGCAGCAGCAGCTTACTATGCTCGATCAGCAAACCATCCCGGCTGACAGCTGGCCGGATTTTACCGCGCTGGTGAGCCGCATGATTCAACAACATCAGCAGCACTTCAGCACGGATTCACCGCTGGCGATCTCCACTGCGGGCATCGTGGCACCCGATAGCGGAGAGATGTTTGCCAGTAATATCCCAGCCTTTCATCAACGCAATCTCAGCCAGGCGCTGGGCGAATTACTGCAACGTAAAGTGATCGTGCATAACGATGCCGACTGTTTCACTTTCGCGGAAGCGCAGGCAGGCGTGGGTAAAGGGCATAAAGTGGTGTTTGGCGCCATTCTCGGTTCCGGCGTCGGCGGCGGTTTGGTGGCGGATGGGCGAATCATCACCGGACAGAATGGCCTGACCGGCGAGTGGGGCCATGGTCCGATCACACTTACCGAAGTTGAAATTGAGGGCGAAACCCTCCGCTTGCCACGTCAGTCTTGTCCTTGTGGGCAGAAAGGCTGTCTGGACAGTTATGGCGGCGCGCGCGGGATTGAGAATCTGCACCGCACTTTGCATAACGTCAATGCGAGCAGCCTCGACATTATCGCCGGCTGGCAACAGCAGGAAGTGCAGGCTAATCGCACGGTTCAGGTGTGGTTACAACTGGTAAGTCAGCCGCTGGCTTACACCATCAATATCACCGGTGCATCGTTGGTGGCGGTGGGCGGAGGATTGGCTTCGGTGACAGCGTTGATGGAAGCGTTAAATGAGGAAGTGCAGCGTTATGTGCTGCGGCGCTCTCCGCATACTTTAGTGGTGCCCGGCGCGTTTGCCCATAACGGCGGAATGATCGGCGCGGCGCTGCTGGCCCAAAATAATTAGCAGCCATATAATTCTCTGCCATCGAATTTTCATCTAAATCAGTTATCATGTGCCGCTAAATCCTTTCAGTCTCAACGATGGTGGCCTTCAATGCCGCCACGATTGTGATTGGATTCTTCACCTGCGTTACTGGAAAACCATGTCATCTGCACAACCTCAACTTAATCAGCTGCCGGAGCAGGCATCGCTGCCGCGCGCCAGTGTGCTGAAAGCGCTGTTTGCGCTCGGCACCGGTGGCTTTGCCATTGGTACCGGCGAATTCGTCATCATGGGCCTGCTGCCCGATGCCGCCACCGGCCTCAATGTTTCTATCCCCACAGCGGGCCACCTGATCAGTATCTACGCGCTGGGCGTGGTGATCGGCGCACCGCTGTTGGCCGTGCTCGGCGCTCGCGCCTCTCGTCGTAATTTCCTGATGACGCTGATGGGCCTGTTTGCCGCGGGTAACCTGTTTAGCTCGGTGGCACCGGGTTACTACTCGATGCTGCTGGCGCGTTTCCTTGCTGGTTTCCCGCACGGAACGTTCTTTGGTGTCGCCGCACTGGTCGCTGCTGGATTGGTGGAACGCAGAAAACGTGCTCAGGCGGTTTCGATGGTGCTGTTTGGCCTGACGATCGCCAACTTGCTCGGCGTGCCTGCGGTTACCGCCATTGGGCAGGTGTTTGGCTGGCGTGAAGCGTTCGCCATTGTTGGCGTGTTAGCGCTGTTGACCATGGTGCTGGTGGGCATGTGGGTGCCGAACGTGGCGGGTGACAAAACCGCCAGTCCGTTGCGTGAACTCTCGGCGTTGACGCGCAAGCAGGTGTTGCTGACGCTGGCTATTGGTGCGGTCGGCAGCGGTGGCTTGTTCTCGGTGTTCAGCTACGTCAAACCCACGCTGACCGAACTGGCGCAGATGCCGGTGAGCTGGATTCCGGCGGTGCTGGCGCTGTTTGGACTCGGCATGATTATCGGCAACGTGGTGGGTGGTCGTCTGGCGGATCGTGGGCTGGAGAAAACCATTCGCATGGTGCTGATTTGGTCGGTGCTGGTGCTGAGTGCCTTTGTGTTTACCGCGCACTATGCGTTTGCCGGTTCGCTGAATGTGATGCTGGTGGGCACCATGGTGGCGCTGGCGAGTGTGCTGCAAATCCGTTTGATGGATGTAGCGGGTGATGCGCAAACCATGGCGGCGGCGCTAAATCACTCCGCCTTTAACCTGGCGAATGCGCTCGGCGCATGGCTGGGTGGTGTGACCATTTCTGCGGGTCTTGGCTGGCAGTCCACTGGCTGGGTCGGTGCGATTCTGGCGGTGTTTGGCTTGCTGATCCACGGTGTCGCGGTGCGCGATGCACGGAGAAAGTCGATTACGTTTGCGCACGAAAGCGCCTAGTTGATTCTTATCGGGCGGCCATCAGGTCGCCCGTTTCATTATCCTGCCAACTTCTCCTGCAAAAACGCCATAAATACTCGATTCACTTCGCTGCGCTGACGGTGCTGTGGATAGAGCGCGTTCAGGTTGAGTGAGGAAGGCTGCCACTCATCCAGCACGGTCATCAGATCACCGCAGGCTAAGGCCGGTGCGACGATAAACTCAGGCAGCAGAATCAGCCCCAATCCAGCCACTGCCGCATCACGCAGCATCTCACCGTTATTGCTCACCATCGGGCCTTGTACCGCCATCACCTTGCGCTGCTCACCGTTGAACAGTTCCCAGCCGGTCTGGCTTTCACGTCCGTAGCGTAAACAGGCGTGACTGAGCAGATCCTCGGGTTCACGCGGTGCGCCTGCGCCCTGAATGTATGACGGGCTGCCACAGATCACACGGCGAAACACGCCCAGCTGTTTGGCGATCAGGCTTGAGTCGGGCAGGGTGCCAATGCGGATCGCCATATCAAAGCCTTCACCGACCATATCGACGTAGCGGTCCGCCAACTCCACCTGGAACTGCAATCCGGGGTGCTGACTGAGGAACTCGGCGATATACGGTGACAAATGGCTGATGCCAAACGACATTGGCACGCTGAGGCGGAAGCTTCCCTGCAACACCTGTTGCCGGCCAGATACCGCCTGCTCGGCTTCCTGCACATCATCGAGAATACGTTGCGCATGTTGGGCAAAGAGTTGGCCATTATCCGTTACCGACAGTTTGCGCGTGTTGCGATTCAGCAGGCGCGCGCCGAGTGATTCCTCAAGTGCGGCAATACGGCGGCTGACGTATTGCTTCGACAGCATTAGCTGCTCAGCGGCGGCGGTGAAGTTTCCGGCCTTAATAACAGCCACATAAATACGAAGATCTTCTATCTGCATATTGTCCACTTTTCGGTGACAGTCATTGTCAGGTTAGCGCATTGTTGGGCAAATTAGTTTACGTATACTTATCCTCATTCGGAAGGGCAAACGTCTTTCCACCGCACATTTGAGGAGCAAACCATGATTGAACAACGTCTGTCAGAACAACGCGGAGTGGGTGACCACGGTTGGCTGAACTCACACCACACCTTCTCCTTCGCCAGTTACTGGGATCCAAAACAGACCGGTTTTTCCGATCTGCTGGTGATCAACGATGACCGTGTCGCGCCGGGGCGTGGTTTTGGGGCGCATCCACACAACAATATGGAGATCATCTCCTATGTGCTGGACGGCGCGCTGGAGCATAAAGATTCGATGGGCACCGGTTCGGTGATCGTCCCCGGTGATGTGCAGTTGATGAGTGCGGGCAGCGGTGTGACGCACAGCGAGTTCAACCACTCGAAAAGCGATAACGTGCACTTCTTGCAAATCTGGATTGTACCGGGCGAGCGCAACACCCAGCCGGGCTATCAGCAGATCTCCGTGCCAGACAGCGAGAAACGCGGGCAGCTGCGTTTGATTATTTCGCCGGAAGGGGAAGAGGGCAGCTTGAGCGTACGTCAGGATATCCGCATCTATGCCGGTTTCTTTGATGGTGCCGAGCAGCAGACCTTCGCACTGGATGCCGACCGTTACGCCTACATTCATGTGGCGCGCGGCAGCATCGAAGTGAACGGCGTGAAGTTCAAAGAGGGTGACGGTGCGCGTGTGCGTAATGAGTCAGCGCTGCAGTTCAGCCATGGCGATGATGCAGAAGTGTTGCTGTTTGACCTGCGTCCGCTGGAAGTGAATCATCCACAGCGTTAATTTCACCCGTAGCTGCGCAATTCATTGCGCGTCTTTTAAAACGCGCAATGAAGTTTAATCTCGCAATGAACCTAAAAGCGCACGATAAATCGTGCCGCTACGGAACACCTTTTGATTAATCGAGTAGCGACTGAGGCGAAACCGGCTTGCCGGTTTTCAATGATTCCAGCGCAGCATCTGCCAGCAACAACGCCTGCAATCCATCATTACCGCTCGGATATTGACCTTCGCCTTTAGCCAGCGCGTCGATAAAGGTCGCCAGTTCATTGCGATAAGCATCAGCATAACGCTGCAGGAAGAAGTGCTGCGGCTTCTGCGCCACCACTCCGTTCGCCACGGATTTCACCAGCTGTGATTCCAGCTGATTCGTTACCTGCAACATCCCTTCGCTGCCGTGTACTTCAATACGCTGATCGTAGCCGTAGCTGGCACGACGGCTGTTGGTGATCACCGCCATCTTGCCGCTGGCACAGGTGAGGGTGACGACGGCGGTATCGACATCGCCCAGCGCTTTAATCTCAGGATCAACCAGCGCCGCCGCACTGGCATACACCGATACCGGCTCTTCATTTAACAACCAGCGCGCCATATCGAAATCATGAATCGTCATATCACGGAACAGGCCGCCTGAGACTTTAACGTACTCGGCAGGCGGTGCACCCGGATCGCGTGAGCTGATGGTCACCAACTCGGTTTCACCGATTTCGCCATCACGCAAACACGCTTGTAAATGCGCCATGCTCGGGTCGAAGCGACGGTTAAAGCCAATCATCAGCGGTACGCCGGCTTCACGCACCGTGGCTAGACAGCTCTGCACACGCTGCAAACTCAAATCCACTGGCTTCTCACAGAAGATGGCTTTTTTGGCACGCGCGGTAGCTTCAATCAAATCCGCATGAGTATTAGTGGCGCTGCAAATCGCCACCAAATCAATCGAGCTGTCCGCCAGAATGGTGTCGAGATCCGCCACTTTGGCACCGTATTTCTCGGCCAGCGCATTAGCAGCAGGTGCGTAGACATCCATCACATACGCCAGACGACACTGCGGATGCGCGGCGATATTCCCGGCGTGGATCTGTCCAATACGGCCAGCACCTAAGAGAGCAACATTGAGCATTTTTTATTTCCTATGAGGGCGACAGGTGATGGCGCTATTAAGCGTATTGGTGAAGTTTTAAGTCAAAGCAAAGCCTAAAACGGATGCTGAAATGATGAGGCGGATCACATGAAAATTTGAGGTTAATGACATCAAAAAGCAGTTAATTCACTTGATTTATGGAGTTATAACGATTTGATTATTAGCGTCTTCTCAAGCTACTGTTTCAACTATGAGGTGAAGGACATCAGGAAAAGTCATGACGCTGCAGAACTGGAAATCGCCATCTATTAAAGACATCGCGCAGGAAGCAGGCGTCAGTCCCGCCACCGTTGACCGTGTGCTGAATGGCCGGGAAGGCGTGCGCGAGGTGACGCGTAAGAAAGTCGAAACTGCCATGGCGCGATTAGGGCTGAGTGGCACAGAAGACCCTCGTGGAGCAGCAAAACGTATCGCGATTTTATGTGAATCCGGCACCAGCTTTGTCGCACAGCTTGAGTTGCATGCACGCGCGGTAATGCTCGAGCGTCCACAACTGCACATCACACTGGATACGTTGCCGAGTGCGCAATTCAACGCTGACCGCTTTAGCAAGCTGATTGAACGCCGCGCCACTGAAGCCAGCGGCATTATTCTGGTGTGTCGCGATGACGTGAAGATCAACCGTGCGGTGAAAGCCGCCATTGATGATGGTGTGCAGGTGATTTGCCTCACCAGCGATCTGCCTAATTCACGGCGTACCGCTTATGTTGGTATCGATCAGACCGCTTCCGGCGCGACGGCGGGCTGGTTTATGGGCCGTATGCTGCCGCAGCAACAGCCGGGCAATATTCTGCTGATTTGCAGTTCGACCTATCGCACCCAGGAGGAGCGCGAGATCGGCTTTCGTCGCGTGCTGCGAGAGGCTTTCCCGTGGCTGACGATTCGCGACCGCGTCAACATCAATGACGAAGCAGAAACCGCCTGGCACAGCGTTAAAAAGTGGCTGGAAGAGGGGAAGCCGCTGGCCGGGATTTACAACACGGCGGGCGGCAACGAAGGCGTTGCTAAAGCGCTGGAGGCGTTCGGTGTGCAAGATCAGGTGATCTTCACCGGACATGAGTTGAGTGAATCGAGTCGCCTGCTGTTGGAGAAAGGCACGATGGATGTGGTGCTCGGGCATGATATGCGGCGCGAGATTGAGCAGTGTCTGGCGATATTTGAACAGCCGTTGAGTGAGCGCGCGCCGGAGGACATCAAATCGCCGCTGCTGATTTATCACCGTTATTCGTATTTTTCATAAACTTCTATCAGCTAGATTTCCAGTACCTTTGAAACATGCTTATTTACAGCGTGGTGTTGAAATATTGTGCAGCTGGCGTATCATGTAGTTATGTTTCTACATTATTAGGAGGCTGTTATGGGTATCTCAACAATTTCGAGCCGTTCGTTCAATCAGCAGGTATCAGCTGCGAAGAAACTGGCGGAGGAAGGCCCTGTATACATCACTGATCGCGGAGAACCAGCCCACGTATTGATGACATTTGAGGAGTATAAGAAGCTAACGGGTACACGACGCAATATCCAGGATGCACTTGCTATGCCCGGTGTCGCTGATATCGATTTTGATCCTCAGCGAGTGAACACAGACTTCAGGGATGTGGATTTTTCATGAGATATTTGCTTGATACCAATGTCATTTCGGAAATGCGTAAGGCAAGGACGCCCAAAATTGATCCACAAGTATCCAACTGGACGGATACGGTAGATGCGGGTGATATGTTCATATCAGCGATTACGATTATGGAGATCGAAAAAGGCATCCTTCAGGTGTTGCGAAAGGATGTGCGTCAGGGAGAAATGCTACGCGATTGGTTTACATCAATGGTATTACGTGAGTTTTCAGGCCGTGTACTGCCTTTTGATGCTGAAACTGCCATTTATTGTGCGAGTCTCCATGTACCCGACCAACGTTCCGCAAATGATGCAATGATTGCGGCCACTGCCTTTCGTCATGATATGGCTTTAGTTACGCGAAATACTAGGGACTTTGAAGGACTAGGCGTTATATTGCTTAATCCATGGGAATGGCACTAATGCCATTAGCATATTAAAAAAACTGGAACAAAATAATTAAGTCAACGAGTGGTTTGTAGCTGTTTTAATAACAGAAATATATTTTTTATTAAATTCTGCTACGTTATTTACTGTTAGCTATCAACCCAGCATCTCTTATATTCAGTAGAATAAATATATTGTAAATCCCAGTGTCATTTACCAACTTAAATGAATTACTGATGCTAAGGGGATGAGCTTTCATTTGTTCTGTCCGTTTATCCACGTCCAATCCCTTCGATTTCGTCCCTTGCGGCTTCAATCACCCGCTCTGAGTGTTTTGCCAACATATCCTGTGGGCGTTGACCACCAAGAAAGCTGTTCACTGATAAGAACCAGAACGCGATTCCCCAACCATCTTTATGATCTGCGAATATCTTCAACACCTCAGAGAGCGCTTTCAATGGTCGGAATTGCGTATTGCGATCCAGACCGTAATCCGGGAAGTAATCAATGCCATTGTGGTGAATCGCAAATATCTGGCCGCTTTTTTTCCATTTATTTGGTTGAGCGCTGGGATTGGTGGTACTCAAACCGGCTAACTGCGAGACATCAGCGGCTGTTAACCAGTTTCCACTTTCCAACACGGCTTTACGTGCTTGCAACAGCATGGCCGCTTCTTTCATCAGGTGTGGTGAGGCGGGGGCCTTGGGCAGCATCGATCCAACCAATATCTCGAGTGACTGCTTCTCCTGCCGCTCTTTAAAAACTTCAAACATGGTTGAAGCTACAGTAGAAATATTTTCTGTCAGTGTACTGAGCACGCGCAGGTTGCTGATGTTATCGAAGGACACCACTAATACCTGATTAGCCTGAGATTTCCCTAACTGTGTTTTAACTTCTTTAGGGGTGCCGATAAATGTGGAAACCCCTGTATGTTCTTCGATGAGGCTCATGGGGGAACTCCTGATTTGGTTATGTTGATTATTGAATATTATCATAACCTAAATAGCGTTCAACTGTCTGTGTGATTAATTTTTACCCACATTCAATCCATCCTCGCAACTATCTCAAACCCAACAATTTTTGACCTAAATTATCATTTAGAGCTAAAACCACACCCTTTAATGGGATTTCGTTCAAATCCTGATAACAGTTTTGCAACGAAATCGTTAGGATAGCGCCGTTTGGCTTTCTCCTCTTTTGTCTCAGCATCAGGTAACCCCATGAAACGACATTTTGCACCCGAAACCGTTTCTGTCAGTAAAAATGGAACCGGTTCCACTCGCAGGGAATTCCTGCTTGCCACACTCGGATTAACCGTAACCGGCGCGGTCGCAGCCCTTCCGGGGCGGGCGTTTGCGGCTAGCGTGATTCATGCCAGCGACGCGGTGAAACAGTTTGTTCGCATCTCGCAGGCGATCACCGAACACAAGCATATGGATGTGACTCTTGCCGCGCGCTTTTACGAAGTTCTGGCGCAGCGTGACACGCAGTTTGTGCCACGTGTTGCGCAGCTCGATGCGCTGATAACGCCGCAAATCACCGCCCAGGATTTCCTGGCAAAAGCCAGCAGCGCCGGACTGCACGATTTCCTCTATCAAATCGTCACGGCCTGGTACACCGGCACGGTAGGGGATGACTACCACGGCACGCTGGTGGCCTACAAACAGGCGCTGATGTACCAGACGGTTAGCGATGGTTTGGTGGTGCCGACCTACTGCGGCAACGGACCAATCTGGTGGACTGTACCGGTGCCGGATGAGCACGACGGCCATCTCGAACAGCTGTAACTTCCTCAAAACTAAAACGATGATAAATCATGAAAAAACCAACTTTTACTGCGCAGGGTGATGCCTCCGCAGACATTGTGATTGTGGGCTCAGGTGTGGTCGGTGGATTGATGGCGAACGAACTCGTCAGTCAGGGCTACTCGGTGCTGGTACTGGAAGCAGGTTTACGTATTGACCGCGCGCAAGCGGTCGAAAACTGGCGCAATATGCCGTTCGCCAATCGCGCAGGTTCGGATTTCCAGGGGCTGTATCCGCAGTCAAAATTCGCCCCGGCACCGCTCTACTTTCCGCCAAATAACTACGTCAATGTGACCGGCCCTAACGCCTCCAGCTTCCAACAGGGTTATCTGCGCACGGTCGGTGGTACCACCTGGCACTGGGCGGCATCGTGCTGGCGTCATCATCCAAGCGATTTCGTGATGGAATCGAAATACGGCGTAGGACGTGACTGGCCGATCAGCTACGACGAATTGGAACCATGGTATTGCCGTGCCGAAAATGAAATTGGCGTGGCGGGGCCAAACGATCCGCATATGCAGTCGCCGGTTGAACGCAGCCAGCCGTACCCGATGGATATGGTGCCGTTTGCTCACGGTGATAACTACTTCGCCAGCGTGGTAAATCCCCACGGTTACAACCTGGTGCCGATCCCGCAAGGGCGCAGCACGCGTCCATGGGAAGGGCGTCCAACCTGCTGCGGCAACAACAACTGCCAACCGATCTGCCCGATTGGCGCGATGTACAATGGCATCCACCACATTGAACGCGCCGAGCGTAATGGCGCAGTGGTGCTGGCCGAAGCGGTGGTTTACAAAATAGATACCGACGGCAACAACCGCATCACCGCTGTGCACTGGAAAGATGCATCTGGCGCTTCGCACAAAGCCAGCGGTAAGGCCTTCGCACTGGCTTGTAACGGTATCGAAACCCCACGTTTGCTGCTGCTGGCGGCCAACGGCGGCAACCCGAACGGCATTGCCAACGGTTCCGATATGGTCGGTCGAAACATGATGGACCACTCCGGTTTCCACTGTTCGTTCCTTACCGAAGAACCGGTATGGCTGGGACGCGGACCGGCGCAGAGCAGCTGTATGGTCGGCTATCGCGATGGCGATTTCCGTCGTGATTACTCGGCTAACAAAATGATTCTGAATAACATCTCGCGCGTAGTGGCAGCCACCCAACAAGCCTTGAAGAAAGGTCTGGTCGGCAAAGCGCTGGATGAGGAGATTCGCTATCGCTCGGTGCACAGCGTTGATATCTCCATCAGTCTCGAACCGCTGCCGGATCCGGAAAACCGTCTCACTCTGAGTAAAACCCGCAAAGATCCGCACGGTCTGGCGTGTCCGGATATCTATTACGACGTCGGGGATTACGTGCGTAAGGGCGCGGAAGTGTCGCATGAACAGCTGGAGAAAATCGGCAAGCTGTTTAACGGCAAAGAGTTCGCCATCAGCAAAGGCCTGAACGCGAACAACCACATCATGGGTGGCGTGATCATGGGCAAAAGCGGCAAAGACGCGGTCGTGGATGGCAACTGCCGTGCCTTTGATCATGAAAACCTGTGGCTGCCGGGCGGTGGCGCGATCCCTTCCGCCAGCGTGGTTAACAGTACGCTGACCATGGCCGCGCTCGGTCTGAAAGCAGCACACGACATCAGCCTGCGCATGAAGGAGTTCGCATGAAGACGCTTCTTGCAGGTAGCCTGTTCGCGCTGATGGCCTTTGGCGCGCAGGCGGAAACGCTGGACGTGAATCTGCTGCGCCAGGGAGAACAGGTGGCCACTGCGTCTGACTGCCAGGCGTGCCACACCGCGCCGGGCAGCAAAACCGCTTACAGCGGCGGCTACGGCATTGCGTCACCGATGGGCACCATTTACGCCACCAACATCACGCCGGACAGCAGCGGCATCGGCAACTATAGCGAAGCGCAGTTCTCTGAGGCAGTACGTCACGGCGTACGTGCGGACGGGGCGCAGCTTTATCCCGCGATGCCCTACACCTCCTACAGCATGATGACCGATGAAGATCTGCACGCGCTCTATTACTACATGATGCATGGCGTGAAAGCGCAGGCGCAGCACAACCCGCAGACCGATCTGCCGTTCCCGTTTAATCTGCGCTTCAGCATGCGCTTCTGGAACATGATGTTCGCCAACGACAAGATGTGGCAGAACAACGGTAGCAAAAGCGCGGAGTGGAATCGCGGTAACTATCTGGTCAACGGCCTGGCGCACTGTAATACCTGTCACACCCCGCGCGGATTTATGATGCAGGAGCAGCAGGAACGTCCTCTGGCTGGCGGACCGCTGGGCAGCTGGTATGCGCCAAACATCACTTCGGATGAGGTGAGTGGTATTGGCGGCTGGAGCGATGACGAGCTGGTGCAGTATCTGAAAACCGGACGCGCACCAGGCAAAAACCAGGCGGCGGGCGGTATGGCGGAAGCGGTTGAGCACAGCCTGCAGTATCTGCCGGACAGTGATTTGCATGCCATCGCCACTTACCTGAAAGGCACCGCGCCGATTCGCGATGAAGGTGACACTATCCCAGCCTTTAGCTACGGCGCGCCTTATGTTGTGGAAAATAGCGTGCGTGGGCGCAATCCAAACAACGCCAATCACTCGCTGGATAACGGCGCGGCGCTGTTCAGCGGCAACTGCGCCAGCTGTCACCAGCCGGATGGTGCGGGCAGTGCTAATCAGGCTTATCCATCGCTGTTCCACAACACGGCAACCGGGCTGCGTAATCCGAACAACCTGATCTCTGCCATTTTGTTTGGTGTGCAGCGCGACACCGCCGATCATCAGGTGCTGATGCCGGGCTTCAGTTCGCCGTCCTATGTCGACAAACTGAATGACCAGCAGGTCGCCGATATCAGTAACTTCGTGTTAGCGCATTACGGCAATGCCGCGGTTACCGTGACGGCGGGTGATGTGGCGTGGGTGAGAAAGGGCGGTCATCCACCGCTGCTGGCGCGTCTGCAATCCATGATGCTGCCGGGTATGATTGGTGGGATCATTGTGTTGCTGGTGGTGATTGTCGTGTGGCGCGTCATGCGCCGTAAGCGCGTAGACTGATTTCAGATGCGCATGAATGCGCACTCTACAAACTGCACTAACCTCCGCAAGGTCGCCTCTTCTGGCGACCTTGTTGCATAGCATGTTACGGCATCAGGTTACACGCGCTATTTTAGTCACCAGTCCTAATGAATCATCCCGCTTAAAATTCCTGTGGCTCCGCTTAGTCGCTCCATAACCCGTAAAATGTGCCCCTTCGATCACGCCGTAAGTAACACAGTTTCTTAACATTCATCCAAGTGATTAGGATCGCAATAATTATTACCAAACTCTCTTTAATAAGAAGCCATAGAGCTTACGCATGGTTGCGCAAAGAGAGAGGGCGTTATGCACGAGAAAATCCCCGGAACACGTTGGTACCGCGTTATTGCCCCGATTTTAATTACCTGCATCATCTCGTTTATGGATCGCGTAAACATCAGCTTTGCGCTACCGGGCGGCATGGATCAGGACCTGGCGATCACCAGCCAAATGGCCGGTATGGTCAGCGGCATCTTCTTTATTGGTTACCTGTTCTTACAGGTGCCGGGCGGACGTATCGCGGTGAACGGCAGCGGTAAACGCTTTATCGCCTGGTCACTGATCGCGTGGATGGTGGTGTCAATTGTCACCGGCTTTGTCACCAACCACTATCAACTGCTGGCGCTGCGCTTTGTGCTGGGTATCTCCGAAGGCGGTATGCTGCCAGTGGTGCTCACTATGGTCAGCAACTGGTTCCCGGAAAAAGAACTCGGACGCGCCAACGCCTTCGTGATGATGTTCGCGCCGTTGGGTGGCATGTTTACCGCGCCGATCTCGGGTTACATCATCAACGTACTCGACTGGCGCTGGCTGTTTATTATCGAAGGTTTACTGTCTGCGGCGGTGCTGCTGGTGTGGTGGCTGGTGATCGCCGATCGGCCGGAAGAGGCGCGCTGGCTGCCCACGCGTGAAAAAGAGTACCTGTTACGCGAACTGGCGCGCGATCGTGCGGTGCATCGCAATGCGGCACCGATCAGCAAGGCACCACTGAAAGCGGTATTCCGCAATTCTGGGTTGATGAAGCTGGTGGCGCTGAACTTCTTCTACCAGACCGGCGATTACGGTTACACGCTGTGGCTACCGAGCATCCTGAAAAATCTCACCGGCACGAATATGGCGGGAGTCGGCTTGTTAGCGGCGATCCCGTTTGTTGCCACTATTCTGGGGATATATGCGATTTCGTGGCTCAGCGACCGCACAGGAAAACGCCGTTTGTGGGTGATGGTTTCCCTGTTCTGCTTCGCCGCTGCGCTGCTGGCATCGGTGGTGCTGCACAGCAATATCGTCGCGTCTTACATTGCGCTGGTGGTGTGTGGTTTCTTCCTGAAAGCGGCAACCAGCCCGTTCTGGTCGATCCCCGGCCGTATCGCCTCGCCAGAAGTGGCGGGTGGTGCGCGTGGCGTGATTAACGGGCTTGGCAATCTCGGTGGATTCTGCGGGCCATATCTGGTCGGCATCATGACGATGCTGTACGGGCAGAATGTCGCCGTGTGCTGGCTGGCGGGTTCGCTGGTGGTGGCAGGGATTATTACGGCACTGCTGCCGCGTAACTGCGATATTAACCCATCGGCCCCACGTGGAGCAGGGACGGATGAGCGGTTGATGAGTGTGAAATAGAGGGGGCGCTGCCACTGGCAGCGCAGCTCTGACTGTATGAGTCAACAATTTAGAGTGGCACGTAAAGATCATTAACCATGGCGTGCCAACTTCATTGCATTCAAATTTATCGAAGGTTTTCTCCCCTCTAACCCCTAATTAATTGAATAAATAAATCCCAATCGGCTTATCTCATCGCTGATGCGTAAGTATTACGATAAGAACTCGCAAGCGAAATGAAATAACCCTGCGCAGTATGATATGAAAGGTGTATGATTTTTTTGAGACTTAAGTCCAATGTAAATCAGAAAAAGCCTAATTAATTGCAACATTGCGTGGGTATTCGCATGCCACTTACTAACGCCAGGGTACTTAATCTGGGAACGACTTCGCTCGTGCTGTATTCAGATTGCCAATATACCGTAGCGGGTATTTCAGCCATGATGCGTGAGAGATTTCCACAGCAACAAACCGACAGTACTATCATTATCGTCAATGCTTGCTCGATGTCTTTAGAGGCAAGAATGAATGATGTTTTTGTCTTACGAAAAAGATACGGCGAGCGCGCATTTATTTTCGTGCTGACGCAGGATAAGGAAAATTACGAGGTCTATTCCCGTATTCATTTTGTTTCGCTGAGATCCTCAGCCAATGCGCTGCTGTGCTATATCATGAGTGCGGTGCTATTACATGAAAATAGAGCAGTAAGGTTGTCGCTGCAAAGTATGCAAATCATTTACATGAAATCACTGGGCGTTGAGATTGCAGATATTGCAGCACTGATGAACAGAAGTTACTCAACGATAAAAAACAATTTTTCATATTGCAAAAGGCGCTTGCATATCAGGAGTTCATTCTCTGAGCGAGCGCTGATCTATATTGCGAAAGGCATTGTCTGTAAACAATAATAAGGCTGGTCATGTCACAACTGGTTTTGGTTTTTATATTATCCATCGTGTTGGCATTTTCAATTTACGCCATCGTTCGTGGTAAAAAGAAAAAGCGCTTTTACAGCAGAAGAATTTCAAGTCGCCGTTAGGTTAAAAAGTTAAATTTCAAAAGCCCAGCCGCCGCAGACGGGTTGCTGGGTAACTCACTATACATAAGCGGCAGGGTGGAAAATTACAGGCACATCAGGTCGAAAGTAGGGCGCGCTTAAACGAGAAAATATGAGCGCGGGCCGCCTCAGCCGCTCGTTGCTTATCACCGGATTCCAGCGCCTCAATAATCTCATCATGCTCCGCAATCACTTCATCCATGTGAACCACATTGGAGAGCGTTGTCGCCCAGAAACGCTGTGCCTGCGCATGGATCACGCTAAGAATATCCGACAACCGACTGTTTCCGGCGATATCGGCCAGCACCTGATGAAATTCGCGATCCAGCAACATCATTTCTTCGCGACTACGTGATTCGCTCGCTTTGGCAATTTGCGAGTTAAGTACACGTAGCTGCTGAAGATGTGAATCAATGACTTTCTGGCTGGCTAGCTCGACACACAGGGTTTCATTGACCAGTCGCACCTCAATTAACTCCAGTGCATCATCAATCGACAAGGGCGCCACCATCACGCCTTTGCGCGGGATGATCTGCAATAGCCCTTCAGTAGCCAACCGATGAATCGCCTGATTGATCGGCGTGCGACCCATGGCCAAATCATCCATTACCTGAGCGGTATTTAAATACTCACCCGGCTTGTAGCGCAGGGTGATGAGCTTGTGCCGGAACGCCAGATAAGCCTGTTCATTCAAAGAAAGACTCTTTTCCCGGCTGGCTGGGTTCACATTTTCAGTAACTGACTCACTCATCACGACGTTCCTTTTTCTGCCTATGAGACATATTACACAAAAATTTGGCATGAAAATCGCTAGTTTGAAAACACAGTGAAATTTCACAGTGATTTTTCAAATGGAGATCATCACATGCACCTTCAGTTCACAACAGGCGATGAAGCCGCCCCCACGCTCAATGTCGAGGTTTCCCATTTCATTATCGCGGGTTGGGCCGGACGCGATGCGGACGCGGTGTTGCACCATATCAGGGAGCTGGAAGCGTTGGGCGTGCCCGCTCCCGGTGCAGTGCCGCTGTTTTACCGAGTCGCAACCAATCAATTGAGTCAGCAGCCACTGCTGGAGGTGGTGGGCAATGAAACCTCTGGTGAAGCAGAACCCTTCGTGTTCTTCCATCGCGGCGAATGGTGGGTATCGCTGACTTCTGATCACACCGACCGTTATCTGGAAACTTTCAGCGTTGCTCTCTCCAAACAGGCCTGTATCAAACCGGTTGCCAGCAAAGCCTGGCGCATGAGCGAGGTGGTTGAACATTGGGATGTGCTGGAACTGACCTCGTGGATCAAAGAGCAGGGCGAATGGGTGGTTTATCAGCAGGGCTCGCTGGCCTCATTACTCACACCGCAAGATCTACTGGCCCGCTATCTGAACGGCAACACCGCACAAGAAGGATTGGCGATGTCCTGCGGCACGCTGGGTGCGATTGGCGGTATTCGTCCTTCCAGCGAATTTCGCATGGCGCTGCACGATCCGCGATTGAACCGCACGCTGGAACACGCTTACTGCACTGGCGCGTTGCCAGTGGTCGCTTGAGGAGCATGCTCATGACCACACTCTGGGAAGTTAGTCAGCAGCTTCAGGCAGGAAAGGCGTCTCCTGAAGTTTTCACTGAATCGGCATTGCACGCGGCACAGGATCCGGCAAAGGAAGGGAAACTGGTTTTCACCCAACGCTATGGCGCACAGGCCACGCAGCAGGCCATCGCGGCAGGCGAGCGCTGGAAAACCCAACAGTCTCGAAGTGCCATTGATGGATTACCCGTCAGCATCAAAGACCTGTTTGATGTTCAAGGCGAGCCAACCACCGCGGGTTCACATTTGCTGTTAAATGCAAAACCGGCGGCAGCGAATGCCAGCGTGGTCGATCGCTTACATCAAGCAGGAGCGGCGATTGTGGGTAAAACCAATATGACGGAGTTCGCCTTTTCCGGGCTGGGCATCAATCCGCATTATGGCACCCCGGCCAACCCGTGGCAGTGCGCAGAAAAACGCATTCCAGGTGGTTCTTCCTCGGGTGCAGCTGTTGCCGTCGTGGATGGTATGTGCCTTGGTGCCATTGGTACTGACACCGGTGGATCGGTGCGCATTCCAGCCGCGCTGTGCGGCTTGACCGGCTTTAAACCCACCGCGAATCGTATCAATCAGGCCGGTACGTTACCGCTCTCTGCCTCACTCGACAGTATCGGCGTGATTGCCCATGACGTGCGCAGTTGCTGGCTGCTGGACAGCGTCATCGCGGAACAGCCGCTTGAACTCCAGCAGGTTGAGTTGCGCAATGCTCGTTTCGCCATCCCGCAAACCCGCGTGCTGGATGGACTCGACGAAGACGTTGCGCAGGCCTGGAAAAATGCTATTGAGGCACTGGAACAGGCCGGTGCCACATTGGTTGCACTGCCGCTTGAAGAGTTGGATGAGTTGAACAGCATGAATGCGCGTGGCGGCATTACCGCATACGAGGCATGGCAGTGGCATCAACAAACCGCACTGGCGCAACCCGAAGCTTACGATCCTCAAGTGTTGGTGCGTGTGCAACGCGGCAGTTTGCTGTCGGAGCAAGATGCCAATGAACTTCATCAACAGAGGAAAGCGTGGCAGCTGCGCGTCAATAGCGTACTGGCAGACTTTGACGCCTTACTGATGCCCACCGTTCCACGTATCGCGCCGACCATCGCTTCACTGGAAGATGCGCAGCAGTACATGGAGGTCAACGCTCTGATGCTGCGTAACACCAGCGTAATCAACATGCTGGACGGCTGTGCGCTCTCTTTACCCTGCCATCAAACCGGTTGTGCACCGGTTGGCCTAAGCCTTGCTTCTGTTCATGGTGATGACGCCCGCTTAATCAGCTGGTCGCTCGCCGTGGAAACTGCCCTCAACTGGAGATCCTGATGATGACTCAACCCCACGGCATGCTGTTTGTTGCTACCAACATTGGTGCTGAAGACGAAGCAGACTTCAACCAATGGTATGACCATGAACATGTAGAAGAGCGCGTCGCGATCGCTGGCTTCCTGACCGGAACGCGCTATCAGGCAATCAATGCCGAGCGCAAATATCTTGGCCTGTATGAAACCGAGGCGCTGGAAGCCTTTACCAGTGCGGATTATCACGCGGCCTTCACGCGTCAGACCGAATGGTCAGTGAAAAATCTGCAAAAGATGGTTAATCCAATGCGTCGGGTCAGCGCGATCACCCATAAGCATGGCAAAGGGACCGGCAGCCATCTGGCGGTGGTGACGCTGAAAGCGCTGGATGCCAGCGTGTTGACTGCGTGGCAGCAGCAAATTAACCATACCCCGGGCTATGTTGCCTCCGGTTTACTCACCCCGGATGTGGTGCTGAGTTCTCCGTTACCATTGGAGAACAAAGAACAGCGTCAAATGCTGCCCATGCTGCTGATTCACTGCAGCGATGCATCAAGCTGTGACCAGCTGGCCGCACAGGCGGCGGAACTGATGATGGGCGATGTTCAACGCTATGCCTTTAGCTGGCAGTTAACCAAACAGGAGTTGGCACATGGCTAATACAGACTCTTCATTACAGCAGGCGGTGCGTGATAAGCGTACCGCTTCAAAAACCGGCCGTCTGGCCGCAGCCAGTTCTATTGGCACTGCGCTGGAGTGGTATGACTTTACCGTTTACAACATCATGGCCGCGCTGATGTTTAACCATGTGTTCTTCCCTAGCTTTGATCCACTGGTCGGCACCATTCTGGCATTTTCAACCTATGCGGTAGGTTACATTTCACGTCCGCTGGGCGGTTTTGTGTTTGGTCATCTGGGGGATGTCGCTGGGCGCAAAGCGGTGCTGATCATTACGCTGGTGATCATGGGCGTCACCACCGCCTTAATGGGCTTGCTGCCCGGCTATGCGGTGTGGGGCATCTGGAGTCCGGTGCTGTTGGTCGCGCTGCGTTTTGTGCAAGGTATTGCACTGGGCGGTGAATGGGCGGGTGCCGTTTTACTGTCGATGGAGCACGGCGATGCCGACAAACGAGGCCGTAATGCCTCCTTTGCGCAGGTTGGGCCTTCCTGCGGTACATTGATTGGCACCGGTTTTATCACGCTGGTGACGGTGATGATGAGCGCCGATCAGTTCCAGGCATGGGGCTGGCGCATTCCGTTCCTGCTGAGTCTGCTGCTGGTGATTTTTGGATTGTGGTTACGTCGTGGCGTGGAAGAGACGCCGACCTTTGTCGCGATGCAGGCTGCAGAAAAAACGACGCATACGCCACTGAAAGAGGTGTTCGTCAACTATCCTAAACAGCTACTGATTGCGGGGGGATCACGTATCGGTTCTGATGTGCTGTACGCTCTGGTGGTGGTGTTTACCCTGACCTATGTCACCACCGTGCTGCAACTGCCACGCCCTTTGGCTTTGATGGCTACGATGTTAGGTGCAATAGGGAACGCGATCACCGTCCCGATGTTTGGCGCGCTATCGGATAAGTGGGGACGCCGCCCGGTGTACATCACTGGCGCAGTGTTGGCGATCATCTGGTCATTCGTGTTCTTCGTGCTCCTGGACAGCACGCAGCCGGTGCTGATTGTGATGGCGGTGATAGGTGGTCTGCTGATCCATGCGATCATGTATGGCCCACAGGCCGCGTTCGTCACTGAGCAGTTTCCCAGCCACGTTCGCTATGCCGGGTCATCACTGGCCTACACGCTGGCAGGTATTGTTGGCGGCGGATTTGCGCCGTTGATCATCACCACGCTCTATAAAGAAATGGGCAGCACGCTGTGGGTGTCGCTGTACGTTACGCTGGCAATGTTGATCACGCTGTTTGCCGTGTGGAAGGCAAAAGAGACGGCGCATAAGCCGTTGTAAATCAAATAATCGCGCCGCTAGCGCGGCGCGATACACCTGGCATTAAAATTCTGCCGATTTTTGCTCTTATAGGCCTTTTGAAACAGAATCGAAAAATGTGATGTTATTTTTAAAGCTTGATAGAATGTGAAGTTGTATCCGAAAGGTAATCGCAAAACAGAGAGGGCTTAATGAGTAATAACAGAAATGAGCAGGCCACCTATGCAAAGCCATCTCGTGCGGACATTACCCGCTCTGTCGCAACGTCAACGGCGGTGGAAACAGGGCAGCCATCAGCTAAAATTGAAGCCTCACTTGAAGCCGCTCGAAAGAAATTCGCACATCTTCGCCTGGCTTAGTGGCTTCTCAATGCCTCCCATACCCAATGCTGCATTGGCTCGTAATTCAGTGACATACCTGAATGTATAGCTGAAATGTATTGGGCTTTATTACATTCCCAGCTTTGATAATTCAAGGTCTTATAACCAGCCTGAACCGCCATCACATCGGCTAAAAGTCGTGATAATCATCCATTACCCTCACTACTTGAAACGTTGTATCGATTCATGATTTAGCGCGAAATAAGTTAAGGTGTGAGATAATCATAACCTCCGAGAAATAATGCAACAATGACCTTTAAATCAGTGCATTACAGTTACGGTGTGAGAATAAGCTTTTCTTCATTTTTTGTGATCATCCTTTGAAAATTAATGTTTAATTACATATGCATGAATATGCATATCATCGCAGTCAAATTTTGAACACTCACACATATTCCCACCAATCGTTGACCAACCGCAAATTTCTGTCATCTCAATCATTACTCTCAGGCTAACGATCCCGCCTCCAGGTTGATTGATGCCATCACCGCTTAAGACCACACTTTCCTGCGTTGACGTAATCAAGCGATTCGCTCATTCAGGAGGTTAGTCATGTCATCAGGACAACAAACGGCGCGGGTGTGGAATACGCGCCGTACCGAGAAACAACGGCGACAGGCGTCGTTGCCGGTGCAGGGCAAGGTATTACCCACCGATCAGATGGTGGAGATGCTGGAAAAGTTAATCTCGCCGGGCGACCGTGTCGTACTGGAAGGCAATAACCAAAAACAGGCCGATTTCCTCTCGCGTATGCTGGCCGAGGTCAATCCGCAAAAAGTGCACAATCTGCATATGATCATGCCGAGCGTGGGCCGCAGTGAACACCTCGACATCTTCGAAAAAGGCATCGCCCGTAAGCTCGATTTCTCCTTCTCCGGCACGCAAAGTCTGCGCATTTCGCAGCTGCTGGAAGACGATCAGCTGGAAATCGGTGCGATTCACACTTACATCGAGCTCTATTCCCGCCTGTACGTTGACCTCGCGCCCAATGTCGCGCTGATCGCCGGATTCAAAGCTGACCGTAAAGGCAACCTCTACACTGGGGCGAGCACCGAAGATACGCCAGCATTGGTGGAAGCGGCGGCTTTCCACGACGGGATTGTGATCGCTCAGGTTAACGAATTAGTGGATGACGAATGCGATCTGCCGCGCGTCGATATTCCCGGTTCGTGGATCGATTACGTGGTGGTCGCCGACAAACCCTTCTTTATCGAGCCGTTGTTTACCCGCGACCCACGTCTGATCAAACAGGAACACATCCTGATGGCGATGATGGCGATCAAAGGCATCTACGCCGAGCATCAGGTGCAATCGCTCAATCACGGCATTGGTTTCAACACTGCCGCCATCGAATTGCTGCTGCCGACCTACGGTGAACAGCTCGGCCTAAAAGGCAAAATCTGTAAGCACTGGACGCTGAACCCGCATCCCACGCTCATCCCGGCGATTGAGAGCGGCTGGGTCGAGAGCGTGCACTGCTTCGGCGGTGAATTGGGGATGGAGGAGTACATCCGCGCCCGTCCCGATATTTTCTTTACCGGTGCCGATGGCTCGATGCGCTCTAACCGCGCCATGTGCCAGCTGGCAGGTCAGTATGCCGTCGATATGTTTATCGGCTCGACGCTGCAAATCGATGGCCTGGCAAACTCCTCAACTGTGACGCGTGGTCGTCTCTCTGGCTTTGGTGGCGCCCCGAATATGGGCCACGATCCGCACGGTCGTCGCCATGCTACCGCCGCATGGCTGGCAATGAAAAATGGCGAAGATGCCATGGAACGTGGTCGCAAGCTGGTGGTGCAGATGGTGGAAACCTTCCAGGCAGGCGTGAAGCCGACCTTCGTTGAGAAACTCGATGCCATTGAAGTGGCGAAAAACTCTGGAATGCCGCTGGCGCCGGTAATGATCTATGGCGATGACGTGACGCATGTCCTGACCGAAGAGGGTATTGCCTACCTCTATCGTGCGCAGGACCTCGAAGAGCGTCGGGCGATGGTGGCGGCGGTGGCCGGTATTACCGATATCGGACTGGGGGTCGATGCCAAACGTGTGGCAGAACTGCGTCGCAGCGGCAAAGTGGTGTTCCCGGAAGATCTTGGGATTCGCCGTTCTGATGCCACCCGTTCACTGCTGGCGGCGGGTAGCGTGGCCGATCTGGTCGAGTGGTCGGATGGCCTCTACAACCCACCGGCAAAATTCCGGAGCTGGTAATGAAACGACTCGCGCCGCAATCGGTTGAAAGCTGCCTGCATCAGCTGGCTCAGCACGCCACCGATTGCCTGATCGAAGAAGTGAACCTGACGCCCAAGCCGGGGCTGGTGGATCGTCGCGGCAGCGGCGCGCATCAGGATCTCTCGCTGGCGATGATGGAACGTTCTGCACGCAGCCTGACGCCGACCTTTTATGCGCTGGCGCAACAGTGCTGGCAGCGTCCAGCGGATATCGCACTGCGCGAAACCGTGGGGCGCCTTGGTCGCGAAGGGGAGCGTCAGATGATGGCTGCCACCGACGGGGTGAATACTCATCGTGGCGCGATCTGGGCATTGGGTTTGCTGGTCAGCGCGGCGGCGATGCGCGGCGGTGAGGCAAGCAGCGATCAACTCTGCACTCGTGCCGCTGAACTGGCTTGTTTACCGGATCGCCACGCACCCAAAACCTTCAGTAAAGGGTTACGTGCCGTGCATCGCTTTCAGGTGCCGGGCGCACGTGAAGAAGCGCAACAGGGCTTTCCGCATATCACCCAATTGGCGCTGCCGCAGTTACTGCTTAGCCGCCGCGCCGGGGCCGATGAAACCGAGGCGCGGCTTGATGCGCTGATGGCGATTCTGACCTCGCTCAGTGATACCTGCGTGCTGAACCGTGCGGGCATGCCAGGGCTGCTGACCTTACAACGCGGTGCGCAGGCGGTGTTACAGGCGGGCGGAGTGGCACAGGCGGCGGGTCGTCAGGCTTTACAACAACTGGATAGCGCGATGCTGGCGCTGAATGCATCGCCAGGCGGCGCGGCTGATTTACTCGCCGCCACGCTGTTTATCGATCGCGTCAGCATCGCCACTCATTGATTAAGAGGTTGCTATGGAAAAGATAACGTTGTCTTACCCGGCACGTCGCACGCTCAGCGGACAAGCGCTGGCTGGCGTGGTGGGCTCAGGAGATATGGAAGTCATTTATCGCGCGGATAACAGCGCCTTGCTCAGCGTGGCGATCACCACCTCGGTGGATAACAGCAAAGCGCGTTGGGATGCGTTGTTCAGCCGCCTGGCGCAACTGACTGAGCTACCGGCGGGCCAACTGGTGATCCACGATTTTGGTGCCACGCCGGGCGTTGCGCGTATTCGCATCGAACAGGTGTTTGAGGAGGTGAACCATGCGTGATGACAGCAGCTTTATCGAATTACGCGCCCGTCAGCGTGCGCTGGCATTGCTGGACAGCGGCAGTGCGCGCGAACTGCTCGATCCGTTCGAAGGCGTAATGTCTCCCTGGCTGGAGAAGCAGGGCATTGTGCCGCAGGCCGATGACGGCATGGTGGTGATGAAAGGCACGCTTAATGGCAATCCCACTGTGGTAATTGCCATTGAAGGCACCTTCCAGGGCGGCAGCATGGGGGAAGTCTCCGGCGCAAAAATGGCGGGTGCGCTGGAGCTGGCGGCTGAAGACAACCGCAACGGCATTCCAACCCAGGCCATTTTGTGTCTGGAAACCGGCGGCGTGCGCTTGCAGGAAGCCAATTTGGGGCTGGCGGCGATTGCCGATATCCATGCCGCGATTGTCGATCTGCGTCAGTACACCCCGGTGATCGGCATCGTCGCCGGAACCGTTGGCTGCTTTGGCGGGATGTCGATTGCCGCTGCGCTGTGCAGTCACTTGATTGTTACGCGTGAGGCACGTCTGGGACTCAATGGCCCGCAGGTGATTGAGCAGGAAGCGGGGATTGATGAGTATGACTCGCGCGATCGTCCGTTTATCTGGAGCATGACCGGCGGCGAGATTCGTTATCAAAGTGGGCTGGTCGATGCGTTAGTGCAGGACGGCGTGCAGGCGGTGAAAACGGCGGTGGATGCGGCATTAGCGCAAGGTGTTCCAGCGCAGCATCGCAGCGAGAATTATGCCTTCTATCTTGAGCGCTTAAGCCATTTCGATACTGCACAACAGGCCAGCACCGCCACCATTCATCAGGTTTTCAGCCCGGAGGTGAAATCATGAGCGCACACAACAGTCGGGGCGAGCTATGGCTCAACCAGTTAACCGCCGGTGCATCCCGCCGCGCTGGGCTTTGCCAGTCGGTACAGGTAGCAGACGCCCATCTGAATGGCGAAACCGCCCGTTTTATTGCCGTTGTTCCGGATGCGCACAATCGCTATCCACGCGCTGCGCAAGGCGAAGTCGGTTTGCTTGAAGGCTGGACGCTGGCAAAAGTGGTGCAAGAGACCATTGCCGAAGACGCCGCAAACGCAGTGAAGCGACCCATCATTGCGGTGATTGATGTGCCGAGTCAGGCTTATGGCCGTCGTGAAGAGGGCTTTGGTATTCATCAGGCACTGGCGGGCGCTGCGGGTGCTTATGCGCAAGCGCGGCTGGCTGGGCATCCGGTGATTGGGCTGATCGTGGGTAAGGCGATGTCCGGGGCGTTTCTGGCGCACGGCTATCAGGCCAATCGACTGATCGCGTTTAACGATCCGGCCGTGCAGGTGCACGCCATGGGCAAAGACTCGGCTGCGCGTATCACCTTGCGCACCGTGGAAGCGCTGGAGAAACTCGCCGCCAGCGTGCCGCCGATGGCCTACGACATTGGTAATTACGCCACCTTGGGGCTGCTCTCATCGCTGTTGGATATCACCCATCCTGATGCGCCGACGGCCGAAGAGGTCACACGCGTAAAAGCCACGTTGGCGGAAGCGATTGATGATACACGCCGCGTGCCGGGTCGAGGTTCACGCCTCGCCGCTCCGAATCGTCAAAGCTCGGCGCTGGTGCGCGAACGTCTGCGCGCCAGCTGGTAACACCCTAATAATAAAAAGCATTAAATCAACCTGCCGGCTGTCAGTATGCCGGGCGCTCGCGGCGTCCGGCCTCTGCGGCAACTGATAAATTCAACACCATCGCGTCAGTACTCACTCTTTTAATAACAAACAGGTGATTTATGACTTACGTGATTCTGCATGCTCTGGCTCCGATCTTCATTATCATGTTGCTCGGATTTTGGGCCGGCAAAGCCAAAATGGTTGATAACAAGAATGTCTCTTTACTGAATATTTTTGTGATGGATTTTGCACTGCCCGCCGCGTTGTTCAGCGCCACGGTGCAAACGCCGTGGAGCGGGATCGTGGCGCAGATGCCGCTAATTGTGGTGCTGACGTTAGCGATGTGGATCGCCTATGCGGTGCTCTATTTTGTTGCCACTAAGATTTTCAAAAAATCGCCACAGGATGCTGCGGTGCTGACGCTAACCGTGGCGCTGCCTAACTATGCGGCGCTGGGTTTACCGATTCTCGGCAGCGTAGTGGGCGAAGGCTCAGCAACCTCACTGTCCGTTGCCGTTTCTATTGCCTGCGGGTCGGTACTGATGACACCGTTCTGCCTGCTGATTCTGGAGCGTGAAAAAGCGCGCACCGCCGGGGAAACGCAGCGATCAACGTTGGCGATGCTGCCGGTATTGATGTGGCGTTCGGTGAAAAAACCGATTGTTCTGGGCCCGTTGCTGGGCGTGGTGCTGTCAGCCATTGGCATCAAAATGCCGGATTTGGTGCTGGCCGCGATTAAACCTCTCGGTCTGGCTGCCACCGCCGCCGCACTGTTCCTGACCGGGGTGATCCTCTCGGCACGTCAGCTGAAAATCAACAGCATGGTGATCAGCTCGACGGTGACTAAATTGCTCATCCAACCGTTACTGGCGTGGGGCATTGTGATGTTGTTTGGTTTGCACGGCACCGTCGCGATCACCGCGATTCTGATGATAGCGCTGTCGGCGGGCTTCTTCGGCGTGGTGTTTGGCAATCGCTTTGGCGTGCAGTCGCCGGATGCCGAAGCGGTGCTGTTACTGAGTTCGCTGCTGTCGATTGTGTCACTGCCGCTGTTTATTAGCTTAACTTCAGGAATGTAATGATGAATATCCGCCCACACGATCTGCTCTGGCTGCACGCTGATACCACGCTGCTCGACATTAAAGAAAGCTGGGTGGCGCAGCAGTGGAACGCTCAGCAGCCGGTCGTGGTGCGGCGTGATGTGATGCAGCAGGATCGCATCCCGATTGGCGTGCGCGGCAGTGCGCGCCATCACAGGGCTGCGGGCTGGGTACGGATGCAGGATGTGCTGCGAGTTGATGCGCCTGAAGCGTTGATAGCGCATGCAAGCGATTCTGTGTTTCGCGCATTACCCACGGTTGAGGCATTGATACAACTGCATCAGCAGCGCTGGTCATGGTCGTGGGGCGTAACCGGCAGCACGGGATTCGCTCTGGCGACCGGGTTGCCGGTGTTGCATGCCATGAGCGATCTCGATCTGTTAATTCGTGCACCGTTGCCGTTGCAGGCGGAGGAATTTAATGCCTGGCAGCAGCAACTTGCACGTTTACCCTGTCGTGCAGATACCCAGATAGAAACGCCGGTGGGGGCGTTCGCGCTTAATGAGTGGCTGCGTGAGGGGCGCGTGTTGTTAAAAACCGCGCGCGGTCCCCGTCTGACACATCTTCCCTGGACGGAGGAAATCGAATGAAAACGCTGTTCACTTTTCCGGGACAAGGCACGCAACGGCCTGGCATGTTGCAGTCGCTATCACGCGATGAGACCTGGCAGGTGGCGCATCAGGTGCTGGGTGACGAACTGTTGCAACTTGATTCGGCTACCGCACTGCAACATACGCGTGCGGTGCAGCTGGCGCTACTGATTGTGGGCGTGTCAGCAGCGCGCCAGCTGATCGCCAGCGGCGTGCAGCCCGATATGGTGTGTGGTCTGTCGATTGGTGCGTATCCTGCGGCGGTGATCGCCGGTGCATTGGAGTTTGCCGATGCCCTGCAGCTGGTTGCCCTGCGCGGTGAATTGATGGAACAAGCGTATCCGCAGGGCTATGGTTTGACGGCGATCAGTGGCATGACGCTGGCACAAGTCGAAGCGCTGGTGGATGGGGAAACCAGCTTTATCGCCAACATCAATGCCGAAACGCAGATTGTGATAGCAGGAAGCGACAGTGCCATGACGGCAGTGGCGCAACAGGCGCTAGCGAAGGGGGCACAGCGAGCGCAGCGGCTGGCAATCAGCGTGCCTTCACACTGTGCGCTACTGGATAGCCCCGCGCAGCAGCTCAAAGCCGCTATCGATAAGGTCAGGTTGCAACGTCCGCAATTCGCTTATCTCAGCGGCAGCAGCGCCCGTGTTCTCTGGCAGCCGGAGCGTATTGCTGAAGATCTGGCGATGAACATGGCGCGCAGCGTGCGCTGGCATGAAGCGATGGTGGCGGCGAAAGAACGCGAAGTGCGTCTGGTGATTGAGATGCCGCCCGGCGAAGTGTTAACGGGTTTAACGCGCAGCGTGCAGTGTCAGGGCGAATGTATTGCCTTTGAGCGCAGCGGCGCTGAACTGGCGCTGCGTCTGTTTCAGCGGCTGGCGCGCTGAACTTTTTCCTGCAAACTCAGGGCGAACATACGCCCTTCAGCCACCAGGGCCAGCAGGTTCGGATCGTGTTCGCGGTTGCGCGGAAACACGATAGCGATCTGCTGCCGCATTTGATACGGCTCGGCTAAGCGGAGAAAACGCAGATCGTTTTCATACTGCTTACGCATCCTGCCCGGCACCAGAGAATAGCCCATTCCCGCCTGCACCAGACTCAGCATCGAGAAGATGTCATTCACGCGCGTGACGATGTTGGGTTCAAAACCGGCAACGTGACAGGCTTCCTGAAAACCGGCAAAGGTGGCAAAACCTTCGGCTAGAGAGACAAAGGGTTTGTCACTGTAGCTGCGCAGATCGATATCTTCCTCGCTTTTATCGCCGTGGCCCGCTGGCACGGCGAGGAAGATGTCATCCTGAAACAGCGCCACCTGCTCAAAAATCTTTTCATCGATCTCGGCTTCGCTGACAGAAATGATAATCGCATCCAGCTGATTATCTTTCAGCGCACGCAGCAGCAAATCATTGGAGCCCATGGTGAGGTTGAGTTCTAACTCGGGGCGGCGCAGTTTCATCTTCATAATCAGGCGCGGCACGGTTTCCAGCGACAGAGAATACAAGGTGCCCACACGCAGATGCCCCAGGCCAATACCTGCAGTGCGTCGTGTTTCATCAATGCCCTGACTCAGCGTGGCCAGCGCTTCCCGGCTGTATTCCAGCAGCGTCGAAGCGGCGGGCAATGCCACCAGGTTGCGGCCTTTATGTTCAAACAGCGGGCAGCGCAAACTCTCTTCCAGCGTGTGCAGCGCACGATGCACGCTCACGGTGCTAATTCCCAGCGTTTCTGCCGCTCTGGCGAGGTTTTCCGTTTCCATGTAGCAACTGAAAATCAGCAGCTTGCGGATGGTGAGATCATTATCGAGGGTGAGTTTCATGCCGGTTTCACGTCGTAAATCAGGAGGCCACTATAGCGTTAAGTCGTGACGCGGGTTAGTCAAAAACGGGTGTGAACACTGCAAGTCGACCTCACAACTAAGCTGGCCGACCTTGACGAATCCACTGCTCCGTTAACGATATTGATAGGCGATACCGGGCACAATTTAACGTACTCAATATGCGCAGTTCATTCTGCAAAAGCTGCATGAATCGCTCTCTGTCATCAGGATCAAGATCAATCATCTGCATCGCAGACTCAATATTCTGACCCTCTGCAACGATTAAGCGAATAGTGGTGTTTAAATCTTCTCTGTGACGAAGTCTAAACGGATCCGGAACACCCATGGCTTCCAGTGTGACGGCATAGCGTTTGATTGAACGACGATATAAATGTTCGAACAATTCAACAGCTAAAGTCACGTCACGTTTTTCATAGATTCCCATCATCGCGTATGCATAGCTTGTGACATCAGCATCAAGAAAGGAGAGTGGAGCACTATTGTAGATCATGAGTGGAATATTTGCGGCCAGCCTGCTGGTTCTTTTATTTCCATCTTCAAAGGGTTGCAGATAAGCGATATTGACCCACAGGAAAAAGGCTGACTCCACAGGATTATTAATCAGCCGTGATTTTTTGATAATGATGTCGAACATTTCTTGTAACAGGAACGGTGCCTGCAGAGGAGTGTAGGTGGTGCCCGAAATATTCACGATTTTGCGTCTGATCGCTCCCAACTCGTCAGGATTTGACAGTAAATCATGCATCAATAAAGCATGTAAGTTGCTGATTACCGGCCCAGTTAATCCAGATTCAGGGACCGCATCGACCAAAAACTCAATTGCCTGTTTATGGTTAAGCAGCATGACGGCATCCAAATCATTCGAAGCCGCGCCACTTTTGAACAGTTCTTCGGTGGCCAGCAATGAATATCGGTTTCCTTCAAGTTGAGAGGATGACCAGGACAAATCAATGAGCAATTGCTCCAGAACTTTTCGCGCGTATGTCCCAGCGGGCTGTTGCCCTGCCATTTTGCCTTCATTCATCAAGGCCAAGGCTAGCGTCTGGGGCAGGAGGAACGTTTCGTTCGGAATATAATTGTCCACGAAGCTACGGTCATACCCGGAAATATCCCTTACTGACAGAGGTAAGTTTAGATATTGAAGCAGTGACTGAGCTGAAGTATGGGAAGAGGAATGATACTCAGGGGTCTTCTCCGTCACCGATGAACCGGATTGGGGTAGCTTGTTCAAGGGCGCCAGCGCGGTATACCGAGTCCCCCGTCCTACGCCGTGCCGGGTAATTTTTCTTTGACCAAGCAATACCTCGACATGCCGTTTGATCGTAGAACGACCCACACCAAGACGGCCCGCGAGGTCACCAGAACTGAGCGAAGACTCGGCACCTGCGATAGTTGAGAGAATTCGGTGTTGTAGGTCTGAAAGATCAACTGGGGAGGTTGGCTGGATCAAAATCGTATGCCTCTGGGATTAGCTTAAAATCCATAAATCAGAAACCTATCTGGCCCGTGCTTTGCACTCGTTGAAGGCTTATGACCAGATAGATTTGTGGCCCATATTGAACGTTAATGGCCCATGATATCGATATTTATGGCCCATCCTAAACATTTACGGCCCATTATAAATATTTTACAGCCCATTTCACTCATTATCGGCCCAATAAATTAAATTTATGGCCCAACCTTAAGATTTGCGGCCCGGAATCACTTTATTTGATAGCCGCTAAGCCGCGACGATTCGCTCTCTCGCGCCAGCTCACACTCACAAACGTCACCACAAATAACAGGCTATACAGCACCACTATGGTCGGTCCCGGCGCGCTATCGAGGAAGAACGACGCGTATACTCCGCAAAATCCTGTCAGGATGGCAATCAGCGCCGCCAGCAGCATCACCTGTAAGAATCGCCGCGCCAGTAGCAGTGCGATCGCTCCTGGCGCGATCAGCATGGCGATCGACAAAATCACGCCTACCGACTTGAGCGCGGCGACGATGGTCAGCGCAATCAAACACAGTAGCCCGTAATGCATCAAATTAGCGTTGATGCCACAGGCGCGCGCCTGTTGTGGATCAAAGGCATGCAGCAACAGATCGCGCCATTTCACGCTTAGCACCAGCACCACCAGTAGCGCAATGGTGGCAGTTTGCGCGATATCCGCCCAGCCAATACCCAGCATATCGCCGAACAAAATATGATCGAGATGGACTTCCGGTTTGAGCTTGAGATACAGCACCAGTCCGGCGCCGAACATACCGGAGAACACAATACCCATTACCGTGTCAGGTTTGATGCGGCTGTTCTGGCTGATAAAGCCGGTGGCGAGTGCGCACAGCATGCCCGCGATAAAAGCGCCAATCGCGAAAGGAAAGCCGATCCACCACGCCAGCACCACGCCGGGAAATACTGCGTGACTCATGGCATCGCCGAGCAGTGACCAGCCTTTTAATACCAGAAATGCGGACAGCATGGCGCACGGCAGCGACAAAATCAGCGTGATGATCAGCGCCATATTCATAAATTCGAATTCGAAAGGACTCAGCAGTATTTCAATCATTGAGGTTGACCTCCTGCGCCAGACGAGCGCGTCGCCGGGCCGCCAGCACGCCATGTTTAGGCGCAAAGACGAACGCCAGCAGGAACACTAGAGTCTGTGCCACCACGATCACGCCGCCAGTCGCACCATCAAGGAAATAGCTGCTCCACGCGCCAAGGAAGCTAGTGATGCTGCCGATAGCCACGGCAATCATCAACAAACGCGGGAAGCGATCGGTGAGCAGATAAGCGGTGGCGCCCGGTGTCACCACCAGACAAATCACCATAAAGGCGCCAACGGTTTGCAATGCGGCGACGGTGGAGGCGGCGAGTAGGGTAAAGAATAGGATCTTTATGCCGGTGGTATTCAGCCCAAGTGAGCGCGCGTGGCTTTCGTCGAAGAACGTCACCATCAAATCTTTCCACTTCAGCAACAGCAACGTCAGCGTCACCACACCGATGGTGCCGAGCTGCCAGATATCGGCGGGTGCTACTGCGAGGATGTTGCCGAGCACGATGGTTTGGATGTTGACCGACGTCGGATTGAGTGACACCAGAAAGAGCCCGATGCCGAAGAAGGAGGAGAAGATCAGTCCGATGATCGCGTCCTCTTTCAGGCGTGTGCGCTGGTTGAGAAACAGCATGCTGCCCGCCGCCAGTCCGCCGGAGAGAAAGGCACCGAGTGAGAAGGGCAGGCCAAGCATGTAAGCGCCAGCTACGCCCGGCACAATCGAATGGGATAGCGCATCTCCAATCAGCGACCAGCCTTTCAGCATCAGAAAGCAGGAGAGAAACGCGCAAATCGCCCCGACCAGCGCGGCGATCCACATCGCATTCAGCATATATTGATAGCCAAATGGCTCAATAATCCACGACATGATCCGCCCCCGGTTGTGCGGCTATCTTCTGCAACAGTGCGGCATTGCGCTGCTGCACCTCACCATCAAAGGTGCGCGCCAGGTTGGCAGCGGTGAAAGTGTCATGCAATAAGCCGCTAGCCAGCACCGTGTTTTTGACCAGCACACAGCGGTCGCAGTAATCAGGGATGGTGTTGAGATCGTGGGTGGAGACCAGCATGGTGCGGCCTTC
This sequence comes from Erwinia sp. S63, assembly GCF_016625195.1. Lineage (GTDB taxonomy): Bacteria > Pseudomonadota > Gammaproteobacteria > Enterobacterales > Enterobacteriaceae > Pantoea. Next base: position 336,753 of record NZ_JACVUP010000003.1, read on the forward strand.
ATCGCGCAACTCCTGCAACAGGGTGATGATCGCCGCTTCAGTTTTAACATCAACGCCGGTGAAGGGCTCATCCAGCAGGATAATTTGACCACTCTGCGCCAGCGCACGTGCCAGAAAGACACGTTTTTTCTGCCCGCCGGAGAGTTCACCAATCTGACGATGGCGATAATCACTCATCCCGACGCGTGCTAGCGCCTCATCCACGCTGCGTTTGTCCTCCGCACGCGGGATACGCAGCATGTTCATATAGCCGTAGCGGCCCATCATTACCACATCTTCCACCAGCACCGGGAAGCTCCAGTCCACCTCTTCGGATTGCGGCACATAGGAGACGATATTGTGTTTCAGCGCACGTTTCGCGGGCATCTCTGCCAGCGTGACCTGTCCCGTCGAAAGCGGCACAAAGCCCATAATGGCCTTAAACAGTGTGGACTTTCCGGAGCCGTTGACGCCCACCAGTGCGGCGATGCTGCCCGCTGGCACGTAGAAAGATGCCTGACGCAGCGCAGTGTGACCGTTGCGGTAGGTGACGCTAACATCCTGCACGTTTAAGGTCATTTTTGGCTCCCGGCGGTGATGCCTCTGGCTACGGTATCGGTGGTCACGCGCAGCAGATCAAGGTAGGTCGGAACCGGCCCGTCACTGTTGCTGAGAGAGTCAACATACAGCACGCCGCCGTAGTGAATACCCGCTTCACGCGCGACCTGTTGGGCAGGTTTGGCGGAGATGGTGCTTTCGCTAAAGATGGTCGGAATATTTTGAGTTCTGACTGCATCGATCACTTTGCGCACCTGTTGCGGTGTGCCCTGCTGATCGGCATTGATCGGCCAGAGATAAAGTTCTTTCAGACCCAAATCACGTGCCAGATAGGAAAAAGCGCCCTCACTGGTCACCAGCCAGCGCTGGTTTTCCGGCAGTTTTTCAATCTCCGCGCGCATCGGCGCCAGGGTTTGCTGGATTTGCGTTTTATAGCGCTCCGCATTGGCCTGATAAACGGCGGCATTGGCAGGATCGTATTTTTGCAGGGCTTTACGGATATTATCGACGTAAATCAGCGCATTATCTGGTGACATCCAGGCATGTGGGTTGGGCTTGCCGTTGTAAGGTCCCTCGGTAATACCTAAGGGTTCAATGCCCTCGGTCACTGTGACTTCCGGCACGCCTTTCAGGCGTTGATAGAAGCGGCTAAACCACAGTTCCAGATTAAAACCGTTTACCAGGATTAAATCGGCACCCTGCGCGCGACGAATATCGCCAGGCGTAGGTTGGTATTCATGGATCTCCGCGCCGGGCTTGGTGATGGATGTCACTTCGGCGGCATCACCTGCGACGTTCTTTGCCATGTCTGCGATCACCGTGAAAGTAGTGACCACTTTGAGTTTGTCGGCAGCAAACGCCGAAGTGCTCATCGCGAGCGTAAGCATCACAACCGATACAACGTGCCTGATCAACATAGTCATCCCCTGAGAAGTATAGCCTGTGCTATACATTATAGTGAATGCTATGAATGTGAAGTGTTTTTGTACACCTTTTGCTGTTTACGACAAAAATTTACGTAAGTTGAAGTAGCAGAGGAGAGTAAAGAAAGTGGCTTATGCGATTTTCGAAATAACGTAGAACATACTGTTCTTAAGGGCAGGGAGGTATTATTGAGAGCAAGAACACTTCACCACGAATAATGAAGTGTTCCTGAGAGGGAATTAATCGATCGACAAATTATGAATCGCCAGCGCAGCACGCGCGGCCTCTTTGCCTTTCTTAATAAAATGTTCGGTATAGAAGTTTTCCAGCACATCGACCGGCTGGAAATTGTGCGGCGTCAGTGAGACAGAGAACACTGGCACATTGGTGGTCAGCTGAACGTTCATCAGGCCATCAACCACGGCTGCAGCAACGAAATCGTGACGATAAATACCGCCATCCACCACCAGCGCAGCCGCTACGATCGCGTCGTATTTGCCGGTTTCCGCTAAGCGTTTTGCCAGCAGTGGCATTTCAAATGCGCCCGGCACTTCCAGCACTTTTAATTCCGCTTCAACGTTCTGTGCTTTTAATTCTTGCTCAAAACCCACCAAAGCATTGTGCACAATCTCTTTGTGCCAACCGGCTTTAATAAAGGCAATTCTAATATTTTTCATAATGAGTCCAACATCACCTGTAATTTCTTTGCGCATGAAAAGTAGCAATAATGCCTTTGTATACCATATGTTACGTTTTCGATCCAGAACGTGCACGTAGCGATAAATGCCATGCGATGACGTGATGGCTATCTGCGGCAATCCGTGCTTGACGGCGACCTGCGCCTGCAATACAAATAGACGCGTCGGGGGAGTCTCGCCAAAGAGACTGAGAGGCTATTAGTTTTAAATATAAAAAACAATACAAAACAACAAGTTACATACTAGATCCCGAAAAAAACCAAAATTCATCCGAAATCCCGAAACTGCTACATCACACAACCTAACCCATCCGGCACCATTCGAAAATCACTCGAAAACGATTCGAAACAACCCATGTTGAGCCAATCCATATAGACCGCGAAGTGAACATGAAATGTTTGCAAGTGCTTGTACTTCAAACTGCATCATTTTAGGGGTACTTCCTTAGTCATGTATACGCCATCACGGTTACGCTTTCTTTCTTCATGATGTATTGCTAGGGCCAAATACATTATGGAGTTTCTAGCTAATCTCATTAGCTCACACAGCCTTTTTTCAAATTGGCTAATTGGTATTAAAAGTGAATGAGACGATAGCTTTTTCTTTTCCTTTAACTGCTGGTCTAGCTTATCTTTTCTGATATTCAATGCGTTGAGTTCATCAACGTTATATCCCAATGCCATTGATTTGTTACTTTGCAAATCGGTGATTTTCGATTCACAAAGACTGAGTTCTTCTTCCATTTTAAGTAATTCATTATCATTATATGGATTATTAGCCGTGGCAAGTTCATAGCCAAAATCATCTACAATTTTTAGCGAACGATGCTCCATTGCATTTCGGATTTTAACAAATGCAACTGCGTGTGGATCTAACCACTTAGTAACTTCTTCAGAATCACCGACTTTTCTCAAGTCTCTTAATATAAAGAATAAAGCATGAATAAAATGATTGTCGCTTTCTTTCAATTTTTTGTGTGGTTTCCACCCTCCACCTTTAACCGTTATATCCCGAAAAAGGGATTCTATGGTAATGCTCCTGTCATGCTTGATATCATTCAGATCAAAAAATCTGTTTATGAAGTAAGCTATTTTGTCGAACAAGGAATATAAAGCCCTGAAGGCTGATTTATAATGAGCTACTTTTAAATTATTAATTGAATAACTCATATCATCTACATGCTGATATGTTGAATTGAACATGTGAGACGTATCGTTAGGTATATCTTTGGCAGTAAAGATTAAGTAACGAGCATAACAATAATCATTCTTTAACTCATCATAGTTACCATGGTATGAAAGTTCCTCATGCATAGTTAACGAGCTATTTATAGTTTGAATGAAAGACGGTAATGAAAAAACATCCTGATAAACTATAGGGTAATTGCACACGTCATTTAAATCATTTAGGAAAAGACGATTTTCACCACACCATTCTAAGTATTCTTTTTCTTTTTTAGACGAATACTCTTGTTTGTATTCTTTAAACTGATAGAAGCTATCTAGGTCATATTTATTTTCGAATGCATCTTTAAATGTAGAAAGTTGCCCATCTTTTTCAAGATAAACTCTTTGCTCAGGGTATAACTTATCAATGTTGTCTAGGGCTTGGTTAGTCAATTCATATGCTTTAAAATAATGGTATCCTGAATGATACTGGTCATAAAGGGAGTCACCTAAAAAAATTTGATTTATAGCTTTTGAATTAATAGCAACTGGGTTTTCATCTAAAGATATGGCTTTGTCAAAATGTGGTAAGCAGCACAATGCGCGACCTTGTGAAGACAATTGAATTGCAAGATTTGTTTCAATTCTGGATCTTAAATTGGTGCGTGCATTTGTGACATTCTCATGTTCACTCCAATCATGTTTTGGAAGGGCATGTATAGCTTTTCTGTATGCTATTACAGACTTCATCAAATCGTCTGAGTACCACTCGGTTTTTCTTTTTTCATGAAGATCTGAATAACAGGTTCCCAAACAATATAGGTAATGAGCTTCGTGGATAGGATGTGCGAAGGCAAAGTTCTTTGAGGTGTATTTTTCTACTAATGAAACTAAGGCGATATCATTACCTGTAATCATGTACTCATCAGCAAGTTCACTAAATTCTGTCAATTCGGCAATGCTCATCAGCATGCTTGTTTCTTTTGTAGTTTTGTTATCAACCATTGATCGCCGCTCTCACTTTTAGTCTGAATATCAATATGTAGTTATGTGATTCTAGGCGAAATCTGAGGACTATTCGCGTGTCTAATGCCTCAAAATCAGTGAAAACACGTCCATCTTAAAGTTTAGAACGCATAGATTGACACTATCTAGTTCGATTTAGTGCTAGTGACCTGCCCCCAGTATTAGATACAACCTTCAGTTAGTAATGTCGGTTGGT
>NZ_JACVUP010000040.1 GCF_016625195.1 Erwinia sp. S63
AACCGCCGACCCCCTCCGTGTAAAGGAGATGCTCTACCAACTGAGCTAATCACCCCCGCTGTGTGGAGTCGCATTATAGGGATCCAGCGAAGTGAGTCAACGCTTTTTAAAACATAAATGTGCGTTCGCTTTAAATTTAGGCAGCATGCCGCGCTTTTAGCCAATGTGCTGGTTTTATTAGCAGAAAAACGCACTTCAATCTGTGATGCCGCCGCGAGAGTCATTGAGGAAAGCGTCCCACCTGCTAGAATATGCGCACTGTTTTTTCGCGTTAACCCGTTTTTTTGTCATCCAGATAAAGAAACCTGCGCATTTAAGGCAATGCTGAATGAAAATCAAAACTCGCTTCGCACCAAGCCCAACGGGCTATCTGCATGTGGGCGGTGCCCGTACTGCTCTTTATTCCTGGCTTTATGCTCGCCATAACAAGGGCGAATTCGTTCTGCGTATCGAAGATACCGACCTGGAACGCTCTACGCCGGAAGCTATTGAAGCCATCATGGATGGCATGAACTGGCTCAACCTGCAGTGGGATGAAGGTCCTTACTATCAGACCAAGCGCTTTGACCGCTACAACGCGGTGATTGATGAAATGGTTGAAGCAGGCTCAGCTTATAAATGTTACTGCTCTAAAGAGCGTTTAGAAGCGTTGCGTGAAGATCAGATGGCGAAAGGCGAGAAGCCACGTTATGACGGCCGTTGCCGTGACAGCCATGAACATCATGCGGCGGATGAGCCTTGCGTGGTGCGTTTCCGTAACCCACAAGAGGGTTCGGTGATTTTCGATGACCAGATCCGTGGCCCTATCGAGTTCAGCAACCAGGAGTTGGATGATCTGATCATCCGCCGTACCGATGGTTCACCGACCTACAACTTCTGTGTGGTGGTCGATGACTGGGATATGGGCATCACTCACGTGATCCGTGGTGAAGACCATATCAACAACACGCCACGCCAGATCAACATCCTTAAAGCGATCGGTGCAGAAGTGCCAACTTACGCGCACGTCTCAATGATCCTGGGTGATGACAGTAAAAAGCTGTCGAAACGTCATGGCGCAGTCGGTGTGATGCAGTACCGTGATGACGGCTATCTGCCGGAAGCACTGCTCAACTATCTGGTGCGTCTGGGCTGGTCACATGGCGATCAGGAGATTTTCAGCGTGGCAGAGATGGCCGAGTTGTTTACTCTGGATGCCGTGAGCAAGTCTGCCAGTGCGTTTAACACCGAAAAACTGCAGTGGCTGAACCATCACTACATTAATACGCTGCCGCCAGAATACGTGGCAACGCAGCTGCAGTGGCACATCGAGCAACAGAATATCGATACCCGCACCGGCCCGGAACTGGCGAAGCTGGTGACGCTGCTGGGTGAGCGTTGCAAAACGCTGGTCGAGATCGCGGCTTCTTGTCGTTACTTCTATGAAGAGTTTGAAGCCTTTGATGCTGACGCCGCAAAGAAACATCTGCGCCCTGTTGCGCGTCAGCCGCTGGAAGTGGTGCGTGACAAACTGGCTGCGCTGAGCGACAGCGAGTGGAATGCGGAGAATGTGCACAACGCGATTCAGGGTGCAGCTGATGCGCTCGAGTTGGGTATGGGCAAAGTGGGCATGCCACTGCGCGTAGCGGTGACCGGTGCAGGCCAGTCTCCGGCACTGGATGTGACGGTTGAAGCGATTGGTCGCAGCCGCAGCGTAGCCCGTATCGAAAAAGCGCTGGCCTTCATTGCTGAGCGTGAAGCCCAGGCTTAATTGAGTCAGCGGCAGCCTGTAACGTTGCCGCTTCACTTATCGCGGGCATTAAAAAAGCCGGGTGCATGATGCGCCCGGCTTTTTTTAATCTTCTTTAATTCCTAGCCGTTCCAGCACGCCACTTATCCCTTCGCGCAGCAACAATGCAGCCAGTTGATCTTGCTCAGCGGTTGTCATTTGCTGGACAGAATTTATTAATAACGCAGGTAACGTATTTTGTTGAGCACCGTAATTGGCCGCCGGCTCGGTCGCGTGGCGGGTAGACTGAACAAAGCTTTTAACACGCTCATCAATATGAATTAATCGCGCTTTACCACCCTGCACGCCGGGCTTGGGCGTGGTTGTCCAGTTTTCGCGTTTGATCCACTTATTCACCGTTTGCCGACTGTAGCCCGTTTCCAGCGCGAGCTCTTCGGGGGTGAGCCATTCCTTTTTCACGATGCTGTCCCTGTTAAATACATTAGCTGTACATATTACAACAAAACGTAACGGGGAAAAGTAATCAGGCAGGAAAATGCCTCTTGTCTCATGACAAAAGGCATAAATCGGATATTAAGCTTCGCTGGTTTCAGCTTGTGCAGGACGGAAAGCAAGGAAATAGGTGAGACCAACAAATATTGCACCACCCACGCCGTTGCCGAGGAACACGGCAATCACGTTTGGCGCAAATTCTGCCCAGCTCATTTGTCCGGCAAAAATCGCGGCAGGTACAATAAACATGTTGGCTACCACGTGCTGGAAGCCAATCGCCACGAAGGCCATCACCGGGAACCACATGCCGAAGATTTTACCGACCATATCTTTACTGGCGAAGGCTAACCACACCGCCAGACACACCAGCCAGTTGCAACCAATGCCGGAAATGAAGGCGTGCAGGAAATCTGCATTCACTTTCGCGTGTGCAATCGCCACGGTCTTTTTCAGATAATCGCCTTCAGTCATGCCCAACATGTGGCCAAAGAACCAGGCGACCGCGATGCTGCCGATAAAGTTAGCAATCGTGACCCAGAACCAGTTGCGTAGCACGCTAAAACCGCTAATGCGGCGGGCGAACCAGGCAATCGGCAAGGTCATCATATTGCCGGTTAACAGTTCGCCACCCGCCAGAACGGTCAGGATCAGGCCAACCGGAAACACCGCCGCGCCGAGGAAGCCGCCAAACGAGCCCCATTCAGCAGGCAGTTGGTTGATAACATGCAGATCCAACAGAAAACCAGTGGCAATAAAGGCACCGGCCATAAAACCAAGGATCAATAAGGTGGAAACAGGCAAACGGCTTTTAGCCACGCCCGCTTGAATCGCCAGTTGGGCGATCTCTTTCGGTGTATGCAGCGACATATTTCACTTTTCTTTTATTGAACAAGGGGAAAATGCTGGCCGGTCAAAGAGTGATATACCCTGGAAGGTTGACCGGTTAATTAGCGCGCTAAGTTTTACACTTACCCGTAACGAACACAAGATTATTCCTAACAACTTTAACCGTGATGTAACGTGACAATGCGGCGATAAAGGCATAAAAATGCGGTGTTCAGGTTAAAAAAAAGCCTCAGTGGCAGCGGTTTGCCGCCTTTTTCAGCGATTGAACACAGAACGAGAATTTGGCGTTGACACTCAGGGAGCGGTTTCATATGATGCCGTCCGTCGAGTTAAATCGACTGTTTTTCGGTGCTGGGGGTATAGCTCAGCTGGGAGAGCGCTTGCATGGCATGCAAGAGGTCAGCGGTTCGATCCCGCTTATCTCCACCAAATCGTTTCTAACGATGCACTGAAAAAGATTTCCAGATGTGGGGGTATAGCTCAGCTGGGAGAGCGCTTGCATGGCATGCAAGAGGTCAG
>NZ_JACVUP010000041.1 GCF_016625195.1 Erwinia sp. S63
GGTTATGTGGAATTTCAATACTGGTTTATTTATCTGGTGTCGCAACATCTTTTAACTTATTAATCAGGGCAGCCACTGCCGCAGCGTCGTTTTCTACAGCAGCCTGCTCGTCATCAGTTAAAGGAATTTCCTGCATCATTCGTATCAGGCTCTGCTGACTTTCCAGATATTGGGTTGAAGAGGATGATTTCGGCATGTAAAACGCGCATTTTGCACAGGCCATGCGATGCGGACACTGGTCAAAAAAATCATAGCTACATAATCCGTGACCAAGATCATAATAACGCCAGGGCTTACCTTCGGCAGACTGTCCTGATGCGATCACGTTCTGATCGATCAGAACTGTAACCATGCGGCGATTCCTTTCAAAATAGCCTGCATTCTCCAGTGAACCCGCCAGCCTGGTTGGCGTAATATCGACATAATGGCGCGTAGACTCTGGCGAAGCGTGTCCCAGCCATTTTTGAAGTTCAAAAATATCCAGCGGCTCCCGGGCGTTATAAAGCTGACTGGCGATGGTCGCTCTTGCCCGGTGGCTGGTGATCCTGCCTCTGGCATCATGCTCCGGCAGGCCAGCCTTTTTGCATAATAAAGGGATAAGAGATTTATTGATGTAGCCCGGATTAACGCATTTTCCCCGGTGCATAAACAGAAAATGCACGCTTTCGCCGGTTTTGAGATCTTCCTGCGCCGGTTGCGCCCTTCGAACCTGCTCCCACCGTTCGATCGATTTTCCTACAGCCGGATCTACCGGTTTGGTAAATGCCGCCCAGGTCTTGCTGACCGGCACGTCCAGCAGGCAGATACGGGGTGAATTATTGTCTTCCGGCAGCTGCCAGCTGATACAGCCGCAGCGCATACGAAGGATTTCATCCCGCCTCAGCCCCCCAAAAAGCCAGAGAACACTGATCGCAGAGACCATTTCCAGCGGATAATAGTAGGGCGAGGTTGCACTGACCGACAGATCTGATTCATGAAGATTAAGGCCGGCGTGAAGCAATTTACACCAGATGTCGTCGGCCACGGGGCGAGGCGCAGGGCCGATTAAAGATGTCAGGCTGCGCGGAGCGCGGAACACCCTCTCCGGGCTAAATTTAACGGGGATCCAGCCCCATTCCTGCAGGTCATGGAAGAATGTCTGTACGTGCCTGATCAGTCCTTTCCGGGCGGCGGGCATCATCAGCATCCCCTGGCGTTCCTTATACATCCCACCAGGATTTGACCAGTCACCAATCTTCATGCCGCATGCTGCTGTCACCCAGCCAATGGCGGTGTCACGCGTCCAGTCTGCAGGTGAAAGTAAAGCCGGATGGCGTGCCGCCAGCCAGCGGCCGCATTTCAGTAAAACATACCAGCAGCTCAGAACGGTAGAAGGACGCAGTACTGAGGTGGCTTTCCACCGTTCGCACCATGACAGCCATTCAGCGGGAACGTCAGCGACCGCTACGTACTCAAGAGGCGGGCGGCGGCGTGGCCTGATGCGGTGGTCAAAGCCCTGCGCAATGATGCCCGAGGCAGCCAGTATGCGCGACAGCGTGGCAGAGGCTGACCGGATATAAGCCGGTCCCGTTGCAGAAATGCGCTGTAAAGTCTCCACCGTAAGTTTGTCCGGGCGGGGTTCATGCTGGATTAGCATGGCCATACACAGGGCATTTCTGATACGACTGTCGCTGCACTCCCGCTCAGCATACCCCAGCTGACAGGCCATATCATCAAACAGGGTAACGGCAGCCTCCGTGGTCTGTCGGCCAAACACCTTCAGGCAGAGGCGATACTGGAAAAACGCGCCGCAGTGCTCCAGCCGGTCAAAACCGCATAACAGCCAGGCGATCGCCATCACATACTGCCGGCAGTTGCCGCTCGCACCAAAACGCCGGCGAAATTCACCTTCAGTACTGCCGATGACCGCAGACCATTCTTCCGCAGACCAGGCCCAGTACGTTTTCCGGGTACGCTGCATCTCAAGGACTATATCATGAATGGCTGAATTATAAGGCGCGCTGGCCGTATGCATCCTGGTCAGTATGTGACGTAACGGCAGTGTAAGGCGGGAAAGCGGCTCCAGCGCACAAGGTGGCCAGTTTTTTCCACCTTGCCGAAAGTGATCGATTAGCATATCCAGAGCTTCAGGTTCGCCTGACAAAAAATCAGATCGCGCATCCCACCGCGGGTCAGGAAAGACAAACGACTCTGCCGGGCAGGGAGCCCGCTTATCGGAGCGCATCACTGTGTAGATTCACGTAGTGCGGCGAGCGTATTGGTACGCAGGGATGCTACCGTGCGCCCGAAGCGTTGGCTCAGGTCACGGGCGCTGAGATGAATATACAGCAGCGTTGACTGGATGCGGCGATGGCCGGCGAACATGGCAATCTCATGGATGTCCCAGCCGGCACGGGCCAGTTCCGTCAGGCAGAGATGCCGGAAGGTGTGGGTGCTGATGGATGGCTGGCCTGCCTTAAGCGCAAGACTGCGTACGATCTTGGACCAGGTCCAGCCGCTGACGGGTTCCGCCCGGTTACGCGGTGATCTCGACAGAAAAAGCGGGCCTCGGGATGTGCTGAGCTGGCGACGTTCAGCCAGCCAGTCCATAAAGAGTTCTCCGGTAACTGACGAATAAGGCACCACGCGGCCACAGCGGTTTTTGGTGTTCTCAGCGCGTACAGTAAGCAGCCGCCGGGCCGGATCGATATCGTCTGTGGCAATTTTACAGAGCTCTTCTCTGCGCAGCGCACAATCGTAGGCCAGCGCCAGCATAAAACGGGTCCGGATATCAGCCCGTCCCGCCACCTCCAGAAAATGCACCCAGTCCTCATCATCGGGGATCCACGGCAGCCGCCGCTGCACCGGTACGATGCCCGGTCTTCCCTTCCCGTTGTTTTTCCACATGCCCCGTCTGACCGGATTTTTCTCCCGCAACCCCTCCTCACAGAGCCAGTCACAGTAAAGTCGTACCACCGTCAGCCGGTGACGGATAGTGGCAGCCGCGAGCTGGCGACTGAGGTGCAGACTACGCACATAGAGTGCGACCGTGTCACGCCCAGCGGCAACAGCAGTCTGAGCAACGGAGTGGCAGAAAGCGAGCCAGTCATTGATGCCACGGGCATAGGCATCAACAGTGTTTGGGGCACGCAGCAGGTCTTCCTGCAGGCATACCCACCGGAGTGCTGAAGGATCGGCTGCCAGAAAAGGCAGTGTATCCAGCCGTTTTTTCTGCACAGTGCCCCCTTACTAAAATCAGCATGTGTTGTATGAAATATAGTCAATTCCAAATAACATAGA
>NZ_JACVUP010000042.1 GCF_016625195.1 Erwinia sp. S63
GCCCGGAGGGCCGGTAAGTCGTTTAAGGCTTTGGATTGAATGCTGTAACTACTGGGTTCTTAGTTGCTGTCAGGGGTGCCGCGGGTGCTTTCTTTCGTCTCCGACTGTCTGACTTCAGTGCGCCTGAAAGGCCGCTGCTTAAACGGCGGTCGGGCAGGGAGATGGTTTTACCGGGCTGCATGACTATAAGGAAGCGCCTGTACGGCCATTGTGACGGAGAACACAGCCAAAACGATTGGTGGTTCAGCTTGAATGTTCTGTCTACCTAGAGGCTTTAAATTTACGGTCAGCTCTGAGAGCAATCCGTTTTATTTGAGCGAACCTAACGCGAGTTGGCCAGAATGTATTTATTGAGTTCTGCCCCCTGGCCTTTACGAAACTCAAAGGTATACGTACATCCGCGCGCTGACAAAACGTGGTAAAGTTCATAAATCAGATCGCGGTTTGGTCCTTCACCTGCAGCGGCTTTCTCAAGTGCGAGTCGAGCCGATGTGACAAGCACAACGTGTGAAGGCTCATCTAACTGCAACACACCATCGATCACCCTGCATCAGGAAACGTTTGGACGTGGTATCGTGATAGTGGAACAACACCGACCTTTTTCCGCCTTGCCATTCTGTCAGCACCCGGGTAGAACCTTCACGACTCTGCGTATTGCAACTTCCTGTTGAATAGATATGAACTGTTTTCATGTCAGAGGCTTATTCTGTTCGGTAATCTCTCAGATAGTTCAGCATACGCATCTGAATGCAACGATCCCGGGCCATAGCTGTAATACGGTTGACGAGATCGTCGAACTTCATCTAAAATCATCGTTAAGGGAAAAGCCTAACAGCTCTTGCCTTAACGGATGCAGCAGACTGAATGTTTTCATTCAGACATCCCGCAACCAGCAAATCTTTTGAGAATTTCTGGTCGAGGCCATGCCCGGTAATGGCGTTCTGAATACCAGCATGATGTTTTTGTCATACTGGCGAAGCCCACCTTAAGGTGGGCTTTGTTATTTCTGCAGCCCGGAATTTAGCGGCGTCGCCTTTGTCCCTGACCAGGAGGGACCGGCAGAGGTTTGTTAGCCCGCAAGGCATAGGCGATACTGAAGAAGTTAGCCGGTGCGCCGCCGGGGCGTTCTGTTACAGGGTAGGCGCTGGTGATATGCAGACGCAGCTTTTTCTTTTCACGAAACGCCTTGAACACCACGTAGTAGTAAAGCTTCTCTCCATTTCCCAGATCCATCTCCAGAACAGCATAGCTGCCGTAACCGGCATGAATGACCCGAGACTTGTCCAGAGATTCCACCATACGGCGTAAATGCGTTCTGGCCAGCTCATATCGCTGTTCACAGAAAGGTCGCCTACCTTTATCTCCGGCGATATACATGAGTGCTGCGATCTCATCAGGATCCTGGTGATCATAGTCCTTTGCGAAGCAGTGAAATGAATAGGTCACCCAGAATCTGTAGGTTATGTCTTCCTTTCCCTCTGCCGAATGAACGTAGACAGCTTCGTGCGCATCAAGGAACGACAGATCACGAACAGTTCCGTCTGGATGATTAAACGCAGTCCATTTTTCTACTTCTGCCACACATTTCCCCGAGGTGAGTAAGCATATCCTTGTATTATATTAATAATTAAATTGACCTGCTCCCCGTTGATTAATACACCGCGATGTTAGTAATGTCTTCATA
>NZ_JACVUP010000043.1 GCF_016625195.1 Erwinia sp. S63
ATTATGCGCACTGTTATTGTAGCACCCCAATAGTAATGTCCGCCTGTGGCTCAATAAACATGACCGCGTTATGGTACCTCTCACAGCGTCGTTTTCAGTCAGTAAAACTACCGGGAGGCTTGCCGTGATCGCAGATAGCTCAGGGGTATTTACGTTGAAAGAGATTAACCGCGTCAAAGTCATTCAGGATGTCATCGAGCGCCGCCTTACCACTCACCGCGCAGCAGAACTGCTGGAAATCAGTGACAGACAATGCCGCCGTCTTCTGGCGCGTTACCGTGAAGAAGGTCCGCTCGGTCTGACGCACAAGCGTCGCGGTTCGCGTGGTAACCGGCAGCTTGTACCAGGACTGGCTGAGCTGGCGCTGGAACTTATCAGAACGCGCTACGCTGATTTTGGACCCACGCTGGCGTGTGAGAAGCTCGAAGAACTGCACGATCTGCGCCTCGGTAAAGAAACCGTGCGCCGGATTATGATCCGGGCTGGTCTGTGGATCCCCCGGAAACAAAGAGCTGCCCGCATCCCACAGCCCCGGTACCGCCGGCCTTGTACAGGCGAGCTGATACAGATTGACGGCTGCGATCATGACTGGTTCGAAGGACGCGGAACCTCCTGCACCGCTCTGGTTTACGTTGATGACGCTACCAGCCGGATTATGGAACTCCTTTTCGTCAAATCGGAGTCGACCTTTTCATATTTTGAAGCTACGCGACGCTATATCCTGAAGCACGGGAAACCCCTGGCGCTGTACAGCGACAAAGCAGGAGTTTTCCGTGTTAACAACAAGAGTGCAACCGGTGGTGACGGTCACACACAATTTGGCCGGGCGATGTATGAGCTGAATATACACACGATCTGTGCTGAGACCAGTGAGGCTAAAGGCCGCGTGGAGCGTGCCCATCTGACTCTGCAGGATCGCCTGGTCAAAGAGTTCAGACTACATGGGATCAGCTCAATTGAAGAAGCCAATGCGTTTGCAGAGGGATATATTGCTGATTACAACCGACGTTTTGGCAAAGTGCCGAGACACGACTTTGATGTTCACCGCCCGCTTGAAACCGATGATGACCTGAACCTTATTCTGTCCGTCCGGGAAAAGCGCAAGGTGTCTAAATCACTGACGGTGCAGTACGATAAAATGCTTTATCTGATTGAAGACAGTTATTACAGCCGGCGCGCCATGGGTAAATATATCGACGTCTACCATTATCCTGATGGAAAAAAAGAGCTTCGCCTGAACGGCATTACACTTCCCTACTCTACTTACGACCGGCTGTCGGAAATTGACCAGGGCGCTATAGTCGATAACAAGCGGCTTGGCAGAACGCTCGAGTTAATCAAGCTGGTGCAGGAAAAACGAGATGACACCCGCTCCCAGTCCGTGCCTGCCGGTGAAGGACCTTCACGCCGCCGCGCAAAACCAGCAGGGAAAAAGTCTCAGCGTTCACTGGATCAGAATGACGTGCTTGATGCACTGATACAGCTTCAGTCCCGTTCAGAAGATTTTTTCGGGAAGAAGTCTGGTAAATAATGAATATAAGAATTCTGCTTACCAGATTATATTATCAGGCCATTCCTGGTCTGTATTCATTATCAGATTCATCATTTTCACATCCTGTTTTTCTTTTGTGAATTTAATC
>NZ_JACVUP010000044.1 GCF_016625195.1 Erwinia sp. S63
CTGAGGGATCCCCAGAAACATCATCAATACACCATGATGATGTTTCGATAGGATCTCGCCATATCGTCGTATACCTTGTCGGGGTTCATCCCCGACAGTATTCCCGGTGACTGGCGGATGACATTTTTACTTAACGTCAGGAACGACAATACCCTTCGCGATTTCTCACTGTTCGCCTGAAACCATCTGTTTATTCCTTTATTTTCAAGATAATAACCTGTCAGCCACATAATGATGCTGTAGAGTGTTGCGACCAGGCAAAGTACCGATATCCGCTTTTCACCCCGGCTTTTACTTGCCCGAAGCCCCAGTCCATAACGCTCGCTTTTCTCATCCCTGAAGTTCTGTTCTATCTGCATACGGCGGCTGTAAATTTTAACTATCTCTCGCGGCTTATATTCCATCAGGCTGGTAAAAAGTAGCCACGGTTCACGCGCATTTTTGCGGTACATCCTGTCTGTTTTGGGGAAGCGCTGGCTGCTTTTTCTACCCGAAGCACGCTTATGAACAGTGTAAAAATGCCCCAGACAGTCACGGCGGGCGTTGCGCGCCAGCCGACCAAATCCCAGATAACGTGGCTTTGTACCTGAGGTAATATCCCGCGCCATCTGCCACTCTTCATCCCCGATTATCTGAAAATAGAGGCTTCCTCTGACGCGTCCGACAAAATGCCAGCCCAGAGAGCGAATGTGGTGAAACCAGCTGCTGCGAAAGCCGGCATCGGTCACGATGGTGACTTGCTTATCTTTGCCGATAGCGGCAGCCATCTGGTCAAGGAAAGCGTGTTGTATGGCGGAGTTGTTCTGGTAGCGGGAGGAAATGACTTTACTCATCAGCGGGATAGCTCTGCCATCGCACAGCAAACTCGCCCGTAAAACGCTGAGTTCCGATGAAGGGTAGCCGCTCCAGTCCACGGCAATGACACATAACGAAAGGCTGTGTGTGAGTCGGGAAATCAGCTTCTGATAAACAGTAGGCGTATCGCTGAACATCAGGTCGCTGTTGAGATGCCGATCAACCCGCTTAATCTTGTGCTTAACGCGTGCCGCTCCGGGCAGGTGTCTGCCGATGCTGGTAAGGGAGAGCGAAGCGCCGCGCATGAGGGCAACAGTCATATCGAGTAAGGCGTTTTTGCGGTACTGATGAAGTGAGTTGAGGGACTGGCTAAAAAATTTATGGCAAACTTGCGAAGCAGGCATAGAGGAGTGACCTTACTTTTTGGTGGAACACTAAGTAGATCACAACCTTCTATGCCTGTCTTTATTTATGGGGAACCGTCAG
>NZ_JACVUP010000045.1 GCF_016625195.1 Erwinia sp. S63
TGACCTGCTCCCCGTTGATTAATACACCGCGATGTTAGTAATGTCTTCATAAGTCACATGAGGACATCCCCATGAAGAAGAGATTTTCCGACGAACAGATCATCAGTATTCTCCGCGAGGCCGAAGCCGGGGTTTCGGCCCGGGAACTCTGCCGCAAGCATGCTATTTCAGACGCTACCTTCTACACCTGGCGCAAGAAGTTTGGCGGCATGGAAGTCCCCGAAGTGAAGCGGCTCAAGTCACTTGAAGAGGAGAATGCCCGACTCAAGAAGCTGCTCGCTGAAGCCATGCTGGATAAGGAGGCGCTTCAGGTGGCTCTGGGCCGAAAGTTCTGACGACAGACCAGAAGCGGGAAGCCGTGGAAGTCATGTGTGAGACAACGGGTCTGTCGCAACGCCGTGCCTGCAGGCTGGCTGGTCTGTCCCTTTCAACCTGCCGTTATTCGGCTCAGCGTCCGGCTGCTGACGCGCAACTGTCTCTGCGTATCACAGAGCTGGCACTTGAACGTCGCCGGTTTGGTTACCGGCGCATCTGGCAGTTATTACGTCGGGAGGGCCTTCACGTCAACCACAAGCGGGTTTACCGCATCTATCACCTTAACGGTCTGGGTGTAAAACGCAGGCGACGCCGTAAGGGGCTGGCGACTGAGCGGCTTCCGCTTCTCCGCCCGGATTCGCCGAACCTGACATGGTCGATGGATTTTGTCATGGATGCACTTGCCAGCGGCCGCCGGATTAAGTGCCTGACCTGCGTGGATGATTTCACGAAGGAGTGTCTGACGATCACCGCTGCTTTCGGTATTTCAGGCGTTCAGGTCGCGCGTATTCTGGACAGCATCGCGCTGTTTCGTGGCTATCCGGCAACGATAAGAACCGATCAGGGCCCGGAATTTACCTGCCGTGCGCTCGACCAGTGGGCTTTTGAGCATGGCGTAGAACTGCGACTTATCCAGCCGGGTAAGCCAACACAGAACGGATTTATTGAGAGTTTTAACGGACGCTTTCGGGATGAATGCCTTAATGAGCACTGGTTCAGCGATATTCTCCATGCCCGGAAAATCATTAATGACTGGCGGCAGGACTATAACGAGTCCAGACCTCATTCATCGCTGAATTACCAGACGCCGTCTGAATTTGCAGCATGCTGGCGAAACGGGAAAAATGAAGAAAAACCAACCGACATTACTAACTGAAGGTTGTATCTAATACTGGGGGCAGGTCA
>NZ_JACVUP010000046.1 GCF_016625195.1 Erwinia sp. S63
TGTATTAGTCGCGACTTGATCTGACATATGGCCTTGAAAGGTTGAGAGTTACCGGTTTTGATATGGGTGTCGAATCCTTATACAAAACACGAGGTAACTCTCATGCTTCATACTAACAATCCTGTCATTAAACACAAAGCCGGTTTGCTCAATCTGGCTGAAGAACTCAGTAATGTATCTAAAGCCTGCAAAATTATGGGCGTCTCGCGTGACACTTTTTACCGGTATCGCGAACTGGCCGATGAAGGCGGCGTGGATGCGTTGATCAATCGCAGTCGCCGCGCTCCTAACCTTAAGAACCGAACCGATCAGGCCACTGAACAGGCGGTTGTTGAGTATGCTGTGGCATTCCCCGCCCACGGCCAGCACCGGAGCAGTAATGAGTTGCGTAAACAGGGTGTTTTTATCTCAGGAAGTGGCGTCCGCTCCGTCTGGTTACGTCATAACCTTGAGAACTTCAAAAAACGTCTGAAAGCGCTGGAAGAGAAAGTGGCCCGCGATGGCATTGAACTGACCGACAGCCAGATCGCCGCACTGGAACGTAAAGTCAGTGATGGCGAAGCCTGCGGCGAGATTGAAACCGCTCATCCGGGTTATCTGGGTTCACAGGACACGTTCTACGTGGGAAACCTGAAAGGGGTTGGACGTATTTATCAGCAGACGTTCGTGGATACCTACTCGAAGGTCGCTCACTGCAAACTGTATGTCACCAAAACGCCGATTACAGCAGCAGACCTGCTGAATGATCGTGTACTGCCATTTTATGAGTCTCAGGGGCTGCCGATGCTGAGGATACTGACTGACAGAGGCACTGAGTTCTGCGGCAAAGTGGAACAGCATGATTACCAGCTTTATCTGGCGATAAATGATATCGACCACACGAAGACAAAGGCGATGTCCCCGCAGACAAACGGTATCTGCGAGCGGTTCCACAAAACGATACTGAACGAATTTTATCAGGTGACATTCCGCAAAAAGCTGTATGGGGATATTGACACATTACAATCAGATCTTGATGAATGGCTGGCTCACTATAATAATGAGCGAACCCATCAGGGGAAAATGTGCTGCGGCCGGACGCCAATGGAAACATTACTTGATGGAAAATGCATCTGGGCTGAGAAGAATTTAAACCAGATGTAATCTGACAGACACCTGTATAAATAACCGGTAACTGTCAGATCAGGTCTGAGCTAATACA
>NZ_JACVUP010000047.1 GCF_016625195.1 Erwinia sp. S63
TGTGAGTTCGAAGAGTAGGGCGGGACACGTGGTATCCTGTCTGAATATGGGGGGACCATCCTCCAAGGCTAAATACTCCTGACTGACCGATAGTGAACCAGTACCGTGAGGGAAAGGCGAAAAGAACCCCGGCGAGGGGAGTGAAACAGAACCTGAAACCGTGTACGTACAAGCAGTGGGAGCCAACTTGTTTGGTGACTGCGTACCTTTTGTATAATGGGTCAGCGACTTATATTCTGTAGCAAGGTTAACCGTATAGGGGAGCCGCAGGGAAACCGAGTCTTAACTGGGCGTTAAGTTGCAGGGTATAGACCCGAAACCCGGTGATCTAGCCATGGGCAGGTTGAAGGTTGGGTAACACTAACTGGAGGACCGAACCGACTAATGTTGAAAAATTAGCGGATGACTTGTGGCTGGGGGTGAAAGGCCAATCAAACCGGGAGATAGCTGGTTCTCCCCGAAAGCTATTTAGGTAGCGCCTCGTGAACTCATCTTCGGGGGTAGAGCACTGTTTCGGCTAGGGGGCCATCCCGGCTTACCAACCCGATGCAAACTGCGAATACCGAAGAATGTTATCACGGGAGACACACGGCGGGTGCTAACGTCCGTCGTGAAGAGGGAAACAACCCAGACCGCCAGCTAAGGTCCCAAAGTCATGGTTAAGTGGGAAACGATGTGGGAAGGCACAGACAGCCAGGATGTTGGCTTAGAAGCAGCCATCATTTAAAGAAAGCGTAATAGCTCACTGGTCGAGTCGGCCTGCGCGGAAGATGTAACGGGGCTAAACCATGCACCGAAGCTGCGGCAGCGACACTATGTGTTGTTGGGTAGGGGAGCGTTCTGTAAGCCGTTGAAGGTGAACTGTGAGGTTTGCTGGAGGTATCAGAAGTGCGAATGCTGACATAAGTAACGATAAAGCGGGTGAAAAGCCCGCTCGCCGGAAGACCAAGGGTTCCTGTTCAACGTTAATCGGAGCAGGGTGAGTCGACCCCTAAGGCGAGGCTGAAAAGCGTAGTCGATGGGAAGCAGGTTAATATTCCTGCACTTGGTGTTACTGCGAAGGGGGGACGGAGAAGGCTAGGTTATCCGGGCGACGGTTGTCCCGGTTTAAGCATGTAGGCGG
>NZ_JACVUP010000048.1 GCF_016625195.1 Erwinia sp. S63
TAAGGGTTCATGTTGATCGACCTGTTGGACAGGAGTGGCTGAACGGTTCTCTGATATGGGCTACAGATGAAGTACACGAGCTTCTTTATCTTTTCCCGCGCGAGTGCCCGCGGATTGTGTTCTGGTCATTACCTGAAACAAGCGATAAGGATGTTGAAAAATGGTTTGGTAATGAATCCCATGCTACTGCCATAGCCTGCATTGAGCAGGCATGGGTCTCACGTTTTAATAGTGGAAAAACTTACAGATATGAGCTTCCTGTTGATGGCTTTGAACCCACTGGAGAGGTGGGGATGTGGGTATCGCGAACTGATGTTACCCCATCAAGCTTAACGGTGATTTCCAACCTGGCGGCTGAACTTGCATCACGGAACATAATACTTCGCGTAATGGAGAGGCTCACGCCACTGAAAAGCATATGGTTGTCATCACTTCATGCCAGTGGTATCAGATTACGTAATGCACAAGACTGGGGCAAACCAGGTTGGACGCACTCTAAACCGGGTCGTCAGATCATTGTGCAATAATGAGCCGCTATGTTGATGACCGTTCTCTCTGAATAAGGAGATTCCATGAGTTATGTTTCGGAAATTCGCAGTATTATTGGCCACAGGATGCTATTACTCGCTGGTGCGAATGTCATTCTGACGCGAGATGATGGATTTATACTGCTCCAACAGCGGAAGGACGGTACGTGGGGCTGCCTGGCGGATTGCTAGAACCCGGTGAATCTTTAGAGGAAACTGCTGTACGAGAAGTCAAAGAAGAAACCAATCTTAGTATTAGAGCCCTTAGTTTCCTCAAAGTATTTTCAGGTGCAGAATACAGTTCTACTCTTACCAATAAAGACGAGATCAATGTCATCACCGCATTATATTTTTCTGATAGCTGGTCAGGCGATTTACTTAACGACCCTAGTGAAGGGTTGCAGTTAGCGTTTTATCCCCCTCACCTATTACCTGTACCAATGAAGAAAGAATACTTAACCTACATCAGACATTACTTAAATCATAAAAATTATAGTGATAGCCAAATATATAAATATGAACCGTAGCGTCTTCATGACGAAGTGCAACGATTACGCCATAAATATTAAGTAAAGCTGGA
>NZ_JACVUP010000004.1 GCF_016625195.1 Erwinia sp. S63
TATTTATATATGGTTCCCCGACGACTGCACAGGAAGGCTCAGTTTTGTGCTTCAGACCATGCGTCCCCTCCTGGCACGGAGCAGACCTCTGGCTGGTCGAGGTCCGCTGTGAGCGAGGAGCGGACATTGCTAACAGCATTATGTGTGATTCAACAGAGAGCAGGTCACATAGAATCTAAAGAAGCGGGAACTATAAACCAGCCCCCAGTAATAACGTTTATTGCCGGAGAGTTTCAGATCCTCTGCTGACACCTTTTTTCATTCGAGAGCTCCTGTTTGGACGCTACAGAGACATTTCATGAATAGCTGAGGGCCGATTATATTTGAAATCCCCGCTCGTCACATCATTGACTAAAGCACATCCTGTCAGGTAATTCATTGATAGTAATCAGATAAATATCTGGTTAAGCTGTTTATTGTCCGATTCCATCCAAAAAAATTAAAGGGAAATGGCAGGCACACTGGGTTTAATCAGCGTGCCTGCCTGCTGATTAACGGATCACACTGACATTTTCCAGTTTCACCGGGGTTTCAGGCTTATCACCGAGCTGCATAGTGATCGGAACGAAGACATTAAGATCCTGGAGCCAGGCTAGTTTGTCATTGCTGGACACTTGCCCTTCATCGGTTGCACTGCACTCCACTAGCAGATACTTCCCGCCAAACGCAGGCGAAATGGTATTTGCATCGCCCTCTGTTGTCACATCACAGCGTAATGCTGAAGCCGTGACTTTCTTATCGGCGTCAATACTCTCCGAGTGCGCCTGATAACGTTGACCTTTGACTAACGGGAATCGCAGATCCGTCTGTAATTTATTGAGCAGCGATGCGCCAGAGCTGATAGACATGGTGAATTTAAGCTGTAGCTGATTGGCCAGCGTTAAACGCTGTACTGTCCAGATACCATAATCTTCCAGCTTGCGTACGTAACCATCGGGTTGCGCATCCAACTGCACGTTAACTTTACCGGTCGTGCTGACTTCGGTATAACGAACCTGTTTGAAGCGTGGAAGCGCCCAGGGTTTAATCATTGATTGTGCCTGGTGCTCAATGGCTGCAGAAAGAGGGTATTTATTCAGCCACTGCGAATTATTATTGCTAAGATCGGGCATTGACGGCCCCATCAGCGCTGACGCCCGCTTATTCGTGGCGGGCACAAAATGCCCTTCGGCTTTAAATTTTTTTCCGGCGGGCAAATCGCAGAACTGACCGAAGCGTTGCGTCATCTCAGGGGTAATTTCAAAGCTGCTCGCACGGCGAACAATGTCGGCCGTTATGAGTGAGTCCGTCACGCGCCCCTCACCGTCGAGGTTCATCGCCGCAACAGCATTACCCTGATGGGTTTTGCAGTTGTATATGTAGTGTTCAATCTTTAATACCAGCGGCGCGTCGTAAGGCGGCTCCCAGTTTATCTCTGCCATGTCATACCCCATGCGCACAGACAACATGTCGCCAGTGCGCTGAATGCTATTCACATCGACCAGATTGGTGATGCCAACCTCTGACGTGGCTGATAATTTTTCCCACTGGGCCTCTTTTATGGGGAGCTGACAAACCGTGCGGATATCCTCCGGCGTCATCTGCTTATCAATCTGTGCAGGAGCATATCGCATATAGCTTTTGCCGTATGAGCGCATGGTGGTATAGCCCTGGCCATTCAATATATCCATGTACAGAAGCTCTGCCTTGCCCTGTTTACAGTCAACAGAACGCCACTGCTGCGCTGTAGTACCGTTGTTGAAATTTAGCGACACCATGTAATTTACACGATCGTGAATTTTGACGACGGATAAGGGATTTGTACCGCCGCCTGTCAATGCGGGCTTTTCAGCAGCCTGAGAGAAAGCAAGAGGCACGAGCGACAGAAAAATAAGCGGGCGAACTGCAGGTCGAAAGAAATACATACATGTTCCTTCATATATTGATTGAGGACTAAAGGTATCGGCAACAGGGGGAAAATTGTTAGTCTGACTTGATTTGAACAAAAATATCATTGATATGAGAGGTTACTTTCAGCCGACTTTGGCGGATGGCTGCCAATACGCAGTAGAGCGACTCCGAGCCCATTAAATCTCATATACACATCTACAGTGGAGTTATGACTTGGTTATGACCTTCTCTCCAATGATTGACACCGACTCTTGTTATCTATTTCCGCTCCTGGCACTTACCTGCCATTGCTTCTAAAACTTTTTATTCCATCGCTGGCTCTCCTGCGTTGCCGAATTCTCAGCCCAATTGAGTGTATCGGCAATCAGTTAAACTTCGCCGAACCGCGTAAGAATGTTTTTCGGGCCAGGGCGTGGGTTTGATGGCATAAGAAAAGGTCAGGCAGTGACACAGTGATGGATTGAGTTATCTGCTGAATTTCGGATTTTTACCACCGCTTCTTTATCCTGATTTTTCAAATCCTGGCTTGCTGCTGCTCACCGGGTGCAATTTCAGAGCTCATTCAGGCAAAAGGTCTGCACACGAGCTTCCCTTTTGTCGTTTAGGATAGCGACTCTGGCGAAAATGAGGCTGTGGGCAGGAATCGTGTGAGGTGCAAAAATTTGACAGGAAGTTGATAATTATTATCATTTAAGAGTTTGTGTAAGGAGAACACGTGAAAATCTATTGGACCCTGAAAAGCATTCCTGAACTGGCTGGTCTAAGCCTGTGGGAACGCGGAATACGGTGGCGGAGCGCGTATAAATCAGCATTCCGTCATTGGCAGACCTGGGCGGGACTCGGCGTCTGCGGGGCCTTCGGCTACGCAGGATCGTACTTTTTCGGTATGGCTGGCACCGTGATTCTGGCCGGGCTGGGCGGCTTTGTGTACAGTCAGATAGTGACGCACGTCGTACTGAAACATTATCGTCACAGATTGCGCGGCGAAGCCGATTGATCTTATTGGGCTTTACGGCCTACTCGCGTAGCTGGTCTGCAAGCTACAGGTCATCGTTCAGCTCTGTCCAGTACGCGCTTCTGTTCTGTACCTCACTGAAGGAGTATGTCACCGTCAACGAGGTCCATATTTTCAACCTGATTGGCATTAGCTTGTCCCTGCTGGTTAGCTTTGTGCCAGGTATTCTTTATCTGGTCAGGCTTAATTTGCATTGGCTATAAGGCATACGGTGGATTTTCTGTTGCGCCCGATGATGAAGATACTGCGTGAGAAAGGTTCCTGACGTGCAATTTGGATGGTATACATAGATAAATTACTAGCATGGAAGCCACAATGAAAAAAACATTTTGTATTCTCGTCGTTCTGTTGTCAGTTGGTTGCCAATCCCATACAAAACAATCTTCAAAACAGTCATTTAATTTTCCGACAGCGTCTGAGATAAAGAGCCAATGCGAGACACAAACGCCTGTACAGGTTGCTAGTCGAGAAACCCTTATATGGCTTTGTCAGTCAGTGAGTGCAATACAATACCGATTTTTTGACTCTGATAAATATAAAGGCAAAACTTGTGACATCATCATCACTCAACCATTAGGGCGGCAACCTACAGGAGTCACTGCGCATGGGGGAGATCCTGAACTATGTAATGCCGCTGTTGAAGCCATAACGCAGGCTATAGATTCAAAAACATTTCCTATGCGTCCAGAGAGCATGAAAGACGAAATACCAGTCCGCTTTGCACCATAACACGATAAAGGATGCTAGCCGCCTCCGAGCGGTTTTTTAATTGGAGTCATTGAGACCGATAAAAGTATTGGGAGTCCAACATTATTTGATCCTGCCCCGAAATAAGAAATGTCATAGCCCCGTCTGCATTACATCTCTCATGGATGAAATCGTTTCCAGTTGCAGTTGACCCTCGCTTAACTTAGTTCTTCAGTAGCAACTCTCCTCTGTTGATTTGTCTATTCAAGACATAATGTTGAGCCGGATGATTTCCATTGATTTCAGTCACAAGCAGAGCTGGCATGTCAGCTCAAAATTAATCAGTGAACATGCCAGCACAGCATCCTGCTCTAATTCATCAGAACCCTGGGGTACGCGCCTGTTTGCTGTCCATCAGCTTGATACGCGCTTGACTCCAGGCCGGATCGCTAAGCTCGAGCTTGGTATTGGATAATTTGAGTACCTGCTGGCTCATATCATTGGAGCAGGCCATCGTCGCCATTTTACCCGGATTGTTACACCACACCCTCGGGGTGTAGGTAGCATTAGACTGTGGGCCGTATTTTTCACCGGCTGCCTTCGCCATCGCATTTTTATTGTCAGTAGACCAGGGAAGTTCGTAGGTGATGAGTGAAACGGCCAGAGGGTGTTGCGGATCCAGCGGAACCCGACCCTCAAAATGAACCGAGAGTTTGATGCCATCCTTTTCATAGCTCACGTACTGAGGCTGCTTATCACCGGTGACCACGTTCACCCCCGGAAATTTATCAACGTCGAGCGCCGAAACCGGAATATGAAAGTGTTCAGTGATGGCTTTGATCGTCTGATCGTAGTCCATGCCCGTTTTGACACCGGCAATGTCAAAGGCACTGACATCCACTGCGTGAACGTTCGCGGCCTGTGCCAGTGGGGCGGCAAGCAGTGAAACCAGCATGGCTGAAGGTAAGTGTTTTAACATGTCGAACTCCTGTTCTGGAGAGATTGCAGCTTTCTAATCCCTGAGTCATCAGAGTGTTACGTTTAAAACTTATCTTGTCGGGTGAAACCGGATAGCACGGTATATTTTATTGACGTGTTATCCGCGCTGATCACCTTGAATCGCGCCCCTTTATAGGTGACAACATCACTCCCTTTAGCATCAACGGTAAAGTCAGTGGTTGTTTGCCCTCTTGTGGCTGAAGTCTCACGATAGGCAAATTTCATTACGCCGCCGGCATTCCCGTTGTACTCAATGCTTTTAACGGGCGCGTAAGTCCACTTACAGACCCCGTCCGGGACACGCTTTATTGATATCTCGGAGGACGTGTAAGTCGTGTGGTTTGGGAGGCTGATCGCATTTTTTGCGGCATCATAAGTGACGTAGTCTTTGTAGTTAACGACACTGCCATAGATATTTTTCAGCCCTACCGCCAGTGGATTATCGAAGTTTCTGTACACATCGCCAGACACATGGCAGTACATCCCTTCTGCGACAGTTGAGAAACTGCCGTTAGCGTTTCCTAACACCAGAGCATCCCCGACAAGCCCCGTTGTGGATTTAATAACAGCATCCCCCATGTAAGCGATACTGGTCTCACCGGTAGCGGGTTTAATATATTCAACTCCGGTGGGGAGGGGCGCGGGGGGCGATGCACAGCCAGCAAGCATGACAGGTAAGGTAAGTGACACCAGTATGTATGGTG
The DNA here is from genome assembly GCF_016625195.1 of Erwinia sp. S63. GTDB lineage: Bacteria > Pseudomonadota > Gammaproteobacteria > Enterobacterales > Enterobacteriaceae > Pantoea. The sequence continues at coordinate 5,296 of NZ_JACVUP010000004.1, forward strand.
ATTTCATGAAATTCCCTTTATTCCAGAAAATTAAGATATACAAGATAGATCACAATCGTCTTAAAGCATAATTTTTGCACGAATGATGCAAAGGAAATCAATAGATTAAAGCTGACGAGCTATGAGACTTGAAAAATTTCACCTCTGCCCGTGAGTCAGTGAATTTCTGGCAGATAGCGTGATTGCTTCGCATTCAATGATGACGCCGCGTGCTGTTTAACATTGAACAGACCGCCTCTGGTCTCCCTCGAGTCTGGACAAACTCGTCTGATAACGCTGCGTTGAAAAATTAAGAATGAAACAAGAAACTGGCAGGCTGTTATCCGTTCCAGACCTGCCAGCCAGTTAAGTTATGGGTTCATCAGACCGAAAATCTCCTCGTATTTGCCTTCTCTTTCCGCCCAGCGCCTTGCCTGATCGCGTTCAAGGAGTAACTCTCCTCGGGGCGTGTTCTGACTTTCCAGCATTGAGATGACCTGATTTATGTATTCATCAACGGGCATGGCGCGGGCATCATCAAGCTGATGATCACCGGTCAGCGCTGTCTGCAGGTAAGGGGGCAGCATTTCAAGTACTTCAACCGAGGTGGCACGCAACTGATGGCGTATTGATGTAAGCCATGAGTGCAAAAACGCTTTGCTGGCGCAGTAAGTGGGATAGGCCGCGAGTGGAATAAACGCCAGTGCAGAGCCGGTTGCCATGAACGTCGCCTGCTCTTGTCGCCGCAGTAACGGCATAAAGGCGGTGGCGACTTTGATGACACCCAAAATATTGGTGTTGACGATCGCTTCTGCGCCTTTAGCATCCCAGCCGTCTGAAGAGACATTCTCTGAGAGAGAAATACCGGCATTGGCAATCAGTACATTAAGCTCGGGAAATTGCTGAGAAACAGTTTCAGCAAAGCGGTTTAAGGCACCTGCATCGTTGATATCCAAAACAAAGCTAAGGATGCCCGGGCGCAGAGTCGTTATCTCATCCAACAGGGTATGGCGTCTGCCCGTTACGATAACGCGATTTCCAACATCGTGCAGGGATTCAGCAAGCTTACGGCCAATACCACTGGTGCCGCCGGTAATCAGGATGGTGTTTTGAGAGAGGTTCATTTTTGAGCCTTATCAGTGAAGAATGATAAAGCCACGTCATTATCCGAAACATCAGTTCTGGCTGAAAGCCTTCCTGCTAATCAACAGGGGGAGGGTAGAACGAGATGAATGCCGTGGCGCTGTTCCGGCTTTCCTCTGCTGAGGCCCATTCCGGTTCAGGGCGCGTTGGATGACGGTAACGCCTACGGCAAATCAGATGCGATTGCAGAACGACTATATAATATCGCTAACAGCTTAAACAGTGCTTTTATTGATTCGGCTTAGTATCAGCAGTCACAGCAACAGAGGCCAGCTTCAGGAAGCTCGCTTACGCAACTCCTTAATTCCTTTACCTGTTTTACGGCGCAATAAGGCCAATAATGTGGATGCATCTGCATAGCCGATGTCTGCCGCAATGCTCTCAATATCTTTTCCTTCTATGATGAGCTGTTTGGCTCGTTCAACACGCAAATCCTGGAAAAAAGCTAAGGGGGATTTACCCAGCACGGCCTCCATTCTGCGTTGCAAAGTCCGGGGATGAACACAGAGCGCGTCGGCAGCGGTTTGCAGGGAGAAACCTCGATCCAGATGTTGTCTCGACCATTTTTCAAATCTGTCGATCAAGGGATCGGCATGAGCAAGATAATCCGGGATGATATACGGCGTTTGTGAAAGTCGGTCATCAACTAACATAAACTTAGCTATCAAACCGGCCAGTTGCGGGCTGGTGTGACGCACCAGCCACAGTGCCAGATCAATATGCCCCATCATTGCCCCGGCCGTCACATACGGCCCGGAATCAACAATGAGTCTGGCTTCATCCAGCAGAACCTCAGGATAGCGCTGGCGAAAAAGGGGGGCCATAAGCCAAGTGGTGGTTGCTGCGTGTCCATTCAAAAGGCCGCTGTCTGCCAGCAGAAATGTCCCCAGGCAGGCAGCGGCGATCCTGACGTTATTGTTAGCCATGTTTTGCAGAAAGCGTTGAGCTTCCCTGACATCCGGCCTGTTAAGCGATGCAAGCAGTTGCTCAGGTTGCTTGGTATTCAGGGCTGGCACCACGACCCAGTCGGGTCTGTCCTGTTGTGTTAATTTCAGAACAGGAAGGGTTAGCCCGTGAGCGGATTTAACCCGTTTTCTCATACCGACCATCTGTACCTGAAAGGGCGGAACATCCATCCCCTGAATCTGCGCCAGTTCATTGGCGGTAGAAAAAGTATCAAGCAACGCGGTTAAACCGGTATCAAAAACGCCTTCGAGGGTGAGAATGGAAATTTTCATGTCGTGAATGATAGCAATATTGTCATTTATGAACATGGTTGTATTGTGGCTTTCTTAATAGACTTTTTCCAACATGATTGCACTACGGAGAAGAAGTCGATGAATAACAGCCCCGAACTTTATACCCTTGCCTTAATTTGCCTGATCACCGCGCTGATGTGGTTGCCGTATGTTGCCGCCCGAACGCTAAAAATGGGCGTGAGGTCTGCACTGGGAAACTCCGGGCCGGCCTTTGCAGATGTGGCGCCTTGGGCAAAGCGCTCTCGACAAGCTCACGCCAACGCTGTGGAAAATCTGGTGGTTTTTGCGCCTTTGGTTTTAACAGCAGCATTCCTCAATATCAGTACTCCTGCTACTCTTCTGGCTGCAAAAATCTATCTGGTGGCGAGAGTGGTGCATTATGCGGTCTACACTGCTGGCATCCCGGTGTTTCGTACGCTCGCTTTCCTGACGGGCTTTGCCTCTACATTGACGATTGCCATCTCAATTTTCTCAGCCCGTTAATCAGTTGTAAGAATGGACGCCTCAATATCTCCTTTGCTGGGTATTCCCGTCTGGCAGCTGTTAACCCTGTGTGGGAGATAATTTATCGGATGTGGCTTCCTTTGCCGGTCAACTGTCAGTTGGGCGGGGGGCCAGTCGCTGATACCGGCTGGCCATGCGGTAGTGACTTCAGGGGCGGTTTCAATTCATCAGCAGCCCGGGTTTCATGCGGCCAAAATACTGACTTACAGCCCCAGATCTGACAGGCCAGGATGATCGTCCGGACGACGGCCCAGCGGCCAGAAGTACTTACGCTCGCTCTCTTTGATCGGCATGTCGTTGATGCAGGCGAAGCGACGCTCCATTAGGCCATCAGCGCCAAACTCCCAGTTTTCGTTTCCGTAAGAGCGGAACCAATTTCCCGAGTCATCGTGCCATTCATAAGCGTAGCGGACGGCGATGCGGTTACCGCCAAATGACCATAGTTCCTTAATCAGGCGGTATTCGTGCTCTTTTTTCCATTTACGGTCGAGGAAGCTCTGCGCTTCTTCACGATTGTTGGCGAACTCGGCGCGGTTACGCCATTTGGTGTCCAGTGAGTAAGCCAGAGCCACTTTTGCAGCATCGCGGCTATTCCAGCCGTCTTCAGCCAGACGGACTTTCTCGATGGCCGTTTCCAGTGTGAAAGGCGGGAGCGGTGGACGAACTTGTGAATCAGTCATGGTAAAACTCCTGTAAATTTAGTTTGAGTCTAAAGATCGTTCTCGTGACTTAGGACTCAGTGAAAGACCTGTTCCAGCAAAAACTTCGCTACTTTTGAAGCTTTGACCAGAAGGCTCACATCGGTGGCATCAATACCGTTCTGATTAGAGACCTTTCAACAGATTCCGGGATTCCCCTTTGGTATCGCGCGGCGTCTTGTCTGTGACTTAAAGGTAGAACGATCGTTCTACCTCGTCAATGATTTTTTCTGAAATGAATGCCGGGAGCAGAGGGCATTCGGCATTAAAATAGAAATAAGGTATTGTTTTATTTATTTTTAAATTATTGGAGATTCGCCCGTTTCAAGTCTGAACAGAGCAGGGTAAGGGAACAAAATGTCGCTTATGAATGCGCCGGGGAAGTGCGCGATAAACTCAAACGGCGATAAGAAAAGTGGCCATCGAGCTGTGGGTTATCCGTAGAAAATTAACTATCCCGTTGCAGAAGATGACGTTGTCTGTTGATTGTATGTGCGGCGCGAACGTCCGGGCAGACGGTGTGATGACATCGCTGTTGTGTATGATGATGGCTGCGGGTATGCGCACAGATTGAAGGCGAGACCGTTTATCGGTTCCGCCTGTCTGAAGATAAATCGAATTCAAAAACGCATTTAAATCTTCATTTAGGGGAAAAGCGTTATGGATCCTCAGGGCCCGGAGGAGGCTCGTTCCAGCATCAGTTTCGCGATGTCCTGAGCGTTGTCGGCAGCACTCCCGTCGCCCATGACGTATGACATGGTAATCGCGCCTTCCAGCAGGATCAGCAGCTGTCGAGCCAAATCCTCAGGATGTTCAACGTTCAGCTGTTCGGTAAGCTCCAGAGCGTAATCCAGCAACTTCTGTTTATGCATCCTGGCTATCTGACGCACAGGGTCTTCAGGGTCGCCAACCTCACCCGCCGTGTTGATAAACGCGCAACCCCGGAATCCGTCGGACTCGAACCAGCTCTTCAGAACAGTGAACATGTTCAGGATACGCTCCTGAGGGGTCTTGCCTTTGTCAGACTCTGTTCTGAACCATTGCATCCACCGTTCGTCGCGCTCTGTTAACGCGGCGGATGCCACGTCTTCCTTGTTCGCGAAATGTCGGTAAATACTCTTTCTGGCGACACCCGAGGTCTTGACCAAAAGGTCCATGCCCATAGCGTGGATACCGTTCTGGTAGATGAGCTCTTCGGCGGTTTTCAGGATTTTATCCCGTGTATCAGTTGTTTTTTTGATCATTGGTTAAAAGTAGAATTAACGTTCTACCACGTCAACGCTTTTTATCAAAGAGCCTGCAAAAAAGTCATTCGGTCCTGACGAAAGCGGAAAGGTCATGCAGGAACGGATGTTGAACGGAGGATTTTGCAGACACCCGTCAGGAAGCATGAGGGGGCGAAAGGGTTTGTCAGAGCGTCGCCATTGCGCCTACCCCGACGCATTCTTGACGATGTGAACATTGGCCTTGCCGCTAATCGAGCCAAAGCTGGCTGAAATCGGGCCATCCCAGAGTATTCACATCTCGCCATCCAAACGATTTTTCACTCTTGAGTTCCAGCCAGTGATGAAACAACGGAATAACCCAGCGTTGTGAGGTGAGGGCTTTAAAGAACGATTCCACGCAGGCTTTGCTTTCACCTAATTCAACGTTCATCAGATCAAACTGCAACTGCTGCCAGGCAGCAATATACGGCTGTGGAAGTCTTTTGAATACCGGATCCGGAGCAAGCCAGTCGAGCAAGGCGTGAGGCGATAAGTCATTGATCATAAAATTGGTCAGCCACAAATCGGCTTGTTGATTCTGTGCAGTCGAAAACGCGTCAAAGGGCAGTACGTCTACCACAGCGTCGAAGTGTTGGCGTTTGAGAATTCTGGCGATAGCGTGACCTAACTGAACCAACTCGGGTTGTTGGTAAGTAGCAATGATGACTTTTCGCCGGGCGGCGTAAGTCGGAGGCTGTGCTCCAAAATCAACACAGCGATGATTCCACTCCGGTAGCAGTCCCAGCGCCTGTGATAACGCTGTACCGTACTCTATCGGTAATTCGCTGTTATCCAGGATCTCAACCGGCTGCAGAATTTTATTCAGAAAGCGGCGGGCCTCTGGTGCAGCAAAAACGCCGGCTTCATCAATCATCAAAAAACAACTGCCATGCTCCAGTCTGCGCTCTTCAATGAGATTTTCATTGCCCGGTTCATCACCATGTAACACCGGGATAAAGCTCATGCTGATACTTTTAGGTGCCCAGGTAAACACCGTGATTTCACTGAGCATAGGACGCGCCTGATGATAGTGATTATTGCGGCGCAGAGTGATGAAACCTTCCTGTTTATGCGTCAAAGCGAAAGCACCGCTGCATTTCATCACTTGCTGTTGCTCAAAGATCAACGCAGGCTGGGTCGCCAGCAGATAATCCATATGCTTAACCGGTGTTTTGGTGGTGATTAACAGTCGATAATCGCCAATGGTGTCTATCCGGGCAATCAAGCGCGACAGTGATGAAAACCAGGGAGCAGCACAAGCGCGGTCAAGGCAGCGTTTGACCTCTGATGCCCGTATCGGCGTGCCATCTGAAAACATGGCGGTGGGTTTCAGGTAGATTTCCCATGCGGTGTAGCTGGGATCATGGCTCCAGTAATGAGCGATATCCGGCACAATCTCCATCCTTACCGGGTCGTAACGTGTCAGCCCGCTCAGGCACTGTCGCAGAAGATGACGCTCGGTGCGACGTAAGGGGCGCAATGGGTTAAGCGTATCCAAATCGCGGTAATAGGGGATCCTGACGCGAGTTTCACTCCCTTCACCGCTGGCACCAAACTGGTACTGAATCATCTGCTCCAACAGGTGTTTTTCCTGCCCAATGAATTTCAGCATCTTGCCGACATCCTGATTTGCCAGCATCTCATTGACGTTCTTGTTAAACAGCATATCGGGTGTCATCAACAGCCGCAGCGACGAGTGCCGTCCACGTCCCGCCCTGGCTTGCCAAACCAGCCATTCATTTTCACTCATGCGATTTAGCATGTTACGGGTATTGCGAATGGAGCAGCCAAACAGCTCGGCAATCTCAGACATCTGAGCTTGTGACACGTAATTCACACCATAACGGGCATGAAGCTTACGGAAGTAATTTTCCAGAATGGTCATGGCTTGATGTGACTCAGCGGCAAAATTTTTCCTGTTTTTAACAATTAACGGCCTATCAGAGTGTGATGGCGCTCAAAAAAATTCCTGTTTTTGCTTAAAACAGGAAGTTTATTTTCTCCTTTTCTGCTGTTTTTACGCGTTTTCTTGCCACTTATTGTAATCGCATAGCCTGATTTTGCCTCCACAGGCTAATCACCTCGATTCCTTACATCAGCCAGATTGTCCTGGCCTGGCTGCATAAAATAACAACTCAGATGCAGGAAATACGCTATGTCCAGATTCAATATTCTACAGAAATTACAAAGTATTGGGCGTTCGTTAATGATTCCGATCGCTATTCTGCCCGCGGCAGGGATTTTACTGGCGTTTGGCACCAGTTTTCAGGACCCCAATATCGTCGCTTCACTGCCGTTTCTGGAAACGCCGTGGCTGATCCACACACTTAAACTCATGTCAGAAGCGGGCGGCATTATTTTTGCCAACCTTCCGCTTTTGTTTGCCGTGGGGGTTGCTGTCGGCCTGTCCAACGATCAGGGCATTGCAGGGTTGTCCGCCATCGTGGGTTTTCTGATTATGAACGTGACGATTGGTCAGTTTCTCGGCATCACGCCGGAATCAATTGGCACCAGTCGTGATTACACCATGGTGCTGGGTATTCCTTCGCTGCAGACCGGCGTGTTTGGTGGCATCGTCATGGGGATTGTGGCCGCCGCGATGTACAAAAAGTACTACCGAATCTCTCTGCCTTCATGGCTGGAATTCTTCTCCGGTAAACGTTTTGTACCGATCGTCACCTCGTTCATTGCGCTGTTTATCGGCATCATCATGGCGCTGGTATGGCCTTCAGTGCAGCACGCCATCAATAGCTTATCAACGTTGATGCTTGGTCAGGGACAGGCATTTTCAGCCTTCCTGTTTGGCTTCGTTGAACGACTGCTGATCCCCTTCGGCTTGAACCACGTGTGGTGGCCAACTTTCTGGTTGCAGTTTGGCGAGTATGTCAATAAAGCCGGACAGATCGTCCATGGAGACCAGTTAATCTTCTTTGCTCAGCTCAAGGATCAAGTCCCCATCACTGCAGGCACCTTTATGGCGGGTCTGACACCGATCAAGCTGTTCTGCGTACCCGCCATCGCTCTTGCCATATACCGCTGTGCCGATGAGAAAAACAAAAGTCGTGTTAAGGGCATCATGCTTTCCGGTGCGATCACCTCAATAGTCTGCGGGATCACCGAGCCAGTTGAGTTCTCATTCCTGTTTGTCGCACCGGTGCTCTACGGCATTCATGCTGTCCTCGCCGGGATCGTATTCCTGCTGATGCAGCAACTGCAGGTGCATATTGGGCTCTCTTTCTCCGGCGGTCTTATCGACTTTTTGTTCTTCGGCATCATGCCGAAAGAGACCAACTGGGTGAGAGTCTTCCCGGTAGGCATTACCATGGCGGTGGTTTATTACCTGCTGTTTAGCTTTGCGATTCGCCGCTGGAATCTGCTGACCCCGGGGCGGGGCAAAGACGAAAGTGAAGAGGTCAGCCAAAACGCAGGGGGTGCCAGTGAACTGGTGAACGGCATCATTCGCGCATACGGCGGGTTAGCCAATATGACAGCGATTGAAGCCTGTATGTCCCGACTGCGCATCGACGTTTTGGATAAAAACGTGGTGGAAAAAGAAACCCTGAAACGCCTGGGGGCGGCGGGGATCGTGGAAGTGGGCAGCAACATTCAGAGCGTGTTTGGTATGAAATCCGATCGCCTTAAAGAAGAGATTCGGGCGTTGAAAGCGCAGCAGGCTGGCGCGTAAACCATCTTAAATCCGATGAGTAAAATGACAGAGGGAACCATGATGCATCAGAAACTGCGTGTAGGCGTATTGGGCTGCGGCCCAATTTCACAGGCTGCCCATTTTGAATCCTGTACCAAAGCCAGTAATGCTGAGCTTTATGCCATCTGCGATAGCGCTGACGACTTGCGCCAACGCATGACCGCCATGTGGGCACCGAAAGTGGCTTATAGCGATTACCAGGCGATGCTGGATGACGAAAACGTCGATGCCATTATCATCGCCACCACGGATGCCTTCCATGTACAACTGGCTATGAAAGCGCTTCATGCGGGCAAACATGTGCTGTGCGAAAAGCCGCTGGGCATTACGGTGGAGGAGTGTGAAGAACTGGCTCAGGCAGTCAGGCATTCAGGGCGACTGTTTCAGGTGGCCCATATGAAACGCTTTGATGGCGGTATTCAGGCTGCACATGACTTTATTCAACAGGAAATGGGGAATTTGGTTGCTTACAAAGGGTGGTACGGTGATAACAGCCATCGCTATACCGTGACGGATGCGGTGCAGCCTAAAATTATCACCAGTGCCGCTAAACGTAAGCCAGCGGTCGACCCAAAATCCGATTTGCAACGTTATTACATGCTGGCACATGGCAGCCATTTGGTTGATACCGCACGCTATCTGGCGGGAGACATTAACGAAGTCGAGGCACGATTCACCCATCGGGGTGGTGTGCACTGCTGGTTTGTGGATATCGCCTTTGCCAATGGCACGCTGGGGCATCTGGATCTCAGCGTTGGTGTGCGCATGGACTGGCATGAAGGTTTCCAGATTTATGGAGAGAACGGCAGCATCCTGGGTAAAACTTACAATCCCTGGTTATTCAAATCGAGCGAAGTCGATATTTTTCATGAAAATGGCGCTTTCTGGCGTCGTCCGCTGGCAGCAGATGGGCACTTCTATCGCCGACAGGTAGAAGCTTTTGCCCATGCGATTCTTACTGATAGTCCACAAACCGGGACCAGCGTGGAAGAGGGATTGGCGATAGTGAAGACCATGGCCGCAATCGGTGAATCGGTACGCACAGGGCGTTCAGTATGCGTGGCTTCAGCACAGGGAGCGGTGTGATGGATAAAGGCATCTTTTCAAAAACGTTTGCCACAGCCAGTGTTGATGAGAACTTCAGGGTGATGCGTTCGCTGGGTTACACCTGCACGCAATTCAATTTTGCCAGTGCAGATCTCCCGTCGCTCCCTGACACGGTTGCTCGCAGCAAAATTGAAGAAATCAGCGCAGCCGTGCAAACACAGGATGTGCGCATCGCCGCTGTTTCTGCCACCTTCAATATGGTGCATCCCCAGCAATCGGTGATTGATGCGGGTATGGCTTCACTGGACGTGATTTGCCAGGCCGCTGCCGATCTTAATTGCCCTTTAGTGACGCTGTGCACCGGAACCTGTGATGCGGAAGATCAGTGGCGCTTTCACCCCGATAACAATACGCCCGAGGCCTGGCAGCGGCTTTGTGTCTCAATGACGCAGGCACTGGAGATTGCGGAGCGTTATCAGGTCGCGTTGGGCATCGAGCCTGAGCTGGCAAATATCGTCAGCAGTGCGGTAAAAGCGAGACAGCTCATCGATGAGATGCGCAGTGAACGGCTGAAGGTGATCTTCGATCCAGCGAATCTGTTTGAAATCGCCACACTGAGTGAGCAACACCGAATCGTGGCGCACGGTCTTGACCTTTTAGGAGCCGAAATTGCCATCGCCCATGCAAAGGACCGCTATGCTGACGGCGCCTTTGCCACTGCGGGAAAGGGGCTTCTGGATTATCCGTTCTACTTACAACGGCTGAGCGCTTCAGGTTTTAACGGCAGTATTGTGACGCACGGGTTGGATGCCAGTGAAGCAGGGTGGGTTTCAACCATGCTGGATCAACAACTGCAAAAACTGGAGACGTATTCATGCTGAAGACCTTTGCGCGAGAAGGGCTGCAATTAAGCTATTTTGATAGCGGGGGTACGGGGCCGATGCTGATTTTTCAGCATGGTCTGACCGGCGATCACCAGCAAACCACCAGTACTTTTACCGCTTCGGGCTATCGTCTGATTACGCTGGAGTGTCGCGGCCATGGCCGCTCAGCGTTGGGGGCGCCAGAAGCCCTCAGCATCCGCACATTTGCGGATGACCTGCTGGCGCTGATGGATCATTTAGCCATAACGCAGGCACCCTTAGCCGGAATCTCAATGGGGGCTGCGCTGTGTGCAAACATAGCCAGCCGCTACCCACAACGCGTTAAGTGCCTGACGTTGATTCGCCCGGCGTGGCATCAGACGCGCAGCCCACTCAATATGAACGTTTACAATGTGTTGGCCGATTACTGGCAGTTGTATGGTGCAGAAGAGGGGAAACTTGCTTTCGCTCAGTCTGAAACTTATCAGTCGATTCAGCAGCACTCCCCGGATAACGCTAATTCACTGTTGAATACGTTTTCCCTGCCGAGCGAAACAACACTGCATTTGTTGCGGCGCATCGCCTGCTGCGATCCGGGCTATCACGCCAGAGCCATCAATGCGGCGCAGATCCCTGTAGCCGTGGCTGGCACGGCCATGGATGTTGTTCATCCGATGAATACCGCTGAGGTTATTGCCAGAGAGTTGACGGGTAAGGCAGCTGTGATGACCTTTGCGAAGTCAAAGGACAAAACGCGACATTGCGCGGAGGTGACTGAGCTAATTGTGAGCAACATTAAGCGATTAACCTAAGAACCATTGAGGATAATGCCGGATGAACGCTCAAAAAAGAATGTCCGTGGAGATGTTTGAACGCCGAGCCTGATGGTCATATGGCTGCTATTTCTCAAAGAATAGCAGCCTTTTTGTTACCAGAGGTTCATCTGAACCGCGAGTCACAACATGGCAATTGCGTTTTGGGGAAGCCAACTCCAGGTTTTGTAATTATTTTAATCATGTTAAGTTTTAATTTTTCTGAAAGTGTACAACTTAAAATCACATGTACAAATATGTTGGTTAATTCGTGCGTGGTTATTTATTCTGGGATCTAAATTGATCATTAATATATATAGGAAAAATGCTGGATAAGCGAAGCGGCAAATGGTGCACAATTGATCAAGAAATGATCGATTTTTTGTTGTTAGCGGTGGGAATAACCCTCCTGACGTAGCTAATTTCGCATTTAAGCGAAGCGCTAATGCACGTCAGGAGAGTGTTGTGATAAGGGTTAGCTTAAGTAACCCAAAGTTGAATGAATGATGCTGTTATTTACGGCGGCTGATCTTTCCTCCCTTCCGACCCGCTTCTACGGCCCGATTCGGATCATTTTTGAAATTGCCGCCACTCACTTGACCGCCTTTGCGGCCTGCTTCGGCGGCACGCTCCTTATCCTCGGCGAAGTTCCCTGTGCCCCCACGACGTTGCGTCTTTTTCTCTTCCTCTTCAGGATGCTTGTTAGGGTCCGTCATGCGTTCTCCTCATTATATTTGTACCAACATAAAGCAAAAATAAATGTAGCGTTGTTTTTACCATAATCAAGTCAGGATTAATCTTAAGTTTTATTATTTATGATGCCAGTTGTTTAAGTATGAGCCAATTTCCAACGAGAACTTAATGGAAGTGGTCTGAAAGTTGATTGTTAGCGCATTTCAGCGGAGGAGTAAAGGATGTAGAACGGAAATATAAGCGAAGCGGTAAGCTCTTACTATTTAACCCTCTCTCATTTCCGTTGCGGTTGGCTTGCATACAAAAGCTGGCTTGCTAAGTTTAATTAAGGTGATTACCCGGCTGTTAATTAACGCTTCGCTTATTACCAGATAATTTACATCAGCGACAGTATTGAAGCGGTTAGCTTGCTAATCATCTGCACACCATCCCCAAAGGTAGTTCATTAAAAGCACATCAACCAGGAGCAAATGAATGACGAGGGAATCTGTTTATCTGGATTGGCTACGTGATGCACACGCGATGGAGAAGCATGGCGAAACGTTATTGAAACTGGCTATGGAGCGTCTCGACAGTGATTCTTCGATCGGAAGACACATCGCGCATTACCACGCTCAATCGCGCGAGCAACAATTACAGGTGAAAGAAGTTTTAAAATGCCATGACGATAGTTGGTCGGTATTCAAAGAGGCATTAGGTCGCATGTCGATGGTGGGCCAGGCTGTGAGCAACATGTTGCGTGATGAGCAAGGGGCGCGAACTGCAGTCAGCGTGTATGTCTTTTGTAGCTTTAAAGTTGCCACTTACACTTCGCTAATTGCCGCCGCCAGGCATGCTGATGACAGTGAAGGCGTGAATATTTTTCTGCGGATCTTACAGCAGGAAGAGCATATGGCAGCCAGGTTGCTTGCCGACTTGCCTGGAGCAGCCAATGAGTTGATAACCTTGCTTGCCGATAATGAAGCATCAAGCGCGGTGTAGTGTTTTTTTCGGGCAGTTTGAGGGCTGCCCGCAGAAAAAATAGCCAGCATTATTAATGATTATGCGTTAACGGCAATTGCATAAACTGCAGTAAAAACCCGCTACGTTTATCCAAACGTAAGATTAAGCGCCACAACTTTAGTTTAATAAGTAAAGCACACTGATCACTCAGGTGACTATTATTACTAACAATTTAATATAACTGATCAAATTCCATATTAAACCTAACCCCCACTAAGTGAATTGTCTTTTATGGGTAAGTTATATTTAAGTAAAAGCATTAAGGTTGGCGGACTTACTGACGATAACAGCAGGGATGCTGCCGATGAGAACGCGGAGCATCTCCATTTCTTTGTTTTTAATAACACCTGGATTTCATGACTCATTAATAAAAATCATTGAGGTTTCTAAATGGACATAGTTCAAGGATTTTCACGCAATATTAAATTGCGGACCAAACTCATTATTTCTTCGCTCATCAATATCGCTATGCTGCTGTTAGTGGCTGTCCTGGGTTTGAATTCATTGTTTATGGCGCAAACCGGCGTCAACGGCATGATGAAGGATGATTACCCAACCATCGCGTTAGGCAATCAACTTATCGATGAGATCAACACCACCATTCAGCGACAGGCTTTGTTGCTCAGCCCAATCAATGCGGAGCGCCGCGGCACCATCATGAACGAATTGCAGGGCGCTACCGGGCAAATTACGGAGATTTATCGCCAGCTCAATGCACTGGCGACAGATGATGATTCCATTGCTTATCTCAAAAGTTTAGATGATAAACGCAAAGCTTATTTAGAGGGGCGTAATGAATTTTTGCAACTCGCCACTCAGGACCCTAATAAAGCGCTGGATTATTATTTGACGACACTGGCGAGTAAACAAAAGGACTACACGGCTGAAGTGAAGCGTTTTATTGCTTTGCAAGAGCAGCAGATGAACGGTTCATACACACACTTTATGGATTCCTACCACACTACTAAAATTTCAATGGTGGTGATTTTTATTGCCGCAGTCATTCTCTCTGCACTGATCGGCTGGATTATTATCCGATCGATTACCGTGCCATTAAAAAATGTGATTGCGTTCTTAGGTCGTGTCGCTGATGGCGATCTCAGTACGCATTTTTATGAAAAGCGTAAAGATGAGATGGGGCAGTTAATAAGCGCCATTCAGATGATGCAGGAAAAGATGTCGACGATTGTCAGTCACATTCGTATTAGTGCGGAACAAATATCCGGAGGTGCCAGTGAAATTATGTCGGGTACCCATGATTTAGCCGCGCGCACTGAAGAACAGGCCAGTTCAGTTGAACAAACGGCTGCATCGGTTGAGGAATTCACCGCCACCATTAGCAATACGCGCAATAACACGCACTTTGCTGCCGATCTGTCTGAAAAGGCGGAAAGCGCGGTGGGTCAAAACGCCACAATGATGAACAACGTGTCGACTAAAATGGCGGAGATCCATGATTCAGCCGGGCGCATGGCAGACATTATCAACCTGATAGATTCGATCGCTTTCCAGACCAACATCCTGGCACTCAATGCTGCTGTTGAAGCGGCACGAGCAGGGGAGCATGGTCGCGGTTTTGCCGTGGTGGCGCAAGAAGTACGTGCGCTGGCACAAAAGACGGCAACGTCATCCCATGAGATTCGCCATTTAATCGAGGAGTCTTCCACGCGTATTGTGGATGGGAGAGACATGGTGGCGGATGCCAATAAACTGATGGCTGAAATGATGACGAACGTCGTTAACATGAAGGATGTGCTGTCACAGATCAATCAGGCCAGCACTGAGCAAGCGGATGGTATCAGCCAAATCAATATTGCGATCAGTCAGATCGACATCACGACTCAGCAAAACGCGTCGCTGGTGGAGCAGTCCTTAGCAGCCTCAGCCATGCTAAGTGAGCAAGCTGCCAACATGGTCAGCAGCGTCAGCGTGTTTACGCTGCAAAAAACGGCGTAAGTGATAAAGAGTGGCGGCCAACAGGCCGCCCTTTAGTTAATTGAGATCCGCCGGATTGTATTGGGGGATCTGCGTCACCAACCACTCAGCAAACAAGCCAATATTTTTCAGACCACTCGCCGATTTCGGCCACACCAGATAATAGCCATCACCAGTCGCCACGGGCTGTGGAAAGGGCAACGTCAGCAGACCGCTGCGGATGGCTTCGATACTCAGCAGCAAATCCCCAACAGAAATCCCATGTCCGCTGATCGCCGCCATGTTGCCTTGTTCTAAGGTATCGAATAACTTTCCCTGCCACAGATTGATCTGCGGCGCATTACTCACGCCCTGTAGCCAGCGACGCCAGTCGCGGCGATCGTGCGTGGGATGAATCAACTCACAGGCTGCCAGATTCGTTTGTGCTTGCTGCTTGAGTGCTGGGGCGCAAAGGGGAATCAACCACTCCTGAAACAGCAGGCGGCTCTCTGTATCGGCACCAAAATCGCCGCTGCCCAATAAGATGGCGCAATCATAGGGTTCACGCGCAAAATCCACGCTGTCGGTGTCCATCCAGACGCTGGTGATCTGCACGTCAGGCTTTGAGTATTGCTCACGATACCTTTGCAACACGTCCAGCAACCATCGCATGGTGAGCGTTGAAGGTGCTTTCAGACGCAGTTGGTGATTATGTTGGCTGAAAGCGGCACAGGCACTCTCCAGTTGCTCAAAACCCACTTCAAGCTGAGCGGCTAATACGCTTCCGGCCGCAGTGATAGCAACCTTAGGTCCTTTACGGACAAATAACTCACAATCGAACCAGGCTTCCAGCGTGCGGATATGGCGACTGATGGCACCGGGCGTGACATTTAGGACGGCGGCAGCCTGGCTAAATGATTCCAACCGTGCGGCTGTGGCAAAGGCGCGCAGAGCATAGAGTGGTGGAAGCGTCATGTCATGTTATTAACGTTGAGTAAAACTCACATTCAATGACATTTTAATGCGTTTTTCAACACACAGTTAAGCCGCGATACTGGCGACCCTTAATACGTGTTCGGGTCATTTGCATGAATATCTCGCTACTGCTGACGTATATGTTGGCCATTCTGCTGTTAATTATAACGCCGGGCCCTGTGGTGGCGTTGGTGATGGGCACCGCAGCGCGGCAGGGATATCGTCGCGCCTTTGCCACTGTTGTCGGCACCAACAGTGCTTCACTGGTGTTAATGGCGCTAGCCGCTTTAGCCCTCACGGGGTTGGTGTCACTTAATCCAGTTAATTTGCAGATCGTTGGGCTGGTGGGATCGTTGTTTATTGGCGTAATAGCGTGGCGTGGATTGCGGTCATCCGGGATATCCTCGCTGGACAACGCAGGCACGCAAGGTGGGTTTCTGCAAGGCTTTATGATTGGGGTGTCGAACCCCAAAGATATTCTGTTTTTTGCCGCGCTGTTTCCCCAATTTATCGCGGTGACGCCGCATCTCAGCAGCAGTCTGGTCACGCTGGCGTTAGTCTGGGTGCTTTTTGATTTCGCCGTGCTGACCTTCTACATCATTTCGGTTAAACGCTGGTTGCCGCGACCGCTGCAGCAGCGGCTGGAGCGGCTATCAATGATGATGTTGTTAATGATTGGGGTTGCAGGCGCAGTTTATAACTTTTTTCATCTTATTGTTTTTGTGCATTAAATTTATGGATGAGTATTACAAATTCCGCTCTATGCTCAAGATTTTTTAAGGATTGCCGATATAGCGTATCGCGTAATGCTGCATGGAGCAGCAGTATAAAGGGAAAATAATGAAGAAGCTTTTGATAGCATGTGCCGTTTTAACGTTGGCGGGTTGCGCCAGACCTTATGGACCTGCAGACACAGTGATAAACCAGCAGTTGGTGACGCCAGACCCTAGCAAACCACAGACAAAAGTGACCGTTACACGTCTGAAGCAGTTTATTGGTGGAGGAAGTGGCGGTACTTGTAAGTTTGTTATCAACATTGATAACCAAGATGTGGCGATGCTCAGACAAAACCAGTTTGTCACCGCTTACTTAGCTAATGGCTTACATAAGCTCAAAGTTAGTAATGATTGTACTGTTCTCAGCATGGGCATGCGTAAATCTCTGGATATTATTGCCGATGGTACTCCGCAAGAGTATGCTACTGAGGTCGGTTTCTGGGGCCAATACCGCATGTGGCGCACGCAGTAATCTGCAAACAAATCACACCATTTCGTGATTTACCGCACGAGCATCATATTTCAATGTGGTGCTCGGCGGTGTAGCGATATTGAACTCTCTCTGCGATACGCGCGGCACAGTAGGTAATCAAACGCATCACACAGGTTATTGATCAGACGTCGCGTTAGCTTTCAGACGCCTGCTGAGGGAATTTATTGCGCAATTTCTGCAGCTTTGCCGGGATATTCATCATGCAGAAGGCATTTTCCTGACCTTCTTTTTCCCAGAAGTTTTGGTGATAGTCTTCGGCTGCGTACCACTCGGCTAACGGTTCCAGCTTTGTCACCAGCGGTTTGCCCAGTTCGGCAGCGGCGCGCGCTATCCCTTGTTCAGCGGCAATACGTTGTGCCTCGCTGGTCGGGAACAGTGCGGAGCGATAACGTGAGCGCACTACGCCATCTTTGACGTTTTCCTGCGTGGCATCGTGCGTCGCGAAGTGGATGTCGAGTAAATCGTCGTAACTGACTAGCGCGGGATCGAACTCGATTTTCACCGCTTCTGCGTGACCCGTGGTGTCGCTATAGACTTGATCGTAAGTGGGTGAGGAGACATGGCCACCGATATAACCACTCTCAACGCTCAATACGCCATGGATAGATTGGAAAATGGCTTCAGTACACCAAAAGCAGCCGCCGGCAAAAATGGCTTGTTCACGCATCAGTCTGAGTTCCGGATAAAAAAAGTGACGTTACCTTACACGGCGGTGAAAAGTAACGCCACTGCATTGGCGCATCCCTGGTCAGCGAGAATGCTTTGAATCTTTCGCTGACTTAGATTGCTGCGTAATCGCCCGTACCTTCCGGCCATGGGGTGAGCAAATCGAATCCGGTTTCGGTTACGGCAATGGTGTGTTCCCACTGCGCCGACAATGAGCGATCTTTCGTTACCACCGTCCAGCCATCAGATAAGACACTAGTGCCCGCCTTTCCGGCATTGATCATGGGTTCTATGGTGAAGATCATGCCCGCCTGCAACTCAATGCCCGTGCCCGGCGTGCCGTAGTGCAGGATCTGTGGCTCACCATGGTAGATTTCACCGACACCATGACCGCAATATTCACGCACCACGGAAAAACCCGCTTTCTCAGCCACCTGCTGAATTGCTGCGCCGATATCGCCTAGCGTCGCGCCGGGTTTAACCACCTTGATACCCGCTACCATGGATTCATAAGTGACATCGACCAAACGTTTAGCGCGTACTGATGGCTCGCCGACGTAATACATGCGGCTGGTATCGCCGTACCAGCCATCTTTAATGATGGCTACGTCGATGTTGACGATATCGCCATTCTTGAGCTTTTTCTCGCCCGGAATGCCATGGCACACCACATGGTTTATCGACGTACAGGTAGTGCGCGTGTAGCCGTGATAGCCGATATTGGCGGGCACCACCTTCAATTCATTGACAATATAGTCATGGCAAATGGCGTCTAGTTCATCTGTGGTTACGCCAGGTTTGACGTAAGGGGTGATGATTTCCAGCACTTTGGCCGCAGCGTGTCCGGCAGCGCGTGCCAGTTCGATCTCTTCAGCGGTGTGTAATTTGATGGTCATTGCGCGATTCCCTGCGGGGTTAAAGTTGGCTGGTCGAGCAGCTGCGCCAAATCCGCGCCGCCGTCACGTTCGACACGCATCAACAAGCGCGTCAGTTCCTGAAGGTTGAGATCAGGATAAAGCTCAGCCAGCATGCCAATCTTCATCCAGTGTTCTGCCTGCGCATTGATGGAACGGCTGAGCGCCGTGCTGGCTATACGCAGATTCTCATGCATCAGGTCAGAAATTTTTACGATACCCATTATGCGATCCGTATATGAAACATAGTCGTTTTGCATATAGGTTACGCCGGGTTCAGCGAAGATGGAAGGGGAAATGTGCAGAGGGTTACCAGGCATAACCTATCACCACCTTATCGTTTAAACCTGGATCAGGTTACAAGGGAGCGCTGTGAGTGGAAAAATGGCACAGGCAAGGATGGACTGAGGAAAAAATAGCTGCTTGAAGCGGGTTGACCTCCGTTAAAGCGTAATATCTCTGGATTTCCATCGAGCAGGGTGTTGAAAGCTCGGATTTTAAATCCTTAGCTAAAATAAGATATGTCCAAGGTTGATGAATTTCCTAATAAGCGAGGCGCTCTATCGCGAGAAAGCCAGCGGCTATTCAGCGTTAAGGCAAGAATATAGATATCGTTATATCGAGTTTATTTGGTCATTTTCCAGGCTTAATGCTTTTTGTGCAAAATACTGAATTTAATATGGTTAATCGTAAATCTTATTAATGATTTTGCTATTGATAGGATACCAATGGAGCCATAATTCTTGTTTTTATATAACGCTTCGCTTGAGCGGGGGGAATGATCTCATTACGCAGTGACGATGTAAGCTTTTTGTAAAGATATTTCAGCATGACAAACCGTGATGACGGGCTTAGTATGGTGTTATTCACCGGTTAATAATGAGCAAAATAGACGCAAAATGGCGGATATTCTCCTTAATGATAATGAAGTTATTCTTTTAGCTTCTCAATTGCTATCCGTACCAATGGAATGGGCGAGTGCAAATGAGCGAAACTAACGAATTTAAGCCCGGCAGTATGACGCTGCAGGCACTTCGGACTCCAGATATCTGCCGTGATGATGTACTCAGTAAGTTTACCAATCTGGTGAGCAAAACATTGGGTGTTCCCAGCAGCTTCATCTCTGTTCTTGATGACAAATTCCAATACATCAAAGCAGCGCATAACTTCAGTGTGGGTGAGACGTTACGTGCTGATTCGCTGTGCCAGTATGTTGTGGAAGGGGATAATCCGCTGGTCGTGCCCGATACCCATCTGGATGATTGTTTTGCAACAAATCCCTTTGTCATCGGTGAACCTTTTGTACGCTTCTATGCGGGCGTACCGCTCAAAAGTCGGGAAGGGCTGGTGGTCGGAACACTGTGTGTGGTTGATGGTAAACCGCAGGCGTTTAGCGCTGAAAAGCTGGCGACGATGACGCTGTTATCCCAACTGGTGATTTCTTTTCTTGAGGCCTGGCACTCAGTGGGCTTCACCGACTTAGTGACGGGATTACCCAACCGCCAGCAACTTGTCCGTGATTTGCAATCTCTTCACACCGCAGGGGACAGCACTCCGCATCGTCTGGTGTTAATCGACTGTATCGATATGCCGCGCGCCTATGAATTGGCACGCTCATTAGGGATGGCGCCGGTCGAAGGCCTTCTCAAAGACATGGCCACGCTGCTGCCACTGAGATTACGGCCTGGCAAAGATGAATTGCTCTATACCGTGGCGACCGGACGATTTGCACTGTTAACCAAACAAGACAGCCCTTTATGCGCAGAGTGGGTGGCGCAACGTATGGAGGGTGTTCGCGCCGAGATCGGCGAGGGATTATCGGTTGATTTGGCCACGCATACCGGCGAAACCCTGTTTTCAGCGACAGAAATTTCCGCACAGGAAGCCTTGAGGCGCGCTGTCAGCGCACTGCATGAAGCCATTTGCCGCGGAATTCCCTGCATGAGTTTCAGCGAAAAAAACGATGAACGCCGCACGGACGATTTTACGCTGGTTAACGATCTCGCCACTGCTGTCCGACACAATCATGGATTATATCTGGTGTTCCAGCCGAAAATCTGTCTGAGCAGTGGCTTACCGATTGGGCTTGAAGCGTTAATCCGATGGCGTCATCCAACGCGTGGTGAGCTTTCCCCTGCGGTGTTTATTCCGCTGGCAGAACAAACCACGCTGCTGCAAGAGATCACCGAGTGGGTGATTGATCGCACTATCGAACGTCTTAAGCGGCTTCATGGGCAGGGTATTCAATTGCCCGTCACGGTGAACGTGAGCGTGCGTGACTTTAGTCAGGAAAATTTTGCTGACAGGCTCGAGAGCAAAATGCTTAAAGCGCGCCTGCCGACCAAATTGCTGGGAATCGAGTGTCTTGAAACTGAACGCATCATTGAAAGCTCAGCCGCAATCAACGGACTTGAGATGCTGAAATTGCGTGGCTTTGGCATTTCCCTTGATGACTTTGGCACCGGCTACAGCAATATCAGCTATCTGCGCAAAATGCCTCTGGACGTAATTAAACTTGACCGTTCGATTGTCGGTGGTCTGGCAACCGATACCGCGTCACGCATTATCACCCGCAGCATTATCGCCATGTTGAAAGAGCTGGATTACGTAGTACTGGCCGAGGGCGTGGAAAACATCGAGACGCTGGAAGCATTGAAAGAGTTTGGCTGCGATCAGGCGCAAGGTTTCTTTCATTCCCGCCCATTGCCTGAAGGCGAACTGGATAATTGGTTACGCTGGAAGTTAGGGTATTAATAGAAGATCAGCGGATAAACGAAGCATGTAGTAAATAAAATAGACTTTTCTAGTGGCGGAAATATTTTATAAAATATCTTACGCTTGATTCACAGAACAGATTGATTACGCCATCGCCTTAATTATCACCCGGCTAAACTGATCAAACCCAATCAGGGTGAATGGAGGTATGTATGTCAGAACGTCCAGATCCAGATGATGTTAAGCCACTGCCTGGCGACGATTTGCCTTTGCCCGATGAAGAGGACGATGAGACTGACGATCGTGGTTTACCTGATGATCAAAAACCCATTATCTGATTCTCAATACAGAGCCGCTGCAGCGGCTCTTTCGATCCATCAGAAGATAATTTGTGTTGCAGAACAAAGGTTCAATCATTGGATGATGTGTCATCTTTGATGTATTGCCGCATCGCTTCATGCATGGCGCGATTACGCTCAACTTCAAGTCCGCGCTCTTCATACTCTTTAGCCATGTTAATAATGACTTCATCGTACTTACCTTTGAAGCTAATGTTGTTCAACGCAACTTGTTTAATCATCAGTTCGCGCAAGACATCGGTTTCAATTTTTAACCGCTGCACGGTTTCCTCAAGTTCCTTTATTCTCTCTTCAGCTGACATCATCACTCCCTATTAAAGTATGTAGATTAAGTAAGCCACCGTATTGAAAAGAATATCGCATTGAAATGCTTATAACTCAAGCCTCTGCTTTGCAGCCTGAATAAGCGAGACGTAAAGCACAGATGGGAGAGCGAGAGCATAATGTTTGGTTTATATTGACGCCGCACATTCATGATCCGTATTGACTCACGCGAGTGACATAGCAGCGCTGGAACTGACTTATGATGAACATCTTTGCCCTGATTCTGGCTATAGCTGTGGTTTATAGTGGATTAAGTTGGGCATACAGGCTTTCTGTCACAACGCGTGGCAGTGCTAATCAAATTAGCGCTGAATCATCGGCCATGCAGCAGAGCAGGGCTCAACGACTTCCAGGCTGGCTGGACACGCCCGCGTCACTCTTTCCGTTACTCGTCATCGTATTATTGGTTCGGGCATTTGGCTGGGAACCTTTCCGCATTCCTTCTGGGTCAATGATGCCTACGTTGCTAACGGGTGACTGGGTGCTGGCCGATAAATATTCGTATGGGCTACGAAATCCCTTTAATCAGAAAACGTTGGTCGCCACCGGGCATCCCAAACGCGGTGATATTGCGATTTTTACCTTTCCACAGGATGAAACGCAGTTGTTTATCAAACGCGTGATCGGGTTACCTGGTGACAAAGTGATATTCAATCCCGCCACGCAACAGCTCACTATTTTTTCTGCCTGCAAGGCTAACCAACCTTGTGTGGCTCCGTTAGCCATTCATTACAGCGCACTCAAATCGGGCGAATTTGTGGAAACTGCTGGGGCGCATCCAGGCTTTTATGTCAGAACCCTCGGTGAGGAAAAGGCTTCTGAACAGCGTTTGCTGATGGGTACTGAAACGCTGGCGGGAGTAACGCATCGCATCCTGCAGAAGCCAGACTCCATTGTTTCAGCGTCACAATTTTACCATCAGCCGGGACAGCAGCCTGGCGAGTGGACAGTGCCGGCGAATAGCTATTTCATGATGGGCGATAACCGTAACAACAGCTATGACAGCCGCTATTGGGGCTTTGTGCCAGAGCAAAATCTGGTGGGGAAAGCGGTGGCGATTGGATTCAGCATGGAAAAACAGGAAGGGCAGTGGCCAACGGGGTTGAGGCTGGATCGTATTGGACGCATTCATTAGGAGAAGATGCCAGTCCCTGGCAGAACAAATCCTAAAGCGCTTTACTCAGACTTTGTTGGAGGACGGCGACTTATCTTGCCTCCTTTCCGACCCGCTTCAACGGCGCGTTCAGGATCGTTTCTGAAGTTGCCTCCACTGGCTTTGCCTCCCGCTTTTCCAGCTTCTCTTGCTCGTGCCGGATCGTTAGCAAAATTCCCTGCACCGCCTCTGTAGCTCTGTTGTTTCATAGGAAGACCTCATATCAATGTTCCGTGAGAGATAAGGACTAGCTAGTCACCCCATAATTTTAGTGCGCGGTTACGGCTTCGCCAGCGCGCGATAATTAATTTTTTGTAGTCTTTATCGCACAAAAAAAGAAATGTTATCCGATTTAAAACGGACGTTAATCACGATTAAATAGTTTTTTAACTGTTCAAGTAATAAACATGAAAATATTAAATGTTGATGCCAATCACTGGGCCACGCTGGGCTTAAAAAAGTTATTGATATCTGGTGGTTATGAATTTTCATCTTGCACGTCTTTTTGTGAAGCAAAAAGAATATTAATCGATCAATCAATTGATGTGATGATTATTGAGTTAAAAACCGAAGTGGATGATATTGAATCTTCCTATGCATTTTTGCGCTTGTTACAGGCACTTTACCCCCGCATCCGTGTGTTGGTGCTGACAGAGATTAATGATGCCGCACTGCTCAACTTCTTTGCCCATGAACTGAAATCTGTCTTATTTCTGACGAAAAAATCTTCATTGCCGAGCATCGTCACAAGCCTACAAACGCTGGCTGAGCATAAACCTAATGCCTTTACACGCAGCGGTGTGCCTTCACTTTCTCTGCAAGAATTCAATATGTTGAAATGGCTCGCTCGATACAGCAGTCAGCAAGATATCGCTTTGCGTGTCAGACTGCACAATAAAACCATTAGTCACTATAAGCGCTCTATTTATCTGAAGCTCAATTGTGAAAATAACGTCCAGTTTCATCATCGACTTAACCAATACGGTTTAAACCGAGGGACTGTTGAGTAATCCCCTTTAAAATTTTATTCCGGCATTTATTCTACCCCAACGTAGCAAATCAGTATTGCCCTACAAATTAATTATCAAAATATGACATGAATCCCGTCAAACGAATCTGGCTCAAGGATGACTTAAGCCAGATCATTTTGTTGGGCTGATTGATGTCGATATCAAATAAGGGGCACTCAGGTGAAGAGTACTACGGCTGATAAAGTATCTGTGGTATTGCTGGATGATCATCCAATGATCCTTCTGGCAACAGAAATCGCCATCGCGAAGCAACAAGATATGCAGGTTACAGGCAGTTTTAATGACAGCCGTGAACTATTATTCTTTCTGCAACAACAGCATGCCGATGTGCTGGTACTCGATTATATTCTTGGCAGCGAAGAATTAGATGGGCTCTCGCTGATCAAGCAAATTCTTGCACGTCATGCTGAGCTCTCTATTTTGCTTTACTCTTCTATGGAAAATGTGGCCGTAATACGAGCGGCATTTCAGCACGGGATTAAAGGCTATCTCTCAAAGCGCGAAAGAGCCCATACCTATGTGCACGCCATTCGCGTGCTGAGCCGAGGGCAGCGTTATATACCGGATGAAATTGAATTGGAACTCACCAAAATATCCTCTCGTAAACAGGAGCTGGCTGAGTGGGTAGGGCCGGTATCATCCTTCAACTCAACAGAGCGCGATCGGCTTGAAACATTACTCTCGCCCCGTGAGGCCGAAGTCATACGCTGTGTGCTGGATGGGATGCGAAATCATGAAATTGCCAATAAATTAAAGCGAAGTCGTAAAACTATTAGTGGCCATAAGCAGGCGGGAATGAAAAAACTCGGCATCAATAGCGATCTGGAGTTGTTTAAGTATCACGCAGATCTTTTCCGCTGAAAGCGGTTAGGATTTCATGGCAGATGGATTTCTGAGTCGTTTGAACATTGCACCGACGGCGGTGATACTCCGGTAAAATCCCCATCATGGCCTTTGCCTGAGGCTTGAGTATTCCAGCCCGCAGGAGGAAAATATTCTCCTTTGCCAGGGCCGGGAATAGCCATGCTGATCACTTCTGAAAACACGCGCACATTCAACACTGATATTCGTCTCGCCTGCACGCTGGCTGCTGTGGCGGGTGCGCTCAACACCGCTGCATTTGAAACTGTCGGTTTTTTCTCAGCCAATATGACGGGCAACGTCTCGTCACTTTCCGACCATCTGGCGAAAGCGAATCTGCATGTCGGATTGTTTTTCCTGCTGATCGTGCTGCTCTTTATTGCAGGTTCTTCCGTCTCGACCCTGATTATCAACTCCGGACGCAGGCGCCAGATTCGCGGGATTTATGCCATCAATATCCTGCTGGAAGGCCTGGCATTACTGGTGTTGGGCGTCATTGAGAGTTGGTTCAGCTTCAGTGAGTCGGGTGTATTGCTGGTGCTCAGTTTGAGCTTCTTGATGGGCTTACAAAATGCCGTGGTGACGAGAATCTCCAACGCACGCGTGCGCACCACCCATGTCTCCGGAACCGCCACCGATATCGGCATTGAACTGGCGATGTTGTTTGATGTGATACGCCGTAAGGAATCCCCGAAAGATGCGCCGCTCTATCTCGAACGTTTAAAACTGCATTTCTTCACGGTAATGGCTTTCCTGCTCGGTGGCGTATTGGGCATTCTGCTACTTAATGCACTGAGTTATAAACTGTTAATTCTGATTGGCGTGATGCTCACTGCACTGGCTTTATCTGCATTGCAACGTGCCGGGCATGTCCTGCATTCCTGAACAATCATTGACGAGCTTCACATTTTTAAGCGCAATTTTAAAAACCACTTGCCACTTTTCGGCAATGCTCTGCAAGATAACCTGCGTTAAGGATTGTTACTGTTCGGCAGGCAAAACCTGAGGCGCGCCCTTTCTCTATCACAGAGGGCGCGCCTCAGGTTTTTTTTTGCGCGAAATTCGGGGCGTTTTGCAGGAGAAGGGAAGATGCAATATCAGGAACTGGCAGATGAAATCGTGGCCGGCGTGGGTGGAAAAGACAACATCATCAGCGTGATGCACTGCGCAACGCGCCTGCGCTTCAAGTTAAAAGAGAGTCAAAAAGCGCATACCGCCGAGTTGAAAAATAATCCTGGCGTGATCATGGTGGTCGAGAGCGGAGGACAGTATCAGGTGGTCATCGGCAACCAGGTGGCTGAGGTTTACCGTGCGTTAACGGCACGCTATGCCCTCGACCATGCCGATAACGTGGAGGACGGTGCACCGCAAAACCTGTTTGCCCGTTTTATCGATTTGGTTTCCGGTATTTTTACGCCGTTTATTGGTGTGATGATCGCCACCGGCATCATTAAAGGCCTGCTGGCTTTGGCACTGGTGCTCGGCGTCATGGATGCTAGCAGCGGCAGCTACAAAGTGCTGTTTGTTGCCAGTGATGGACTGTTTTACTTCTTGCCTATCCTGCTCGGCTACAGCGCTGGGAAGAAATTTGGCGGAAACCCCTTTGTCAGTATGGCAATTGCCGCAGCGCTAGTGCATCCGTTGATACTTGAAGCGATGCAACAGCAGCAGGCAGGGAAGCCACTGACATTTATCGGTATCCCGCTGGAAATACTCAATTACAGCTCCTCGGTGATTCCAATCATTTTTGCTGCGTGGGTCTCAAGCCTGATTGAGCGCTGGGTACATCCACGTTCACCCGGTGCGGTGCGTAACTTCACTACGCCGCTGGTGTGCTTGCTAATCACCGTTCCGCTCACTTTTCTGGCAATTGGTCCGGCAGCCACCTGGCTCAGCCGTTTGCTGGCGGAAGGCTATCTGTGGATTTACAGCCTCAGCCCAATGGTGGCGGGAGCGGTGATGGGGGCGATCTGGCAAATCTGTGTGATATTTGGTTTGCACTGGGGACTGGTGCCGATCATGCTCAACAATCTGGCCAACTTCGGTCACGACACCTTACTGCCATTACTGATGCCAGCAGTGTTAGGGCAGCCGGGCGCAACGTTAGGGATCTTCCTGCGCACGCGTGATATCAAACTCAAAGCGATGGCTGGGTCGGCATTCACTGCCAGCATTTTTGGCATCACTGAACCCGCAGTGTATGGCGTCACGCTGCCGCGTCGTCGTCCGTTCATCTTCGGCTGTATTGGTGGCGCATTGGGTGCCGCCATTCTGGGCTTCTGGCACACCACCATTTACTCCTTTGGCTTCCCCAGCATCTTCACATTCATTCAGGTCGTGCCCAGCACGGGTATTGATGCCAGCGTGCTGGCGTCCTTTGCCGGTGCGGCGGTCGCGCTAGTTTTTGCCTGCGTCATGACCTATGTGTTTGGTTTACGAGAGTCTGCGCCACAACCCGCTGTGGCTGAACCCGTCGCCGCTCCCGCGCCTGCGACATTAACGCGCCGCGAAAGTGTGGTGAGCCCGATTACGGGGGACGTGTTGCCGCTGGAGAAAGTCAAAGATGAAACTTTCGCCAGCGGTTTACTCGGTAAGGGCGCGGCCATTCTGCCGCAGGTGGGCCGTGTGGTATCGCCGGTCAATGGCGTAGTTTCCTCCATGTTCCGCACCGGACATGCGATTGGCCTGACGTCAGATCAAGGCGCGGAAGTGCTGATTCATGTTGGACTCGATACCGTCAAACTCGACGGGCAATACTTCCATCCTCAGGTACAAAACGATCAACCAGTAAAAGTGGGCGATGTGCTACTGGAGTTTGATATCGAGGCGATCAAAAACGCTGGATTCGACCTCACCACACCGGTGCTGGTGAGCAACAGCGATGAATTTATTGATGTATTAACCCTGAATAACAGCGCAGTGAGTGAAGGCTCGCCGCTGCTGGCCGTGCTGAAATAACCAAGGAGCAAGTAAATGACTACACGTTTCCCGGATGCATTTTTATGGGGTGGCGCCGTGGCTGCCAATCAGGTGGAAGGTGCCTGGCAGGAGGGCGGTAAAGGGCTATCGACTTCGGATCTGCAACCCAAAGGTATTTTTGGCGCGCGCGTTGAACGCAGCGGCAATGATTTTGGCATCAAAGACACGGCGATTGATTTCTATCATCGCTTCCCGGAAGACATCAAGCTGTTCGCAGAGATGGGCTTTACCGTACTGCGCACCTCGATTGCCTGGACGCGTATTTTCCCGCAGGGCGATGAAGCTCAGCCAAATGAAGAGGGGCTGGCCTTTTACGATCGCTTGTTTGATGAGATGGCGAAGTACAACATCACTCCGTTAGTGACGTTGTCACATTATGAAATGCCTTATGGCTTGATCAAAAAATACGGCGGCTGGGGCAATCGCATCACGATTGATTGTTTTGAACGCTATGCGCGCGCGGTATTCACTCGCTTCCAGCATAAAGTGAAGCTGTGGCTGACGTTCAATGAAATCAACATGTCATTGCATGCGCCCTTTACTGGCGTTGGACTACCGGAAGAGAGCGATCAACAGGCGATCTATCAGGCGATTCATCATCAGCTGGTGGCGAGCGGCCGCGCCGTACAAGCCTGCCATGAGATTGTTAAGGACGGTAAGATCGGCAACATGCTGCTGGGTGCGTTGCTCTATCCGCTCAGCTGCCGTCCGGCCGATGTGCTGGAAACGCTGCAGCAGAATCGCGAGTGGTTATTCTTTGGTGATGTGCAGGTGCGCGGCACCTATCCGGCTTACATGAAACGCTTCTTCGCCGATCGCAGAATCACCGTCAGCATCACGGATGAGGACAAACGCGACCTGCGCAACACTGTGGATTACATCTCCTTCAGTTATTACATGACCGGTTGCGTCACCACCAATGAAGAAGAGAACCAAAAAGCGCAGGGCAATATCTTGTCGATGGTGCCGAATCCGCATCTCGCCAGCTCAGAGTGGGGATGGCAGATTGATCCGGAAGGTCTGCGTATTCTGCTTAACATCTTGTACGACCGTTATCAGAAGCCGCTATTTATTGTGGAAAATGGCCTGGGTGCCAAAGATGTGGTTGAGGCCGATGGCAGCATCAATGACGATTACCGCATCCAGTATCTCAATGATCACTTAGTGCAGGTGCGGGAAGCGATTGAAGATGGTGTGGAAGTGATGGGCTACACCTGCTGGGGACCGATTGACCTGGTCAGCGCCTCTAAAGCCGAGTTCTCGAAGCGTTACGGTTTCATCCACGTTGATCGCGATGATGCGGGCAACGGCACGCTGGAACGCTCGCGTAAAAAGAGCTTCTTCTGGTATCAGGATGTGATCCGTAGCCACGGCGCGGCATTGAAATAAACCCGCTAACGGGCGCGCTGGCGCCCGTTTTTACGCCTCGTCAGCATCTTCCTGCAACGCTAATGTCTCTTTGCGAACTCGCTCAATATGGATGGTGAGAAACATGCGCTCTTCCGCCGAGAGGGCATAGAGATATTTTTGCTGGATGTGGCTGTCGATCTTCACCGCGCATTGATAAGCAATCGGATATTTGTCGCGCACCACATCATGCAATGACTCATCTTCGCTGCACACGCCGCGTTTTCCCAGCATGCGCTGGGCAAAAAACTTCAAATGGTTAACGAAGCGGTTATAGCTCAGGCTGTCGGTGCGGTAATCCAGCTGCAATCGATACTTCACGATATGCAAAATCTCCTGCATAAATTGCGTCACATGAGAGACATCGGCAAAGTCGCTGCCCAGTTGCGCGTTGACTAAGTGCAGGGCGATAAAGCCTGCTTCATCGTCAGGCAACGCCACACCGAGGCGTTTGTTGATCAGTGCTAGTGCTTCCATGCCAATCGCGAACTCTTTGGGGTAGAGCGTTTTGATCTCCCACTTCAATACATTACGAATCGGAATGCCTTGCTGATGGCGTTCAATCGCGAAATGGCAGTGATCGCACAGCGCAATCGAAAGGCTCTCATGCAGCGGCTGACCTAGTTGTTGACGCGCGCTGGCGATGATTAACTCGCTGGTGGTGATGACTTCCAGCGGGATATCAGAAAGCAACTCGCTTAGCCTTCCTGTCAGGGTGTCACTCTGCAGTGCGAAGACTTTCTCAATCTGCTGTGTATCCAGCGCATCACCCACGCGCTTCTGAAAAGCCAGCCCGCGTCCCATCACCACCTGCTCTTTGCCGTTCTCGCCCAGTATGACCACGACGTTGTTATTAAGGATCTTCGCGATTTTCATTTTTATCAGCCCTGAAAAAGAAAAAACCTGACCCACCGGGAGGGCGGCGTGTCAGGTTTTGCCTGCGTTTGCGCGCAGTAACAATCTGGCGAGATCATAAGCCGCTCTGCGATTCCGACAAGCATACTGACAGTTAAATGTGAGACACGTCATGTTTTATTGCGGTGCGAAGCGATGGGATAAAAATAGGGCAATGGCCCCTGAAGCCGCATCTGCACTGATGTTGTGCAAATCGTAAGGTTATTCGTAAGGATATAGTAAAGAAATGATCAGGTTTTCTTAAAGGTTTGCGTTAAGTCGCCGATAGTACCGTAACGTCAAAATAACAGGAGTTACGTACATGGCTGGGATTTCAACTTTAGGTGTGGGTTCAGGACTGGGTTTAAGTACCATTTTGGATAAACTGACCGCCGCTGAAAAACAGTCACTGACACCGATTTCCAAACAGCAGTCTGCCGCCACGGCGAAGCTATCTGCTTATGGCACACTTAAAACCGCGATTCAGGCTTTCCAGACGGCTAACACCAAATTAAAGGATGCGAGTCTTTATACGGCGACCACTACCACTTCCAGTTCGAGTGCATTTAGCGCGGATACCAATGGCAGCGCGCTGGCGGGGAAATACACCATCAGCGTGGATCATCTGGCGCAATCGCAAACGCTGACCAGCTTGCCAAAGGCGGATGTCAAAGCAGCGATGGGTGATGGCAGCGATTCGCGCATCTTGAAATTTGTTACAGCGGACGGCAAAGAGAAAAGCATCACGCTGACCAAAGATCAGACCTCGTTGTCGGCGCTACGTGACACCATCAACAAATCCAATGTAGGTATCAGCGCTAGCCTGATTAAGGTATCCGGCACCGAATTTCGTTTGTCATTAACGTCATCAGCCACAGGTACTGATCACGCGGTCAAGTCACTAAGCGTGACCGGTGATGATACGTTGCATGGCTTTATTGGTTTTGATGCGGCTGACACCGCTAACAGCGGCATGATGCAAAGCGTGGAAGCGCAGAATGCCAGCTTAACCGTCAATAATGTACCGATTGAAAGCAGCAGCAATACCATTTCCGATGCGGTGGAAGGCATTACGCTGAAGCTGAATGATAAAACCACCGGCAATCAGACATTGTCGGTGAGTACTGACACCAGCAAGGCGAAAAACGCCATCACCGATTGGGTGAATTCTTACAACTCATTGCAAGACACCATCGGCAATCTGACCAAATACACGGCGGTGGATGCGGGAAAAGATCAAGACAGCAAAAATGGCGCGCTGCTAGGAGATGGCACGCTGCGTAACATTCAGACGCAGCTGAAGAGCATTCTGGCGAACTCCTCAGGTTCGACGGTATATAAAACCTTGAGCCAGGCGGGCATCACCACCGATCCGACCGATGGCAAGCTGAAGCTAGACGCCGATAAGCTCACCACTGCGTTGCAGGTTAAACCGGATGCGATTCGCGACATGTTTTCCGGTGATGGCAAGAAAACCGGTGTGACCACGGTGCTCGACACGACGTTTACCGCCTATCTGAGCAGTAAAGGCATTTTGCAGGGTGCCACTGATAGCATCAGTAAGAAATTAAATCAGCTGACCGATCAGTACAACACCACCAGTAAACGCATTGATGACAAGATTGCGCGTTACAAAACGCAGTTCACCAATCTGGATAAGATGGTCAGCGTGTTGAACAACACCAGTACTTATCTCACCCAGCAATTCGAAAGCACCAATAGCAGCAAGAAATAACTCTCCCGCCAGATTTTGAGACTCAGGGCACTTGGCCTGTGCCCTGAGGATGACGCATGTATTTCCAACTCATTTTTGATGGCAAGTTCTCGCTCAATAGATAAGTAACTGCTAATGTGTTTGGGTCCCTATCCTATTTGCGGAGTGATCCCATGCGCTACCACGATCCCGAATCTTCTCAGCAACCTTCTGCTGCGCCACTTAACCCATCGCTGATGGAACATCTGATTAACGCACGCAAGATTTTCATTACCGGCACCGTGGATGAAAAAATGGCCAAAGAGGTGGTGCAGAATCTGCACATCCTCGCCGCCATCAGCGATCGACCTATCACGATCTTTATCAACTCTCCCGGTGGTCATGCTGAATCGGGCGATATGATTTTTGATGCCATACGCTTTATCACACCCGAAGTGATCATGATTGGCTCAGGCTGTGTCGCCAGCGCAGGTGCGTTGATTTATGCCGCCGCCAATAAAGCAAATCGCTATGCGTTGCCTAATACCCGCTTTCTGTTGCATCAACCTTCCGGTGGCATGCAAGGCCCCGCCAGCAATATGCAGATTTACAGTAATGAAATCGTGCGCATGAAAAATCGCCTCAATCATATTTTCGCGGATGCCACCGGTCAGGCGATTGAAAGGATTGAGCAAGATACTCAGCGCGATTTCTGGTTGAGTGCGGAGCAAGCAGTGGAATACGGTTTGGTGTCAAAAGTGATCGTCACCGAGCAAGACATCACTGCGCACTACCTTGCAGCTTAAATAAGCCAGTGCTAATGTCATCAGCATGATTGAAAATGCGATATTCAAAGCGCTGGCGGATCCGACCCGCCGTGCCATATTTGAAAAGTTGTCGGTGGGGCGCATGAACGCGACATCACTGCGAGACGGCATGGAGATTAGCCAGTCGGCGATGTCTCAGCATCTTGCCGTATTGCGCGGTGCGGGATTGGTGCGTGAAGAGCGGCAAGGGCGCTTTGTGAACTATGAAGTTGACCCGGTGGGCATGACGCTTCTGGTCAACTGGTTGGCAAAATATCGTGCTTTCTGGCCAACGCGCATTGATGCCCTAAACAGTTTGCTGAAGGAGATGGATCAATGAGTGAAGCCGGGAAATCCAACCAACTGGTACAAGAATATCAACTGGATGCGCCGCCTGAGAAAGTGTGGCGCGCTATCAGTATTGCGGAGTACCGGCAAGCCTGGCTACCCAATGGCGTATTAGCGGTGGCTGAACCTGTTGCCAGCGATCCTGGTAAATCGATCCATTACCGGTTACGTGATGACGCGCCACCCTATCTGGAAAGTGACGTGACGTTTCTGATCGCGCCGGATGACGCGGGCGGCACCCTGTTAACTATCGTACATCGCCTGAATGAACAGCACTTACCAGCTGCTAACGATGATGGGATTACGCTGATGCTGGCGGCATAACGCCTAACAAAATTGACTAATCATCGAAATCAACATGGGTTTTAAATTGCTCAATTCTTCCAGATGAGCGAGCGAGAGCGACTCCAGTAGTTGCTCCGCTTCCATTGTTAATCGCATAAAGGTCTTACGCTGATCCGTTGGATCTGACTCACGCAAGACGAATCCTGCCTCTTCTAAACGACTTAGTAATCCTGAAGCGCTGTGCGGTTTCAACATCAATCGTTCAGCCACATAACCCACCGTGGCATTACCCAATGCGGTGCCGCGAATCGTCAGCAACGCCTGATGCTGTTGCGGCGTCAAGCCCACACTGCGTGCCTGAGTTTCGCTAAAGGCCATAAAAGTCCGCAAAGTCGCGCGGAAATCTGCCAGTAACGCATATTCGGCGTCATTCATTTTGGGTTGTGACATGTTGAAAACCTTTCAATGTTGAATTTATATCGTAATGCGATGTAAATTGCGCATCTCAATAATGTCACCAGGAGCAACATCATGCGGGACACGCTGTCCGACGCCCCACATCGACCCAAACTTTCTGACCACACCGTGACGAGGCGCGTCATTATACTCGTGCTGATGGGCATTCTGATAGGAACCGGCGGCGCGTTTGGTGCCATTGTTTTACTGCATCTCATCGCATTGATGACCAACCTGTTCTGGTATCACCAATTCTCGTTCGCTGAGCACATCATGCCAGGTAATGCTACCGCGCTCCACATTGTGGCTGCTCCGGTGATAGGCAGCCTGATCATTGGTGTGATGGCGCGATTCGGCTCAGAGAAAATTCGGGGGCACGGCATTCCAGAAGCCATTGAAGCCATTCTCTATGGTGAAAGTCGAATGTCACCTAAGGTGGCGGTGCTTAAACCTCTCTCCTCTGCAGTGTCAATTGGTAGCGGTGGTCCATTCGGCGCAGAAGGGCCGATAATTATGACGGGCGGCGCTATCGGCTCTCTGTTTGCTCAGTTATTCCATCTCAGCGCGGCTGAACGTAAAACCCTGCTGGTAGCGGGCGCGGCTGCGGGCATGACCGCCATTTTCAATGCTCCTATTGCAGCAGTATTACTGGCGCTGGAGGTGCTGTTGTTTGAGTGGAAGCCACGCAGCTTTATTCCGGTGGTCAGTGCGGTGCTGGTCTCCTGGTGTTGGCGCAATGCGCTGATTGGCACTGGCGCCATTTTCCCTTTCCAGTGGGTGACGCATCTGCAACCGATGCAACTTATCGTGGCGGTCGGTATAGGTGCGCTGACTGGGGTTATTGCCGTTGCGCTGTCGAAAAGCCTGTATCGGCTTGAAGAGTGGTTCCATCAGTTGCCTGTCCACTGGATGTGGTGGCCTGCACTGGGTTCAGTGTTCGTGGGGATTGGGGGCATTCTTCAGCCACGCGTTTTGGGTGCCGGTTATGTCAGTATCCAGAATTTGTTAGATGGCTCGCTGGCAATCAACATCATTATTTCGCTGCTACTGGTAAAAAGCATCGTCTGGCTGATCTCGCTGGGTTCGGGGACATCTGGTGGCGTAGTCGCGCCGTTGCTGATTATTGGTGGCGCGGTGGGTGCGATGGTGGCCCATCTGTTGCCCGGCTACGGTGGCATGCTAGTGATGGCAGGTATGGCGGGGATTCTCAGTGGTGCCATGCGTGCACCCTTGACCGGTACACTGTTTGCTGTGGAAGTGACAGGCCATTTTGACTTATTGCCGGTGGCATTGGGTGCTGCGGTAGCTTCGTATGCCGTCAGCGTATTAATGATGCCTCGCTCGATTTTTACAGAACGTCTTGCACGCCGTGGACACCACATTGTGCAGGAATATGCTACCGATACCCTGGAAACCACCAAAGCGCGCCAAATTATGTCCTTAGCACCAGCAACTCTGCTGGACACTACACCTCTGGAGCAGGTGATCGCCATCATGAGCGATGTGCGCGCGCATCACCATTATCCGGTTGTGGATGCGCAAGGTCGCTTTATCGCAGTGGTTTCTCGCAAAGAGATGGTCCATTGGCAGCTCCTGCAGCATGCTGCCGATACGACTTTGCAGGCGTTGATGGGTGAACAACCGCAAACGAGCGCTGATCCTGACACTTTGTGCAGCCACATTGCCGACTATCTGTACAGCGAGGAGGTAGGAATGGTGGTGGTCACCGATGCAGAATCCGGTCGGGTAAAAGGGGTAATTACGCGCCATGATATTTTCCGCGTGCGTTATCTGGCGCAACAGGCGGAGAGTTTCAAAGTGCGATATTTTGGTTCGCGCAAGTCAGCTTAGAAACCTTTATGGCGGCCCGCAGGCCGCCATATTTACACTGATTGGTCAGCTTTCTTAAGTTTGCGAGATCCTGCCGCACCCGCACACAACAATGCCAGCAGCACCATCACGAGCACCGGCAGCATCGCCATGCGCAATCCGGCATGTTCGCCAATGAAGCCCAAGCCTGGCGGCCCCACTAAAAACGCCAGATAGCCGAGCGTAGCCGCGATGGTCACGCGAATCGCGCTGTTTTTGCCATCGCCCGCGGCCGAAACGGTTAACGGGAAACCCAGCGATGCCCCAATTCCCCAGAACAACACTGCCGCTGCTGCCAGCCATTGGTTGTTGGAGAAAATCACCATCGCCAGACCCAATGCGGCTGAGAATGCGCTGGCGCGTAATACCAGTACACGGCCCAGGCGATCCACCACATATCCGCCGAGGAAACGACCCACGGTCATGCCCGCAGTGAAACCCGCGTACACCAGCGTGCTTTGCGTGTGATTGAGATTATGACCATCGATCATCAGTAACGGTAGCCAGTCATTGGCAGAGCCTTCTGCCAGCGCCATCGCCAAAATCACCACCCCAAGGATCAGCAGCTGGCGGTCATGCAGCTCGCGTCCGACCTGAGCGAGGAAGCCGCCACTGTGCGACTGTTCATGTCGTTCGCTGTCGCTGGTGGCGGGTAAATGACGCAGGGCTGCGGAGACAATCAGCAGGTTCACCAGCACCATGAAGGCAAAGTGCCAGGTGATGCTGACATCCGCTGCCGTCATGGCAAGTCCTGATAGCGCGCCGATCAGCGTGCCAAAGCTGAAAAAGCCATGAATGGTGGTCATGATCGATTTGCCAATCAGTCGCTCAAACGCTGCGCCTTCGACATTTATTACCACATCGATCAATGCTGTGCCGCCGCCCAGCAACACCAGGCTAGCGAATACGCAGTATGCGTTATGCAGCAGTAAGGCATTAAACATCAGGGCGATGCCGGCTAACAGGAGAATAAAACCATAACGCATGACACGGCTAGTGCCGAAGTGGGTGATGAGTTTTCCTGCCAGCAGAACGCATAACATTGAGCCACAGGAAAAGCCGAACAGGATCATGCCCATCATTTCCGTGGAAGCATGCAGAATATCGCGCATGTAAGGCGTACGACTCACCCACGAAGCCCAGGTGAAACCGGGTAAAAACATCAGGCCGTAGATAGCCCATTTACCGAGTAGCTGTTGCTGTAAATCCATATTCATCCCCAACCATAAATTATCGGAAAGGGTAACAGAAAGGCTCCCCGCGTGCGCGACGCGGGGAGAAACAGTGATTAAAAACTCTGCCAGTCGGCGTCATTAACCACCGCTAAACGCTGTGGCTTGGGTAGCGATGGCGTATGGATGATGGTTTGTGGAACGTCAATGACATCGCTGACATGGAATTTACCGACCAGCTGATTCAGGTTACCCGCCTGCTCTTGCAGCGATTGCGAAGCGGCCGCGGCTTGTTCCACTAAGGCGGCGTTCTGCTGGGTAACATCATCCATCTGATTAACCGCTTGCTGCACCTGAACGATGCCCTGGCTCTGCTCCACGGCAGCCGCAGCGATCTCACTCACCAGTTGACTCACCTGGTGAATGGCATCATTCATCATGTCCATATTGCGGCCTACATCACTGGCTTGCGAGGCACCCGATTCGGTTAAACGATGAGATTCCTCAATCAGCACTTTGATCTCACGCGCCGCGTTGCTTGAGCGCTGAGACAGGCTGCGCACTTCACCTGCAACCACCGCGAATCCTTTGCCGTGTTCACCTGCGCGCGCCGCTTCAACCGCCGCGTTCAGTGCCAGAATGTTGGTCTGGAAGGCGATACCTTCAATGATCGAGACAATTTCGGTCACTTTGCGCGAGCTGCCACGGATCTCATCCATGGTCGACAGCATGGTGGTGAGCGAGGTTCCATTTTTCTCTGACAGCGCGCTGGCATTGGCTGCCAGCTGGCTCGCCTGCCGCGTGTTGTCTGCCGTTTGGCGCACGGTCTCACTGAGTTCCGTCATGCTGGCAGCCGTTTGCTCCAGCGATGCCGCTTGCTGTTCAGTACGTGAAGAGAGGTCTTCGTTACCCGCTGAAATCTGCACCGAAGCGCTGCTCACGGACTGAGAGGCTTTACGTACCGAAGCAAGGGCTTCAGAGACGCGCTGCATCAGGAGATTGAATGAGTGTGCCATATTGCCGACTTCATCGCGGCGGCTCTCGTCTGCGTTTAAGGTCAGATCGAGGTTCTCGCTGGCTGTCAGCATGACCTTGCCTACCGCGCCCAAACTGCGGCGTATGCGCATCACCGTAAACAGCGAGAACAGGCCGAAGATCACTACAGTCGCGACTACGCCTGCAATGGTCGTCCAGAAGACAAAATGGAAGGTGCTGCGGTTGGTGGCGCGTAATTCGTCACCCGCGCTGATGTTGAGTGCCAACTGAGTTTGATAATCAGCGATCATCTGGCGAATGGCGGCACCCACACCACTATTTCCTTCCAGCAAACTCAGGCTCACTTCATTCTGGTGAGCACGTGATGCCGCGAGAAATGCAGGTAACTGAGCTGCAACGCGCTGAATGTTATCAAAAGCGACATTAGTCAGGCGTTTGTCTTCCTCGTTCGAAATATCGTTTGCCATGTAGTAATCGGTCAGCGCTTTCAGTCCATTGATTTGCTCATCGATCTGTTTTTCTACGGCAGGCATGTTGCTGTCGTGAATCTGGCTTTGGTGTTTGTACAGCGTAATGGCCAGCTGGTTGCTTTGGTCGATCAGTTTGCCGATGTCCTTAATCGAAGGAATGGCGTTGGTTTGCACAAATTCAAAACGGTCCTGAAAACCTGACAGTAGCGAGAGCGCAAGAATCGCCTGCAGGATGATGGCGCCAAACAACATGGAAAGGGTCAGCAAGAGTCGCTGGGAGATGTTCATCTAATTATCCTTAATCTAAAAGCACCCCTGGTTCAGGAAAATCAGGGAATAGGGCAGATTAATAACCATCGGCAGAATGTGAGATTTAGTTAATTATTTTTTAGCGAGGAGTGATGGGGATCGGGGAAATCGCGGTGAAGGTGCAACATTTTTAACCGGGGTGGTACTCATTCATAGTGCCATTCAAAAATAGCGACCTTCGATAACACAGCCCTCGTGCCGCTGAGAAGAGATCACAGCGGCACGAGTCGTCTTTTTATGGCCTTCTAAACAGCGCCATGCTGCGGCCTTCCAGTTCGAAATCCTTCTCTTTGGTAATCACCAGCCCTTTTTTAGCGGTATCGGAGGTGGTGAGTTCCAGCACCCAGCCGCCTTCGCCAAATTGTGGGATACGGAAGGGCACATTGCCTTCAAATGGATTGAACAGCATCAGCACATCGTGCCAGATGCCCTCTTCGGTTTGCAGATCCGGACGGCCAATATAGACGCCAAGCGTGCTGCCCTCATCCCATTGGTCTTCCTGCTGGAAGCCGCCGCCAGCGTTAAACCATTTTATGTCCATACCGTCGCGCCAGTTTTCACGGCGCAGCAACGGCTGTTTCGCTCTCAACGCCAGCAGATGGCGAGTGAATTCGCGTAATGCATCCGCGGACTCCGGCAAGTTTTCCCAATGCAGCCAGGAGATTTCACTGTCCTGACAATACCCGTTGTTGTTGCCCATCTGGCTTCGGCCAAACTCGTCGCCCGCCAGCAGCATCGGCGTGCCATGTGAGAACAGCAGCGTAGCCAGGAAGTTACGCTTTTGCCGCTCACGCACCGCGTTGATGCCTTCGTCATCGGTCGGGCCTTCCGCGCCGTAATTATAGGAGCGGTTATCGTTGTGACCGTCGTTGTTATCTTCACCGTTCGCGTCGTTATGTTTCTCGTTGTACGACACTAAATCGTTGAGCGTGAAGCCATCGTGCGCGGTAAGGAAGTTGATGCTGGCCCAGGGACGACGGCCGCGTTGATCGTAGAGATCGCCTGAACCGAGCAGGCGCGCAGCAAAGTCGGTCGAGACGTTGTCGCCTTTCCAGTATTCACGCACCGTGTCGCGATATTTATCGTTCCATTCAGCCCAGCCTGGCGGGAAGCCTCCGACCTGATAGCCGCCGGGGCCGATATCCCAGGGTTCGCCAATCAGTTTTAATTTCGACAGCACTGGGTCTTGCG
Source organism: Erwinia sp. S63 (assembly GCF_016625195.1). Classification (GTDB taxonomy): domain Bacteria; phylum Pseudomonadota; class Gammaproteobacteria; order Enterobacterales; family Enterobacteriaceae; genus Pantoea. Next base: position 45,323 of record NZ_JACVUP010000004.1, read on the forward strand.
TCATGGCATCAAAGAAACCGCCACGCTGGTCGAAACCTTCCGGTTCGCGCCCGAGAATAGTGCCCAAATCGAAGCGAAAACCGTCGATATGCATTGATTCCGCCCAGTAGCGCAGAGAATCCATCACCATCTGCAACACGCGTGGATGGGAGGTGTTCACAGTGTTGCCTGTACCGGTATCATTAATGTAGTAGCGATGCTGATCCGGCAAGGTGCGGTAATAGGAGAAGTTATCGATGCCTTTGAACGACAGCGTCGGACCCAGTTCATTACCTTCCGCCGTGTGGTTGTAAACCACGTCAAGGATCACTTCGATACCGGCGTCGTGGAAGGCGCGGACCATGTCACGGAAGCCCTGAATGCCGCGCGGACCAAAATAGCGCGAGGCCGGGGCAAAAAACGCTAGTGAGTTATAGCCCCAGAAATTTTTCAGCCCTTTATCGAGCAGATGCTGATCGTCCGGGAACCAGTGCACCGGCAATAGCTCAACCGAGGTGACACCGAGGCTTTTGATGTACTCGACGGTGGCTTTGTTGCTCATGCCATCATAAGTGCCGCGCATTTCAGGTGGCACTGCCGGGTTCAGCTGGCTAAAACCTTTTACATGCGTCTCATAAATAACGGTCTTTGACCACGGGATAACCGGGCGATTACGGTCCTGCCAGTCAAATTCGTTGGGATCGATCACCCGGCATTTTGGCGTAAACGGTGCGCTATCGCGTTCATCAAAAGTCAGATCTTTATCTTCATGCAGCAGATCGTAGGCAAAATGCGCATCGTTCCACTGGATATCGCCGCGCAGCTCACGAGCATAGGGGTCGAGCAGCAGTTTGTTGGCGTTGAATCGATGGCCGTTTTCCGGTTCAAACGGACCATGCACCCGGTAGCCGTAAAGTGCACCGGGCTGCAAACCGGGAATGTAGCCATGCCAGACTTCATGGGTATTTTCCGGCAGATCAAAACGCGCGATTTCGTGCTGACCGCTTTCATCGTAAAGACACAACTCCACACGCTCGGCAAACGCTGAAAACAGGGCAAAATTGACTCCTTCGCCATCATAATTTGCGCCAAGCGTTTGACCCGAACCCGCGATAATTTCTAAAGGCTTTGCGTTAGACATTCATTCCTCTCCATCCCATGAACAGAAATACAGGCTTGTTATTAACTGGCAATCAGCACCAGTGGCGCGTAAGGCGGTAAGTTATCCAATGAAAGTTGTTCGTTAAGCGCTAAGGTTGCACCACTTAACAGATTGCGATAGTGCCGGTGGGCCAGTGACTCAGGTAAGGGAATGGACGTTTCAACCCAGGAAGTGCCCTCCAGCATTAAACGAGGCGCTACAACGATGAGGCTGTTTTCACTGTCCTGTCGCGTATAGGCAATCAGGTGCTCTGGATGCGCGCCTGTGGCGTACAACGGTTGATAATCACCGAAACGGAATAGCTGCGGCTTATCCAGGCGCAGGTGTAATAAGGCTGCAATCACCTGCTGTTTTAGTTTGCCGCTGCGCCAGTCACAGGGCTGAGTGAAATCAGGGCGGCTGTGATCAGCGAGTTGTGCCTCCAGCGTGGCGAAATCCGGCTCACGGCGGTTATCGGGATCGACAAGGCTGAAATCCAGCGCTTCGCTGCCCTGATAAATATCCGGGACGCCTGGTGCCGTGAGCTTAATCACGGTCTGTGACAGGCTATTAACCAGGCCGGCATCAACGAAAGGTTGAATGGCTGTGACGAAGTCCGTCAGGAAAGCTGAATTTTCTGCAGATAGCAGATGTTTTGCATATTCCAGCACCGCCTGTTCGTAAGTTTCATCGCCATCCGCCCAGTCAGTGCGCAGCTTGGCTTCACGCAGCGCTTTCTCCACAAACGGTAAAAAACGTGCCTCAAGGATACGCAACCCGTCGTGGTCATCTGGTCGTAAGGTCGTGGGCCACGCACCGGCCAGCGCCTGATACAGCATCCATTCTACGGCGGGTTCGGGAGCCGGGCCTTCGTTCAGGGTGAGCACTTTGGATTGATTCAGCTCCCGCCAGCGCGTGACGTTCTCTGCCCAGCGTGCGGGCGCTTCACTCAACGTATATAGCCGGCCACGGGCATCTTCTCCGCGTTTGGTATCGTGAGTTGACGTTGTCGAGAGGGCGTCGGGTTGTTTGTGCAGCCTGGTTTGCATCTGCTGGTGGAAGTGTTCCACAGAGAAGGGATGTGGCAGCGGCTCCGCGCCCACTTCGTTGATGGCAAGAATGGCGTGATTACGGAAGAACAGTGTGTCCTCGACGGATTTTGCCATCAACGGGCCGGTGAGCTGCTGGAAGCGGGTACGGAATTCAGCGGCATCCTGTTCACTTTGTTCCGATATCGCGCCCAGCAAAATGGCCTGCAGGAAACTCAATGCAGCGGGAAACGCACTAAACCTCACCGCTTCCAGTACCTGTTGCAGAAGTGCCTCACCAGCCAGTGGCATGCCCGCCGGGCGACCATAGGTGCGGTAAACCGGGAAGGCGATCAGCATCTCGCGCAACGCGACATGCAACTCTGCTTCGCCAAAATTGCGCTGCTCTGAATGCGCCACGTTGGCCGCTAATGCCAGCAGGCGTGAAAATTCCCCGGCAAAATTGCGATCAACCATCAATTCACGGGCGGCGCGCAGGCCGGCAGTGACATCATTCCTTTCTTCGGTGACGGCTTCATAGGCCAGATGCAACGCATCAATCTGGGTATCATCGATTAATGCATGTGAAAGTGCAGCGATAAACTCATAGCCGGTGGTGCCGGAGATCGGCCATTCAGACGGGATCTGCTCCTCTTCCGCCAGAATCTTCTCCACCGTGATGTAGCAATCCTCACCTGCGGCTCTGCGCAAACGCTGAAGATAACTCTGCGGATCGGCCAGACCATCAACGTGATCGACACGCAAACCACTCACAGCACCGCTGTGAACCAGTTCCAGAATCAGTGCGTGTGAGGCGTGAAATACCGCTTCATCTTCAACACGCACGCCAACCAGACCGGTGATTTCAAAGAAGCGTCGGTAGGAGAGATCCTTTCGTGCATCGCGCCAGTTGATCAGCTGCCAGGGCTGCTGTTGATGCAATTCGGCAATCGCTGCGCGATCGTTGATGGCCAGCACCTCGTCGGCACGACCTTGCCAACTGGCCGGCGTTAGCGGATAGAAGCTGTCGTAATAAGCCAGCGCCGGATGCCCGGTTTGCGGATGCGGCTTAATGCTCAATTCGTCGTTTTGCAGCACACGATCAAAATCATCGCCGAGGAACGGCAATGTCAGGGGACGCGACCAGTCGATATCGAAATAGTGTGCATACTGACTGCTTTCACCATGTTCGATCACATCACGCCACCACGCATTTTCCAGTGATGCCGCCATATGGTTTGGCACGATATCCAGAATTAAGCCGAGGTTGGCCTGCTGTAACGCCGCCGACAGTAGATTAAAGCCATCACGTCCGCCCAGAACGGGGTCGATCTCATTGGCGTTGGTGACATCGTAGCCGTGGGTGGAATCGGTGGTGGCAGTGAAAATAGGTGAGGCATAGAGATGGCTGATACCGAGCCGCTGCAAATAAGGCAGCAAAGTGATGACGCGATCGAAGGTCATGCCGTTGCGGAACTGAATACGATAGGTCGCTGAAGGAATCGTCATGCTTTTTCTCCCTGTGCCAGACGCACCACAATGGCATGTTGCGGCAACACATCATTCTCCTGCGGCCAGGCAAAGAGGGTTTTGCCTGCCATAGTGGGTAAGGGCTGCGCCTGCTTGCTGATATTCAGCGCCAGCGAGAGTTCACCCTGCGGGAACTGCCAGCTCACGGCGATAAAACCTTTGGCCGTTTTCAGCACTTTGCCACTGTGACCGCCCGCCGTGGCGAGCAGCGGCACAATGTGGTGCTGACGCAATGCCAACAATTGCTGAGTGAACGCCAGCCAGGCTTTGCCTTTCTCACTTTCCAGTTTGCTCCAGTCGAGTTTCGAGCGGTTAAACGTCTCTTCCGCATTGGGATCGGGCACGCTGTCGTCATGGCCCGCATGGCCGGTAAACTCGCGGGCGCGTCCTTCACGTACCGCTTTAGCCAAATCACCATGAAAATCGGTGAAGAACAGGAACGGGTTGGTTTCGCCATACTCCTCGCCCATAAACAGCAGCGGGATATGCGGTGACAGTAACAGCGTGGCCAGCAGCACTTTGGTGCGGTCAGTGCCTGCCAGCGTGATTAAGCGGTCACCCTGCGCACGATTGCCGACCTGATCGTGGTTCTGGATAAAATCAACAAAGGCAACCGGAGGCTGTGCCGCACTGGGCACGCCGCGCCGTTGACCGCTCTGCGGCGAGATTTCCCCCTGATAGGCAAAACCTTCAGTCAGAATGCGTGCAATCAGCTTTTCAGGCACCTCGGCGAAGTCCTGGTAGTAGGCATGGGTTTCACCAGTAGCAAACACATGAATGGCATTGTGGAAATCGTCATTCCATTCACCGGTAAACAGCGGTGCATGGCCCTGTTTGTCACGCGGGTGCAGGAAAGTAACATTACGCGAATCTTCAGTGGTGAGATGGATAGGGCGATCCGTAACCTCACGGCGGATGCGTTCAGCAATTTCTATCAACGCATGTTTGCTGGAGGTATCTTCGATCTGATCGATGGCGTCAAAGCGCAGGCCATCAAGATGGTACTCCTGCAACCAGTAGAGTGGCGCTTCCACGATGTAACGACGTGCGGCATCAACATCATAAGCGATGCCCGCGCCCCAGGGTGTCATGCGCTCTTTGTGGAAGAAATCAGGGGCCAGCAGCGGCAGATAATTCCCTTCAGGGCCAAAGTGATTGAGCACAATGTCGAGCACCACCGACAGGCCGTGTCCATGTGCAGCATCCACGAAGGCTTTGAAATCATCCGGCGAGCCATAAGCAGAATGCGGCGCATACAACAGCACGCCGTCGTAACCCCAACCGCGATTGCCACCGAACTGCGATACCGGCAGCACCTCAATCATGGTAATGCCAAGTGCTTTTAAATAGGGTAAGCGGGTAATCGCGGACTGGAAAGTGCCTTCGGGGGTAAAGGTACCGATATGCAGTTCGTACACCACCGTTTCTTGCCAGGCGTGTCCGCGCCAATCCGTGTGCTGCCATGCATAATGATGAGGATCGACTACCACGGAAGGGCCATTGACCTCTGATTGCTGCGCGCGAGCTGCAGGGTCGGGCACTTCTGTGCCATCCGCCAGTACAAAGTTGTAAGTCGCACCAGGTTGTATGCCGCCCAGTTGCCGTTGATACCAGCCATCGTCCGAGGCTGACATAAGGTGATCGCCATCGGCGAGACGCAAGGTAATCTGTTGCTGACCCGGTGCCCACAAGCGGAATAGCACGCTGCCATCTGCCTGAATCTCAGCTCCCCAGGATTTCTTAAATGATCTGAATTCCATTCAATTGCCTCGTTTAACCCTCGCAAGGGCAATGGACGACATCAAGCGGTCTACGTTCCGTTTAAAGATGCTGGCTGAGTACGATTTACAGCGGGACGACACGAAAAGACTGAGAACAGATCATAGTCGATATTTTGCGCTTTTCTGGCGCGAACAGATGGGTTTAGGAAATTATCGACGCCTTACGCTTCGCTAATCAGGGAGGTGAATAGAAGAAAGGCGACCTGATGGTCGCCCCGAAGATTATGCTGGTTTGTGTTGCTGGACCTTGCGGCCGCGCTGCTTACGTAATTTATCAATCAGCTTATGCGCCTCCGCTTTGGTGGCGACAGCAGGTGAAGAGCCTTTAAGCGGTTTACGCGCGGTTTCACTGAGCGTTAACACCGTAATCAAACCGACAATCCCGGCACCCATCATGTAATAAGCGGGCATCATCGCATTGTGCGTGGTATCCACCAGCCATGCAGTGATTAATGGTGTGGTGCCGCCGAACAGTGACACGGAGAGGTTAAAACCAATCGCTAATGCGCTGTAGCGAATATCGGTGACAAACAGGGCCGGTAACGTGGCGGGCATGGTGCCGCTAAAGCAGGTATGCAATAAACCTAATGCCGCCAGACCGGCAAATACCAACATCATATTGCCAGAACCAATCAGCATATAGCTGGGGATAGCCAGCAATATTAAGCCCAGAGCCCCTAGTCCAATCACCGGTTTGCGACCAATACGGTCGGTTAAATGCCCCCACATTAACGTCAATGGCATCATGATCAACATAATAACCATCACCAGCATCAGGCCGGATAATTCATTCATGCCTAACACACCGGTTAAATAACTGGGCATATAGGCTGTTAACATATAATTGGATACGTTAAATAACAGCACCAGGCCAATACATTTCAACAGCGGTTTGCTCTGTACGCGCAGCATCTGCAACAAGCTCAGTTGAGGCTTATTGTGCTCAAGCTCTTCGCGCTGATCCATATGCTCTTTAAACGCCGGTGTCTCTTCCAGTTTCAGGCGAATATAGAGACCAAATAATCCCAGAGGTGCGGCCAGGAAAAAGGGAATACGCCAGCCCCAATCCATCATGGCCTGATGCGGTAATAGTGCAATCATGCCGGTGACCAGACTGGCACCGAGCAAATAACCCGCCAGTGTGCCGAATTCCAGGAAGCTGCCCATAAAACCACGGCGCTTATCGGTGGAGTATTCCGCGATAAAGGTCGCAGCACCACCGTATTCTCCGCCGGTGGAGAAGCCCTGCACCAGACGTGCCACCAGCAACAGGATCGGTGCCGCGATACCAATACTGGCATAGCTGGGAATCAGGCCGATACAGAAGGTGCCAATCGACATCATGATCATGGTGAAGGCGAGCACTTTCTGCCGCCCAAAGCGATCACCTAACGGACCAAAGACCATGCCCCCGATCGGACGAACTAAAAACGCAGCGGCAAAGGTGCCGAAAGAGGCGATTAATTGCGCGGTATTACTAGCACCAGGAAAAAAGACCTGGCCAATAATCACGGCAAGATAGCTATATACGCCAAAATCAAACCATTCCATGGTGTTGCCTAATGCCGCAGCACTCACAGCGCGTTTTAATAATTTGTTATCGATAACCGTAATATCATCAACGGTTAAGTCAGATTGTTTAGAAATCGTTCCTGTGCTCATAAACCTCCATGAGTAAAATTAAAGCGATCTTATAGCTTTCGCAGCCGAACAATTCACCTATGGAAATGAAAGCTATAAGAGGCTGAAAGGCGGACACCTTAGGTAATCTTTTTAAGATGTGCAAGCTTATGGCATATATGGTTGCATTAAAGCGTAGCGATGAAGGTATACTCTGTCAAAGTGCTTTAGGGGTGAAATAATAGATTGTGTCGTGATGAGGAAGGCCGGTTTTATTCTGCATCATATTATGCGGTGACAGTTTGTCAGAGAGTTAATTATGCTGGGAGAATGTGCGCCACAAAGGTTTCAGCGGCGCAAAGCAGGCGAGGGAGAATCATTTGAACAGCGCACTGACGATAGAGCTAAATACCGAACCCGTCACGAAAGCATGATGCGTTACATTGTCTTGATTTTGTATATCCGCTAACCGTTTTAACGCCGCTTCCGGAGTTGCCGCTTCAACTTCTTCATCTAACTTTTTATAGCCTTGTGAAATGAGCAACACGGCGCTCTCGACATCTGTTTTTTCAACAGTGGCAACGACCTGATCTTTTTTATAGAAAATGTAATCTGGCATGGTCAAATTCCCGTGTAAACATGCAAGTGCAGCGCTTAATACTTGATGTCCATTACTTTAGCAAACCCTGGCTGATTGAGCTAAGGCGGTGAATGCAATTGCGGTTGCGATCAATAATTCTCTGTCCGTTTCCAGCGAGCAAGGATGGGCTCGATAACGTTTACTGCTGATGAACCCATGTTATTAGCAGGAGGCAGTATGCATTACATTATTAGCGGATTGAGTAGCAGCGATTTTGCACATTTATACGGAAAGGACGATGAGTACCTGGCACAGTACAACGCACGCCGAGTGTTAGCCAGCCAAGCCTCGGCTTTGCCAGACCGCATTGGCTTGAAGGATGTTCCACCAGGAGATAATGCGATCTTGCTTAATCACACCTATCAACCCGCGCAATCGCCATACCAGGGGAAGCACGCAATCTTCATTCATGAAGGTTGTATGCAGTCCGGCATCTTCTACAGCGAGATCCCGGAATACCTCGCTAAGCGTCAACTCTCACTGCGAGCCTTCAATCTTGAGCACTGCATTATTGCGGCAGAGCTGGCGACGGGTGATGAAGTGGAGCAAACAGTTTTAGATCTGCTACAGCGCCCTGAAACCGTGTATATCCACGCCCATAGTGCGCGATTTGGCTGCTATTTGGCGGCAATCCACAAGCACCAAGGCTAACTCTGCCTTTCACGGCCTGCACTAAAGCCATAGCGCTGACGCTGGTGCGTTGTAGCCGAAAGCCAATAGCATTTTCCGCCCGTCCCCGCAGTAATGACCTGCTTAGCATCCTGATGGAGCGAAGCAGGTTTTTTCGTTTTAAAGACCTGTCTTCGATCACAATTCAATCTACAGTCACTGGCGATTTTGTGATTGGCTCCGCATCCCCAATCACATGACAGTTTGCTTCACAGCGTTTCTGATAGTTTATATTGTACAACCTGGTTTTACAGAATAAAACATAGCATCTTCTCCTGATAACCATAATCAGACCCTGTGAGGAAAGAATGACTGAACAAACCCTGAAACAGACGGCGGTCTCAGCGCTGGAACGCGAAACCATGCGGCGCGTGATCTGGCGCATCCTGCCGTTCCTGGTGGTGAGCTATCTGGTATCTATTATCGATCGCGGCAATATCGGCATGGCCGCGCTCCAGATGAACGAGGATCTTGGTCTGAGCAAGGCCGCCTTTGGTTTCGCCAGCAGTCTGTACTTCGTGGCGTATTTCTTGTTTGAAGTGCCCAGTAATCTGGCGATGCAGAAGGTCGGCGCGCGCTTGTGGATCCCGCGCATCATGATCAGCTGGGGCATAGTTTCAATGTGTATGGCACTGGTAGAAACCTCTTCGTCTTTATATGTGCTGCGTTTTTTACTTGGTGCTGCTGAAGCCGGTTTCTTCCCTGGCGTGGTGTTGTATCTGACCTGGTGGATCCCTGCGCGTTATCGCGCGCGTATTATCGCCTCGTTTATGGTGGCGATCCCGCTGGCGAACTTTATCGGCTCACCGCTATCTGGCTTGATACTCACACTCGACGGATGGATGGGACTGCGCGGCTGGCATCTACTGTTCATTATTGAAGGATTGCCTGCCGTATTGCTCGGTATTGCCGCCTATTTTGTCCTGAGCAATCGCCCACACGAAGCGCGCTGGCTCAGCGGTGAGCAGAAGCAGTGGCTGGAATCCACACTGCAGGCCGAGCGCCAGCAGCAAAAAAAAATCGGTCATATCTCTACCTGGCAATTACTGAAGCACAAGCATATCTGGCTGATGGCACTGATCTATTCTGGCGCATCATCAGCTGGCACCACCCTCAGCGTCTGGTCACCTCAACTGCTGAAATCATTCCATCTTGATAATCTCACCACCGGAATGCTCAATGCGATTCCTTATGGTTTGGCGTCGATATTGATGATTGTGTGGGGACGAAGCTCAGACCGCACAGGCGAACGACGCTGGCACACAGCATTAACGTTGTTCATGATTGCTGGAGGGATTTTCGCCGCGTTTGTCAGCCTTTCGTTACCGGCAACCATTATTATCATGTGCCTGATTCTGGTCGGCGCTTATTCCATGAAAGGGCCATTCTGGGCGCTGGCGGCGGGCTGGATGAGCAGTCAATCCGCTGCGGCAGGACTGGCGGCGATAGGGGCGATCGCCAACCTGATTGGTGGCGCGGTGATGGTCAATGCTTACGGCATCATCGATGAAAAGACCGGTAGTCACACTTTGGCACTGTTGCCTCTGGCCGCGCTTTGCCTGGCAGGGGGGATTGCCGTGGTGCTGATGGGGCGTAATCTTTCGCAAGGCCAGAAGGCGGAAGGTAGCTTGTCGAGTCACTCATCCTAAACTGACTCAGTGTGAGACTTCCGGGCATACTGTGGTGAGCCCGGAAGCTATCTGACACAACGATCAGTTATCGGTTGTCAGTGCATCTTCACCGTATTGCGCACTGCAAAACGGCTTTGACGCACCCAGTTTTAAAGAGAGTCGCGCGGCACTCTGGCTCATTTGCAGCGTCAGGCCATCATCACGGCGCGATTCCACCAGGCGCGAGGCCGGGCCGGTTAACGCTAAGGCAGCAATTAATTTATCGTTCACGCCAAATACCGGCATCGCGAAGGCGGCGGTGTGCGGATCACGTGCGCCAGAGGTATACAACGGCAGGCGTGGATGCTTATCAAACAGGGCTTCATTGAGTCCCCAGAAGCGCAGCACCTGGCTAATCGCAGACTGATCGAGTGGGAAAATCGTGCCGGGCAAACGACTGTGACGCAAACCTTCTGAAGCCTCGGCGCGGAATAAGCACATGCGCTGGCCGCCTTCAATCACATACCAACTGGCACTCTCATGGGTAGCCAGCGCCAGTTGTTGCAGCTCGGGCTGTACCACGCTGGCCAGATGGAAAGATTGCTCATACAACTTGCCAAGATACAGCAAGCGTGGTCCCAGTCCATAGCTACCATTTTCATGGCGCACCACGTAATTCATTCGTTCGAGAGAATTCATCAGGCGATAAACCGTGGTTTTGTGGTAACCCGACGCCTGCGACAACGCAGTCAGCGTCAGGCTATCGTCGCCTGGACGGAAACAGTCCAGCAGCGCTAACGCCTTTTCCACCGCAATAACGCCTTCATTTCCCATGCATTCCTCCTGTTTTGAACGACAACGAGTGTACCTGAATTTTTGTGAGTCACCTCGTGTTTACGTCACAAACGCCGTTAAGGCTATGGCTAAATCTGCCTCGCCCTGGCTATAGTTGTTTTATATTGTACACATGAATTTTACAGAGTAAAACCAAGCGAGGAAGACATGAGCATTCACACTACTGCAATGATCCAACGAAATATCAGCCGCGTGACCCCGGAAGAAGTGCAACAAGCTGCTGAGTATCAGGCGGCGATACTGGCGGATGTTGCCGGACGTCGCGGCACGCTGCATGGCAGAATCAAACCGCTCTCACCGCAGATGAAAGTGGCGGGTCCGGCCATCACGGTTGAGGTACGTCCGGGTGACAATCTGGCCATTCATGCTGCACTGGCCATTGCCCAACCGGGCGATGTGATTGTGGTGGATGGCAAGGGCGACCTCAGTTGCGCGTTGCTGGGGGAGATTATGGCGACACAGGCAGAGGCTTCCGGCATCGCGGGCATCATCATTGATGGCGCAGTGCGAGATGCCGATATGCTGAGCAAGCAGTCATATCCGGTGTTTGCTGCGGGATTGAATCCTTGTGGTCCCACCAAACTGATTCCGGGTCGCGTCAATCATCCTATTTCCGTTGCCGGAGCACAGATTCAGGCCGGTGATTTGGTGGTGGGTGATGTTGATGGCGTGGTGGTGATCCCGCGTGATGAAGTGCAGGCCATTATTGCCTTAGCGAAGAAAAAGCTGGATGGCGAAACCCTGCGCATTGCCGCCATCCGTGCCGGTGATACGCGTGCGCCATGGCTTGAGAACGCACTGCGCCAGGCGGGCATGCTGGCAGAAGGGGAGACGCTGTGATGGAGACACCCCCGGTCATTCTGATTACCGGCAGCGATCTGGCTGCCGACGCGGTAGCCATACTTCATGAGTTTGAGTTGGTCTTTGCGGGAAAACAACCCACTGAGACGCAGTTGATTGACCTGTGCCACCGGCACAATCCGGTGGGGATTCTGGTGCGTTACGGCAAGATCAACGCCGCCGTGATGGATGCCGCACCGGCCTTGCGGGTGATCTCCAAACACGGCAGTGGTATTGATGTCATTGACCAGCAGGCCGCCACCGCACGCCAGATTCGTGTCTGTTCTGCGCCAGGAGCTAATGCCGCGGCTGTGGCGGAACATACCTGGGCATTGATATTGGCCTGCGCCAAATCTGTGTTGCCGCTCGATGCGCGCCTGCGTGCAGGATTCTGGGATAAATCGACACACAAATCGATTGAGCTGGAAGGGCGTGTATTAGGGTTAATTGGCTTAGGTGCGATCGGCAGTCGCGTGGCTCGGATCGGGAATGCAATGAGCATGCGGGTCGTGGCTTATGATCCTTTCGCGCGTGAATTCCCCCCGGCCTGTGAATCGGTTAATAGCCTTGAATCACTTCTGGCACAGGCTAATGTGGTGTCGCTGCACTGCCCACTGACAGATTCCAATCATGAAATGATCAATGCCGACACGCTGGCGAACTGCAAGCCCGGCGCAATCCTGGTTAACACCGCGCGCGGCGGGTTAATCAACGAGGCGGCACTCGCTGATGCGCTGCAATCAGGCAAGTTACATTGGGCAGCATTGGACAGTTTCAGCGCTGAGCCGCTGACCGCGCCGCACCGCTGGCAGGACATCAGTAACGTGATCCTTTCTCCACATATTGGTGGCGTGAGCGATGCTTCTTACATCCGCATGGGAACGGTGGCGGCACAGAATATTTTGCAGGCGCTGGCAGATACGCCGCTGGAGGAGGGCGTGTCACCATGATCTGTCTGACTCAACCGGAAATCCGCCAGGCCGAGTTGTTCAGCCGCTTGCCCGACCGATTCAGAAAACCCGATCCGGCGAATGCCTGGTCAGCCGCCAATCGCGGTGGTCAGGCTGTTGACTCCTTTCTGGAAGGGCCTGTCTGGCATCCTTCTGGCTGCCTTTACGTCACCGATATCCCGTACGGCAGAATCTTTCGGGTGGATAGGCAGGGCGAGTGGGAGTTGATTGTTCAGTATCAGGGCGAGCCTAACGGTATGAAGTTGCTGGATGAGGACACGTTGCTGATCACCGATTACCAAAACGGATTAATGAAACTCTCCCTTAAGGACCGAAGCGTCACGCCATGGCTGACGCGTCGCAACAGCGAGAGTTTTAAAGGCCTCAACGATCTGACGTTTGACCGTCAAGGCAATCTCTACTTCACCGATCAGGGGCAAACGGGTCTGCACGATCCGACGGGACGCGTATACCGCTTATCGGTGGATGGGCGTCTCGATTTGTTGCTGGATAATTGCCCTAGCCCAAACGGGCTGGTGCTATCGCCGGATGAGAGCCTGCTGTATGTAGCGATGACGCGCGGAAATTGTATCTGGCGCGTACCGCTGCAAAAGGACGGTTCGGTCAGCAAGGTCGGGCAGTTCTTCACTTCACACGGCCCAAGCGGACCCGATGGACTCGCCATCAACACCGAAGGCGAATTGCTGATTGCCAATCCCGGGTTGGGCCGCCTGTGGTTATTGAATGTGATGGCGGAACCCATCCAAATCATTATTAGCCCAGCGGGTCGCTCAACCACCAATGTCTGTTATGGCGGTGCCCAGCGACGACAACTGTTTATCACCGAGTCGGTTACTGGCTCAATCCTGACCTGCGACATGGCTGTTCCCGGTGCCGCGCTGTCAGGCCGTTCCACTCCAGCAAGTTAACTAAAACAGGTGCCACAGAGCACCATGGAGCATCGCATGACCCTGCATACCTTACCTGACGCCATGCCAGGAGCGCCCAGTGCGCCTGAGAAAACCCTGAATCCCCAAGAGATGGATCGCAGCGAACACGCGGCGGCCAAAGCATTCAGGCGAATCCTGCCGTTCATTTTTATCTGTTACGTAATCAGTTATCTGGACAGGACCAATGTCAGCTTTGCCGCGCTGGGTATGAATGCCGATCTAGGGATAACGGCAGAGCAATTTGGTTTTGGCGCAGGGATGTTCTTTATCGGTTATTTCCTGTTTGAAATCCCCAGTAATTTGATTATGCAGAAAACCGGGGCTCGCATCTGGATTGCGCGCATCATGATTTCCTGGGGATTGATTTCGATGGCGACGGCGTTTGTGACGGGGCCGACCAGTTTTGCCGTCGCGCGTTTTTGTCTCGGCATGGCTGAAGCAGGCTTTACGCCAGGCATCTATCTGTTTTTCACTTACTGGTTTCCCGGCACCTGGCGAGCAAAAATCACTGCTGCGTTTTTGGTGGGCATCCCGGTGGCAAACATCATCGGTGCCCCTATTTCGGGGGCGCTGATGCAGATCACCAGCCATGAACACATCCGTAACTGGCAGTGGTTGCTCTTGATTGAAGGCGTGCCAGCGGTGTTACTTGGCATCGCGTGTTTGTTCTTCCTCGACGATAAACCGGCTAAGGCAAAATGGCTGACCGACGATGAAAAAAGCCTGTTGCAACGCAGACTGGATGAAGAACAGCAGCGCATCGCCGCCAAACATGGTGCCACCATGCGGCACGCGATGCGTAATCCGTTGCTATGGCTACTGGCATTGATCAATTTTTGTGGGATAGTCGGTTCGATTGGTGTCGGCTTATGGATGCCACAGATCATCAAACAGATGGGCGTCAGTCACACAGCGACCGGTTTTCTCACTGCTTTACCGTACGTTTGCGGGGCTCTCAGTATGTTGTTCTGGGCACGAAGAGCAAACCATTCGCCGCATCGCATTCGTTGGATCAGTGGCGCATTAGTGATCGCTGCCATAGCGTTATCTTGCAGCGCGATGGTGTCAGAACCGGTGCTAAAAATGCTGGCACTTTGCATCACTGTCAGCGGTATTTTGGCCTTTCAGGCATCGTTCTGGGCGCTGCCATCGGGTTTCCTAACCGGCAATGCCGCAGCGGCTGGGTTGGCCGTGATTGTTTCAGTGGGCAATCTGGGCGGTTTCTTTGGCCCTTCACTGATTGGATACGTTAAACAGATGTCAGGCGGCTTTATGTGGGCACTGTTAGCAGTATCGGCAGTATTGCTATTCGGCGCACTGGCGGTGACCCAGGTTCGCGATCCTTACAAAAACGCTTCATGAATGACACAAGATTGCCGCGGCCATCAGGGCGCGGCAATCTAACTTATGTGCCGGTATGGCTCTGATAACCCACCGGATTACCGTTGTCGTCAAACACCTCGTACGTGATACTTTCACCCACCTCAACCGGTTGCGCTAATGGGAGGGTGACTGAACCAAATGGCCCCACCAGCACATCATCCACCTTAAGTTTGTTGGCAATCTGTAATCGCAGGCTCATATACCACGCCGTCGGATTCTCCACCTTGAGTTGACGATCGTGGACCATAAAACGCAGTTTCTGCACATCCACAGACTGAGGCACACCCAGCGCCGCCGGCCGGATCAAAACCTTCAGCCGCAATCGCAACGGCAACAGGATTTTTTGTTCGGCGCCGCTTGTTTGCCGGCTCAGGGCAGGAATCTGATAAATATTCAGCCAGTAAAGGCTCTCACGGTCTTCAGGTAATGACTGCCGCGAAGTGAGCACCAGGCGAATCGCACGCTGCTCATCGGGTGCGAGTTTCATCATCGGCGGCATGGCAAAAATGGGTGCCGTGCTCAGTTCCGGAGACTGCATCAAATCTCCGTCATCGCTCCAGATTTGCACCACAGATGGGGATTCTGCGCCATTTTTGAGGTTCAGCGTCTGGTTGCTTTCACCGGCATTGAAAACGAGGCGTGTTCTATCCACATTCACCACGGCCATGGCGTGAGCAGCGACTAACAGGCCGCTCAGCGCCAACGCTTTACTGAAAACTAACCACCACTTGCAACTGCGCATTGACTGTCCCTGCTGTTACTGTTTGTCCACTTATGGCTTCGAGCGAAGCCAAAAAATCACCGCTGTAAATATTGCTGCTACCGGAAGAGACCAGCGAGGTGAGATCCGTATAGGCATACCAGCCGCGCGTATTCCCGGTGCCGGTGCTGGCGAGGTTGGGCAATAAGTTAATGGCAGAACCACTGGCGTTATAAATTTTGATGCCCACACCCGAGGCCACGCCGCTGCTGCCATATTGATTATCCAGCAGCCAGGTCAATCCTCCGCCGCTGGTGGTCAAACCCAACTGTGTCGCCTGTGACACCGCATTGGGCTGATTCACCAGCAAGCCCATCGCGACATTGGCGGCAGTGCTGGTGGATGTGCTGGTGCTGGACCGCGCGCCCGATTCGCACTGCAATGAGATCGAAAACGGTACCTGACTGCTGCCGCCTGCTTTGAGCGCGTTCACGCTGATGGTTGGCAGCAGCACCACAGACGGGTAGTTCTGGACTTCACAGAGCGCGCCTCGCACATAGGTCACGTTGCGATACGTACTCCAGGCGGCAGGCCAGTTGCCGTAAAACCCGTACCAATAGCTGGCGCTGTCCTGACCTACCGCCAGACTGTTGGTGTCCAGACCAGGGCCTTTAAAAGCAATATAGCCGCGCGGCTGCGTCCAGAGATCGCTGTAACGGTTATCGCCATTGGCGTAATAGCTGGTTGAACTGATTTTAAACATCTCGTACAGCACGTTGCTAAACGCGCTGGCCGGAATATAAAGGTAGGTGCCGTCGGAGTACCAACTGTCAGCGGTCAATTGGCGTGACTTCCAGTAGCGGCTGTAATACTCGCCGGTGGTCAGATTGGTCATGCGCACTGCCACGTTTTTCGCCACGTCGTAATAAGCGCCGCTAACCTCGCTGCTGGCATACATGCCAGCATAGGCGCTGTCACCGTTGGTGGCGTACATCTCATACAAACTGCCAGCATCTGCCACCGCACAGCGGTAGAGGATCTGATTCGGGCTGTAAGCGGTGTTGCTGGCGGAGGTGAGAAACGAACCGACTGAACTGGCCAGCAACGATCCTGCGGGCTGAAAGGATGTACCGCTGTTGATGCTGATCACCGATGGCAAACCCAGGTTGCCTGAACAGGTATCACAGGCACCCGTCCAGGACGATGCGGTATAGCCGGCTGCCAGAGCGGCGGCTGAAAGCGATGAGGTGCTGGTGACTTTGATGCAGTTCGCCCATAACGTCAGCGGCAGCATCAGCAGCGCAACCAGGAGATATTTAATTTTCACGAGTTAAAGCGTCCTGCAAATACCATTGAGAAGGATAAGCGCCTGTTGCGTCTTTCCGGTGATTTGATAACTAACAGCGCAGCGTTGGGCATTACCATCCCAACTGATTTGCAGACTGCCGGAGTCATGGGGAGCGCGTGCGTAAAGCTGGCTTCCCTGACCGACAACGCCAATCACGGTGTTGGAGGCATCACGCACTTCGGCGCCCATCGGCGGTGCCATCCCCTCGGTGGTATTCAGTGAAATCAACACCGCGGTGCCGCGTAAGGTGGCAAAACTCACCTGACTCACGGCACCGGCATAAGGAACCACACGCTGGCTTCCGCCGTTTAACTCAGCATCGGCGCGCATGTGCAACGTATCGAGGCTGACCGTGTTTTCACGATAAGGGGTGAGCGAGGGCAGCAGCGCATAACCGTTGTAGTCAATGACGGCTCCTTGTCCGTTTTGTACCGCCGCACCTTGCGCGCCCTCGGCATGGATCAAAGCGAACGTATCGCTGGTGTAAGGCCCCGCAGTGAGACCGCCACGATGCAGCAGCAAAGTGCCAGACGTGCCCAAACCGACCTGGCGATAGTGGTCTCCCTGGCCGTAGTTGGCGCGGACTGCGCCAAAACGGGTGTTTTGCTGCAGGTTGCCCCCAAAGGAGCTCGCTTCTCCGTTGACGCCATTGCGGTAGTGTTCGGTTCCCCCGTAAAGCGAATAGGAGAAATCACGCTGTTCGCCTGCTGAACCCGTCAGCGACACCATCGAAGACTGGCTTTGCTTCGACTGGTTATAGTTGTACGCAACAGACGAAAGACCCGCGCCCCAGTTAAGCGGCACTGAAACATTGAATGACAGGGTATTTTCGCTGTAGCGCTGTTGGCGGCTGCTGTCGACATTATCATTGACGCTCACATTGCCTTGCTGGGTATTCCACCAGGTACGTTGACGCGCCACATTGATGCCGTAACTGATATTGCGCCAGCTATTGGTATAGCCGAGCTGCAACTGGGTGATACGCGACTGATTATTGTAATAGTCGGCGGTGCTGGCGCTTAAACTCACCAGACCGTACTCATCCATTGACTGGCTGAGTGTGGCCGATAAGCGATTGCGTTGATTAAGCGAGTCTGAGTAATAGTTGATGCCCGCTTGTTGCTGGCGTCGAACCCCAAACACATCCTGCAGGTCACGAAATCCACGGGTGGAATAACGATAGGCGGCCAGTACCAGGTTGGTGCCGGTCTGAAAGGTCTTGCTATAACTCAACTCGGCACGCCAGCCGGAGGTACGCTGGTCATTTTCGGCCTTAGCCTGCGAAAACGTGGTGTTCAGACCCACCGCACCGATTCCGGTTGCCCAGACGCCGCCCAGTAACCAGGCCTGGTAATCTTCCGCCAGCCGTGATCCGACGGTTGCCGTCAAGCTGTTGCTTACGCCGCGCTGCATCACGCCCTCAAAAAAAGCGTTATTCACAGCGTAGTATTGGCGGACACGGCCCAGCGCCAGCGAGTAATGCCAGTTGCCCGGACGCACCGAATCAGGAACCGAGGAGTAGGGCACCGTAAAGGTGGCGATTTTACCGCTGGCTTCGATCACCTCGACTTCAAAATCTCCCTGACTGCGGGTGTTGTTCAGATCATCAATGATAAACGGGCCAGGCGGCACCACGGTTTCATAGATCACCTTGTTCAACTGTTTCACAATCACACGGGCGTTAGAAGAGGCGACGCCTCGAATTTCAGGGGCATAACCGCGTCTGCCTTGCGGCCACATACGTTCGTCAGTGGCGAGTTTTACGCCATTAAACGGCAGGCTGCCAAACAGCGAGCTGTCCGTGTAGCTATCGCCAAGGGAAAGCTGGCTGTTGATCGACGTCAGTGGCCGTTGCACCCAGCTTCGTACCTTGTTGTAGCGATAGCTGCTACCACCCACACTGCTGCTGAGATAGCGAAGATTGCCCTGATGACGTAACTGCCAGTTGGCGACGTTGGTGCCTGCGGTGATCCCACTCCACAAATATTGATAGCGGTAGGCGGCCGCGCTGTTTTCCGTCCAGGTGTAGTTGGTGTTGTGGCGCAGAAATAACGCGGTCATCCCGTCATCCCACTGTTCGGGCGGAATATAACCACGCGGCGTGCGCTTAAGCGCTGACAGGGGCAGCGTGATATTCAGGCGTAACGCGGCGGCATCAAAAGCCCAACTCCCTTGTGGGGTCCAGTCAGCAAGTGGGGCGCACTCGCGATCTATTGGTTGTGTTGGTCCCTTTTTTAACTGCAACATTTTCACCAGCGAAAAGGGTAAGCATGGCTCGACCTCTTTTCCTTGTGCCGGGGGCAAAAATTCCAGCTTCACGCTGGATGACACGAGGGCATTATTGACATAAACATCGACCAGATAATGCCCCGCGGGCAACTCGCTTTGGTTGAATTGCGCGATGTTCTGACCGAAGGCAGAGCCTTTAAACAGCGACGGATCGAAATAATATTCTTCACTGTGCACGGCTGTTGAGAAATAGAATGAAACGGTCAGAAAGAATAAGGGGAATTTCAATTCATTGGGAGTTGATGGGGTAATTTTCACTTATTCTGGCTCCCTGATCGTTAATCGCGTCGAGTTTGACGCTGCCTACACCCTGTAAGCGTTGTTTGGTATGACTGAACCAGCAGGTGTGCGTAGAAAAAGGGGCAACCATTATGGGTTCACACTCATATTTTTTTCCTGCCATGCGCAGGGAAATAGCGACGAATGAAGCATGCCAGGGTTGCGCATTATTGATCTGTAATCCGCTGCCTTAATGAGGGTCAGAAAGAGTGCGGACTTTAATACCCGATAAAATATTGCCCGGTTTGCCTATTGCCGCAGGGCGATAAAACAATTTCACCCGGTTGCGCAGCATTACGGTCATGGCATTCTTATCGGCGGCAGCCTGTGAAGTGGGCGGAATTTGCAGCATGTTAAACCAGTAAACCGACTCTCGATCCTGAGGCAGTTTGTCTGTTTGGCTGACCACAATGCGCGCGACCTGTCCTGATTTCGGCTGAATACGAAATACCGGTGGCGTAGTAATAAATGGCACGTGATTAATCTGCTGTGGTTTGGCATCCATATCGCCATCATCAAACCAGGTCTGGATAACATAGGGGATGCTATCGTCATTTTTAAATTGAATATTGATGGAACTGGCGGGTGCCGGATAAATAATTCGACTCCCCAACAGCGTGACGCTTGCTGCCGCCGTCGCTGACATCGCGCAAAGCAATAAAGCACCAAGGGTATTGCGTAAATACATACAGATTGTCTCGTGAAATTCAAAGCACGCCCGGATAGCCGGACGTACCTTTATTATTTATTACTGGTAAGTCACCGCATATTGTAATGAAGCAGCCACGGTTCCGGCGGCCGCTACCCCATTGGCATAATATTGCGCGTTATAAGTGGCTGAAGATTCGGTCTCATCTGCGGCAAGTGTCAGGTCGCCATCACCGGTATAGCCTCCTGTCAGGTTAATCACCGCGTCTTTACTGTCCACCAGTTGGACCTCAACATTTTTTGCGGTGCCGGTATTCGCCAGGTTGCCATTGGCCGTCACGTTATTGCCGACAAACACCGTTGAAATTTTTGTTGAGGAAGCTGAGTTGCCGGTACAACCGGTCAAACCGACGGTAAAGGCGGTTTGTCCGGCGACATCACCGCTGGCAGCCAGATCGGATTTACTCACGGTTGGCATCAGCACCACCGGTGAGGCCGCATTGCCATTCACCGAGATGGAACAGGTTTCATCAGCCACTTCACCCTGGAAATTAATGGTGTTTTCGGACGCTGCAACGGCAGAGGCCGAGAAAAGGGCAACGGTGATAACCAGTGAAAGCAGTGTTTTATGTGTTTGCGTCATTTCGTGTAATCCTTTTACTTAGTGACCCGAGATCAGCTGATTAAGGCTGGTACCGGTCTTTCGTCGAATCGAATCTTTGATGTTGTAAATTTTTTTCATCTCATGGTTCATTGCTATCGAAATGGCAGACAGTGAATTACCTTTCAAGGCTAAATCCAGAAAGGTCACTTCCTCATTCGACAGTGCATTAACTCTCCTTGTTGCGCCTCCTTTTAAACCATAATAGGTACTGTTAATCACCTTCTTGATATCCTCTAACCGGTCTTCACAATAAATAACGGAGTGGATTCCCTCTCTCTTTATCCAGTGTGCAGCCAGAGCGGCCAGCGGACGATCGGAGACTAAAACGATCGTCAGCCCGGTGGATTTCAGATAATCAATCCAGTTTTTATTGGTGAGATAACGTAAGTTTTCTCGCGAAAAATCAACGAATATACATCCCCGGCAAAACACACTTTCATAGCGACCAGCGACTAATGAAAGTACACCTTTAATCAGGAAATGATTGTTCCCCGGCCAAATCGCAATTTTTTGTATTGGGCAGCGATTAAGAATATCGTTGTTTCGGTTCGTCAGCTGGCAGCCATATTTGCAACTGGCACAGCGTAAGTCCTCTCGTGTGATATTTTTCATAACAAACTCATCCGCTCCTGTAAGAGCTGCGGATATCCTGGCAGGATAATTGTTTTTATTCAACGAGTTAAGAAAATCAGTCATTTCTTACCCTCAGAAAAGTCTTAGGTTGTACGGGATGGTGATTTTTAAAATTCCATTGTCTTTTCTCAACTTGGCATGATCGTCATCGTTTCATACCCCTATAGAGTTAAGAACTTTCTAAATCACCCAGGATTAATGGTGAAAATCAGTCATTAAGATCAAAAATTAGATAGCATTAATTGCTAAATAATTTAATGTTCGTCAGTGTGAGCCTGATTATCTTTGGTGTGAAAAGTGAGATTCCAGGATTTTTAATTTTTATTTGATGTAATGAAAACTGCCTCTGGCTGTGGGTTGTGATACTGCGAGGTAATTGAGTAATGAAGTTAACCTTGCGGAAGGGGATATTTATCTCTCTTAGGATTATTCTTACACCTAATGCAGGGTGGATTTGATCTTAAAATGTCCGCGTGGTGAAGATTTTCACATATCATTAGCAATCTTGTGACCGCTTTGATTAGTGCAATTAATCAAAGTGGATGAGAATTCAGCTCGCTGGCTATGATTTATCTACGAAATATTTTATTTGTCTAAATCAATTGTTAATGTCTGGTGTTTATTTAATTGAAAAAAAACGACTGTGCATTTAGGGGGACCAGGCGACAAATATTGTCTGGTTGAGGTTAGGTTGTGAATTAACGCTGAATTATGAGTCGGGCCAGCGACATTCATCACTCATGGTTTGTGCCAGTGCGGCGGCAGCATGGGAGAGCTGGTGCTGTTTCAATCGCAAAATGCCCACACGCCGCTCAATCTGTGGTGAGACCAGCGGCACGCATACCGCACCCAACTCGCGCATCTGCTGAATACAAAGCGCAGGTACGGCGCTGGCCCCCAATCCACTGGCGACCATTTTTCCAACGGTGACCAATTGGTGACTCTCGTAAGCAACATCGAGTCTTCTCCCTGCCTGCGCCAGTGACTGCTCAAGCAGCAGACGCACCGCCGAAGGACGCTGCAAGGTAATGAAATCCAGATGCAGCAGTTCACGCCAGCTCAGCTGTGGCTTTTTCGCTAACGGGCTATCAGCGGGCACCACGGCGACAAAGCGGTCGCTACCGAGCGGGGTGAAGTGCAGCGCATCGGCCAGCTCGGGCTCAAAGGCGACACCCATCTCCACGCGCCCCTCCTGCACCATCTCCAGCACCGTTTCATTGATCACGTCATGCACTGCGATATTGACGCCGGGATAGCGCTGGCGAAAAGCCTTCAGCACCGCAGGCAGCAGGTTGCCAGCAAAAGAGGGCATGGCGGCAATCGACACTTTCCCCAGTTGCAGCGTAAAACGCAGATGCATCGCCTCTTCGGCATTTTCCCAATCCGCCAGCAATCGTCGCGCCATCGGAAAAAAGATCTCACCTTCCGGCGTCAGTGATACGTGACGCGTGGTGCGCATAAACAACGGTCCGCCCAACGCTTCTTCTAATCCGCTGATCGCCAGGCTCAGCGCCGGTTGCGAAATTGCCAGACGTTCACTGGCCTGGGCAAAACTCAAAGTGTGAGCGACCGCTAAGAACGCGCGTAACTGCTTGATAGTCATTTTCATTTTTCTATTTGTTAACTTTATGTAAAACAACGATTAGCGGAATATTAATAAGAAAAGTAAATGAAAGGCCAATAAAAACAAAATTAACAAATCATTTTTGTGACGCGAGGATGGCTTTATTCGGTGAGCTGAGGAGATGTACAGCAATGGCAGGATTAGACAAACGCGTCACCAGTTATCAGCAGGCGCTGGCTGGATTGCAAGACGACATGACGCTGCTGGCGGGGGGATTTGGCCTGTGCGGCATTCCAGAAAATCTCATCGCTGAGATTCGTCAACAGGGGACAAAGGGACTGACCGTGGTCTCGAATAACTGCGGGGTCGATGGTTTTGGCCTCGGGCTGCTGCTCGAGAATCGGCAGATCAAAACCATGATCGCCTCTTACGTCGGTGAGAACGCGCTGTTCGAGCAGCAGATGCTGAGCGGTGAGCTGGAAGTGATTCTCACGCCGCAGGGTACGCTGGCGGAAAAAGTGCGCGCAGGCGGCGCGGGTATACCCGCATTTTATACGGCCACCGGCTATGGCACGCCAGTCGCAGAAGGCAAAGAAGTCAGAGAATTCGACGGGCGACATTACATCCTTGAACAGGCGATTCGCGGTGACTTCGCCATCGTCAAAGGCTGGAAAGCGGACTGGTACGGCAATGTGATCTATCGCCACACCGCGCAGAATTTCAACCCGCTGATGGCAATGGCCGCGCGCGTCACTGTGGTGGAAGTTGAAGAAATTGTGGCACCAGGTGAACTGGATCCAGCAGCTATTCATACGCCGGGCATTTATGTCGATCGCCTGATTCAGGGCAACTTCGAGAAACGCATTGAGAAACGCACCCTGAGTGAAGGAGGCGCACATGCTCACGCGTGAACAGATGGCGCAGCGCGTCGCTCAGGAGCTGCGCGATGGTGATTACGTCAATCTTGGCATTGGTATGCCGACATTGGTGGCCAACTACGTGCCTGAGGGCATGGACGTAATGATGCAGTCGGAAAACGGATTATTGGGCTTGGGGGCGTTTCCTACCGAAGCCGAGCTGGATGCCGACATGATCAACGCCGGCAAACAGACGGTGACCGCAAGAAAGGGTGCGGCAATCTTCGATTCGGCACAGTCTTTCGCCATGATCCGTGGCGGCCATGTTGATCTTACCGTGCTGGGCGCGCTGGAAGTGGACGTCAACGGCAATATCGCGTCGTGGATGATCCCCGGCAAAATGGTCAAGGGCATGGGCGGCGCGATGGATCTGGTGGCGGGTGCGGAAAACATCATCGTGATGATGACGCACGCATCAAAGCATGGCGAATCAAAACTGCTGTCCGAATGCACTTTGCCGCTTACCGGCGTCGGCTGTATTCGTAAAGTGATTACTGAACTCGGCTGGCTGGAGATTGAAGAGGGCGCTTTTGTGCTGCGTGAGTATGCGCCGGGCGTCACGCTGGATGAGATCCGTGCAAAGACGGCCGGGCAATTACGCATCGCCGATGATGTCCGTGAAATGCGTTTTTCCCAGGAGGCATCATGAACGAATGTGTGATTGTGGCAGCCACCCGCACGCCCATCGGCCGTTTTCACGGTGCGCTGGCGTCTCTGACTGCAGCGGAGCTGGGCCAGCAGGTGATCGCCACATTGCTGAAACAAACCTCGCTCGATCCCGCGCTAATCGATGAGGTCATTATGGGGCAGGTACTCACCGCTGGATGCGGGCAAAACCCTGCGCGCCAGGCGGCTGTGGCGGCGGGTGTGCCTTACAGCGTGCCAGCCAGCACGCTGAACATGGTGTGTGGCTCGGGGCTGAAAGCGGTAATTCAGGCCGCGCAAGCCATTCAAAGTGGTGCCGCCGAGATCATTATCGCAGGCGGTCAGGAGAGTATGAGCCAATCCCCTTATCTGCTGCCGGATGCGCGTGGCGGCTGTCGTTTGGGTCACAGTCAACTGATGGACAGCGTGATCCACGATGGCCTGTGGGATGCGTTTAATGACTACCACATGGGGATCACTGCCGAGAATCTGGCCGATGAATACCACATCAGCCGTGCCGATCAGGATGCGTTTGCCTTGCAATCCCAACAGAAAGCGGTGGCGGCACAGCAACAGGGCGCCTTCCGCGCCGAAATCACGCCTGTCGCGGTGGCGCAGGCTAAAGGCGAGACATTGGTGATCGGTGAAGATGAACAGCCACGCGCGGACAGTTCAGCAGAGCGGCTGGCGCGTTTGCATCCCGCCTTTAAAAAGGACGGCAGCGTGACCGCGGGCAATGCTTCCAGCCTGAATGATGGCGCGGCTGCCGTGCTGTTGATGTCCGCATCGCGCGCCGCCGCATTAGGGTTGCCGGTGCTGGCGCGATTGACCGGAAGCGGCATTGCTGGCGTGGATCCGGCGGTGATGGGTATCGGCCCGGTGGCTGCGACCAACAAAGCCCTGAAACAGGCTGGTTGGGAGCTGGATCAAGTGGACTTAATCGAAGCTAACGAAGCCTTTGCCGCGCAGGCTCTGGCGGTAGGCAAAGCGCTTAACTGGCAGCCGGAACGGGTCAATGTCAACGGCGGTGCCATTGCGCTGGGGCATCCTATTGGTGCCTCCGGCTGCCGCATTCTGGTGACGCTCATTCATGCCTTGCAGCAGCGTGAGCTGAAGCGCGGTCTGGCAACGCTGTGTGTTGGCGGCGGCATGGGCGTCGCCCTGGCGGTTGAACGCCCGGATTGAGGCGGACCGATTCAAATTATTGGCAATGTCTTTACCTTCAACCCTACAAAATAATAAGGAAGCAACATGAGTGTCGTTATTGCCCTCGCTGCGCTTGGGTTGCTGATGTTAGCCGCCTATCGCGGCTATAGCGTAATTTTGTTCGCCCCGATTGCCGCGCTGTTAGCGGTGCTGTTAACCGAACCGGCTGCGGTCGCGCCGGTGTTTAGCGGTCTGTTTATGGAAAAGATGGTGGGCTTTGTGAAGCTCTACTTCCCGGTGTTTCTGCTGGGTGCCATCTTTGGCAAGTTGATTGAGCTATCCGGCTTCTCACGCTCGATCGTCACGGCGGCCATTGCGCTGCTGGGGCGCCGCCATGCCATCCCGGTGATTGTGCTGGTGTGCGCACTGCTGACGTACGGCGGCGTGTCGCTGTTTGTAGTGGCCTTTGCCGTTTATCCGTTTGCCGCAGAACTGTTTCGTCAGAGCAATATCCCTAAACGTTTGATTCCCGCCACGGTGGCGCTCGGTGCGTTCTCCTTCACCATGGATGCACTGCCCGGCACGCCACAAATCCAGAACATCATTCCCGGCAGTTTCTTCGGCACTAACGCCTGGGCTGCGCCGTGGCTGGGACTGATCGGATCGCTGTTTATTATTGTGGTGGGCTTGCTGTGGCTGGATCGGCAACGCCGTCGGGCACAGGCCAACCAGGAACCCTATGGCACTAACCTGAAGAATGAGCCAGAAACGGCGGAAGATATCCGTTTGCCGCATCCGCTGATCGCCATTCTGCCGCTGATTCTGGTCGGGGTACTCAATCTCTGCTTCACGTGGTGGATTCCGTCGTGGTACGGCGCTCAGAGCAGCGTCACGCTACCGGGAAATCCCACGCCGATCCTCACCGATATTAAGAAAACCACCGCGATTTGGGCAGTACAGGCGGCGCTGCTCAGCGGCATTCTGGTGGTGCTGATTTTTGGCTGGCGCAACATTCGCGGTCGTCTGGCAGAAGGCAGTCGTACGGCGGTCGCCGGTGCGTTACTGGCGGCGATGAATACTGCATCTGAATACGGTTTTGGTGCGGTAATCGCCGCGTTGCCGGGCTTTGTCGTGCTGTCTGGCGTGCTGCAGGCGATTCCCAACCCGCTGCTCAAAGAAGCGATCAGTATTACCGTGCTGGCGGGGATCACCGGTTCGGCATCGGGCGGGATGAGTATTGCGCTGGCAGCGATGGCAGAACACTTCGTGCAGGCGGCGCAGGCCACGGGGATTCCGATGGAAGTGCTACACCGTGTGGCGGCGATGGCCAGCGGCGGGATGGACACACTGCCGCACAACGGCGCCGTGATCACCTTGCTGGCGATCACGGGGTTAACGCATAAAGAAGCGTATGGTGGCATCTTCGCCATCACCATTATCAAAAGTCTGGCCGTGCTGTTTGTGATTGGGGTGTTTTACCTCACCGGCATTGTCTGAAGGAGGATGAATCGATGCAATTAGCGGGAAAAGTGGCACTGGTGACCGGATCCACCAGCGGTATTGGATTAGGTATCGCGGAGCAACTGGCACTGGAGGGAGCGACAGTGATACTCAACGGTTTTGGCGAAGTGGAACACGCGAAAGCGATTATCGCGGCCACCGGGGCAACAGTGGATTATCACGCGGCAGACATGTCCGATCCGCAGCAAATCGCCGCGATGATTGAGTGGGCAGAGGCGCAATATGGTGCGGTAGATATTCTGGTGAACAACGCCGGTATTCAGTACACCGCGCCGGTGGAATCTTTCCCTGTAGAGAAGTGGGATGCGATTATTGCCATCAACCTCTCCTCGGTGTTCCACACCAGTCGCGCCGTTTTACCCGGCATGCAGGCACGTCACTGGGGGCGCATCATTAATATTGCCTCCGTGCATGGACTGGTGGCATCGAAAGAGAAAGCCGCCTATGTCGCTGCGAAGCATGGGGTGGTAGGGCTGACAAAAGTGATTGCGCTGGAGAACGCGCAATCACCGATCACCTGCAACGCCATCTGTCCGGGCTGGGTGTTGACGCCGCTGGTGCAACAGCAGATCGATAAACGCATTGCGGCCGGCGAAGATGCCGAAAGCGCGCGCCTGGCGTTATTGTCAGAGAAACAGCCTGCTCAGGCGTTTGTTACGCCAGAGCAGTTGGGAGCACTGGTGCTGTTTCTGTGTAGTGAAGGTGGTGCGCAGGTACGCGGTGCCGCCTGGAACATGGATGGCGGTTGGCTGGCGCAGTAACGCGTGGTGCCGTTACTTCGCCAACCACTGTTGGATCAGTGCTAATGCATATGGCTCTGAACTCACGACCTGATGCTGAATGCCAAATAGCTTGCGCATTTTGACCAGTTTTTCACAGCGTTGTGCATCGGATTCAATACTGATCATGCCGCGGCAAATTTGACTGAGAGTTTTGCGATGCTGAATCAGCCAGCGGCTACGTCGCTCGCGATCGGCATCGCTCTCATCAACGCGCATATGGTCGTAAACCATCACAAAAGGCTCGCCTTGATCCATTAACTGTTGAGCATTAAAACTTTGATACATATCGTACTTATGTCAAATTAAGTTATCCAAAAAGATAATAACCCATGTAAACTATGTGTGATTTTTGTTCATTCAATTCATAGGATTACATATGGAACGTGAAAAGGAAGTTAAAGCGATTGAAGTAAAACTGATAGCGATAAGCGGCGGTAAAACTAAACTGGGTGGTATATTAAATGGAACCTGTGGAATTTCATGCCATGGCATCTCAGCCGTTTTAGAAGGGAATTTCGTTGAATACCAAGATGGGTCTCAAGCCACAGTTCTTCGCGATGAATCAACAACACTGGCGCAGCATGATGAGCATGGCAATAGCCTCACCGTAGCGGCCACTGGAACTATGCTTTCAAATGGCGACATGATAACTGATGCCGGCCAGCAGAACCTGGGTACGGTGATTTTCAGCAATCACACATCAGGTGTTTATGAGTTCGATGAGTCTGACATAGCAAAAATGAAGGCAGAGGGATTGCTATGAGTATGCTCCCTGGTATTTGGACGGGAGATACAACTACTCATGGTGGAGATTTAGTTGAAGGTGAACCAACGTTTACTTATGGAAATAAAGCTTCTGCTGTGTTAGTTGGTCATAAATTTTGGTGTCCTAAATGTTATTGCTGGTCAGTATTTGTTGAGGGTGAGCAAAGCTACACTGTTGATGGTCGGGCTAAAGTCTTACAAGGACATAAAGCTTCATGCGGTGCTTCTGCCATTCACACACAAGGATTTCATTATCATGTAGTAACGACTGGAAGCTCAAAATCACCTCAACAACAATCGACTCAACTAATTGCTAATGAAGTCGATAAAAATAAGTCATCTGGTGATTATTATCATAAATTTTACATTGATTACCACGGCAATGGGAGTTTAAAATATGTTGTTTTGTCCGACGATAAAGTATTAGAACAAGGAACAGTATCATCCATTAAAGACTTTGCTATTGGCAGTGCATCACATGTAAGAACTGATAAGCCTGAAAAAATAACCCTCGCTATAACTCCACCTCGGTTAAAAATATAAAAAAGGATCTTTTATGGGAGTGAAAAACCCCTACGCAGGTTTTAATAGCCGTACAGTAACTCAAGATACATACATTGTAAGAGAGTTAGAAAAAACTCGTTACTTAGATAAAGGAAATTATTCTATAATTACAATCGAACCTATTACCATACAGCAGATCCCCAAAGCTATGTCACGAATGGGTTGGAAGCGCTCTGCTTCGTTTATGACCCGATGGCTAAATTCCCCTGCCTGGAAATGTCCTGAATCATGGAAGGACGGAAGGGAGTTGCCAGAAGGTATGTATATTCCAGATCAGCATTGTGATGATACGACGATAAAGATGTCTTGGTTGATCGGCTACCCTAGGGTAGCTAATGCTGTGACTAAACTTCTCAATGAAAGAGCACTATCACCTGCGGCACTAAAAATGACGGCCAAAAGGCTTAAGCGTCTCGGATGGGATGGGTGTGGCGCATATACCTTTGGGCGAAAGAATATTCTTGGTCGGCCTTCTATGTCTGCGAGGGAGTTAGAGCAAAATTACCAAAATAATTACCTTGGGGTAGGAGATAATTTTACTCTTCATCTAATGTGGGACACCTTAGATGATGTATTTGGTTCTCTTGGGACATTCAGTTTGAAGGTGGGAGTAATAGGAACGGCCTATAGTGATTCATCTAAGAATGTATTTTTTGAACCATCATATGCAGGAGTCTATGTAAAAGATTTCTATGATTTCAATAATGATAATGGCTGGGATCAACCCCTTGGTGTGTGGACTGAGGATGGAATTTTAACCAGGGGCCAAAGTGTGATCAGTATACCCAATATTAAAACTATTACTCTAAATAAAAAGACAATGAAATGTGCCTACGTGTTTAATTCTGATTTTTT
The DNA here is from genome assembly GCF_016625195.1 of Erwinia sp. S63. Lineage (GTDB taxonomy): Bacteria > Pseudomonadota > Gammaproteobacteria > Enterobacterales > Enterobacteriaceae > Pantoea. The sequence continues at coordinate 75,619 of NZ_JACVUP010000004.1, forward strand.
AAAGTACAGAGATAAAACGGGGCGGGGAGGAGATTTTATCGTTTTTTCTGATGTATACTGGGTGAGGTTAAGTGGAGTGTATCCTTTGCCCTGGGGTTAAGGATTTGGCCTCCTTAAAAAGGAGGGTCTGTGTTTTATCCGAAATTATAAATCACCAATCCGCATGTTAAGTATCCAAATAAAAGGCTTGTCAAATATCTTAATCTTAATTCTTTAATAGAGTAAGAAGTGAAAAAATAGAAAACTAGCATGCTAAGGCACAGGGTGCCTGAAAAACAAATAGTGAAAAATACACCCCATCCAGGCATATTCCCCCTATATGGATTGATTAGGTCATATGTGTAAGGTGGAAGTAAAATCTGACCAATCAGAAAGACTGATAGATATCCATATCTAAAGCGCCGGAGCTTGATACTAAATCTGGCTACTTCAGCACCCAGGAACGCTGCTATTGAGCCTGATGAAATAGCAATTGCATAAGGAACTGCATTATGAGGCATATGTCCAAATCCCTTTCTGACAGTGTGGTTTTATAATACTGGTCATCCTACTACAAAATTCTCTAAAACAGAGGTTTCAACATCGTTTTTAGTGCGGCTTTATCCACGCGGCAATACACTCTTTCATCACGCGCAGGCGTTCATCCAGCGCCGCTTTGGCACTGAGATCCTGCTGATAGATAATCGACAGCGTTGACTGATTGATCAAATAGAAAAAGCCCAGCGCGGAGATATTGATGTTGAGTTGCATCACGTCGATATCCTCGCGCACGTTTCCTTCGACGCGTCCTCGTTGCAGCAATTGCTGAGTGATACTGCTCCAGCTCTGATTAATCTGCACGGTGATGTCAGAATCTTTGAGATGCCGCGCCTTGAGCTGATTTTCGCTGTTGAGCAGGCGAATGAATTCGGGATTTTTCAGGTAATAGTGCCAGGTGAACTCCACCAGCTGCAAAATAGCCTGATCGGCGGGGAGGTGATCGAGCTTTAACGCTGCTTCCTGCTCGCGAATGTCACGATAGGCTTCTTCCAGCACGCGGGTAAACAGAATGTCTTTGTTAGTGAAGTAGTAGTAAATGAGTTGCTTATTGGCATGAGCGCGTTCGGCGATGCTATCAACGCGTGCACCGTCGAATCCTTTCTCAGCGAACTCTGCGCGCGCGGCCATCAGTATCCGCACCTGCTTATCCGTTACATCCTCAATGTTACTCGCGACACGATCAACCAAAGCAGAACCCTCACACATCACTGTTTTTCTGAGCATTATAGTGCCCCTTTTTGCGCATAAAACAAGGGCGAAAGATTTTCAACTAACTAGTTGGTTATGTGAATTCGATCAAAGTCAGGTCTCTTTCTGCCCACTATAGTGACGTCATCAACCAGTTAGTTGATTGATTATGAATCAGCGAACGCTGAAGCGTTGAAATAGATTTTGAGCGTGTTACTTCCATCACAAACGACTTTGAGGTGAATACATGGCGCAGATTCCAGTGGGCATCATCATGCACGGCGTGACCGGGCGAATGGGTAAAAACCAACATCTCATCCGCTCGATTGTGCAGATTCGGCAGCAGGGCGGTGTGGCGCTGGCCAATGGCGATCGATTGATGCCCGATCCAATTCTGATTGGCCGCAACGCGGAAAAAATGGCTGCGCTGGCGCGGGAATTTGGTATCGAACGTTGGGGAACCAAGATTGATGAAGCACTGAATAATCCGCATGACATCATCTTTTTTGATGCCGCCACCACCCAGGCACGTCCGGCGTTGCTGAAGAAAGCCATCAGCAAGGGGAAACACGTTTATTCGGAAAAGCCGGTAGCGATGGGGCTGGATGATGCGCTGGATCTATACCATTTCGCACAAGAAAAAGGCGTGTGTCACGGCGTGGTGCAGGACAAGCTGTGGCTGCCGGGTCTGCAAAAGCTGCGTTTGCTCAATGAATCCGGCTTCTTTGGTCGCGTGTTATCGGTGCGCGGTGAATTTGGTTACTGGGTATTTGAAGGCGATCGCCAACCGGCCCAGCGCCCATCGTGGAACTACCGCAGCGAAGATGGCGGCGGCATTATCCTCGACATGATTTGCCACTGGCGCTACGTCATCGACAACCTGTTCGGTGAAATCAAAAGCCTGAGCTGCATCGGCGCAACCCACATTCCACAGCGCTGGGATGAACAGCAGCAACCTTATGACGCCACGGCGGATGATGCGGTGTACGCCACCTTTGAACTGCACAACGGCGCGATTGTACAAATCAACAGCTCCTGGTGCGTGCGCGTGCGCCGCGATGATCTGGTGACATTCCAGGTGGATGGCGTGAAGGGTTCTGCGGTGGCTGGCCTTAGCGATTGCTTTACGCAGGCTAGCGTCAATACGCCGAAGCCGGTGTGGAATCCAGATATTCGTCAGACCCATAACTTCTTTGATGACTGGGCCAGCGTGCCGGATACCCAGGTCTATGACAATGCATTCAAAGTGCAGTGGGAGCTGTTTTTACGCCACGTCTGGGGCGAAGGGGAATATCGCTGGGATCTGCTGGAAGGAGCCAAAGGTCTGCAACTGGTCGATCTGGCATTGAAAAGCTGGAAAGAGCGTCGCTGGGTTGATGTGCCATCGCTGGAACGCTAAGGAGCCGAACATGAGTCGTCCTCATTCCGAACAACTCTCGCTTAACACTGCGACCGTGCGCCAGCAGTGGGATCTGCGGCAAATCATCGAAGGTTGTGCACGCCATGAGATTCGCGGCATTTCGCCGTGGCGCGATCAGGTGGCAAACATCGGTTTAGCTGAAGCGGCGCGGCTGATTCGTCATCACGATCTGCGGGTGAGCGGCTACTGCCGGGGGGGCATGTTTCCCGGCGTTGACCAGCAGACACGGCAGGTGACCTTAAGCGACAACCAGCGAGCGGTGGATGAAGCGCTGGAATTGGGTGCAGAGTGTCTGGTGCTGGTGGTCGGCGGTTTGCCGCCAGGTTCGAAAGATCTGCCGGGGGCGCGCCAGCAAGTGCGTGATGGACTCAGCGCTTTGCTGGAGTACGCCCGCGCGGGCGGCATGCCGCTGGCGATTGAGCCGCTGCATCCCATGTACGCGGCGGATCGTGCCTGCATCAACTCGCTGAAGCAGGCTAACGATCTCTGCGATGAATTGGGTGACGATGGACTGGGGATTGCCGTCGATGTCTATCACACCTGGTGGGATGCTGAGTTTTATCAGGAAATCGCCCGTGCGGGTCTGAAACGGCTGCTGGCGTTTCATATCTGCGACTGGCTCACGCCTACGCGGGATCTGCTGGAAGATCGCGGCATGATGGGCGATGGCGTTATCGATATCCGCGCCATGCGGGAAGCGGTAGAAGCCCAGGGTTATCGCGGACTACATGAAGTGGAAATTTTCTCCCGCCTGAACTGGTGGACTCAGGATCCAGATGAGGTGCTTAAGACCTGCAAGGCTCGCCATCTGGCGCACGGTTAACCGTATCTGACAGAGCTGAAAAGCTGTTTTCGTCGGTCACAGACATTGTCGAGGAAAAGATGAATACAGATACCCGCAAAATGATTCTGGTCACCGTGCTGTGCGGCCTTGGCTACATGATGTACTCGGTGGATCGCATGACGGTGTCATCAGCCATCGGGCTGATCGCCGGAGAGTTTGGTCTCGGTAAAGCGGAGAGTGGCATTTTGCTCTCCTCCTTCTTCTTTGGCTTCATCGTCTTTCTGTTCATTTCCGGCATTATCGCTGACAAGTTAAGTGGCAAACCGGTGCTGATTCTCGGCCTGATGATGTTTTCACTGGCGACACTGTTGACCGGTGTTGCGGGCAGCATGACCAGCCTGATTTTTTACCGCGTGATGACGGGCATCGGTGAGGGCATCTTCTGGCCTGCCGCCTCGCTCGAAGTGGCCAACGTGACCAGCGAAAAACAGCGCACCACCGTGATGTCTCTCTATTGGATGGGGTATCCGATTGGCGGATTCCTTGGCACCTGGATGGGCGCCATGCTCGGTCCGATCTTTGGCTGGCGCGTGGTGTTCTACGTGGCGGGCGCGATGGGCATGCTGGTGGCGCTGTTGTATCTGGTGCTGGTGAAAAATGATCGTAAACCTGCCGAGTTGATTGCACGCCAGGCAGCGGAAAAAGTGCCATTAAAAACCTTGTTCCGCCATGCGCCGGTGTTGCTGATGGCTGCGTTCTATTTCGTGCTGCTGGCAGGCTGGTGGATTGTGCTGCTGTGGGCACCGAGCTATTTGATGCAGGTAAAAAATCTGTCGATTGGCACTGCAGGCACCATCGCCAGTCTGCTCGGCATTACCGGTGCGCTGGGCGGTTTTGTATTGGGGCGCTACTGCGATAAGGGCGATTTCAAACGTCGTCGCACCATTCTGATGACCATTACTTTTATCAGCGGGCTGGTGATGGCCGCCATGGCATTCAATCTTTCGGTGCCGTTGGTGATTGTGCTGGTGCTGATCCTCGGTTTCCTTGGCTATCCGATTACACCCATTGTTCTCTCGCTCACCGCTGAACTGGTGCCGCCTTCTCTGCGTGGTTCAGCCATCGGCTTTGTGATGAATATGGGAATGGCGGCGGGCGGCATCTCACCGATTGTGGCGGGTTATTACGCGCAGCATTACACTCTGCAACCGGTCTGGCTGGTCGCCGCCTGCGTCATTATCTGCAGCAGCCTGGTATTGCTGGGGGTGCGTCGCCTGCCTATCGGAAGCCACAACAGTTCGCAGAATGTGATGCCGTCCGGGCATCTGGCAAAACACTGAAATAAGGAACAGAACCATGTCTGTGAGCAATAAAGTGCGTTTACTGGATCGCAACGGTCAGCCCTACAGTTACATCATGCAAGGTGAGCGCCACTGGAGCGTACCGGCGAAACCGGTATTTAACCGCGACGTGTATGCCGCTGCACATGTGGTTGCCGACCCGCAGCGCATGCAAAATCCGCACAGCGATATGGCGATTGACTGGGACAGCACGCTGGAATATCGCCATCATTTAATGTCGCTGGGATTGGGCATCGCGGAAGCCATGGATACCGCGCAACGCGGCATGGGGCTGGATTGGCCAACCGCGCTGGAGCTGATTAAACGCAGCGTTGAGCAAGCGAAAGCTTATCCGGGGACACGGGTCGCCAGCGGGGCTGGCACCGATCATCTGACGGACTTTTCCCAACTGACCCTACAGGATGTGATTGCCGCGTATGAGCAGCAAATCTCAGCAATCGAAGCCTGTGGCGGCCGTATTATCTTAATGGCCAGTCGCGCGCTCGCCGCCATTGCTAAAGGGCCAGAGGATTACATCACCGTTTACAGCACGCTTCTGCGCCAGGTGCGTGAGCCAGTTATTTTGCACTGGCTGGGGGACATGTTCGATCCCGCGCTACGCGGATACTGGGGCGGAGCGACGATTCACAGTGCGATGGAGGTTTGCCTTGCGGTGATTCGCGAAAATCAGGCAAAAGTGGAGGGGATAAAAATCTCTCTGCTGGATAAAGATCGAGAAATTGAGATGCGGCGCCAGTTGCCAGCTTCCGTCAAAATGTATACCGGCGATGACTTTAACTATCCCGAACTGATCGCCGGGGATGAGCAAGGTTTCTCGCACGCGCTGCTGGGCATTCTCGACGGCATTGCACCGGCCGCCACCAGCGCACTGCATGCATTGGCGCAGGGCGAACGCGCCACCTTTGAACGGATACTGGCACCGACAGTGCCGCTGGCACGTCATTTGTTCTCGGCACCCACGCAGTATTACAAGGCGGGCATCGTGTTCCTGGCCTGGTTGAATGGCCATCAGAAGCATTTCACCTTGCTTGGCGGCATGCAGAGTGCGCGCAGTCTGACGCACTACTCTGAAGCCTTTAGACTGGCGGATGAGGCTGGTTTGTTGAATAACGCGGATGTGGCTGCTGAACGCATGTGGTCGCTGGCGAAGTTGCACGGTATTTGAATATTTTGAGGGCGGTTGCGGCCGCCCATCCCCCACATTTGATCGACGAAAGTCCCTTCTTCTGCCCGCGATTCCACCTTCCTGCATGTCATAAGAATCCCCTATAAACAGAAAAGTCACTATTTAACATGGTGTTACATACCATTTAACAAAACTGTGACACCGCACAATATACATATAACATATTATGTTTTATAAATACTGACATAACATTACAGTCAAGGTTCTGGAGGCGTTGATGAGTACTATCCCGTCAGGAAATACCCGCAGTACAACCGAGCAGGAAGAGCGAAAATTCAAACGATCGATCGGTTTGATGTCCAACTTCTCATTGGGTTTTACCTATTTATCCCCTCTCACCGCCGTTTACTCCCTGTTTGCTCTCGCTATGACGTTGGCTGGTCCGCCCTCAATCTGGTGGATACTGATCGCGGCAGGGGGGCAACTTCTGGTGGCAATGGTATTTGGTGAAGTGGCGTCACAATATCCGATTACCGGTGGTTTATATCCGTGGTCGCGTATTCTGTGGGGCAAGAAATATGCGTGGATTGCCGCCTGGGTTTATCTCTGGGCGCTGGTGGTGACCATCACCTCAATCGCCGAATACAGTTCAACCTTTGTTGCCTCGTTATTAGGCTATGAGCAAACGGCGATTAATTTACTGATGACGTCGGTGGTGTTGCTATTAATGATGATGGCCATCAACCTCTCCGGCACTAAAAACCTGGCACGCGTGGCGCGTATTGGTTTCTGGTGTGAAATTGTCAGTGTGATCGCGTTGGGTATCTATTTACTGCTGTTCCATCGCATGCAGCCAATCAGTGTGATCTTTGATTCGATGGGTGTGAATGCCAGCGGTGGCTACATGGGTGCCTTTATGTCGGCGTCATTGCTCGGTCTGTTTATGTTCTTCGGTTTTGAAGCCTGCGGTAACGTGGCGGAAGAAGTGCAGAACGCCAGCCGAAAAATTCCTGTCGCGATGATTCTGAGCATTGTGTTTGGCGCGATTTCGGCGGTGATTTCGGTGTTGGGTTATCTGTTGTCCTATCCTAATCTGCACGACATTGTGTCGGGCAAAATCCAGAACCCGATCCCTGAGATTCTGAATAACGCGTTGGGGCCAATGGGCGAGAAGATCTTTATCGTGGTGGCGGTGATTGCCATGCTGTCGTGCATCCTCTCCTTGCAGGCAGCCCTCAGCAGACTGCTGTTCTCTTTCTCGCGTGACAAGATGCTGCCTGGCAGCAACTGGATGGCAAAAATTTCCAAACACGATGTGCCCGACAACGCCATGATTGTCAGCTGTGCCTTACCGTTGTTGATTTGCATCTGGGTTTACTATCAGCCCGATAACCTGGCACGTATTACCGCCTTCGCCGTGGCGGGGATCTATATCTCCTTCCAGATGGTGGTCTTAGCGGCACTGCGTAAACGTCTGCAAGGGTGGAAACCGCAGGGAGAATGGAGTATTGGCCGCTGGGGCATCTGGGTCAATATTCTGGCGCTGATGTACGGGTTGAGCGGTATTTATTTACTGGTGCAGCCGGGTGAGGGCAGCTTCGTCGATAAATGGATTGTATTAATCGGCTTGTTTATTGTGGTGGGCTCGGGTGCGCTGTATATGTTCATCGCCAAACCTTATAGCCAGAAAAGTAATGAACAACATTATAATCTCAGCGCTATCAAAGAATAATCGTAATGGGTGAGGGCGACCTCACCCCCTTCTGAATCTCATCTCTCTTTACACTCCATCGCCGATACCATGCGAAGGGAGCGGCGTGTCTGACATATTGAATAGGAATAGCTATGAGCCTGAATTCAAGAAAAAAGACAAATTTATCCATCTGGCAAGTGATTATTATTGGTATCGCCTATATGACGCCGATGACGGTATTTGATACCTTCGGCATTGTCTCAAAATTGACTGAAGGCCGTGTGCCGTTAGCCTATTTGCTGGCACTGGCTGCGGTGTTATTTACCGCGCTGAGTTATGGCCGCATGGTGAAACTCTATCCGAGCGCAGGCTCGGCCTATACTTACGCACGCAATGTATGCGGCAACAACGTGGGCTTTCTGGTGGGTTGGTCATCGTTGTTAGATTATATTTTTCTGCCGATGATTAACTCACTGCTGGCAGGCATCTATTTGCAAACGCTGTTACCCGCCATTCCACCGTGGATCTCCATCCTCGCTTTCACCACATTGATTACCTATATCAACTGCTGCAATATTAAAATTCTGGCTAACGTTAATTTTCTGTTTGTCGGCATGCCAGTCATTTTGATGGGCGTGTTTGTTTACCTGGTGGTTCACGATCTGGATACCGCCTATGGCTCTGGCCGCGTTTTGACGGTGACTCCGCTGTTCAATGGCAATGCCAGTATTCTCCCGCTGATCAGCGGTGCTGCCGTACTCTGTTTCTCCTTCCTCGGTTTTGATGCTGTGACCACGCTGTCTGATGAAACAGATCAGCCCGAAAATGTCATCCCCAAAGCAGTGTTCTATACCGCATTAATCGGCGGTGCGATTTTCTTCCTCGCGGCATGGTTTATTCAGCTTTACTATCCCGATAACGCCATGTTCAAAAATCCGATGGAAGCGATGCCGGAAATCGTTTTATACGTGGGCGGCCGATTCTTCCAGACGCTATTTCTGCTGGGTATTTTATTAAACACCGTGGCTTCTGCGCTCGCCTCGCACGCCAGTGCGGCACGACTGCTGCATATTATGGGGAAAAATAATCCGGTTACCGCACCGGTATTAGGTTACATCCATCCGAAAACGCGTAATCCCCTCTACTGTGTCTTATTAACCGGTTTTATTTCACTCAGTTCGATCTTTTTTGATTTAGATACTGCCGTTTCATTAATTAGTTTTGGTGCGCTGGTGGCGTTTAGCGCCGTGAACCTTTCAGTTATCGTGAAATTCGCCTTTGTCGAAAAACAAATCAGTACCTTCAGTGATTTGTTTAGAAATATGGTGCTGCCGGTGTGTGGATTGGCGTGTGTGGCGATGATGTGGGTCAACCTCGATCATGATGCCTTTATGCTGGGTTCTATTTGGGCGGTGTTAGGGATTAGCTGGATTATTTACTGCAGTGTTACCCAACGTGAAGTGATGATTTCCGAGTGAAAAAGTAGTGCAACTCACAGTGAATCTTCCTGTGGTGCGATTAACGAACCGAGAATAATCGATGAGCAGACAGCCTGATTTAATTAAACCTGTATTAATGCGTGATGCAAAATTTTCGCGACCGAGTCAGACCGCCATCAATGGCGACTGGAACTGGGTCAGACAGTGTGATGAAACAGAGAATATCGATCCGGGAAATCCGGCCAATTACTACGAGTCGACGCTTGCCCCCTGGACAACATTTGCCCCACTGGAAGGTGAAAAAGTGTGTGAATTCGTAGTCATTGGCGGCGGGTTGCTGGGGTCCTCCACGGCGCTGCATCTGGCAGAAGCCGGTGTTGAAACGATACTGCTGGAAAAAAACGCCATTGGGTCGGGGGCGTCTGGACGTAACGGCGGGCAACTGACGCCGGGACTGGCACGCTGGGAGGCGGAGTCGATGCTGGATAATCTCAGTATCGATGAAGCGAAGCGCCTGTGGCATTTCACCTCAACCGAAGCCATGTCGCTGATTGATGATATTGCCAGTCGCTATCATCTCGATCTGGATCGTCAACGCGGGCACATTACCGCCGCCATTCATCCCGGTCATATGAACGCGCTGGTGCAGGCTGCGGATGCGCGTCGCTTTCTCGGGGATGATCATGTGGCGGTGTTAGGTGGCTATGAGCTACAGGAGCACATCAAATCCGATGCCTATTACGGCGGCGTGTTAGACGACCTCGGCGGACAGATTCACTCTCTGGCGCTTAATCGCGGCCTGATTTACGGTTTCGTGCTGAACGGCGGCCAGGTTCATGAGCAGAGTGAAGTGATGCGGATTGAGGAAGTCGGGAGTGTGACGCGCGTTCACACCGCCGCAGGTGTCATTACCGCAACCAAAGGCGTGGTGATTGCGGTTCATGATGCGACACATACTTTGCTGAACGAGAATAACGCCACCACCATTCCTTTCTATACCTATGTCGGCGTCACGTCGCCCGTCAGCGGCGGGTCGAAAAGCCTTCTGCCCACCGGAAAACCGGTGTATGACACGCAATTGCAGATAGATTATTACCGCCCGGTGCGAAATGAGCGTCTGCTATTTGGTGGCCAGGGCACAGGAATGCGCTGGGACGATACCCGCACGGTGGATTACCTGACCTCACGCTTGCGGGCCGTTTTTCCCGAGCACGAAGAGCTACAGCTCGATTTTGCCTGGAGCGGTACCACGGATTTAACGCTTAATGGTGCCACTGACTGCCGGAAAGGCGGCAAGAACGGCAAGATCTATTCAGTACATGGCTGGAGTGGTCATGGCATTGCGCAGACAGTACGCATTGGCAAGGCGATTCGTGATGATATCGTCAATACCAACAGCGATTTTTCAATGCTGACGGCGATCAAACACACACCGTTAATGATTGGCAGAAAATTGGCTCCGGTGGCGATTCCGCTGGCGAAGACGCTACTCGGTATTAGCGCCAAACTGGCACCGGGTAAAATGATTTCGTTTTAATCAAAACCCTGCCGCTAAGGGCGGCAGGGTTTTACAGAAAATAGATTTTGCAAAAGCCGTTTTGCGTGGTCTGATAGGGCGCATCGATATTCAGCAACGAGCCGGTGCGATAGTGCAAATGGCTGGAAAATATCACGCGATTTTCGCTATTGGTCATAACAACCTTACTACTACTTTGCTTCACAATAGGCAATAAGGCTTCCTCAATACGGCTGACTAATATATCTACCGCTGCTACGCCCACCATATTTCCGTCAATCACCACAGGAGACGCGGCAGTAATGGTATACGCTGAGGTACAAACATAATCCACATACGGGCCGTGTAAATAAACGTCCTCGGCATCTGGCGTATTTTTAAACCATTCAAAAGTACTAAAATCCAGCCTCTGCTGCGTGGCCTGATCGAGATCTAAGCAGGATTGTTGATTGCTCTTCGGATTTTTAAACCACCATTCGAGGAACCAGTAGGGTTGAGCAAGGTTTTCTGTTGCCAGATGGCTGGCAAAGCCCGCGCCAGAACAGAACTGGCTTTCCAGCAGGATTTTTTCGATTGAAGGGTAGAGGCTTTTACGCAGGCTACTCTCCCGCTGTTTATCAGATGCGATGCCCGCAACGGGAATCGTGGCAAGGGTCTGATTAACGTAAGCAGAGAGATGTTTCGTCGAGAGCGTCACCGCAGCGAATAGCGCTTCCAATGTATTCACGATCCGCTCTTGGTTATTGACATCACTCACTCTTCTCTCCTCACATAATCTCTTTAAAGCTTATTTTATATTCAATGAGTCTTGACGTTAATTCATTAATCAGCGCACTCGCCAGATTAACCGCAGCCAGTTCATCATGACTGATAAATGCGGTCAATAACTTGCGATAAATATCAACAGTAGTGTGATGAGCCTCGTCTGACTTATATAAAAGTGTGACCAGAGACGCCCATTCAGATTGAATAATCAACTCCTGGCTGGCGATTCTCGCCGATTGCGAATTTGCTGCAATCGTCAACAAACAACGCATATCTGCCTGGCTGCGCATTTCTGCGCTGGTTGCCTGCTCCAGGATATCGACAAATTGCGTCAGCGTGGCGATGTCGCTGGCCGTCATGCGGGTGGACGCTAATCTTGCGGCATGGCAGAAAATCGCACAGTGCCATTCACCCAAATCAGACAGATATTCCGTGCTGATTAAATTGAACGGATGTTGACTCGATGTCTGCTTATCGATGCTGTTGGCAACAAAACTGCCACCGTTTCGCCCGCGCACGGTGTAAACCAGACCGTTGGCGCGCAGGGTGTTCAGCGCTTCGCGAATCGTGATGTGTGAGACGCCCATCATTCGGGCCAAATCCGCTTCATTCGGCAGTTGCTCATTGGCTTCAAGTAAACCTGAAACTATAGCGTTGGCCAATCGCTGCACGATTTGATCGGAACGACTGGACTGCCCAATAGGGGAAAAAATCACTGCATGAGTAATCATAGTCCTCGTGATTTCTTATTCGTGTTGGGGAGGCAAGATGCACATTCATAACATAAAACATCCACATTGGAAACAATGAGTTGCCTTATCTGGTTGCGACGGAAAACCGTGATAAGCAACGCAATCAGCAGCTTGAACCAACAGCTGCTCAAACAGCCTCTTACGGATCTGTGAACCCGCAAATATGCGAGTGCAATCAAATTAATGTGAAAGAAACGTTGCCTGATTTGTGATCATAATGATAAAACCTAATATGTTATATGATTAAAGGAGCCTGTCGCATGCGTAAGATAAAACACTTTATCAATGGAGCCTTCTGTGAGGGTTCTGGCAGTGAGACTTTCGAACTGGTCAGCCCGGTGAGCGGTGAAGTCTATGCATTATCCCCCCTTGCTAATGAAGACGATGTCAACGCGGCCTATGCCGCCGCCAAAAGCGCTTTTCAAATCTGGAAAAAGAGTACGCCGAGTGAGCGCCAGCGCGCGTTACTGCATCTGGCGGATGCGGTCGAGCAGAACTGTGAGCGTATCGTCGATATCCAGAGCGAAGAGACCGGTCAGTTAAAGCACTTTATCCGTCAGGAAGAGATCGCCGGTTCCTGCGATGCGATTCGTTTTTTTGCCGGTGCCGCCCGTTGTCAGGAAGGCAAGGCCTCGGGTGAATATATGGCGGGCTTTAACTCCACCATTCGCCGCGAGCCGCTGGGTATCGTTGGCCAGGTCACGCCATGGAACTACCCATTTATGATGGCAGTATGGAAGATCGCCCCCGCGCTGGCAGCGGGAAATACTGTGGTGTTAAAACCCAGTGATACCACACCACTCAGCACCTTGCTGCTGGCCGAGTTAGCGGCTCCCTTCTTCCCGCCAGGTGCCATCAATGTGGTGTTGGGTAAAGCCGCGAGTGGCTCGCTGGTGGTGTCGCATACCGATGCTTCGCTGGTGTCGATCACCGGTTCGGTACGCGCCGGTTTACAGGTGGCGGCATCAGCGGCAGCCAATCTGACCAAAGCCCATCTGGAGCTGGGCGGTAAAGCACCGGTGATTGTTTTTGGCGATGCTGACGTAGACAAAGCGGTGAAAACCATTTGCGCCGCTGGCTTCTTTAATGCCGGTCAGGACTGCACGGCCGCTACGCGTATTCTGGTTGAAGAGGCAATTTATCCCCATTTCCTCGATAAATTAGTCAGCGAAGCGCGCAGTCTGCGTTTTGGTCAGCCTGATGATACCGACGCTTTTTATGGTGCGCTCAACAGCCAAAATCAGCTGGAACAGGTGAAAGGTTTTATCGCCCGTCTGCCTGCGCACGCGCGTGTTGAAACCGGCGGCAAAGCAGGTAACGGGCCTGGCTTCTATTTCGAACCCACCATTATTTCCGGGCTGCAGCAGAAAGATGAGGCTATCCAGCACGAGGTGTTCGGACCGGTGATGACGATTCAATCTTTCACGTCTGAAAGTGAAGCGTTATTGATGGCGAATGACGTGGAATACGGTCTGGCGGCCAGCGTCTGGACACGCGATCACCGTCGGGCGCAGCTATTTAGCCGTGAACTCGATTTCGGCACGGTCTGGATCAACAACCATATTCCTCTCTGTGCGGAGATGCCGCATGGCGGATTTAAAAAGTCCGGTTATGGCAAAGACCTTTCTGCGTACTCCTTAGAAGAGTACACCCGCATTAAACATGTCATGAGCGACTTATCTTAACGGTGGAGAATCAACATGAAAAAAATCGCAATGGTGGTGGCACTGTTTGTTTCTTCCAGCTGTTTTGCCAGCCAAACACCGCTGGAAGTGGTGAAAGAGTATATGGGCGCATGGAATCAGCATAATGCCCACCAGGCCGGAACCTACCTGGCAAAAGATGTGACCTATTATGATGCGGCCGTCGGCACCCCGGTTAAAGGCAATAGCGAAGCCGAGAAGAATGTCATTAAAGCTTTTATTGATGGTGTGCCGGATTTGAAATGGCAGATGATCGGTAAGCCTGTGTATAACCATGACATTGTGGCTTTCGAATGGGTGTTCTCGGGCGTCAACAGTGGTGAATGGGCGGGCAGCCCGGCAACCAATAAACCAATTAAATTCCACGGTGTTTCTTACATTAAAGTGAACGAGGGAAAAATCACCTATCAAGGTGATTATTACGACTCGAAGAAACTCGACGAACAATTAAAGTAATTATTAATAAATTGTATTCATGCCTGAATATTCACGGCAGGCATCGTATCGCTTGAAGAGAAGGTTTGAACAATGAAAAACTCTGATTTCAATCAGCGTCGTCAGCGTGCTACACCGCGCGGCGTGGGCGTAATGTGCGATTTCTATGCACAGCAGGCGGATAATGCCACCATTACCGATGTTGAAGGCGTGGAATATATCGATTTCGCCGCCGGGATTGCCGTACTGAACACCGGACATCGTCACGCCAAAGTGGTGGAGGCGATTGAGAAACAGTTGGCACAGTTTACCCATACCGCCTATCAAATTGTCCCTTACGAGAGTTATGTCGGGCTGGCTGAAAAAATCAATGAGCTGACCCCGATTGAAGGCGAGACCAAAACCGCCTTCTTTACCACCGGCGCAGAAGCGGTGGAAAACGCCATCAAAATTGCCCGTTGTCACACCGGACGCCCTGGCGTTATCGCTTTCGGTGGCGGCTTCCATGGCCGTACCTACATGACCATGGCGCTGACCGGAAAGGTTAAGCCGTATAAAATCGGTTTTGGTCCATTCCCCGGTTCGGTGTTCCATGCCGTTTATCCTTCAGAAGCACGCGGTATCAGCGTTCAGGACAGCATTCGCTCGTTAGAGTCGCTGTTCCAGTGCGATATCGATTCACAGCAGGTTGCCGCAATAATCTTCGAACCGGTGCAGGGTGAGGGCGGTTTCAACGTTGCGCCTGCCGAATTTGTCGAGGCGCTGCGTGACATCTGCGATCGGCACGGCATTGTTTTGATCGCCGATGAAGTGCAAAGCGGTTTTGCCCGTACCGGCAAACTGTTTGCCATGCAGCATTATCATCATCAGGCCGATCTGATGACCATGGCGAAAAGCCTGGCGGGCGGGATGCCGCTCTCCGCCGTGGCGGGTAAGGCTGCCATTATGGATAGCCCGCTGCCGGGTGGTCTGGGTGGGACTTATGCAGGTAATCCTCTCTCCATCGCCGCCGCCCATGCAGTGATTGATGCCATCAGTGAAGAAAAACTGTGTGAACGAGCGGATCAACTGGGAGCCAAACTGCGTTCGGTGCTGGAGAGTGCCGTAGAAACTTGCCCGGCATTAAGTGATGTGCGTGGTGTGGGTTCGATGATTGCCGCCGAATTCAGCGATCCCGCCACTGGTGCACCTTCTGCTGTGGCGGCTCAGGCCGTGCAAAAACAGGCGCTGGCACAAGGCTTACTGTTGCTGACCTGCGGACCGCATGGCAACGTGATCCGTTTCCTCTATCCGCTCACTATCCCTGATGCACAGTTCGATAAAGCGCTGACGATTGTGAAAGAGGTATTACAGGCTGCGGTTTAAGCACAGCGGTTTGAGGTCGGTGTCCAAAACGGCTGAATCATGCACGAAAAAAAGCCCGCCATTGGCGGGCTTGATAGCAGCGGCTATCGAATAATCTCGTAGGTGACGCGCGTGTATGTACTGCAACCACGATTGTGGCAGTCCATTATTGCAGGGATATTTTGTTACTGAACATACCGTTTCCTGATGGCTGTATAGCAGTGGGCTTCAGGCGCTGACTCATACGTACTGAATATTGAGCGCCCCCTGTGCTGATGTGGTGATCTGCGCCTGAACCCGCCACGTTGTGTGTATGCGTTCGGGTGTGAGTACTGCTTTAGGCTTACCCGTCGAAACCACACGGCCCTGCTCGAGTACCACAAGGTGTTGGCAATATTTTGCCGCCAGATTCAGGTCGTGAAGTGCAATCACCACCGTCACTGGCAGCGAAGAGATAAGACGCATCAATTCAAGCTGGAATTGGATGTCGAGGTGATTGACGGGCTCATCCAGCAGCAAAACATCCGGTTTTTGCGCCAGTGCGCGGGCGATTTGGCAACGCTGGCGCTCACCGCCGGATAATCGTTGCCAGCAGCGGTCGACCAAATTTTCCAGTTGCATTAACGCCACCGCCTCGTCAACGGCGCTGGCATCCTCTGCCGTCCAGAACTGGAATGCGCCACGATGAGGTGTGCGCCCGAGACGAATAATGTCAATCACCGTGAGTTCATCATCGGCCTCGGCGTGTTGCGGGACAAAGGCCAGTTTGCGCGCCAGCTGATTGCGCGAAAGTTGGTTCAACCTTACTTCTCCGAGCGTTATCTTCGCGCCCGAATCAGGCATTAGCCCAGCCAGCGCACGCAGTAGCGTTGATTTTCCTGAACCGTTGGGCCCAAGCAAACCTACGGTTGCAGACTGAGCTGCGTCGAAGGAGACCGTGGTGAGGATGCGACGCGCTTGAAGTTGGACGCTGAGGTCACTGACCGATATCGTCATCGTTTAGTTGCCCTTTCGTTGATAGAGAAGGAAGGCAAAAGCAGGGGCGCCCACCAATGCAGTCACCACGCCAATGGGTAAAACCTGATGTGCGATCAACGTTCTCGATATCAAGTCGGCAAGGATCATGAAATGGCAGCCCGACAGGAATGTCACGGGAAGGGTGATAAGGTGTCGCTGTCCAACCAGCATACGGGTCACGTGCGGGATGACCAATCCGACAAATCCCACCGCCCCAATTGAGCTGACAATCACCGCCGTGATGAATGCCGTAATCAACAGCAACACCACCCGCACTTTCACAATCGGAGTACCTAACGTTACCGAGACATCGACACCAAATGAAAACGTATCCAGCGTGCGTGCATAGCACATGATCACCCCAAATCCGCTGACGATGACGATGGCGCACAGAACGGCATCTGGCCAGCGAACACCGCTTAAACTGCCTAAGAGCCAAAACATCACACCGCGCGATTGCTCCGCATTGGCTGATGTACTGACGATGTAAGACGTGAGCGCATTGAACAGCTGTGTTCCGGCAATACCTGCCAAAATGATGCGCCCGGTGTTTTCCCCCATCCCTCTTGAGAGCAAAATAATCAAGCCAAACGCCAGGCAAGCGCCGGCAAAGGCACCACTGCCAACCGTCAACACGCCGCTGCCAATACCCAGCAGCATCACCATTACGGCCCCGGTGGAAGCACCCGCAGAGATACCCAACAGATAGGGTTCCGCCAGCGGGTTTCTTAACAACGATTGCAACACCAGACCGCAAAGGGCTAAGCCACCTCCGCTGCATGCCGCCATAAACGCCCGGCTCATCCGATATTGCCAGACGATGCCAGCCTCAACGGGAGGGAGATCATAATGCGTCAAGCCCACCCCGTTGGTGATCGCCTGGAAAGTGGCGCTCAATGAAATGGACATATCGCCAATGCTGGATGAGAAGATCATCATCACGGGCAGGCTGATAAGGCCCGTGATGAAAATGAAGCCGATCTTAAATGGGTAAGCCCGATTCATACTATTTAAACGCGGCAATCTGCTGACCGATCAGCTCAACAGCATCGACATTGCGCAGGGATGGATTGAGTGACATCGCAGGCACGACCACGATATGACCCTGTTTGACCGCACTCATTTCTCGTGTAACGGGATCGCTGGTGAGGAATGCCTGTTTTATGGCGACATCATCGGCTGGATACAGCCTTCTCTCCATGCTAGCGATGACGATGATGTCGGGCTGAGACTGTGCGATATGTTCCCAACTCACGGCGGGCCATTCATCGGAGGAATCAATGATATTTTTGAGGCCTAGAGTCTGATTGATCCAGCCCGGCGCACCATCACTGCCTGCGATCCACGGATCGCCTTTAAGGCGTGTGCTTGAGAACCAATACACCACCTTAAGGGGTTTGCTGGTGTGAAGCGCCGCCTGTTGTTGTGCATGAGCGATTCGTGCAGACAACGTCTTCTTTAATGCCTCGCCACGCTCAGTCACATCGAAGATGTTGGCAAGCGCGGTGATTTCATCATAAATCACGTCAATCGAGTAAGGTTTCACGCGCGCACCGTCGCCGTTTGAAGTGGCGGTGACCGATTTGCCCTGACAATCAGCAGGTGAAATCCAGGTTTTGATGCCAAGTTGTTCGAATTGATCGCGAGTGGCGACTTCACCCTGAGGCCCGACATGCCAGCTGTACTGCGCCAAAACCAAATCAGGTTTTTGCGCGACTACTGCTTCAAACCCCGGTGAGTTGTCCGCAAGGCGCTTAAGACCACTGCCAGCCTGTGCTAATTCAGGGGGGAGAGGGCCGAACCAGACGGCGGTTCCCGCGATTTTACTCCCCAGGCCAAGTGCCAGAAGGAGTTCAGTTTCATGCTGACCAATGGTCACCACGCGTGCAGGTGGTCGTGAAAAGGTTTCCGTTTTACCGCAGTTTTCAATGTTGAGTGGAAAGGTGGAAGCCAGTGCGGCTGAACTGCTGAATACCATTATGAGTGCTAAAAGGCGGGTCGAAAAAGTGTGCATGATTAACCGATTACGTAGTGTTATGTTATAACGTAACATAATGGCAAGTCTGATGTATTCATGTCAATTGATTCTGATACCCATTGTTAGTGTCAAGTGTTAAGGCTGTTGAAGCGAAGTCCGTGGCCGGACTTCACACTTATCTTAACCCGGACCATCACTCCCTGCCGCCAGCAGAGGCACCACCACATCACTGATCGGTGTCGCGATGCCTTGTGCTTTTCCGCGTTGCTGCACCACGCCATTGCGGATGTCCCATTCAAGGGTGCGATTAGCCTGACGATCCGCCAGGATCGAGGTGCCTAAATCTGCCGGGGCGCGATGGAAGCCAGCCATAATTTCCTGCGGCACGTTGTCGCTCAGATTGGCGCCTTCAGCTCGCGCCACAGTTAGACACTCCCGCAGATAGGCCAGACCCAGCTCGGTGATATCTTCGCGCTGAAACATCCCGGCGCGGCGATTGGCGAGCACCATTAAACCGGCGACGGCGTTTTGCAACAGTTTGCGCCAGGCAATGGTGAGGAAATCTGCCTCCAATTCGACCGCACAGCGCGAGTCTTGCAGTGCTTGCACAATACGCTGTGCTGGCGCGACGTCAGGCACCGTCAGGCGCGGCTTCGCGCGTAACCACACCGAGGCATCAGGCTCGCGCTGAGCCGGGAACCACACCACAGAGGGCAGTACCGTTGCGCCATTGACTAACGGAGACAGCTGTTCAACTTGCTCAACGCCATTTTGCAGCGCGCACACCACCGTATTCTCATCGCATAACACCGCCAGCCAGGGAGCAATTTCCGCCACCTGCGTGGTTTTGACCGCCACAAACACCAAATCAAAGGGGGTGGCGATCACCTCAGGATTGCTCAGCACCGGGCCAGGCACCACAACCTCACCGTCTTCGTGGCGCAGCAGCAATTGTGTATGTGCCGTACGTCCGCACAGTGTTGGCGTGCGATTCACTTCATGCAGCGCGGCAGCCACAGTGGTGCCGATGGCGCCGGGTCCGACAAGGGCGATGGTTGGAAACTCAGACATGCAGCTATTCTCCTGTTTATCCAGTGCTGCCCTCAGGGTCAGCGAAAACTCACTATTACAGCCTGGCATTGTGACTGAATGATGTGCGTGCCAAAAACAAATATGTCCTGACTGTGCGGGAAACTCATAAAGCGCGTGGAGAATGCTTGGCCATATTACGGCTACGCATGTCACGTGAAATCAGGAGTTCAACGATATTCATTTGCGCGGGCATGGCGGATTGAACCTGAAGAAGGACGGCGACACATAATCAACAAAAAGTTGATAAGTGATATCCATAATGCTATTTTTCTACAAAATGTTGAATTTATGGTGCGCAGATGTCTTCAATAACCGACGAGCAATATGTCGCCGACTTAATGCGCATGCTGGCTGGCGCAGTACAGGTCATCGGCAGTGTGATCCAGCGTAATGCTGAAGTCGTGCTGCACGACCTGCGTCAGCCAGAATATTCGATTGCTGAGATCGTGAATGCGGAAGTGACGGGACGTAAACGGGGTGATTCCGTTTTAGCTGGATTACGCACCGACCGGGCATTTATCAGTGCGATGGAGCGCAAAGATGAAGCCATTTCCCTGTTGCTGGACTATCCCACTTTTACTCGCGAGGGCAAGCCGCTTCGCAGTAGCACTGCTATCTATCGCGATCGCCACGGCGTGCCCTTTGCCGCACTCTGTATCAACGTCGATAACGCAGAGATTGAGCAGGCACTGCGGGTGCTGCAATCCATGACTGCGATGTGCCCACCTGATGTGCAGATCGCTGCAGCCGAACCGGCAGCGGAAACCCAGCATGAGACTATCGAAGATCTGATGAGCGATATCATCAATACCACCTCCGCACAGCATCCCGGAAACAATCGCAATGACACCAAGCGGGCCAATCTGCTCGCGGTGAAGCATATGCAGGAGAAAGGGCTGTTTCTGATTAAAGGTGGAGTTGAGAAAGCCGCTGCGGCGCTCGGCGTGACGCGTTACACCATCTACAACTATCTGGATGAAATCAAAAATGAAAACAGCTGAGTCGCTGAGCATTAAAACGCCGTTGCTCGAATCTTTGCCACTCAGCCAACGTAATAAAACCCGTGTGTGGCTGAAGATGGAAGCGATGCAGCCTTCTGGTTCCTTCAAAATACGCGGGATCGGATTTGCCTGTCAGCAGCATGCTGCGCGCGGGGTGAAGCGATTTATCTCTTCATCGGGCGGAAACGCAGGATTGGCGGTGGCCTATGCGGGGCGTCAATTGGGTGTACCAGCAGTGGTGGTGGTTCCGGAATCGACGTCTCAACATGCGCTACATCTGCTGGCGCTGGAAGGTGCAGAGGTGAACGTCCACGGTAGAACCTGGGCGGATGCCAATCAACTGGCGCAGTCGCTGGTGACCGAACAGGATGCATTTATCCATCCTTTTGATGATGCATTGCTGTGGCAGGGCATTGCGGGGTTGATCGATGAAGTCGTGGAAGAAGGTTTGCGTCCTGATGCTGTGGTGCTCTCCGTGGGTGGCGGCAGTTTATTGTCTGGGGTTGATCAAGGATTAACGCGGCACGGATTACACCAGGTGCCGATTTACATCGCAGAAACCAGCGGTATGGCGTCTTACTACGCAGCGTTGGCTGCCGGACATCCCATTGCGGTGGAAAATCTCAGCGGTATCGCGACATCACTGGGGGCGCGTCAGGTCTGCCAACGGGCATTTGATGTCAGTAAAACCCGTCAACTGGTAGCCACGCGCGTCAGCGATAGGGAGGCCGTTGATGCCTGTCTGGCGTTTATTGAAGACCATCGCATATTAGTCGAACCAGCATGTGGCGCGGCACTGGCACTGCTCTACGGACAAAAACTGCCGTTAGTGGATGTGGAAAACGTGCTGGTTATCGTCTGTGGCGGTTCCACGGCAACCCTCAGCACGCTGCAAGCATTTAAGTGATTAATGGAGTCGAAATGACGGAAAGAACCTATTACTTCAGCGATCTGCTGGAAATGGATACGGAAGTGGTACGTTGTGAAGCGCATGAAGACGGGCAGTTTCGTGTGCAATTGGCAGCGACGCTGTTCCATCCGCAAGGCGGTGGGCAACCCGCTGACAAGGGCACGATAGGCGATGCCAACGTGCTCCAGCTCATCCAGGACGAGGGTGAGTTAATCCATATCACTGACCGCGAAGTGGCGCTGGGCTGCGTGCATATCCAAATTGATGCGGCATTGCGTAAGCTGCATACCCGTTACCATTCTGCGGGGCATCTGATTGCTTATGCCGGAGAGAAGTTTGGCTGGTTAGGTTACAAAGGCGATCATCGGCCCGGCAATGGACGTATTGTTTTTAAACCGCAGGGCGAACCACAAGCCGTTGATGAAGCGATCATCGCTGAGGGTGTAGATGCACTGGTGGCGCAGGATTTAGCACGCGTGCTGCAGGATGACGCTGGACGCAGAATGGTCAGCTGGGGCGATCTGACACCTTATGCCTGTGGCGGCACGCATGTGCAACGCACCGGGGACGTTGGCGATATCGTCATTACCCGAGTGAAAGAAAAGAAGGGCGAACTTTCGGTGCAGTATGAAGTGCGGAATTAATGAGCAGGCGAATTAACGCCTGCACTGCGCTATTTAAATTCACCCATGTTTAATTGTGCGAAAGCCTGATCAACATCGCTATACGTTTGTGAAGTGGTATAACTGCCAGACAGTTGCCAATAAAAAACCGGAGCGCCAGGTTCTTCGCTGCTTTCCGCCACCCGATAGCGAGAGAATTTTATTTTCGCGGCTTCAGTCAGATCATCATTGTCCTGATTTGACGAGAATTTCATCGCGCGGATCAGGTAATAAACGCCCTGGATATTGTGCAGTTCAAAACCAATGATTTTGTCAGAGGAACCCGCCAGACGAAAATCCGACCAGGTAAAACCATCATCATCCGGAACCGGTAAAATAAACCAGTTGCCGTTTTTATTGATGAAGGCAGATAGCGTCTGGCTGGGATGCGAGGTGTTATTGTCAAAGGTCGCTGAGACCAGCAAATCCGGGATGCCATCCTGATTAAGATCGATATTATTCGCCCCTGCCAGCAACTCAACTCTTGTAGCAGCCTGCGCACCGAAAACGGTACATAAAGACAGAACGATAAACGCGAAAGTTTTTAATTTCACTGCACGCTTTCCTTACTGGTTAAGACAATATCAGGTATCACACCTGAATATTGAAAGACAGCATGGCATTGCTGCCTGATAGCCATCATGGCGTATTTTAAAAATTTTGCTCTCCAATCGCGCTGAATTATGGGTGTTTTTTCTGAGATGTGAAAGGGTGAGAGGAATAATTAAAGGCATAGAGATTAACCGACGAAGCGCGTCATCCGTTTACGCACTTCGTTAGAGGAAAACAGACCTAATGTTAACGTCTTTCCTGAACCATCAACTCATACTTGCGCCATGCCGCCATCCACGAACAGTTCGGTGGCATTAATAAAGCTCGAAGCATCGGATGCGAGAAACGCGACAACCTGACCAATCTCACCGGGTTCTCCCAAACGGCCCAATGGCACCTGAGCGGCAAGTGCATCAAACAATCCCTGACGCTGATCTTCAGGTACCAAATCGCCCAAACCTGGCGTGCGAACCGGGCCTGGACTCACCACATTGACTCGGATGCCGCGATCTTTCACATCCAGCGCCCATGAGCGGGCAAAGTTGCGCACGGCGGCTTTACTGGCGCTGTAAACACTGAATCCTGCGGTGCCCTTAACCGAAGTGGTGGACGAGGTCAAAATCACCGAGGCTTTGTCGCTTAACAGCGGCAGCGCTTTTTGCACGGTAAACAGCACGCCACGCACGTTGGTGCCAAAGATCCGGTCGAAGTGCTCTTCAGTAATCGCACCGAGAGGTAACATATCGCCGCCGCCAGCATTGGCGAACAGAATATCCAGACGGCCCGCCTGGCGTGCAATCTGCGCATACACCGCATCCAGATCGCTCAGTACAGAAGCATCAGCGCGGATACCGGTTGCCTGCGCGCCGATAAGCGTCACGGCGGCATCCAGTTCTGGCTGGCGACGGCCGGTGATAAACACGCGTGCACCCTGAGCTGCCAACGCCTGAGCAGACGCTAAACCAATTCCGCTGGTGCCGCCGGTGACTAAGGCAATTTTACCGTTTAATGAAGTGTTCATGTTTGCTCTCCCAAATGGATTTAAGTGTGTGATGACTGCATCGCAGTGCATGGAAGGCAATGTAACCGTGCATGGTTTAGTGATAAATGGTGTAAAATCGAAATCACTATTCCTGTGTATGGATAATCAGCATGGACCAACTGTTGGCAATACGAGCCTTCGCGCGCGTGGTGGAGGCGGGAAATTTTACCCGCGCGGCCGATTCACTGGATATGCCTAATGCCACGTTGAGCAAACTGGTGCAGGAGTTAGAGGGGCATCTGGGCGTGCGCCTGCTTCAGCGCACCACACGGCGCGTGACCGTCACGCCTGAGGGACGTGATTACTACGATAAAGCGCTACGCATCGTGCGTGACCTGGAAGATATTGATGGATCATTTAACGCGGTAAACGGTACACCGCGCGGGTATCTACGCATTGATATCGGCGGATCAACGGCGCGTGACGTCCTCATCCCACTGTTACCTGATTTCGTCGCGCGATTTCCCGAAATCCGCCTGGACCTCGGCGTGTCGGACCGGGCTGTAGATCTGATAAGCGACAATGTCGATTGCGTGATTCGTGGCGGGCCGCTCGGCGATTCATCGCTGGTGGCGCGTCATCTTGGTGATGCAGAGATGATCACCTGCGCGGCACCCGGTTATCTCAAAACCTACGGCGTACCAGCCTATCCGCAGGAACTGAAAAATGGGCATCGCTGGATTAGCTATTTATCCCCACAAAGCGGACGCGCTTTTCCCCTGCGTTTCATGCAAGGGAATGAGAAACAGGAAATGAAAATCGAGCATCGCATCGGCATTAATGAGAGCAACGCGCATCTGGCGGCTGCAGTGGCGGGATTAGGCATCATCCAGACATTTCGATACGCAGCAGCGGCAGATTTAGCGTCAGGCGCGCTGGTGGAGATACTGAAGGATTGGCGGCCCGCCAGCTATCCGTTTCACGTCGTGTATCCGCAAAACCGCCATCTGACCCAGCGTTTACGCGTGTTTATCGAATGGTTGCGTGAGGTATTTCCCGCGCGACTCAATGGATGACAAGCACACAGCGATCTGTTAACTTTTTGTTTCTTAACTCCCCATTTTCACTACAGGCCTGCGTAAATGACACTTTCAGCTGCATCTTCCCCGTCATACGAACATGGCCTGTATGCGATCTGCTGTCCGCCACCGCCTCCTGCACTCGTTGTGGTTCGCTAAGAACCGGAAGTCTTCACGCTTAAATTTCCAACGTTTGTTTTAGGAGCATTTTCATGCGTTCTTCGTCTTTGGCGTCGCAAGCGGCGACGTCGGGCTTCGTGCTGCTGTGGGGCAGTGCGGCCATCTTCTCTCGCCTTGGTTTAGACAATGCCTCACCGATGGCGCTGTTGATCGTGCGCTTCAGTGTGGCGCTTGCCGCATTAATGCTGGTGGGCATTTTTCGGCGTCGCTGGTTACCCGATGCGGGCAGCCGAAAAACGGTGATGTTCACCGGGCTGATTTTGATTGGCGCCTATTCCGTGTGTTACTTCCAGGCGATGGCCGAGGGAGTAACGCCTGGTTTGATTGCCACCATCATGGGCATACAACCGATCCTGACGCTCTGCGTCGTGGAAAGGCGCATGCAGTGCACGCGATTACTGGGATTGCTGATCGCCTTAGCAGGATTGATACTGCTGGTGTGGCGCAGTCTGGCGGCATCGCAGTTGCCGTTGAGCGGCATTGTCTTCGCTCTCGGCGCACTGCTGTGTATGACGTTTGGTGCCATCATGCAGAAAAAGGTGTCCCAGCATCCCGCGCAGGTACTGCCGCTGCAATACGCGGTGAGCCTGGCGCTGTGTGCTCTCCTGCTTCCGGTCAAAGCCTTCCATATCGACTTTACGTTGCACTTCTGGATTTCCGTGCTGTTTCTCGGGGTGATGGTCTCGGTGGTGGCGCAGTTATTGCTGTATCGGCTGCTGAGTGCGGGAAGCATCGTTAACGTCACCAGTTTGTTTTATCTGGTTCCGGTGATAACGGCGGTGCTGGATTACTTGCTGTTGGGTAATGCGCTGCCGTGGTCGGGGATGATGGGAATGCTGGCTATTCTGCTCGGCATCATGCTGGTGTTTCGCACACCGCGCCTGAAAACATCGGGGTAAGATCGAAAGGGGCGCATCAAAATGGATGCGCCCTTTATCGTGGTTAAACCGTGCCGGTGCCGCCATCAGAACACCAGACTTGTCCGGAGGTGAAGCTATTGGTGGTTTCCGCAAACGTCACATAGAGCGGCGCGATTTCAGCCGGTTGACCGGGGCGACCCAGTGGCGCGGAAGCACCAAATTTCTCCACTTTCTCCTGCGGCTGCCCGCCACACACCTGCAATGCAGTCCAGTAAGGGCCGGGTGCCACGGCGTTTACGCGGATTTGGTCTTTACCCAACTGTTTGGCTAAAGCTTTAGTAAATGCCGCAATCGACGCTTTGGTCTGGGCATAATCCAATAGGATGGCGCTGGGATCGTAGGCCTGCACTGATGACGTGTTAATGATCGATGAACCCGCCGGTAGGTACTCCAGCGCTGCCTTCGTTATCCAAAACATGGCATACACGTTAGTCTTAAACGTCGCATCAAAATCTTCTGTCGAGAGGGTACGAATCGATTCATTGAACTGCTGACGACCGGCGTTGTTGACCAAAATATCCAGACCATCGAGTTTCGTCGCCGCTTCCTTTACCAGCTGCTGGCAAAAGGATTCGGAGCGAATATCTCCCGGTATGGCAATCGCTTTACGACCTTCCGCTTCAATCAGTTTAATCACCTCTGCCGCATCCTGTTCTTCATCGGGCAAGTAATTTATCGCCACGTCGGCACCTTCACGCGCGTAAGCAATCGCCACCGCACGACCAATCCCGGAATCGCCGCCGGTAATCAGCGCTTTACGACCGGTTAAACGACCGGTGCCCCGATAGCTGGTTTCACCATGATCCGGGCGCGGTTCCATTTTTGCCGCCAGTCCAGGAAAATCCTGTAATTGTTTTTTAAAAGGAGGTGTCGGATATTGATGGGTGAGCAGCGTTTTATTTGTAAATGAACTCATCTTAATCTCCATGTTCTTCGCTAGTGATAAATTAAGCCTGGCATAAATGTGATATATGTCACGTCAAAAAATGACCAATTGAAATTTTTCAGCTTAAGCGAGGCGTTATTAAGACTGCGGCGATGGAAATAAAAGGCGTGACTGGAATGAGAGGGAGAGAGCAGAATAAGCGCAAGACGTCAGTCATATATCGTCATTGCACTTATTCAATTGCCAGTAGAACGTATTGGCATCCTTGTCGTTGAGGCGACTAGCGCGCCCGGTGCGGCTTAAGAGCCTTTGTTACTGCTTTTTCCGCCTTTTTTCCCGGCTTCGGAGGCTTTCTCGGGGTTGTCTTTAAAACTACCGCCGCCACTGCTTTGCCCACCTTTTTTACCCGCTTCAGATGCCTTTTGTTTATCATCTGCGAAGTTACCGGAACCGCCTCTATGCTCGGCCATAAAATGTCCTCATTAATGCATTGCGATTACATAATCGTGGATAGCGTCACACGTTATGTCCAGACTGCAGAATTAAGGTTAGTGCCACTGTGAGTATTAACAAGCGCGGCGGCAGCGTATAAGTGGATTATCAAGTATTTTTTCGCATCTTATTTTTTAAGCAAATGAATTGTGAAGGTTAATATTTAATTATTAATATAACCTCAGCGTATTTAACGCTTCGGTTATAAATATGGCCTATTAACTCGCAGGGATTTGAGTGAAATAGGTCCCGCTATAAGGTATGGGCAGGAAATCATGGAAGATTTGCTTTAACGTTTGCTCGGGTTCGACATCCGCGAACAGCTGAGGATAAAGCGTTTTTGCCATAAATTCCGTTGCCGCGATGTGCCATGGGCTGAGGTAAAAATTCATCCAGATGACGGCGGAGTGGCCGTTACGTAGCGCGGCTAATTCACGCAATCCGTTTTGCTGCGCGGTCAGTTGGGCGAAGCTGCTTTGCACCGCTGGCAGTGCCACTTCAGGCCCCAGCTTCAGCAAACCCTGCGCATCGTTATCGCCAAATCCGGTGGCGAAATAATAATCCGGCTGCGCCGCGATCACCATTTCTTCACTCAAGCGACCAAACACGCCGTGCTGCGTTTTAGCCGCGATATTGTCGCCGCCCGCCGCATTTAACAGTTCGCCCAGGCTGCCGTTGATGGCGGTGACACAACATTCATTACGACGGCCAAGGTGCAACTGCAACAATACCGAAGGTTTCGCGCCGTGATAACTGGCCAGCCGGTCACGAATCACCTGCATATGCGCGTCATAAAAACGGTTAAACGCCTGAGCGCGGGCCTGCTGATTCAGCACCTCGCCAAAAATCTCCACGCTGCGACGGGTATTCTTCAGCAGATGCACGCGCAGATCGATTTTCACCACCGGAATATGCGCGGCTTTCAGCATACTCACCAGGCGTAGATCGGCATCATCGTATCGCGCCAGGCTCGGCAGGATCACCACATCCGGTTTGAGTGCCAGGATTTGCTCAGGATTGATGGCATTCGGACCGCCCGAACCGAGCGAAGGGATTTTCAGCATTTGCGGGAACTGGTGCGCAAAGCTGTTCCACGTCTGGCTATCGTATTTTTTCAAATCCTGTGGCCAGGCAACGATATGCTGAAAAGGATTGCCCGGTTCCAGCAGCGCCAGCGTGTAGAGCATGCGACTTTCGCCCAACACAATGCGCTGCGGATGGTCAGGGATATCCACCTGATTACCGTCAATATCCGTGACGGTTTTTGCCAGCGCGGCGCTACTAAGCACCAGTAAGAAGCAGGCCAATACAATCAGCATTGGCCCCCAAAGGGAAGGGGCGCGACGGGCGCCCGCTTTAACCACAGAATCAGAACTCAACGCTGGCCTCGACCATCAGATTGCGGGTTTCACCCTCACGCACGCGCAAATTGCCGCCGCTGGAGGTGTAATAGTGTTTGTTGAACAGATTGTTCAGATTCAGCTTAAGCTGTGTTTTTTCACCAAACAGCTGATTGTTCCAGGCGATAAAGCTGTCCGCCACCACGTAATCCGGCATGGTGAAGCTATTTTCAGGATCGCCCGCTCGCGAGCCGACATAGCGTGCGCCGCCTCCGACGCGGAAATCACCGGGAATGCCGCTGATACTGAGATTGTGGCTAAGATAGAGTGCGCCCGAATGACGCGGTGCATTTTGCAGCCGATTGCCATTGTTAGCAGAATTTACGCCATCATCAACAATCTCAGCCTTATCGTAGCTGTAGTTAGCGCTGAGATCCCAACCCGGCAATACTTCGCCGTTTAGCTCAAACTCTGCGCCGCTGGAACGGGCTTTATCAATCGCGCGCGTTGAACCGTTAATGCTGAGCGACATGTCACGCTCATCAATGCGGTACAGCGCGACGCTGGCGAACAGCTTTGGTGAGATCTGCCATTTACTGCCGACTTCCCAGGTGGTGCCCTGTTCCGGTTTACCGACGTTGCCGTCATCGTCCACATCGGTAGAGGGGGTAAAGGATTTGCTGACGCTGGTATAAAGCGACACATCAGGCGTGATTTTATAAATCAGGCCTGCCTGAGGCAGGAATTTATTGCCTTCGCTGTTCAGTGTTTCCACCACTGGATCGAAGCCTTTGGACGCGCGCTGCTCGTAATGCTGATAGCGACCGCCAAGTACCGCAATCCACTGTTCCGTCAGTGAAATACTGTCTTTGGCGTAAACCGAACGGCTATGAATGCGGTTCAGGTTATTGGCGTTGGCGGTGTTTTCCGTGGTGCTATTGGTGACCGGGGACAGGATATCGTATTGCGGATCGGTAAAATTAAACCCGGTATTGGATTTTCCTTGATACTGATGCGCGCGATAAGTCTGGTTCATCTCATAATCAGTCCCAATCACCACATCGTGGGTCATGCCCAACAGCTGTTGTGAGCCGAGCAGATCCCATGAAACGTATTTCGTTTTGTGGTTAAAGCCACGGTTAGCATCAGCACGACGCGTCACGACGCCGGTGGTGGGGCTAATGGCGGTGACGCGCACTTCATTATTGTCATATTGACGCTGATTCCAGCCAAAAGTGACGCGCGTGCTCCAGTCATCATTGAACTGCCAGTCATAATGCGCATTGAGGGTTTTGTTATGGCCCCAGGCATGATTTGCCTTGTCGTCGAGACGATCTTTGTAGCCGATATTCAGCGGTTTGCCATTGATAAAGGCGGTGCCACGGTCGTAGGGAATATCGTATTGATAATCTTCATAGCTCACGAGGAAGCTGGCTTTTTCACCGTACCACTGCAGCGAAGGCGCGATCAGCGTATGTTTGTCGCTGCCAAAATTGCGCCAGTAATCCTGATTCTGCTTTTCGGCGATCAGGCGGAAAGCAAAGCCGTTGCCCAGCGGGCCAGTGATATCGACGGTGCCAGCGCCACCACCTTCGCTGGAGGAACGGCCGCTGACTTTGGTGTGCCAGTCATATTGCGGTTTTTTGCTCACCACGTTGATCACGCCGCCCGGATTTTGAATGCCATAGAGCAGGGAGGCTGAGCCTTTCAGCACTTCCACACGTTCGGTGGTGGCATCAAAATTTAATCCCTGGCTGCTGCGAATGCCGTCACGATAGATCGAACCATCCGAGTTGCTGCCAAATCCGCGACGCACAAAGCCATCTTCGGTGCCTGCCAGGGTATTGCCCTCTGTGACACCACTGACAAAGCGCATCGCATCAGTCAGACTGGCGGCCTGATAATCTTCAAGCTGTTGTTGGGTCACCACACTCACCGATTGCGCTTCGTTCAGACGCGGCGTGGACGTTTTGCTGGCGACGGAACTGCTGGTGGCGTTATAGCCTTGCGGGCTACTCTCCTGCGCGGACACCGTCAGGGTATTACTGCTTTCCGCTGCCAGACTTCCAGCTGCAGTGAAAACGCTGATACCGTATATTGCGGCGATAATGGCCGGATGGCATTGTGCTTTAACAGCGAAACTCTTTTTGTTATTCATTTAAATAAACCTGGTGTTGGTGCGGAATTAAATTTCGTCCATGAAACGAAGCTGGCGTTAAATTTTTTTAGCAGAGAAAAGTGCAAGAAATATCCTTTCTCTGGGCATCATGCTGCGTAAAATCCGGTTGCGTGATGTTATTGAGAATCATTCAAACATGAAAGAATGTAGTAGTAAACGGAAATAATGGCGTGGTTACTACAGCATAAATGCCTTAAGTGAATGTGATAAATCTCAATGTTTTAATTATTTTAAATTCAATTAATACAATGATATAAGTTGATTTCTGGTTGGAGTGTTTTGAGCTAATTTGCAGATGGGGTGACAAACGGAGTGCTGGATTATCATGAAAAAAATACTACAATGCGATGCTTCAGATTGAGACAAAATCACGCCCTGAAGACAAACAGGTAAAAAGATGGCCGTAAATAAAATAAAAAATCGTGTTGATGTATTAGGTGAGCGCTATCGCGCACGTGCGCCGTCATTATCGTCCAGTCTTCAATCGGTCGCACGATATATCCACGACAATCGTGAGGCAATATTAGACGCCACCGCCATGGAAATTGCCGATGCCACTCACACTTCGGATGCCACCGTGGTGCGTGCCGTTCAGGCGTTGGGATTTGCCGGTTTGCGAGATTTGAAAACCACGCTGAAAGCCTGGTTTGGCCCGGCGATGAATTCAGAAGAGAAGATGAGCGCCACCGTCAGCGAGCTGTCGTGTGACATCAATTCGGGGATCGATTTCGTGTTGGGTGGCCATAAACGCGCCTGCGATGCCCTCTCGGAACCCCACAATCGGCAAGCGGTGGCTCAGGCTGTCGCGATGTTGATTGACGCGCGTCAGGTGGCGCTATTTGGCATCAATGCTTCAGGAATTCTGGCGGATTACAGCGCCCGCCTGTTCACGCGCATAGGCATTCCTGCCGTCACGCTTAATCGCTCAGGCATCGCCCTCGCTGAACAGCTGATCACCTTACAGCGTGGGGATGTGCTGATCATGATGGCGCAGAAATCTGCCCATAAAGAAGGGCTGACTACCCTGAAGGAGGCGAAGCGGCTGGGGATGCCGGTGATTTTGCTGACCAACGCCTTAGATTCAGCCTTTGCCAAAGAAGCGGATGTGATCATCAATGTGCCGCGCGGTGGGGAGAATGGTCGTATGCCATTGCACGGCACCGTGCTGGTGTGTCTGGAGATGTTGATTTTGTCGGTGGCTTCAGCGACGTCATCGCGCACGGTAAAAACCATGAAGCGTATTCAGGATCTCAATCGGTCGCTAAAGCCCACCAGTAAAAAATAGTGCTATTGACTGCCAGTGGTAGTCGGCCTGGCAGCTTTGACCATTCCGCTGCGCGTGACAAGCCATACCGCCAGCACGATCAACAATGCACCGCCCATAAAGCCCTGATTGATCTGCTCGTCCAGCACTAACCAGCCCCACAGGATACCAAAAGGCGGAATCAGGAAGGTGACGGTGAGGGTGCGCAGCGGACCTATATCGGCCAGCAAACGGAAGTAAATGATGTAGGCCAGCGCGGTGCAAATAAAGCCGACGGCCAGGATGCAGGCCCAGACTTCAGGTATTTGCCAGTTCGCCGCCGGCGTTTGCGGGGCGCTGAAGGCAAAGAAAGGCAGCAGGAAAAGCGAGGCGCCCAACTGGCTACCGAACGCCACTTTCGTGGCATCAAGCCCGCCGCGCGAACCGATCCAGCGTTTGGCCAGAAAGCCGGCAAAACCGTAACAGGTGGTGGCGACCAGACAAGCCGCAATGCCAAGTATCAATGCGTGCGAGAGCACCCCTTCGCCGGTGGCGCTGATTAAAATAATGCCGAAAAAACCGGCCACCATGCCCAGCACTTTACTCACGGTCAGTTGTTCATTGAAGAGCGCCGCACCAATTACGACACCCATTAACGGCGCTGTAGCGTTGAGTATCGCGGAGTAGCCTGCGGGTAGCACGCGAGCGGCAAGGCAATACATCAGGAAAGGTAATCCTGAGTTAATCACACCCAGCAACATTGCCCAACCCAGTTTGCCTTCGAAGCGACGCGGAATGCGCAGCACGGCCATCACGATGATTAAACCCAATGCGCCACATAACACGCGCAAAAAAGCCGTATTCACCGCACCCAGCGCGGGAACGGCAATACGCATAAAAAGAAAACTGGCTCCCCAGATAGCCGCCAGCAGCAGAAGTCGCAACGAGTCCGATGTTCGCATGGTTCAGATTCAATCATTAGAAAGATGGGCTGACATCATAGCAAAAATTCTTAACACTCAAAGCGATGTCGCGGTGCTATGTTACTTGGCTGGATAACTAAAAAACGGCGAGGGATTGAATGCATTGGGAGTCTGAAAGGCTGCTGTATCGGCCGGTTGAGCGCACCGATTTGCAGGCGCTTTTTCGCATCTATGGCGATGCGAGAACATATCAATTTAACCCGCGCGGGCCTTATCCCAATATTGATCATGCGCGAGAAGTGTTACTGCGCAGAATCAAAGATCGCGCCATTCATGGTTTCGATGACTGGGCCATCATGGAGAAAAGTAATCCGCAGCATGTGATTGGTTTCGGTGGCGTATTCGTCAGCGAATTCAAAGGGCGCAGAACCAACAATTTGGGATACCGTTTTGAACCGGATGCCTGGGGAAAAGGCTATGCGACCGAACTCGCGCATCGTGCCATCCGCCACGGTTTTGAAGACCTAAAGCTGAGAGAAATCGTCGGTGTGGTGAGAGAGAACCACACCGCATCACGCCGCGTACTGGAAAAGGTCGGGATGACTTTCCTCGAAAGGGTATTTAATCCGCAAGATCCGCCCGCCAGTTTGATGTTCACCATCACACGCCAACAATGGAGAGAAAGAAATGGAACAGGTGATTAGAAAACTCACTGCAGAGGATTACGCACAGTGGAAATCGCTGTGGTTGGGCTATCTCGACTTTTATGTCAGTGAAGTCACGGAAGAAGTCACTCAAACGACATTCCAACGACTGCTTGCGGAAGGCGAGCCGATGCATTGTCTGGTGGCGGAAGAGCAGGGCAAGTTAACGGGCTTGGTGCATTTTATTTGCCATCGCAGTACCTGGACCCTGGGTGACTATTGTTACCTGCAGGATCTGTTCGTCAGCCCAGACGGGCGTAAACAAGGCACGGGTCGCGCGTTGATCGCAGCGGTGAATGCTGCCGCTGAGGCGTTGAACTGCGCGAAAGTATATTGGATGACGCGCGAGAATAATTACCGTGCCCGGGCACTGTATGATCAGGTCGCAACCAAAACGGATTTTGTTCAGTATCGTGTTGCGCCTTAATTCGGGATCTCACTAGCACCGCTTGCCATTCCTTCACCCCATCCTGTACCATTTGGGAATCAATCATTTCCTAAATGGTATTTCCCCTACCGCAAACTCAAATATCTAAACGAGAACGCGGCTACCCATGCCAATTCAGGATCGATTATATGCTCAACCTATCCGACTAGAACTTTAACCAATTAGGAAGTAATCATTTCCAATTTTTAGGAGAAACCGATGAATGCCTCAGAATTGAAATCAACGTCACGCTGGTCGCAGCCCGTTGACAGCCTGACTGATTTTTCCCATCACTACGCCACCGTAGACGGAGTCCGATTGCACTACGTCAGCGGCGGCAACCCGCAGGGTGAAACGCTGGTACTGTTAGCCGGGTTCCCGCAAAGCTGGTTTGCATGGCGCAAGGTGATGGCTCTGCTCGGCGATCGTTACTCCATTATCGCGCCTGATCTTCCCGGTCAGGGGGATTCCGATAAACCTTATA
This sequence comes from Erwinia sp. S63, assembly GCF_016625195.1. Classification (GTDB taxonomy): domain Bacteria; phylum Pseudomonadota; class Gammaproteobacteria; order Enterobacterales; family Enterobacteriaceae; genus Pantoea. Next base: position 110,235 of record NZ_JACVUP010000004.1, read on the forward strand.
GCGGCTATGACACCACTTCTCTGGCGGAAAAAGTTCAGGGCTTGCTATGTCAACTGAACATCCATCACTACTATCTTGCGGCGCATGATGTCGGCGCGTGGGTGGCGTGGCCATTTGCTATGCACTATGCCAGTCAGATAAAAAAACTGGCACTGCTGGATGCGGGCATTCCGGGCGTCACCTTGCCGGATGCTCTGCCCGCTACACCTGATAAGGCCTGGAAAACCTGGCATTTTGCCTTCCATTTGCTGCCGGATCTGCCTGAAGCCTTGATTGCCGGGCGTGAGGAGATCTATCTGGAGTGGTTCCTGAAACGCAAAGCCGTCAGCCCCATGGTTTTTGACGCAGACGATATGACGGAATATACGCGGTTGCTGCAACAAAACGGTGCTTTGCGTGCAGGTATGGCGGCCTATCGCGAGGTGAGTATCTCGGCGGAACAAAACCGTGCTTTGTTGCGTGATAACGGCAAGTTAACCGTGCCGTTACTGGCGGTGAGCGCCGATCAAGGCTCGATCCCGGATATGGCAATCCCGCTTCGGGAGTTTGCGGCACAGGTTTCAGGTATCAAAATCGCGCACTGCGGTCACTTCATCCCGGATGAGCAACCGCAGGCGCTGGCTGAAGCACTGCGCGAGTTTTTTAGTTAGTTGCGCAGGCTGGCGATCTCCACGCGTTCACCGCTGGCAGAAGAGCGCACCATCGCTTCAATGATCTGCTGATTCTCCAGGCCAAAGCGGAAGTCCGGGAAACAACCGGCTTCGCTGCTGAGGCCTTTAATCAGGTCGTAAATTTCGATCACTTTCACATCGAAGTATCCCAGGCCACCGCCAGCGAAATCGAAGCCAAAGAAGCCTCCGAATTGCTCGACCTGAGAACCGGCATAAATGGTTTTAAAGCCGCGATCGTGTTTCGCATCGCCATAACGTGCAATCTTCAGTTCGTTAAAGCGCTCACCGTCCATGATGATGGTGCCTTCAGTACCGGAGATTTCCCAGGCAATGCCGAACACTTTGCCTGCGGAGATGCGTGAGGATTCAATCACGCCACCGGCGCGGTTCTCGAAGGTGACCAGCGCCTGGAACTGATCGTCGTTTTCCACTTTCAAGCGCGCAGCCTGTTTATCTGCCTGGGCACCATAGCCTGAACCACCACCCGCAGCGGGGCGCGTGTCAATAAACAACTGCTCCTGACCCACCACGCTCTTGATAGGTCCCATCAAATATTGCGCCACGCTTACCACGTGTGAGCCTAAGTCACCGAGTGAGCCAGAACCTGCCTGTTCACGCGAGCAACGCCAGCTCCATGGCAGTTCGGGATCGTTGAAAAATCCCTGATCGAACCACCCACGGAAGCGGGTTGGTGTGCCGATGTCACCGCGATCGATCATCTTCTTCGCCAACTGCGCTGCCGGCGTTTTGATGTTATTGAACGCCATGATGGTCTTCACGCCAGCGCGCTCGGCTTCCTGGGCCAGGGTTTGCGCTTCCTGCAACGAAACGGTGAGCGGCTTTTCGCAGTAAACGTGTTTACCCGCACGAATCGCGGCCAGCGCCATGTCGAAGTGCATGCTGTTAGGCGTGGTGATATCGACAATATCGACCTCAGGATTGTTCACCATCGACTGCCAGTCCGCCGTGCTGTGTTGAAAGCCGTAGCGTCGAGCCGCTTCTTCGGCCAGTGCGGGCGTGACATCTGCTAGCGTATGCAGAACGGGCTGTAGCGCCAGGTTGCGATACAGTAAACCCGCGCGCCGCCATGCATCGGCATGTGCCTGGCCCATAAAGCCTGAACCGATCAGGCCAACATTCAGTGTTTTTCCAGCCATCAGCGGCTCCTTAAGCGTTTACAGGTAAAATGTGTTGGGCAACAAAACGTTGTGCGCGGGTCACGGTCTCTAAGGGGGGCGCTTTCGCCGGATCCTGCTCGGCTTCTACGACCATCCAGCCCTGATAACCGCTGCGAGCGACAAACTCCGCCAGCGGCCGATAATCAATACCGCCATCGCCTGGCACGGTAAACATCCCGGCGAGCACCGCTTCGTTAAAAGTCATGCCACTGGCTCGCACCTGTTGCAGGCGATCCAGTCGCACATCCTTCAGATGGATATGGCAAATGCGGTCGGCGAATTCATCGATGAGTTGCGTATAGGAGAATCCGGCGGCGGTGGCGTGCCCGGTATCCAGCAGCAAACCCAACGCAGGCGTACAGGCACCCATCAGCGCACGGATTTCAGGCAGCGTTTCGGCCACCATCATCAGGTGGTGGTGGTAGGCAAGGCGTAAACCGTATTGGTCAAACAGCGCTTCGGCAAAGCGGGAGAGGCGATTGGCATAGGCGGCGACCTGATTCTCCGGCAGCAGACGTCGGGTGCTCAGCGGCACATCCAGCGCGTTGTCGGCCATCCAGCCACATTCACCGTACACCATCACTTTAGCGCCGTTTTCCTGCAGCAGGGCGGCATGGTTGTGCACTGCATCCAATTCCTGCTCAACGCTGCGTTCGGTGAGGAATCCGTCGTGCCAGCCTGACACCAGTTGCAGTTGATGTTGTGCCAGCAACTGCTTCAGTGCACCCGGTTCACGCGGGAATATGCGACTCAGCTCGACGCCCTGAAATCCGGCCTGTTTCGCTTCCTTCAAACAGTGTTCGGCCGAGGTCCCTGCGCCTAAGTATTGCAGCACTTCATTGACCCAGGAGAGAGGGCTGACGCCGAGTTGAGGTGCGGGGTGACCTGTGCGATAAAACGCTTCTTTGATCATCGGTTATATCCTGTAGGGGAGATAGCGATGAAATTAGCGGATGCGATGTGCAGCGGCGAGCGGTTATTTGACGTAAAACCATCAAAATTTGCAGGCTAAACGTCAAAATAATATTGATGTGATTTTGGATGGAAATTGATGAGTTAACAAGGAGATAAGAAAGCAAATAAATAGGGCGGCCTTGAGAAGGCCACCCTTCAGGACTTAGAACGACATGGTGACGCCAGCGTAATAGGCGCGGCCTGGTTCGTTGTAGGTTGATGCACCTGAGTTTTCGCGATAGATGCGTTTATCAAACAGGTTGTTGATACCCGCATTAGCACGCAAGCTTTTGGTGATATTGTAATTGAGGTTCAAGCCGACAACGGAATAAGGGCTGATCTCCTGAGTGGTCATGTTGCTCGTGTCGATATTGGTTTCAACATTCTGACGCGGTTTTTGGCGACCATATTGCGTCCAGTTAATGTTGGCGCTCAGATCTTGAGTGGCCTGCCACTCTAACTGCGAGTTAATGGTGAATTCTGGAATAACTGAAAGTGGATTCCCTGTTTTTTTGCTTTCAGAGCGGAACATGTACGTTGCATTCGAACGCCATTCCAAAACATCAGCGATTAACGGTATGGTCAGGTTTCCTTCCAGTCCTTCAACGATGGCTTTACCGCCATTTTCCCAACGCAGTACGTTATAGCCACTGTCAGTCACGGCAACACGATCGGTTCCTGAAATAATTTTGTTTTTGTAGTCATTACGGAAATAAGTAATGCCTGCGGAATATCCCGCGTTATTGAACTCAAGTCCTACTTCTTTATTGACGCTGATTTCAGGATCGAGTTCATCGCTGCCAATCAGGTAGCATTGCGAGGCAATGCCAATCGGACATCCATTGCCACGAGTTGAGAGCAAATAACCCGGAGTTGACTGGTAGAGATTGGGAGCTTTAAAGGCGCGTGCAATCCCCGCTTTCAGCGTGAAGTAGTCACCCAAACCTTGTGAAATGTTCAGACTAGGGCTCCAGTTAGCACCAAACTTATCGTGATAATCGAAGCGTAAACCTGGGATCACTTCGGTGCTATCTGTTGCGGCGATATTGTCTTCAAAATAGAGGGAGCTAATGGTCGCGCTGTTCTTGCTATTACGCTGCGAAGGATCACCTGAAATGCCACCAATGTCTGTGTCGGTGCTGGTAGCGGAAAGCATTGATGCTGGATCGTTGAGTTCATCACGATTCCATTCCGCGCCCAACGTAACAGTCTGATCGACCAACAACTGGAGCGGGAAGTTAATTTCCCCTCCTGCACGATAGCTCTCCAGGCGACTGGTAGCGTACTCGTCGGTATTGATCATCCCTTCAGTACGACCAGCGGTACCCTCTTTCAGGCGGGTGTTGTTGGTCTTTTCATAGTTGAAGCTGAGTTTGGACGTACCCCAATCCCAAATACCGTTATGCGCAATTCCGTAAGTTTGACGATAGAGGCGGTTGGTTTCATCACCGTAGAGTGATTCGACTAATCCACCAGTGCTGGCATTGCTGTTACTGTTCTGCGTATCACCCGCATAGATATTGCCCTGACGGCTGTAGCCGTATGAGAAATCAATCACCTGCAATGGCGTGATTTTCCATGACAACACAGCGTTGATATCTTTGTTGCGCACGCCTTCACGACCGGCCGCGTATGAACCATTTTCTGCTGTGTTGATGTCGAACGCATCCGCATCAGTGCGGTTGATGTTGCCATACAGACGCATAGTTAACGCATCGCCTGCCAGCGGGCCGCTGAGGTTAAAGTTGGCACGACGCGTATCGCCCTCTTTACTGTTCTCAGGCTGGTTGGTGAACAGTGACAGCGAACCATGCCAGTCATTGGTCGGGCGCTTAGTGATGATGTTCACCACGCCACCCGCTGCACCCGAACCATAACGCGCCGCTGCTGGGCCACGAATCACTTCAATACGTTCGACCATCTCCGCGGGCACCCAGTTGGTGTCGCCACGCGAGTCACGTTCGCCTCGCCAGCTGTAACGCACGGAGTTACGCGAACTGACCGGCACGCCATCGATCAGGATTAAGGTGTTTTCCGGGCCCATGCCGCGAATATCAATCTGACGGTTGTTACCACGACTGCCGCTGGCCCCGTTACCGGTCAGGTTGACGCCCGGCATTTTGCGGATGATATCGGAGAGATCGTTAACCGGTGGGCTTTTCTTAATGTCCTCAGCGGTAATGGTGGAAACGCCAGGCTGCTGTTTCAGACCCTGTTCTGCAGTGACGATCATCGATTCATCGTCAGCCAGTTTTTCCGTGGGTTCTGCGGCATAAGCAGGTGAGGTGAGCAAGGCTGCCACAATCAGTGCAAGAGGGCGCTTCCTGACATACAAAGTTACATTCACTTAAATCTTCTCCCTGAAGTATTAACATATGTAAGCAAATGCGCATGATAATGAGAATGTTTCTCATTGTATATGCGACAAACCTGCGTCTCCTTTTTTTCTCCATGATTGGTGCTAAATGCGGGGGAAACGTGAAGAAACGTAAAGCAGGGATGAGGTATGAGATTAAAAACTTTGCGAATGAAAAGCGTTCATCTAATTGTCATCAAATCCTTACAAATCAGCCAGCTAAAAATCAGTGATAACGCACGGTAACTATATGGGAATCAGTTTAGTTTCGAGCCTGCACCAAAATGAGTGCTAAGGACTCGCATAAATTAAGGAGAAAGTGTGCGCCGGATCATACAAACCTTTACATTCCTGCTGCTGATTTCGATGACCATTCCTCTGGCCAAAGCCAGCGAAAAGATGGATTTCTGGCTGCAACCTCAACATGGCGGTAATAGCTTTAGTTAGTTCATTGGACGCTCTACAGCTTCCGGGAAGTCAGCTGGCATGGATTACGAACTGGGCGATAAGAAAGTGTCTTGGCAATACTGGCAGGCCGCCGAGCAGAATCTACCCGATACCGTTCCACGCCATGCGACGAAAGAGTTTGAGCCTATACGCAAACGCTTAGAACGATAATGTCTTGTTAAGAAGAAAACGATCATAAGCCATGGTAAAAGCAGGCTGTTGAATACCTGACTAAATCTGAATACCTCACCTGACACCGCGCCATTGCTGGCGCGGTCGTCCCCGTCACCACGGGTGCCAGGTTCTATTCCCGAAATCTGGCAATAGATATCCGTTTTTCGCATTTGTGATCGCTGCACATCTTACTGAGAATGGCTCCGGGACGTTCAGAGGATGAAAATTTCTTTCCGCCGAGAGGTGAGGAAGAAGAAAAATACATCGCTACCTCTACGCCTTTTCCCTACAGGGAAACATTTATATATATCAGGAGAAGGTTCCAGTGAAACTCGCTAAAGGTATCACCTTGCTTGCACTTGCATTGAGTGCGCACACCGCGTTTGCCGCCGATCAATCCGTCCCAACTGACAGCTCACTCCATGTTCAGGCCGATCCAGCGCTGAAAAGCCTGCTGCCGGCGGATGTGGTAAAGCGCGGCTTTATCGTGGCAGGAACCAACCCAAATACGCCGCCAACGACTTTCTATAAAGAAGATAACAAAACGCTGGCCGGCCGTGAAATTGACGTAATGAACGCTGTGGGTGAGCGCTTAGGGATTCAGGTTCAGTGGCGCGACACCGGCGGCTTTGACAACATCATTCCTGGCTTGAAAACCGGTCGTTACGATGTGGCACTCTCCAATATCAACGCCACCGCGACACGCGCCAAAATTATCGATTTCGTCAGCTACTACGATGCCAGTCTGTTGGGCATTATCTCGCGCAAAGATGCCAATGTGGCACCGTTCAAAACCCTGGATGCGGTGTGCGGCCTGGAAGTGGGCGCCGGTTCGGGCACCACTCAGGTGACACGTCTGGAAGAAGCCAGCAAAGCTTGTGAAGCGGCGGGTAAAAAACCGATCAAAGTTTCCGTATTCCCGGATCGTCCAGCTGGTGTACAAGCCGTGGTCAGCGGACGCGTGCCAATGTTCCTCGGTCCATATGAAGGTCTGTTGTGGCAGGCGAAGGTGATTAAGCCTATTACGCTGAGCGGCGAAATCACCGTGCATGACGCGCCAGTTTCTGTCGCTTTCCCGAAAGATTCTGCGCTGGATCCAGCTGTACAGGCCGCGCTGAACTCGCTGATCAAAGATGGCAGCTACAAAAAGATCCTCGACAACTGGGGTATCGGTTTTGGCGCAGTCAAAGAATCCAAACGTAATCAGGAAATCTTTCAATGAGTGATGTTCGTGACCACACCGACGATCTGCGGATCGTCGGCAAACGTTACTACGGACGCTGGCTGAGTGCGCTGGTAGTGCTGTTGTGCGTCGTGGCAATGGCGCACTCGATGATTAACAATCCACGCTTCGAATGGAGCGTGATTGCGGAAAACTTCACCGGCGAATCGATCCTGCAGGGCGTACTGATGACGCTGCAGCTAACCGCGATTTCGGTGGTGCTGGGCTTTGCTTTTGGTACGGTGCTGGCGCTGATGCGTCTTTCATCGAATCCGGTGCTGGTGGGCGTCAGCTGGTTCTACACCTGGTTCTTCCGTGGTGTACCGATGCTGGTGCAGCTGTTCCTGTGGTACAACATTGCCGCACTCTATCCGACGATTTCACTGTCGATCCCTGGTCTGGGCGAGCTGTGGAGCACCCAATCTAATGCGCTGGTGAGTCCATTCAGTGCGGCGGTGATCGCGCTAGTGATGCATCAGTCTGCCTACGCTGCTGAAATTGTGCGTGCCGGCATCCAGAGTGTGGGCAATGGTCAGCTGGAAGCGGCGCGTGCACTGGGTTATCGCCCGGCGCAGATTTTCCGTCATACCGTGCTGCCGCAGGCAATGCGCGCGATTATGCCGCCGGCGGGAAATGAAATTATTGGTCAGTTGAAAACCACCGCAGTCGTGTCAGTGATTTCGCTGCAGGATGTGCTGTTCTCCGCGCAGATCATTTATCAGCGTACTTATGAAGTGATTCCGCTGCTGCTGGTGGCAACGCTGTGGTATCTGCTGATGACTTCGGTGTTGTCGATTGGTCAGTTCTACGTTGAACGCTATTTTGGCCGTGGCGTCACGCGCCGTGAAAAACGCAGCCTGTTTAAATCATTGCCGGGCTTTAGCGCGCAGAAACCTGAAAGGAGCGTGAGCAATGGCTGAAGCGATCGCCTTACGTAAAGTCACCAAACGTTTCTCCGGCGTCACGATTCTGGATGAAGTGAATCTGGATATTCCCGCCGGTTCGGTGACGGTGATCCTCGGGCCTTCAGGTTCGGGGAAATCCACGTTGCTGCGCTGCATCAACCATCTGGAAAAGCTCGATGGCGGCACCATTCGTATCGGTGGCGAAATCATTGGCTATAAACAGAAAGGTCAGGCACTGCACGAATTAAGCAGCGGTGAGATTGCGCGTCAGCGTGCGCAAATTGGCATGGTGTTCCAGCAGTTCAACCTGTTCCCGCACCGCACTGTTTTGCAGAACATCGTGGATGCGCCGATGCGCGTCAAAAAGCAAAACCGTCAACAGGCGACCAGCAAAGCACTATCACTGCTTAAGCAGGTCGGGCTGGCAGGGCGCGAAGAGGAGTGGCCGCAGAATCTTTCGGGTGGACAGCAACAGCGCGTAGCGATCGCCCGCGCGTTGGCGATGGACCCCGGCGTAATGCTGTTTGATGAACCGACCTCAGCATTGGATCCAGAACTGGTGGGCGAAGTGCTACAGGTGATTAAACAGCTGGCGCACTCCGGCATCACCATGGTGATTGTCACCCACGAGATTGGTTTTGCGCGCGAGGTTGCCGACAACATTGTCTTTATGGAAGACGGCAAAATCGTGGCAGCCGGACCGACTCAGCAAGTCCTCGACGACCCGGAAAACGGGCGCGTAAGAAACTTTATTGCAACGGTGCTCTAAGCACCGTTTTTCTTTTTTGACAGCCAGGAACAGTGATGACGCAAAAACCGGTAATGCACAGCGCCCACTGGGGCGCTTTTCATGCTCAGCAATCGGGCGACCAGCTCACTATCGAACCCTTTAAAGGCGATCCCGATCCCAGCCCGCTGCTGCAAAATTTCCGCACCGCTTTGAATCATCCGGCTCGCGTCTCGCGTCCGATGGTGCGTCGTGGCTGGCTGGAAGATGGCCCCGGCCCCGATCAGCGCCGTGGCAATGACGAATACGTTGCGGTTAGCTGGGAACAGGCTTACGAACTGGTATCGCGAGAATTAAAGCGCGTGGGCGACACTCATGGTCCGGAAGGTATCTTTGGTGGGTCTTACGGCTGGTCGAGCGCCGGACGTTTTCACCATGCGCAAAGCCAGGTACACCGGTTCCTGAATACCACGCTGGGCGGCTATGTGCGTTCGGTAAACAGCTACAGTTCCGGCTCTGCTTCGGTATTGCTGCCACATATTGTCGGCGACATGAACGAGATTGCGCGACGTGGCGTGAGCTGGGAAGAGATTGCCCAGCACAGTGAAATTGTCATCGCCTTCGGCGGTCTGGCGCTGAAAAACTCGCAGGTGGCGAGCGGTGGATTAAGTGAACACACCGAGCGCGGTTTTATGCAGCAGGCTGCACAACGCGGCACACGTTTTATCTCAGTAAGCCCATTGAAAAGCGATCTGCCCGACGAAGCCAAAGGGGAGTGGCTGGCCTTGCGTCCAGGCACCGATGCCGCCTTTATTCTCGGTGTTCTGTCCGTATTGATTGAAGAACAGCTAACGGACGAAGCCTTCCTGAGTCGCTATACCGTGGGTTGGCCGGAAATGGTCGCCTATATTCGTGGTGAAGAGGATGGCACACCGCGTGACGCCGCCTGGGCCGCGGAGATTTGCGGTGTCAGCGCGGAATTTATCGCTGATTTTGCCCGCCAGTTACCCGGTAAACGCGTGCTGGTTACCGTTGCACATGCGCTGCAACGTTCGGAACACGGCGAGCAACCGGTGTGGCTTGGGCTGGTGCTGGCCGCTGCGCTGGGTCAACCGGGTTTAGCGGGCGGCGGTTACACCTATGCGCTGGGTGCGTTGGGTCATTACGGTAAGCATCACAACCTGGTGAGTTTCCCGGCTTTGCCGCAGGGCAAGAATGGCATCGATCGTCTCATCCCGGTGGCGCGCATCTCAGACATGTTGCTCAATCCGGGTAAGCCGTTTGACTACAATGGCCGCCGCTTAACCTATCCGCATATTCGTTTAGCCTACTGGGCGGGCGGTAATCCGTTCCATCACCATCAGGATTTAGCGCGACTCCGTCAGGCATTTTGCCAGCTGGATACGCTGATTGTGCATGAGATTGCCTGGACCTCCAGTGCGCGCCATGCCGATATCGTATTGCCCGCCACCATGACGTTAGAGCGCGAGGATGTGGGTGGGGCGCCGACCGATCGCCATTTGTTTGCCATGCAGCCGGTCGCGCAACCGCACGGCGAAGCCAAAGATGATTACACCATTTTTGCCGAGCTGGCACGCAGGCTGGGATGCGAAGAGGCGTTTACCGAAGGTCGCGATACGCGTGGCTGGCTGAAACACCACTACGCACAGTTGCAGCAAAAGCTGGCAACGCATCAGGTCGAGATCCCCGATTTTGAAAAGTTCTGGCAGCAGGGGGTGCTGGAATTGCCGCAGCTCAAAGACGGTGGACGGATGATGAACGCCTTCCGTGCCGATCCGGATGCTTCACCACTGCCAACACCGAGCGGAAAAATCGAAATCTATTCGGCGACTATTGCCAGTTTTGATTATGAAAACTGTCCGGGACATCCGGTGTGGCGAGAGCCGCAGCAAAAGCCCGATGCCGACCATCCGTTCTGGCTGATCGCTAATCAGCCCGCGACGCGTCTGCACAGCCAGCTGGATTTCGGTGATTACAGCCTGAGCGGTAAACGTGATGGGCGGGAGGTGTGCAGCCTAAATTCGGATGATGCGGCATCTTTGGGTATTCAAGACGGCGAGATTATTGAGCTTTATAACCAGCGTGGTCACGTACTCGCTAGCGCGCGTGTGACCGACACGGTGATGCCGGGCGTGGTGCAGTTGCCGACGGGTGCCTGGTACGATCCCGTCGATCCCACCGCGCTGCGGCCGTTATGTCGTCACGGCAACCCGAATGTGCTGACGCTGGATATTGGCACGTCGTCGTTGACTCAGGGCTGCAGTGGGCAAATCACTGTGGTGCAGATGCGCAAATACACCGGGGAGCTAACGCCGGTACAGGCGTTTATCCCGCCGCAAATATAGCGCAGCGAATGGGCGGCCATCTGGCCGCCCCATAACATCAATCTTCCAGTTGCAACCACATCACGCGTAAACGATGTCCGTCAGGATCAATCGCCGTGAAGGTGTAGCCAAAATCCATTGCAGCAGGCGACTGCACAATGGTGATTTCGCGGAATGCACCCCATTCGTTATAGAGGAAATCCACGTCCGCTTTGTGCTGCACTTTGAAAGTGATTTCACCGTTAACCGAAAACTGTTGCGTATCCACTGGCGGTTGAACGGTGTATTTCGACCACAAACCCAGTTTGAATCCGTTCTCAAAAACAAACATCGCAAAAGTGGGCGTGACATTAATCGGCTTGATATCAAACAGCGATGCATAAAAGTCGGCACTCTTCACAACGTTGGGGACGTAAAGAATAGTCATATCAGCGGTGAACATGGTTTTTTTCTCCTTGTGTGTTTACCGCTGTAGAGTACGAGAGGACTGTGACAGAAACTGTCAGGAGTGTGGTGTAAACTTTTAGTCGCACTCGCGCTCAATATCCTGATAATGCACGCAGGATTTATTTTTATTGAACGCTGTAAACGGAGAGATGAAATGGTCAATGACTACTTTGCACCACCCCCAATGGGTATGACGCCGGAACAACACAAGCGGACCATCGCTGTGGCGGCCGCTTTAGCTGTGGCGAAGGAATCCGTCAGTGCCTCAACCTCCGCCAGCGGTTCAAAAGCATCATGGGATCTTCAGGCGGTTGCTAATGAGATCTCCAACCTGGCGGATGCGATTCAGGACGCGCTCGAGCCAGAAGACCAGATTTAACCGCTGCTCACCGCTCACATGACGGCTGTTTTGGCCGTCTTGTGATTTTTTTTAAAAATATTTTCTCCAGCCTGCATCCAGTTGTGCCCCTCCTTACGTATATCCCGTTGTGAGCAACTCCTTCGCTCCCCTACAACGAGGATTTATGATGAAAAAGCTAATCACCACTGCCGTCATCTCAGGTGCGTTAATGTTCACCGCTACCACCTTCGCAGCCATGAATTCTGATTCAGTCATGGTCGGCGGTGCCGCCATGTACCCGCAGAAAAACATCATTGAAAATGCCCTCAACTCAAAAGACCACACCACCTTAGTGGCCGCAGTCAAAGCGGCGGGATTAGTCGACACGCTGCAGGGTAAAGGGCCGTTCACCGTGTTCGCGCCAACCAATGCCGCGTTTGCGAAATTGCCTGCTGGCACCGTGGATAATCTGGTGAAACCGGAAAACAAAGCCAAATTGACCAGCATCCTGACTTACCATGTTGTGGCGGGTAAATACGACATGAAAGCGCTGGAAATGAAAATCAAACAAGGTGGCGGCCATGCTGAACTGAAAACCGTGAATGGTCAGCCGCTGTGGATTATGAGCAATGGCCCACACAACATTCAGTTGAAAGATGGTCAGGGCAATGTGGCCAATATCAGTACTTATGATGTGAATCAGAAAAACGGTGTGATCGATGTCATCGATACCGTCCTGATGCCTAAGTAATTGTCTATACTCGGAAGGCATTTCAATGCCTTCCGGGAAAAAACATGGATAACGTTTTGGCTCAACAGCAGGTGAAATTATTGCGGGCGATTGCGCAAGGCGATCGCCAGGCATTTGAACAACTGTATCGACTCACTTCTCCGCATTTATTTGCACTTGCATTGCGCACCTTGCGTCAGCCAGCCTGGGCGGAAGAAGTGCTGCATGACTGCTTCCTCACCATCTGGAACCGAGCCGACAGCTATGATGCCGCACTCAGCGCGCCCATGACATGGATGACGCATATTGTGCGTAACCGTTGTATCGACTGGTTACGCAGCGGGCAGGCGCGAGAAGCGCTGGCGTCAGAGGAATACAGTGACAGTACTCAGGAAATGGATACCGCTAATGCAGAGCAGCCTTTTGATGATTCGCAGGCGGCACGTTTAAAACATTGCTTGCAGCATCTCAGCAGTGAGCAGCGTCAAAGCGTCACGCTGGCTTATTATCAGGGGATGTCTCACAGCGATATTGCAGCCTGGATGCAGCAGCCAGTGGGATCAGTGAAAAGTTGGATCCGTCGTGCGATGGAGCATCTTCGGGAGTGCGTGGGCTTATGAAACAGAATAATCAACATGATGACGCGCTCGCAGCCGAATATGCATTGGGAACACTGCGCGGCAATGCGCGCTTGCGCTTTGAAAGGCGGCTACAACAGGAGCCTGAACTCGCTGCGAAAGTTGCCAGCTGGCAGACGATGTTAAGCGGGTTAGATACGCACTTGCGGCCTCAAACACCGCCTGAACGCGTGTGGAAAAAGATCACGTTAAGCCTGCCGGCTAAGACTCCGGTTAAACGCGCCAATCCTTACGTGGGTTGGCTGGTTGCTGCGGGTCTGGCGGCCTTTACGCTGGTCTCTTATTACAACCATCGCCCGGAAGAATTCGCACCGTTGATTATTCTCGGTGACGCGCAGCAGCAGGGCCAGTGGGTGGTCAGCCGCAGTAGCGATAGCCGCTATCTGCAACTCGCGCCGCTGAAACCCGTTTCCATTGCGACAGCTAACAGCCTGCAGCTATGGTTGATCCCTGCCGGGAAACAGCCCGTTTCATTAGGATTGCTGGCAAACAATTCAGCCACTCGGATCGAGATGGATCAAAAAACGCTGGCAGCAGGGACAACGATTGCGATCAGTCTTGAACCTCAAGGCGGTTCGCCAACGGGGTTGCCAACGGGGCCGGTTCTGTACAGTGGCTTACTCTAGCGCGGCCTCTACTTTTTTGCTGGCGAGAACATCGCCAGTTTTGGGCAGCTCACCTGTTCAATATGCTGGTGGTAGCCAGACTGATCCTTCTTCTTCAGGGCATCAGCGGCGTTCACAATCGCATCGTGATTCTCTGAGCTATTTAGAAACACCTGCTTAATGCGTTCATTCGGTATCTCTTGCGCCAGATGGCAGTGAGCGCGCAGATCGGTGATGATCTGCTGCTCTCGTAATGCGTAGGACAGGTTGCTGTAGGGTGACTTAGCCACAGAAATAAATGAAATCATGATCAGCAATGAGCAAGAGCCAATTTTCCAGAACATAGTGCCTCCGTTGAGCGTGCGGACGCTTTAGCAAAGTGCTAAAGCTGCGGCGATGCTATGCATTGAAGCGTGGTCGATGATCAGTGATTTCGAAAGTTTTTTCATGGTTATCAGAGATCGCGCAAAACAAAATGTAATACTGCTCGTTGTGCGGTTCTAACATCATGCCTCACGATAGCCATTTTGCTCCCGCAGCTGATTGTAATCCTTCCAGCGCTTAAGTAATTGAAAACGCGTCCCAGGATAAACTTCGTCACTCGCCTGAATTTCTTCAATACGATCAACCCGGAAATTGCGAAAATCCTGGCGCAATTCGCACCAACCGCAGAGCAGTCGCACGCGATCAAAATAGCCCAGCACCACCGGCCAAATCACCCGGGTCGAAGTGGCTTCTTTGAGATCTTTGTATCGTAAGATTATCTTGTTTCGCGTATGGATTGCCTGGCGAATTTCAGGCAGGTGGGTTTCAAACAGCACTTCACCGCGTGTGGCAACCAGCAGCGATTGATGGTCGAGCGCGTGGGATAAATGTTCCGGTAACACGGCGTGGATTTTAGCCAGCGCATGTTGTGCGGCAGATTTCAGTTCGGCATCAGTGTGGCGACTGACCCAGTCCAACCCCAGCGCCAGTGCGTCGAGTTCATGGCGCGAGAACATCAGCGGCGGCAGATGCCCATCCGATTTCAACAAATAACCCAAACCCGCGCTGCCCTCAATCTCAACACCTTGCTGTTGCAAGCAGATAATGTCGCGATAAACGGTGCGCACGCTGATGCTGAGTTGCTCCGCGAGATGCTGCGCAGTCACCGGATATCGGTGACAACGTAACAATTGCACAAGCTCCATCAGTCGCTGGGTTTTGGTCATGGTGTGTGCCTAAGCTAAGAGTCGGGCAGCGTGATACGGTTCAGGCCCGTGCGCCGCCCCTTAATATTAAATTCGTAATAACTGCTGTAGCGAGGCGAGATCAGCGGTTGTCTGCAATGCGCTGCTCTGCTGCAACTGTTGCCATCGCTCACCCGATTCCTGACTCAACGCCAGACGCAGTTTACTCTCTACGTCCACGCCATCGGCCAGTGATTGCTGACGGGTACGACGCTGTTGCAACTGCGTGCCATCGCGCAAGGTAAGGGTAACCAGATGAAAACGCAATGCGGGATTGATCGCATCGGGCGGTGCGCTGTCATCGGGCGTGCGACGCACCTTCGCCGCCAGCGGCAGTACTGAGTGATTGAGATCGCCCTCAGCGAAATCCTCCAGGCGCAGATCGTTATAGATCAGCATTGCGGCAATCACGTATTCCAGACTGAAACGCGCTTCAATCCCATTGGTGGGCGATGTGACGGAAGCGGCAATATCGCCCCCTGGCGGGAAAGCTACGCTGATATCGGTAATGGTATCCAGCAGCGCTTCCAGCGAATTGCCGCTGGCTAACCAGCCATCACGCAGAATGCGCGCGGCTTCCGCTGCGCTATGCGTTCCGGCGCAGGTCGGGAAGGGTTTGTACTCCAGACCCGGCGTCACGATGCGCCACGGCTTGCCCCAATGCGCGACCAATTTTTCAGGTTGAGCTGCGCCGTTGCTGCTGGCCGCAAGGAAAGCTTCAACCACGCCATCCTGTTTGCCATCGAAACCGGCCAGCGTCAACTGGGCCGCCGTAACCGCACGTTCCGCCGCCAGACCCGCGTGGAGCGGTTTGACAGCGGAACCGAACTGCGCACGCAGCCCGCTGGCCTGGGTGGTGGCGATACCGATTAGCGTGGAAGTTGCGCTAACCTCCAGTTTCAGTAAACGCGCCAGTGCTGCTGCTGCGGCAAGGGTGCCCAGCGTCGCGGTGTTGTGATGACCCAAAGCGTAATGCTGCTGGCTGGCAGCTAAGCCAAGCCGTCCGGCCATTTCCACACCGATGGCGTAAGCATCAAGGAAATCATCAATCGCTGCCGCCTGTTGCTGCTGCCAGGCAAACAGCGCAGGCAAAATCACCACGCTGGGATGACCGCGAAAATCAGCATGGAAATCATCGTAATCCAGCGCGTGAGCGGCATAACCAAGCAGCAACGCCTGAGAACGTGGGCCGCCGTCGCCATACACCGTTCGCAGTGCCGGCAAGCCGCTATCCGGAACCTGACCTTGCAGTACCGGCCAGCTGACGGCGAGAAAATCCTTTACCCCTTCGCGCGCCGCTTCACGTGCTGCGGCATCGGGTTGGCTGTGGACGATTAGCTCAGCGAGGGCAGCAGTGATACTCATTGCGGCGCCACACTGTTCAGTGCTGCCACAGCCAGATTGGCCAGATAGCGTGACGTCGGCAGCAGCACATCATCGTTAATACGAAACGCCGGATGATGCAGCGCATAAGGTTCACCGGTGCCAATCATCATAAAGGCCCCCGGCAACTGCTGTTGATAGAAGGCAAAATCTTCACCAATCGGGCTGGCTTCCACCACGCGCGCTTCAAAGCCGCTGGCGGTTGCCTGCTGCAGGGCGAAATCGGCCCAGTGTGCATCATTCACCACTGACGGTGGACCTGCGTGCCAGTTGAACTCAACGCTGGCAGCAAAGGCCGCGCCAATGCCTTGCACGATCTCGCGGAAACGCTGCTCCAGTCGCTCGCGCGTCTCCTGCGAGAACGAACGCACCGTGCCTTCCAGCCAGGCGCTATCCGGAATGACGTTCCAGGTGCTGCCACTGTGAATCTGGGTGATCGAGACCACCGCGTTATCGCCGGAAGGGGCATTACGGCTGATCAGCGTTTGTGCGGCAGAAACAATCTGCGCGGCGATCACAATCGGATCGTTGCCCTGATGTGGCTTAGCGGCGTGGCTACCGGTGCCGATGATCTTGATATCAAAGCGATCGACGGCGGCGGTCAGTGGGCCGGCTTTGCTGCCAATCACGCCCGGCGGCAGGGAAGGATCGTTGTGAATGCCGAAAATAGTTATCGCATCCTGCAGTGCGCCGGTAGCAATCACATCCGGCGCGCCCTGGCCGGTCTCTTCGGCGGCCTGGAACAGAATACGTACGCGGCCCTTTAAGCTCGCTTCCTGCTGTTTCAGCAGAATTGCCGCACCCAGCGCAGCGGAACTGTGGAAGTCGTGGCCGCACGCGTGCATCACGCCCGGACGCTCTGAACGGAACGTCACATCAGACTGCTCTTCAATCGGCAGTGCATCAATGTCGGAACGCAGCACGATTAACGGGCCTTTTTCCGGGCCGACTTCCGCCACCAATCCGGTTTTCAGCGGCAGATCCAATACGCGGATCTGGTGCTTTTCAAGTTGCTGGCGAATACGCGCGGTGGTTTCAAACTCTTCATTAGAGAGTTCAGGAAAACGGTGTAACTCGTGGCGGAAGGCAATCAAATGCTGGCCCAATGCGCTCTCATCAAAACTCATGCTTTGCTTCCTTGTTGTGCGGCCTGACGTGTCATCCACGCATCATGCGCGCTGTCATCCAGCACTTTCTTCATATATTGGGTGATGTGGCCTTTGCCGAGATCGGTGGTGTGCATCAGCTGGAAGCCGCGCTTTTTATACATCTCGATCAGCCACGGATGGCTGGTGGCGGTACCCAGTGATACCGCTGGTGCCCGCAGTTTACCCAACAGGATCTCTTGTTCCAGCCGATCCTGCACCTGGCGGCCATACTGTTTACCGGGATAGTCGGGATGGGCACCGAACCAGCCAATATGCGGCAGGCCAAACGGTCCAGGCAGCGGTCCCCATGGATAGCGCACGGTGACCGAGGAAACCATCACGCCTTGTGCGTAAAGCGCATAAACGCCGTGACTTTGCAGGTGGCGCAGCGTCTTTTCACGATCTGCGGTGGCGGCATCAAATTTGATGCCCAGTGCCAGCGTCGGCGCATACGCGGCGTGCATCAGCGCCTGATAGGTTTCAACCTCATCTTCTCTAACCTGACGAAATTCAAGTGACATAACTATCCCCGGAAAAACCGCCTGGAAGCGGTAAATTGAATGCAGATTGAGCAGCGATTAGCAGTTGTAACAGCGCAATTTAAAGCGCTAATTCAAAATACCCAGCGTGCTAAGCAACTCAGAATATCAGTAATGCCTCACGCTTCTATATGTGAAAAATGACTAAGCTAATGCGAATTTGTGAAAATGAAATGGCGGCTTTTCCATTGCTTATATCGCGATTTACCGTAGTATGCATAAATTACATAGTGCTATAACTATTTCGCATTAACCTCATGAAATAAAATAACTTTTCTCGTTATAGCCTTATTCTTAATCAGGGTGACGACGTGTTAGCGATCAAATCTCCGCGTGCTTATGCACATGAAGCTGGCCTGCGTAAGCGTGCTGGTGAATTTATCAAACCTTATGCCACACATATCCGCATTTTCACTTCTCCCAACGCCTGGCAAGCTGTTAATCCGGAATTAAGCCAGAGTTTAGAAGCCAACGGTATCCGCTGGGAGTTGGAGTATCTGCACGGTGAATGCACCGATGCCGCCATCGAAACGCTGAGAAACAACGTTGAGCAACAGCAAGCCGAGCTGCTGTTTGCCGTGGGCGGTGGGCGCGTACTGGATGCCGCTAAAGCGGTGGGCAGCCAGTTACCCGATCTGAAGGTGATTAACTTCGCTACTTTGGCGGCGACCTGCGCTGCGTGGTCACCGGTTGCCATCATTTATAACGAGCAGGGCGGCCACGTGCGCAGCCAGCCGCTGGGGAAAATGCCGGAGCTGGTGCTGGTGGACAGTGAAGTGATCGCCCGCAGCGATGTGCGCTATCTCAAAGCGGGGATTGTGGATGCGCTGGCGAAGTACTACGAATTCGCCCCTTACCTGCGCAATAACCCGCACGATCTGGCGCTCGATCTCAAAGTGATGACGGCGCAACGCGCGCTGGATGTTTATCGCCAGCTGGGTGAAGCCGCCGTTAGTGCCAATGAAAAGCAGCAGGTCACGCCGGAGTTGATTAAGGTGATTGATGCCAACATCGTACTGGCAGGCCTGGCCAACAGCGTGCGCGATCAACTGCCCACCCCCGGCTTTGCTCATGCCATTCATAACCGTCTCACTCATCAGCCTGAGCTGCATCATTGGCTGCACGGCGAGAAGGTTGGATACAGCCTGTTGGTGCAATCGCTGATTGAACATGATGGCGTGCCGGATGCGGAACTGCTGTCACTGCTGCGTCAGTACGCAATGCCACTGACGCTGGCGCCGCTGACCGGCGAGCGCGCGGCGGCAATTCGCACTATTGCAGAACAGATTAAATTCCCGGCGACCAGCGCTGAACGTCTGCCGTTCCGTATCCATGCGGATGCGTTAGAGCAGGCGCTGCTGGCAACCGAAAACCGTTTCTAACTTTTACTCTTTTATAGACCAGGACAACTTCATGGCTACTGCACAAACTCAACGCATCCGCTTAGGACTCTTTGTACAACCGGTTGGACAACACGTCAGCGGCTGGCGTCTGACCGAGAAACTCGGCGATCCTACCGACATTGACTGGTTGATCACCATCGCGAAAAAAGCCGAAGCCGGTAAATTTGACCTGTTCTTTGTGGGCGATGCGTTAGCCACCAGCATGTACCGTTTGCCTTCGACCATGGCACGCCTTGAGCCGCTGACCATGCTGTCGGCGCTGGCGGTGAACACCAAACGTATTGGCCTGGCAGCGACGGCATCCACCACTTTTAGCGATCCGTTCACCATGGCGCGCAGCTTCTCCTCGTTGGATCACATCAGCCGTGGTCGCGCAGCGTGGAACGTGGTGACGTCGTTCTCTACCGACGTGGCACGTAACTTTAGCCGCAACGATATGCCAAACCACGCCGAGCGCTATGCGCGTGCGCGTGAGTTCCTCGAAGTGACCAACAAGCTGTGGGAAGGTTGGGAAGCGGGGGCGGTACAACCGAACAAAGAAACCGGTGAATACTTCGTTAATGACAAAATTAAGTCGATCGATCATGACGGCGAGCACTTCCAGGTGCAGGGTCCGCTGAACATCACACGTTCTCCGCAGGGACGTCCGGTGATTATCGAAGCCGGTTCATCAGCAGACGGGCAAAAACTGGCGGCCGAAACCGCCGAAGTGATCTTCACCGCTGCCGCTAGCCTGGAAGAAGCGCAGACCTTCTACCGCTCGCAGAAGGACCAGGTGATTGCGGCGGGTCGTAATCCGGATCACGTGGTGATCATGCCGGGCGTGATGCCGATTGTTGGACGCACGCGTGAAGAAGCCAAAGCGCTGTGGAAAGAGCTGAACACGCTGGTGGATATCGAGAACGGTCTGCGTCAGCTGTCGCTGCGTTTCAGCATGGATCTGAGCCAGTATCCACTTGACGGGCCCGTGCCAGAAGTGCCGTTGGGTGAGGGCAACCAGAGCCGCGTCAAGCTGATGACGGATATGGCGAAGCGCGAAAACCTGACGCTGCGTGAGCTGGCGGCCGTGGCTGCGGGATCGCGTGGTCACCGCGTGATTGTCGGTACCGCAGAAGATATCGCCGATGACTTTGAGCTGTGGATGAAAGAGGGTGGCGCTGACGGCTTCAACATCATGCCTGCCATCATGTCTGAGCAGCTGGATCTGTTCGTTGAGCTGGTGATCCCGGAACTGCGTCGTCGTGGCCTGTTCCGCGACGATTACGAATTCGCCACGCTGCGCGAGAACCTCGGTCTGCCAGCGCTGTAAAACTTTTAGGAGCTGAACATGGTCACCTTATCGAAGCGTGTGCAGTCCGTGTCGCTCTCTGCCAATGCGGCGGCGCGTCAGTTGACGCGCCAGCTGAAAGAGCAGGGCGTGGATATTCTGGATCTCACCACCGGTGAACCGGATTTTGATACGCCACAGCACATCCGTGATGCTGCCGTTGAAGCCATGAATAATGGTGAGACGCGCTATACGCCGACCAATGGCACCACGCCACTGCGTAAAGCGGTGCAGGCCAAGCTGGCGCGGGAAAATCAGTTGGAATATGCATTAGGGCAGATCTGCATCGCCAACGGGGCGAAACAGATCATCTTCAATGCCTTTGCTGCCACTTTGAATGACGGCGACGAAGTGATTGTGCCGGTGCCGTACTGGCCGACTTTCCCCGATAGCGTGCGCTTCAACGGTGGCGAAGCGGTGTTGCTTGAGTGCCCGCTGGAGCAAGAGTACAAGCTGCAGCCGCAGCAGCTGGCGCAAACGATCACCGACAAAACCCGTTGGCTGGTGCTGAACAACCCCGGCAATCCATCCGGTGCGGTGTATAACGCAGCAGAGTTAACCGCTCTGGCGGCAGTGCTGCGTGATCATCCTAACCTGTGGATCATGCTAGATGAACTGTATGAACACATTCTGTTTGATGGACGTCAACACGTTAGCCTGTTGCAGGTAGCACCTGATTTAGCCGATCGCATTCTGCTGGTGGGGGGCGTGTCGAAAACCTATGCCATGACCGGCTGGCGCATCGGCTTTGGCGCCGGCCCGCAAGCGCTGATTGATGCCATGGTGGTGGTGCAGTCGCAGAACAGTTCCAGTGCCAGCGCCATCAGTCAGGCCGCAGCGGTAGCGGCGTTGAACGGCGGGCTGGATTTCCTGCCACCGCAGCGTGCGGCCTATCAGGCGCGTCGCGATGCGATTATGGCGCAGCTAAGCCCGGTTGAAGGCATTGAGGTGCTGAATCCCGAAGGGGCGTTCTTTATCTTCTGTCGCTGTGCTGGCCTGTTGGGCAAATCGCGTGCTGATGGACGTAAGCTGGAAAGCGAACAGGATGTGCTTAATTATCTGCTGGAGAGCGGCGTATCCGGCGTTGCCGGCAGTGCCTATGGCTTGTCGCCTTATTTTCGTTTGTCGATTGCCACGGATATTGAAAGCGTGCGCGAAGCCGGAAAACGCATTGCGACGGCCTGTGCAGCGTTGAAATAGGGATTTAATCGGTCGCCTGGAATGGCGACCCTACAATATCCACACGGATCGTTTAAATCAGGAACTCATCCATCGAACCGCCCGCATCTAATACGGATTTGATCGGTGAAGGCGTACGGCCCTGACCAGTCCAGAATTTTTCCTGACCGTTTTCGTCGATGAACTTATATTTGGCCGGACGCGGCGCACGTTTCGCTTTCGGTTTGGTTTCGCTCTGGTTTAATTTCGTCAATTCACTAATATCGATGCCATCATTCAGCAGCATCTCTTTATACAACGCCAGTTTTTCTTCTTTCTCGCGCTGAGCGGCATTATTCGCTTCCGCTTCTTCACGGCGTTCTGCAACCACCACGGCGAACTTTTCCAGCATTTCGTCTAATACCGCAATCTCAACATCACGCGCATGGGCACGCAGCGTACGAAGATTGTTCAATGCTTTGAGTGCATCGCTCATGAATAAACCCTTATTACTTTTATAACGAAGATGAAAGGGCGCATTCTACGTCAATTTTTATCAAATGAAAATAATACGCATCATGCAGAATCGTCCGGAAATAATACCGCAACAGGATGCATTTATATCGCACAGTAAGATAAGGAGTTGATATTTTATACAACTGAACCGGAGTAGTAGCCGCGATAAATAGCGGCTACAAGAGAGAGTAGGATATATTTTACAGACTGCGATAGAACGGGAAGCAACCGGTAATCAGCGCGACCACTAACAACACAATCGAGGTAATAAATGACCAGCGCAGCGTGAAGCGTTGTGTCTGGGCATAATCGAGCTTCAGCATGCCGACTAATAAATAGGTCGAGGCAACCAGCGGGCTGAGAATATGCACCGGCTGGCCGACTAATGCCGCGCGTGCCATTTCAATCGGTTCGATACCGTAATGTCCGGCCGCCTGCACCAGCACGGGCAGCATGCCGAAATAGAACACATCGTTCGATACCATCCAGGTGACGGGAATACTGATCAATGCGGTAATGACCGCCAGATAAGGGCCGAGCGCAGCGGGAATGGTTTGCACAATCGCCTGCGCCAGTGCGTTCGCCATACCGGTTTCAGCAAAAATACCGGTAAACACCGCAGCGGCGAAAATTAATCCTGCCACAGCAAGGATGGCGGGCGCATGGCGGCCGATCTGCTCCTGCTGCTGGCTGAGTTGCGGATAATTGACGACGAACATGATAGCGGTTGCCAGCATAAACAGGTACGCCATGGGCATGACATCCAGCACCAGGAAGGTCATCAGTGCAATGGTTAACGCCCAGTTGAACCAGAAACGCCAAGCGACGCAGCCTTTCTCTTCGAACTGCAGCGCGGCGCGGTCCACCGGAATATGCTGCTGAAAGCCCAAACGCTTGCGTTCGCTTCTGCCGAGCATGACCGCCAGAATAAAGGTCCAGGCTACACAGGCCAATAGTGGAATCAGCAACGGGACAAACAGAGTAGAGACGTCGGCCTGAACTGCGGCCGCAGCACGCGCAGTGGGTCCACCCCACGGAAACATATTGCCCAGCCCGGTGCACTGTAATAGCAGAGCGGCGACGCTGAGCTTTGATAATCCGATACGTTCATATATCGGCATAAACGCGGAAAGCACGATCATATATACGGTTGCGCCATCACCATCCAGGGCAACAATAAAGCCAAGTAGCGCAGTTCCGACAAATATCTTTACCGGATCGCCATCGACTGCAGAAACGATGCGTTTAATAATCGGATCAAACATCCCGGCATCCGTTACGCTCATAAAATAGAGCATCGCGAATATCAACATCACGCCAGTGGGCGCGACGGTGCGTAATCCTTTGATTACCATTTCACCCATATCCGCGCCATGGCCGGATAACAACGCGAATATCGTGGGAATGAGGATTAATGCGGTCAGAGCGGAAAGCTTTTTGCTCATTAATAAGCCAATAAAGCAGATTATCATAAGCAGACTGATGATCAGCAGCATGACGAGAGTTCCTGTCCAGAGGGATAGAGCACGTTTGTGGGTAGCAAACGCAATGTGTTCGGAATAAATAAAAAACAGCGAATGATTATTTATTGTTCAAATTAACCTTCTGCAACCTCGTCAATCTGGTAATATTATCCAGTGTTTTTTTCGGCAGGCACAAGGTTAGGTTTACGCGAAAGTTGTGCGTAACCTCTTAGTTTTAATAAATTTAAAATAGCGTACGGTGATGATTTATCCTGGTGTTATTTCCTCCTGTTTATCAATATAGGTAGCGTTGATTAAGCGCGGCCTGAAGACCGCGCTTAATAGTATTAAACTGCACCTTCTGGCTTATTGATAATCCAGCGGTGAAGGTTTAATCGGTAACGGCAGACGATAAAGTTTCACTGGATATTCCACGGTTGAGGGTTTGCCGCCGGTGGTCGCTGGCGTGCGATTGATCTGTCCGGATGGCATCCACAGTGCGCCATTGGATACCCACATTGCGTCAATCCATACCAGGCGTGGATCCTGCACCACGGTGGTCACTTTGCCATCGGGCGCAATACGTTTAATGCTGCGGGTATTGATATCCGACGCGTAGATATTGCCTTCGGCATCGATGGCTGTTCCGCCGGTGCTCCAGGTTTCGCGCACTTTCTCCGCATGCTTCGCCACTTCCGCTGCTGAAAGGGCGCTGTTGTTCAGATAACGGGTTTCAATCCGCGCCAGCGGACCCGGAATCGCCTGGTAGAAGAGCCATTTGCCGTCCGGCGAGACTTCCAGCTGATCGAGGCCGACGCGTTTTTCACGGCCATCACGCAGAATCAACTTTTTGCCATCCGCATAAATTGGCTGGTGATCAATGGAAAGAGGATGGTTATCCAGCACCCGCCAGCTTTTGCCGCTTTTCAGGTTCAGCACCACTAATCCCACTGCGCCGGGATCGGTGATATAGGCGAAATCGCCATTAAAACGCACATCATCCAGATAGCTGGTGGGTTGCAGCGTTGGTGCCTTAAACACATAGCTGTTCACCACTTTGCCAGTCGCCAGATTGATGTGGACCAGCTTGGCGCCACCAGCCACGGCCTGATCGCCGGTACCAATCCCTTTATTGCCCGAATCCATCACCCACAGATCGCCATCCGGGCCTATACGCAACGCATTAACGTGGTAGAAATGATGCTCCGGATCGTTAGCGTTCCACTGATTCCAGCTGTCATCGGGAAAGGCTTTCAGCTGATTATTGATCACTTCCGCCAGCTGCAAACCCGCACCTTCCGATTGCGTTAACGAGGCGAACAGACGGTTGTCATGACTGACGGTAATGCCATTCCACACGCGCGGCGAGGTGGCAACCTGCTCCAGACGACTGTCCTGTTGGGTCGGCAACGTCACGGGCAGCGTGTCTTGTGCCAAAACCTGTGCGCTGCTGGCTAAAGCGATCATCGCAACCAGTGCTTTCAGTGAATGTTTCATCCTTTACTCCCTTGTTAAGCGCCACAAGGTGACGCGAACAGTGTGTTGCTCTGTTGTTAATGTCATTCCATCCTGGCAGCGTAGAGTGATAAATTATATTCTCTGAATTTTATCAATTGATTCCTGGTGGGAATGAATGGAACTGAAAGATCTGCATTATCTGCTGGCGGTGAAGGAAACAGAACATCTGGGTAAAGCGGCGCAATCCCTTGGTATCACTCAGCCCGCGTTAACCAAATGTCTACAACGTCTGGAGAAGTTTTACGCCACGCGGTTGATTCTCAAGGTGGGGCGTGGGATGCAACTCACAGAAGCGGGACTACTACTTTGTGAACGTGCTCAAAAAGTCGTGCACATGATGCAGGTCACCCGGCAGGATTTACAGGCGCTGGGTGCGGGAACGGCGGGCGTGATCCGGTTAGGCGTGGCGGCAACGGCAGCAGAATTTATGCTACCGGTGCTGAGTAAAGACTTGTTGCACAAAGCTCCCACCGCCAGACTCGAAGTGACGGTCGGGATGAATGATCTGCTGCAAAAGCTGCTGCGTGAGAACAAAGTCGATTTGATTCTGGGTTTTCTGCCGCAGGGGAACAGCGAGTTCATTACCCGTCCGCTGATTGAGGATCCGGTGGTGATTGCCGCCAGCCGTCACCATCCGCTGGCGAACATTCATCCGACGCCTGAACAGCTTGATGAATATAACTGGTTGTTACCTTCCGATAACGTCGCGACGCGTCAGTGGCTGGAACAACGCTTGCGCAGCGGTGGCTATGCGGCGCCGCGCGCGCAAATGGAAAGTAATACGCTGTCCCCGCTGCGCGCCGTGCTGGCGCAGACCCAGTTGTTGAGTTTTCTTTCCCGCCGCTTATTAAAAGGTGAGGGCGGTGAGTTGATTGAAATTCCACTGCCGCTGGTCATGATGCCGCGTACCTTTGGCTGGCAATTCCGCTCACTCAGTGAGCTTTCACCCGCTTCACGTCTTCTGGTGGATTTGGCAGAAAAACGCTGGCCCTGGTGATCCCCGGAATACCCTCAGCACGAGAACCTGTGATTTTTCACAGGTTTGCTCTATTAACATGCGTGATAATTACCGAAAATAACCCACCTGTATTATTAATCATTGAAGAATAAGGAATTATCCAAATGTAAAATTGCCGGATAACCGGTAACAATTTCTTGCAATAGTAATCTTAATGCGTATATTTCTCATTTGCTTTCTTAACGGCATCTTTACGGTCGTTCTGTTTGTGCCAGGACGGCACGGTCGGGAAATACCTCATCCTGATATTCCTTTTCAGCACGTTATTTATGGCTGGATCTAACAGACGTCAGCAGCTATGCCGCCAATACAAAATAACGATAAGTTGATTGAGGAATATTATGTCTTTCAAAGAAAAGCGCGTCAGGGAATCTGGCCGTGCGCCGCAGCGTGCATTGCGTGTCTCTCTGCTGGCAATGATGGTGGCGTCAGGTATTGCCCAGGCCGCAGATAGCACCAAAACAGAACAAACCCTGACCGTGGATGCCAGCGCCAGCAGCGATGCGCAAGAGCAAGCTGCAAAAGATTACAGCGTTCCGGTCACTCGTGCCGGCACCAAAATGGCATTGACCGCGCGTGATATTCCGCAATCGGTCAGCATTGTCAGCAAGCAGCGTATGCAAGATCAGCAGCTGCAATCCCTGAATGACGTACTGTCGAATACCACCGGTATCAAAGGCATCAGCGGGGATATGGATCGTACTAACTACTATTCGCGCGGTTTTATCATCGATAACTACATGATCGATGGTATTCCAACGGCATTTGCTTCGCGCTGGAACCTGGGTGATGCGCAAACCGATATGGCTTTGTATGAGCGCGTAGAAGTGGTGCGCGGTGCCACCGGTTTGTTAACAGGGCCTGGTAATCCCTCAGCATCGATCAACATGGTGCGTAAGCACGCCGACAGCAAAGAGTTCACCGGGAATCTGGAAGCGAGCTACGGTAGCTGGGACAAACAGCGCTATGTCGCCGATCTCTCTGCGCCGCTGTCGCCCGAAGGCAACGTGCGTGGCCGCGTAGTGGCGGGTTACGAAGATAAAAACAGCTTTATCGAGCGCTATGGCTTCGAGAAGAAATTCATCTACGGTGTGGTGGATGCTGACCTGACCGATAAAACCAAGTTGTCTGTGGGCTATGAGTTCACGCAGGTGAATACCGACTCGCCGATGTGGGGTGGTTCACCGCGTTGGTATACCGATGGTTCACAGGTGAAATTGCGTCGCGGTTATAACACCTCAACGGATTGGGCGTATAACGACAAAGAAAACAAAAAAGTCTTTATTAACCTGCAGCAGAACTTCGATAACGGCTGGAACATCACGCTTAACGGCACGCATAATGAAATGTTCCTCGACAGTAAGCAGTTGTATATCGACGGCTATGTGAATAAAGATTCCGGTCTGCTGGTTAACCAGTACGATCCTTCCTATGCCTATGATGCGGTCGGCGGTACTGGCTATAACACCGGTAAACGTAAAGTCGATGCGGTAGATGCCTTTGCCAGTGGTCCCTATGAACTGTTGGGTCGTCAGCATGAGTTAATGCTGGGTGTGAACTATAGCCGTCAGGACAACAAGTATTACAGCGCCTGGACCAACATTTCACCGTCTCAATTAGGCAACTTCTACAACTACAACGGGGATTATGCCGAGTCTGACTGGAATCCTCGTACCCCAGCGTCTGATACGCAACTGGTGCGTCAGAAATCGGCTTACCTTGCGACGCGCATTTCGTTGGCCGATCCACTGCATATGATTCTTGGTGCGCGTTATACCAACTGGAATCGCCAGACCCTGTCTGCGGAAATGGAAAAGAACAACATCACCCCTTATGGCGGCGTGATCTGGGATTTCTACGATAACTGGTCAGCTTACGCCAGCTACACCTCCGTATTCCAACCGCAGGATTACCAGGATGCCTCAGGAGGCTATTTGTCTCCGGTTATTGGTAAAAACTATGAAGCGGGCGTGAAATCTGACTGGTTCAACAGCCGTTTGACCACCTCAATCTCGGTATTCCGTGCTGAGCTGGACAACGTGGCGCAGGCAACCGGACAAACCAATGCGCAAACCGGAAATGCCATTTATGTGGGCAAAAAAGGGGTGGTCAGCCGCGGGGTTGAGTTTGAAATGAACGGTGCCTTGACAGATAACTGGCAGATGACGTTTGGTGGCACCAGCTATGTTGCAGAAGATCGTAACGGTGACAACTATAACTCTCAGCTGCCACGCACTTCATTCAATCTGTTTACCAGCTATCGCTTGCCAATGATGGACCAACTGACGTTGGGTGGCGGGGTCAACTGGCAGGCGAAGACCTATCTGGACATCTCCGGGCCAGAAGGCAATGGCACCTGGCGTGCGCGTCAGGGCAGCTATGCGCTGGTGGATCTGTTCGCGCGCTACGACGTGACCAAAAACGTCACCCTGCAGGCCAACCTGAACAACCTGTTCGACAAAGAGTATGACAAAAACGTCGGTAACGGCGGGATCGTTTACGGTACGCCGCGTAACTTCTCGGTCACCGCGTCTTATCGTTTCTGATTTCAACCAACCGGGCACGCAGCGATGCGTGCTCTGCCAGGATTCACGCGGGCGTTTGTGAGTGAATGGCAGGGGCGGCAAGGATGCCGGCCCGGCGTTGTTCACATCAGGCTTGATAAATTATCAACATCCCGCCGCAATATAATCCCCGTTCGCACTGATCGGCACCACGGTTAAAAACAGCACCAGCGCAAATAAGATCAGCAAAGCGCCCCCGGCAATACGTACCATCCCCAGTATTTGCTGCGTGCGTGGCGATGACTCAGCTAACCATAACTCTCCCGCGCGTTGGCGAAAATGGCGTACAAACAGGGCCAGTGCAACCAGCGCTATACCGGTGCCGAGTGCCATGGTCATCACCGCAAACATCCCCCAACGGGTGATCCCAATCACGCTGGCAAACAGCAGCACTGTGAGTGCGCCGCTGCAAGGGCGTACGCCCGTGGCAATAATAATGCCGACCCACGCTTTCCAGTTATCCACGGATTCTGCAGTAATGCCGTGATGATGGCCACAGCCATTATGATGCTGCTCATGCTCATGCTCATGCTCATGCTCATGCTCATGCTCATGCTCATGCTCATGTTGGTGCTGGTGCTGGTGCAGATGCTTATTGCGGGCTCGCCAGGCCTGCACCATCATCATCACGCCGAGCGCGGCGATAAACAGCGCGCTGGCTTTTTCCAGATACCAGCGACTGGTGCTGAGATCGCCGGTCGTCAGGTTAAAGCCAACAGCCAGGATAAACACAAAGGCGATGGCGCTGAGACCCTGCACCAGGCTGCCAAGAAACGGCACGCTGAGCGCGACACCGCGCGGCGGTTGATGAGTGGTGAGCCAGGTGGTAACGATAAATTTGCCATGGCCGGGGCCAACCGCGTGCAAAATGCCATAAATAAAGGTCACGCCAATCAACCACAACCCCGCGCTGTATTGCCCGCTATTGATTTGCAGCAGATGCGTCACCAGCAGGCGATGGAGTTGGATCTGCGTTTGCAGTGACCAGGCGAGAAACGCCGTCCAGTGGGAAAACAGCACGGCGAGCGCGGCAAAAATTGCCAGCGCTACAAGAGTAAATCCAGTTTTAGTGGCAGTCATAGCTATCAGATATCGCGGCCCTGAAAACCGACAGCATGCAGGATTTTAGTGCGATTTTATAGGGTGTAAGGCGGAAGTAATCTGGGCGCTGCCAATAGCTATTATACGTGAAAACTCAGGTTGGCGATGCTGAAAGCAGCAACCTGGCTCAAAAGCATCAGTGCCCATGTCACTTGCGCAAACGTAACGTTATGAAGTATTCCTCTCAGCAGCCAGGGCGGTTTTGCCCACGGAAGTGAAAATGGCATCACTCTGCGGGGTGTGAATGCGACCGCAGAGCACATTACGATAGTGACGTTGTAACGGATGGTGGCGCGTTAACGCATGATTGCCAATGCTTTCCACCATCAGTTCAACGGCGCGGATGGCATTTTCTGTCACCACCTGTTTGATTTGTGCCGTATGGCTGCTGGCAACCTGACCGCGTGCGGTACTGTTAAGCAGCGTGTGATTGGTGAATAACAGCGTATCGATGCGTCCAACCAACTCTTTAAAGCGGGGCAAGGAAGCCAGCGGTGCACCGAGGTTGGCAGGAGCGCGCTGTTGTAAAAAGCCGATAAACCAGTCGCGTGCGCTTTGGGCAATGGCGTCATAAAGCGAGCCGAGTAGGACGGCTAACCACACAGACTCTTCTTCATTTAGCCCGGCTTTCGGCGTGCTCCAGGGCGCAACGTTGACTGCGTGATTGAGCGGAATCAACACCTCATTTAACACCACGCGATGGCTACAGGTGCCGCGCATTCCCAGATGATCCCATTCATCGACGATTTGAATGCCAGGCGCATTGGCGGGCACCAGATAACCGCCGACCAGCGGATCCACATCATCACTTCTGGCCCAAACGAGAAACCAGCTCAGCCCATGGCTGCCGGTGGAGTAGATCTTCTCGCCACTGATGCGCCAGCCCTCGGCGGTTCGCCGCGCTCGGGTTGCGGGCAAACCGCCACGCGCTGGCGTACCCAGTTCAGGCTCGACGCGCAGCGCATTGATCAACGCGCCCTGAATGACCACGCTGCTCGCCACTGTAGCGCGTACATCAACAGGCCAATTAGATTCCTCACTCAGCCGCCGCGTGTTGAGATACTGCATGATCAGAATTAGCGCAGTAGAGGGTTCTCCACGAGCTACCGCCTGAATGATCGTCTGACAATCCCTTAAATCGCCACCACCGCCGCCTGCGGAGACGGGCAAAGCGAAATGCAACAATCCCAGTTGTTGCAGATGAGCAAAAGCCGCGCGCGGAAATTCACCGCTGCGATCAACTTCTTCAGCATGTTCAGCCAATCGTTTGGTGAGGGCTGGCAATATTTCAGCGAGAAAAGGTGTGTTATTTGCCATTGAGAAAACCTTATTTATCTCTGAATAACATAAGGTCGATTGTTTCCTGATATGGCGAGGCTGTAAAAGCAATAAAACCGCTTAACACATGCGTAATCGGCATAATTACACGGCTGGTTGAGCTGTTAATTAACGATTAATCTGCCTGCTCCTGAATGAATTATTACAACGCTCACTCTTTCACCTGTATATATTTTTGGGAGTAAAATCATGGCAGAAAATTATTTACTTTCGCGTCGTCGCTTTCTTGGGTATTCCGCCGCAGCGATGATGGCGTCTACTTTACCAGGGCGCAGTTTCGCCGAAGATCAGATGCACAATATGCCGATGTCCGGCGACCTATTGCAGGGTGGTGCGGGTAAGTGGGCACTGGCGAAACCCACGCACATTCGCCTCGCGGTAAATCTCAACGCTATTTGCCTGGCACCGGTTGTGGTGGCCGATCAACATAATTTCTTCAAAGCTCACAACCTTGAAGTTGAATTCGTCAACTTTGGCAATTCCACCGAATTATTGCTGGAGTCGATTGCCACGGGGAAAGCGGAAGCCGCCATCGGCATGGCGCTGCGCTGGTTAAAAGCGCTGGAGCAGGGCTTCGATGTGAAACTCACCGCAGGCACGCACGGTGGCTGCATGCGCTTATTAGCGCGCAATGATGGTCCTTCCACGCTGGAGCAGCTAAAAGGCAAAACCATCGGCGTTACCGATATGGCGGGCGCAGATAAGAACTTCTTTTCACTGATGCTGAAAAAGCACGGCGTCGATCCCAATACCGACGTGAACTGGCGTGTATTCCCCCAAGATTTGCTGCCAATGGTGTTGGAGAAAGGGGAAATTCAGGCCGCCAGCGGTTCAGATCCGATTATGTGGCGCCTGGCGCAGAAGCCGGGCTATCGCGAAGTCGGTACTAATTTGATGGATGAGTACGCCAACCTGAGTTGCTGTGTGGTGGGCACGCGTGGCAGTTTGATTCGCGAACAGCCAGAGGTGGCTGCCGCGATTACCCATGCCATCCTGCAAGCGCACGCCTATGCTGCGCAGCATCCCGAAGCGATCGGTAGCGAGTTTAACGGTCAGGCGCTAAATACCACGCCGCAGGAGATCGCCAGCGTACTGAAAACCCATACCCATGGGCACTATTCAGTGGGCAATGCCTTCGTCAAAGAGATCGATGTTTATGCGCGGGATTTGAAGGCAATTAACGTGCTGCGGCCAGAAACCGATCCGCTGCTGTTTGCAAAGGGTATCACCAGCAATGTGCTGGTGTGAAGGGGCGGTCTTATAACGCGCAATCTGATGTAGCGGCATGATTTATCGCGCATTCATCGAGCAGCGTTGCTACTCAGGAATGCGCCATAAATGACATCGTGATAAAGAAAACCCGGCGAATCAGGCAATCTTCTGCGATGTCTGAATCGCATTCGCCAGTTTGAAGGTCTCAGCAGGCACCTGATGAGCAAAGAGTTGCGTGCTGAGGTAGCTGCTGCCGCCATCTGCCAACAAAACCACGATGCGCTTGCCGTGATTCTCCGGCCGCGCCGCCACCTGTTCTGCCGCCCACAATACAGCCCCGGAAGAGTCACCCACTAACACGCCTTCGCTGAGCGCCAGTTGACGCGCCGCTGCATACGCTTGCCAGGTTTCTACGGCGATCACTTCGTCATACACTCGGTGGTCCAGATTCGCCGGGATGCGTTCGGGCGGTTGATTGCTAAAGGCGTGCACCCCGGTGATCTCCAGCGGTTCCGGACGCAATTCGCTGGGTTGTGAACCCACGCCAGGTTCTACGGCTATCACCTGCAGGCTTGGGTACTGCTGTTTGAGATAGCGCCCGGTTCCCGACAGTGTGCCGCCGGTTCCCACTGCCGCAATAAAGATATCCAGCTTGCCGCCGCTGTCGCGCCAGATCTCGGGCCCGGTGGTCTGAACATGCACGGCCGGGTTGGCGGGATTCTCCAGCTGTAACAAAAAATGGACTTCCGGCTCCGCAGCGGTGACCTTTTCCGCCAACCATTTGGTGGCGGCGACAAAATCGCCATTGCTGGCCTCATAAAACTCTCTGAAGCCCTCAATAGTGCTGAATGGCACCACTTCAGCACCGTAAGCCTGAATCAGCTGCGTGCGTTCGATGCTGACAAAATCATTGATATAAACGCGGAATTTGTAGCCCTTGGCCGCTGCAATCGCCGCTAATCCAATCCCGGTATTGCCGCTGGTGGTTTCTACCAGCGTGTCGCCAGGCTGAATGGTGCCATTGCGCTCAGCGGCTTCGATCATGCTGAGTGCGATGCGATCCTTGACGCTGTGATTAGGATTAAACAGCTCCAGTTTGGCGATCACTTCGGCCTGAATCTCTTGTTGCTGAGCATAACGTGAGAGCCGCAGCAGCGGCGTATTACCAATCAGTTCGGTGATTGACGAGGAAATTTTTGCAACCATAGTTCACCTCTGTGGTGGAGTAGCCTGCCTGGGCGCCATGATTGACGCCCCTTGAGATGTGGCAATGTTTCTAAAAGGTGCGCCTTCAGGCGCATCACCATGCCGTTACCATTTCACCGCACTGCGTTGCCACGAAAGCAAACGGTCACGCACCAGGAATAACAGGGAGATCAGGGAAGAGAAAAGCAGCGCCATCACGATCAGCGCCGCATACATATTGGCGTAGGCCGCCCAGCCCTGTGCCCACTGGAGATACCAGCCCAGGCCCGATTTCACGCCCATCATCTCTGCGGCAACCAGCACCGAGAACGATGCGCCCAGCCCCATAAATAAGCCGACAAAAAGGTGCGGCAGTGCGGCGGGTACCGCCACTCGCAGCACCAGGAACATCGAATTGGCGCCCAGCGTGCGCGCCACATCGTAGTAACGGGTATCGACGCTGGAAACGCCGGACCAGGTCAGCACGGTCACCGGGAACCAGGTGGCCAGGGCGATGAGAAACACCGCAGCGGAGAAACTGGAGGGGAAGAAGTAAAGTGACAGCGGCAGCAACGCCGTGGATGGCACGGGGCCCAGGAAGCGTAAAATCGGATGTACCCAATAGCCCAGTCCTCGCGACCAGCCTATCGCCACGCCGGTCACAAAGCCCACTACGCTGCCGTAGAGAAAACCAAAGGCCAGCAAACGCAGCGAATTGAGTACGCTGTCCAGCAGACGTGGCCAGTCAGTGGCGTAGGCTTCGACCAGTGCGCGCGGCGGTGCAAAGAAAGGCGCGGGCAACAGCGCCAGCTTTCCGGTGACGGTTTCCCACACGCCAATCAGCAGCGCCAGCACAATCAACCACGGCCCGCTACGTTTCAACGGAGCCAGCAGCGCCAGACGCGGAAACACGCCAGAGGCTATAGCCAACACGGTTAGCAACAACGCAATCCCGGCAAACAGTTCATGGGTTTGATCGACAAAGCGCGGGGCAGCAAAACCCTGGGGCTTATCCGGTACCGCCACCATCAGCGCCACTAACGCCCACCACAGCAACAGCGCGCCCCAGACGGCGGGTTGCAGGCGGCGCGGTGCTGCACGGTGTTGGGCAATCGTGAGGGTTTCACTGGCCATGACTCTCTCCTTAACTCGACATGTTGCTCATGTGCGCCATGTTACTGGCGTGCTGATGGGCGGATTCGGCGGGCAGCAGTTGCGGCACATAGTGTTCGGCAAACTGCTGCGCATCGGTATCCGGGCGAATCACGTTGATCTTCTTCAACTCCTCAACATAGGTCGCGACTTCACTGCGCAGCTGGGCGCCGGTGGAGTGGTGGTGATGAGTGTGCTCTTTGAGCATCGCGGTGATGTCCTCTACCGGCACCGAACCCGGCACAAATGGCTGGAAGATTTTGGCGGTTTCGGCGGGATGATCGGCGGTCCACTGCTGTGCATCCACAATCGCCTGGGTAATGGCCCGCGCGGTGGCTGGATCGTCACGCACCAGCGAACCGCGCAGCCCCAGCACGCAGCAGGTCATGCTGGCGTACTCGCCTTTGAGGTTGGTGTCGACTTCCAGCAGGTTGTGCTGTTTCTTCAGCAGCCAACCCTGTGGGTCATCGGTGGCCAGTGCCTGTACTTCGCCTTTGCGCAGCGCCTCGCCAAACAGATCGGGCGGATACTGCAGCCAATTGACTTGCTTATCCGGATCGATGCCCTGTTTCGCCAGCTGCACCGCGAAGAAGTTACGAATCGGACTGGCCTGATCGCTGACCGCGACAGATTTACCCACTAAATCTTTTACATCGCGGATGCCGCTGTTTTGCGGCGTCAATAAGCGCATGCAGCCGCCGTGGGTGCCGACGGTCAGGTCGACGTCAAAACCTTGCTCCAGCGGTTTTAGCCAGCGCAGCGCCATGCCAATACCACCATCGGCCTGGCCGGTCGCGATCGCCTGCAGCAGGGCATCGGTCGGGCCGCTGAAGTTAACCGGTTCAACGTTAAGGCCATATTTTTTGAAGAACCCCTGCTTCAGGGCAACGGAAATCGGCGCCTGACACACCGCCGTTTGTCCCCACGCCAGTTTGATGGTTTTAAGCGGTTTATCGTCGGCGAAAACATTGCTGCTCAACAATGGATTCACCGCTACACCGGCGCTGAATAAACCCAGGCCGCGCAATAATGCGCGCCGGCTCAGAAAGTATTTTTGCATTGCCATTCTGCTTTCCTTGTCATTAAAGATCACGGGCACTATCGCTTAGCGATTTCCCACCACCAAATAACAATCCCGCATGAGGTCATGCAGTTTTTCTTTATGAAAGATGACGGATAGGTTTGCCGAAAAGGCTATTTCAATCAGGAGAGAGAGACGCTTATGGTTATTTGCTGATGACTGTCGGCACACTATTATTTAGCTGGAGCGAAATATGGCCATGACCTCTGCAGGCGTGAATATTGCTATTGAAAAAGTGAATCACCATTTCACGCTTGAAGGCAGTGACTTACCGGTACTGGAGAATATCAATTTACAGGTGAAGGCCGGTGAATTTGTCGCTCTGCTAGGGCCTTCCGGTTGCGGGAAATCGACTTTATTACGTTTGCTCGCCGGGCTGGAACCTCCAGCCAGCGGTTTGCTGGCGGAAGAGGGGAAAGCTATTACGGCACCCGATCCTTCTCGCGTGGTGGTGTTTCAGGATCCTACGCTCTATCCGTGGCGCACGGTGTATGACAACGTCGGTCTGGGATTGCAGATTCGCGGTGAGAGCCGCGCAATAC
The DNA here is from genome assembly GCF_016625195.1 of Erwinia sp. S63. Classification (GTDB taxonomy): domain Bacteria; phylum Pseudomonadota; class Gammaproteobacteria; order Enterobacterales; family Enterobacteriaceae; genus Pantoea. The sequence goes on from NZ_JACVUP010000004.1 coordinate 146,851, forward strand.
GCGATAAACGCATTAACGCGATGCTAGATCGTGTCGGGCTGAAGCAGTTTGCTCGCGCCTGGCCGCATCAGCTGTCTGGCGGTATGGCCCAACGTGCTGCATTAGCCAGAGCATTGGTGAATGTGCCGCGTTTACTGATCCTCGATGAACCACTAGGCAAGCTCGACTCGTTGACGCGGTTGCGCATGCAGCAGGAGATTGTTGATCTTTGGCAGGAGCAGCAGTTCACCACGCTGATGGTAACGCATGACGTTGAAGAGGCGCTGGTGATGGCAAATCGTGTGGTGGTGTTCAGCCCACGACCGGCGAAAGTGGTGGATGTGATTGAGGTGGATCTGCCCTGGCCGCGCCGGCGTGATGATCCGCAGCTGGTGGCGCTGCGCAGCCATATATTGAATCTGCTGGGGAATGAACAGGCGGCCGCTTAAATCGCCGTAGAGAACAGTAATTCACGCAACCAGCGGTGTCCGGCATCGCGGTGCGTGCGTTCATGCCAGACCACAATTTTGTTGAACCCCTGGATTGCTAACGGAGGAGGCAAGACCTTCAAACCAGGTAAATCGTGCGTTAAGCGACGCGGCACCACGCTGATCAAATCACTGACACGTAAGATCTCAGGCAAAACTAAAAAACTGCACACCGAAAGTGTCACACGTCGCGAACGTCCAACCGCGGCTAACGCCTCATCCGTCACGCCCTTGAAGTTGCCTCCCACGTAGGAAACCAGGGCGTGGTCCTGCGCGCAGAAACTGTCGAGCGTTAAACCTGTCTGCGCAGACAGTGGATGGTCCTCGCGCATGAGACACACATACTCTTCATCGTACAGCGAGCGGGCGTGCAGATCGGGTGGGGCACTGTCTGGCGTGATCAACGCGATATCGATGTCACCCCGTTCAAACTGCGCAGATAATTGCTCGTTATTAACCGGCAATACCGCCACGCGGATACCCGGCGCCTGTAATCGTAATGCGGCCATAAAAGGCACGATGACCGCACGCAGGGCATAATCGGTGGCCGCGATCTTAATGGTCATTTCGGCTGTCGCAGCATCAAAGGCTTTGGGCTGCAACAGTTCTGACACTTCCGCCAGGATGGCCTTCACGGGCTGAGCCAGCTCCAGTGCCCGCAGCGTCGGAACAACGCCGCGCTGCGCCCGCGTGAACAGCGGATCATCAAAACACTCTCTCAGACGCGTTAGCATGCCGCTGACCGCGGGTTGCGTCAGGGCTAAACGTTCAGCTGCGCGGGTGACGCTGCGCTCATCCAGTAAGGCATCCAGCGCTTTGAGCAAATTGAGGTCGAGGTTGCGGATGTCGGTTTTCATCATCTTCCGGCGATGGCTAGGCAATGCTTCATCTTACGCTGCTTCCAGATATCACGAAAACGTATATTAAAAATAAATAATGGCGATTGGTCTTATTTCACAGGGAGTCAGATACTTCACCTACGATTTATCCACGGTGAGACGAATGAAATGAAAATGAACGCGATTAACTGGCCAGAAGGATTTGTACCGGGCTATAGCGATAACTACTGTTCCAACGAAGTGATCGTTGCAGGTTTGGGTACCCAGGATATCTGGCCGCTGCTGAATACGCCGTCACTCTGGCCAACCTATTATCAGAACTCGGCGAATGCGCGTTTCTATGACAATAAAGGCCCGGAACTGGAGCAGGGCGTCCGCTTCTATTTCGAAACCTTTGGCTTCCCGGTGGAAGCGCAGGTCACCGAGTACGTGGCACCCGTAGCGGGTGAAGCCGCTCGCGTTTCCTGGCACGGCTGGGCGGGCGAAGTGGGCAGCGAGGATCGTTTAGATGTTCTGCATGCCTGGCTGATTGAAGATCTGTCTGACAATCGCGTGCGCATCCTGACCCAGGAAACGCAAAACGGCAAACCGGCGGTTGAGCTGGCGAGCGCGAAACCCAATCCGATGATCAACGGTCATCAGGATTGGCTGGATGGACTGGTTGCGGCTGCTAAAGCGCGCAAATAGTGCCTATATTTTCGCTTCCAGCCGGTTCAGTGCTTGCTGTGCGCGTGTTTAAAGTGATCGCTCCGCCAGCGCCTTATGTGCACTGGGCAGAACGCTATCGGGTAAGCGAAGGATAATCACTCACGGATAAAACGCAGCCTGGCACCGATAAACAAATGCCGGTGGCAGGTTGCGCATCACGCGTGTGCGCGTCCAGTAAAAATGCTGTGACAAGAGGGGTTCCGACAGCGACGTATATTGAAATTGCACAAACACGCCACCGGGAGTCAGCGCGCGGCTGATTTGCGTCAAAATCCTTTCGCGCAACGCCTGCGGTAGGGATAGCAGCGGTAAACCTGAGAAAATGGCATCGTAGCCGGTGCCTAACGTTTCTGCTGAATCAGTGTGTACCGTCAAACGCAGATCGTTGAACGCATTAAGCTTATGGGCTAATTGCGGATTGATTTCATATGCCGCCAGCGTTGCATCGGCTCTCATGCTATGCAGTAAATGACGCGTCAGCACACCATCGCCAGCGCCGAGTTCGGCAATGCGTTGCGTCTGCTGCCAATCTACGGCTTCAGACATGGTGCGACACAGCGCAGAAGAGGAAGGTGCGATAGAACCAAAAGCGCGCGGGTTGGCGAAAAATGCCTGTAAATAGCGGGTTTTTTCTTTGAGTAATGAATACGTCGTAGCAATCACGATTATTACCTCCGGGTTATTGGAGGTAATTCAACCATTAATTTCTTAAGCAAAGCTTAAAGCCGTATTCTTTTATGCTCAGATGACAAACTTGTCATGATAAAGAAATGTCCTGGTATAAGTTCAGTTAAATCTCTCTCATTGCAAGGGTTCTGAACCTTTTAATTGGGTTTCCATAAAATCAGTCAGATGGTGCATCCAGCAGCGCATACCAAACAGATCCAGGATTAATCCGCTCCAAACCAGTGCCACGCACACCAGTAAAGCTAAAGCGATATAATAAGGGAATGCTGACATAAATCCGTCCTGGACATTAAAACATGTATGGCGCGACAGTATTCTATAAATGGAGCACATCAGCAACCTAAATAGATTTTTTTAGCAGGCATACACAACGCGATAAAGATTGTTGGTTAATTCGTGTAATACAGATGCGTTAAATTCCCCCCAACCACTGATGCGCAGTTGGGGGGAATTTATTCAAGGGAAAGGTTAGCTTTTAGCGAAAATCCACAGATCCTCTTTAGGAAGCGAGATGCGGAAACGCTGATTACCGCGGAACTCTTTGCCATAAGCCCTCAACGCAAAATCATCCCCCTCGGTTCGGAACAGATATTCCCAGCGATCGCCTAAATACATACTGGTGAGCAAGGGCAACTCAAGTGCGTTGTCATCCGCGGTGTCAGCGATATTCATGCGTTCGACGCGAATCACCGCTGTGCCTTCCTGTCCAACCCGCACATCGCCACTCGGTTTACCCCACAGCGCCCATTTTGCCCCGGCAATGCGCGCCCGGCCGCCTTCAACGTGGGTGATTTTGCCGTGCAGACGGTTATTGCTACCCATAAACTCAGCGGCAAACAGCGTTGAAGGTTCGCTGTACATCTCTTGCGGTGTGCCTTGCTGTTCAATCACGCCGTTATTCAGCAGCAGAATTCGGTCAGAGATCGCCATGGCTTCGTTCTGGTCATGCGTCACCATTAAGGCAGACAGTCCGAGACGAATAATCAGCTCGCGCAAGAACACGCGCGCCTCTTCACGTAGCTTGGCATCGAGGTTAGAGAGCGGTTCATCCAGCAGAATCACCGGTGGGTTGTAGACCAACGCACGACCAATCGCCACGCGCTGTTGCTGCCCGCCGGAAAGCTGATGCGGATGGCGTTTGCCGAGATGCCCGAGCCCTAATTGATCCAGCACGGCTTGCACGCGTTGATTGATTTCAGCCTTATCCACTTTGCGCAATTTCAGCGGGTAGGAGACGTTCTCAAACACCGTTTTATGCGGCCACAGCGCGTAGGACTGAAATACCAGACCGAGATTGCGCTCTTCAGCCGGAATCTCGCTTTTTGGCGTGCCGTCAAACACCACATTTTTGCCGATATTGATACGCCCCTGAGACGGTTTTTCCAGGCCGGCCACGGCGCGCAGCAGGGTGGTTTTGCCGCTGCCCGATGGGCCCAGCAGTGAAACCACTTCGCCTTTTTTCAACTGCATCGATACGCCTTTTAATACAGGATTATCGCCGTACATCAGATGCAAGTTATCTACCGATAATTCAATCATGTAATTTCACTCCAAAGCGTAACGCGATGCCGAGGCCGATCACCACCAGCACGATATTAATCAGGGAGAGCGCAGCAACGATATCAATGGCGCCCGCTGACCACAGTGAGACCAGCATTGAACCGATGGTTTCGGTGCCGGGTGACAGCAGATACACACCGGTTGAGTATTCGCGCTCAAAAATCAGGAACATCAGCAACCACGAGCCAATCAGGCCATGGCGTGACAATGGTACAGTCACGTGGCGCGTGGTTTGTCCCGGGGTGGCCCCCACGCTGCGTGCGGCTTCTTCCAGTTCCGGGCCGACCTGCAATAGCGTTGAGGAGATCAGGCGCAAGCCATAAGCCATCCACACCACGGTATAGGCCAGCCAGACGCTAAAGATGGTTTGACGCAGGGAACGCAGCCAAACAATAAAGTTTTCCCGCAGCCAGTCAGCAACTGGCAGGCTGGAGAGCCAGCCGTTTTTCAGGGACTGATCGAGCCACATCGGAATGAACAGGAACACCCAGAGAAAAGCCAGACCGGCTAACAGACCCGGCACGGCACGCGGCACCAGCACGCTGTAATCAAGGAAACGTGTCACCTGATCCTGCTTGCGATGCATGGCGATGCCGACAAACAAATAACAGATCACCGCCACCGCGCCGCCGATCACCCCAATCAGCATCGAGTTGACGATGGCACGCAACAGATTGGGTTGATCCCAGATACTGCGGAAGGTCGCGAAGGATATTTCATCCCACAGTGAGACGCCGACGCCCCAGTGCGAGATAAACGCACGCATCACCACGCCCAGTAGCGGTACGCCGATGGTGATGGTCAGCCAGGCCAACACCACCGCACCGGCAATCCAGCGCCATTTACCCAGCGGCAGGGCGCGCGCTTGTGACGCTTTGCCTTTCATGGTGACAAAACGGTTGGCGGTGCGCATCAGCCAGCGCTGCAGCATCACCAGCGGCACAGTGAAGCAGATCAGCACCACCGCCACGGCGGCCATCAGGTGGTATGAAGGCGTGCCGAGTTTGTTGGTCAGCTTATACAGATAGGTAGCGAGCACCATGTTGCCTTCCGGATCGCCCAGTACCAGCATCAGGCCGAACACCTCTAATCCCAGGAAGAACAGCAGCACACAGGCATACAGAATCGAAGGGCGCACCATCGGCAGGCTGACAGAAGTCATGACCTGCAACGGTGAAGCGCCGACGGTGCGCGCGGCTTCCTCCACATCGGAGCTGACGCTGCGCAGTGCCGATGAGATATAGAGATAGGCGTGTGGCACGTGGGTGAGTCCGGCGATCACCACGATGCTGGTCATCGAGTAGATGTTCCACGGCACCACGCCAAACAGTTGATTCGCCCATTGAGACAAGAAACCCACCGGCCCAGCGGCAACCACATAGCCAAAGGCCAGCACCATCGGTGAGACAAAGATCGGTACCAGAATCAACGGCTCAATCAGGCGGCGTCCTGGCAGGTTGGTTCTGACCATCAGGAAGGCCAAAATACCGCCGAGTGGAATAGCAATGATCACCAGACCAAACGCCAGAATAAAGCCTGACTCCAGCGCCTTATAAAAATCAGGATCGGAGAAAATAAATCCAAAAGAACCGAGTGTTAACTCTTTCTTTTTGGCAAAGAACGGCGCGGAGAGAAAACTCTGCACCACAATAAACATCAGCGGCACGTAAATAACTAATGCCGTGATCAGAACAATCAGCGCACGTGGCAAACTCTGCCACTTTTTCAGTAACCTGCTCATATGCCAACCCTATCAAACACCGGAGGCGAAAGGAGATGTTATGCGCCGCGACGGGCGCATAACGTGGGGAGCATTATTTCCCGGCGGCGGTACGCCACTGTTTAATAAATTCCAGACGTTTTGTTGGTTCCAGATATTCCAGCAGCGATTCATCTACCGGAATCGGCTTCAGAGCATCGCCCAACATTTTGGTCATACCGTCAATATCGTTTTTGCCTTCAATATCATTGCGCAGGGAAGGGATGTCCGCCTGATTCGCCAGAATGCTCTGTCCCTTTTCTGACAACACATAATCCAGCCACAATTTAGCCGCGTTCTCATGCTCACCCTCTTCAGTGATAAACGAAACGCGAGACAGCACCAGGATATAATCTTTCGGGTAAGCGATGCCCAATGCCGGATCGTTCTTCGCTCGGGCTTCGGCATAAGAACCGAGAATATTAAAGCCAATCAAATTCTCGCCTGAAGAGACACGCTCCATCATCGTGCCAGTCGAAGATTGTACCGTCAGTCCCCCTTTCGCCATCCCCGCCAGATTTTCTTTGTAATGCGGATCCACTTTGCTGTCCTGAACCGTCAGCATGAAACCTAATCCTGATTTTTCAATATCGTAAGTGGTCACTTTATTTTTGAATTTAGCCGGATCGGCTGCAATCATTTTAGCCAGTGCGGTGTGAGAGTCAGGCGCGGTGTCTTTTGGGATGAGTTTATTGTTGTAAATAAACACCACCGGTTCGTAGGTCGTGCCGTAGGCTTTATTTTGCCACACTGCCCATTTTGGTATTTTGCTTTGCTCAGGCGAGGCATATTCCGCCGCATATTCCGTGGCCAGCTTCAGCGCGGTATCCATGGATGAACTCCATACCACATCACCGCTGCCGCTACCCGAGGCCTGCTCACTGATGTAACGGTTATAGAGTTCGGTGCTGTTCATGTCGTTATATTCAACTTTGATGCCCGGATAGAGTGACTCAAAGCCTTTGATCAACGGGCCCGCTGCTTTGGTGTCAGTGGTTGAATACACCACCACTTTGCCCTCTTTTGTCGCTGCATCAATGACTTTCTGATACTCAGCGGGATAACCAGCAGGTACAGCCGCAAACGCAGAGAAGGAGAGTCCTGCCAGTACAGAGGTTGTTAAAAAACGCAGAGAGGTTTTCATACAGATCCTTTTGGTTACATTTGTTACAAGAATTTAACAGTAACCCATTGCGACTCCGATGCAATCCACCGCGTAAAGTTTTTACAGCTTTTGTGACCTTAGTTAAGTTATTCATTTCCTCGATAAATTATTTCACACTCAATATTGGACTAATAAACCATTTTGCAGGGATAGGTTCATGGAATCCTTAATTGAACATTAAGAAAGAGATTCATTTATTCAGTTTTCAGAAAAAGATAATCACAAGCAGAAAAACTATTTTTCCCTTTTAAGGGAGATTTAAGTTTACCCGGTCATCATGAGCGCAATATGTTGACGGGGACACCGATCATGACTGACACCTTCTCAGAATTAAAAGCGAAAGTACCGCAAGCCACGTTGTTGTTTTGGGTGCTAAAAATGATGTCTACGACGGTCGGTGAAACCGGCGCTGACTGGATCAACTTTGGGCTGGGCTTTGGGCTTACCGGCACTTCCCTTATTTCTGCACTGCTGTTTTTATTCATCCTGCTATTTCAGCTGCGCGCACCCCGTTATATCCCATGGCTTTATTGGCTGACGGTATTAATGGTGAGCATTACCGGGACCTTACTCACGGACTATTTGACCGATCAAATGCAGGTGCCACTGCTCTATTCGGTGGCGATGTTTGGATCGGGTCTGGTGATGGTGTTGATGTTTTGGCATCGCACTGAAGGCACGCTGGAATTCTCATCCATCAATACCAAAGGTCGTGAAATCTATTACTGGCTCGCCATTATGATCACCTTTGCGTTTGGTACAGCGCTGGGTGATGCGTTAGCGGAAAGATTATCGCTCGGTTACCTGACTACCACCCTGTTGTTTGCGGTGCTGATTGCGGCAACTGCGGCGCTCTGGCGTATCGGCAGGCTCAGCAGCGTGGCCTGTTTCTGGACGGTATATGTGCTGACGCGCCCATTAGGCGCCTCCCTCGCCGATCTGTTTTCTCAACCGATTAAAGAGGGCGGATTGGGTTACGGCACCACGCCGGTCAATATTATTTTCCTGCTGGCGATGGCGATATTAATTGGCGCATCAACGCTCTACGGCCACTCTTCGCGCCAGATATCCAAACTCTAACCCGATCAGGAATGAAAATATGCTTCAGCATCTGATGGACTATCTCTCGGGCAGTCACCTGATTGCCCTAGCCAACGCCGACCCGTTGTGGGTGGTGGCGATCGTTGCGGTGATTATTTTATGCGAAACCGGTTTAGTCATCGTGCCGTTTCTGCCGGGTGATTCGTTGTTGTTCACCACAGGCGCCTTTTTACCGGCCACCTCTCTTTCACCCATCACGGTGATCGCCCTGTTAACCGTTGCGGCGTTTATCGGCGATACGCTGAATTACCATATTGGCAAAGGTGCGGTGGGGCGGTTTATTTTACGCCGCCAGTGGCTGAAAGTTCAGCATCGTGAAAAGACCGAAGCCTTCTTTCGCAAATATGGCGCTGCCACCGTGTTTATCGGTCGCTTCGTGCCGATTGTACGGACGCTCGCGCCGTTTATTGCCGGCCTCTCTTCCATGCCCCGTTCGACCTTCTTGCTGTGGAATTTCGCCGGTGGCCTGGCCTGGTGTGGCGGTTTTATTGCGCTTGGTTATTTCCTTGGCGATATGCCCTGGGTGCGCGATCACCGCGAATGGCTGGCGCTCGGCATTATTGGCGTTTCACTGCTGCCGGTGCTGACCGCGGTGATACGTCCTGCTCAGCAGGAAGAGTCATGAGAGTGCTGCTGGTCGAGGATGACCGCATGATCGGGGATGCGGTGTATGCGGCGCTAAAGGATGCCGCCTACGCCGCCGATTGGGTTCGTGATGGCGAACAGGCGCTGCTGAGTCTGGCGACGCACAGCTACGATTTGGTGCTGCTCGATCTGGGGTTACCGCGTCGTGATGGTGTGGAGGTGCTGCAACAACTGCGTCTGCAGGGCAACCAGGTACCGCTACTGATCGTTACCGCGCGCGATGCACTGGAAGATCGTCTGAATGGCCTGGACGCGGGTGCCGACGATTATGTGCTCAAGCCCTTTGCCATGAGTGAACTGCTGGCGCGTGCGCGTGCGGTGATGCGGCGCAAAGCAGGCAATGCCGCGCCGTTGATGAGCAATGGTCGGTTTACGCTGAACCCGGCGACCCGCCAGGTGTGTCATCTGCAACGTGACGAAACCCACACGTTGTCGGCTCGTGAGTATGCGTTGTTGCAGGCGCTGATCGCCCAGCCCGGTCAGATTTTTTCGCGCAGCGAGTTAGAAAGCAAAATCTACGGTTGGGGCGAGGAAGTCGAGAGCAACGCGATTGAGTATTTCATTCACTCGCTGCGGAAAAAGCTCGGTAGCGATGCGATTCAGAACGTGCGGGGCGTGGGATGGAAAGTCTCAAAAGACGCCTGAGTGAATCCGTGCAGTTGCGGTTGTCGCTGGTGCTGTGTGTCGCCGTTGGCAGCATCGCCTTTCTCAGCGGCGTGCTGGGATTTCTCTCTGCGTGGGATGAAGCACATGAGTTGCAGGATTCGTCGCTGCAGCAAATCGCCAGTCTCGCCAAAGACGGCATGCTGACGCCCGGCAACAGCAGTTTCATTAGCCCACCGCTACAGGATGAAGAGGCCTCACGCATTGTGGTGCACTTCATCATGCCTGATGCTGAGCCAGCCGCTGATTTTCCGCTGCCCACGCATTTGGATGTGGGTTTTCACACCTTGAAAGTGAATCAACAAAGCTACCGCGTGCTGATAGAAAATATGGCGGGTGGCGTGCGCGTCGCGGTGGCACAGCGTGCTTCAGTGCAGGAAAGCGTCGCACTGTCTTCCGCGCTACGCACACTGGTGCCGTTTGGCATTCTGTTCCCGGTATTGCTGTATTTGATCGCCGATCTGGTGAAGAAGATATTCAGGCCCATCAGACAGTTGGCGGCAGAGGTCGATCAGCAGCGCGACAGTGCCGCGATGTCGCTGAATGGCGCAACCATTCCCCGTGAAATCCAGCCCTTTATCACGGCGATCAATCGTCTGCTGCAACGCTCTTCTGACGCTATCACGTTGCAACGACGCTTTGTCGCTGATGCCGCTCACGAGCTGCGATCCCCGTTGACCGCACTGATGCTGCAATCCGAGCGGCTGGCGAGCACTGAACTGCCGCCAGAGAGCCAGCATCGGCTGCGCGATCTACGTGCCGGTATGGAGCGCGCCAGCTGGCTGGTGGAGCAACTGCTGACCTTAAGCCGCGCCCAGAGTGGGGAAGCGGTGGCACTGCCGCCGGTCGAGCGCACACAAGTGTTCGCGGTGGTGAAACAGGTGATTTCCGATCTGCATCCGTTAGCGGAGCACAAAGCCCAGGATCTGGGAGTACTTAGCATCAGTGATGCGGTGGTGAGGGTTCGCCCCTCTGATCTCTATACCGTGCTGCGTAACCTGTTGCACAACGCCATTCAATACACGCCGGAAGGCGGATGCATCGATATGGCTATCGAAAAGCATCATGGCCAGGTGTTGATCACCGTCGAAGATTCCGGCCCCGGCATTCCCGCTGATAAACACACGCGAGTGTTTGACGCTTTTTATCGCATGGAAGGCAATGACGCTAACGGCTCAGGCTTAGGTTTGTCGATTGTCCACGCCATGCTGGTTCGTATGCAGGGTGAGGTGGTACTCGCTACCGCCTCACGCTTCCCGTCAGGTTTAAAGGTAAGTGTTTCCCTGCCACTGGCTTAATTGATTACAAGGAGATAGCGATGTTTCTGACATCTGAGAACGCGGAAAATATTAACGATACGGTTTTTCTGCTGTTGAATGCGCCGGCACATGCATCAACGGCAATGCTGAGTTTTGGAAATGCCTGCGCGTCGTGGCTGATATTCATCTACCCGCTGGCGTTACTGATTTATTGGTTTAGTTTCAACCGCAATCATCAACAGGTGGCGTTGTCCGCTTTATTGACGTCACTGATAGCCTTAAGTATCAACGTCATCATCGGGGATTTCTTCCCTCATCCACGACCCTTTATGGTGCCGATCGGCCACACCTTTATTTCCCACGTCGCAGACGCTTCATTCCCCAGCGATCATATGACCCTGGTCTGCGCGATTACCTTTAGCTTGTTCTTTAGCCAACGGCTGATATTGGGTGCTGTGTTGCTGGTGTTGAGTGGCTTTATTGCCTGGGGCCGTATCTATATGGGCGTGCATTTCCCTGGCGATATGCTGGGTTCGGTGCTGGTGGCATTAGGTTGTGCCTTCGCCGTTAATAAAGCGGAACCGCTACTCATACCGCTGTTTGATAAACTCAGCAATCTGAATGCTTATTTATTCGGCTATTTAAAGCTCACGCGCGCCAAACATTAATCTGAGGGTAAATAAACCGATGCGATTTTTAACGCGCCCTTATCTTGCGCTGATGATCTGCTGTGCATCATTGTTTGCTATTCCGCTGTTTGCCTGGGGTATTCACTGGAGCTGGAATGCCAACGATCAATCCGCGCTATTGTGGTGGTTTTATTTGCTGACGCAGACCGTGAGTAAACCTTTTGGCTTTATCACTTCGGCGTTAATGCTGTTTGTTTTGATTTATACCTTAAATATTCGCCGGGGAGAGTGGCTTAAATTTGCGCTGGTGATGTTGTTGCCGGTGATCGTCGGGCAAGTGGCGGTGAGCGAAATTAAAAAGACCAACCAGGAGCCACGCCCCTATGTGGTGTGGCTGAGTCAGACGGACACTGAGATCGATCGTCACTTTTATCAGGATGCTCCTGTCCAGCGGCAGCAGCTGATTACTCAGCGGCTGGCTAATAACACCCAGATTCCGGATTGGCAGAAGCAGCACTGGCTGCAGCAGGTCGATCCGGCGTTTCCTTCTGGACATACGATTTTTGCTGCTACCTGGGCACTCATGGCGGTGGCGCTACTGGTGACGCGGGGGAAATGGCTGTTAGCGGGCGTAGTGGTGATGTGGGCGTATGGCGTGATCATCAGCCGTCTGGCGCTGGGAATGCACTGGCCGGGGGATCTGTTTACGTCGATTATGATCGCGCTGTATTTGAGTTTGCCGGCGGTGTGGTGGTGGTTGCGATGGCGGAGTGCGGGCCATCGCTCCTCTGAATAGCAAAACATGTGCTCGCGACAGAATATTTGTCGCGAGCACGCTATTTATTGCTGTTGATACACCGGTGAATGCACCGATTTATCCATCAAAGGGTGCTGCTGGCTGTCATTATCAAAATGACGGGGTTGATCCTCATCTCCCATATTAATTTTCCGCTCGCCGAGATCGAAAGGATAATTCTCGTACAGTTTATTCGGTGTGCCGGGATGCCAACTGGCGGGGGTTAATAGCCAGGTATTGGCGGTGCGTTCGACACCCATATTGGCTTCAACCTGGGTAACGGCCAGCAGGGAAAACGCGGCTAAGAGAATCGTTACGAGTTTCTGTTTCATGGTGGTCACCTTGTGGTTAATAACAACGGTTGTGTTGATAGCGTTATTTTCTCACTGTGGCGGTGACCACACTCAAACCTGAAGATGACAATTTTGACAGGCGATATTATTGCGGAATCGAGAAGGTAAAGGTGCTGCCTTTACCGAGCGTGCTGATGACCGCGACTTTACCACCGTGCAACTCCGCGATGGTTTTCACAATCGCTAATCCCAGGCCGGTATTTTCGGTACTGGTGCGTGAAGGGTCGGCACGATAAAAACGCTCAAACAGATGCGGAAGATGTTCGGGTTCAATGCCTTCACCATTATCCTGCACGCTAAAGTGCAGCCAGTGAGGCTCGCGAACCGCACGCAGAATGATCTCACCGCCATTGGGCGTGTAGTGCAGTGCATTCGACAGCAGGTTAGAGATGGCGCGCTGGAAATGCAGCGGATCAGCGATAAATGACTCATCGCCCGCTTGTATCAGCGTGATGTTTTTCTCCTCCGCCAGAATGTCGTAAAAGCCAATCAGACGACGGAACTCATTGGCGCTATTCAGCGACTCCTTTTTCAACGGCTCGCGACTGTTATCGGCACGCGCCAAAAACAGCATCGAGGAGACGGTGCGCGACAGTCGTTCACCTTCTTCCACTATTGCCTCTAACGTCTCCTGATAATCTGCCGCACTGCGCGGTTGATTCAGGGTCACGCTGGCTGCTGAAATCAAATTGTTGATCGGTGCGCGCAACTCATGCGCGAGGTCGGAAGAGAAGCGCGTCAGCTGGGCAAAGGAGGCTTCCAGTCTCGTGAGCATACTGTCGAACGAAGAGGCTAACACCACTAATTCTGACGGCCAGCGCTCTGTGGCCAGGCGCGTGTGCAGCTCTTCCACGTTGATGGTTTCAATCTGGCGACTGATCACCCGCAGCGGACGCAAGCCTCGACGCGCCAGACCGTAGCCGCAGGCGGCAAACAGCAGGATCGCCAGCGCAGCAGCAATCTGCATGCGCGCCCAGTAATTTTCGATGATTTCATTATTGCGTGAGACGTTAAGTGCGGCCTGCACCAGCCACAGTTCTTTGTCCTTAAGCGGGAAAGTGGTGGCGGTAATCAGATACTTCTCGTGCAGCTCACCGTCATGGTGCTTCCAGCTCTGGTAGTTAAAGTCTTTGGTCGGGGCAGGATAGGCGGATTGCGGCACCCGCATATTTTTCGATTGAGACCAGACCTTGCCATCCGGGCTGATAATGCGCAACGACAGGCGATCCTGCTCGGCGATGAACTCGAACAGCTCCTTTTGCCACTGCTCCTGCGGCCCCTGACGTTCGCTAATGGTGCTGGCAATCTCTTTCTGGAACTGCAGCGTGCTGCGCAACTCATTGACATCTTTGCTGTTGAGCTGGTCACGTAACGTTTGATAAAGCAGACCGGAGACGCTGTACAGCACAATCGCCATCGCCAGTGAGAAGAACAGGGTAAGACGAACGGTGATCGGGACGTTACGGGGTATCAGCATGCTCTTTTTCTTCCAGGACATAACCGGCACCCCGGATGGTGTGCAGCAGTTTTACCTTGTAGTTATCATCAATTTTGCCGCGTAGACGGCGGATCGCCACGTCAATCACGTTAGTTTCAGGATCGAAATTCATGTCCCACACCTGCTCGGCGATCACCGTACGTGACAACACTTCACCACTGCGGCGCATCAACAGGCTCAGCAGCAGAAACTCTTTCTGCGTCAGCTCGATGCGGTTGCCTTCGCGTGAGACTTTGTGCTTCACAAAGTCCAGCACCAGGCCGCCAATCTGCAACTGGGATTCATCACTGCTCAACACTGCACTGGGCGTCTGACGGCGCAGGATCACCCGCGCGCGTGCCAGCAGTTCACTGAAAGAGAAGGGCTTGATCAGGTAATCTTCCGCGCCCAGTTCCAGCCCTTTGACGCGATCTTCAATATCGTCTCGCGCGGTGAGAAACATGACCGGTGTGGCGCGATCGGCTTGCCGCGCCATCTCCAGCAGTTTCCAACCGTTGATGCCCGGCAACATCACATCGAGGATTGCCAGGTCGTAATCGTGGGTAAGTAGCAGGTGCAGGCCGTCAATACCGTTGGCGGCCACATCCACCACAAAGTCATTCTCGCGCAGCCCTTTGGCGATGTAATCCGCCGCCATCTGCTGATCTTCTACCAATAACAGTCTCATGCTTCCTCCGTTGCGTGGGTCAGTGCATCCAGCCGCGAACCGGTGCGATCAAACAGCAAGTACAGCACCGGCGTGATAAACAGGGTGATGAATTGTGAAAACACCAGGCCACCGACCACGGCCACGCCCATCGGCTGGCGTAACTCGGCGCCAGCCCCCCAGCCACACGCAATCGGCAGCGCACCCATGATGGCGCACAGGGTGGTCATCATGATGGGACGGAAGCGCTGCAAACAGGCCTGAATAATGGCGTCATGCGCGCTCAACCCTTGTTCACGCTGTGCCGAAAGCGCAAAATCGATCATCATGATGGCGTTCTTTTTCACGATACCAATCAGCAGCAAAATGCCGATCATGGCAATAAAGGTCAGATCCAGTCCCATCAACCTGAGCGACAGCAGCGCGCCAACGGCCGCAGAGGGCAGGCCCAGCAAAATGGTAATGGGGTGGATCCAGCTCTCATACAGCATGCCGAGAATCACATAAATCACCGCCAGCGCCAGCACGATCAACCACACCTGGCTGCTCTGCGACTGCTGAAACAGCGCCGCTTGTCCGGCGTAGTTGCCAAACACCGTGGCGGGCAGGTTGATGGCGCTTTCCGCCTGACTGATGGCTTGCGTGGCATCTGACAGAGACTTGCCCGGTGCGAGGTCAAAGGAAATGGTGATCGCGGGCAATTGGCCCTGATGGTTCACGGCGGTGACGGCCTGTACGCGGCTGATGTGCGTGAAGGTCGACAGCGGCAACAGATCGCCCGACGCAGAACGGACATAGATCTGTGACAGGTCACTCTCGTTCTGACGGAACGGCTGCTGCACTTCCATGATCACCTCATAGCTGTCTTCCGGTGCATAGATGGTGGAAGCCTGCAATGTGCCGAAGGCGGCGTAAAGATTGCTGCGGATCTGGTCGAGATCGACGCCCAGCAGTGAGGCTTTGTTACGGTCAATGGTGAGCTGCGCCTGTAAACCGTTGAGCTGGGCATCGCTGTTTACCCCGACAAACACGCCGCTCTTGTTCATCTCCGCCATTAGTTGATTAGTGTAGTCGTTAAGGCTTAAGCCGCTGCTGCTGCTCACCGATTGCAGCGTGTACTGATAGGTACTTTTTGCCGCACTGCCACCGACCTTAAAGTTCTGCACCGGACTGAAGAACACCTGAATACCTGGCATGTAGTGGGTTTCAGCCCGCATCTGCTGCAACACTTGCGCCATCGCCGGGCGCTGGCTGGCGTCCTTCAGCGTAATGTTGAGCTGAGTGGTGTCGTGATCCACTTTCGTCACCAATGTCTCAACCGCGCTGTCCTTTAACAGCGTATTACCCAACTGGAAGGCCACTTCTTTACGTGCGTCGTAGGACATATCCTGCGGCGTATCGATATTCGCTGTGACCTGGCCGATATCCTCCTGTGGGAAGAAACCTTTGGGGGCACTGGTATACAGCCAGGCGGTGAGTGCCACGGTTAACACCGCGACCGAAAGCGTGACCGCACGGTGATCCACCGCCCAATTCAATCCGCGCGCATAGTGCTGGCGCAGGTTCTCAAACCAGCGCTCAAACAACTGGCTCCATGCCGGTTCAGGTTTGGCGTGATGAGGATCATGATGCATCAACATTGGCACCAGCAGCGGGATGATGGTGAGTGAGGCGGCGGCCGATACCAGAATCGCCAGTGACACCACCCAGGCAAATTCATGGAACAGCAAGCCCATGGTGCCGGGCATAAAGAAGATGGGGATAAACACTGCCACCAGCGACAGCGAGATGGAAATCACGGTAAAGCCGACTTCCCTGACGCCTTTCAGCGCCGCCTTTTTAGGGTCTTCGCCCTGTTCGATGTAGCGCATGATATTTTCCAGCACCACAATCGCATCATCCACCACCAGCCCGACGGCGATGGTCAATCCCATCAATGAAATGTTATCGAGGCTCAAACCAAAGGCATACATCAGGCCAAACGCACCCAGCAGCGAAATCGGCACGCTCAATGCCGGGATCACGGTGGCGCGCACATGGCGCAGGAACAGCAGGATCACCATGATCACCAGCGCAATGGTCAGCAGCAGAGTGAGATTGACGTCGTGAATGGCGTTGCGCACCGAGATCGAACGGTCATTGAGCAACTGCATGTGCACCGACGCGGGCATCTGCTGCTGTAATTTTGGTAACAGTTGCTTGATGGTGTCGAGCGTCGCCACCAGATTAGCACCCGGCTGGCGCGTCACGCTCAGCACGATGGCGGTGTGATTATTCACCGCACTGTGGCTCAGGGTGTTTTCGATGCTGTCCTGCACGCTGGCAATATCCGACAGTCTGACCGGCTGACCATTGCGCGTTGCCACCACCACCTGACTGAAGTCGCTGGCATTGCGCAGGTCGCCGCTGGTCTGCAACATCATCATCTGACGTTTGCCATCCAGCTCACCCACCGGGGAGTTGTCATTGGCTGCTTTCAGCGCGGTGTGCAACTCTTCCAGCGTCATGTTGGTGGCAGCAAGCTTGGCGGGATCGACTTCCACGCGCACGGCATAGCGCTTCTGACCAATCACCGTGACTTCTGCCACGCCCTTGATCATCGACAGCGATGGCGAGATCAGATCGTCCGAGTAACGGTTAAGATCCGAAAGCGTCATCGAGGGCGAATCCAGACTGATCTGTGCAATCGGCGCATCCGCGGGATTCACTTTGCGGAAGGTCGGCGGCGTGGTCATCTGCGAAGGCAATTTTTTCAGTGACTGATACAGCGCAGCCTGCACATCGACAGAGGCTGAATCGATGTTCACCGAGGGATCGAACTCCAGCACAATGGTGGTGGCGCCTTCGAGGTTGGTCGAGGTCATCATCGCCACGCCTGGAATGGTCGCCAGATTCTTCTCCAGCGGGGTGGCCACCGAGGAGGCCATGGTTTCCGGGCTGGCGCCTGACAGGGAGGCGTTCACTTTGATGGTGGGCGTATCAAACGTGGGCAGGGCAGCCACCGGCAAATGCTGCCAGCACACTGCACCCGCCACCATGATGGCGATCCAAAACAACAGCACGGCAATCGGCCGCTGCAAACAGCGTTCAGAGAAGGTCATGGCTGCATTACCGCCTTATCAATGTTGCTGGCGATTTGCACCGTCATGCCGGGACGTAAGTTATTCGCACCTTCATTCACCACTTTAGTACCCTGTGCGAGCCCATTGATCACCGCCAGCGACTGCTGCACGCGTAACAGCGTAATGGTTTGTGCTTGCGCCTGATTGTGTCCATCAATCACATAGACGAAATGACCATCCGGGCCGTTTTGCACCGCCTGCGGCGGCAACACGACAGCATCCGGCGTGACGCCCGCATCCACTTTGACGTTCTGGAACAGGCCCGGCCACAGCAGGTGCTGATGGTTATCGAAGTGCGCTTTGAGCGTAATGGTGCCGCTGGTGGTGCTGACGCTGTTATCAATAAAGTCGAGAGTGCCTGGCGTCGGCTTACCGCTGGCGTCCTCCACCCAGACGGTCACCGGTCCCTGGGTTTGGGCTGCCAGTACCGGTTTCAAATCGTTCTCGGGCAGGGTAAACGCGACACCAATCGGGTCGAACTGAATGAGCGATACCAGAGGCAGGGTACTGCCGGGTTGCACCAGGCTGCCGGGATGCACATTCAGCGCCCCGGTTTTTCCACCAACAGGTGCGGTAATGCGCGTATAGCCGAGGTTGACCTGTGCGGTTTGCACATCCTGCTGCGCGGCCTTGAATTGGGCCTGATACTGCTGAACGTTACTTTGCAGCGTGTCCCAGTCAGAGAGAGAAATGTAGTTTTTCGCTTTTAACAGGCGACCGCGTTGCAGATCGTTCTGCGCCTTCACCAGCAGCGCTTTGGATTCCCCTGCGGCGGCCACTGCGCGATCGTAAGCCGCATGCTGGCTGGCATCATCGAGGGTAAACAGCAGCTGTCCGGCTTTCACAAAATCGCCTTCGTGGAAATCGACGCTTTTCACCGTGCCGGTCAACTGTGCCTGAATATCGACCTGATTAAGTGGCACCACATGGCCCTGTGTTGCCAGTGTAATCGGCAGCGGTTTCACCGTGGCGCTGATCATGCTCACCAGCACCGGGGCGTGGGCGGGTTTGACGGCCGCATCGGCCTGCTGTTTCGGCCAGAAGTACCAGCCGCTCCCGGCGATGATCAAACCAACCATCAGCAGAAGAGAGTGTTTAGATTGAAAAGCCATGGTGCCTCGACGAGCGGAGTAATTTTTCACAAGTTTATCGAAGGCCACCGAACAGAATGGAAAGAGGCAGATGACAAATTTGTCATCTTCAGATGCACAGATACTTCAGTGGGTTACAAAAAGAAAAACGCCACAGTGTGGCGTTTTAGCGGGTGAACCAGATAGTAAGAAAACTCACAACGGCAAACAGGCTCACTGCAATCGCCAGATACTCGCTGGCGGGACGAACAAACATCGATTTCATAAAAATATCCTCGTGGTCATGAGGCTATTTTCGCGAACCAAGATTAATTCAACCTTAGGATAGATACGCTTCGGTTAGCCGCCCGAAAAATCAATTGTGTGTCCAGTAGGTGCCGGTTTCCGCAATCGGCAGAAACTGCTGGTTCATCTCGCGCAGTGTCTCGTCGGGAGAGAGATCGTGGAACAGCTGGGGATGAAAGGTTTTGGCAAAAAACTCGGCGGCCAGCAGGTGCCACGGACTCATATAGAAGTTTTGCCAGAAAGCGGCGGCATGCTGCTGCTGCACAGCAGGCAGGGCTGACACCGTGGTGTCTTGCGCCAGGGCACGCAGGAAGGTGGTTTTGGCTTGTTCCGCATTCACCAGTGGTCCGAGTTGCAGCGCGCTGGTCTCTTCCGGGCCTGAAGATCCAGTGGCGATATAAATATCCGGATTAGCAGCAATCACCGCTTCCGGATTGAGCTGACCAAACACGGCGGGGAAACGACCGGCGGCAATGTTGTCGCCCCCGGCAAAGGCAATCAAATCCGCCAGATTGCCATGCGCCACCGTGGTACAGCATTCGGCTTTTTTACCCAGATGTAACTGCAACATCACTTTCGGCCGCGTGCCATGCCAGTTGGCTAAGCGATCGCGAATACGCTGCATATGTTGCTGATAGAACGCGATAAAGCGTTCACTTTTGGCTTCATCATTGAGTGCTGCACCTAGCGTACGCAGACTGGCAACGGTATTCGCCAGCGGATCCACGCGGAAATCAAGGAACAGCACCGGGATATTCGCGGCCTGTAGCTGCAGCATAAACTGCGAGTTATTGGGTGGAGTACGTGCATATACCGGCAGGATCACCAAATCCGGCTGCAGGGCGATAATCTTCTCTACGTTCAGCTGCGAGAAGTTGGAGTTGCCAATCTGGGTAATCTTGCCAATCTCCGGGAAGGCTTTAACGTAACGATCCCAGGTCTGTTTATCCAGATTGTGCAGATCCGCAGGCCAGCCCACCACCCGTTTCGCCGGGTTGCCGTCTTCCACCAGCGCGAGGGTATAGATCATCCGGCTTTCGCCAATCACAATCCGTTGTGGATTGTCCGGAACCTTCACCTGGCGTTGCAGGCTATCCGTCAGGGTTTTGCTCTGCACCGCCAGTGGTAATAACAGCAGCAAAGTCAGTAGCACTCTTTTCATCGCATTGCTCGCAGTGGGCTCCGCCGTCAAAGGCGGAGCGCAACAGATTAGAAGTCGACAGCGGCCTGTAAGTACATGACGCGCGGTTCACCCTCAATCACGCGCAGATTACCGGCGCTGGATTCGTAGTATTCGCGGTTAAACAGGTTCTTTACGTTGAGCTTCAGCTGGGTGTGTTTACCGATCAACTGGCTGTCCCAGGCAATAAACGCATCGGCCACGGTATAGGCAGGCATCACGAAGCTGTTTTCCGGATCGCCAGCACGGGTACCGACATAACGTCCGCCGCCGCCCAGGCGGAGTTCACCCGGCAGCCAGGAGAAGCGCAGGGTGTGGCTGAGATACAGGCTGCCCATATTGGTCGGTGCATTCACCAGACGGTTGCCGACGTTATCAGGATTCACGTTGTCGGAAACAATCTCAGTTTTGTCGTAGCTGTAGTTGGCGATCAGGTTCCAGTCTGGCGCGAACTCCCCATTGACCTCCAGCTCAGCCCCGGTGGAGCGTGCTTTCGGGATGTTGCGCGTCACGCCGTTAATGAAGATTGACATATCTTCTTCATCAATACGGTACAGCGCCAGCGTAGCGGCCAAATTGGGCGCAACCTGCCACTTCGAACCGACTTCCCAGGTGGTGCCTTTTTCGGTGGACGCCACGTTGCCGTCATCATCGGTTTGGGTGGATGGCGTAAACGATTTGCTGAAGCTGCCGTACAGCGAGACATCCGGCAACACTTTGTACACCACGCCGAGCTGAGGCAGGAAAGCGTTGCCACGATCGTTGAGCGTGCTTTCCGGATTGATAAAGCCGTTGCTGGAGGTCTGGGTATAGCGCTGGAAACGGCCACCCAACACCGCGATCCATTTATCCGTCAGGTGAATGCTGTCTTTGGCAAACACGGAACGGCTATAAAGATTGGTGCGCAGGTTGCTCAGGGCATCGTTATAGGTGCTGTCGCTAACAATCGGCTCTTCGCCGTACACCGGATCGTACATATTAAAACTGCGTGAAACGGTGCCACGATAGGATCGCGCTTTGTAGGTTTCATTCTGCTCATAATCGACACCCACTAACAGGTCGTGCTGCATGCCCGCGATGGTGGGTGAGCCGCTGACATCCCAGGAGACATATTCGGTCTGATGGTTGAAACCTCGGTTGGCGTCAGCGCGGCGCGAGACGATACCGGTGGTGGTGTTGATGGCAGTGGCGCGCACTTCATTACTGTCGTAGCGACGCTGCATCCAGCCGTAGTTAAGATGCGTATCCCAGACGTCATTCAGGTTGTAACCGTAGGTGACATTCAGGCGCTTGTTTTTGCCCCAGGCATGGTTAGCACTGTCATCAAGCCGACGGTTATAGGGAATATCCACCGGTTTACCGCCAATAAATGCGGTGCCACGGTCGTAAGGCACATCGTATTTGTACTCAACGTAGCTGACGTTGAATGACGCGCGATCGCCATACCAGCTCAATGACGGCGCCAGCAAGGTGTGCTCGTTAACGCCAAAATTGCGCCAGTAATCTTCACGCTGACGCTCTGCCACCATGCGGAAAGCAAAGCCGTTGCCGAGCGGCCCGGTGATATCCACCATGCCAGTGCCGCCGCCGTAGCTGCTGGATTCACCGCTGACGTGGGTATTCCACTCATACTGCGGCTTTTTACTGACCAGATTAATGATGCCGCCGGGATTAAGAATGCCGAACAGCAGCGACGACGATCCCTTCAGCACTTCAACATGATCGATGCTGGAATCCATGGTCAGACCCTGGTTACTGCGCACGCCATCGATAAAGATCGAACCGTCAGTGTTGGAACCGAAACCGCGCTTCACAAAACCATCTTCAGTACCGCCCAGGGTATTGCCCTGGGTGACGCCACTGACAAATTTCACCGCATCATTCAGGCTGGTGACCTGATAGTCCTTGATCACCTGTGGCGTGAGCACGCTGATCGACTGCGGTGTTTCATTGCGTGGCGTCGAGGTGCGCAATGTCGCGGCGGCGTCCTCCTGGTTGTAGCTACTGGTGGAAGAGGCGGGCGCGGCGGTCACGGTTAACGTGGAATCTGCAGCGCTAGCGGAGTAGCTGTAAAGCAGCGTTGAAGCCAATAATACCTGTGAGCCAGAGAGCGTATATTTAACCGCTGGTGAAAATAAGCAAAGATACTTCATTATTTAAATCCGCATCAAAAGAGGGAAATATTAAGAAGGCTGGATGGTAATGAGATTGATTTCTATTTACAACCAGAAAATGTCGATTTTTCATCGCATTGACGTATTTTTTTAATTATTTATCTGGGCCATTTTGCTGCATATAACACCTGATTCATGCAACGGTAGCTAACGTGTAGTTTATAAATGCTCTGTTTTATATATAATTATTCTGCAAATGTAGTAGTGAATGTAGTTTCATTGATCGGTTTTTTATTTGACTACATTTTAACAGCTATCACTTCCCACTCTGCAGTGAAGTTAATGCATTGGAGCGGTTAACTTATTTTAATTAAATTAAGGTATTCTTAATTTTCATCGGAATAATACGTTTACTCCTGCCTCTGTTGCGAGGGGGAAGGGAGCATTCACGCTTTGCTTCGTGACCTGTTCTGAATTACTCTCGCGCAGCATGACGTTGTGATGGTCACGTTGGGTAGCGTAACTTACTTATTAACAAGGTGTTTTTCCGTGACTGATTCCGTGCCAAAAACCAGCAAGCGGCCCTACGATCTCTACGGTGAGCGTTTTCACGCCGCTAAACATCAGCTCACGCCGCGCCTGTTCAAAGTGGCGAATTACATCCATCAGCACCGTAGTGTGGTACTGGATAAAACCGCGCTTGGCATTGCCATCGATACCCAAACTTCGGATGCCACGGTGATACGTGCCATTCAGGCATTAGGTTTCTCCGGCTTCCGCGACTTGAAGATTGTGATGGCGGAGTTCCTCGGCGTCACACAGCGCTCGCCAGCACGCGTGGCCTCCACGGTCAACGCCTTGTCGCAGGATGCCAAAGGCAGCGTTGATTTCGTGCTGGATAGTTATCGCATCAGCTGCGATATGCTTGCTTCCAGCGCCAATCGTCAGGCGATTCAGCAGGCGATCCATCTGCTGCAGCAGGCGGACCGCGTAGCTATTTTTGGTATTGGGGCGTCTGCGATACTGGCCGACTACACCGCCCGTTTACTCAAACGTAATGGCACATCCGCGTATGTCTTAAATCGCACCGGCATCGCCCTCAGCGAACAAATTGCCGAGATGCGCCATGCCGATGTGTTGATCATGCTGGTACAAAGTAGCGCGCACCCCGAAGGGCTGGTGACGCTCGCCGAGGCGCAGCGGCTGGGGATGAAAATCATCGTGCTCACCGGCGCGCCGGACAGTATCTTTGCTCAACGTGCTCACGTCACCATTGAGATCCCCCGCAGTCGCGACGTGGAGAAAATGCCGGTACATGCGACACCGATGATCTGTCTGGAGATTTTGGTTCTGGGTTTGGCGGCTACTACGCCGGTTGCCACCATGGAAAGCATGAGCAAACTGTATGAGATCAGTAACGCATTGACGCGCCCCGGTGCGCGAAAAACTAACAAGTCCTGAACCCATTTTGGAAGCAAACATGACCAGCGATTCTCCTCTGCTTGATGTGCAGGGGATCACTTATGCCATGCAAGGGCGAACCTTACTGGCACCCGTTTCACTGCAACTCAATGCCGGTGATTTTTTGCTGCTGACCGGGCCCTCTGGCAGTGGCAAAAGCACGCTGTTGAAGATTCTGGCCTCGCTGCTGGCACCTACCGCTGGACAGATCCGGTTTGAGAAGCGTGATATCGCCACGATAAAAGCCGAACTGTATCGCCAGCAGGTGTCGTACTGTTTTCAAACGCCCCAGCTGTTTGGCGAGACAGTGTATGACAATCTGGCGCTGCCGTGGCAAATCCGTCAGCAGAAGCCATCACGCGAGGCACTTGTTACGTCATTAGAGAGCGTGCATCTGGAGGCGGAGATGCTGGATAAACAGGTTGAACAACTCTCCGGAGGTGAGAAACAGCGCGTGGGTCTACTGCGCAATCTACAATTCTTGCCCAAAGTGTTGCTGTTAGATGAGGTGACGAGCGCACTGGACGAAGAGAACAAGACAGTTGTCCAGCAGCTGATTCAGCAGCGAGTGCAGGAGCAACAGTTGGCGGTGGTGTGGATCAGTCACGATCCCGATGAGATCCAGCATGCGGAGAATGTGCTGCGACTGACG
Source organism: Erwinia sp. S63 (assembly GCF_016625195.1). Lineage (GTDB taxonomy): Bacteria > Pseudomonadota > Gammaproteobacteria > Enterobacterales > Enterobacteriaceae > Pantoea. The sequence continues at coordinate 171,531 of NZ_JACVUP010000004.1, forward strand.
GCACCGGAAAGAGGAGAGTCGCATGAGTCAGCATAATATTACCGACAGCTCACTGTTGTTGTCGCTGATGCTGGTGGTGATAGCTCTGATCATCAGCCAGAAAGAGAAGCTCGGCATGAGCAAAGACATCATCTGGAGCGTGTGCCGGGCCATTGTGCAGTTAGTGATTGTGGGTTACGTGTTGAAGTCGATCTTTGACCTCAACAACCGTTGGCTGACCATCCTGATGGTGCTTTTTATCTGCGTGAATGCGGCACTGAACGCGCGCAAACGCAGCCGTAATATTGACCATGCTCTGGCGATCTCTTTCGTGGCGATCACCAGCGGCACGGCGCTCACCCTCACCATTTTGCTGTTGAGTGGCGCCATTGAGTTTATCCCGATGCAGGTGATCCCGATTTCCGGCATGATCGCGGGCAACGCCATGGTGGCGGTGGGTTTGTGCTATAGCAATCTTAATCAACGATTCAGTGATAACCGGCAGAAGATTTTAGAGATGCTGAGCCTGGGCGCCTCGATAAAAGTGGCCTCGGGTCGATTAATTCGTGACAGCATCCGCGCGGCAATGATCCCGACAGTCGATGCCGCAAAAACCGTGGGGCTGGTCAGTCTTCCCGGCATGATGTCAGGATTGATTTTTGCCGGGATCGATCCGGTAAAAGCGATTAAATACCAGATCATGGTGACCTTTATGCTGATCGGTACTGCCAGCCTCTCGACCATCATTGCTGCCTATCTGTCGTATCGTCGTTTCTACACGGCGCGTGCACAGCTGAAGATCGGGATTTAACCGGGTAGGGCGCGGCCCTCTGGGCCGCCGTTGAATTTAGAGATTACTGCTGAAACCGCAGCGCCACGCCAAAAGCATGCTCAGCGCTGACGATAAGCGCGGATTCCTCTTCGTGGAACGGGATATCGCCCAGTAGCAAACTGGCTTTCACCTTGCGCAGATCCACGCTGCGTAAGCTTAACGCCGCCATGCGTGCACTGCCGTTGTAATCGGGTGGTAATCCAGCGAAACGTTGTGTGACATAGCCGGCAGCCGCGAAGCGCACCGTCGCCACGCCGGCTTTTAATACGAAGGCACCTTCCTGGCAGGCGGTGAGCGCATTCGCCCCAAACAGCCGACTGTAAGGTTGTGCTGCTGCCGCAGGATCCTGCGCCACCACCACAAATTCGACAATATCAGTCACGCCATTGGGATGCTGACGCCATGCATCCTGCCATACCGCGTGTGGGGTCTCGTGCTGGCAGAAGAAACTGCGCCCATTCGGCACCAGCGCCGGTCGTAACTGCACGGTGCGGAAACGTGCCTGATCCTCATTGCCATCCGGCAACTGCACCGGACGGAAGAAGCTGGCAGGCACAGCGCCATCAATGTCCTGGCTCTCAAGATAACGCCATACCGCATCGGCATCGTCGGTTTTCCACACCAACCCGCTCAGGCCAGTCGGCGACTGCCACACATCCTGACGTAAACTGGCGCGCCCCGGCTCGAAGCCGAGCAGCTCAAGATAGTTATCACCAAACACGGCCAGATGGTTACTGGATCCGAGTGAATGATGGCCGCGTTCGGTGAGCTGAAACCCTAACCGGCGAAACAGCGCACTGGCCTCATCTAACTGATCGGCCACGTTGATCACCACGTGATCCAGACGGGGAATCGGTACGGAAATCGCCATCGCTTTCCTCCTTGCTCTCATGGTCACCGCGCCCATGCTGGCGCGTCCGGTTCGGATGCTGACAGTGGCTGCCAGTTGACGTGCGTTTCCGCGCCAAAACCGGCGGCAATGCCGGCAATCAGGGTGGTGATTTGCGTATCGGTGTGCTGATCCTGACTGCGGACGATGCCCTCGATCTCCGCTGTCTGAGGCAGCACATTCCAGCTATTACCGGCCGTTAAACGCGTAACGCCCAGCGTCCATTGACGATGACGACTGGGGAGTGCATAGAGCGCGGAAACGATATGGCTGCCGATCACAATTACATCAATGCCTTCATGTGGCCGTGCGGCATGCGCGCCTTTACCGGTCAGGGTGATGTGAAAACGCTGCGTGGAGTGGGTTTGCCCGGTCATGGTCATCCTTGTGAGTGTTCAGGTAAAAAAGGCTCGCCCAGCGTCAACATCAAACGGTTTGCCCAGGCAAAGAAAGCAGCGGACTGGATCACATCAAGCAGTTCCAGCGTGGTGAAGCCCTGATCGTGTAATGTCTGCACCTGTTGCAGGCTGGCGGCAGCGGGAGTGATGGAAAGCGTCGCGACCAGGTCAATCATCGCGGCCCAGCGTGGTGACTGGCCGTGTGCCAACTCTGCGCCCGGTGCAACATTCAGCAGCTTTTGCACTGCCGCATCGTCTTTTGATAACTGGCTGGCTTTACGCGCGTGGACCGAGGCGCAGAAGATGCAGCCATTCACTTTACTGACCACGGTGGCCGCCAGTTCACGTTCAGCACGCGGCAATCCGCCAGCGGTGTAAAAGATGCCCTTGTCGGTCAGCGTTCGCTGTTCCAGCAGCGGCAGATGACGTGCCAGCAGGCGGAAGTAATCGGAGTCGCTGTGGCCGTTTTTCTTCAACGTAGCCTGTTCATCGGCGGTAAATTCGTTGAGCGGTTTGGCTGCCAGCCAGGGTTCCCAGCCTAACTCTTGCTGGGTAAAGGCGGTGAGGGCGGTTTGGCCACTCAACGTCAACGGTGCATCGTGCCACTTGCCAGCCACGGCGTGCGCTTGCACGTCACTCTGCTCGCCGTTGAGCAGGCGTAAACCGGTCAGTAAACGACTCTGGAAGCTCACAAAGGCGATAAACTGTGCGAGGGTGACGATGCCACGCGGTGTCCAGCCAGCGCTTTGCAGGTTTTGAATGTGTTTGGGCGCTGCATCCACCGGGTGCAGGCTGAGCAGTTCGGCAAAGGCGTGACCGGCCGCGAAGCGCGCGTCATGTGCCTTGTTGTTCACCTGTTGCTGATAATGCGCCTGTAAGCGGGTGGCGCCGTGCCAGTCGGCGACCTGTGCGGCGAAGGCATACCGCCATTGCAGCGGAAGGTCCGCATCATCTTCACCAAACAGTACCTCATAGCTGCCTTGCGTGTGCTGAGTGGCAGCGTGGCGCTCGTTGCGTGCTAACGCGAGTTCTGATGCGGGATCGATATCCGCTAAGGCGGCAAGTAAATCAACGGGTTGAGACATCATATTCTCCTGTTAAGCCTGTTCCAGAGCACGTAGCTCTGGGGCGATGTGATCAGCGATTAATTCAATGGAACGCAGAATGTCGGCGTGTGGCGGATCGATTGAGTGCACCTGGAAGGTGATATCGGTGACACGTTGCAAGGTGGAGTCGGCGCGCAATGACGCCAACACCGCCGGTGCATCGCCAAAGTGCGCATCAAGCTGGCGCGCATGGCTTTCCAGCGTATGGCCAGTGATGATGTGGCCAGCAGCCTGAAACTGCTCAGCCTGGCGCCGCAATCCTGGCTCTGCGAGACGACGCGCATAGTCATTCGAATCGGCAACAAACGCGGTGCGCGAGGCGAGGATGCGCGGCGCAATACTGGCAGGTAACGCGGCCAGATAGGCATCGATCATCGGATTTTGTATCGCCTCCAGCGGCAAATCAGGTTGGCCTGGCGGACGCGGTTGCGTGCGTGACAACATCAAGCCATGGCCAGCGGCGCCGGCTCGCGCGGCACCCTCAACTGAGAATGTGGCGATCCACACGCGCTGTGCCAGTGTTGGCGCGGGCGGGTAGAGATGATTATCCGGGTGTGCGAGGGTATCGCCACGCCAGGCGCTAAGCAGCGTGTGCAGCTGATCGGCAAACACACTGGCGCGTTGATCGATGGTCAAGCCAAAGGGCAGGAAAGAGGTTTTTGTGCCGCCCGATCCCAATCCGACTTCCAGTCGCTCATGACTGAGCAGGTCTAATACGGCGGCGTCCTCTGCCACGCGCAGCGCGTTTTCCATCGCCAGCGTAATAATGCCAGTGCCAAGACGAATCGTGCGGGTGTGCGCGGCCACGTGAGCGAGGAAAACCAGTGGCGCAGGAAGACCGCCTTCCTTCTCATGAAAATGATGTTGGGCGATCCAGGCGCTGTCGAATCCCAAACGTTCGGCGTGCTGAATCTGTTCGGTCGCGAGGCGATAGCGCTCTTGCGCCGATACCTCATCCAGCAGGCGGGTGAAAAAGCCAATGCGTTTACGCGTCATGCAGACTCCTTAATCAGCGGACGGATAGCGGGGATGGCGTCAATCAGTGCACGGGTATAAGTATGCTGTGGTGCGTTAAATAATGTGACGGTGTCACCTTGTTCAACCACTTCCCCCGCCCTCAGTACGGTCACGCTGTGCGCAATGCGGCGCACCGTAGCGAGATCGTGGGTGATAAACAGATAGGTTAATCCCAGTTCCTGTTGCAGCTGTTGCAACAACTGCAGGATCTGTGCCTGTACGGTGACATCCAGTGCTGAAGTGGCTTCATCCAGCACCAGTATCGCCGGTTGCAGGATCAGTGCGCGTGCAATCGCCACGCGCTGACGTTGACCCCCGGAGAGTTCACGCGGTTTACGCGTGAGTAATTCCACTGGCAATGCCACTCGCTGAGCCACGGCTTCAACCCGCTGACGACGAACATCGGCACTGAGTTTCTCGAAATTACGCAGCGGTTCTTCAATAATGGCAAACAGCGTCTGGCGCGGATCCAGTGATGCAAACGGATTCTGGTAAACGAACTGGATTTTGCGTCGGAGTTGGCGCAGCGCTTCACTGCGCAGCGCACTGGCATCAATGCCGTCAATCACCACGCGTCCGCTATCAGCCTGTTCAAATCCCAGCAGAATGCGCGCCAGCGTGGTTTTACCAGAGCCGGATTCACCGACCAGTGCGTGCGTGGTGCCGCGTGGCACTGTCAGGCTGACCTGTCTGGTGACCTGTAACTGCTGCTGTTTGCCGAGTGAGAACTGCTTGTTGATGGCTGAAAGCTGGATCGCGGGTGTCGAAAACTTTGCTTCAGGTGAAATCGCCAGCGCCGTGTGGTCCGGTGAAGCATCCTGCAGCAGCTGGCGCGTGTAGGGATGTTGTGGCGCATTAAACACCTGAGCGGCTGGCCCTTGTTCCTGAATCTCGCCGTGACGGAATACCAGCAACCGGTCGGCGCGTTCAGCCGCCAGCGCCAGATCGTGCGTGACAAACAACACCGCGGTGCCCGACTCACGGCGCAGCACATCCAGCAGATCCAGAATGCGTTTCTGCACCGTGACATCTAGCGCACTGGTGGGCTCATCCGCGATGATAATTTGCGGTTGCAAGGCGAGGGCGATCGCAATCAATACCCGCTGCTTCATGCCGCCAGAAAGCTGATGCGGATACTGCGTCAGTCGCTGTTGCGGATGGCTCAACCCGACTTTTTCCAGCAGTTCCAACACGCGCTGCTGGCGCTCAGACTTGCTGATTTTCTGATGCAGTTGCAGCATCTCACCCACCTGATCCCCGATGGTTTTCACCGGGTTGAGTGAGTTGCCGGGATCCTGCGGCACCAGACTGATACTGACGCCGCGCAGGCTGTCCATACGTTTGGCTGACCAGTCGGCAATGTCAGTGCCGTTTAATACGATCTTGCCGCTGTCGCGGCGACCATTTTCGGCCAGCAGGCCAATGATCGCCTGTGCAGTGGTGGTTTTACCGGATCCTGACTCGCCCACTAATGCCACCATTTCACCTGCCTGCAAGGTGAAGCTCACGTTGTGCACCACTTCACGCCACTGCCCGCGCTGTTGATAGCTGAGGGAAAGATTTTCTATTGCGAGTAATGCACTCATGCGCCACCTCTAGCGATCTGTTGGCTAATGCGATTCGCCGCCAGCACCACGGCCACCACCACGATGCCGGGGAAAGTGGTGAGCCACCAGGCGGTGGCCAGGTAGTTACGCCCTTCAGCAATCAGTAATCCCCATTCTGGCGTAGGTGGCGGTGTGCCATAACCCAGGAAACTGAGGGTGGAGAGCGCCAGAATCGCCTGACCAAACTGCAGTGCGGCAAAGGCAATCACCGCCGTCAGCGAGTTGGGTAAAATGTGTCGCCACAGCACCTGCCAAAAGCTGCCGCCACTGCCGTAGGCCGCTTCGACATATTCGCTGCGCCGCACACGCACCACTTCACCACGCGCCAGCCGAGCAAAACTGGCGATGGAAGCAATCCCCACGGCCAGCGCGGCATGCACTGTGCCAAATCCCAGCAGAATCAGTACGCTGAGTGACAGCAGCAATGAGGGGATAGAAAGCAGCACATCGACAAGGCGCATTAAGGTGTTTTCCGTACGCCCGCCCACAGCGCCCGCCAAAACGCCCAGCGTGGTGCCGCCAATCAAGCCCATTGTCACGGCGGCAAAGGCGGCGGCCAGTGACTGTGAAGCACCGTAAACAATACGGGTAAACAGATCGCGGCCGAGCTGATCGGTCCCGAGCCAATACGCGGCCTGCGGCGCTAAACGTTGCGCGCCGGGTAATCCTTGCGTCGGGCTGTAATGGGTGAATAAACCCGGCGCGAACGCGGCCAGCAAGGCCAGCAGCATCACCGCCCAGGCCAGCCAGAGTCCGGGCTGAATCTGCCAGCTGCGTTGGGTACGTGGAGTGGCGCCGCGCTGGCGGGCGGTGGCGTAATCGACGAGGCTCATCGGCTTCCTCCGGCGATAGGTTGCAAACGGGGATCGAACAGTGGCATCAGCACATCGACCAGCAAATTGATCAGGACAAAGGCCAGCGCAGAGATCATCACCACCGCCTGTAATACGGCGACATCCTGATTATTGACCGCCTGCTGCGTCAGTTGGCCAATACCGCTGAGACCAAATACGGTTTCGGTGATCAGCGCGCCGGCGATCAACTCGCCCAGCAGCAGACCGGCCACGTTGAGCACCGGCAGCAGCGCATTGCGCATTACGTGTCGCCACAGCACGCGACTGGCGCTGGCACCTTTGGCTCGCGCCACCGCCACAAACGGCTGTGTGGAGATTTGATCGATACTGCGCAACAGAATTTGTGCCAGCGGCGCGGAGATCGGGATCGCCACGGTGATCACCGGCAGGATTAAACCCTGCAACGGCGACGGGTTGATCACCGGTATCCAGCGCAACTGAAAAGAGAACAGCTGAATTAACGCGATGCCGAGCCAGAAGGTCGGCAGCGAGATAAACAGCGCAGGAACGGATTGCAGCAACGAACGCAGCAGACGCAGTGCGGGCAAGCGAGACAGTGCCGCCAGCGCAAAGGCCAGCAGCGTGGCCAGCGCAAAACCCAGCACCGCCAGCTGCAGGGTGGCGGGCAGATTGCTGATCAACAAATCGCTCACTGACACGCCAGCCTGTACTGAATAGCCAAAATCACCGTGCAGCATCGCCAGCAGCGTATGGAAATATTGCTGCCACAGTGGGTTATCTGCGCCATAAGCCAGCCGCATCTCAGCGATCTGATCCGGGCTCAAGCCCAGATCCGGGTTCTGAAATTTAATCAGCACCGCATCGCCCGGCAGCACCTGCAGCAGCAAGAACGACAGGGTAAACGCGGCCCACAATACCAGCACGCTTTGACCCACTCTTCGCAGCAGAGAACGTTGCATCATCAGCCTGCCTTAGTGTTTTTCCAGCCATGCGCCGTAGAACGAAGGACGACCCACCGCTTCAAAGCTCACGCCTTTGAACCATGGGGCACCCGCGAACACTTGCGGCTCTTCAAAGATCGGGATCACGTAAGCCTGATCGAGCAGATAGCGTTGGACATCACCGGTCAGAGCCAGACGTTTAGCCGGATCCACTTCTGCCGAGATATCCACCAGCAGTGCATTCAGCTTGTCGTCGCGGAAGCTTTGCACCTTGTCGCTGGAGCCGCCTTTTTGCAGCAGCGCGTTACGGTTGGTGGGGTAGAAACTGCTTTTGATCACATCGGGATCTGCACGGCCTACTTCCGTGACGTTGAGGGGCGTTTTCAGCGGATCGAGATTATCCAGCGTGGCGCTGCCCGCATCGCCCGCTTTCACCGCTAAGGCGACACCCACTTGACGCCACTGCTGTGCCACCAGTTGCAGCACTTCTTTGTTCTGCGGCTGTGGCAGGGATTCGTAGATGGCGAGGGCGAGTTTTTTACCCTCTTTCTCACGGATGCCATCGCTACCGACCTTCCAGCCCGCTTCATCAAGCAGCTGTTTTGCCAGGTTAGGGTCGTACTTCAGCTTGTCAGCGAGATTGACGTAACCGGCTGCAGAATGGGCAATAACCGAGGTGGCCTGCGGATAGTTAGGCGAGAACAGTGTCTGCACCACTTGCTGCGCGTTGGTGGCGTGCAACAGCGCCTTGCGCACCTTCAGATCACTGACCAGCGCATTGTCAGGACGGAAGCTAATGCTGTCGTTTACACCGCGCGTGGGAGCGGCATAAATTGGGAAGTTTTGCTGCTGCGCCTGTTTTTCGTCATAGGCCTGAACCTGACGGATAAAGTCTGCCTGGCCCGCCAACAATGCACCGATGCGCACGCTGTCTTCCGGCGTGACGATAATTTTGATGCCATCGAGATTGGCCGGGCCTTGCTGGGCGATATTTTTCGGCCCCCACTGATAATCTTTACGCGCGGTGAGATCGACTTCACGCCCGAGTTTTTCATCACTGACCACAAACGGACCGGAGCCAATAATATGGCGTGCGTCACCCAGTTGATCAAAGCTTCGTTGCAGGGTGCTCAGAGAAACTAAGCCAGATCCGATGGTCGCGGTGCCCTGTAAAAATCCCGGAGAGGGTTTCTTGAAATAGAACTTCACCGTCAGCGGATCGACAACTTCGCTGTGATCGTAGTTATTAATCACTTCTGAAACCGGTAAGCGCAGGGCTTTATTGCCGAGGCCGTAGGTATCAAAGTTTTTGGCCACCGCGTTGGCATCCAAAGGGGTGCCATCGGAGAAGGTGACGCCCGGACGAATTTTAAAAGTGTATTCAGTTTTATCGGCGTTGCTGCTCCAGCTCTCCGCTACCCAGGGTTCAACCTGCAGCGTTTTTGGGTTTTGCCACGTCAGCTTATCGGTGATCTGGTTGAGAATGCCGCCGTTCGGGTAGAAACCACCGGCAGGCGGATAGAGGTTGGTATGCGGTTGCTGTTCAAGATACACCAGCGTACCTCCCTTGACCGGAGTGTCCGCCGCGTGTGCGCTAAATATCCCTGTCAGCAGGGCTAAGCTTAATGCCTGCAAGTGAAAATGCTTACTCATGGTGAATTCCTTATGATTCAATAGCCCGGCGGGCGGATTTCATCATCAAATGCCGCACCCGCGAGGAGAACCAAGGAATTGCACTAAGCTTTTGCGAAAAAAATAAAATGAATGGACTTGTGGGAAATAATTAAGATTCTTCGCCGATTAAAAGTGGCGTTAACTCTCTATAATGTAGAGGTTTTATATTTATGGCTTACATCCTGAGGGGCGTTTAATGAGAGCATATTTGATCCCGGGTTTAATGTTTATGCTGTCAGCGTGCTCAAGCTCCGTCGGGCATAATTTCGATACTGCGAACATTCAGAAAATACAGACCGGTAAAACCACCAGAGCCGAGTTGATTAATATGTTTGGGCCGCCTGATTCTGAATCTCCTTATCCGGAAGGGCAACGCCTTATGATGTGGAAATACAGCGAAGCCCGTACGCTGGATACCACCGCAGGCAAGACACTTACCGTGCAAACCAAGAATGGCCGGGTGTTTACTTACACATTGAGTAAGAGTTGAGGGCAGCAGAAGTTGATGCCAGATAAAACCATTCAGTGTACCAACGATAATCTGACCTCAACTTGAAAACATTACGGAGTGAAACCAGGTTCACCCCAGTCATTTATCTACCTACCCGCGCCCTAAGGGATTCTGGATAACGCTCGCCTACCACATCGATAGCCTGAAGAGCTGTGGTGATTTTTTGTATTTCATGCGTGTTTAACGCTATTTGCGTCGCGCCTAAATTTTCCTCCAACCGATGCAATTTCGTCGTACCGGGAATAGGCACGATCCACGGTTTTTGCGCCAGCAACCAGGCAAGCGCAATTTGTGCAGGCGTTACCTCATTTTCGGTCGCAATATTTTGCACCAACGTCACCAGTTGCAGGTTGGCTTCCCTGGCTTCGGCCGCAAATCGTGGCACTTTGCTGCGGAAGTCATCTTCACCAAATGTCATTTGTGCATCGATGGTGCCGGTAAGAAAACCTTTACCGAGCGGAGAGAACGGCACAAAACCAATGCCCAGTTCTTCAAGCAGAGGCAGGATTTTTTCTTCCGGCTCACGCCACCACATTGAGTATTCGCTTTGCAACGCGGTCACCGGTTGCACGGCATGCGCACGCTTAATGGTCTCTGGACCGGCTTCAGAAAGGCCAAAATGTTTAACTTTCCCTTCTGCAATCAGATCTTTAATCGTCCCCGCGACATCCTCAATCGGCACCTCAGGATCAACCCGATGCTGATAATACAGGTCAATCACATCGGTTCTCAGGCGCTTTAATGAACCTTCAATCGCCTCACGAATATGATCCGGTCGGCTGTTGAGATTCTGCTGCTTATTATCATCGCCAAAGGTGAAGCCAAACTTGGTGGCAATCACGACTTTATCGCGATACGGGGCTAGCGCTTCGCCCACTACTTCTTCATTGAGGTAAGGACCATAAACTTCCGCCGTATCAAAAAACGTCACGCCCTTTTCGTAGGCGCTGCGGATCAGTTCAATGGCATGTTGCTTGCTGACCGCAGGGCCGTAGCCATGACTCAGGCCCATACACCCCAGGCCAATAGCTGAGACTTCGAGCTCAGTGTTTCCAAGATATCGTGTTTGCATTGGTCACTCCTATACGTTTGGAAGCAAGGAATCAGACATCGAGCTTGCGGCCTGTCAGCCACTCCACCATGGCCGGATCGCGATGCGAGAAGAAGGCGCTGGTTGCGGTGTCCAACGCGGTAATGCGGCCCATTTCATCGTTGCTCAATTCGAAATCGAGCACGTTAATATTTTCTGCCATACGTGCTTTGCGCACTGATTTCGCAAGAGAGACCACGCCACGCTGGAAGATCCAACGCAACACCACCTGGCCCACACTTTTGCCATGCTTTTCGCCTATCGCAGCCAAAACCGGATGCTGGAACAAACCGTTTTTCCCTTCGGCAAAGGGCGCCCATGCCTCTGGCTGGATGTTTCGACTCATCATCCACGGCACGGCCTGCAGCTGCTGATGGAAGGGATTCACTTCAATCTGATTCACAGCAGGCACAATTTTGTTAAAGGCGATGAGATCGGCCAGGCGATCGGGCTGGAAATTGCTGACGCCAATGGCTTTAATTTTGCCCGCTTCGTACAGCTCTTCCATCGCACGCCACGCGCCATGAACATCGCCGTACGGTTGGTGGATCAAATAAAGATCGACATAGTCCATCTGCAGTCGATTCAAAGAGCGTTCAAACTGAGCTTTTGCGCCGTCGTAGTTTGTATCCTGCAGCCACAATTTGGTGGTCACAAACAACTCGTCGCGCGCTATGCCGCTTTGTTGTAGCGCATTACCAACCTGGGTTTCGTTTTGATAAGAGGCCGCTGTATCGATCAGGCGATAACCGGTTTCGATGGCATCAATCACTGCGCGTTCGCACTCGGCGGCATCCTTCATTTGAAACACACCAAAGCCCAGCAGAGGCATATCGAGACCGTTATTAAGTTTGACTGTCTGCATGAGATTACCCTTTCGTTAATTTCGGAAAGCATAACGTCAGGAGATTGATTTGATTAGACCTTGTAATCAGCTAGGGTTTATTAGTCAGGCTCATTAATAATGCATCGTAAAGTGAACAAATCCGTTAGTCGGATGCTATAGAGTAACGCGCGTAAAATTGAGGGCCTGCGTTAACTTGCGTGAGATGAGACAGCGCTTAAGTTGCAGTTTGTTTGTGATAGCTTCAGTGGACCTGAACGGAGATGTGAGTAGGCGATGCTAAGAGAAAATTTCAGCGATCTGGTTTATCTGGTGATGGTCGCCCGGGAACGCAGTTTTACCCGTGCCGCCGCCAAATTGGGTGTCTCTCAATCCGCACTAAGCCATGCGATGCGCGGCCTGGAAGAGCGGCTTAAAACGCGACTATTGACGCGCACCACCCGCAGCGTGGCACCTACAGAAGCCGGTGAGCAACTTATCCAGAATATCGCGCCTTTGATGTCAGACATTGAAAAAGCGCTGGTGGCATTGACCGAACACCAGACGCGCACTTCGGGCAATATCCGGATTACCGCCGGTGAGCATGCGCTGCACTCCACGCTTTGGCCATTAATTAAGCCCTATCTTCAGCAATACCCTGACGTGAACATTGAACTCTCAGTTGATAACACGCTGACCGATATTGTGAGCGGGCGTTTTGATGCCGGGGTGAGATTAGGCGAGCAGGTGGAAAAGGATATGGTGGCGGTGCGCATCGGTCCTGACTGGAGAATGCTGGTGGTTGCGACGCCCGAGTATTTTAAACATCACGGTATCCCTGAAACGCCGTATGAGTTACAGCATCACAACTGTATCAATATGCGCTTGCCGACATTGGGTGGATTGTATAACTGGGAGTTCACCAAAGATAAAAAAGAGATTCGCGTTAAAGTTGAAGGTCAGCTTATTTTCAATAACCTCAGTTCGCGCATTGAAGCGGCACTCAGCGGTATGGGGATTTTGTATGCGCCTGAAGATTCCGTACGGAAATATATCGATGAAGGTTTGTTGCAGTGTGTGCTGATAGACTGGTGCGAACCTTTTAGTGGTTACTATTTGTATTATCCCAGCCGTAAACAGCACACCGCAGCCTTCTCTAAATTGATTGAAGCAGTGCGCTATCAGGGCTGACCGACGAGTTACACCTATTGGTGAATTTTGTTCATAAACCCATCCTGATTTGACTACCTTATCAATCAATCCGCGTGATCCTACACTCTTAGCTGCTATCAATGTGATCGCCCGTTCCAGAGCGGTCACCACCCGAACCTGAAGCACGGAGCCCACATAATGAGAATGGCTGTTGCCCTCATACTGGCGTTATCTGTCTCAGCTGTTTCTGCAAAGGAGAACACATCGATGATCACTGTCTGGCAAAGTGGTGAAAAACCTTCGGTTAAAGGCAACTCAGAGTATTTCACCGGTACGGTGCGTATTGATGCGCCGTTTCAGGGAAGCGAACCTGCACGTATTGGCGGCGCAACGGTGACCTTTGAACCCTCCGCGCGCACGGCATGGCATACCCATCCGCTCGGGCAAACGCTGATTGTGACAGCAGGTCTGGGGCGTGTGCAGGAGTGGGGCGGTGAAGCACGTGATATCCGCCCGGGCGATATTGTGTGGATCCCGGCAGGCGTAAAACATTGGCATGGTGCCGCACCGGAAAACAGCATGTCGCACATTGCTATCGCTGAAGCTGAAAACGGCCAGGTGGTGGAGTGGCTGGAGAAAGTCAGCGATGAGCAGTACGGTTCCACGGTCTCTCTGTAAGGAGTAAAAGATGACGAAAAGCATCAATGCCTCGTTAATGATGTGCGCTGTGTTCGCCTCTTCAGTGAGTCTGGCTGATGAACCTTCCGAGCCAGAACAGAAAAAATATGTCGCGCTACGGCAAAAACAGACTCATCCATTGACCCTGCAACAAAAGAGTATCGCGGTGATTGCGGCCCATGCCGCGACAGGCAATATTGCCAAACTGAATGACGCGCTGAATCAGGGATTGGATGCGGGCCTGACCCTCAGCCAGTGCCGTGAGGTGCTGGTCCAACTTTATGCCTATGCCGGTTTCCCTCGCAGCCTCAACGCGCTGGGAGAATTGATGAAAGTGATTGATGCCCGCCGCTTACAGGGCAAAAATGACCTGCCAGGCAGCGAGGCCGGGCCGGTTCCAACGCCTGATAACATGCTCGCCGCCGGTACGCGCAATCAGATGGCGCTGGTCGGCAGTCCGGTGAAAGGGCCATTGTTTGAATTCGCCCCGGCGATCGATCAGTTCCTCAAAGCGCATTTGTTTGGCGACATTTTCGCGCGCGACAATCTCGACTGGAAAAGTCGTGAGTTAGCCACCGTGGGCGCTTTAGCCGGAATGAGCGGTGTCGAGTCGCAACTGCAATCGCATCTGCGCATCAGTATGAATGTCGGCTTCGACAAATCACAACTTGCTGAACTGGAGGCGGTGTTTAACGCTCAGGGAGAAGAAGCGGTCGCTCAGCGAATTGAAGCGGCGTTGGCACAGATAAAATAATAAATCCATTATAAACGCACCGGTATTTATTCCGGTGCGTTTCGCTGTTCAATCTAATAACGAAGAGTGTATTCCCTCAGACTTATATCCAATAGTGCAAACCTTTCCCGATTAGTTTATTACGCACCATCAACCGTTATTCGCAATGCTGATTGATGCGCAACCCTCTGTTTTATATTATCTATTCATCCATCAATATTCCGCGCCCCTCTGATATGCATTAATTAAAAATGCATACGACAATAATATGTTTTACCCATTACCCGCCGCCATCACACACTGCTCGCCATCATCATTGAGGAAAAGGATTTGGCGTATGTCATATCGACTGAGCTTGTTAGATAAATCGCCGATTGCCGATGGAGAGAGCGCTTCGCATGCCCTGCATCGCACATTACAGCTGGCGCAGCAGGCTGAGGCCTGGGGCTATCACCGCTTCTGGCTGGCAGAGCATCACAACACTGACCGTCTGGCGAGCCCCTCTCCTGAATTGCTGATCGCCTGGATCATTGGGCAGACGCAGCATATTCGCGTCGGATCTGGTGGCGTGATGTTGCAACACTACAGTCCTTATAAAGTCGCTGAAAACTTCAACCTGTTAGCCTCGCTCGCGCCGGGCCGTATCGATCTCGGTGTGGGTAAAGCGCCAGGCGGTTTACCGCTCTCCACCCGCGCTTTACAGCAGGGCATCCATCAGGATGAAAAGGGCAGCTTTCCTGAACAGCTTTCACTGCTGGATAGCTGGCTGGATGTTCCGCCGGTGGGCGATGAAGAGATCCTGCGCGCCACGCCGCAGCCGCCACGTCCGGCTAACCGATTCCTGCTGGGTGCCAGCGAGCAAAGTGCCAGACTGGCAGCAGAACTGGGCTGGCAGCTGGTATTTGCTGCACATCACAATGGCGATCCGCTGTTGATGGAGCAGGTTTTGAACAGCTATCGCCAATACAGCAACGGCAAGCAGGCGCTGGTGGCCGTGCAGGTGGTGGTCGCTGATTCCCCGGCGGAGGCTGATTTGCTGGTGGATAACCTGCGCGTCTATCACGTCAGTGTGAAAGATGGCCCAAGCGTCAACGTGGGCAGCGTTGAGCAAGCTGAACGTTACGTGAGACAGGGCGGTTATACCGACTATGTCATTGAGCCGCGCACGCCATCGTTGCTAAAAGGCACTGCCGCGCAGGTACACGCCAAACTGGACGCCTTGCATCAGAATTTCGGCATTGAGGAGTTCGTGATTGATACTCCGATCGCTGAGGAGCAGGCGCGAGTGAAATCTCTCGAACTGCTGGCAACGCATCGACTGGTTGCGGCGTAATTCGGAGATAACCATGACTCACACAAGCGAACAGCAACTGATTGACTGGCGACGCGAGCTGCATAGCTGGCCTGAGCTGTCTGGACATGAAGTGGAAACCACAGCGCGTTTGCGCCGCTGGCTACAGGACGCTGGCTTGCGGTTGCTCGATTATCCACTGGAAACCGGTCTGGTGGTGGAAGTGGGTCAGGGTGAAACGCTGATCGCGTTGCGAGCTGATATTGATGCCCTGCCGATTCATGAAGCCACTGGCCTCGCCTACCGCTCGCGTAATGCGGGTGTGATGCACGCCTGCGGCCATGATGTGCACAGCGCGGTGATGCTGGGCGCGGCGCTGCAACTGCATGCGCTGGAAGATCAACTGCCGGGACGCATCCGTATTCTGTTCCAGCCAGCCGAAGAAAATGCCACTGGGGCGCGCAAGTTTATCCATGCTGGCGTGTTGCAAGATGTGCAGGCGATCTTTGGTATGCACAACGAACCAGGCTTACCGACGGGTGCCTTCGCCACGCGCGGCGGGGCGTTTTATGCCAATGCCGATAAGTTTGTGGTGCGCGTCGCCAGCCCTGAACAGGGCGTGGATGCCATTCTCGTGTCCAGCCAGATCATTCAGGCGCTGCAATCACTCACCAGCCGCAGTTTTAACACCCTGGATAGCCTGGTGTTGAGCGTGACGCGCATCGATGCCGGTCAATCTGGCAACACTTTACCGAGAGAAGCTGAGTTTGGCGGCACGGTGCGCACCCATGACAAGCAGGTGCGGGCGCAACTGGAACAGCGCGCGCGTCAGATTGTCGAGCAGATTGCCGCGGCAAACGTTGCCACCGCGACCTTCAGCTGGCATCCGGGCCCGCCGGTACTAGAAAACGATGCACGCTGGGCGCAGTTTGCCAGTGAGATTGCACAGCAGGTGGGCTATCGAGTGCAAACCGCAGAGTTGCACCTCGGCGGCGAAGATTTTGCGTATTACTTACAGCAGGTACCTGGTGCGTTTGTCAGCATTGGCAGCGCCAGTGAATTTGGTCTGCATCACGGCGGCTTCAATCCCGACGAAGCACTGATCGCCCCTGCCGCGCACTATTTCACCCAACTGGCGCAGCAGGCCTTGCAGCACCTCAATGCACGATGTCGTGACGCCGTTCTGAGTTAGCCCATTTAACCCAATATCCTCCGCTCTGCATGGCGACGAAACCGTCGCCATCAGGCTATGCCATGGAAAAGAGAGAACACTATGACTGCAAGACAACTGCGACTCGGCACCATTCTGCATGGCGCATCCGGCAATATGTCCGCCTGGCGTCATCCGGCGGCGCAGGCCAATGCCAGCATCAATTTTGACTATGCGAAGCATATTGCGCGCAAAGCGGAAGCCGGCAAGCTGGATTTTCTGTTTGTCGCCGACGGTTTGTTTATCAATGAAAAATCGATCCCTCATTTTCTCAACCGCTTTGAGCCGCTGACGCTGCTGTCGGCGCTGGCGGGAGTCACTGAGCATTTAGGATTGGTGGGTACGGTCTCCACTTCTTACAGCGAACCCTTCACGGTTGCACGCCAGTTTGCCAGCCTCGATCATCTCAGTGGCGGGCGTGCGGGCTGGAACGTTGTGACCTCGCCATTAGAAGGATCAGCCAAGAACTTTTCGCGCCAGCAGCACCCGGAGCACGCGCTGCGCTATCGCATCGCTGATGAGTATTTGCAGGTGGTGAAAGGGCTGTGGGATTCGTGGGAAAGCGATGCTTTTGTGCGGAACAAAGAGAGCGGTCAGTTCTTCGATGCCGCTAAACTGCATACCCTCAATCACCACGGTGATTTCTTCCAGGTACAGGGACCACTGAACATCGAACGTACGCCGCAGGGACGTCCGATCGTGTTTCAGGCGGGTGCATCAGAGGATGGTAAAAAGCTGGCAGCCCGTCACGCCGATGCCATTTTTACCCATCAGCCGACGCGCGAAGAGGCACAGGCTTTCTATAAAGATGTGAAAAAGCAGCTGGTGGCGAACGGACGTGAACCGCAGGATCTGCATATCTTCCAGGGCGTTGGCGTGATCGTTGGCGATGATGCCGAAGACGTCGAGCGTCAATATCAAACCACTGCCGCATTGGTGTCTATCAAAGACGCTTTGAACTACCTCGGTCGCTTCTTCGATCACCACGACTTCTCGCAATACCCGCTTGATGAGCCTTTCCCGGATATTGGCGATATCGGCCAAAACAGCTTCCGCAGCACCACCGATGAAATCAAACGTAAGGCGCAAGAGCACGGTCACACACTGCGTCAGGCCGCGCTGGAAGCGGCCACGCCGCGTCCGCTGTTCTTTGGCACGCCAGAAGAGGTGGCGGATGGCTTACAGCTGTGGTTTGAAACCGAGGCCACCGATGGCTTCATTATTCAGGGCGGCACGCCGGATACCTTCGAACGCTTTGTCGATCGCGTCATCCCCCTCTTGCAAGCGCGCGGTCTGACCCGCAGCGAATATCCTGGCACCACGCTGCGTGCCAGCTTCGGTCTGAAAGACCCGGTTAATCAGTTCACACAACAATAAATTAAAGAGAAAACACGCTATGCAGAAAAAATCCCTTATTGCGCTGATGTTGCTGAGTTTAAGCAGTGCGGCTATGGCTGAAGAAGTGGCGGTGAACGGTCAGCAGATCAGCATCGAAGCCAATAAAACACCGGTGAACACCGCGGCAAATCCCGCTGCGGTGGCGCAAATTCCGGCCGGACATAGGTTTGCCGTGCCGGGCTCATTTACCGTGGCAGTGGCTGCACTGAATTCCCCGCCATTAACCGTATTTAGCGATGACAACAAAACCTTGCTCGGCAGTGAAGTGGATATCGCCCGCCTGGTGGCCGACAGCCTGGGACTAAAACTCAATGTGGTTCCGACTTCGTGGGAAGACTGGCCGCTGGGCGTGGCTTCCGGCAAATATGATGCGGCCATTACTAACGTCACCGTGACCAAAGAGCGTAAAGAGCGCTTTGATTTCGCTACCTATCGCAAAGATTCCCTGGGTTTCTACGTGAAATCCAGCAGCCAGATTAAATCATTAAACAAAGCTGAAGACATCGCCGGGCTGCGCATCATTGTGGGTTCCGGCACTAACCAGGAAGCGATCCTCTTGGCGTGGGACAAAGAGAATCAGGCGAAAGGACTGAAGCCTTTCACCCCGGTTTACACCAAAGATGATGCTGCGCAAACGCTGGCACTGCAGGCGGGCCGCGCGGATGCCTATTTCGGTCCCAATGTGATTGGCGCATGGAAAGCCGCGTTAACTCATCAAACCAAACTGGTGGGCAGCGTGGATGGAGGTTGGCCGAAAGCGGCACACATCGCGGTGACGGTAAAAAAAGACAACGGTCTGGTACAACCGATTAACACCGCGCTCAACGGCGTGATCAAAAGCGGTGACTACGACAAGGTGCTGAACCGTTGGGGTGAAGGCGTGGAGCGTCTGGATCGCTCTGAAATCAACCCGGCCGGTCTTGGCGACTAAGGAGACTGCATGAGCCAGCAATTTTTCCGCGAAGTGCATCCTGAAGCCGCTGAGTTGCAGCCGATTATCACCGGTCTGTTTGGCGAGTATGCGGCACGTTACGGCGATTTCTTCAAAAGCTCCAACGAGGTGGAATTAACCGAGTGGTACTTGCCGCCGCGTGGGCTGTTTATCGTGCTGGAGCGTGACGGCGAGATCATCGCCATGGGCGCCTATAAACCTTATGACGACGTAACCGCGGAATTTAAACGCATCTGGACGCGTAGCGATCTGCGCCGTCAGGGATTGGCGCTGCTGATTTTGCAGGAGCTTGAACGGCGTGCGTTGCGCGCGGGTTATCAGCGCGTGTTTCTGACCACCGGATTTCGTCAGCCGGAAGCTGTGCAGCTGTATATCGGCCACGGTTATCAGCCGCAGTTTGCGCTACTCGAAGATATGGAAATCTACAGTCGGCCACCTCATGACGGACGTTTACGCTTCCTCAAGGTGATTGATGTGCACAGCGTGGCGCAGGCCAGCTAAGGAGTCGAGATGAGTCAGGAAAAACATTTAACCGTGGTGCCCGCACGCTATCCGGGGCGGATCATCGGGGCGTTTGTTGCGCTGTTTATTCTCGCCAGCGTGATTGATTCGGTGGCCTTTAATCCCCGTTGGGAGTGGAGCGTATTTGCCCGCTGGTTCTTTGATCCGGTGATTCTCACTGGGCTGGGGCAAACGCTGTTGCTGACGTTGTTCGGCACGGTACTAAGCCTGTTTTTTGGCGGCCTGCTGGCACTGGCGCGACTCTCTTCCTCATGGTTATTGAGCACGCTGGCGTTTGGCTACATCTGGCTATTTCGCTCGCTGCCGCTGATTGTAGTGCTGATCATTCTGTATAACTTCTCCTACCTGTACGACACGCTGTCGCTCGGCGTGCCTTTCACGGCACTGTCGTGGGGGCATTTCCAGACCATCAATGTGCTGGGGCAGTTCCCGGCAGCGGTGATTGGATTGACGCTGGTGCAGAGTGCCTACAGTGCGGAGATTATTCGTGGCGGCTTTTTGGGTGTCGATCACGGTCAGTTTGAGGCGGCATCGGCGCTGGGGTTATCATCGTCCCGTCGTACCTTCCGCATCATTCTGCCGCAGGCATTGCGCGCCATTATTCCCACCACCTT
Organism: Erwinia sp. S63; assembly: GCF_016625195.1. Classification (GTDB taxonomy): domain Bacteria; phylum Pseudomonadota; class Gammaproteobacteria; order Enterobacterales; family Enterobacteriaceae; genus Pantoea. Next base: position 191,763 of record NZ_JACVUP010000004.1, read on the forward strand.
TAACGAAATCATCAGCCTCGCCAAAGGGACTTCCATGGTGTACGTGCTGGCGATGCCTGAACTGTTTTACACCATCCAGATGATCTACAACCGCACGCAGCAGGTGATCCCGCTGTTAATGGTGGGTGCGGCCTGGTATCTGATTATCACCACCGTATTGTCACTGCTGCAGCACAGCGTTGAACGTTGGCTGGCCCGCAGCGTAACGCGTGAACCGCAACCGTCGCGCTGGCGTCAATGGCGCAATCGCTCTGCTACCGCCAATGAGGAGCTTTCCCATGTCCGAAGCCATTGATTATCGCAATTTGCATACTACCGGCGCCATCAGCATTACCGGCGTCAGCAAGTCATTTGGTAAACACAAAGCGCTGGATGACGTCTCGCTGGAGCTGGAACCTGGCTCGGTTACGGTGATTCTTGGCCCGTCGGGATCAGGGAAATCCACGCTGCTACGCACCATTAATCATCTGGAGCGCGTGGACGAAGGTTTTATTCAAATCGACGGTGATTACATCGGTTATCAACGTCGTGGTGACAAGTTGTATGAGCTGAAAGAGAAGGCGATTTTGCGCCAGCGCATCAATGTCGGTTACGTGTTTCAGAACTTCAATTTGTTTCCCCATCTGACGGTACTGGATAACCTGATTGAAGCACCGATTGCCCATCGTCAATTGTCACGACGCGAGGCGATTGAGCGTGCGGGAGAATTGCTTGATATCGTGGGATTGCGGCATAAAGCCGATGCCTGGCCGCGCCATCTTTCAGGTGGCCAACAGCAGCGCATTGCGATTGCACGCGCGTTAATGCTGAATCCACGCGTGATGCTGTTTGATGAACCGACCTCGGCGCTCGACCCTGAGTTGGTGGGTGAGGTGCTGGACGTGATTAAGAAGCTGGCACGATCCGGCACCACCCTGGTGATTGTGACGCACGAGATTGGCTTTGCGCGCGAAGTGGCGGACCAGGTGGTGTTTATGGTTGATGGCCGCATCGTCGAGCAGGGCAGTACGCACCAGGTGCTGAACCAACCGCGTCATGAGCGTACGAAACGATTTTTGGCGCGGGTGCTGTAATGGAAAGAGTGATAGTCAGCGCGCTGGCCGCATGGTTGTTCAGCTCGCCACTGTTGGCAGCAGAACCACTGAATGCAAAAAACAATGAAACGCCAATCCACATTCCGGCTAACCCGCAAGCCATCGCCAAAATTCCGGCCGGATTTCATTTTGTGACGCCGGGATATTTGACGGTGGCGACTTCCGCATCCAATTCACCGCCGATTGGCTTGTGGGCATCAGACAATAAAACGCTGATTGGTAGCGACCCTGATTTCGCCCGGCTGCTGGCCGACAGTTTGGGGTTGAAGTTGAAACTGGTGCCTGCCGCCTGGGAAGACTGGCCATTGGGCCTCACCGCCGGACGATATGATGTGGCGATGTTTAATATCGCGGTGACGGAAGAACGGAAAAAGAAGTTCGATTTCGCGACTTACCGCGCGGATAACCATGCGTTTGCCGTGAAAACGGACAGTGCAATCACGGCGATCAAAGGGCGCGAGGATGTGGCAGGTAAACGCATCATTGTCGGTTCCGGTACCAATCAGGAGAAAATTTTGCTGAGTTGGGATGCGAAAAACCGTGCACAGGGGTTGGCTCCGGTTCAGCCGATATATCTCAACGATGATGCTTCAGCGACGCTGGCGTTGCTCTCTGGGCGCGCGGATGCTTCTTTTGGCCCACAAGCCATGGCGGCATGGAAAGTGGTGTCACGCGGTCAAACCAAAATCGTCGGTCACGGTCCGTTCCGCGCCTGGGTGGCAGTAACCACCAAAAAAGGCAATGGTCTGGATGTGGCGTTACAGCAGGCGATCAATGGGGCGATTACCAGCGGACAATATCAACAGGTACTGGCACGCTGGGGAGAACAGGAGGAGGGCGTGGAGGCGTCACAGGTCAATCCGCCTGGGATTGTTTATCAATAAATGATTTTTTTGTTAATTGAGAGAAAACTCACAGCTTGATTGTTGTGAGTTTTTTCTTTTCAGCGTTGTTGTGAACTTATTCATCCTTTTATTTATTTTTCGCATGAATTAAACGGTAAATGTCGATTTTTGATCGTTAAATAAGCTCGCCTTAAATTTAATTAATCGCTTCAGATGGTTTTTTTATCTTCTCTTACAAGGATCGGTATTGTTTAGCCTGTCGGTAAAGTGTCATATTGGCATTTCCAGAGGGAATGTGAGGTTGAAAAAGAGTAAAAAAGGATTTTGAACGGGTCTGGCTTAACCTGCATTACCCAATCAACGCATAATGAGATTGGGAATAACATGTTAGTTGAAAATATAAGAGGTCAACTTAATATCTGCCACGCGCAATCCCTACAGTGCAGAGAAATTAAGCGGCCGAGATTGGGAGGCGTTTTCATGGAGTCAAGAGTCAGGAAACTGGAAGAGTCGGTTGCCATCATCGCTACAGATGTTGCCGTTATTAAATCGAATTACGCCACTAAACAGGACATGGCTGGAGTCAGGACTGAAATCGTTGAGGTCAAATTAGAAATAGCAGAATTACGGACGGAGGTTCGTGAAGTGAAAGCCGATGTTGCGTCCATAAAGGAGAATTACGCGACCAAAGCGGATGTACTGGCGATCAGAGGCGATCTGTATCAGGCACTGAACAAACAAACCAAATGGATGGTTTCAATGCAACTCGTCACGTTAGGACTGGCGTTAACGATCGCCAAAGCGATATTTTAATCCTTTGCACATTGGCGGCTCAGTCGCCGCCATGGCAAAAGTCTCTTAGGTTGTGGCTTTACGGATCCAAAGCGCTGCTTCTGCCGTGGGCAATGGACGGGCGAAGTGATACCCCTGAAATAGGTTGCAGCCTTTATCACGGAGATACTCGAAATATTCTTCACTCTCGATGCCTTCAGCCAGCACGTTCAATCCCATTTCGCGTGATAACTCAATAGTCTTGTGCACCACTATCGCGGCAGATTCATTGTTAAATATATGCATGATAAGCGACTTATCTATCTTGATATCATCAATCGCGAAATCACTGATCGATTTAAGCGATGAATAACCCACGCCAAAATCATCGATCGCCCATTTAATGCCCAACTGACTAAAATGCTCAATGACACTGCTGATTCTTTTTTGATCGTAAATAAAGGTGGTTTCAGTAATCTCAAACTTTAATCTTTCCGGACTAATTTTGTGATGTGAGAGCGTCAGCAAAGTATCCTGGGTAAAATCCCGATGCATCAACTGCAGTGGACTGATGTTTATCGAAAACTTCAGATTGCTGAGATTATACATGCGATCCCAGTCAGACATTTGCTGCAGGGTTCTCTCCATAACCCATTTACCTATCTCAATAATCAGACCACTTTTTTCCGCCACAGGAATAAACACCTCGGGCGAGATAAAACCTTTCACCGGATGCTTCCAACGAAGTAAGGCTTCGAAGCCTATCAACTTTTTATTGATATCCACCTGTGGCTGATAGTACAGCTCCAGCTGATTCTTTTCGATGGCGTTGGAAAGCTCCCGTTTAATCAGGTCGGTCTCCGAATAATCACCGCGTGACGTAAACACGGTTAACAGCAGCGCGATAATCGACACACTGCAGTTAACAATATAGAAGCCAGGTTCCTCAGGTATGCTCAGCCTGAAAGCCCCATTTTGCCAGGTTAATCCTGTGGCGATAAACAGCAGATAAAATGCCAGGCAAATGAGAGGGAAAATTTTACTGAGGTAACTCGATTGCTGGCGTAGCACCAGCGCGGAACCAATGGTCAGAGCCATTAGGTAGTTGTATTCCGAACGCTTAACAATTGAGTGATAATTATCCAGTAATAGTAGCAGGATAATACTGAATAAGAGCGCATGCACGATGATGTAAAGGTTGCGTTTTAAGCCACTGCAGAAGGCTGCACTGGTGATGTAACCGCCCAGTAATGTGCTGGCAGCATATAACCAGGCAATTTCATGGTGACCCCTGACAACGTTGAACAACACCATATAAATCCCGGCAACAATGCTGGATGTCCCGGCGATCAATAAGGTTAAGCGCAGTTTCTTTTCCAGGCTATCGCCTTTCAAAATAAACGGCAGATTACGAATGATTGAAAATCCTGAACTGAAATAAGAGATCATTAGCTATTCTCAGTTTTATAGTCATAATTATTTAATGTTTTCAGTCAGGTATATTAAGGAAAAGCGTGACGGCTGTCATAACTGTTTTCACGTTATTTACACTCACTCAAGCTGCATTGTGATTTGACCTATGTTAGGGGGAAAGGGGCACTTTTCCGGATTAAACTGGCTGATTGAGGTGACTTAAGTCGATTATTTCCATTTGTATGCGGCAGGTTAAGAAATCGCGAAAGCCGCATGGCATTTTCTGCTTAGCGCGATTGTGCCTACCCTATGGCAAGTCCACACGTTAGAATGAAATCTAAATGCCTTAAGGTAGTTGCAGTGCCAGAGGCAAAAACAACAAGCGCTGGACACGTATTCAGCCTGGCCTGGCCCGATTGTGAAACCCACTTTTAAACGACTGGTTGCAATGAAAATACGCTTTCTATCTGCCAATGAGCTAAAGCTTGCCGAAGTGCGCACCATCCTGGAGCCGGTTGGCGTCGAAGTCATTCCCATCGCCCGCCGCATCGAAGAGATCCAAACAGAAAATGAAGTTGAACTGGTACGTGACAAACTCACCAAAGCCTTTTCCATCATTGGGCGTCCACTGTTTGTTGAGCACACCGGCCTGTATCTGGATGGGTTGAATGGTTTGCCTGCCGGATTGACGCGCATTTTCTGGAGCCGTTTGAACGCTGAGCGCTTCACCAAACTGGTTAGCGGTCTGGATAGCCCCAGCGTGACCGCCAAAACGGTATTGGGCTATTGTGATGGCCGTAAAATGTACCAGTTTGAGGGTGAGCTGCGCGGTACCATCGCACCGGCGCCGGCCGGACCGCGCGAGTTTCAGTGGGACTGCGTATTCATTCCAGAAGGGCATTCGCAGACCTTCGCCGAAATGGGTGAATTCAAAAACGAAATATCCATGCGCCGGCTGGCACTGGATCGTTTCGCCACCTTTCTCAAAACATCACGGGGACTGGCATGAAACCGGAACTCAAACGCGCCTACGATGCAGGCAAACTGATCCTGTTTGCGGGCGCGGGTATTTCACGCAATCTGGGTTTGCCGGAGTGGCATGAGCTGATTGCGCATCTGGCCAAAGAACTGGGTTACGATCCGAAGATCTTTAATACTTATGGCACACATCTTTCGCTGGCGGAGTACTACAAGCAGCGCAAAGGTTCGCTCGGTCCGTTACGCAGTTGGATGGATCGTGAGTGGCATCGCCCGGATATTGACGTGCGCAGCTCTGAAATTCACACCATGATCACGCAGGGCAATTTCTCCCGTATCTATACCACCAATTACGATCGCTGGCTGGAGATGGCGCACGAAGCTCACAATGTGCCGTACAGCAAAGTGGCGAATGCGGCGGATTTGGTGTCATTGACCGAAGACAAGCGTCATATCATTAAACTTCATGGTGATTTTGACGATGATACGTCCATCGTGCTGGATGAGAGCAGTTACTTTGAGCGCCTCTATTTCGATTCGCCGCTGGATATCAAACTGACGCATGACGTGATGGGCAACTCGGTGTTGTTTGTCGGTTACAGCATCAGTGACTTTAACATTCGTCTGTTATTCTACCGCCTGACCAAGATGTGGGGCCGTACCGGATTGGCTACCGCACGTCCCAAATCCTACTTGTTCACCAACCGCAATAATCCGGTGGCCAAAGAGGTGCTGGGGCAGTGGGGCATCGAAATGATCGTTTCAGAAGAGGACGATCCGCGAAAAGCGCTGGCGACGTTCCTGGAAGAATTACTGGCTTAATGAGCAGAAAACGTTTGCTCAAAAAAGTTTGCTTAGAATATACTGTATATAAATACAGTTAACCGAGGTGCATCATGGCAGTCGAAACCAAATATGTTGTTGTCAGAAAGGGTGAAGAAAAAATGACGTTTGCCAATAAAAAAGACGCGGATGCCTGGGACAAAATGCTCGATATGGCGGACGCCTTCACCGACTGGCTGCAGCAGCATCAGCCTGAGCTGGGTGAAGCACAGGCTGAAGCGTTAGGCATGTTACTGGCTGAGCAGAAGGATGCGGTGCAGCATATCCTGCGTACCAGCAAATTACCGGATGCGGTAAAGGAAGAAGCGTCAGCTGAAGTCGAGACTGAGGCTTCTGCGGAATCTGAAACCTCTGCGGAATCTGAAGCTTCTGCAGAAGCAGACACCGGTAAACTCGAAAAGAAAGTGCGCGCGGTTAAAGCTGCCTGATACTTTGCTGAGAGCTGAGAGCTGAGAGCTGAGAGCTGAGAGCTGAGAGCTGAGAGCTGAAAGCTGAAAGCTGAAAGCTTAGAACTGGGAGCGGCGAGAAGGTCGCTCCTGTTGCTTCACTAAACTCTACAGCTTGATCTGATAACGCGTACTACGCCCACCGCCCGGTAGTTTCTCCAGACAGCCTTTCTCCAGTAATTCCGTCAAATGGCGCGTCGCCGTGGCCTTACTGACCTTCGCCACTTTTTGGTATTGGCTAGCACTTATACCTTCAACAAAGCCGTTTTCACCGCCATCCAGTAAGCGATTCAATACGCGATTTTGATCGGTGTTCAACTGTGCATTGTGGTGAATCAGCCAGAATTTCGCTTTGTTCTGTATCCGCGTGACCGATGCCAGCGCCTCTTCCAGACTGTCATTGAGCACATCGAGGAACCACAGCATCCAGGCCGTGATGTCCATACCGCCGCGCTGTGTCTCTTGCAAAATCCGATAATAATCCGTGCGCCGGGTCAGAATTGATGACGACATGGCATATAACCGGATGCTTTGGCTGTCTGCTTGCGCCAGCGCTAAATCCGTCAGCGCACGTGTTATACGACCGTTGCCATCATCGAATGGATGCAGCGTAACAAACCACAGATGACAGATTGCAGCGCGCAGCAGTGGATCGAGTTGAACCTCGTTATGGCTGTGATTAAACCAGCGAATAAACTGATCAAGCTGCCGTTCAAGCCCGTCGCGTGGTGGTGCTTCAAAATGCACGGTTGGGCGATCGATGCGCCCGGATACCACCTGCATCGGCTCCTCACCTCGCAAACCACCCACGTTCAGACGCTTGATCGTCCATTCACTCGACGGGAAAAGCCACTGATGCCACTGGCATAACCGCTCAAAGGTGAGTGGCGTATCGCGCTGGGTGATGGCATCCATCATCATGGTGGCCAGTCCTTCGGAGCGTTCGGAGACGGGATAGGGCTGCTCCAGCGAGACACCTAATCGCCGCGCAAGGGAAGATCTGACCGATTCGGCGTTAACACGCTCATCTTCGATGGCGGAGGAAGACAGGATGTTGGTGAGCAACGTATTCAACGTTTGTGCATCAGTGTTATCGGATATGCTTGCGCGGCCCAGCAAAATGCCGCGCTGCTGCTGGAGATAGCGCAATCGTGGCAGGAGTTTTTCCTCTTGCCAGCGAAAATTCGGCCACTCAGGTTGCTGCCATATCCACATAATTCGCCTCACCTCATTTGCCAATGAGCCAAAAAATGATGCTATTAGGCTCATGTCTTGAGCCATAAAAGGGATTTTTCGGCTCGTATATTGAGCTGAATGATACGATTTAATCGGCTCAAACGCCAGTGAATATGCGAATTTGAGCCCTATGAGAAGGCTAAATGTGTGGCGATTTCAGGCTGAAATTTTCGCGGCAGTGGAGAAGGAGTTAAGTGCCTGATGGCGGCCTGTGCGCCGCCATCAGTGAGAATGAAGTGACTTTGGTTGTAGCAGTGATGGAGAGCAGATCAATGGGTGAAAAGTGAAAATGTTCCAGAGTAGTAACTCACCATCCACGCCACATACATCAGCCAAACCAATAGCAATCCTGTTAAGCCTAATTTACCTGTCATGATGCATTCCTCTTGTTATTTGGCGTCATGCGCCCTGTAACGAATAAGCTGACAGGATGATGAGATGACGATCTTGCGCCAGATCAAAAACAGCAGGATTTTGTCGCGGAAATGCACAGGTAAAAAATGATCCGGGCAGAGAAAAGGTGTTGGGTCTCGCTTCGCTAAACCATTTATCACAGAAATTATAAGGAATTTAAGCGGATAAAAAGTGCCGCTTATTGAACATATTTTCCAAATATCCCGGCATAACCCTCCAGATATTCTAGAGTTAATCGCGAAGTTTAAAAAATACACAATCCTGCAATCGTTTATGGCAAAGGACATTATTTTGAACATCGCAAACCAAATACCCAGACTTTCGTTCTGGAATAAACTATTTGCTCTTATTCTGCTGTTGTTGGGGATTATTCTGGCCGCAGGCGGGGGCTGGCTGGTGGCCTTAGGCGGAAACTGGTACTACGTGCTGGCGGGTATAGGGCTGATCATCTCTGCGGTACTGATATTCATGAAGCGCACCAGCGGTGCAGGCTGGTTCGCGCTGGTGTTTGTCGGTACGCTGATCTGGACCATCCAGGAATCGGGGCTGGATTACTGGCGCTGGGTTCCGCGCTTTGCGCTAATGCTGATTCTTGGCATTGTGTTTGCCTTTCAGTTGCCCAATCTGGCACCGCGCGTCAGTCGGGGTGCTTCACGCGCGCTGGCGGCGGTGCTGATTGTCGCCTTTGTGGTCGCCGCTGCGCTGCCCTTTGCGCCACTTAATGAAACGCCGGCCACCGATGTACCCGCTGCGGGTTCGGCCAACTTCATGGCGGATACCGGTAATGGGAAAGCCTCCACGCCAGACAATGGTGACTGGTATACCTACGGCGGTTCTCTGGCGTCGCAGCGTTTCGCCAATGCCAGCCAGATTACCCCCGATAACGTGAAAGACCTCAAACTTGCCTGGCAATTCCGTACCGGTGATTTACCCAAAGCGCGTTGGGGTGGTGAAAACACGCCGATCAAAGTGGGCGATACGCTCTACACCTGTACCGCTCGCAACATGGTGTTCGCGTTGGATGCCGCAACCGGCAAAGAGAAGTGGCACTTTGACCCGAAGGTCAGCGACAAATCTATTCCGTACACCGCCGCCTGTCGTGGGTTGACCTGGTATGACAGCCAGACCAACAGCCACGCAACCACTGGACAGGAAGCGGCTGTTGCACCGAACGGTGATAACAGTGACTGCCAGCAGCGCATCATTCTCGGTACGCTGGATGCCCGCATCATTGAGTTGAACGCTAAAACCGGTGAAGTGTGCCGCAGTTTCGGCAATCAGGGCACGGTCAATCTCGCTGAAGATATGGGAGAAATCTACGACGGCTATGTGGCCATCAACTCAGCGCCGGTGGTGATACGCGACACGTTGGTAGTGGGACATCAGACGATCGATGGACAGCGCGCATTTGGCCCGCCGGGCGTGATCAAAGCTTATGATGTGCGCACGGGCGCGCTGAAATGGGCATGGGATGCTGCCGACCCGGATACGGCGACACCGAAGAAAGGACCTAATGCCTATAAACGCGGTTCACCGGATGTCTGGACCTCGTTTACCGGTGACGACAAGTTAGGATTGGTGTATCTGCCGGTCGGGAACTCCTCAGGTGACTATTGGAGCGGTACGCGCTCACCTGCCGAAAATAAGTATTCGGTCTCACTGACGGCATTAAACATCGATACCGGTTTGCCGGCCTGGACTTTCCAGACTGCGCATAAAGATGTGTGGGATTACGATCCCGGTTCTCAGCCCACGCTGGTGGATTATCCGGATAAAAATGGCGGTAAGACACCGGCAATTATCATGCCGACCAAACAGGGCGAAATTTATGTATTGGATCGCCGCACCGGCAAATCGCTGTTTGGTGTTGAGGAGCGTCCGGTACCCGGCGGTGGCGTTGAGCCAGTTCAGCGTTCGCCTACCCAGCCTTATTCACTATTCCATCATCTGAGCAAACCGGACCTTACGCCGCAGGACATGTGGGGCTTAACACCGGTAGATCAGCTGGTGTGTCGCATTCAGTTCCAGCAAGCCAGTTATAAAGGGCAGTACACACCACCGGAAGCTGATCGTCATTCGATTGAGTATCCGGGTTATAACGGTGGTTCTGACTGGGGCAGTGTGGCCGTGGATCCGACTCGCGGCATCATCATTGCTAACTACAACGATATGCCGAACTACAACATTCTGGTGCCGCGTGCCAAAGCTGATGCGATGGGTTGGAAACCCCGCGATGAAATCCCGTATAACCCACACGATACCGGTCATGCGGAAGGGGCTGGCGATCCACAAATCGGCGTGCCTTACGCGGTGAATGTGAATGCGGGCTGGCGCTTGCCGTACACCGGCATGCTGTGTAAGGAGCCGCCTTACGGTGGCATCCGCGCCATTGACCTGCGTGATGGCCGCACTATCTGGGATCGTCCACTGGGCACCGCACGTCGTAATGGCCCGTTTGGTCTGCCAACCGGATTGCCGATTAACATTGGTACGCCGAATAATGGCGGTTCCGTGGTGACATCTAGCGGACTGATCTTTGTCGCGGCCGCCACCGATGACTTAATCCGCGCCATCGACATGAAAACCGGTAAGGAAGTGTGGAGCACGGAACTGCCTGCAGGAGGCCAGGCCAACCCAATGATCTACACGCAAAATGGACGTGAGTATCTGGTGATTGTCGCAGCAGGGCATCACTTTATGGAGACGCCGGTGGGCGATTATGTGCTGGCATACGCGCTGCCTGAACAGAAATAACCACCATTGAAAGCGGGATTAGGCTGCGACCTAATCCCGCTATATATACCTTGTCTTAACATCCCTTTGGTCATCACGCCCTCAGGGATTCACCTCTTCCAGACGGCGATTCAGCGTGCGTGGACCAAATACACCAATGGTAAACACCACGATTGCCATCGCGCCGGAAATCACGGCAAACACCGAACTGACCCCCATTTCACTCAGCACCCAGGCAATTGTGAAGCCCGACAGCATGCCGCTGATACGACTCACCGAATAGACCAATCCAATCGCTTTAGCGCGGAAACGCGTCGGGAATAATTCCGCCTGATAGGCGCGGTAAGAGAAGGTCATACAGGTACTGGCCAGCGACAGCAGCAGTCCTAACGTCACCAGCATCACCGGTTGTGACTGCCAGGAAAACACCGTGCCGACGAGGGCAATGGCCAGCGCGGAACCACTCACCAGCCACTTACGTTCAATGCGATCGGCAAAGGTCATTGCCAGCAGCGGTCCCAACGGGCTGGCAAAAGCGATCAGGAAGGAATAGAGCAAACTGTGGGTAAAGGTCACACCTTTGGCTGCCAGCAGTGTCGGGATCCAGCTGGCAAAGCCGTAATAGCCAATCGACTGAAAGAAGTTGAATACCAGCAGCATGATAGTGCGACGACGATAAGGCGGACGCCACATCTCATTCTTCACGGCCGGTTTAGATTCAATGGGCTGCAACAGATGGCTGTCAATGGCAGGCAGTGCCGCGCCGGTGGATTTAGCCACACGCGCTTCCAGTCTGCGTACCACGTCTTCCGCTTCTTTGTAACGGCCTTGCTCAACCAGCCAGCGCGGGCTTTCGGGTAATCCCATGCGCAGGATCCACACCAGCACCGCGCCGATGCAGCCAAACAACACCACCCAACGCCAGCCGCTCAGGCCGAGAATTTCCTGGGGGACCAGCTGCCATGAGAGGAAAGCGATGGTCGGAATCGAGGTGTACTGGATGGCCTGCACGAAGGCATAAGACCTCCCGCGCAGACGCGCCGGGATGAATTCGGAGACATAGGCATCAATAGTGACCAGTTCAGCGCCAACGCCAATCCCCGACACAATGCGCCAGAACACAATGGAAAACGGATGGTGCTGAAACGCCATAATGCCACTGGCGATCGCGTAAACCAGTAACGCGATGATAAACACCTTTTTGCGCCCGATGCGGTCAGCCAGATTGGCAATCAACAGGGTGCCGAGGAAAACCCCGAGGAACATCGCCGCGACAAACGCCCCCAGGCTATGGGGATCAAAAAAGTTATGGCTGCCGTGGGAAAAAATCCCCTCACGCACCATACCGGGACCGATATAGGCGGTCAGGAACACGTCATACACTTCAAACCAACCACCCAATGCCAGCGCAAAAATAATCAGCCACAGCGGGCGGGCGGCAGGTAAGCGTTCCAGACGCGCAGAGAGTTGCGCACCAAATGTCTTACCTTCTTCTGGTGTGAAGTTGTCACGCCAGGTCATCGGCGGGGGGATCGACTCGCTCAGCGAAATTTTTTTCAGCACGGTAGGGTACTCCGTTGTTTTTATAATGTTTTGTTAAGGGCTGGCCGGATGGCCATGCCCGATAACACAGGTGATTCAGGATTTAACGTTAAACCGGGCAGCCTTTTGCACGCAGAATAGCGTTGAAGCGCTCAGGGTCGTTGTTGCCTGCCACGTTGCTGGCGCGGATCTTCTCCTCACGCTGTGCATGTTGCTGCACGCGAGGCAGCAGCACACTCAGCTCATCCTGCGGGATCGCAATCACGCCGTCGGCATCGGCCACGATCAAATCGCCCGGTGAAACCACCAGTCCTGCACAGTGCACGGTGATATTCACTTCACCAGGGCCTTCTTTAGAAGGGCCGCGCAGGGTGTTACCCCGTGCCCAGCAGGCAATACCGCCTTCTGCCCATTCATTCAGATCGCGCACGGCGCCATCAATCACGAAACCGGCAATCTTTTTGGTGACGGCAGAGGTGCGCATCAAGCCGCCGATCAGCGCCTGAGTCAGATCGCCCGAGCCATCGACCACAATCACATCGCCCGGCTGCGCCATCTCGATAGCTTTGTGGATCATCAGATTATCGCCAGGACGCACCTTCACGGTGATCGCCGGGCCGCACAGCACCAGGTTGGCATCGTTGTGATACGCCTGTAAGCCAAGCGCCCCAACACTGCGCCCCATGGAGTCGCCAATATTTGGCACCGGCAAGGCACGGAAGGCATCAATCACGCCCGCATCAATCTGTGCGCCGCGCTCACCGATGAAATAGCCAATCGGCCAGTCTTTATGGATGGTCATAGGTTAACTCCGGTTTAACACCTGCGGATTAACGCAGGCGGATGGGTTGATCTGTTGGTTATCAAGAAAAGCCAGGCACTGACGTGCTGCGCTCTGTGCAACGGCATCCAATGCCTGCGGGGTGGAACCACCAATATGCGGAGTCACGATCAGGTTGCTGAGCGCACGGAAAGGGTGATCGGCAGCCAGCGGTTCAAGGGTCACCGTGTCCAGCGCTGCGGCACGCAGTTGCCCGCTCTGTAATGCAGCAGCCAGCGCCTCTTCATCAATCAATTCACCGCGTGCGGTGTTGATCAGCGTGGCGTGAGCAGGCAACTTTGCCAGGCGTTGTGCGTTGATCATCAGACGGGTTTTTGGCGTGACCGGACAGTGCAGACTCAGCACATCTGCCAGTGGCAGTAAATCGTCGAGTGAATCACAGCGTTGCGCGCCTTCAAAGTCTCCATCAGCCGGAGCAGCGGGATCGAAAAATGCGACCTGCATCCCAATCACACTCGCGAAGCGCGCCACGCGGCGGCCGATTTCGCCAAAGCCGACCAGACCCAGGGTTTTGCCCTGGAGTTCTTCGCCATCACCGCTGCGGGTCCAGCGCCCGGCGGCCACTTCCTGCTGAAAATAGGGCAGACGGCGCGCGCAGTTCAGCATCAGCGCCAGCGTCAGTTCGGCAACAGATTGCGCATTGGTGGCTGGCGTGGTGAGCACCGGAATGCCGCGTTCAGTAGCGGCTGCTACATCAATATTGGTGACGCCAACGCCGTGTTTGCAGATGATTTTCAGCGTTGGACAAGCGTTGATGGCTTTCGCGTTCAATTCAACGGTGCGCGAGATCACCGCGTCATACGCCACGCTGCTCATACGCTGTTCAACTTCCGCAACGTCATTGGCGTCATCCAGATAATCGACCACACAGCCTGCATCAGCGAGCAGTTCACGGCCTCCCTGGCCGAGGCTGGTAGTGGTCACGAGAAAGCGATAAGTCATGTCGGTTCTCCGATAGGGTTTACGTCATCCTGGCATCGACAACCGATAAAAAATATTCTGCGAAGGTTATTAATTCATTCCTGGCAGGAATAATGACCTGAGACGGAAGTTGAAACGTCTCACGCCATAACGTTGGAATTTTGTTAACAAACAGATCGCATATTGCTGGGATAGTGTTCTGCTATACGCTTTAGGATTTTTACTTAAAAAATCGTTAAAAACGTAGAGTTAGCGGAGCGCAGCGACCCTATATCAGCAGGCTAAAGGCCGCATAAATAGTGTGATCCACTTCAAAAACCTCCCTCAGCACCCTGATACCCCTCAGTTATTTTATCGTCGTTGTTTTGAGCAAAGTGCGCCGCAAAGTTGCACAACTCATGCGTTGAGCGTTTTTTAGCCGCACGAAATGATAAATGTAACTAAAGTTATAGAGTGTACCGTTTGGTTCATTAACAACTACATAATAGAACGGTTACATCATGTCTCACTCAAAAGATCTCTTCGCTGTGCTCGGCCGCGTCATGGCGGTGGGTCTGTTCTTCGCCTCGGGTCTCGACAAAATCACCCACTACGCAGACAACCTACAAACCATGGCGAACAACGGTGTTCCGGCCTTTTTCCTGCCGCTGGTGATCCTGCTGGAAGTGGGGGGCGGTCTGGCCATTGCCTTTGGTTTTCTGACGCGGTTCACGGCCATTTTCATGGCGGTGTTCTCGGTTCTGGCCGGATTCCTGTTCTATCAGGGATACAGCCACGCACACCTGATGGTGTGGTTAAAAAATATCTCCTGCGCTGCCGGTTTCCTGATGCTGTGTCTGAACGGCGGCGGTAAATGGAGCCTCGATCATCTGATTCAGCAACGTCTTGCACGCCACTGAGTTTTCCCTCTCAACGATTCATTATTCAGGACAACACCCATGAAAAAAATCACGACAGTGCTGCTGTGCGGCGGACTTTTCTGTGCCGCAGCGCAAGCCGCTGAACCCGTTAACCAGGTCGCCGTATTAACCCATCATCAGGCGCAACAGCTGGTGGAGAAAGCCGAGCAGATTATCGGTAGCCACCACATCGGCGGCGCGATTGCGGTGGTCGATCCTTTTGGTCAGCTGATCGCTTATGAGCGTCTGGATGGTGCCACGCTGGCCAACAGCGAACTCGCGCCGAAGAAAGCGCACTCGGCGGCAGCCTTTGGTGTGCCAACGTCCAGCTTCCAGCAGAAAATTGCTGCCGGAAATGTCGGAATGCTGGGTAACCCGGTAGTGGTTCCGCTACCAGGCGGTGAGCCAGTGAAAGTGAACGGTGTGGTAGTGGGCGCCATTGGTGTCAGCACGCCAGATGGCAACGTGGATGCAGAAGCGGCGCAGGGCGCGCTGTCGGCGTTGAAAGCAGGTTAGCCATGGAAAGGAGACGTTTTTTACAACTGATGATGGCCACCCCGGTCATCGTTTCTATCCCGTTGCAACCGCTGTTGGCCGCACCTGCGGATGCCTCACAAGCGCTGCTGTTGCGCGCCAGTGAACTGTTAACCGGACGCCGTGGCCTCGATATCGGCATCACCGAACGGTTATGGACGCTGTTGTGTGAGCAGGACTCGCAATTCCCGGCTCAGCTAGCGCGCCTGATGACGCGTCTCAATGCGCTGCACAGCGAAGATCGTGAGCAGATCGTCGCGCAGCTGGATGACGCGGATGTGAAGACCGCGCTAACGATTATCTCGCCGTGGTATCTCGGCTATACCGGTCATCCGTCTACGACCAAAGCGGTGGATGACGCGCACTTCGTGACCTTCCTGTCGGCGCTGATGTATGAGCCCACGCGTGATCACACCATTCGCCCAAGTTATGCCAGAGCGGGCGGAGATTACTGGGCCGAAGTGCCTCCGGGCGTCATAGCGCCACCGATGTCCACCTTGATCCGCGAATGGGGCGATCAATCGCCCCTCGCCGCAAAGCAGATTAAACAGCCTGACGCACCCTGGTTACTGATGGTGCAGGGCAAAGCCAAAACCCTCGTGGAAGCCGAGGCGATGCTGGCGCAGCACAACAACCTATAACAAGAATCGAGCAGGTACATCATGAGTGAATTTGATGCCGACGTGGTGATCGTCGGCTCCGGTGCGCTGGGCGCCAACGCTGCTTATCAGCTGGCGAAAGCGGGCAAATCGGTAATTATGCTGGAAGCAGGGCCTTATATTCCACGCTGGAAAGTGGTGGAAAACTACCGAAACGGTGCCAGTAAACGTAACTGGTGCACGCCATATCCAAATCTGCCGTGGGCACCAAACTCTTACACCGAAGGCTATATCGATGCCAAAGGGGATGAAGATTTCGAATACGTCACCAGCTACTTACGCGTAGCCGGCGGCAGTACGCGTCACTGGGCATCCGCCTGCTGGCGCTTGTTACCCAACGACTTCAAGCTGAAAAGCGTCTACGGCGTTGGCCGCGACTGGCCGTTTGAATACAGCGAGCTGGAGCCCTGGTATGTCAAAGCCGAGCGCGAAGTAGGAGTGGTCGGCACCGCTGATGAGGACCAAAGCGGGCAAGGGCGCGGTCACTATCCGCCACGTTCAGCGGAATATCCGCTGCCGCCGGAAGCCAAGCCGTATATGGTGCAGCGCATGCAGTCAAAGCTGGGCCCGATGGGTTATCAGGTGATCCATGAGCCGCACGCCCGCGTGTCACGTCCCTATGATGGCCGTCCGGCTTGCGCGGGTAACAACAACTGCGAACCGATCTGTCCGATTGGCGCGATGTATTCCGGCGATATGCACGTCGATAAAGCGGTGGCGCTGGGCGTGCAGTTACGCACCGAATGTGTGGCCTGGAAGCTGGAGAAGGGCGCAGGCAACAAGATCGTCGCGCTGCACTACCGTCAACCCGATGGCAAAGACACGCGCCTCACCGCCAAAACTTTCATCATTGCTGCTCACGGGCTGGAAACGCCGAAGCTGCTACTGATGAATGATGTGGCCAACAGTTCCGATCAGGTCGGTCGTAACCTGATGGATCACACCGGTTTGAGCCTGACGTTCCTTGCCGACGAGCCGCTGTGGACCGGGCGCGGTTCAGTACAGCACGGCACTATTGCCAATCGCCGCGATGAAGCCACTCGCGCACAGCACTCGGCGATCCGTTATTCACTGCGTAACCTGGTGCCGAACGTTGATGTCACCGTGCCGTTGCTGAAGCAAGGCATGATGGGGCAAGCGCTGGATGATGCAATTCGCGACCGTGCCTCGCGCATCATGAATATCAGTACCATGAGTGAAACGCTGCCCAGTCCCACCAACCGCGTGACGCCAAATTACGATCGCAAAGATTCGATTGGCCTGCCGATGCTCAACGTCAATTACCATCTTGATGATTATGTGCGTGGTATGCGCCCGCAGGCGTACAAGGATTTCGCAAACTTCCTGCAGGCCTTTAACGGTGAAGTGATTGAAGCACCGACCGGCTGGCGCAATCAGTATCACATCATGGGCACCACTATCATGGGTGATAACCCACGTGATTCGGTGGTCGATGCGCACTGTCGTAGCTGGGATCATCCCAATCTGTTCCTCGCCACCACCGGCGTGATGCCCACTTCTGCCACGGTAAACCCTACGTTGACGGGGATCGCGCTGGCGTTGCGTATGGCCGATACCATCGCGAGGGAGATCTGATCATGCGCAAACATATCAGACATCTGGCTGCTGCCAGTCTGTTGTTGGCCGGCGCCGTACAGGCGCAGGACGCCTCGCCGGATCTGGTCACGCGGGGTGAATATCTGGCCACCGCCGGTGACTGCTCGGCCTGCCATCGCGATCCGCACAGTGGAAAACCTTTCTCGGGCGGTTACGCGATTCAGTCACCGATGGGAATGATTTACGGCTCCAACATTACGCCGTCGAAAACCGCTGGGATTGGCAACTATAGCCTGGCGGATTTCACTGATGTGATGCGCAAAGGCAAAGCACCGGGCAATCATTACCTCTATCCGGCGATGCCTTATACCTCATTTGCCGGACTTTCAGATGAGGATATCCACGCACTTTATTCTTATCTGATGCTCGGCGTGCCAGCCGACGGTCATCCGGCGCCTGAAACCGATCTGCCGTTCCCGTTCTCTTTCCGACCGGTGATGGCGATGTGGAATCTACTGTTCCTGGATAGCAAGGCCGTACCGGGTAGCGGTGCGGCCGCAGGCAGTGCAGAACGCGGCGAGTATTTGGTGCGCACGCTGGCGCACTGCTCCACCTGCCATACCCCACGTAACGGCATGATGGCGGAACAGGGCGATCGCTTCCTGTCGGGCGGCAAGGTTGGCAGCTGGACAGCACCGAATATCACGCCGGATGCACAGGCAGGTATCGGTGACTGGAGCGAAGCGGAGATTGTCACTTACCTGCGCACAGGTGCGCTGCACGGTAAAGCGATTGCCGCGGGTGAGATGGGCACAGCGGTGCAGAACTCGTTCTCGAAAATGCAGCAGAGCGATCTGGAGGCAATGGCGCACTACCTGAAACAGGTGCCTGCGATTGGCGGCGCGGATCGTAAAGCGCCTTCGGTAGCACCGCAGGCTACACCGCTGTCGGCCATTGAAACCGGCATGAAAAATGAGATCACTGATTATGTCTCCGGCGATGCGATGAGCGGGGCGCAACTGTACAACGGCGCCTGTGCCACCTGCCACGCCAGTGACGGGCGCGGAACCCACGATGCTCAGCGTTTCTATCCCTCGCTGGTGGGATCTTCAGCGGTGCTGTCGGACGATCCCGCCAACCTGATCATGACGATTGCGGAAGGTGTAGATCGCCAGACTGGCAACGATCACGCCTTTATGCCGGAATTCCGCACGCAGTTTAGTCAGGCCGAACTGGCCAAAGTGGCGGACTACGTCTCTACCAACTTCGGCAACCCGCAGCATGCGATTACGCCAGCTGATGTTGAGCAAACGTTGAAAGGCGAAAGCGGCAGCTGGCTGGTGCGATACGCGCATGCGTTAAGCATCATCGGTGGCGTCGTTGCGCTGCTGGTGATCGTGATGGCATTGATCCTTTTCCTGCGCCGCCGGAAATAACTTTTACGGGCGGCGTTGACGTCGCCCGCATTCAAAACGGTATGACCCTTTAAGGAGTGACTTCAATGAAAAAGGCTTTATCCCTTGCGCTGTTGAGCGCCGCGCTGTTTGGTTCTGCTGCCGCGCATGCCACCCTGACGCAAACCATTCTTTCTCAGGGCGATGCGCAGAAGCTGATCGCGGCCGCGCAGGAAAAAGCGCACGCGCTGAACGCCAACGTCTGTATTGCCGTGTTGGATCAGTCAGGCCAGCTGCTGGCGTTTAACCGTATGGACAATGCCCCCGTTGGCTGCATCGATTCCTCGATTCTGAAAGGCCGTGCGGCTGCGTTGTATCGCACGCCAACAGACAAATATATGGATCGCGCCAACGGTAAAGAACCGGCGATTGCAACCTTGCCGGGCGTCATCCCGTTAGGTGGCGGCTCACCGGTGGTGTGGCAGAACAACACTATTGGTGCGGTGGGCGTCAGCGGTTCTGCTAACCCGAATGAAATCGCCATCGCCAAAGCCGCAAGCGACAGCTTTAAATAACGACGCCGGTCGTTACCCGGATATTCATGATGTCGAGGTGCACCCTGATGCACCGGCGGGCGGCCTGAGGGGCGCCCGTACAACACAATACCCAGCTAATCCCTCTCTCATCAAGCTCTACTCCGACCTGCCCGCCCATCAAGTTCCTGCGCCGCGCGCCGATAGTCTCTACAGAGGGATGTAGGTGCACAGGGAGTGGTTCATTTTTTAACCGAAAAAGTGTCAACTCCAGGAGCGCCATAATGGCCAAACACGCATCAAAGAAAACAATGAGCACCCGCACGCAGATGCTGCTGACGGGCGCCTTAACCATCACCCTCGGCTTTGCCGTCACCATCGGCGTGTTGAGCTGGCAGTCCAGCAACGAGCAAAAATCACTGGCTGAAAACTATTTACAGCAGATTGCACAAACCCAGGCGCTGCAAATCCAGCAGGAACTGAGCTATGCGCGAGACGTGGCGCATAACCTCGGCCATAGCCTGATAGCGCTGCCAGCCGCAGGGATTCAGGATCGTAAAGTCGCCGACAAAGTGATGGAGTCAGCACTGCGCGATAATCCCGACTATCTGTCGATTTCAGTCATCTTTGAAGAAAACGCCTTCGACGGACGCGACGCCGTATTTGCCAGCCAGCCGGGGGCTGCACCGAAGGGCCGTTATGCCTTCTTCGTCGATCGCGATCAGTCAGGCAGTTTCAAAATGCACCCGCTGACCTCGATTTTCACGCCGGGCCAGGGTGACTACTATCTGCTGCCGCAGAAAAGCCAAAAAGACACGTTAATTGAACCTTACAGCTATGCCTACAACGGCGTCCCCACGCTGCTGACGTCAGTGGCTGCGCCGATTATCAGCCAGGGCAAATTGTGGGGGGTTGTGACCTCAGATATTTCTCTGGCATCGCTGCAGGAGAAGGTGAATAAAATCAAACCCTGGGAAGGCGTGGGCTATGCCATGCTGCTATCCAGCGCCGGTAACGTGGTGTCCTATCCGGATAAAAACCAGACCAGCAAAGCGTGGAAAGGCGATACCCATCATTACAGTTCAGATGTGATGGAACAGCATGACGCGATGCTAGGTGAAGATGCACTGGTCACCTGGCAGCCGGTGGTGATCGGCAACAGCGATCAGAAATGGTATCTCGGGGTGGTCGCGCCGGTGAGCAAAGTGATGGCGGCGGCGCATCGTCAACTGGTCAACGCCGTGATCCTGATGATCATTAGCATTCTGGTGGTCTGCGCCCTGCTGGGGCTGTTATTCAGCCGCAAAGTATTGAAACCGATCGGTGGCGAGCCGCTGGAAGCTGCGACCATTGCGTTGGCGGTGGCTGATGGCAAGCTAGATAACGTCATCACGCTGAAAGGGCGCGATAACAGCAGCCTGTTCTACGCACTGCATACTATGCAAAACCAGCTGCGTGAGATTGTCGGTCAGATCCAGGATGCCAGTTCGTCCGTTCGTCAGGGCGCCGGTGAAATTGCCAGCGGCAACCTCAATCTGGCCTCGCGTACGGAAGAACAGGCGGCAGCCCTGGAACAAACCGCCGCCAGCATGGAGCAAATCACCGCCACGGTGAAACACAACGCCACCAATGCGCATCAGGCAACCGAGTTGACGGAGAACGCCACGCAGATCGCCAGTCGTGGCGAATCGCTGGTGGGGGAAGTGGTGCAGACCATGGCGCAGATCGATGACAGTGCGAAGAAAATCGGCGATATCACTGCCATCATCAACAGCATCGCTTTCCAGACTAACATCCTTGCATTGAATGCGGCGGTGGAAGCGGCGCGTGCTGGTGAGCAGGGGCGTGGTTTCGCGGTGGTGGCTTCTGAAGTGCGTAATCTGGCGCAGCGCAGTGCTAACGCCGTGAAAGAGATTGCGGCGCTGATTGAGGAGTCCAGCCAGCGTGTCGGCAGCGGTGTGCAGCTGGTGCAGGACGCCGGTAAAACTATGCAGGAGATGACCCAGGCGGTGAATTCAGTGCGGACTATCATCGGTGAGATCGTGGTGGCATCCGATGAGCAGGCGCGCGGTATCAGTCAGGTCACCATCGCGGTGAATGAAATGGACGGCACCACGCAGCAGAATGCCGCGCTGGTGCAACAGATGTCTGCCGCCGCCAGCTCGCTGGAAGATCAGGCGGCACAACTGGCACAAACGGTGGGACGTTTTCAGTTGAGTTGAGCCAGCCGTCTGCGTTGAAGACCTTGTCACAACGGGCCGCGCCTTATAACTTAGGGCGCGGCCTTGTGCTATTTGCTCAAGGCCGGCAATCACTTCCACACATCGGGAACCCTCATGAATCGCCAGCAACTGTTCGAACACATCAGCCAAACCTACCAAATTGAACCCGACTATCCGTGGAAAAAACACAGCGAATACGCAGTTCTGCGGCATCCGCGCCACCGTAAATGGTTTGCGTTAGTGTTCCCGCTGGAGAGCCACAAACTCGGATTGGAAGCAGGACCGGTGGTACAGGTGATGAATATCAAAACACGTCCCGAACTCACCGGCTCCCTGCGCCAGCAGCACGGCGTCTATCCGGCTTATCACATGAACAAAGAGCACTGGATCAGCCTGACGCTGGAAAATGGCTTGCCGGATAGCGAGATCATTGCGTTGCTGGATGAGAGCTTTAGCTTAACGTTTTAGTCTTTCGCGCCACGATGACATTGAGCGGCGACATCGGGAACGGTTGCATCCGCTGGACGTGCTCAATATCAAATCCTGCCTGCCGCAATTCCTCGCACAGCACACCTTCATTCGTGACGTTGTAACCTCGCATCATTAACGGGGTAAAGAATGGCAGTACCTGCCTTGCTTCCTCTGGCTGCTCAGGGACTTCTGCATGAGCGCTGAGCAGCAATCCGCCTGGTTTTAAGCGTGTGAACCACTCGCGCAGCATCGCCTGTCTGTCCGCCATAAAATAAAGAAACGATGAACTCCAGATAATGTCCACCTGACGCCCTTCAGGCAATTTCGCCAGCGCGCAACAGCGATCGCTCAGGCCGGCTTTTTCGATGTTGCGCTGTGCCACGGTGGCGGTTTGAGGTAGGTCGAGCACGATCACCGAAAGCTGCGGAAAGCGTTGCGCTAACGCAATGCTGATCAACCCCGGACCGCCACCCATATCCAGCAGTAGCGCCGGACGCTGAAAATCTGCCAGGGTATCAGCGATTGTGCAGGCGGTGTCCGCGCTCAGCGCACGCTGTTCCTGGGCGATTTGATGCAAGGCGGCATCCGCCCACGCGGTATCGATTTGCAAAGGATCCTGCCAGCCGGGTTCCGCCTGCGTCAGCAGTTGTGGCATCCGCTGAGCGAACTGCTGTAACACCTGATGACGATAGCGCCAGGCGTCACCGAGATAGCGGCGACTGTCGTGACACAGATAAGTGTGCACATCGGGTGCCAGCACAAAGCAGTCAGCTTCATGCGTAAGCAGTTCGGTGCTCCATAACAGGCGTAGCAGATGATAGGTCTGATGCGGCTGCCAGTCATAATGTTGAGCGACTTGCGCAGCGGTGGCAGGTAACGCCAGAAAATCAAACAAGCGGTGTTCAAATGCCAATGCCACCGCGCCGTTGAGGGCGTGCTGAGCCAGCAGATGATCGAGGGTAGGAAGCGGTGAACGCATGGCAATCTCCTGAACAGGTAACGTGAACATCAGACTAGCCTTTGGCGTAAATGCAATTTATTCTCATTTGTCTGCAAGACGGTGATTTAACTCTGCGAAAGGAGAAATGATGCAGAAACCCGGCGATATGCTTGTGCGCCAGCATCAACTGTCACGAGAGATGCGCATGGTGCAATCCGATTACTGGCCCGTGCAGGCACTCTGCGAGTCTTCACAACCCGCTAACGAGCAGCCACAGCTGGTACTGACTTTTGGTTTGCAAGGAGAATCGCGCTTTCGGGAAAGCAACGGACGTGAGATAGCTTTCAGTGCCGGCTATCTCACCGTGACCAGTTTTCAGGCCAGCCAGGGCGAGCGTTTGTATCGCGCGGGAGAGCGGGTGCAGCAGGTACGCCTGATTCTCAGTGCGGCGAATGTACGCCACTATTTTGGTGAACAGGCTGCAGAAGGATTGTTACAGCCTCAGCTTAAGCGCCATCTTTTTAGCCGTTTCGGCCACGCCACCGCGGCTCAACTCAGCCAGGTACATGAGGATCCGCTGTTGCTGGAAATTCAGGCGCTCAGCCTGCTGGCTTTGCATCGCCATCAGCTTCAACCCACGAATACTCAGCACAAGCTACATCCTCAAATGGTTGAACGGCTGGAACAGGCTCGCGACTGGATGCGCGATCATCTGGCTGAGGTTTTTTCACTGAGCGCGCTGGCGCTGGCGGCAGGATTGAGTGACTACCAGTTGAAAACAGGGTTTCAGCAGCATTTTCACTGCACGCCGGGCGCGATGTTGTTGCAGATGCGCATGGAGCACGCGTATCGCTTGCTGGAGGAGGGATTTCAGGTGGCTCAGGCGGCATGGCAGGTGGGATATCAACATCCACGCAATTTCAGCGTTGCGTTTCAACGCTATTTTGGACGCCCGGCCAGTGCGATTACCGGGCGCAGAAAGCAGGATTAGCGTGAACGGCGCGATGGCATCATGCGCAGTAAGGTGTTGTCTTTGAATAAATAATGATGCGCCAGTGCCGCAACGGCATGAATACCAATCAGCCAGTAGCCGTAAGGGGCGAGTGTTTCATGCCAGTCCGCAATGCTGTCAGCAAAATCAGGATCGGGATCGCCGCTCACCGGCATCGGAATACCGAAAATCCACCAGGTGCGACCCATATAGAAGCGCGACAAAATGCCGAGGATCGGCAACACAATAAAGAACAGGTAGATCGCCAGATGCATCAGGTGCGCGAGACCGGTTTGCCAGTGTGGCGGTTTAGGGACTATCGCCGGGCTGCGATGACGAAAGCGCAGAATGACGCGTGACAGCATCAGCACCAGCACACAACTCCCTGCGCTGAAATGACCAATGATCATGGCAAAGCCCTGCCAGGATCCGCGCGTTGCTAATCCACGAAATTCCATGGTGCAATAGGCCGTGACGACCAGCAAGAAGGTCAGCCAGTGGAGAAAAATCTGCGAAGGGGCGTATTTGGTGCTCATCATTTATTCCATCAAAAGGCGTAGCAGAAGCGCTAACATAGCGGAAAGCGTACTGAATTAATTCATATTTTGACACATCCCCCGACGAAATGCTTACCGCTGGGCTTCGGATGCCTGCATCAGTTGGCTGAGTAAAGACTGCAGTTGCTGTTGCTGATCAGCACTTAACGTTGCCAGTTGATCACGCTGCGTCTCAGTATGAACCAGCAGGGCTTGCTCAATCTTTTCACGTCCGGCATCGGTTAAGGCGACCAGCATGCTGCGCTTATCATCAGGATCGGCTACGCGCTGGATGGAACCCACTTCCTCGAGACGATTGAGCCGATTGGTCATTGCGCCAGAAGTAATCAGCAGCGATTTGTACAACTGCGTGGGTGAAAGGCAATAGGGCGGGCCCGCACGACGCAACGTAGCGAGCACATCAAACTCCCCATCGCGAAAATGGAAAGGAGCCAGTGCCTCCGTGCGCCGGATGGCGAGGTGCTTCATGATGCGCAACATGCGGCCAAATATCGCCATGGAGGAGGCGTCTAACTCAGGCATCGCGTTGGCCCACTGCTCGATAACAAAATCAACGTGATCGGTCATTTTTCTTCTCGGATTTGTTGCTTTGTGCGCACCCCTCTATCGAAGGACTGTAAAGTATCTTAACGTTAAGATACTTTTGACGCACACGGAGATGCAAAGTGAATCGTACCTTACCTGCTTTAGGCATGTTTGCCTTACTGGTTTTCATCATCGCACTGAATTTACGACCGATCATGGCGGCCATTGGACCGTTGTTTCCGCTGCTGCAACGCGAATCCCACCTCAACGCCACGCAACTCAGTTTACTCACCACCTTGCCGGTGGTGATGATGGGATTGTCAGCCCTGGCGGGGCCGTGGTTGCTGCGTTGCGTTGGTGAGGTGCGCGGCATCGCCGCCGGTTTGATTCTTTTGGCGTTAGCTTGCTTTATACGCGGTGCTGTCCCAACTGCTGAGATGCTGATTGCCAGTGCACTGGTGGCGGGTATCGGCATAGGCTTAATTCAGGCATTGATGCCTGCGCTGATTAAACGGCACTTTGCCGCCCAGGCAGGTACGCTAATGGCACTGTTCACCACCGGGATTATGGCGGGTGCAGCGCTGGCTGCCGCGACGGCCGCCCCGTTGGCGGATGCGCAGGGGTTGGGCATGGCACTTGCACTACCGGTTGTTCCCGCGATTGTTGCGGTACTGCTGTGGTTGATCACATTGCGCAGTATCGTTCCCGCTACTCACGTTCAGCGTGCTAAAACTGCGCGAACGGGCCGTACCTGGTTACTCATGGTGTTCTTCGGAATTGGTACAGGGGCTTACACGCTGGTATTAGCCTGGTTGCCGCCGTTTTATATGCAGCATGGCTGGACGCCGCAGCACAGCGGCTATGTGCTCGGTGCACTGACGCTAACGGAAGTGGTGGCGGGCTTTATCGTGTCGGGCTTGATTCATCGCTTCCGTGACCGCCGTTTTCCGCTGTTGCTGGTGCTGACCTCCTTGCTGCTGGGATTAATCAGCCTGATGTGGCTGGGCGGCGCGCTGGCCTGGTTGCCCACGGTGCTACTCGGATTGGGGATTGGTGCGCTGTTTCCGCTATCACTGATCGTCACGCTCGACCATGCGCATTCTCCGGAAGAGGCGGCGGGATTGTTATCCTTTGTGCAAGGCGGCGGCTATTTGCTGGCCGCGCTGATGCCCTTGATGGCCGGCATTGTCCGCGATCGTGCCGACTCACTGGATAGCGCATGGGCCATCATGAGCGTCGGGGTGGTGGTTTTGATGGTGATGGCATTGCGATTTAAACCTCACCTTACGCAGGGATAATGACGGAATGAAACGGTTGAATCGATATATATCTTGTTTTATAACGCCAGCCTGACTCTTCTATGTCCATCAAAAGGAAATGACCACGTGAACCTGTTTATCTTTTACGTAGGCGGTAATGCCGGAAAATCTAACATTGAAGTGCATGATATCCAGTTCGTTGCTGCAGAAAAGCCCGAGGATGCCTGGCCTGCATTGCGTGAAGCCTGGTTTGGTGATGCGGATAAAATCCACGTCGATGGCTATGCGCGCGTGACCTGGGCTGATGGCTATCGCGTGTCTCTGTCTGATAAGCCCACCACCGGCAGTGAAAAGCTGTTTTTTGTTAACGCCGGTGCGTACCATCCTTCCACTTTGGCTGAGTTGCATGCCTTCGATCTTTTCGTTGCCAAAGACGTTAAGGAAGCGAAAGCCAAAGGACTCGCTAACCTGTTGCCCGGAACAGACCATCAGCACAAAGATAATCTGAAAGATGTGGATGATTGTTTGCTGCTGGAAAAGATCGGTGACCTCTATATTCATTTAACGCCGGATAGCGATGGCGAACCCTTCCGCCCAGAGTGGCAGGGTTATCAGCCGATCGGTATCGCGTGATCGTCGGGGCGCCGGTGGCGGCGCCCCCTATACACTGGAGTTTATATGTCACCACAAGTCGGTGTAGGCGTATTGATTTTCCGTGAAGGGAAACTGCTGCTGGGCCGCCGCAAGGGCAGCCACGGTGCAGGGGATTGGTCAACACCCGGCGGACATCTGGAATTTGGTGAATCTCCGGATGAGTGCGCACGACGTGAAGTGCTCGAAGAAACCGGATTAACCCTGACCGAATTGCAAAACGGCGCTTTCACCAGTGATGTGTTCCCTGAGGCCAACAAGCATTACATCACCTTACTGCTGGTGGCACATCAGCCTCAGGGTGAACCGCAGTTGATGGAGCCGGAAAAGTGCGAAGGCTGGCAGTGGTTTGCACCTGAAGCCTTGCCGCAGCCGCTGTTCGCGCCGCTGCGCACATGGATTGCCCGCGATGGCTTAGCCGCGTTGCAACAGCTTGCAAAGGTTACAGCGCGATAATCGCCTCAATCTCAACCTTCAGATCCGGTGAGAACAGCTGGCTAATTTGTACCAGCGAACTGGCGGGTAGATGATCGCCATAATGCTTAAAGAGTACGGCCCGCAGATCATTAATCTGGGCAAAGGAGGTAATGAAAATGGTTACTTTAATCAGATGGCTCAGCGAGGTATTTTCGGAAGCCGCAATCAGGTGCAGCTGCTGAAAGATAGCCTCAGCCTGTGAGGCAATATCGCCTTGCTGCGCGGGTGTGGCAAAGGCTGTTAAACCTGAAACATATAAGGTGTCGCCATGCTTCACCGCGTGCACATATGGCGCTTTCACTTCGCCCAGTTCCGGGTAATTTTTGCGTATCAACATCGATTGCTCCTTAATCCAGTTTTAACACCATCACCGTGACGTCCTCATCGGCGATATTTCGCTGTTCCACGTCCTGCCAGCCAAAGCGGCGATACAAGGCCTGTTGGTCAGGTGTATACAGCCAAAGTGCAGGGATCGATTTTGCTCGCGCTTCGGCAATCAGGCGGGTCACTAATGCACTGGCCAACCCTTTACCGCGATGTTCGCGAGCGGTGATCACTTCACCCAGCCAAAATTCACGCTCGGGGATATCACTCAATTCGTAATGGATGATGCTGGCGGTCGCCATTAACTCGCTTTCGTGAGTGATGGCAAAGAGTGTCATCGTTTGGGCATCAGCGGCATTGCGTGATTGCAGCCGCTGGCGGATCACATCGCGATCATGCCAGTTAGGCAGCTCGGACCATTCGCGGTATAGCATGTCAGTAATTTCATCATAGAAATGTGACATCTGGGCCAGACAGTGTATCTGCATCCATCGTTCTTCAAGGCTAACAGAGGAGTCAAACAACATAACCGTTAACCTCGAAAGGAACCAGGCTATTCGCCTGGTTCTTATGCTTAGGTTGTCTGGTTGGCCAAAGCCACCGCATCTTCCCCGGCAGGAATGCGCATCGGTGCGTTGGGATGTGTTGCCGCTTGCCATATCGCGGCGGCGACATCTTCGGCTTTGGTGGTGGGCTGCGGTTGGTGCATGCTTGCCATAATACCATCCAGCATCGGTTGATAAGCCTCGAGGAAGGTCTCTTCCATGCGCGGCATAGCGTTTTTGCCGAAATCGGTGGTGGGTGCCAGGCCCGGCAACACCAGTCGCACGTGGACGTTGAATGGTTGCAACTCCAGCGCCAGTGATTCAGTGAACGCATTGACTGCGGCTTTGCTGCCGGTATACACCGCCAGCAACGGCAGAGATTTCAGCGTCACGGTTGAGGTCACATTGATCACGGTACCGCCGCGTTTGGCGCGGAACTGAGGCAGCACCGCCTGCGTCATGGCGATGGTGCCCAGCGTGTTAGTCTCAAACACTTCGCGTGCCGTTGACATCGGCATGCCTTCCAGTGAGGTCAGCACGCCTATTCCGGCGTTGTTCACCAGCACGTCGATCTCGCCTGCGTCAGCGATTGCCTGACTGATGCTTTCGGCGTTGCTGACGTCCAACGGCAACAGGCGCAAATTTTCCGAAGCCGGGAACAACTCCGGGCGAGGATGACGCATAGTGGCAATCACCTTCCAGCCGCGTTCCAGAAAATAGAGCGCGGTGGCGTGACCAAAGCCGGAAGAACAGCCGGTGATAAGGATCGTTTTCATCTTTCACTCCTGCATTGCATTGCATTGGGTAGATGCTCACTATAGAGTCAGCGAGATGGACTCACTACAATGCAAAGTCCACATTTCATTTGCAGGAGTCCATAATGATCGATCCCCTTGCTGAGATAGTGTCGCTGCTGCAACCTCAGGCGGCCTTTTCCAAACGAGCACGCGCCAATGGTCGCTGGCGCGTCAATCGCAGTGAAACCGGACAGCCGTTTTACTGCCTGGTACTGGCTGGGCGCAGTCAATTGAAGATGAAAGGGCATGAACCTATCTCACTTGAGCAGGGCGATTTTGTCCTGATCCCGGCGGCGTGGGAGTTCTGCATGAGCAGCGCTGAGCCACCTGATGACGATGCGCCTGAAACATTGCCGGAAATGCTCAGCCCCGGTGAATTCTGGATTGGCGATCAGCAACAGCCTGCCGAAGTGCAAACGCTGATTGGTTATTGCCAGTTCGGTGCGCCCGATGCGGGATTGATCGTCTCGCTGTTACCCCAATTTATTCATATTCGCGGGGAGTCGCGGCTGACCACGCTGGTACAACTGGTGATGGATGAGTGCCGTGCGCAGCGTCCCGCGCGCCATGTGGTATTAGAACGTTTGCTGGAACTGCTGCTGATTGAGGCGCTGCGTTCGATGCCAATCTGTGATGCTTACCCTGGCGTGATGAGTGGTTTAGCCGACGAACGTCTGGCGGCGGCCATCCGCGACATTCACGCCAACCCGGCGCATCCCTGGACCGTGGCGCAATTAGCCAAAGTTTCCGCGCTATCCCGTTCGGCATTCTTTGTGCGTTTCCGCGCAGCAGTGGGCGTAGCGCCGATGGTTTATCTGCTCACCTGGCGCATGGCTTTGGCCAAAAATTTACTGCGCGGCAAAAATATGGCGGTAGCGGATGTCGCCGAACGCGTCGGCTATCGTTCCGCCAGCGCGTTTAGTGTGGCCTTCTCCCGTTATGTGGGGCAACCGCCCGCATGGTTTGCCGCTCAACAGGAAATTTAGCGGAACAGCTTAAGATTGCCCGTCAAACCAGTAATTTTCTTTTTAGGGCCAATCAGACCAATCGCAACCAGCTCAATATGGTCACTGTGGGCGCTGGCAATCCGCTCGCCGTACTCCTCGTAAGTTTTGCAGGACTGCGCCAGCGCACTAAACGGCATCGCGAAGATCTCTGGGTCCGCGTTGCTTGCCTTTTGCAGTTCACGCAGATAGCCACCTTCCGCCAGCAGCACAGGCAGGGGAGCATAAATCACACCGGGATAGTTGAACCCATCTTCACTCTGCAAATCCGGGCCGACGATATGATCAATCAGCTTGCCAAAGCTGATGCCAATGACGCTGGCCGCATTCAGCGCCAGCCCAGTGGGCAACTGGCTGTCGATGATAAGGGTGCAGCGATGTTGGTGAGGATCGAATTGCATGGGTAACTCCGTAAGCGACTGAGATAAAGCGCCATGGTGGCTGAGGTGAAAATTATGCGGCAGGCAGTAAGAAAAGTGCTTGCGGAGTTCATTGAAAAAAGTATGAATTAAGGATGAATATTCCTGTTTTACGCTATCAATGGAAAGGATTAACCTGAAATGAGTTTGAGTAAGACAGATATCCAAATACTGGAACATTTGCAGCGGGACGCACGCGTGACGAATCAGGATCTCGCGGATGCCATCGGCCTCTCTGCATCACCGACATGGCGCAAGGTGCGCAAACTGGAAGAGGATGAGGTCATTCAGGGCTATCGCGCCGTGCTCAATCGTAGAAAGATTGGCCTGAATGTGATGGTGTTTGTGCGTGTCACCATCGACAGCCATAGCGAAGCCGAAGCGCGTAAGTTTGAAGCGGAAGTAACCGCGCTGGAAAATGTGGTCTCCTGCTACAGTATTGGCGGCGATGCAGACTTCCTATTGCAGGTGGTATCGGCAGATATGGATGCTTATGCAGAATTTGCCATGTCGGTGATTCGGCGATTGCCGGGTATTAAAGAAATGCAAAGTATGTTTGTGTTGAAGGAAGTGAAAGGGATGACGGGGTTGCCCGTGACGGGGAACGTAAACCCATAAGGTTGAACTCGAGATTTCAACAACGTTGTCAAAACAACAAAAAAAACACTGTATGTAATGCCAGTTACATTGCTTTCAAAACGAAAATAAATTAGCATAAATTCCGTTTAACGCAACTAAGGTGGCTAAATGGAAAGCGCGCAGATTTTCAGTAGTATCAATAAATTGCTTACAACGCACTTTAATCGAGAGTTTTGGTTAAGCTTAGAAGATGAACTCACCACAAGTTATGCGAATGCAAACGCATCGATTGAAGGCCCCCTTGCAAAATTAGAGCAGCCGCAAAAAAGGCGATTACTACCGCAAACGCGGCATTATTATTTAAATTCTGCGTTTTACCGAGCGGCTAAAAGTTGTGGATTATCCTGCGATGACGCGTTTACTGAACCTAGAGGTGAAAACTATTACATCGTTCAATCTGGTCAGATAAAAGTCAGCCGTATTGGCTTAAGGTATGATGAAAACCTCATTAGAAAAGCGAATCACAGATTGTTGATCGCCGAAATGAATAGCGAATACGAAGGATTTACTCCCGATTTCTTTCAGGAACAGACGCAACAATCGTTCCCAGATGGTACTCTCGGCGTGCTCATCGTTAATGTAAACCCTCCATTTTCTCGCTCTCAGGGATAGATGCTCGATTTACGTGTTACCGTCCCTTTTACCAATCTGAAGAACTATCATTACAACCAGTCGTTACGCGATGTCTTAGCGTTATACAATGAAATCGAATTCGCGCCAGAGGTGCCGGATTTAGCTATTCCACTATTAAAGAAGCGCTTGAAACAGCAAGAAGGTTAGTGTGGTGAACCAATGAGAGTGGGTGTTGCGGGCTTTGAACCAAACCGGTTGACGCAGATGCGTGAAGCGAGAGGTTTGTCAAAAATCAATCTTGGGCGTTTGGTTGAGCGATCCCCCTCGACAATTACTAAGTGGGAGCAGGGCTTTCATTCGCCAGATGCAGAAGCCCTGTTGGCGCTTTCAAACGTGTTGGAATGCCCAATGACTTGGTTTACCAAGCCGATGCCGCGTCACGAAAACAATCCAGTGTTTTTCCGCACGCTGGCAACAACAGCCAAAGATTTGTGCGCCGCGTCTGACCGCTACATGGAGTGGTTACAGGAAATCACATTACATTTGCAGCACGATCTCGATTTTCCTTCGGTGAATATTCCCTTCCTGGAGGTCACCGATCATCGCCAGATTGACGATCAAATGATTGAAATTATGGCGAGTCGATGCCGCAAACTATGGGGGTTAGGCTTAGCCCCTCTGAGCGATTTGCTGCTGGTTATTGAGAACGCCGGGATTATTTGTTCGCGCTTTGAACAAGGCAGCGTTGTCATGGATGGCTATTCACAATGGAATGAGTGTGAACGGCGTCCTTATATCATCCTGGCAGCCGATAAGAATAATTTTTATCGCAGCCGTTTCGATGCCGCCCATGAACTTGGGCACCTGGTATTGCACCGTTACATTCGGCGTTTGGATTCGGTGAATTTCAAGCCAATTGAAGCCCAGGCACATAAATTTGCAGCCAGCTTTATGCTGCCAGAAGAAGCCTTTGCCGTTGAATTACCACCCAATCCTACTTTAGAAAATTTTGTCGCGTTAAAGCAGCGATGGGGGATGTCAGCCCAGGCAATGATGGTTCGTGCAAAAGAATTGCAATTGATTACGGATGTTGAGTACCAACGACTCTATAAGCAGGTGTCGGCACGTGGTTGGCGCAAAGGGGAACCTCTTGACGATCAGCGTGAACCGGAATCGGTGAGATTGCTGCCGCGCAGCTTACACCTGCTGCTGGACGAGGGAATTTATACTAAGCAGAGTTTTGTCGCTTCACTGAACATGGCTCAGAAAGATATCGAGAAGCTGTTATCTTTGCCAAAAAATGCATTGTCCGACACGGCCATATTGAAGCTAACGCCTAAATTAAAAGTGAAAAGCGACAGCCTTAGCAGCGATCAACCGGTAGATAACGTGATCAGTATCTTTGGCCATAAATCCCCGACTTAAAGTAGAGTCCACGTTTATCTGAATCTCAATTCTTGAATAGCAGATCCAAATAATATGTCCATAAATAAAGGGCGCACCATAAAAGGGTGCGCCTTTTTAATGTCGGAGGATGATTACGCCTCTAACCCCGCATTATGCATCCCGCGGCGCAGCGTGAAGTTCACGCCCATGGTCAGGAGGGGATCCGGCGGATTCCACTCTGGCTTCGGCAGTGACAGCAGGTAATCAATGGTATCGTTGCGTTTACCTGCCAGCCAGTCGGCCAGCATGGTGCCCATGGCGGTACAGCGTACCGTGCCGAGACCATTACAGCCCAGCGCGCCATACACATTCTTGCGCAATTCGCCAAACAGGCTGGAACCGTTGCGCGTCATCCCTAAGCCACCGCCCCAGGTGTGTTCAAAAGGCACATCTTTCAACGTTGGATAGCGACGTTCAAATGACTGGCGATGGGTTTGACGATACTTCTCGGTGTAGCCTGGCTTGTGGCGTCCATCTTCGTTGAAGCTGAAGCTGTTGCGAATCAGGATGCGATTGTCATGGGTACGACGCGAAGTGGTGCCAAACGGATCCGCTGGAATAATGCCCCAGAAATCCTCACCGCCAATGCTGTCCTGCTCGGACTTGGTCAGCGGGCGGGTCAGGCTGCCGTAGGTGAAAATCGGGAAAATGGTGCGTGGTCCAAAGCCAAAATGGGTACCAAAGGCGTTATTGCCCAGAATCAGCTTATCGGCAGTGATGCGGCCGGTCGCATGATGCAACACGATCTGCGGTTCATACTCAATCGCGGTGATGGCGGTATCTTCATACAGGGTGACGTTTTCCGGCAAGCTGTCTGCCAGACCTTTCACCAGTCCTGAAGGCTGAACCAGAATGGTGCCCGGTGTATACAGCGCTTTGCGATAGAAGCTGGTGCCGAAGATATCTTTCAGCGCACTGCCTTCGATGATTTTGCACTTCTCACCTAAAGCTTCAAGGCCACCGCGATAGGCATCCAGCACCGCCATGCCGCTGTCTTCAACGGCTGCCTGATATTTACCAGAGTGGCGCATGTGCGCGTCGGTAATATTATGCTCTTCCACCAGATCCTTCAGAATGCGCTGGCCGGTCTGGTTCAGATTGAGGATATTGCGGGCAACGGTTTTATCGCCGATGTAATCCGGTGCGCTGATGTCGTGCGGCACGTCGATCAGGAAGCCCGCGTTACGTCCAGAAGTGCCAAAACCAACCTGTTGGGCTTCGACCAGAATCACCTGATCGTTAGGGAAGTTCAGCGCCAGGCGACGCGCGGCTGCCAGGCCAGCAAAACCACCGCCGATCACCACCCATGGCGCTTTGGCATCACCGACCAGCGCGGGCTTAGGAATACGCTTCTGGCTGGTGTGGAACCAACCCGGCGTGGGATCATCGGAAGGCAGCGCATCAATACGCAGTAACGATTCAGGATCGTTTGGCAGATTGTCTGTCAACAGCGTTGCGCCACCGCCCGCGGCAATGACTCCGGCACCGATGCCTGTGCCCACCAACAATTTCCTTCTGGAAATACCCATGTAAAAAAGACTCCTCGATGCAGATAAGTTGTTCTAAAAATTGCCTGCGCTGCCTGAATTCGGGCCAGATAGCGACGTTACGCATTGCTAAAAAATGTGTGACTTATGTTTCTAGGTATATTTCATGTATACATGATGTATTCAGATTATTTCGATTTGTAAAATCCGTGTCAACCCTGTTTTGTGTAAGCCGATGGCGAGTGGGCAGGTCAGTGCCTGGAATAACTCTTGCATCTTCACCAGCGATCAATGCCGTGACTTGCTGGAGAAAGCTGTGAACCTCAATACCTATAAGTATTTCAATGAAGTCGCTGCGACGGGCTCGATACGCCGTGCCGCGGACCGCCTGCACGTTGCGCCATCCGCTATCAGTCGGCAGATTGCACTACTGGAGCACACGCTCGGTGTGATGTTGCTGGAACGCACCAATACAGGGATTCGATTAACCCCGGCGGGGACACTGCTGGAAGGTTTCACGCGTAAGATGTGTCGCGATCTCGACCGTATTCATGAGTCGATAAAGAATTTAAAAGGCTTGCGCGAAGGTGAAGTCAAAATATGGGTGATAGAAGCGGTGGTGCAGGCAATTTTACCGCGCATCATGACGGACTTTAATGAAAATTATCCGGCAATACAGTTTTCAATAAATAGTGAATCGTCCGACCGCACGATAGAAGCGATTATTCGCGATGAAATCGATATTGGCATTGTGTTTAACATGGGTGACCGCCCTGGAATAGAAGTGATTAAACGCTGCGCTGCACCCATTCAGTGCTTAGTTTCACCCGGTCATCCGCTGGCACAACATCAATCCCTGAGTCTGGAAGATATTTGTTTTTATCCGATTGCGCTGCCGGTCTCCAGTTTTGGCATGCGACAAACCTTCGATAAAGTCACGCGCAGCCTGCATCTTCATCCGCACTCGATTGTGAATACCAACAACCTGGAACTCACCAAAGCCATGGCGATCGCCGGGCGCACTCTGACCATCGGTCCGAAGCAGATCGCTGCCCGAGAAATTGAACAGAATATGCTGCGTGCGATCCCCATTGATAATGAAGCGATGGAATCCGCCAACATTGAAATATGTGTCCATCGCGACCGTACACTCTCATTTGCTGCTCATCAATTCCTTAAACATGTGTGCCGGGAATTCAATTAATCATGAATTCATCCGTTATCGTCATAACCTTCCCTTATCCATAAATTAAAAATCGAGGAAATTGACCGGGTTAATGCGTTGGTTTTTGGTGTTCTAAAAGCGGCAACACAGCGTGCTGCATTCGATATTACGGATAGCCCGAAATTGCGTGGTATTTATTTCCCATCGCAGAGTTTACACACCAGAAGTGAATGCTTGTCGCCAACCAGGGGAAAAACATGCCGGACATCATGACTAACGGAATTCGAACGCATTACGACATCGAGGGAACAGGTCCGGCGCTTATTTTTGTGTCAGGACTCGGCGGTACGGCCGCTTACTGGCAGCCGCAACTGGCGGCCTTTGCGCAGCACTATACCGTGGTGACTTACGATCAACGCGGTGCAGGCAGTTCGGATCATCCAGCAGGGCCTTACAGTATCGACACGCTGGTGGAGGATTTGCTGGCACTGATTGCTGCGCTGAAGCTGGAGCGACCGGCATTGATTGGCCATTCCACCGGGGGGGCGATTGGTCAGTTGCTGGCCGCGCGCCATCCTGAGTTGCTTTCCGGCATGGTGCAATATGCCAGCTGGGCAAAATCGGATAGTCATTTTAACTGGTGCTTCCGCATGCGCCGTGCGCTGCTGCTCGGTAGCACCATGGAAGAGTATGTGCACGGTAGTGCGCTGTTTCTGTATCCGCCTGAGCATATCAAAACCCATGCGGAGACCCTGTCACCGGGACTGCTGGCCTCAGCAACCCGCTTTCCTGCACGTGATGTGGTGCTCAGCCGTATCGACGCCATCATGGCGCATGATGCCACCGCGCAACTGGCAGCGATTCAAACGCCCACGCTGGTGTTGTGCGCGCAGGATGACATTCTCACACCGCCTTATCAGTCGCGCTTTCTGGCGCAACACATCCCCGGCGCAGAACTGAAAATTGTGCCACAGGGTGGCCACAGTTTTTCCGAAAGCGAAACGTCATTGTTTAACCTAATTACGCTCGAGTTTATCGCGGGCATTCACGCGTCAGCGTAATGAATGAAGGAGTGTCACATGAGCCAATCTGATCAACGCAATGTGGAATTCGGCGTGTTTCTGCCGGTGGGCAACGGCGGTTGGATCACCTCGACAACCAGCCCGCAGCTGCCTGCCACTTACGACTACAACAAACAAGTGACGATTCTGGCGGAACAGCTGGGGTTTGATTTCGCGCTGTCGATGGCCAAATGGCGCGGCTACGGCGGTCCTTCGCAACACTGGGACGTCACGCTGGAAAGTTTGACCACCATGGCGGGCCTGGCCGAAGCCACCAGCCGGATTGGTGTTTGGGGCACCGTGCACACCATGGTGTTTCACCCTGCGGTGGTGGCAAAAATGACCGCCGTATTGGATCAAATCTCCAAAGGACGTTTTGGCCTCAACATCGTATCGGGTTCGAACCCAACCGATCAGGGACAGATGGGCTTATGGATGGATCTCGACCATGCCGAGCGTTATGAACTGGCGGCTGACGGTGCTGAAGCGCTTGTGGACCGAGGATCGTGTTGATCATCAGGGCAAGCATTATCAATTGACCGACTGCATGTCGAATCCTAAACCGGTTTCGCCGCCGCCGATTATCTGCGCAGGCGCGTCGGATCGCGGTTTCCTGTTCACCATGGAGCACTGCACCGGCAGTTTTATGCTGGGTTCCGATCACGATGATTTCATCAAAACCGGATTGCGTGCCAAAGAGCTGGCGATGCAGCAGGGCAAGCCGGATTTCAAAACCTACGGCTTGTTCACCATCGTACCGGGCGCAACCGATGCAGAAGCACGTGAACGCGTGGCGCTGTATGACGCCGGTGTCGACACCATCGCGCTCGATAACCAGACGCGCGAGTACTCCGGTGATAAGAGCTTTAAACAGAACACCATGGCGCAGCGCTTTGTTTCGCAGGGGGAACAGCGTAACTCCATGACGCGTGCCGCGCTGGTGGGGTCAGCAGAAACCATCGGCAACAAGCTGGCAGCGATTGTGAAGGGCGCACAGCTGGATGGCGTGACGGTGATCGTGCCCGACTTTATCGATGACCTGCGCGTTGTCGGCACCGACGTGCTGGAAGTGCTGGAGCACCACGGCGTGAGTACGCATGCCCGCGCTTATCAGAAATCCATGACCGCTTCGTAGAGGAATTCCCTCTGCCAAAAACTTAAATCACTTTACCGGGAGTCAAACGATGAGAATAAAGATGATGGTGGCTGTTGCTGTGGCTGCGGTATTGGCGAGCAGTACGATTCAGGCGGATGAGAGCAAACCGCGCGTGGCAGGTCTGTTCACGCAAACGGTGACACAGGGTTCCTGGGATATGGCGGGCTATGCCGCGTTTAAATCCATGGCGGATAAACAGGGCTTTGCGCCCAGCTATCTTGAGCACACCACTTATGAAGCGGCACCCTCGGTATTACGACAACTGGCTTCCGATGGGGTGAAGTTGATTATCGCGCACTCTTCCGGCTATTCGGCGGCCATCAAAGAAGTCGCGCCATCGTTCCCGAACACCCAGTTCGTGTTGTATTCCTACGAGGGGTCCACCTCCAACTTGCCAAACTACTCGGCGTGGTCCGTGGATTGGGATGAATATGGCTTTGTGCTCGGCGCATTAGCCGCCAGCGCCAGCAAAAACGGGCACATCGCGGTGATCAGCGGTGAACCTATTCCGTCTGCGGAACGCACGGTGCAGTTCATCAAGAAAGGTGCCGCTTATGTGAACCCGAAAGTGCAGGTGGATTCTGCTTATGTCGGCTCGTTTACCGATGTCGCGCGTGCCAAAGAGATCGCCACTGGCGCCATCGCACGTGGTGCGGACTTTGTGATTCCCTCTGCCGATACCGCCGATGCAGGTATCCAGCAGGCGGCGGATGAAGAGGGCGTACTGACCATCGGTTCCTACACCGATCAATCGAAATCCTTCCCGAACTCAATCATGACCTCAACTGTAATGAACTTTGAAAAATCCTATGCGGATATTGGCAAACACTATGCCGATCACCAATTAGGTAACCGCATCATCACCGAGAACCTTTCCACCAATGGCTGGACGTTATCGACGCCCTTTGCGCACGTCGACAAATCGGTGCAGGACAAGGTGTTTCAGGTTATCGCTGACCTGAAGTCCGGCAAAGTGAAGATTGAGGAGTAGTGCATGAGCAGCCCGCTTATCGAACTCGATCACGTTTCGAAGCGCTATCCCAATGGCTTCGTCGCACTGGAGAACGTGTCACTGTCGGTGTTTCCCGGTGAGATTCACGCGCTGCTGGGTGAGAACGGAGCGGGCAAATCCACGCTGATGAACATTCTGTATGGCGTGCACGAACCCAGCGCTGGCGGGGTACTGATGGGCGGTCGTCAGGTGATTCATCGGCGACCGGCTGATGCCATCGCCAACGGTATTGGCATGGTGCATCAGCACTTCAAGCTGGTTGCGCCGTTTAGCGTGGCCGAGAATCTGGCGCTGGTGGCGCGCGGTGTGCAGCGAAAAACGTTACGGCGTCACGCAGAGATTCGCGCTTTTATGCAGCGTTATGGCGTGGATCTCGATCCCAATGCGATTGTCGGCCAGTTACCTCTGGCGTTGCAGCAGCGCGTGGAAATCCTCAAGGCGCTGGTGAATGACACGCGCGTGCTCTTGCTGGATGAACCCTCCACCATTCTTACGCCCGCCGAAATCAGCGCCCTGTACGCCACGCTGCGTCGCATCAGCGATAAAGGCACGGCGGTGGCGGTGGTGACGCATAACGTCGATGAAGTGTTGGCGCACGCCGATCGCTACACGGTACTGCGTCGCGGTAAAACCAACGGCAGCGGGCTGACGGCGGCGTGCAGTGCAGAACAGCTGGTCGAAAAAATTGTGGGCCGCACTGTCAGCAGCGGCACACGGTTGGGCGCGCAGCGTCTTGCGGGCGGAGAACAGCTGAACATTCAAGGGGTAAATGTACGCCCGGGCAGCGGCTCGCCGGGTTTGCATGACATTAACCTCAGGTTAGCGGCGCGCGAGGTGGTGGGCGTAGCGGGTGTGGAAGGTAATGGTCAAAGCGAACTGTTTGCGCTACTTGCCGGGGAGTCTGTTCCGGACAGCGGTGAAATTCAACGCAGTGATGCACAGGTAACGCTGGCGCTGGTGCCGCAAGACCGTCATCACGAAGGATTATCCCTCGATCTGCCGGTGTCTCACAATCTGCTCTATCCCGACATTATGCAGGGACAATATCGCCGTTTCGGGCTGCTCGATCACGCCGCGATTGCACAGCGCGCCCGCGAGATGATCGACCAATCCGATATCCGTACCCATTCACATGCCAGCCCGGCCCGTTCGCTATCGGGCGGCAACCAGCAAAAAATCGTTGTTGCGCGTGCCATGGCACAAGATGCCTCGATCATCGTGGTGTATCAGCCGACGCGCGGTCTGGATTTAGCCGCCGCTGAAGCGGTGTTGATGCGTCTGGCGGATGCCGCGGATGCTGGCACCACGGTGCTGATTATCTCCTCCAACATCGAAGAACTGATTCGCGTATCAGACCGCATTGTGGTGATGAATGGCGGGCGGATAACAGGCGAAGTCACGGGCGAAGCGATGAATATTGAACGCATCGGCACGCTGATGACATCGGGCCGTAGTCTCTCTTTACAAGGTGCAGGAGAAGTTCATGTCTGAATCATTAAGCGCCTTAACCGAGACCCGCGCGGGATTGCGTCGGGCATTAGCGCAGCTGGGCGCTTCACGATCGCTGTGGGTCACACTGAGTGCTTTTATCGGATCGCTTATTTTGGGGTTGGCGCTCATCACGGCGCTGGGTGTGCCGATGCAGGGGGCGATGAGCACCGCCTTTGACGGCGCGTTTGGTTCGGTGCGCGCGCTGTCCGATACGCTGGTATTTATGACGCCCCGCCTGCTGGTGGCGCTGGGTGCGTTAATCGCAATTCGGGGAGGCATGTTCAATCTCGGCGGTGAAGGGCAACTGCAGATGGGCGCAATTGGCGCCATGCTGCCATTCCTGGCTTTCGGTGACGTTGGATCCGCGCTGCTGCCATTGGCCATTTTGAGTGGTGCGCTGTGTGGAGCCATTTGGGGCGCAATTCCGGCACTGCTGAAAGTGTGGCGCGGCGTGGATGAAATCATCGTCACGCTGATGATGAATTTCATCGCTATCTACACGCTGAAATATCTGGTACAGGGGCCGATGCGTCCGCTGGGTTCCAACTTCAATATGTCCGCGCAAATTCCCGCCGATGGCGTATTTCAGCCACTGATCGAGGGCGCGCGTTTGCATGCCGGCGTATTCCTCGCCCTGCTGATCGCGCTGGCGGTGTGGGTGATGCTTAACCATACCGCGTTTGGTCTCAAGCTGCGGGCCAGCGGACAGAGCCCGCGCTTTGTGAAATTGCAGGGGCAGTCAGCCGCCAAAACCGTGCTCTCCAGCATGGCGATTTCGGGTGCGGTGAGTGGGCTGGCGGGCACGTTTGAAGTCCTCGGCGTGCAGTATCGCCTGATTGATGGCTTCTCTTCCGGACTCGGCTTCGAAGGACTGGCGGTGTCATTTCTTGCCGGATTACAGCCGATTGGCGCGGTGATCGTCTCCCTCTATTTCGGGGCGATTAACAGTGCGGCGCTGGCGCTGCAAAGCACCTTCTCGATTCCGGCCGCGCTGGCGGATGTGCTCGGCGGCATGCCGATTCTGATTCTGGCGGTGTTAAGTGGTGTGATGTTAGTGAAAGGGAGGCCGGTATGGAATTCAACACTGTAACGCTGGCGCTGTTTCTGGCTGGAGGCTTGAGACTGTGTGTCCCGGTGCTACTGGCGGCATTAGGGGAAACCATCTCTGAGCGCGCCGGTGTGTTCACCATCGGGCTGGAAGGATTAATGCTGTTTGGCGCGGCGAGTTCCGCGCTGGGGCTGATGTGGAGCGGTTCGCCCGTGCTGGCGCTGGGCGTGGGCATGCTCGGCGGATGCGTGGCGGCGTTGATGCTGGCATTGGGCACGGTGATCGCGCGGGCAAACCAAATCGTCATGGGCATTGGCTTTAACCTGTTTGCCATTGGTGCGACCTCTTTGATGCGTCAGCTGTGGCTCAGCGGTGCACCGCCAGCAGGTTCGATGCGCGCGGTATCGATGCTGAAACTGCCAGGGTTGTCCGATCTTCCGGTGGTGGGACGTGCGCTATTTTCCCAAAGCCCGGTGTTCTATCTCGCGGTGTTGGTGGCGCTGGTGCTGTGGGGCGTCTTGCGCTTCAGCCGTGCTGGCTTGCTGCTGCGCGCCGTCGGGGAAAATGCGCTGGCCGCTGATGCGGCCGGACACTCGGTGTTGCGTATTCGTTTTAGCGCCACCTTGTTTACCGGTCTGATGGCCGGGCTGGGCGGCGCTTATCTGTGCATCGTCGCGTCTGGGGGCACCTTCGTTGACAACATGACTGCCGGACGCGGCTATCTGGCCATCGCTATCACCATCTTTGCTCGCTGGATGCCGCTACGCGTGCTGGTGGTGGCGATGGTGTTGGGCCTGCTCGAAGCCCTGCAGTTCCAGGGGCAATATTTGGGCGTCAACATTGCGCCTTCGCTACTGATGGCGATGCCTTTTGCTGTTGCACTGATCGCCTGGATCATGATGGGCAAGGCGGGCGCGGCACCGGGTGATTTAGGGCGTCCGTTCCTGCGCGGCAACGGGCGCTAATCCATTCTCAACTAACAGGAGTGACAGATGAATCAGGCAATCAATCCAGAAGGCTGGATTATCGGCAAAACCGCAACGGGTCTTAATCACCTGAACTGGGGCATTAAAGCAGGCAATCACGTGTATGTGGCGGGCATGCTCTCTACCGATCCTATCGATGGCAGTCTGGTGGGCGTGGGCGATATTGAGGTGCAAACACGTCGCGTGCTCGACAGTATCAAAGTGGTGCTGGAGTCGGCAGGCAGCAGTATGGATCACGTGGTGATGAATCAGATCTTCCTGCGCAACCTGGAGGATTACCACAAATTCAATGAGATCTACGTCAGCTATTTCCCGGCGATTTTACCCGCACGGTTCTGCGTCAAGCTCGAGATGGTACGACCGGAGTTTCTGGTTGAGATCGCCACCACGGCAGTGATCCCCGCATAAACGGGCGGCTCCAGGGCCGCACATCACTGAACACCACTCACGATTGAGGATGTTTGCATGCAATACCGTTATCTCGGGCGCAGCGGGCTAAAAGTGTCCGAAATTTGCCTCGGTTCCATGATGTTTGGTGGAGCCACCGATGAAGCCACAGCCCAGCGCATCATCGCCGATGCCAGCGCCAGCGGAGTCAACTTCATCGATACCGCTGATATTTACAACAAAGGCGAATCAGAACGCGTGGTGGGACGAGCCATCGCCGCCGATCGTCACCGTTGGGTGCTGGCGACGAAAGTGGGCAACCCGATGGGCGATGGCCCGAATCAGCGCGGCATGTCACGCAAATGGATTCGTGAGGCGGTGCACGGTTCTCTGACGCGTCTTGGCACCGATTACATTGACGTGCTCTACATGCACAAAGCAGATTTCGCCGCGCCGCTGGAAGAGATGGTACTGGCCTTTGCCGACCTGATCCGTGAAGGGAAGATCGGCTACTTTGCCGTGTCGAATTTCAAAGCCTGGCGTCTGGCGGAAACCGTGCGTCTGGCACGTGAAGCGGGGATTGCCGGGCCAGTTGCCACTCAGCCGCTGTATAACCTCGCGAACCGTGAAGCCGAAGTGGAGATTCTGCCTTCAGCCGCCTATTTTGGTGTCGGAACCGTGTGTTACAGCCCGCTGGCACGCGGCATTCTCACCGGCAAATACCGCGTTGGTGAAGCGCCGGACAGCACCAGCCGTGCGGGGCGCGCCGATCCGCGCATGCTCGAAGCTGAATGGCGTCCGGAATCGTTGCAGATGGCCACTGAGTTAGCGACTTATGCCGAACGCACCGGACGCCAACCCGCGCACTTCGCGCAACAATGGGTA
Organism: Erwinia sp. S63; assembly: GCF_016625195.1. Classification (GTDB taxonomy): domain Bacteria; phylum Pseudomonadota; class Gammaproteobacteria; order Enterobacterales; family Enterobacteriaceae; genus Pantoea. Next base: position 235,934 of record NZ_JACVUP010000004.1, read on the forward strand.
ATGCGCAATCAGTTGGTGACCAGCACGCTGGTGGGTCCGCGCACTTTTGAACAGTGGCGCGAGGGCATTGCCGCGCTGGATTGTCCATGGTCTGAAGAAGATGAAATGTTCTGCGACCGTTTGGTATCACCGGGTAAAGGCACCAGCCTCGGGCCGGTCGATCCCCATCATCCGATTGAAGGCCGCATCGTCGGTCGATTTGCAGCAGGTGCACAATGACAGATTCACTTCTGATGCCAAGCATCGCCGATGCGTATCGCGGCGGTATGCGCCAGCTGGCGGCAGGCGTTTGCCTGATTACCAGCGCTGATTTACAACAATCGGGCGGGATGATTGCCTCTGCGGTGACGTCGGTCAGTGCTGAGCCGCCAACACTGTTGGTGTGCGTCAATCGTAATGCCTCGATGTTTGAACTGATTCAGCGCAGCGGGCATTTCTGCGTCAATGTATTATCAGCTGACGCGCTGGGTTTGGTGGATATCTTCAGTAATGCAGCACGCCGCGCTGAACGGTTTGCGACCGGTGAATGGCTGCAGGATGATCTGGGTTCACCGATTGCAGCCGACGCGCTGGTGGCGTTTAGCTGTAAATTGGTCAATACCGTTGACTGGCATACGCATGCGATCTTTCTGGGCGAAGTCACTAACGTGGTGCATCCCAACAGTGATGCGCGACCGATGGTGTACCACGACCGTGCATTCCATCAACTCTCTGCGCTGTAACTGAATGAACGGGAGGGCAAGTGCCTCCCGTTATGTTCAGGGCAACATAATCACCACATCAATTTCCAACAGCAATTCCGGTTCGGCGAGCGCAGAGATCTGAAACAGTGTGCTGGCAGGTAACTCAAGCCCCTCAAAGAAGCGCTGGCGTACCGGATGAATATGCGGCACCAGCGCCAGGTCGGTGACATAAGTGGTGGTACGTACAATCCAGTCACGCTGTGCACCCAACCCCTCCAGCAAACGATCGATATTGTCATACACCTGTTCGACCTGCTGCTGCATATCTCCAATGCCGACCACATTTCCTTCTTCATCCCACGCGACTTGCCCGGTCGGGAATACCGGCGTCCCAGGACGAATTTTGACGTGATTGTAATAGCTGCGCGCCTTCAAACCGGCGGGATTGATAATGCTCATAACGCTCCTTAACCCTGTTTCGTTCGCGAATGTTCTCGCTTCAAGGCTATCACCCGTGCGCGTTGTCGGGTAAAGGTATCCCGGCAACGCCGCGTTGCTGTCAAAGCAACACGGCTACGATTACAAACGCTTTTGTGACGCGGCATCGAACAGCATCGCACGCGCATAATCCACTTCCACGGGAATGATATCGCCCGCTGTGGCACCAGATCGCTGGGTGGTGAAGAGCATCACCTCATGCCCGTATAAACTGCCGTGAATCAGCTCGGATAAACCGGTGGGTTCGACGAGAGAAACTTCCAGCGGCAGCGCGTGTGCAGCGCCCGCTGAAGCCAGCGCAATGTTTTCAGGTCTGATGCCGTAAATGACTTCACGGCCTTCAGGCTGATTCGCCCATGCCGGGTTTGCCGGCAGTAGCGCGCTGTCGCCGATGCGCACGCCATTCGGGGAGACAACGCCGTTGATAAAGTTCATCGACGGTGATCCGATAAAGCTGGCGACAAACTTGTTGGCTGGCGTGTCATACAGTTCCAGAGGCGTGCCCACTTGCTGAATCACGCCATGGTTCAGCACCACAATGCGGTCGGCCAGCGTCATTGCCTCAACCTGATCGTGCGTGACATACACGATGGTGTTGTTCATTTGCTGATGCAGGCGTTTAATCTCAACGCGCATCTTGCCGCGCAGTTGTGCATCCAGATTGGAGAGTGGTTCATCAAACAGAAAGACCTGCGGCTGGCGCACGATCGCACGACCCATTGCCACGCGTTGACGCTGGCCGCCGGACAGCTCTTTGGGACGACGATCAAGCAGATGTGAAAGATTAAGGATATCCGCCGCTCGCTTCACTTTCTCCTCAATCTCTGCACGCGGACGTTTCTGGATTTCGAGGCTAAAGCCCATGTTGCGTGCCACCGTCAGATGCGGATAGAGCGCATAACTTTGAAACACCATCGAGATATCACGATCCTTCGGTGCGACCTCATTCATTAGCCGCTTGCCGATGCGGATATCGCCGCTGCTCGCCAGTTCCAGACCCGCAATGGTGCGCAGTAAGGTGGATTTGCCACAGCCGGACGGCCCGACCAACACCACGAATTCGCCATCGTTAATCGTGAGGTTGATATCGCGCAGGACTTCAACATTGCCGTAGCGTTTGTCGATCTGCGCCAGTGTAATTTCTGCCATGTTTACCCCTTAACCGCGCCAGCGGTCAGACCCTGAACCAGATAACGTTGAATAAAGGCGAAGAACAGACAGGCAGGAATCAGCGCCATTACGGCGGCTGCCATCATTTCACCCCATGAAACGGCAAATTTAGAGACGAAGCTGAGTAAGCCCACCGGGAAGGTCATCACTTCGTTTTTGTTGATCAGCATCAGCGAGAACAGCAGTTCGCTCCATGCCGCGGTAAACACGAAGCCGAGCGTTGCCGCCATTCCAGGTAACGTCAGCGGAACCAGTACCCGATACAGCGCCTGAAAACGTGTGCAGCCCTCCAGCATCGCAGACTCTTCCAGATCTTTGGGGATGGCATCAAAGAATGACTGCATCAAAAAGGTGGCGAAAGGCACGTTAAAAGCGGTGTAAATCAGGATCAGGCCCAGCAGACTGTTGGTCAGGCCGAGCGGGGCCATCACGCGATAAATCGGGGCAATGATCATCACCAGCGGGAACATTTGTGTGAACAACAGCAGCGCCGCCATCACCATCTTGCCGCGAAAATGGAAACGCGAAAACGCATAGCCGGCACCGGCAGCAATCAGCGTGGTCAGGAATGCGGTGCTGAACGAGACAATCAGGCTATTACTGAAGAAGGTGGGGAAATCACTGTCGGTCAGCACTTTTTGGAAGTGGCCTAAGGTGAAGCCGCCCGGCAACAGCGTGACGCCCTGACTGAACAGCAATTGATCCGGCGTGACTGAAATCTTAATGATCCAGTAGAGCGGAAACAGGGCAAATAGCAGATAGACGCCAATACTCAGGCGATGGCCAATCATCGGGAGCAGTTTCATCTCGCCTCCTTATTTCAACAGTTGATGACGAATGCGCAGCAGTACCAGCGCGTAGCAGGTCATCAGCAGTAACAGAAACACCGCCATTGCCGAGGCATAGCCAAAATCAAGTTTGCGATAGGCGGTGGTGAAGATGTAGCTGGAGAGAATCGAGGTGGATCCGGCAGGACCACCGTCGGTCATCACCACGATCAGATCGGCGAAGTTGGCGATCCAGATGGTGCGCAGCATTACCGTGATGGCGATCATTGGCGCGAGGAAGGGCAACGTGACGCGACAGAATTGTTGCCAGCCGCTGGCACCGTCAATCGATGCCGCTTCGTACAAGTCTTTGGGGATCGATTGCAAAGCGGCCAGCAGGGTAATGGCAAAAAACGGAATACCAAACCAGACGTTAGCAATGATCGGTCCCCACATGGCCAACTGAGGATCGGACAAGATATTGTATGGCTCGCTCAGTAATCCGAGGTCGCTCAGCCACTGTGGCAACGGGCCGACCACCGGGTTAAGCAGCCAGGACCAGGTCAGGCCGGATAGAAAGGCGGGCACCGCCCAGGGCAGAAACACCAGCGCCTGCACCCAGCGACGAAAACGAAATTCGCGGTTAAGCAGTAGCGCTAACGCCAGACCGAAGAAAAACTGCAACAGCAGTGAGCTGAGCGTCCAGTTCAGCGTGTGACCGAGCGCTTTAAAAAAGCGCCGGTCGTCAAACATTTCGGCAAAATTATCCCAGCCCACCCAGCCGCTATCCATCGGATTGAGCAGATTCATGCTCTGAAACGCGTAGGAAATGCCGATCGCCATCGGCACAAAAATAAACAAGGCGATCAGCAACAGTCCCGGCGAAAGATAAAACCACGGCTCAGCCAGCCGCAGCCAGCGCGAGTAGCGCGGGCGCGGCGAGCGGGCATCAAGTGAGGTTTCTAGCATCATCATTGTTCTCCGCGCGATCGGTGATTACTGCGTGGCGAGCCAGCTTTTCTGCTCTTTAGTCAAATATTTAGCCCAGTCTTTCACCATCTCTTCGGTGTCGTTTTCACCCAGCAGGGTTTCCTGGCTGCTCTCTTTCACAATCACCGAGTTAAAGTAACCCCAGCCTTTCAGGTGTGTCGGCATGGTCAAGGGCACATAGTTCGGATCGTTTAACTCTTTAAACCAGCCGGTAAACTGCGGTGTTTGATAGAAAGGATCCTGCTCTGCGCCTTTATAAATCGGCAGGGTGCCAACAAATTTTGCCCATGCAAGGTTGTTGGTCTTATTACTCAGGAAGGTGATGAGTGGCCAGGCGAGATCTTTTTGTTTGCCCTGTTTAAACATCGCCCAGCCGGTATAACCAATAGTAGGGAAAGCTTTACCCGACGGCCCGACAGGCATCGGCGCAACGGCAAAATCATCGGCGGCCATGCTGTTTTTAATTGCAATCAGTGCATCAGGATCCTGATCGAGCATGGCGCACTTGCCGGAATAGAAACCGGAGACGATTTCGTTGAAGCCCCAGTTCACGCTGTCTTTCGGCGCGCCGCCTTGTTTGTACATATCCACCAGCAGCTGAGCGCCTTTAATCGCGCCAGGCTGTGTCAGGGTGCTGTTACCCGCTTTATCAAAGAAGTCCGGTGATCCATTCATCGCCGCCATAAACATCATCCAGGCATTGGTGCCGCCGACGCCGCCGCGCATACAGTAGCCGCTGATGCCGTTACCCAACTGGCTGATGCGTTTAGCATCGCTGGCAAACTCATCCATGGTTTTTGGCGGCTCGCTCAATCCGGCCTGCTGGAAGAGTTTCTTATTCCAGAACAGGGCGCGCAGGTAGAAGCCGTAAGGGATCATGGTGGCTTTGCCATTGGCGGCACGCGCCATCGCCAGCGTTTTATCGGTTAACTGGGCGGTGCCATCCCAACTTTTCAGGCGCGGTTCTAAATCTTCCAGCATATTGTTGCTGGCATACAGCCCTTGCCAGGTGTCGGGCATTTCCACCACATCGGGCACTTGCCCGCTTTGCAGCATGGTGCCTAATTTCTCAAACGCCTGACCCCATGGCAGTGAGATCAACTCAATTTCCGTGCCGGGATGCTGGGTTTTGTATTCGCTCAACATTTTCTGCAGCAGTTCAGTGCGGGGCGGGCTGGTAATCACCTCCACCACGGTTAATTTTGCCGCCATACTGCTGAGTGCTGAACCCAATCCAATGGCTAAAACCAGTGCGTTAATCGCAAAACGAGTCGTCATTGCAGCTTCTCCTGGGAGTGAGTGATTATGCGCGGGTTGCGGTGGCAAGCGCCTGTTGCAGGTCGTTCCAGAGATCTTCGGTCTCTTCCAGACCAATCGAGATGCGGATCAAACGTGGCGAGACGCCGAAATCGACCGCAGAGTTAAATTCGCTGGCTTGATTGATGACTGAGATGGCGGGCATCACCAGGCTTTCGAATCCACCCCAACTCACCCCCATATGGAAATACTGCAAGGCGTTGCAGAAGGCCGGGATATCGACCTGTTCGGTCACTTCAAACGCAAACAGGCCACTGTAGCCGCGCAGCGATGACCAGGATTTGGGGGACAAACCGGGATGGCACACTGCCGTAACCTGTGGATGGGCACTCAACTTTTGCGCCAGTTCCATGCCGCTTTGGTGATGCTGCTTCATGCGCAGGGGGAGCGTGCGCAGACCACGTATCAGCAGTGAGGCTTCATGTGCCGACAGCTTGCCGCCGAGGAAGGGACTGATGTGGCGTGCGATATTGCCGATATGTTGCTGACTGGCAATCACCAGGCCTGCCACTACATCACTGTGTCCGCTGATGTATTTCGATGCCGAATGCACCACGATGTCAATGCCGCACAGCAACGGCTGCTGGAAAATCGGCGACGCCCAGCTGTTATCGATAATGGTGACTGCACCGGCATCACGCGCCAGCGTGGCCAGTTTGTTGAGGTTTAACTCACTCATTACCCAACTCACCGGGCTTTCCAGGTAGAGCAGGCTGGCACCCGGTAGCGCGGCACGAATCGCCTCTTCATCATCACCATCGACGAACTCGGTGGTGATACCAAAGCGCTTGCAGAAGCCGCGCAGGAAGCGATAGGTATCGGGATAGACGTGATTGACACACACCACTTTTGCGCCGGGTTGCAGCACGCTGAGAATGGCATTGCTGATGGCGGCCATGCCGCTGCCGAACGCCAGGCAAGCCTCGCCCCCTTCCAGTGCGGCAACTTTCTCCTGCAGCGCTCTGACCGTGGGATTATCGACGCGCGAATAGAGCGGTTGATCGCTTTCGCCACGGAAGCGGGCGATCATGCTGTCGTAATCACTAAAGGTGAAGAGTGATGATTGGTAGATCGGCGGAGTGACCGCGCCTTTTTCATGGCGTAAATCGTGGGACAAAAGCGTTTGTTGCGAGACAGGTTTATCGTTTGGCATTGATGACATCCTTCATGTCGCGTTCAGTGATATCGAGAATTTGGTGGCAAATGGCGCGCGCGGCTTCGCCATCCCGCTGGCAAATGGCATTGAAGAGATCGCGGTGTAACGGGAAGGAGTCGGCAAAGAGTGCCTGCTCCGGTGGTGATTCAAAAAAGGCGTGCATGCTGTCGTAGATGCCGTTAAGCATTTGCAGCAGAAGAGGGTTGCCTGAAGCGCGGTAAATGCTGGTGTGAAACGCCCAGTCTTCGGCGCCTGCAGAGCCCACCGCCAGATGTACTCGCTCCATTTCGACCAGGCGTTGTTCAATTTCCAGCAGATCTTCGGCGCTTGCCCGCTGCGCAGCGAGCACACAGGATTCGGATTCGATAATGCGACGAACCTCCAGCGCGTGCAGCATGTTGGCTGAGTCGTTTTTGAATCGCAGCGAGAGGAAGCTGTCGTTGATACCGACATCGGCCTGCAAAAACGTGCCGCTGCCTTTCTTACGCAGGATGATGCCCAGTGCTTCCCAGCGTTTTAACGCTTCACGTACTGTATTGCGGCTGACCCCGAGCTTTTCCGCCAGTTCGCGCTCAGGCGGTAAACGGCTCCCTGGCTGCGCGCCGGATTGCGCCATAAAACGCGTGAGTGCATCAAGAATCAGCGTGTCACTGCGCGGTGTGGTTATCGGTTGAAGCTCAAAAGGGGATTGCATAGCGCTGCCTTAATTGGTCCAACATCTCTACCAATTACTTAGCAAGGGGTGTGCCATTTTGTTTTTAATTGATTTTATTGGCGTTTTTTATGAGTAATAAGCGAGGGATCTGAGTTTTGCTGGTGCAGTGTGGCGGAATTTGCACCGTTTTGTCACAGCGTTGAAATAAAAACGGCGCGATGGTTCGCGCCGAGAGATGAGGAGATAAAGGAATTATGCCGCATCGAAAATAACGTAAAGCTTGCGCATGGTGCTCTCAATCACCCAGGTGCCTTCGGTGTTGGCTTCAAAGAAGAAAGAATCACCCGGCTTGAAATTGAGGGTCGCTTCACCGTCTGGCGTAAACGAGCCGCTGCCGTTAAGAAAATGCATGATCTCAGCCTGTTTAACCGAGCGGCGATATGAACCGACTGCACACTCGAAAATACCGGTATCGATGTCCTCTTTACCCGGTATCACCTTTTGGATGCCAGACAAGGCAATCCTTCCGCTACCCGGCAAGCCCTCAACATTACCCCAGGGTTCCATCTCTTTAATTGCGGCGGGCTGTTCGATTTTCTGCACTTTCATCAGTTCTTGTTCCTGTAATAAGTGGCAAACGGCACCCGCTACAACGGCAGGGTGCATTGGAGAAGAAATTCAATTCAGATTAAGGGATTGCAATAAAACCTGAGGGTGCTTATTGCCGCGGGAATAACATATTCAGATGATTATTCGCGCGGCTTTGGCAGAAACTTTTGTATCCCCGCCATACTTAAAAGTGCAGGTGTGTTGGTAGCGCTCATTCACCCCCGGTCACTTACTTGAGCCGATTCCTGGGCGTTCGTGCTGTTCTAAGGCAGCATCATTCAACTAAGCGTTTGGCAGCATGAACAGGGCTGCGCAACGGTATTACCCAGAACACGGCGCAGGAAATCTTGCGTGCGCGCTTCTTGTGGCCGCAGTAACAGGTTATCAGCAGGACCTTGCTCCACAATCTGTCCGCTGTGCAGGAAGCAGACGCGATCGGCCACTTCACGCGCGAACTGCATCTCATGGGTGACCACGATCATGGTCATCCCTTCACGGGCGAGATTGCGCATGACCTGCAGCACTTCACCCACTAATTCGGGATCGAGCGCGGAGGTGGGCTCATCAAACAGAATTGCTTTGGGCTGCAGGGCCAGCGTGCGGGCAATCGCCACGCGCTGTTGCTGACCGCCGGATAACTGGGTCGGCCATGCGTTGATTTTCTCGGCCAGGCCCACCATCGCCAGTAAGTCTTTGGCGCGCTTTTCCGCCACGTTGCGGGATTCACCGTTGACGTGAATCGGACCTTCCATCACGTTTTCCAGTACGCTGCGATGCGGGAAGAGGTTGAAACGCTGGAACACCATGCCAATCTGACGTCTTAGATCGTTAATACTCTTGTGCTTATTGTTGACGCGCTGGCCCAGCACGGTGACATCGCCGCCCTCATAGGTTTCAAGGCCGTTGATGCAGCGCAGTATGGTCGATTTACCTGAACCCGAGGGGCCAATCAGGCAAACTACTTCGCCTTCGCTGACCTTGAAACTCACGCCCTTCAGCACCTCAATAGAGCCGAATTTTTTGTGTACTTCATGAATTTCAATCATCTCAAGCCCCTTTCATCTGACGTTTTTCCAGCTTCTTGGTGAGTGCCAACAGCGGCAGGCAAAGCACCAGATACAGCAGTGCCACTAGCGTGTACACCGTGGTGTTATCGAAGGTTGAGGCGGCAATGAGTTGGCCCTGACGCGTCATTTCCGTTACCGCGATGGTCGACGCCAGCGCAGAATCCTTGAGCATCATTACTAACGTATTGCTGAATGGCGGCAAGGCGACATGAAACGCCTGTGGCAGCACCACGCGTCGCATGGCTTTGCCATAGCTCATGCCCATCGAGCGCGCGGCTTCAAGTTGTCCGCGATCAACCGATTCAATGCCCGCGCGGAATATTTCCGCGATATAGGTCGAAAAGCAAAAGGCTATACCAATGACACTGGCCTGAAACGAGGTGAGGGTGATGCCAATATCAGGAAAGACAAAATAGATATAAAACAACACCACAATCATCGGCAGACCACGTGTGATGTTAATAATGGTGGCGATGGGCCATGAAATAATTTTCCACGGACACATTTTGGCTGCGGCAAAAATCAACCCTAATGGCGTACTGATAATCAGAGACAAAAGGGTGATATAGATCGTCATTTCCGCCCCTTGCAATAAAAAGGGCAGATATTGGTGGATGCTGCTCCAGTCCATTGTGTTCTCCTGGTTCGTGGTGTCGCCGTAAACCATCAGGCGACAATTTCATTATAATGAATATCGTTGATAGCAAATCGCTGTCAATCTTTACCCTCATAACAGAGATAGCATTTACTTATTACGCTCATACGAACAAGCTATAGGTGTGATATTTAGTGAAATCAAAGGCTTTATTGATAATTTGTGAGATGGCGCATTTTCGTTAAATAAATCGTTGACAGCAGGCATGCAATTTTCATTATAGTGAAAAAGAGCGTTATTCCTTCCATTGCATCCAGGAGTGAGTCATGTCTGCTATGCGTTCCTCGTTAATGATCCTCGGCCTTACGGCTGCGTTGAGTTTCAATGCCAGTGCTGCGGTGTTGACCGCAGGTTCACCGCCATCGAGTGCACCCACCACCTTCCTGAATACACAAACGGGCAAGATTGAGGGTTTTATGCCGGATGTGGCCGCAGAAGTGGCTAAACGTGAGCATTTGGACATCCAATACAGCGCAATCCCTTTTTCCACGCTGATACAATCTGTTATTGCCGGGAAGATTGACATGATTGTGGCGGGAATGACCCCCACCGAAGAGCGCGCAAAACGTATTACCTTCTCTCAACCGGTGACGGCTTTTGGCGCAGGATTGATCGTGCGGGATGACAACAAAAAAACCTATAACTCGTGGCAGGATCTCAAGGGCGAAGTGGTGGGAACCATGGCCGGCACCGATTATACCCAAAGCCTGATGGCCAGCGGTATTGCGAAAGAAGTGAAGGTTTATGACAGCCCGGCGGATATGACGCGAGATTTGTCACTGGGTCGCGTTGCGGCCGGATTAAATGACTATCCGATATTAAAAGCGCAGGAAAAAGCGGGTGGATTAAAAGGCATGCACGTGGTGGATAATTATAAACCGGAACATGTTTCCCCAATGGCGTTTGGCGTGAAGAAAGGCAACGATGCCTTAATGGCGCAGATCAATAGCGCGTTAACCAGCATGAAAGATGACGGCACTTTGCAGACGATTAAAACCAAATGGGGCATGCCCTGATTAATGACACCATTAAGCTCAGCTGACACGGATGCGAATGGAATTCAGCCGATGAAAAAAGAACCGATCATCAAAGGGGAGTCAGGCGCGCAGGAAGCGGATATCGGCTCCCGCGTAAAACGTGTGCGCAAGGCGCGGAATATGACCATCACGGAGCTGGCGCTGCTGGCGAATGTCTCCGCTGGTGCCATCAGTCAGATCGAACGCAATCTGACGAATCCTACGGTACGAGTGCTGGAACAACTGCGTCTGGTATTGAAAGTTCCCCTTTCGGCCTTTTTGGAAGAGGCCGAAGCTCACTCTCGTGGTGCCGAGCATTATGTCCGGCGCGCAGCGGAACGCCCGCACTTTAACGTGGGTAAACAGGGGATTTCAAAACAGATGCTTTCCCCCTCTGGCGACCATGATTTGCAGTTTATGTTCATCAATATCCCGGCTGGCGTGCAGTCCGCTGAGATGTTAATGGGGAAGGGTGAAAAAGCGGGATTAGTCATGGCGGGTGAACTGACCTTGGAGATTGACGGTGACACGGTATTGTTATCGCCCGGTGACAGTTTTCAATTTCAGAGCCATCTCCCGCACAACATTTTTAACCCGACGTCCAGTGACGCCACTGTGTTGTGGATTATGCATATTTCCTCAGAGCAACATTTATAAAGGTCAGGATTGAACATCATGCGCATCAACGTGAATAACGTAGCAGACAGTGAAACCTTCCCCAGTGCGGTGGATGTCATCGTCATTGGCGGCGGGATTATCGGCACTTCCGTCAGTTATGAACTGGCAAAGCAGGGCGTTTCCGTGGCGCTGTTTGAAAAAGGGGTGATCGGCGGCGAACAGTCGGGACGCAACTGGGGCTGGGTCCGTCAGCAAAATCGCGATCTGTATGAGCTGCCGATGGCGATGCGCAGTTTGCAGCGTTGGGAAGCGTTGAGCGGGGAAATTGGCCTCGATCTTGGCTTCAGCCGCCAGGGAATCACCTACGGCACATTGAGTGAAGCGGATGTGGCGCGCTGGGAAGCCTGGGGCAAGCAGGCGAAACAAATGGGTTTTGTCAGCCATTTATTGACGGGCAAAGAGACGCGCGAGCGCATTGGCGAGCAGGCCCAATGGGTGGGCGGCGTCTGGTCTCCGACAGATGCTCGTGCTGAACCTTCCATGGCCGCACCAGCGATCGCCACGGGGGCAAAAAATTTGGGTGCTTCAGTACATCAAAACTGCGCGGTGCGTGGATTGGATATCACTGGCGGGCGTGTGACCGGCGTATGGACCGAGCGCGGCTTAGTGAAAGCGAACCGGGTAATCTGCTGTGGCGGTGCCTGGAGTTCCCGCTTCTGCAAACAGTACGGTGTTGAACTGCCGAGCGCAAATATCTTAGGTACGGCGTTTAAAACCACTGCGGCACCGGAAGTGATCAGAGGCTGTATTAGCATCGGCGGATTATGCATTCGTCGTCGTCAGGATGGCAGTTACACCGTGGCGCTTTCAGGACGAGGACAGATCGATCTGGCACCGCAAAATATCCGCTACGCCACCAAGTTTTATCCGATGTATCGCAGCAAAATTGCGAAAAAACTCAAAGTGCGTATCAACGGTTCTTTCTTCAATGGCCCGGAGGCCGCAGGTTCCTGGTCAAACCAGGGCGTATCGCCGTTTGAAAAGATTCGTGTACTCGATCCCGCCGGCGATCCGGCGATTGTGCAGGAAGCGATGCAGATGCTGGTACAGTTTTACCCTGAGCTCAGCGGGATCAAAGTCGATCATGCATGGGGTGGTTGGATCGATACCACGCCTGACCTGGTGCCGGTGATTGATGAGATGGATCATGTGCCGGGCCTGTTTGTTGCCTCTGGCTTCAGTGGGCACGGTTTCGGCATCGGTCCTGGTGCGGGCTTATTGTGTGCGCAGATGGTGAATAACCAGCCGTTGTTCACCGATGCTGAACCTTACAGTCTGGCGCGTTTCGCCAAAGGTAATGCGATTCGTGAACCGCAAATGATGTAAGAACCTGATTGATACTAACCGATCGTGGCATCGGTAAAGACAGGACTCTGTTAAAAGTGTGAGGCGGCCTTCAGGCCGCCTCCTCATCGCTAAAGAGTCATCACCTAAACATCCAGTCGATGAATCACATTCACAAACTCATGTACGCCACTGTTTATTTCTCGCAGGCTGCGTGACAGCACGCTGATTTTATCTTGCTCGGTCACCACAAACTGTTTTACTTCACCCAATTGCAGCTCCATTTGCTGTATCAGCCTGGCATTGTGCTCCACGACCTGAGTGATCTTCTTGGTGGCGCTGGAGGTGGAAGCCGCCAGACGCCGCACTTCATCCGCGACTACGCTAAACCCACGCCCAGCTTCACCGGCGCGTGCGGCTTCAATCGCCGCATTCAAGGCGAGGATATTGGTTTGTGAAGCTATCAGGTTGATGGTTTCCACCACTTCGTTGATGCTTTTCGCCGAAGCATTTAACTGGGTGCCAATATCGGTGGCGGCATTGACCTGCACCGCCACCAGACCAGAGTTGCGGATGGTTTCATCCAGCACTTCGTTGGCGTTATCGGTAATTTGCGAGGTTTGTTCCGAAGTGGTGAGGGCGATATCGGCCACACGTTTTGCTGCTTCAACCCGGGCCGTAATATCAGAAGCGATCTTGATCACTTTGTACACTTTGCCATCGGCATCAAACACCGGGTTGTAGCTCGCCTCTAGCCAGATGCGTTCACCAGCTGCTGTCTTACGCTCAAAGCGACCGACGAAATGCTGTCCCTTCGCGATTTTGCGCCAGAACTCGGGGTTTTCCCGATAAAAGTTATCGAAGCAAAACAGGCGATGATGCTGACCGACAATCGTTTTTAGATCGTATCCCATGTGTGTCAGGAAGTTAGCGTTGGCTGTCAGGATATGGCCGTCAGGGGTGAATTCAATCACCGCCATAGAGCGGTCTAGTGCGGTGATCACCGCCTCTTTGTGCTCCAGTTCTTCATGGCGGGCGGTGATATCGCTCGCGACCTTAATGACCTTGTAGACTTTGCCTTTATCATCGCTGACTGGGAAATACGTTGCGCTCAGGTAGAAACGTTGGCGTTGTTTATTAAAGCGCTCAAAGATTCCAGTGACGGATTCGCCGGAAGCCAGCGTCTGCCAAAAAGCAAAGTACTCTGATGACTGGCTGTAAGCCGGGCTGCAGAAAATGCGGTGATGTTGTCCCTGAATCTCATGCAGACTGTAGCCGGTGACTTCCAGAAAGAGCGGGTTGGCACTGAGGATTTCCCCGCTGGGCGAAAACTCAATCCATGCCACATGTTGCTTGATTGCATTGATATCTTTGAGTACATCGCCACTTTTATAAAATGGCAGAGAAAGGCTGGATTTCTTCACCCCAAACATGTGTGACCTCAGGCGATATTATGTCATTGAACATAATGCGTGCAGCTTTTTGCCGCTCCGCTGAATTTCCACAGCCGAACACTTAATCTCGCGAATGTGTTTCTCTGCGCGTACGCAGGCTGGGGGTATTGAGTTATCGCTGCCTGATGTTGAGATAATCGGACCGGGTGCGGTCCGCTTTGATAAAGGTATCTTAATTATCGGCGTGCTTTCCAGAACATTTAACTAAAATGCATGAAAAAGCGTTTCACTTGCCAGACTGCGGATAAGCAAGGGTTTTCAACCGAGCATTTGGCGGTCGCGAGACGATAATGCCAATCACGCCACCGGCAATCAGTGCCACCGCGACCAACAGTAAACCTGAATGATAACTATGGGTCATATCCTTGAGTTTTCCCAATACGGGCGGTAATCCTAATCCGACAAAGTTGGCGACCGTATTGATAAAAGCGATGGAGGCCGCGGCGGCCACGCCTGCCAGCTTCTCCGTGGTTACCGCCCAGAATATCGGCGTCAGCGCAAAGTTGAAACCCACGGTCAGCACCAGAAGCAGATAAGCGATCCAGAGATTGGTGGTGAAAATTGCCGTTGCCAATGCCAGTCCGGAGAGGATTAACGGCAACCCTAAATGCCAGCTGCGCTCACGTGTTCTGTCAGAGTGACGGCCATTCAGATACATGAAGAGGCACGCCATAATGAAGGGCACCGCCGACAAAAGGCTGATGACGAAATTGCTTTGATCCGCCGCCATGCTTTTAATGATCAGCGGCATAAACAGCGTAATGCCGATGGAGCCAAACGCCTGCAGAAACCACACCAGACTCAACAGCAGCACCGTTTTATCTTTTAGGGCACTCCACCAGGAATGGGTTTTTCCGATCTCCACCCCAGCATTGTCTTGCTGCAAACGGTCACGCAGCCAGGATTTTTGTTGTGGGTTTAACCATGGGGCTTGCTCCGGCGAATCGGGTAGACGCCATAAAACCAGACAGCCGAGAATCAGCGCAGGGATGCCTTCCAGACCAAACAACCAACGCCAGCCAGCGATGTCTGCTATTCCATGCATATTTAATATCGCACCAGAGACCGGTAAACCAATGATGGATGCGCTGACCGAGCCCATGTAGAAAAACGACATGGCCCGTGCTCGATTGCTTTTAGGAAACCAGCAGGCAATG
This sequence comes from Erwinia sp. S63, assembly GCF_016625195.1. Taxonomy (GTDB): domain Bacteria; phylum Pseudomonadota; class Gammaproteobacteria; order Enterobacterales; family Enterobacteriaceae; genus Pantoea. Next base: position 251,090 of record NZ_JACVUP010000004.1, read on the forward strand.
TAGTAAATAATGCCGGGCGCGAAACCTGCCTCAGCCATCCCTAATAAAAAACGCATCACATAGAGTTGATTGGCGGTGTGAACAAACGCCATGCCAGTGCTGACGATGCCCCAGGTGATCATAATGCGCGCTATCCAGCGTCGAGCGCCAACCTTGGTCATGATCACATTGCTGGGGATTTCGAACAGAATATAAGAGATATAAAACATCCCCACGCCGAGGCCATACATGCTGGTGGTGAGGCCGAGATCGGCATTCATCTGGAGTGCCGCGATAGAGATATTGGTCTTATCGAGATTGGCAACGAAATAGCAGATGACGATAAAAGGGATAATTTTACTGTTCAATTGTTTAAGGGTAGAGGTATATAAATCGTTGATCATGATAACGACCTCGTCATCGGTTTGGCCTATTTCAGGCAGCAGTAATACCGCCCGCAAGGCATGCAGGTAAATAAAGTGGAATTATTGTTTTTATTATTAACAGGATGAAAAACTGGCGTAGGAACAAATAACAATACGAGAAATATTGTAGTACAGTGAATGTGGATTGTACTACAATGCAGATCACAAAATGAGAGGAAAAGTAAACTAATACCCACAAGCAAATTATCGCGCCACGCCCCTGTATGGCGCGAATAAATGCTGCTTAATGTAACTGTTGCGCAATCGCGCTGTACATCAGAGCCGCTTCGAGTGGCTGCGCGCTGAAGGAGGGTTCAGCCTGAGGCCAGGTTGACCATTGTACGATGACCAGGTTTTCTGCACGGTTAACCATAATGATTTGACCATAAATGCCCAGAGCCCAGATTGAGTGCTTCAGCCCCTCTGCTGCAGTGGGCACGACATGTTGTGCATTGGCAGGGATAGCATTATTCCACCATTGATAACCGTAAATACCCTCCGGATGGGCCGCACTGACTGAGTCTTTTGCCTGTGTCCAGATTGCTGCGTCATTCACCCAATTGTCAGGCAAGATTTGCTTACCATCGGGCAGGCGACCCTCGTTGAGGATAAATTCACCAAAGCGCCCCCAATCTTCCAGCGTGGCGTTGAAACCATGAGCACCCACGTCATGCTCTCCAGCCTGGTAAGCATGCCAGACGCCATCACTGGCCATGCCATTGGGTTGCCATACGGTTTGCTGCAGGTAAGCCGCCAATGACATGCCTGTTGCCCGTTCCAGCACATCCCCCAACAACCATGCGCCACCGGAAGAGTAAGACCACTGTTCACCCGCTGGATGCGCGCGTTTCAGATGAGTGACGATATGACGCACACAGGCATAAGCGCCAGCTTGCGCTTCGCACTGGGTCAACTTCGCAAAGTCAGATTTCGGATTGGTGTAGTCCTCATTCCATGCCACGCCGGAAGTGTGCTGGATGAGCTGTTTAAGGGTTACGCCATCCCATGCGGTTCCCTTCAGTTCGGGTTCATATGCAGTGATGTTGTCATTCAGTGAATGAATTTTTCCCTGCTTGATGGCGATGCCCACCAGTGTAGACACCACCGATTTACCCACTGAGCGTGAGGTCCACAGGGTGGTGTCGGTATTACCTTCGGCAAAATATTTGTAGGCGACTTTGCCGTTTTTCAGCACCAGCATACCCGCGACATTTTCACGTTTTAAGTAATCAGCGAGGTGATAGGTGTGGCCATTAACCTGATACTGCGCATCGACTAACAGGTTATTGGCATGTGCCAGTGGCTTCGCTTGCCCATGAAGAAACACATCTCCCGCATAATTACGGTAATCATTACGGAAACCGACTACCCGATCTTTTTGACTCCAGTTCAGCATCTGGTGAGGGTCAGGTAACTGATGATCAAAGGGTGCAGGACAGGGCGTGAGCGCCACGCCATCGCACTCTGTTGCAGCAGTTGCATAGCTACTCACAGCTAATGAGAGAGAAAACAGCAGGGGTTTAATCACGGTGTGACGTTGCATGAAAAGTGCCTTAATAGTGCAGTTGAGAGTGCGGCGAGTATAGAAATCTATGGGGCGAGGTTAAAATCACCCCATGGGGGAAATTCCCCCCAAATGTTAGACATAGGATTTCAGATGAATGCGCTGCGCTATTCCTTTTCACAAATTGAAGCCTTTGCGGCGATTGCTGAGTTCGGCACGGTTTCCCGTGCAGCAGAGAAACTGAGGAAAGATCGCACCACCGTGCGCGATCTCATCGATTATCTGGAGGATGCCCTTGGCTACTCGTTGTTTGAGCGTGGAGGGCGCAAATTGGTGCTGACATCCAGGGGGGAGCAGTTACATCGTCAGGCGCATTTGCTGGTGCGTCAGGCTCATGCATTTGAAGCTTTCGCGCAGACCTTGCCGGAGTCGCGCACGCAGCAAATCACGCTGGTGTATGACCCTTTTGTCCCGCAGTTATTTTTGCAGGCCTTCATCAGTGAGTGCAGCAGGGCGCAGGTGCGATTAAGCCTCTGGTGTGCCTCGCGTTTTGAGGCTGAAAAAGCACTGAAGTCGGGTAATGCCGACATGGCAATTTGTCAGGCGGTGAACCGCACGCTGGGTAATGAGATGGAGTGGAGCGCGTTAGGTGCCATTGAACTGAATTTTTACGCAGCAAAAGCTTTATTTGCCGGGCAGGAAACACCGCTGACATTACTTAACCTCGCACTCGAGCCGCAATTAGTGATGCATGCGCATGCTGATGAGCAGATTACACAGCGCCTGCAGCTTTCGGGACAATCGCTATTTATCAATGAGCGAGCCATGCTGCAAAGTCTGATGGAGCAGGGACAAGGCTGGGGATTTTTACCTACGCATTTTCAGGCGCAGAAATGGCATCAGGTCGAGGTGCTGCCTACTGAAGTCGGGTATCAAGGACTGAACATAACGCTTGTGGCGTTGTGGGCGCCCGGTGGAAGAAAGCATCCATTGATCCATCATCTATCTGGCAGGCTGCAACAGCTTTGGTTGCAGATGGGGTGAGGTTAAGCTAAATCCGGCGATAGATCTCTGCCTCTCCTGTCGAGTTCGAATAAAGCCACAAATCCCGATATTTATATGCCGAAACCTCGCTCGGTCGCTCTATCAATAAAGCTGTGCACTATCAAGGCATTACTGTGAGCGAGGTTAAATTCCTAAAAATGCCCGCCGTCATCTTGTCTGCGCAAACTGGTATTACCTTCCCTAACTGACTAAACCTTAAACGTCCTTGATATTTCTTTTTGCCACTTTTCGCATTCTTGATGCGACCTTGCTGGCCTGCGTTGCTGCTGCATGATGCGCACGGCCTACCTTAAAAGTGACCAGACGCGATCCGTCTGGCCCATCACGGAGTTGATGATGATAAAGCGCAAATCTGCACTTTCCGCTGTCGCCGTAGCCACCCTTGGTACGCTTTTGGCTGCCTCTCCCGCACGTGCCTGGGATAGTTTGACGGTGTTTGGCGATAGCCTAAGCGACAGCGGCAACATCGGTCGTTTTACGGCCGATGGCGCGGAACATCCGCTATACGACGAAATACTGGCATCCCATCTTGGAGAAGATTTGCAGGCATCTTCGCGCGGTGGCAGTAACTATGCTGAAGGCGGCGCAGTGGCAGTTCCAGCGCTCGACCCTGAACTCAATACGCAGGATCAGCTGGCAGCGTATCTGCAATCCACTGGCGGACGCGCTGATAGCAATGGTTTGTATATTCATTGGGTCGGTGCCAATGATATCGCTGCCGCAGTGCCCAACCCCTTGACCGCACGTGAAACTATTAGCAACAGTGCCACCGCGGCGGCCTCTCAGGTAAAAACCTTGCTGGATGCGGGTGCAGGAACCGTCATTGTGCCGAATGTCCCGCAACTGGGATTAACGCCCTACATGGTACAACTGGTGCTGCGATCTTTGGGTACCTCAGCGATGGTCGCGGCGTTTCAGTCGCTGGACAGCGCGGCAACACCGGATGTTGCGGCACGAGAACAGGCGGTGCAGGATTCGTTCACCGCTGCAGCGGGTCAGGTTACTGGCAATTCCGCTGCGCAAGCAGTGCTAGCTCAGCAGCTCTATACCGCCTGGCAGGAACTCAGTACGCAGGTGACGGCGTTGTCAGAGGGTTACAACCAACAGGAAGAGGCTCAGTTAGCGGCGCTTAACGGCAATATCGTGCGAGTGGACATCGCGGGTCTGTTTAACGAGGTGGTGGCTGATCCCAGCCGCTATGGCTTAAGCAACACGATTGGCATTTCATGTCCCGTGGGCACCTCTGCGGATGAATGCCAGTCCACTGATGCGGGCTTCAGTACAGCACAGCAATATCTGTTTTCCGATCGCCTGCACCCGAGCCCGGCAGTGCAGGCCATGCTGGCAGATTATATTCAGTCAATCCTTGATGCGCCGGCACAGGTTGCCGCATTGTCACAATCCACGCTGCTTATGGCGCGCGACATGCACAATACGCTGGATGGTCATTTGCAACAGCAGCGTCAACAACCGGCCAACGCAGGCCAGTTTACAGTGTTTGGTGGTTACGCCGGGCAGCACGTCGATTATCAAGGCGATGCCTGGAGCAACGGTGATGCAAACACCACCAATCTGACGTTGGGGATCGGCTATCAGTTAACCGATAACTGGCAAACCGGTTTGTTGTTCTCAAACAGCAATCAGCGCATGGATCCCTCATCAAACTATGACTATAAGCTGCGCGGTAATCTGGTGGCGCTTTACAGTCAGCTCACTTTGTTCGATCAAGGCTGGATCAATGCCGATCTCCATTATGCCGATCTCGATTTCGACAGTATCGAGCGTAACATCAACATCGGCCCTGCCACCCGGACTGAACAAGGCAACAGCAGCGGTAAATTGCTGGGCATGCGGGTGCAAACCGGCTGGGATTTACCGTTGGGGAACCATATTACGACCGGCCCGGTTGCCAGCTATGCGCTGGATTATGGACGCGTGGGTGGCTATGAGGAAAATGGCAATAGCAGCACCTCGATGCGCTTCTCTGATCAAACGCTTCACTCACAGATCGGTTCAATTGGCTGGCGCGTCGATAGCCGGCAGTGGGTGGTCAATCCGTGGGCTCAGGTCAGTTATAACCATCAGTTTGGTGACACGGATTCAACCGTACATGCGGGTTTGAAATCCACCCAGACCTCTTTTGAGCGGACGGTGGCGGCTGGGGATAAAAACTGGCTGGATGTGGCGGTCGGTGCCAATGTGCCGTTGGGCGATACGGTCAATGCCTTTGCTGGCGTGTCTACCGTCGCCAGTAACAGCGATTACCATCAGGTGACCTGGAACGTCGGGGTGAATGCCACATTTTAGAAGGATGTGCCAGCGAGTCGTGGCTTGCTGGCACCGTTTTAGCTTCACTTAACCTTAACAAATAAGTGAATGAATCAGTTACCGGCTTAAGGTATTCGGTCGGAATCTTGCGTAAATTGCTCATTTTTTGCGGCCGCGATAAGCAATAATGTGCCTGCGATTATTCTGTAAAATCCCGCCCTTACCGCTGCGCTTTCTTTCTGCAATCATTACCTTGGTGTATCCCATTTATCTGTTGGATGTTTAACGCCTCTAATTACACTGGCACACATCAACACATTAACTATCAGCTACTTATACTGCATGGGGGCAGTTATTTTCTCTTAATATTTAAGGGGTACACCATGGTTAATGCGTCCAATAACACCACGCCACAAAATGCCGTCAACGCCACAACGGGTGCCGTCGTGCAGTTGAAAACCATTGATGAATTACGCGCTACCGTACCGACATCCGGAGGTGAAATCGCTTCGGTGCTGGAGTACACCAAAGGCAGTAAAATGGGCGGCGGGGTGTTTGTGTATGACGCGACCGATACCACCAGCCCAGACGATGGTGGAATTGTCTTTATCGCGGCAGGCGATAAACGCTGGAAGCGGGTGATCCAGGATTACAGCACCGTCACCGTTTTGGATTTTGGCGCCATAGCCGACGGTAAAACAGATTGTATCGAGGCAGTAAAACGTATGTATACCTGGTCACAGCGTGTGCTGCCTGCTGCCGGTATCCGGTTTACCGCCGGGGTATTTAGCATGTCCACTTTCGACATCTCAGACAAAGAGATTAACCGCTTCAAGGTTTCGGGTGCTAACGTCAATTTTGGCTACTTTCCCACCACCACCTTGACATTTAACTGGGGTACACAGCCACGAGGGCTGCACTTTTTTAAAGTCAATGCGCGCTATGCGGAAATATCGGGCATTGTGGTGAAAGGCATGAGTTCAAATAACGGTGGAGACGGCGGTACCGCATTTAATAAAGTCGGTTTTTACGCCAACATTATTACTGGCGGGCAGTTTCTGCGTGTGAGCAGTATGGAGTTTCGCTATCTGGGCGGACGAGCACTGGATCTGATTGATACGCTGGATTGTAAGATTGATCAGTTTTATTCAAGAGGGTGTCAGGATAGCATTGTGTATGCGCGCTGGTCCGATCGTGCAGAAGGTGCCTGGGATCACAGCACGGCCATTGAATTATCCAACTTCAATTTGCAAGAAAATACCTTAAAGCCGGTTTTGGATTTACCGCGCTGCACCCAATCCTTTATTCGTAATGGCTGGATTGAACATTCAGAATTTGCCGGAGATTTAACTAATGGTCAATGGGTGATAGAGGGGCTGGCGATTGAATCAACGACTAACCCGTTAAAATTGGGCTATTGCCGCGCGTTGATCATTCAGAAAAGTATTCATAATCAAAGCGCCGGGTTTGATTACAGCACCACAGGTATCGAACCCTGGTCACTGCTGGCGGAAGGTGATCGCGGGCTGATGGAAATATCGGATTGGGGTGCCATCATTCAGGGATCGCTAAATTACGATTACATTACCTCGCAACACCATATGGATAACCGTAGCGATAAAGAGAAATGGTTCTATATCGGCGAATTTAATTTCTCTGATGAAGGCACGCAGATTCACGTACGTGTGGTGGGGACATCGCAAATATTATCGCAAAGCGCAACGCAAACTCAGCACTCTGGACGAACGCCAGAAGGGGTGGCCAATATCTACCTTCAGGCGCGCAACAATGCGAACACCATTGGTAGTTGGTATGGCGAAGGCTCATGTCCGGTGACCAAAGTGCACATTGAAGGCGGTGCCACCCGCACTAAGCTCTACGTTAAATTGGCGCAATTCACTGGATTTGCCACCGCGCAGGTAGAAACCAATGGTAAAGACCGCTACAAGGCGGGGTTATGTTTCATCTTCCGTAAAAGTTACACCGCCTGCTCTGAAGCCGATGCGCAGAAGTTCGATGCCGCCCCTGTTGTAGCTTTCGAACAACATTGGATTGGCAATGAAAGGGTGGGCTTTGGCTATAACGATAACAAAGAGTTGTTATTGAGTGGCCCGGTATTTGAAAAACCGGTGGAATATGAACCAGGAAAATGGCGTACACGCAGATTCGTGAAGTTGTGGATAAATGGCAAAGAACAGGCCATAGAATATCTCAGCGCAACCGAACCCTTCTGAGCGTTAAGCCAGCAATATTCATGGCTGACATTATTCAATGCTAAAAGCAGCATTTCAAATTAAGCGTATCTGTTAAATTAGAGTCATACAGCGCTGAAGTCTGGGCGTCAGCGAATGCGCTGACGTTCAGACCTTTCAGCATTACGTTAAATACCCACGTTCGTTTTGGTCGTAATAAACCTGTTAATTCACGCCCGGAATATGCACATCCGGTAACGATTCACGCACCTCCCAGCCACGTAGTTTGCCGGGGTTTAATAGATTATGCGGATCGCAGGCGCGTTTCATCGCGACCACATCGGCACGGACCATGCCTTGTTTGCCATCTTCAATATGAATCACATGCGGATTATTGATTTTAATACCTTGGCTGCGGTAAATATCCATAATCTCATTTAAGCGCTCCTCCGTGCTGTAACGCACCAGCGGCAATCCACTGCAGGTGAGTGTGCCGTTCATATCGCGCAGAAACTCAATGTGAGACATCACTTCATCCGACAATTGTGTTTCCATCGTCAGCGCCTGCTGGTGGTAACTGTCAGTCGCATACGCAGTTTGCAGATAGGTCAGGGTTTTATCGATTTTGAGCGCCTGCAGCGTGGTGTGGTTCCAGCAATATTCAATCAGAGAATGACCGCTGTTCTCACCTTCGGCAAAGTGCAAGGCATTGTGTCCCGCATGCTGCGCCAGCATAGCAGGCAGCAGGGCATCACTTTCGCAACCCACCACTGAAATCACACCGTGCTTGCCGGCAACCTTGGCATCGGCCAAATCGCTGAAGTAATCCAGTACCGGGGCAGCAAACACCGCGATTTGGCGTTTCACCAGGCCCGGTGAACGGGCCAGCGCATCGGCAAAAGCCATCGCCGTTGAAAAATCAGCGAAGGTGTCGAGACGCTCAATCCAGTCGTGGCGCGGGGCCAGCGCCAGTTCGATCTCCAGCACAATACCATTGCTCCCATAAGCATGATGCAGCAGCAGCGCATCCGGCGCCTGCAAGCTGATGATGCGTGGCGTTTCTTCCATGGTCATCATGCGCACTGACAGCACGTTGCCCGGCGCGGCTAATGGCCCGTAATTGATCGAGCCTACACCACCAAATCCACCGCCAAATAACCCACCCAGCGTGGCCAGTTTCCAGGTGGATGGCATGCAGCGCAATTCCCAGCCATGCGGGCGCGTATAGGCTTCCAAATCCCCAAGCCGAATGCCCGCCTGTGCTCGCACCGTGCCACTGCCCATCGCTGTGACTGCGTTGAGGCGCGTCATATCCACCATCACCCCGCCTGTCAGTGGGATCAGTTGGCCGTAATTACCGGTGCCACCTCCGCGCAGATTCAGCGGTACGCGAGCTTTAGCGCAGGCGGCGACTACCGCAGCGAGTTCATCCTCATCGCGCGGGCGCACCGCCAGTTCGGCAAATTTCTCTTCTAGCTGCGGTTTCAGCACCGGACTGAACCAGTGGAAATCACGCGATAGCCGTTTGATCTTGGGCGCTTCTTTAATCCAGTCAAGTTCAGGCAACGCCGCGACCAGCGCCGCCAGTGCAGACTGGCGATCAGAATCAGACATGTGGACATCCTATGCATATTTTGGGGAGGGCGGCCTGAGGGCCGCGCCTTGTGAAGATCAGAGCGATAAGTAACGACGATCTTAAGCCGTTATGTTGATTAACCTGGACTCAACTCGCTTTCGTGCCAGGCGGCCAGCACCCGACGTGTCAGCCATGACATCAAGGCAAACAGCAGGAACCCAGCCAGAGAGATCAGCAGCAGTGCGGCAAACATCAGCGGAATATTAAGCTGATAGCCGGCCTGCAAAATCTGGTAAGCCAGCCCGGTGTCCGTACCACCGGTGCCCGCGACAAACTCCGCCACTACGGCACCAATCAATGATAAGCCGCTGGAGATGCGTAACGCGCCAAAGAAGTAGGGTAGCGCCGAAGGAATGCGCAGACGCAGCAGAATTTGCATGCGTGATGCGTGGTTGAGTTTGAAATAGCTCAGCAATCCGGGTGAAACGCTGCGTAAACCCTGCGTGGTGTTAGAAATGATCGGGAATACGGCCATGAGTGTTGCACACACTACCAGGGACAGCGTGGTGTCCTTAACCCAGATGATGATCAGCGGTGCGATGGCGACAATCGGGGTGACCTGCAGAAAAACGATATAGGGAAACAGCGCTGTTTCAATAAAGCGATTCTGTACCAGCAGAAAGGCAATGATCGAGCCGATGACAATCGCAACCACAAAGGAGATCACGGTGATCTTCAGGGTATACAGTAACGACATGAACAAAGTCGGAAAGTTTTGCACCAGACTTTGTGCGACCACCATCGGTGAAGGCACCAGAAAGGTTGGCACCTTGAAAGTGGTCACCAGGAATTGCCACAGCAGCAGCATGACAACCGCGACAATTGCCGGGAAAAGCCACTGCTGGAATTTGAAACTGGTGGCGAGTGGTTTCATGATTTGCTCTCCTGACTGGCTGCCAACAAGCCACGTTGCAACTGTTGCGCATAGTGCGTGAACGGCTGGCTGACGCGGAATTCATCGTCGCGCGGCTGAGTGGTTTCAATGCGAATGTCATCCACTACGCGCCCTGGACGCGCTGCCATCATGATCACCCGTTGCGACAGGAACACCGCTTCCTGAATCGAGTGAGTCACGAACACCACGGTGAGTTTCTGTTCCTGCCACAAATCGAGCAGGTCACTGTCGAGTTTGTTGCGCGTAATCTCATCCAGCGCGCCAAAGGGTTCATCCATTAACAGCACTTTGGGGCGCGTGACCAGACCGCGCGCAATCGACACGCGCATCTGCATGCCGCCCGAAAGCTCGCGCGGCAGAACGTGACCAAACTGGCCCAGTCCCACCAGTTCGAGAATCTCTCGTACGCGCGTATCCGCTTCAGCGCGTGGCACGCCGGCTAAATCCAGCGGGAGGCGCACATTTTTATGCACTGTGCTCCAGGGCATCAGCGTGGCTTCCTGAAAAACAAAAGAGAGCGGAAGGTCACGCTGATTTTCCCGACGATCGCGGCGAAATAGCATTAACTTACCGTCGGTCGGCTCAATCAACCCGGCGATCATTTTCAAAAGGCTACTTTTGCCACAGCCGGAGGGTCCCAGCAGCGAGACAAATTCACCCTGACGAATGGTGAGATCCACTGGCAGCAGCGCACGTGTGCCATTGGGGTAAATTTTCTCCGCTGAAAGCACCTCAATCGCTGGGGGTGCTGCAGGCAGCGGCACCGGTTGCGCATCAGCATTTCTCAGCGTTAATTTGCTGGCGGTGTTCATGGCATGACCTTGACGTCTTTAATGAACTGCAAGGTATAGCTTCCCTCAAACGGGACTTTAGCCGGATCGATCAGCTTATTGTCCACCAGCAGTTGCCAGGTCTGTTTGAGACGTGGCTCGGTGATAATGCCAATCCCTCCTGTCTGCGCATCGCCTCCGGTGACCATCTGGTATTTCTTCATCTGGGCGATACCAAAGGCAATCTGTTCATCGCTCATCTGCGGGTTTTCTTTCTTGATCAGCACGTTGCCAGCGCTTGGGTCCTGCAGGTAATTTTTCCAGCCTTGCATCGAGGCTTTAACGAACGCGGCAACAGCCTGTGGACGCTTCTCGATGGTCGATTTCATGCAAACAATACTGTTGCCATACGGTGGATAGCCCCAGTCACTGATCGGATAGACGTTGGCTTGGGCATTGGCTTTCTGCACCGCAAATGGCTCAGAGGTGATATACCCCTGCTGCACCAGCGTTTTATCCGCGAGGAACGGCTGAATACTAAAGGTGTATGGACGTACACGGGCATTTTTCAGGTTTAGCGCGCTTTGTGCCCATGGCCAGTAAGAGGTGTAGGCTTCTGCAGCGAGCAAGAAGGTTTTGCCCTGTAGGTCAGTTTTATCTTTCACATCGGGATGGGTAAGGAATGCGATGGCTGAGTGCTGGAAGGTGGTGGCGACGGGCACGGCTTCGACACCCTGCTGCCAGGACTCCAGCGCCTGCATATTATCGCTGATGATGCAGTCCGCCTGACCCGCTGCCATCAACTGCATGGTGTGCACCTGCGGGCCGCCCATTTTAATCGTGACGTCGAGACCGGCGTCTTTATACAGATTCTGTGCCTGCGCCTGATAGAAGCCGCCATGTTCCGCCTGGGCATACCAGTTGGTCATAAAGGTAAAGGGTTCAGCCGCCATGCTCTGGGCCGACAGAGCCAGTGAAAGTGCGGCTACCATGCTCAATTTTTTCATCATCGTCGATCCCCGTTTAGCGCGGTTGTAATAGTGATGCAGCGTCGTTGTGATCTAATACCTTGCCCTGCCATTGGCCTGTGCCCCACGCCGGTTCGGCGCGTGTGACCCAGACCATCTGATGCACTTCGGTGATCACCTGCGCCCAGCTTTCGGCGAGTGAATTAAGAATGGCCGCGCCTTGCTCAGGAGTGGAAGGCAAGGGATCGCCAATCACACCGCTTGGACCAAAATCATAAGAAGCCCACGCCGCCATCGGCTTGTTAGTGGAGAGCGTCGGGCAGGGGAATTCAGGCGGATAATTCGCCACCGCTTTGCTCATCTGGACGGTATCGGGTGCCAGCGCCAGCATCAGTGCGGTTTCGGCGTGTCCGGCGTGCATCGCCATTTGACGCTCTTTCTCATCCATAAAGCTTTCGGCGCAGTTCGGGACTTTGAAGGTATCCTGCATGATGATGATCATGTCGCCATGACGCAGGCGCAGTTCGCGTGACGCCATTTGCAATGGCTGTGGTTGGCCACCATGACCATTCACCATTAAAAACTTGCGAAAACCGGCACGATACAGGGACTCGCCAATCTCCAAAATGGTGTGCAGCAGCGTTTCCCCGGTCAGCGTCAGCGTGCCTGGGAAGTGAAGGTGCTCATCGGATTTGCCATAAGTGATGGGCGGGATGGCGAAGGCGGGGACCGCCGCCGGTAAACGTGCCAGCGCATGCCCGACCACACCCGAGGAGATCACACTATCTACCGCGCACGGTAAATGCGGGCCGTGCTGCTCAATGGCACCGGTCGGCAGCACGATCACCGTGTTGGCTTTATCGTCCAGCGTGGCAATGTCAGTCCAGCTCAGGTACGGCAAAAAACGGTTTGCCGGGATATAACCATGCAACATACAAAATCCTCGTGTTATTGCGGCAACCACGCCGTGGCTTCAACTTCGATTAAAACGTCCGGACTGGGCAGCATTTCACTGACCTGTACCACCGTGGAAACTGGCGGCTCATCGGGGAAAAACTGCTTTCGCACCCGACTGTAATGGGGAAAATGATCGAGATTGCGGAAGTACTGCACCAGTTTAAATACATCGTTCATCTGGCCGCCGGCGCTTTCAATGGTGGTGCGGATACTCTCCAGCACATACCAGCTTTGCGCCAGGATCGGACCTTCTTTTATATCCGTCGAAAATTCACCGGTACGTCCAAGTAATCGTTGAGCAGCTTCCGGGATATCGCCGTAACCGCGCACGATGGTGGCAGTCTGCGGGTTCACCGGAATAATGCCGGAGAGAAAGATAAAGTCGCCCACGCGTCGCCAAGCGGCATATTTTGCCAGCGGTTTTCCCGCTCCTTCATCAAGCGCCATTGCTCTCGTCTCCATAACGCACACCCTGTTTTAACCGATAGCGCTGACGCTGACGCAACGGCCAGCTGGCGACATCGGCCTGCGGAAAGATCACAAAATCGTTTTGCTGGAAAGCCTGCGGATGGCAGATAAGTTGGGATGCTTCATCAAAGGCCGCCCCCAGTTGCAGGCTTAACAGGCCACTGAACAACGTATCCAGCGGGTCGTAACTGCCTACGGGGCAGAAGGCGTCCTGCACGTTGTCCGCGCCCAGCAGCACGGGAATGCCTCGCGCGATCGCCTCTTTCATCAGCGTTAATCCACGCTGACGCGGTGTGCGGCCGGGTACTGCGTCTTGCAGCAATAAATTGGTCAAAGGCAGGGCGATCAGCGTCACACGCTGCTGGGATAGCTGGTCAAGTATCTGCAACGCATCGTCCTGTTGCGTCAGTGCGCAGCTGTGGCTGCAGGTGATATTTCCACTAAAAGGGTGATGCTCCAGATAGTTCGCCAGCCAGCGCATACCTTGCGCATCCGCATTCAGCTCTTCATCAATGTGCAGGTCAATATCCAACTGCCACTGCTCGGCAGCCTGCATCAAATGGGTAAAGGCTTGCGCATCCCAGTTGCTGCTGTGAATAAATCCGCCGAGCAGTGCATCTGGCCCGCTCACGGCAATCTGAGCCGCAATGTGTTGGGCATCTGCGGCATTGGCAAAGAAACTGAGGGGCGCCAGAGCTACACGTTCAATCTGGCACAGTGGATGTTCGAGATCGCCGATGACCTGCCAGGCGAGCGGCGCATCGGGAGTAAACCAGTCAATATGGGTGCGCAACTGGCTAACGCCACTTTCCGCAGCCCAGTTTAAGGCCTGCCGGGCGCGTTGCAGCAGATCGTCATGGCTCCAGTGCTCGCGGTCCTGATGCATTGCGGTAATAGCGGCCAGCAAGCCCGGTTGCAGTGCCGGACTGCGCTGAATGGTGAAGGTTTTATCCAGATGCGCATGGGGTTCGATGAACGCGGGCAGCACCAGAGCGCCATGCAGCGATAAATAGTCTTGATGCGCACTCTGTTGAGGCTCGCATTGCAGACCTTCAGAGGAGAAATGCATGGTGGCGAGCTGTGGCGCACCGTTATGCATCGGCCAGCTGTCGGCTAATAGCCAGCGGGGTAATCTTGCCCCGGTTACACCTGCATAGACTTTCATAAGTCCAGCACCAGAACGGGCGAGTGCGCGCGTGAACAGCACAGCACGATGCAATCATTGGCCGCGCGCTCTTTTTGGCTTAACACCTCATCACGGTGGTCCGGTTCGCCCGACAACACGCCGGTAATACAGGCTCCACACATGCCTTGTTCACAAGAGAGTTCAATTTCCACGCCCGCGTTTTCCAGTACTTCAGCGATGCTTTGCGCCTGGCCGACGGTGAAACGAGCCCCAGAGGAGGCGATCTCAATTTCAAAGCTGTCGTCTGCAAGGTGTGGGGCCACGTCCGGTTTGAACCGCTCACTGTACATCTGCTCACTGCGCCAGCCATATTCCAGCGCCAGACTTTGCAGATGGGACATAAAACTCGCTGGGCCACAGGCCACCAATGCACCATTTTCCGGTGAACCCAACTCCGCAGGGTGATGAGTCCGAAGACTGTCGCCCTCAGCGCTGTAATGGATCATCGCGCGATCGCCGAGCAGTGCCAGACGCGGAGCAAAAGCCAGCTCATCCTGCCGCTTTAAATAAAGGTGCAGCACAAAATCAGCCTTCTGCACAGCTAGCGCTTCCGCCATCACTAACAGCGGCGTTAAACCGATGCCTGCCGCAAAAAGCAGAGTGCGCGGGGCATGTGGCAATGGGAAATGATTGCGAGGAGCCGAAATGGTCAGCACATCGCCGATGTGCAACTGATGATGCAACCACTGCGAACCGCCTTTAGAAGCGGGATCGAGGCGTACACAAATTTCATAGTGCGCCGCGTGAGCAGTTGAGCACAGTGAGTATTGGCGAGTAACGCCGATGGGCAGATGCACATCAATATGCGCGCCCGGCGTAAAATGCGGGAGCGGCTGGTCGTTAGCACTGCCCAGCGTGAGTAATACGTTGCCAGCACCGTTTAACTGCTTTGCGATGACGGTGACAGCCAGGTGTGTTGATTTCATAATCGGCCTGTCTGAACAGAGATGTCACAGCGCTAAAGCCGCGCATACCCTTGTTTTTATCCTGGCTGCGATTATTATTTTGCCATCGTGTAAGCGTCCATCTGTTTAATTCGCATGATGTGTTGCAAAAAAGAGAGCACCCACTATGTTCGCCTTCTCCCGTTTTTTACTGTATTTCACCGAAGTGGCGCGCCAGGGTTCACTGCGCAAGGCTTCGGAGGTGTTGCACGTTTCAGCCTCATCCATTGATCGACAGATCCTTCGCGTTGAGGAGCAGTTGGATATGCCGCTGTTTGAACGCCATCCATCAGGATTACGTATGACGGCAGCGGGTGAGATTTTGCTTAATGCGGCGAAAAACTGGCAGCGGGAGTTTGGTCGGGTTTGTACTCAGTTGGATGATTTGCGTGGATTACGTCACGGGCATGTGCATATCGCCACCATTGATGCGATAAATCGCGGCTTTTTTTCATCGATCCTGCAACGGATTCGCGAAGAGTATCCCGGCATTTCCTTCACACTCACCACCATGAGCAATATCCATATTGCCAATGCGTTAACCGCCGGAGATGCAGATTTCGGCATTATGTTGAATCCGCAAAGTTCGCGTGAGCTGTTGGTGAAGTCTTTTGCTGATTTACGTCTGGGTATTGTGGTGAGCAGTCAACATCCACTGGCAAAGCTGGAATCCATCCGATTCAGCCACTGCGAATCCTGGCCGTTTATCGTTCCTGCCGCGCCCCTGATGTTGGCCGATCCACTGGAAGCGCTGATAAACAGTTCCGGTATTCGTCTCAATGAAGTTGGCCGCACCAATAACATTCATATGCTGCGTTCGCTGGTGCGTGATGGGGTGGGCATCAGTTTGATGTGCTGGCTGGATATTGTTGACGAGTATCGTCGGGGTGAATTGAAGTTCATTCCGCTAATCGACACGGTACTGAAACCCTTCACGTTGTCGTTGTGTGTGGCGCCACAGCGTCAATTGTCGATTGCCGCATCAATGATGTTACGCGAGCTGGAATCGTTTTTTGCCTTGATGCAGAGCGAAGAGGCACTGGCGGGAGTTGAACAGTCGCGTTGACGTTGATTGCACCCTGGAAACAAGAAGCCCCAGCTTAGCTGGGGCATTGATTCTTGCGCTTAATGTCTTGGATCTGGCACCGCACGAGTCGGGAGAAGAACGTCAGACTAGCTACAAATGGAATTCTAATCGCATAAATTAAGGATTGCAATATCGCCGAATAGAGATCAGCGATATAACGTCTTTCACGATATGGAAATTGGATAAAGCATCACATGCCTAAAAATTTTGATTTTACCGATATGGTAAAACTAACCTCTTCTGCTCGCCTTTCAAGCTATCGTTCCATATTTACTATTGCTGATGATGCGGAGTTATTTGGTCTGTATAGCTGGAATCTTGAATTGTCAGGTGCTTTTTGTAGTCTGCTGCAGTTGATTGAAGTCGCTTTACGTAATGCCATAAACGAAGCAGGTAAGAAATATATTACAACTGAACATAATGTACATTGGTTTAACGTCATCCCCTACAGTTTGAGCTGTGAGATAAACTCTGATGTTAAATGTGATGATAAAGATAAGCTGGTTAAGCCTGCTAAAGTTAAAGGTTTTGAGAGTGGCATAGTAAAAGCTGAAAGAAACGCACGGAAGATGCTGCAGAAAAAATTAGGCAAAGATACATTAGCCACTCCGACCCTGGATCAGATTGTTTCTCAGACTGATTTCAGTGTATGGGAGCATATTCTCGATAAGAGTTTTTATGATGGTGATGCCAGTAAGGGATATCTTTGGCCAAAGGGTTTCGCCACTGCGTTCAAGAAAATGCCGATGGTAACAGGTAAAAACAGGCAGTTTAAACAACGTGATATTATTCGTCGTAGAGTGGAAGCCGTCAGGGTGTTAAGAAATCGCGTAGCGCATAACGAACCAATCTGGAAAGATGCCTGTTTTATTGATCGATCTTCAGTAATACATTGTCTGGAAGAGAAAATTGCGGATATCGTTGAGTTAGCGTATTGGATATCACCCGTTTTGCATGCTTTTATCCGAGATGGAGCATTAGTGCAAAGGTTAAAATCGATTGTGTGTGCGTATGAAATGAATAACGCAATGTACCTGAATTTAAGTTCTAATATTGACAGTATGGAAACGTTAATTCAGGTGTTGCAAGAGTGCCACGTATACAACAGAAGAATAATGATTCAGAATGAAAATATCAAAGCTATGGTCTGTGCGAATAAAAATCGGTTTTATTAATCAACGTTAGAGCACTACATCGTTAACAACGCCGAGAGAGCAGAAACTCCCGGCGTTGTTTTGAAACTTAACTCCCCCAACGGCTGCGCAAATAATTCACTGCCTGCTGCGTTTGCGGTTGGTTGAGATAATTCTCGCGGAACAGAATAGTGCCGTTAATTTGTGGCACAGAGTCATTAAGGTCGAGCTGTTTTTTCAGTTCCGGTACGCCACCATTAATCGTCCAGTCTGGCTCCATTTTGGAGGTTTCACCGACTTTATACAGCGCTACACCAATATAGAGACGGGTATGCGTGGGTTTGACTACATTGGCCCACCAGTTCGCGAGCACATCATAACGTGCAGCCTGGCGTGAAAACGGCCAATAAATCTGCGGCGCGATGTAATCTAACAGGCCCATCTGCACCCATTTGCGCGTATCCGCGTAAGCTTCATCGTAGGCCGCTGCACCGCGCGTGTCTGAGCCAGCGGGATCGTGTGATACGTTGCGCCATACACCGGCGGGGCTGACGCCGAATTCGACATTCGGTTTGAGCTTCTTAATGGTGCTAGACACTTGTTCAATCAACTGCTGAGTATTGTGGCGTCGCCAGTCCGCTTTCGAGGCGTATCCCTGACCATATTGGCGGAAGGTGGCGCTGTCATTCAGCGTTGAGCCGGGCGATTCTGCATAGAAATAGTCATCAAACTGCACGCCATCAATATCGTAATTTGCAACCACCTCCGCCACGATGCTGGTGATCCAGTCGCGGGCATCTGGAATGCCTGGATCCAGCACAAAACGGTCACCTGCGGTGCGGATCCAGTCACGATGCAGAACGAATACACTGGCGGGATGCAGGGAAAGCGTGTTGTTGAGTTCCGTTACGGTGGAAGGTTTCACGTTTGTAGAGACGCGATAAGGGTTAAACCAGGCATGCACTTTGATGCCACGCTTGTGGGCTTCATCCAGCATAAACTGCAGCGGATCGTAACCGGGATCTTCCCCGATATTCCCGGTCATCATATCTGACCAGGGCAGGATTTTAGAGCGCCACAGCGCTGTGCCATCGGGTTTAACCTGGAAGAAGACGGTATTAATGCCGAGACTTTTGAGCTTATCCAGCTTATCGGTCAGCGCCTTTTGCTGTTGGATGATGCGATTTGCCGGGCTGGCATTCACCGAGGCAATGGGCGGCCAGTCAAGACGCGACACCGTGGTGAGCCAGACGCCGCGCACCGGTTCTGCATTAACGACTGGTTGCACGGGATGCGGTTTCGGCGTCACGGTCGGAAATGGGGTGACCAGGGATTTAGGGGGCTCAGAACTGCAGCTAGCCAATAGCAGTGCAGCAGCCAATAAGGCGGCCGATTTTTTCATGGTGGCAACACGGGGGAAACGCGCGGAACAGGCTATGATAAACTCCATTTCTTTCAATTTACTGTTCGAAGAGCCTCATTCTCTTCTCATCAGCTATAAAGTCAATAAGAGCCCTCGGTAACGTTGTCATGCCATCTATGGCTAACGCTGCGCACGGGAACTCACTAAAAACAGGAATACACTGCCATGACATATGAAGACCTTTACCGCCGCATCGCAATGATCGTTTTTAGCTGCGGACCGCAAGGTGCACGCGAGCTGATCGTAAAAGCCGAGCTATTTGCCGATGACGAGGGCGGTGAATACCAGTTCGATTACCTGGATGATAACGGCGAGCCAGACTGGTTTGAACCGGATGCACAGGCGATTGGGGATTTAACTGCAGCGCTAAAAGATTTTCAGCAATACTTCGTCGATCACGATATGACCGAAGGCAAGCCGGTGTGGAATAAGTGTGTGGTGGTCATCAACGTGCCGGAAGAGTCGATCAGCATTGATGTGCAATATGAATAAGGATTCGGGCATCCTTGCCCGGAGTCCTCTGGCGTTATGATCGCACTGCCACTAACGCCTCGCGCTCTCGTAAGGCGCGTTTACGATGCACGATGCGGCTGGTGATCAACACCGCCAACGTGAGTAGACCGGTGGCAATGATCTCAGAGCGATGCGCCGGCATAAACAGCATTGAGACCAACACTCCCACGATGAACACCATGGTTGCCCAGGTTAAGCCTGGGAATAGCCACATGCGATAGCTTAACGTCTCACCTCGTGCCTCGCGTTTTTTGCGCAATACCAGATGCGAGGCCGCAATCACCAGATAAACCAGCAATGCGATCGCACCGGAACTGGCCAGCAGGAACTCAAATACCGCTGCCGGTGCCAGATAGTTAGCGAATACCGCCAGGAACGCGGCGGCAGTCGAGGCAACCACCGCAACCCAAGGTGTACCGCTGCGAGTGGTTTTAGAGGCCGCGGCTGGTGCATCCTGGCGACGGGAAAGCGAATAAAGCATGCGTGAAGCGGTGTAAAGCGCGGAATTAAGGCAGCTACACACCGCGATCAACACCACCACATCGACGATTTGTCGTGCGTAAGGAATATTCATCATCTCCATGGCCGTTTGATACGAACCGGCTTTCATCAGCGATGGGGTATTCCACGGCACCAGCGCGATAACAATGAAGATCGACAGCAAATAAAACAGCGCAATACGCCAGATAACTGAGTTGGTGGCCTGCGTAATCTGCTTTTTCGGCTCGCGTGATTCCGCTGCCGCGATGGTGACAATCTCTGTACCCATAAAGGAGAACATGGTGGTCAGAATAGCAGCCAGTACGGCACCGATGCCGTTTGGCATAAAGCCGTGCGTGTCATAGAGATGGGAAATGCCCTGGGTGCTGCTCCCTGGCATCAGGCCAAATATCGCCAGGCTGCCGACAATCAGGAAGGCAACAATCGCGACCACTTTTAGCAGCGCAAACCAGAATTCGAACTCACCGTAATTCTTCACGCTAAACAAGTTGCTTATCGTCAGGAACAGGGTGATCGCCAGGGTGTATTCCCAGACGGCAATCTGCGGGAACCAACTGTGTAAAATCGTGCCTGCGGCATTGGCTTCCAGTGGAATCACCAATACCCAGAACCACCAGTAAAGCCAGCCAATGGTAAATCCGGCCCAGCGTCCCAGCGATTTATCCGCGTAGGTGGAGAAGGAGCCGGAGTCCGGTGAGGCAACGGCCATCTCCGCTAACATGCGCATAATCAGTACCACCAGCGCACCCGCTGCGATGTAGGCCAGTAACACGGCGGGGCCTGCTTCGGCGATAGCATGACCGGAACCGACAAACAGTCCGGCACCAATAACACCGGCAATGGATAACATTCGGACATGACGCGGCTTTAAGCCTTGCGCAAGCGCATCGGCATTCTGTGAACTCATTGTTTTCTCCAGATTGTCTCTTGGACTGTGACTTGGCACAGCCTGGCTGCAGCAGGTGGATGACCAGCCCGTATTCGGGCTGGCTAAGCTGAGGGCCTACGAATCCTGGTGCGCGCTCAGCAAGGTGCTGAGAATCTCCAGCGCATGGCTGAATTGCGCATCCGGAATGGTGAGCGGATAGAGGAAGCGAATCACGTTGCCCTGCGGGCCACAGGTCAGCAGCAGCAAACCGTGCGCCATGGCTTGTTGCTGGATGGCCTGAGCGGTTTGCGCCTCGGCAAACTCCACCGCGACCATTGAACCTAATGCGCGGATATCGGTGATCGCGGAGCAGTGGCGACGTGCCTCATTGAGGAATTCGACCAGTTGAGCACCCAGTTTCACTGAGCGCTCACACAGTTGTTCTTCAGCAATAATGTCCAGCACCGCATGCGCGGCGGCAATCGCCAACGGGTTTCCGGCGTAAGTGCCACCCAATCCACCTGGGCCAGGCGCGTCCATGATCTCTGCGCGACCACTCACCGCAGAGAGCGGCATCCCGCCCGCCAGGCTTTTCGCCATAGTGATCAAGTCTGGTTTAACGGTGTAATGGTCCATGGCAAACAGCTTGCCGGTACGACCAAAGCCGGTTTGCACTTCGTCGGCAATCAGCAGAATGCCGTGCTGATCGGCCAGCTGGCGCAGGCGAACGAAGAACTCAGCAGGAGCAATGTGGAAACCGCCTTCGCCTTGTACCGGCTCCAGCACAATGGCTGCCACGTCTTGCGGCGCGATGTCCTGAGTGAAGATGTCTTGCAGGCTCGCCATAGCATCATCAACGCTGATACCGGTCACGCTGTTGGGATAACGAGCGTGCCACACGGAAGCAGGCATCGGGCCGAAGTCACGCTTGTAAGGGGCCACTTTGCCGGTCATCGCCATCGTCATAAACGTACGGCCATGGAATGCGTTACCGAAGGTGATAATGCCGTGACGGCGCGTGGCGGCGCGCGCAACTTTGACGGCATTCTCTACCGCTTCAGCACCGGTTGAGAAAAAGGCGGTTTTGGCTTTTCCGGCAATAGGCACCACGCTGTTGATGCGCTCTGCCAGGCCGACATAGCTCTCGTAAGGCGTCACCTGGAACGCGGTATGGGTGAATTTTTCTAACTGGTCCGCGATGGCTTTCACAATGCGCGGATGACGGTGGCCGGTGTTGAGCACCGCGATACCACCAGCGAAATCAATCCAGCTGTTGCCTTCGACATCACGCAACGTGGCATTCTCTGCCTGATCGACATACCACTGGCAAAGATTACCGGTGCCACGTGGGAGTGCGTCATCTTTACGTTGTTGCAGCTGGCTGTTTTTACCTTCCATAACCTTTCCTTAGCGATAAGCGTCTTTACAAATCACGACAAACACGCTTATTTATCCCTGCGCTAAGGTTTGTTGCCAGAGCCACTTTTACAGAAAAGGATGGAGCCAATTGCGGAGTTTGTACGCCGATCATGTATTAGAGCGTTTGCAGTTTATGCCGGAAGGGACGTTGCAGCAGCGTCTGTTGGCGTGTATGCAGGCGGCGATTGCTGAGGGGATTTTTCCACGCGCCACGCGACTACCGGCCACGCGGGATATGGCGCGCGAGCTGTCGGTGTCACGCAATACCGTACTCAACGTCTATGAACATTTGATGTCACAAGGCTATGTCACGGCACGTACCGGCAGCGGAACCTGGATCGCCGAAACCCTGCCGGAAGGTTGTTTAAATAGCCCGCGCAGCGATGAGCTAACGCTGCCGCTTACCGTGAAAACGGCGGCGATTTCAAAACGCGGTGCATCCTTGTTGGGTCATGCCAACGCCTCACCTTATCAGTGGGGCGCGTTTGTGCCGGGCGCACCGGATGTCACCCAGTTTCCGCACAAACTATTTAGTCAGATTCAGGCGCGATTGAATCGCGAGCCTGATATTGAACGGCTGATTTACAGCAACAATGGCGGCTGTCCGCAATTACGTCAGGCGCTGGCTGACTACCTCAGTGTGGCGCGTTCGGTGCGTGCGGATGCGGACCAAATCATCATCACGGAAGGCATTCATCAGGCAGTTGATCTGGTGACGCGCGTACTTTGCGATCCCGGTGATACCGCCTGGATTGAAGAGCCTGGCTATTGGGGCACGCGAAACCTGTTACGCATTAACGGTCTGAAAATCCATGCCATGCCGGTCGATGATCAGGGCATTATTCCTGATTTACCTTCGCGAACACGGGCACCGAAAGTGATATTTGTGACACCGTCACACCAATATCCGCTGGGCGTTCACCTGAGCCTGGAAAGACGTAAGCAGTTGCTGGATTTGGCCAGCAAACATAAAACCTGGCTGGTGGAGGATGATTACGACAGTGAATTTCGCTTTGCCGGTCAGCCTTTCCCCTCGCTGCAGGGCTTTGAGCCCGATGCGCCGGTGATTTACATGGGCACGTTCAGTAAAACGCTTTATCCCGCGTTGCGACTCGGTTATCTGGTGGTGCCGAAAGCGCTGGCACAACCTTTGCGCGTGGCGGCGGCGGAGCTCTATCGCGGTGGGCATTTACTGGTACAGCGGGCGCTGGCGGAGTTTATCCAGAAAGGGCATTACATGGCGCATATCCGTCGTATGCGCAAACTCTACAGCCAGCGTCGTCGCTTTTTAGCGGGCTTGATTGAGCGTTATCTTGGCGCTGATTTTATGCCGCGCGTCAATCATGAGGCGGGCTTGCATCTGGTAGTTAACTTACCAGCTGGATGTGATGATGTGGCGATTGCTGCTCTGGCGCTGCGGCGCGGTGTGAAGGTCAGACCGCTGTCGCAATATTACATGCACCAGCAGGAGCGACGGGGCTTGTTGCTGGGTTATGCCTGCGTGGATGAACGTCAGTGTCAGGATGCATTTGGCGTACTCAAGGCATGTCTGGTGGAGAGCGGAATTTTAGCGCGTTCGTAGATGTGTACGCCTGCAATCCTGGCGATAGGCGGCCCGAAGGCCGCGTCATTCAGGACTACGCGATGCCGTTTAAACGCTGCACGACTTTGGCACTCAACACCAAATCGCCACTGGCGAGATTCTGCTGGAGATGTTCTGGTGATGAAGTACCGGGAATCAACAGAATGTTAGGCGAACGCTGAAGTAACCAGGCCAGGGCAACCTGCAACGTGGTGGCATTCAACTCGTCTGCCACCGCCGTGAGCTGCTCAGATTGCAGCGGCGAGAACCCGCCCAACGGGAAGAAAGGCACGTAAGGAATGCCCTGCGCAGCCAGTTGATCAACCAGAGCTTCATCCTGGCGATTCGCGAGGTTGTAGAGATTCTGCACACAGGCGATGGGCGTCATTTTCTGTGCGTCTTCCACTTGTTTGGCCGTTACGTTGCTCAGACCAATATGCTTAACCAGTCCGCGCTCTTTAAGCTTGATCATCGCTTCGACCTGCGGTTCCAGTGAGCCTTCTGCGGGTGCGTGCACGTCAAGCATCGAACGCAGATTCACGACTTCCATCACCTCCAGACCCAGATGACGCAGATTGTCTTCTACCGCCTGGGTCAATTCATCGGGCGAGAAAGCGGGCAACCAGCCTCCTTTCGCATCACGACGTGTACCGACTTTAGTGACGATCACCAGATCGTCGGAATAGGGATGCAGGGCTTTTTTAATCAGTTGATTAGTAATGTGCGGACCGTAAAAGTCGCTGGTATCGATATGATTCACGCCAGCAGCCACCGCATCACGTAGCACCTGCAATGCCCGATTCTCATCAGCTGGCGGGCCAAACACGCCTTTGCCTGCGAGTTGCATGGCACCATAACCGAGGCGTTTAACCTGACGATCACCCAAAGTATAAGTCTTTACGTTGTGAGACATGGAAACCTCCTGCGTAGATGTGTGTACAGATTGTAATCGACAGACTGCTGTGCAACTATCCGGTGAAATCGGGACACAGTGTACGGAGAGGCGAACAATGGCATTGGATATAGCATTGCTGCATGCAGTGGTGGCGGTGGCAAAAGCGGGTGGGTTTCGTGAAGCGGCGCGCATGACCGGCAGCAATCCATCGCGCTTAAGCGATGCAGTAAGGCGAGCTGAGGAGCAGTTAGGCGTGCGGCTGTTCAATCGCACCACACGCACCGTCGCGCTTACCGAAGCAGGCAGGGCGTTAATGACGCGCTTAATGCCAGCAATGAATGAAGTGGATGCGGCACTCGATTCGCTTAATCATTTCCGCAATACACCGGGTGGCACATTAAGAATCAATGTGCCCGTCAGCGCGGCCCGTCTGGTTTTGCCCTCTATCGTGCCCGGCTTCCTGGCGCGATATCCTGACATACAGCTGGAAGTGGTGGCGGAAAGCAATGTACAGGATATCTTCCGCGATGGCTGTGATGCCGGAATTCGTTACGATGATCATCTCGAACAGGATATGGTGGCATTACCGATTGGACCCCGCGTACAACGTTTTGCAGCAGCGGCCTCATCCGCCTATCTGGCCAAATTTGGCACACCACAACATCCACGTGATTTGCTACAGCATCGTTGTCTATATGGCCGCTATGCCACTGGCGTGATATCGGATTGGGAGTTTGAAAAGGGCGAAGAGGTGGTGCGTTTGCAGCCAAAAGGTCCTTTGATCTGCAGCATCGGCGCGGCCATGGATCTCACGGTCGCGGCTGCGGTATCCGGCGCAGGGGTGGTCTATCTGTTTGAGGATTGGATCAAACCCGCACTGGATAATGGCAGCCTGCAACCCATCCTAAGCGAGTGGTGGCAGAGCTTTTCCGGACTGTGGCTTTACTATAACGATCGCCGTTTGATCCCAGCACCGCTTCAGGCTTTTCTTGATTATGTGCGTGAACTTAATGTGCAGTCGCAGGGAATAGTTTCAACGCAACCGAGGTAAAATCCACAATACTGCGCCTGCAATGATGCCTGCGATCGCGGCCTTTATGAGCAGAATGGTGAATTCGTAAGTATCCATCGCCGTCTCACCATCACCTGAGACGTTGATAAGGTGTCCGACCAGACTGTCAGGTATCAGCAGTATCCCTGCGATTAAAATAACTATAAAGATCAATACCTTCATTTTATCTCACACTTTGAGTAATCAGGAATACCACGTACATCGATACGTCCGTAAGCCATTAATCCATTGCCACCGGGCACGCGGACTTTTGGGCGACTGAGAAGGGTGCGTCTTAGACTGTGAAACTCATTGGCGCGGTACAGCGTAATACATCCCCAGGAAACGCCCGAGCCGTCAGTGTTTAGCGGGTGAAGACGAAAGCTGCCACGGCGATTGCCGTTGACGAGGACGTAGTCGTTCATCGTTTGGTTGTTATAAAGGGCAAACCATTCGCTATGGTGATTTCGATACAGATGCGCCATATCAATCGCTTCTGCACGCATCCGATTCAACCAACTGCCCTCAGGACGGTCAACAATCCAGTAAGTCCCGGGCGGGATAGCGGCTTTTTCTTTATCAGAACAGTTGGGATTGTTGATGTAACGTTGTATGCCTGACAGGACATCAAAGGTACCAATGCCATAGCATTCAAGTGGTAGCGTTTTACCATCGCGTGACAGCTTGCTGTAATCCATCGTACAGACCTGCATCAATGAAAATTCCTGTTATCAATATGCGAATGAAGGCAGCATGGCGTTAGTTGGAGTGAGTTCCACACCAGCATTGATTGGCCTTACTTTACACATTCAAGAATGGCTGTTGCATGACAAGGGAGGAATTAGATAGTGAATCAATGCGTTATCGGAATCATCCTGGGAAATTGTTCTGGAATAGTCTGACCAGAATGAAATGACAGGCAATAAAAAAGCCGATAACCGTTGCCAGTTATCGGCTTTATCGCATTGAGCGAAATTACGCGTTCAGCAACTGATTCGCGGTCTTCTCAACCAGCGCCAGCAGGACTTTGATGTCTTCCAGCGTCACGGTTGGGTTCAGCAGCGTCAGTTTCAGGCAGGTAACGCCCTGGTTTTCAGTCACGCCAACGTTAGCGCGGCCTGAATCCAGCAGAGCATCGCCGATGCGCTGGTTGAACAGAGCAATCTGCGCGGTATCGGTCAGTTGCTCTGGGCGGTAGCGGAACAGCACGCTTGCCAGCTGTGGCTGCATTACCAGCTCAAGGCGTGGTTCTGAAGTTACGAACTTCGCCACTTCCTGTGCCAGCGTCACGCCGTGATCGATGATCGCTGCGTACTGTTTCTGACCCAGTGCTTCAAGACCCATCCACAGTTTCAATGCATCGAAACGACGCGTAGTCTGCAGGGATTTTGATACCAGGTTAGGAACACCGGCTTCCTCATCGAACTCAGAGTTCAGGTAAGCCGCCTGATAACGCATCAGCTCGTAATGACGCTCGTCTTTCAACAAGAATGCGCCACAGCTGATGGTCTGGAAATACTGTTTGTGGAAGTCCAGGGTAACAGAATCCACTAATTCCAGGCCGTCCAGGTAGTCACGATACTTCTCAGACAGCAGCAGTGCGCCGCCCCAGGCTGCATCGACGTGTACCCAGATATTGCGCTGTGCCGCAATACCAGCGATTTCACGCAGTGGGTCGATAGCACCGGCATCGGTGGTACCAGCCGTTGCCACGATAGCCAGAATCTGATCACCGTTCGCATCAGCCTGAGCCAGCTTGGCTTTCAGGTCATTCACGTCCATACGGGCGAATTCATCAGATTTCACCAGTACAACTGACTGATAGCCGTGGCCCAGCAGCGCCATATTCTTCTGCACTGAGAAGTGCGCGTTCTCAGAACACAGCACTTTGATCTTACGCAGATCGCCAGTGATACCATTCTGCTGTACAGAGTGACCCTGACGCGCAAAGAAGGCATCACGAGCCAGCATCAGACCCATCAGGTTGCTCTGCGTGCCACCACTGGTGAATACGCCAGCATCGCCCGCCGGGTAACCCACTTGCGCACGCAACCATTCGATCAATTTGACCTCAATGATGGTGGCAGAAGGGCTCTGATCCCACGAATCCATACTCTGGTTGGTGGCGTTGATCAGCACTTCAGCGGCCTGGCTTACCACCAGGCTAGGGCAGTGCAGGTGTGCCACACATTGTGGGTGGTGCACTGACAGGCTGTCTTTCAGGAAATACTCAATCGCGCGTTCAATCGCGGCCTGGTTACCCAGGCCGTTTGGATTGAAGTCGAGCGTGATACGCTCGCGCAGTTCGGCAACGCTTTTGCCTTGATACATCTCAGGCTGTTGCAGCCACTGCACAACCGCGGCGCTGCTCTGGGCAATCGCCTGCTGGTACGCCTCAATGCTCTGTGCAGAGGCGGCCAGAATCGGGTTTACTTCAGACATTTACTCTTCCAATCAAACAGGTTTGACGCCAGCGCCAATCAGCGCCTGCTCAAATTTATCCAGGAAAATCGCCAGCTCTTCGTTGGTGATCAGCAGTGACGGCAACAGACGCAGTACTGCACCGTGACGACCGCCACGCTCCAGAATCAGACCTGCTTCGAAGCACTTCTTCTGCAGCAGCGCAGAAAGTTCGCCATCAGCAGGCAGGCTACCCATATGGTCAGCCGCTTCGTTTGGTTTAACGATCTCGATACCGATCATCATACCCATGCCGCGAATGTGACCGATAACCGGGAAGCGTTTCTGCATTTCAGCCAGCTGTGCTTTGAGCCATTCACCTTGCTCAGCCACTTTACCGGCGATGTTCTGCTCGGTCAGGACTTTCAGGGTGGCCAAACCGGTGGCCATCGCCAGCTGGTTGCCGCGGAAGGTGCCGGTGTGGTGGCCAGGAGACCAAGCGTCGAACTGCTTTTTGATACCCAGAACAGCCAGTGGCAGACCGCCGCCCACAGCTTTAGACATCACGATGATGTCTGGCTCAATGCCAGCGTGTTCGAAGGCGAAGAATTTGCCGGTACGAGCAAAGCCAGCCTGGACTTCGTCAAGGATCAGCAGAATGCCGTGTTCCTGAGTCACTTTACGGATACGCTGCAACCACTCGACCGGAGCCGGGTTCACACCGCCTTCACCCTGAACCGCTTCCAGGATAACGGCCGCAGGCTTGCGTACGCCGCTTTCCACGTCGTTGATCAGGTTTTCGAAATAGTAAGTCAAGGCTTTAACACCGGCTTCACCACCGAGACCCAGTGGGCAACGATACAGATGCGGGTAAGGCATGAACTGCACTTCTGGCATCATACCGTTAACGGCTTCTTTCGGTGAAAGGTTGCCGGTAACAGCCAGGGCGCCATGGGTCATACCATGGTAACCGCCAGAGAAGCTGATCACGCCGCTACGGCCAGTGACTTTCTTCGCCAACTTCAGTGCTGCTTCAACTGCATCCGCACCGGAAGGACCGGTGAACTGCAGGCAATATTCTTTACCCTGGCCAGGCAGCAGCGAGAGCAGAGATTCAGAGAATTGATCTTTCAGAGGTGTCGTCAGATCAAGAGTATGTAACGGCAAGCCGCTGGTAATGACATTTTGGATGCTCTGCAGAACATCAGGATGGTTGTGACCAAGTGCCAGCGTCCCTGCGCCAGCCAGACAGTCGAGATATTGTTTATTCTCAACATCTGTAATCCACACGCCGTTAGCTTTAGCTATCGCTAAAGGCAGCTTGCGCGGGTAACTCCTGACGTTTGATTCAAACTCAGCCTGACGGGCTAAGAAGGCGTCGTTGTTTCCATTGAATGCGTTGGCACCAAAATTATCAATACGGACTTTATCCGTCATCATATCTCTCCTTCAACCGGGGCTCGTGATGGCTGGCCGATTGACTAGTTGAACAAAAAAGTATCAGTGGTTTAAAAATCGCGGCCAATATAGAGCCTTTTGACCTACATCACAATGATTAATTTTGTTTAGAATTGTTTATTCTTTTCATATAGGAATCAGGGCGTTGGCCACTAATTGGCCGGCTATTTTAGCGCCAGCAGATGAAGTGGTTATTAAATAATCGTGTTAATAAAAAGACTTAAGCCCGCCAGAGCAATCCAGGGACCAAAAGCAAGAGGTTGAGAGAGGTCACGTTGCCAGCTAATTTTGGCGAAAAACAGTGCGCAAATTGCGCCACCACAAGCCAGCAAAAGCACATAGGGTAAAAGAGCCCAACCCAGCCATGCGCCTAATGCTGCCACTAACTTTGCATCGCCCATACCCAGTGCCCATTTCCCGCTAACACATTGATAAAAATGGCTTATTAGCCACAGCGCGCTGTAGCCTGACGCCGCGCCAAACACGGCATCATGGAGTGAGCCCGGTAACCATCCGGCTGCTTTTAATAATAGCCCAAACCACAGCAATGGCAGGGTGATCACATCTGGCAACAAATAATGGTCAATATCGATCAGCGACAGGGTTAGCAGTCCCCAGAACAGCAGGAGTGTAACGACGAAAAGTCCATCGGCAGGAAAGAAAAAGACGAGGGTCAGGCTGACTAAGGCGCTGAAAAATTCGACCAGTGGATAACGTGCACTGATTGCAGAGTGGCAATCTCGACATCTACCTCGTAAAAGCAGCCAACTGAGCACGGGCAGCAAATCTCGCCAGCGCAGCGCCTGTTTGCATTTCGGGCAGTGTGAAGCGGGCCGCCACAAACTTATCTGCGCTTCCGAATGCAGCCATTGTCTGGGGAGTCGATACACCACGACATTAATGAAGCTGCCAACGCTTGATCCCAACACCCACATCACTAACCACAACGTCCACTCCATGTTTGACCTCGGCGATCCCTTGAATGAGGCAAGAGACGTTACGCTCGAATGGATAAAGGAGCGAGTTCAAACCGGATATTTCATCGGCTTTCACGTCGATTTCAGAGCGAATTCAACGATTCAAGTGTACATGGTGAAGCGCGTGATGATGTTGATGCGTGAAGAGGGGGTTGGCAGTGCGGTTTCAGGTAAAAAACCGTGGAATTCCAGCAGGGCACGGAAAGCCTGTTGCGCATCCTGCTGTAGGTTATGGTCGATCAACGCATCGATTCGTCCAGCTTGCATCAGCGCGCGATTTTCCCGATCGAGATCGTGACCAATAAAAGCGTCGATTTGGATATTGTGTTCATCAAAGGCGCGCAGGATCCCGGCGTTTCCACCTCCTACGGTATAAACCGCCTGAATATCAGGCTGCTGTGTCAGGAAAGAGTGTACGCATTGGTACATTTTCTGATCGATACCGAATCCTCCGGCAATGAGCTTGACCTGATGCTGAGGCGCTAATTGCGCCATACCCGCAATAAAACCATCAATTCGCTCCTGTTCGCCTACAAAGTCCTGACTGCCGATAACTGCGGCAATGCGTGCTTTATCGCTGCGCAACCATTTTGACATCAGGAACGCCGCCGCTTTTCCTGCGCTGATGTTATCCATACCGATATAACGCAAGCGGGAACTGGCCGGCATATCGGTCACTACGGTGACGATGGGAATACGCTGTTTACTGAGGCTTTCCAGCGTTGGTATCAGGCGGTCGTCATTGATGGCTTTCAAAATAATGCCGTGACTGTTTAATGCGCATTTTTTCAGCAGTGCATCCACCTCTTCAACGGTCATATTTTCATGGCAGTGGAATCGCAGTTGTAGACGAAAAGCCCCGAAACTGGCGATTTGGCTGGTGAATGCCTCACGCACTAACTCACTAAATCGATCCGGCGTATGCATGATGATGTCGAAATACAACGTCCGGCCTTGCGCCAGTCCCGTCTTCCGCAGCAGCTCAAGATCGGCAATCGCCTGTTGAATACGATGCTCGGTTTGTGGATGCACACGGCCGCGATGATGCAATGCGCGGTCAATCGTCGCCAGGCTCAATCCTGACTGCGCCGCAATCTGCTTTAAGGTAAATTTTCCCATGAATTTATGAGGTGTTTATGAGGTATTTTTGATGTTTTGTTAACGTAATGTAGCTGCTAGTTTGTGGGGTATCAAGTCGCGCAAGGCAATCACTGCCTGTAATACAGCGACAAGAACATCCCCTGTAAACTGACATAACAATGAGGTCATCATGACATCACATTATTTTGTAAATGAAGACCAGGCTGCGCTGGAAGACTTACAAGAATTCTGTGCACAGTCCGTTAATGTTGAGGATTATCCGCTCGCCAGTGAGGTGATCTCTGAAGTGCTGATTTACGATCGTGACGTGCTGGAAGACGCGGCAGTCATGGATAAAAAGGGCGTGCTGAGTGAGTTGCACAAAGCGCTCTCTTACGGCCCCGGCGTTTTTGTGGTTCGTGGGCTGTACACCGATCTGGCATGCGTTGATCGGGCATCACAAGTCTTTGAAGCCATCATGCACGAAGAAGCGAAATCGAAAGTTCAGGCCGATCACTTCTCCAAAGCGGGCAATAACGGACGCATCTGGAATGCGCTGCAAAAACTGGCACAGGCGAATCCTCAGGTCTTTGTTGATTACTATGCGAACCCAACACTGGGATTAATTTGTCAGGCGTGGCTGGGGCCGGCGTGGAGCATGACTTCTCAGGTCAACCAGGTTCGCCCCGGTGGCGAAGCGCAACAGGCGCACCGCGACTATCATCTGGGTTTTCAGCAAAGTGCTTTCGCGGCTGAATTTCCGATCCCCGTGCACGTCCTCTCGCAATACCTGACCCTGCAGGGTGCGGTAGCGCACAGTGATATGCCGTTGGCTTCGGGTCCCACTCGTTTGCTGCCCTGGTCACATCAATATGAGATGGGCTACATTGCTTATCGACGTCCAGAATTTGCCCAATATTTTGCCGATAACTTCGTACAGTTGCCGCTGAAGAAAGGGGACGGATTGTTCTTTAATCCGGCGTTGTTCCATGCTGCGGGTAATAACACCACCGAGGATCACGTCCGAACGGCGAACTTGCTGCAGATCTCATCTGCTTTCGGCGTGCCAATGGAAGAGGTTAACCATGAGCAGTTGCTTAAATGGGTTTATCCGGTGTTGCGCGAGGCGCGCCTCAGTGAAGCAGAACTTCATGCTGCCATCGCGGTTGCCGCGCGTGGATACTCCTTCCCAACCAATTTAGACACGGATCCACCGGTTGGCGGGATGGTCCCTAAAACGCAGCAGCAGTTAGTAAGTGAAGCACTTAAGGCGGGCTGGAGTTCAGCGGAATTTGAGGCAGCTTTGGACGCACACACCGAAAAACGCCGAGCGTAGCGCTTGAGAACAGCAGTCAGACTGAGGACTGCTGTTTGAACATTTGAATGGCTTCCTGCACGTTGCTGGTGGCCAGTGACATCACGCGGTCATTATTGAGAAAAACGTCGTAATGGCCTGCGTTGTAGCGAAACACATACAAATCACCGCGGAATCGCAATCCTTTGGTTTTCACCCCGATATGGTGGCGGCGCAGCGCTGCCTGAGCGAGTCTGTCGGCTCCTGTATTCATTGCGTATCCTCCTCCATTTATATGCCGTTAGATTTCCCAACGTAGAGTAAGATTGGAATATTAATTTAACCTTAAGAACAGTATAGGTTAATTTTTTATCGTTATGTTTATCATTGATTTAAATGGAAACTTCCTGGTCCTCTTTTCGGATCCCCTGCGGTGGTTAACCTATTTTGAATCTTTAATGAAGGATTGATGAATATTCTTCTCAGGACGACATTCCCAGCCAGATTCCTCTACCGATCATCAACATTTAAGAAATAACTCATCCTGTCTTACTGCCATTTAATGTTCCGTTAAGTTTTCCTCCGTATTTTGTTCTACGAGGCGATAAGACAGGTGTGCTTAAGTTTTTTTGAGCTAGATTAAAAAATTAACAGTTCGTGCTACCGAAATGTTTGCGCTTAATCTATGTTTAAACAGCAAGTTACTGATTGTTGACAGAGAACTGAATTACTGCACGCTGCAATTGGTCCTATTGCAGGCAACTTTGAGTGTAAAACGTTAAGGTAAATTTATGACTTTTCTTCCATTCTCGCGCCCATCGTTGGGCGAGGAAGAGTTAGCGGCGGTAAAAGCAGTATTTGAATCTGGCTGGATCACCACCGGCCCTAAAAATGCGGAACTGGAACAAGCCTTTTGCCAGCTAACCGGTAATCAACACGCGATTGCCGTCAGCTCAGCGACTGCTGGAATGCACGTCACGCTTCTTGCGTTAAATATTCAACCCGGTGATGAGGTCATTACCCCTTCACTGACGTGGGTGTCGACAATTAACATCATTACGCTACTCGGCGCAACGCCGGTAATGATTGATATTGATCGCGATACGCTGATGGTCACCCCTGAGCAAATTGAAGCAGCGATTACGCCTCGCACCCGCGCCATTATTCCGGTGCATTATGCGGGCGCTCCTGCGGATATTGATGCGATTCGCGCGATCGGCGAGCGCCACGGCATTGCAGTCATAGAAGATGCTGCTCATGCCGCAGGTTGTTACTACAAAGGTCAGCACGTTGGCCAGCAAGGTACTGCCATTTTCTCCTTCCATGCCATTAAGAATATGACCTGTGCAGAGGGCGGTTTGATCGTCACCGATGACGCTGAACTTGCCGATCGTATGCGCAGCCTGAAATTCCATGGTTTAGGTGTGGATGCCTATGACCGCCATACCCATGGGCGTAAACCGCAGGCTGAAGTGATCATGCCGGGTTTCAAATACAACTTGCCAGATATCAGTGCGGCGATTGCGCTGGTGCAGTTAAACAAGCTGGCTGGCATTAATACGCGTCGTGCTGAGATTGCGCAGCGTTATCTGACCGAGCTTGCGGATACACCTTTCTTACCGCTCGCTCAACCTGAATGGTCTCATCAACATGCCTGGCATCTGTTTATCATCCGCGCCGATGAAGCCACCTGCGGTTTAAGCCGCGATGCACTAATGGAAACATTGAAAGCGCAGGATATTGGTACCGGATTGCATTTCCGTGCTGCGCATACCCACAAGTATTACCGCGAACGTTATCCGCAACTTTCCCTGCCCAACACGGAATGGAATAGCGATCGCATCTGCTCAATACCGCTGTTCCCTGATATGCGCGATGAAGACGTCAGCCGCGTGATCGGCGCATTACGTCATATCGCTGGAGTTTGATTGACATGCTCGAAGAAAAAAACATTCGTAAAGTCTCCGTGGTGATCCCGGTTTATAACGAAGAGGAGAGCCTGCCAGAGTTGGTGCGTCGCACCGATGAGGCTTGTGCTGTGCTGAATCTGGATTATGAAATTTTGCTGGTGGATGACGGCAGCAGCGACCGCTCAGGTGAGATGATCGCCGAAGCCGCTGATATGCCGGGCAGCCACGTGGTTGGCGTATTGCTGAACCGTAACTATGGGCAGCACTCGGCAATCATGGCAGGTTTTAATCATGTGTCAGGCGACTTGATCATCACATTGGATGCGGATTTGCAGAACCCGCCAGAAGAGATCCCCAATCTGGTAAAAGCGGCTCAGCAGGGTTATGACGTGGTGGGCACCGTGCGTCAAAACCGTCAGGACAGTTGGTTCCGCCGCCGCGCTTCCCGCACCATCAACCAGCTGATCCAACGCGTCACCGGTAAAGCGATGGGTGACTATGGCTGCATGTTACGCGCTTATCGCCGTCACATTGTCGATGCCATGCTCAACTGTCACGAGCGAAGTACTTTTATTCCTATCCTTGCGAACACCTTTGCGCGCCGCACGATTGAGCTGCCTGTGGCCCATGCGGAGCGCGAATTTGGTGACTCGAAGTACAGCTTTATGAAGCTGATTAACCTGATGTACGACCTGGTGACATGCCTGACCACCACGCCACTGCGCCTGCTGAGTATCGTCGGCAGCCTGATCGCGCTGGCTGGTTTTGCCTTCTCTCTGGTGCTGATTGTGTTGCGTCTGTTCCTCGGTGCCGATTGGGCCGGAGACGGTGTGTTCATGCTATTTGCGGTGCTGTTTATTTTTGTCGGCGCGCAGTTTATCGGTATGGGCTTACTCGGCGAATACATCGGCCGAATTTACAACGACGTACGCGCTCGTCCGCGCTACTTCATTCAACGTGTTATTAACTCGCAGAAAGATACCTCCTCTGTACAGGAAATTGAGCAATGAAAACTATCGTCTTCGCCTATCACGATATGGGCTGTGCAGGTATTACTGCGCTGTTAAATGCGGGTTTTGAAATCAGTGCGATCTTTACTCACGCTGATTCTGCTAACGAAAATCACTTCTTTGGTTCAGTCGCCCGTCTGGCGGCTGAACAAGGTATCCCCGTGTATGCGCCGGAAGATGCCAACCATCCGCTGTGGGTCGATCGCATTAAAACCATGGCGCCGGATTACATTTTCTCCTTCTACTATCGCAACCTGCTCAACGATAGCATCCTGAGCAGTGCCCGTCTGGGAGCCTTTAACCTGCACGGTTCACTGCTGCCTAAATACCGTGGGCGTGCACCGTTGAACTGGGCACTGGTAAATGGTGAGACCGAAACCGGTGTGACACTGCACCGCATGGTGAAACGCGCAGATGCGGGCGATATCGTGGCACAGCAACGTGTCGCCATTGATGAACAAGACAACGCCTTAACTCTGCATCGCAAACTGACAGCCTCTGCTACACAACTGCTGGAGCAGGCACTGCCAGCGATGAAACGTGGTGAAATTGCGGCAATTCCTCAGGATCACAGCCAGGCGACGGTGGTGGGACGTCGCACACCAGAAGACGGTCGCATTAAGTGGGAACAGTCCGCACAGTCAATCAACAACCTGGTGCGTGCGGTCACCGATCCATGGCCGGGCGCATTTGCCTTCGCCGGCACCGTGAAGTTTGTGGTGTGGAAAGGGCGCGTACATGCTGATGCTCCAAAAGCCAAGCCAGGCACAGTGATTTCCGTTGAACCTTTCCTGATTGCCTGCGGAGAAGGCGCCCTGGAAGTGGTGACCGGACAAAGTGAAAATGGCGTCTATATGAACGGCAGCCAGCTGGCGCAGAGTCTGGGAATGGTGCCGGGCGCACTGTTGTACTCTCAGCCGGTTGCAGCGGTTAAACGTCGTACACGCGTGTTGATTCTGGGTGTGAACGGGTTCATCGGTAACCACTTGACCGAACGTTTGCTGCAGGATGACAACTTCGAAGTTTACGGTCTGGATATTGGATCAGATGCCATTAGCCGTTTCCTCGATCAGCCGCGCTTCCACTTTGTTGAAGGTGATATCAGCATTCACTCAGAGTGGATCGAGTATCACATCAAAAAATGTGATGTGGTGTTGCCGCTGGTGGCGATTGCTACGCCAATTGAATACACCCGCAACCCGCTGCGCGTGTTCGAACTCGATTTTGAAGAGAACCTCAAGATCATCCGCGATTGCGTAAAATACAAAAAACGCATCATCTTCCCATCCACATCGGAAGTGTACGGCATGTGCACCGATAAACACTTCGATGAAGATCACTCCAACCTGGTGGTGGGGCCGATCAACAAACAGCGCTGGATCTATTCTGTTTCCAAACAACTGCTGGACCGCGTGATCTGGGCGTACGGCGAAAAAGAAGGTCTGCGCTTCACGCTGTTCCGTCCTTTCAACTGGATGGGCCCGCGTCTCGATAACCTGAACGCTGCGCGTATTGGTAGCTCCCGTGCGATTACCCAACTGATCCTCAACCTGGTTGAAGGTTCGCCGATCAAGTTGATCGACGGTGGTGCACAGAAGCGTTGCTTCACTGACATTCGCGATGGTATCGAAGCGTTGTTCCGCATCATTGAGAACAAAAACAGCAACTGTGACGGCCAGATCGTCAACATCGGCAACCCGGAAAACGAGGCGAGCATCAAAGAGCTGGCTGAACGCCTGCTGGCAAGCTTTGAACGTCATCCGCTGCGCGACCAATTCCCGCCGTTTGCCGGTTTCCGTGAAGTAGAGAGCAGCAGCTATTACGGTAAGGGATACCAGGACGTTGAGCATCGTAAACCGTCGATCAAAAATGCGCGTCGTCTGCTGGACTGGACGCCGACCATTGAGATGGATACCACGATCGACAACACGCTGGACTTCTTCCTGCGCACCGTTGAGCTGCAGGATAAGCCATGAAGAAAATTGGTTTACGCGTAGATGTTGATACCTGGCGTGGAACCAAACTTGGCGTTCCGGCGCTGCTAGAGCAGTTTAGCCTGCATCAGTTGCAGGCCAGTTTCTTCTTTAGCGTAGGGCCGGATAACATGGGGCGCCACTTGTGGCGCCTGATGAAACCGCGCTTCTTATGGAAAATGCTGCGCTCGCGCGCAGCATCACTCTACGGCTGGGATATTTTACTGGCAGGCACGGCCTGGCCAGGACGCGAGATTGGTCGTGGCCTGGAGGAGATCATTAGTGCTACGGCAGACCATCACGAAGTCGGTCTGCACGCCTGGGATCATTTTGCCTGGCAAACCTGGGCGGGCGTATGGCCGGAACAGAAACTACTGGAACAGATTTCACGTGGTAAAACCGCGCTGGAAGCGATTATAGGTGACAGTGTCACTTGTTCTGCGGTGGCTGGATGGCGAGCGGATGGGCGCGTTGTCGCCGCCAAGCAGAAGTTTGGTTTTAGCTACAACAGTGATTGTCGTGGTACCGGACCTTTCTTGCCGCGTCTGCGTGATGGCAGCTTAGGCACGGTACAAATACCCGTGACGTTGCCAACCTGGGATGAAGTGGTGGGACAATCGGTTAGCGCCGCTGACTACAACGATTTCATTCTTGACCAGATGCTCGCAGCCGAAGGATCGCCGGTGTACACCATTCATGCTGAAGTTGAAGGCATTATCGGTTCTAAGGCGTTTGGCGAGTTATTAACCCGTGCGGAGCAACAAGGCATTCACTTTTGTCCTCTGAGCGAGTTGTTGCCAGACGATCTCAGCACGCTGCCACAGGGCAATTTGGTGCGTGGGCATATCCCCGGACGTGAAGGCTGGCTGGGCTGCCAAAGCTAGACGTTAACAGGAAACTTTATAGGAACCACGGATGCGTACAGGCACCAAAACGGCGCTGCTGCTGGCGCTTTTCGCGCTCTATTATCTTATCCCAATTGAATTCCGCGCCTTATGGCAGCCGGATGAGACTCGTTATGCGGAAATCAGCCGTGAAATGCTGGTCAATGGCAATTGGGTGGTACCGCACTTCTTTGATTTGCGCTATTTCGAAAAACCGATAGCCGGCTATTGGGTCAACAATATTGGCCAGCTTTTATTTGGTCATACCAACTTTGGCGTTCGCGCCGGTTCCATTTTTTGCACCACACTCAGTGCCGGATTGATTTACTGGCTTGGTCAACAGATGTTTGCCAGCCGTAAGATCGCGCTGACGGGTAGCATCATTTTTCTCACTTCGCTGCTGGTGTACGGCATTGGCACTTACGCAGTGCTGGACCCGATCCTGCTATTGTGGATGGTGGCTGCGATGTGCAGTTATTGGCTGGTAGCGCAAGCTTCCAGCACGCAACAGCGCCTGTGTGGCTATGTCCTGCTGGGCGCGGCCTGTGCGATGGGCTTTATGACCAAGGGCTTCCTGGCGCTGGCGGTGCCGGTATTAGCGATTGTGCCCTGGGCGATTTGGCAAAAACGCTTCGGCGAGTTATTGCGCTGGGGACCTTTAACGGTCATCGTCGCTGCACTGCTCAGTGCGCCGTGGGCGCTGGCCATTTATCGTCAGGAAGGAGATTTCTGGCATTACTTCTTCTGGGTTGAGCATATTCAACGCTTTGCAGAGAAAGATGCGCAGCACAAAGCGCCATTCTGGTATTACCTGCCGGTATTGCTGGCGGGATGTCTGCCGTGGCTGGCGTTGCTGCCGGGCTCACTGATGGGCGCGTGGCGCCAGCGTAGCCAACATGCGGGTGCCGTTTACCTGTTAAGTTGGGTGATCTTACCGTTGCTGTTCTTTAGCATCGCCAAAGGGAAACTGCCGACCTACATCCTGCCGTGTTTTGCACCGCTGGCACTGTTGATGGCGCGCTATGCGCACAGTGGTTCTGCACAGTTAGTGAGGGTGTTTAATGTTAATGGCTGGATTAACCTGCTGTTTGGCGCCATTACGACCGTAGTCCTGTTAGTGGTGATTGCTCCATGGGGATTGGCGCACAAGCCCGTTTATAGCCATGATGAAATTCTCCCGTTAATCTGTGGCGTACTGGCCTTTGTAGGCTGGGGCATCATGGGATGGTTCAGTCTTAAACCAGGTGCGTGTCGCTGGCAACTGGCGGCGCTTTGTCCTTTAGCCCTGGCGCTGCTGGTGGGCTTCGCCATACCGCAGAAAGTTCGTGATTCCAAACAGCCGCAGAGTTTTGTACGGGCTGTGCACCATCAACTGGCAGACAGCCGTTATTTATTGGCTGACAATCCGGGCATTGCGGCTGCGGTGGCCTGGGAAACCGAACGCAGTGATATCACTTTCTACGATGCCCAAGGCGAACTGCAATACGGCCTCAGCTATCCTGATGCGCAAACACGTTACGTCGATGGTGCTGCATTTGCGGACTGGCTGCGCGAACATCGTCGCCATGGCAAAGTGTCCGTGGTGATGATGCTCAACTCGGGCGAGAACGGACCTGATCCTGCAATGCCATCGCCGGATGATGTCTATCGTCAAGGCCGACTGGTCTATTACGGTTACAACGCGACACCATGAATCTGTTGCTCATTCTTATGGTCAGTTTGTTGAGCTGTGCCGCCCAGCTTTGTCAAAAGCAGGCGGCGTATCTGGGCACGCGCCACGGTAAGAAACGACTCATCATGTGGATCGCGCTGAGCATCTTTCTTCTCGGCGTGGCGATGTTGCTGTGGCTGCTGGTTCTGCGCGTGGTGCCGGTCAGCGTGGCGTATCCGATGCTAAGTCTTAACTTCGTATTAGTCGCCATCGCGGCGAAGTTGATCTGGCGAGAGACCTACACCCTGCAGCAATGGTTCGGCACGCTGGCAATTGTTGCTGGGGTAGCGCTGATGGGGAGCCACCTATGAAAGGGGTGATTCTTGCACTGTGCAGCGTGTTACTGGTGTCACTGGCGCAATTGGTATTACGAGCTGC
The DNA here is from genome assembly GCF_016625195.1 of Erwinia sp. S63. GTDB lineage: Bacteria > Pseudomonadota > Gammaproteobacteria > Enterobacterales > Enterobacteriaceae > Pantoea. The sequence continues at coordinate 291,894 of NZ_JACVUP010000004.1, forward strand.
GATGCTGGATTTCCCGCCAATAGCAGCGTTACTCAGCCCGCAATTGTGGCAGCATCTGCAGCCGCTACTCCTGTTGTGCCTTGGGCTGGGAGCCTATGCGTTATCGATGCTGTGCTGGATGCTGGCGCTGCGCCATTTGCCGCTTAACCGGCTTTATCCGCTGCTGAGCCTGAGTTATGTGCTGGTGTGGCTGGCGGCCATCTCTTTGCCGATGTTTGGCGAGGCTTTCCGCTGGAGTAGTTTCGCTGGCGTTTTACTGATTGTCTTCGGGTTGTTGTGCGTTTCGCTGCCGCGTAAACCTTAGCCGCCAAACGTCTGGGATAACACGTGACCCAATGGAACCTACGGCGGGATCACGAATTGCCGGTGAGTCAAAAATATGACAGTGTCACTTTATCAGTCGTAAATGCTTTTCACTGAGGTCGGCCAGCGATGGCGTACCCAGCATGCCCATATCGCGGCTGACTTCATTGGCGACGAGGTCAATGGCCCACTCCACAGCAGAGGTTCCGCCGACAGCGCAAGCATAGTTAAAAGGCCTGCCAACAAAGCAGGCCTTTGCCCCCAGCGCCAGCGCTTTAATCACATCGGTGCCACGTCGGATGCCGCTATCCATCATCACCGTCATATTTCCCGCTGCGGCGACAATCTCGGGCAATACATAAATCGGCGGGATCACCGTATCCAACTGACGCCCACCGTGATTCGAGACCACAATGCCGTCGATGCCGATGGATTTACAACGTAATGCATCGTTGCGACTGAGAATGCCTTTAATCACCATAGCGCCCGTCCAGCGCTGACGAATATGTTCAATATGCTGCCAGGTGAGATGGCTGCGCCCACTGAAATCACGCACGGCATTTTTCGAAAATAGCGGAGCGCCGCGCACTGCGTTGTTGTTTTCGAAATAGGGCATGCCAGTGGTGAATAAGGTTTTCAGCAACGTGCCGTAAAGCCAGCGGGGATGTGTGACACCTTGCCACGCTAATGCCAGACTGGGGCGGAAAGGCGTGGCAAATCCGGCTCGCACATTGTTTTCCCGGTTAGCTTTGACCGGCGTGTCCACTGTCACGACCAGTACGGGAATTTGCGCACGCTTGACGCGATCGACTAATGCATCAATCTCTTCCAGCGTTTTAGGCAAATAGGCCTGAAACCACATCGCCGGATTGACCGCGGCCACGTCTTCCAACCGAATCAGAGATGAACCGCTCATAATAAAGGGCACGTTTTTACTGGCTGCCGCTCGCGCCAGGGCGATATCCCCCTGAAAACCAGTGATGGCGGAGATACCCATCGGCGCAATACCGACCGGCGCAGCATAGCGATGGCCAAATAGCTCAACGTCAGTATTGCGCTGCGACACATCCACCATGTTTTCCGGTATCAGGCCATAGCTGGCATAGGATTGCTGAGTGTGACGTAGCGCAATGTTGTCTTCAACACCGCCAGAGACATAGGCGAACAGCGGATGTGGCAGACGTTTTTGGGCATATTTCTCGAAGTCATTTAATGAGAGACAATGTTGATGCAACTTGAGCATGAGATAGCGATTCAGCTGAGAGGATAAAAGAGTGAAAAGTCATGCTATTGCAATGATGGCATCTGACAAATGCTTTAAATGGCATTGCTTATCTGAGTAAAGCATATGGGCGCACCTTAGCGCGCCCATCAATAAATTAGTGTTGTTCCCAGGTATGATATTCGCCATTACGACGTCCCGGTGCTGTTTCAGGTAATCGCAGCAGGCCTATCACGGAAATGACCCCCAGCACTGCAACATACAGCGCCAGGCCGTACCAGTGCCCATCGGTGGCCTGCAGAATTTTCACCGCGACTAAGCCGAGCACGCCACTGCCAATTAACGACCCCACCTGCCAAATCACCGCAATGCCGCTGCAGCGAATGTGCGTTGGGAACAGTTCCGGGAACCAGGACGCCTGCGGGGCGTAACACATGCTGTGGCCGAGCGTCAGCGCCACAATCATCGCAATCTGCGTCAGCCAGTAGCTGTTTTGCGACAGAGCATAAAAGAACGGCACGATGGAAATCACAATCAGCAGTGCACCCATCATGTATACCGGTTTACGGCCGATCTTATCGGATAGCGCGCCCATTAATGGAATAGCAAATATCTCGAGAATCACCGCGACGATCATGCTGTTCATTAATATGCCGGCGTCGAGATTATTGGCTTTGCCCCACGCCAGAATGATCACCGTGAAGAGGGCAAAGGCGCAGGCTTCGATTAATTTTGCCGCCACACCGTTGATCACTAGTTTCGGATTACCGCGAATCACTTCTTTCAACGGACGCGATTCGGCGGCCTTGGTTTCGCGAATGGCGGCGAACACCGGTGATTCGTCGATGCGTAAACGAATAAACAAACCTACGATCACCAGCAGTGCGCTCAGTAAGAAGGGCACGCGCCAACCCCAATCCATCATTTGATCCGCGCTCAGGGTGGCATTAAGAATCGCGAACAGTGCCAGCGGCAACAGGAACCCAACCGGCGCACCTATTTGTACCCAACTGGCAAAGAAACCACGACGTGACGCTTGCGAATATTCTGCGGTCATCAGGACCGCGCCAGCTTGTTCACCGCCCACACCAAAGCCCTGAAGCAGGCGAATGGCGATCAGCAGTACCGGCGCCCAGATGCCGATCTTTTCATAAGTTGGCAGCAGACCAATGCAGAAAGTGCCAAGACCGACAATCAGGATGGTGGCCACAAGCGCTTTTTTTCGTCCAACTTTGTCGCCGATATGGCCAAATACAATGCCGCCAATCGGCCGGGCGAGGAAGCCAACGGCATAAGTTGCAAACGCAGCGAGGGTACTGATCAAAGGATCTTGGCTGGGGAAAAACAGGTGGCCAAAAAACAGCACTGCTGCCGTGCCATAGGCAAAGAAATCATAATATTCCGCGGCGGTACCAATCGCCGATGCGCTGGCGACTCGGCGAATGAGTGAGGTGTGATTTCCCTGTGCCGTTTGGGACTGAGTAAGGGTCGAAGATGCCATAGCCAAAATCCTGCAGGTTTATAATGTTAGACTACCATACAAGGATGTTTGTTCGTTTGTTGCGCGAACGATCACAGATTTACGATGGCGCGAATTCACATCCTCGCTTTGATTCCTGCCTTCGAAAATCGACATTATATCGATTTTGAGTCTATTATTTTCGACCCGCTACAGCGCTGCGCTTATTAATCTTCATAACGTTAACATTCAAAATAGAACGGATCTATTTCACTGGGAAACTGTTTTTTCTGTTATCGGCGAATATCGATAATAAGAATATATAAACCTCAATAAACTCAGTAATGAATGGACTTTAAATTTAGTCTAATACATTGATATAAATGAAGATGAATCCATTAAGTTATTCCGTGTTACCTGCTGATCTTCAAGGGTTAATTCTTAATTTGACTTAAACCTCCCTGTTCGCCTTAACTCCAGCTAGACGTTTTCTTTACGAAATGGTGAGATAACTCGACATAATACGCTCTCCATTCTTGTTCTCACGTTTATTAAACCAACTGTCATGCGCGGTATTAGTTTTTGCCGCGCGAAAAATATTATTTTCTCTTTGGAGGAAAGGATGTTGTTTAAATTAAAACCGCTGGTTATCAGCTTGCTGGCTGCACAAGGCATTATTATTCCTGCGATGCAAATCAATGCCGCCGTTATTCAACCCTTTGACCCTGCGAAAAATGACAACAAAGTGGGAGTGTTTTGCGTGTGCAATGGCAGCACCCAATCGCTAACAGGTTTGCCGCAATTTGCGCCGGGTAAAAGTGGAGAATTGCAGGTCTCCATTGGCGAGTTACAGGATCAAGGCCGATTGGTGACAGATAACAACTTATTAGGTAAAGAGAGGTTGAGTCTGGGGGCGCAGGATTTCACGATCTCCGTGCCTAATGAGGATCACCGCTCTTACAGCAATTTTCAGACTTACAACACTGCCGCGTTAAGCAATCTCGCTCCAGTCGATAGCAACACCCTGGTCACCGATTTCGAAGAGGTGAAGAATCAGCAGTACATTGATGCGCGTGTCGCCTCGGTGAGTAATGGCACCATCAACGTGCAATTAGGCACTGAGGGAGCCAGCACGATAGCAAATGGTTGGGAGATGGCCGCGAAACAAAGCCGCTTATTCACTGCCAGCAACAAAGGCAGCATGAACTGGGATTCGGATAACCGTATCACATTCACCGCGACGCAGATTCCTGCCGTGTCGCGCTGGGGGCTGAATGTGGACAATCTGGTGACCTATAACGGCACATTCAGTGTAACCAGCCTGTATGGGGACACCACCGACTTCAACGTGACTAAGTTGAGTGAACTGCAAAATTACAACGACTGGCTGATTGAGCAACTGCAAAATGGCCAGATCAGTTCCGCTGACTACAACAACGAATTCAATAAAGCGGTGACGCTCAGCAGCGGGCAGGTGGTGTGGGGAGTGAATACTCCGGATGACGATGAAGCTTTCCTGCCAATAGGCGAACGCGTGGTGCTCAGCGCGGATGGTGCCAATGCGTATGACACCATTGAGGCAGGAAAAACCCTTGAGGTTGCTAATGCCAATGGCGGGGCTATGCGTGCGGACAATGGCGCTACCGCAACCATTAACGGCAAGCTCGCCAGTACCGGCAGCGGAATCACCGATAATGACGCACTGGTATTAACCAATGGCAGCAGCGGCATCAACAACGGTGTGATTAATAGCGGTTTCTTTAATAACGCCGATGGGAGTGGCATTGATAACAGCACGCTTGGCATTAACGGATTAGCGGTAAATGCCAGTGATAGTCACTTTATCAACAACGGCATTATTAACAGCACGGGATCAGCCGTCCAGCTGGATAACAGCAAAGGAGTGAATAACGGCACCATCAATCTGGTCGGCGACAACGGCAGTGCGACAGCGGTGACGCTGAGCGGCGATGCGAGCACCTTTACTAACAACGGCACAATCTATCTTGGCCGTACGCCGCAAAATCATCCCGGTGATGCAACGTCTGACGTTATGCTGGATGCTGCCAACGGTATCCTTCAATTGGATAACTCCACTGCAGTCAACAACGGTCACATCGTTATGGGGTCTGGTGTACAAAGTGGCGCGGCGATGAGCGTCAGCGTCGGTGGGGATGCTGTCACCCGCAACAATGGCGTGATCGATATCAATGGTCGGGGCACAGGACTGGCGGTGATGGATTCCGGCAGCGGCGGTCAGGTGGGTAATGCCGGAGTGATCAACCTCAATGGCGATAACGGTACTGGCCTGTTGGTGACGGCAAATGAGGGGGCTCTCGCGCACGCCTGGTCGAGTGGCCCAATCAATATTGCAGGCAATGCAAATGTCACAACAGGGACACGTAACACCGCTGTATGGGTGAAGGGTATCGACAGCGGCGTTGCTTCAGCAGATATCACCGGACCGATCACCTTAAATGGTGCTGGCGCGATTGGGATACGCGCGGAGGGCAATGCCACGGTGAATGTATCTCAGTCGGCTGTACCCACGGGTAACAGCGGTGCCGATCAAATCACCTTTCTCGCTATGGGGCCGAACGCAAAAATCTTGCTGCCCGAGAATGGCCACTACGGCGTGACGGGAGATAACGCATCCATATTTCGTGTGCAGGATGGCGCGAGCTTTGATGGCAGTGGCATGACGTTAACCTCAAACGGCAACCTTTCCACCGCCGTACTTGGCAGTGGCGATAACACCACGGTCAGCACCGGCAATGCCATCATTAATCTCGGCGAAAATGGCATCGGCCTGCGTATTGAAGGCGCGGCGCAGGGCACGATTGACGCGGCAACGACCATTAATATGAATGGCATACACAGCATCGCGGCACAGGTACAAGGCAATCGTACCGACTTCAACGGCAATATTACCAACTCCACGATGCTCCCCTTCACCAATACGCTGCTAACCAACAACGCAGATATCTATGGCTCGCAGGATCAACAGATCGGATTTATCGCCAGTAGCCAGGGGCAGCTCATCAATAACGGAGATATCGCGCTGCAGGGCAGCAACTCCACCGGGATTATGTCGCTAGGTGGGAATGCCACCAACAACGGTACGGTGTCAATTACCAATGGCAGCAGCGGGCTCTACGCCGAGGGTTACACCTACTCGGTTGGCGCTCGGGCCACCAACTACGGCACCATCAATGTCACCGCCGGCAATGCCAGCGCAGCACAGCCCTCCGTGGGTGGCGTGGCTTTTGGTGACGCAGGTTACTTCTACCAAAATGGCACCATCAATCTTTACGGTGAAAATGCCGTAGGCGCTCAGGCGGGCAATGGCGGTACAGTGGTGATTGGTGAAGGCAGTCAAATTGCCTTCCATGCTGCCAATCAAATCGGTTATCAGGCGCTTGAAGGTTTAAGCAGTATTAGAAACAGCAGCAATCTGACCACGGATGCTGAGAATATTTCGTTATTCAGTGCTGGCAACTACGGCAATATTAATAACCAGGGCACCATCACCGTCAATGGCGACAACAGCCGCGCGGTGGCACTGACGGACGGCGGCCTGCTGATCAACAGTGGTTCGATTTCTGCCTACAAAGGTGTGGCGTTGGATGCTTCGTCAGGAGCGTCAACTTATCGGCAGAGCAGCGGGCAAATTTATTCCGAAGGGACGGCTGCCATTCGTGTCGGCACTGGCGGCTCGCTTAGCATTATTGGTGATGGGCAAGGCGATCAGTACAACAGTTACAGCAGCAATATCTGGTCCAGCGGTGACGCAGACACGGTGTTGATTGATAACGGTGCCGCAGGATTTAGCGCCGATCATGTGGAATTGAGTGGTGCCCGCAATCTTATTAATAACCGTGCAGAAACCAGCAATATCGCCCTCAATTATGTGCGACTGGACGTGAATGGCGGCAATGGCATCCGCTCGGCAACGTCGTTCGGCTATGACGACCATGTTTATCTCAATGTCAGCAGTAACAGCCAGACCAACGCGCCTGGCATCGGCTATCTGTTTGCCAATGAGGATGGTTCTGTCACCCAAAACGATTTGACCCTCGGTCCCAACTACACCATTTTCCTTTCGGGTGCTAATACCACCGGCGTCCGCGCTAATACGACCGGCAAAGTGATCAACGAAGGCTTTATCGGTGTGTATGACTTTAGTGGCGGTTCGGCGATTGTCACTGACACCGCCAGTGAGGTGATTAACCGGGGCAGCATCGTTTCAAACAGTAAAGTCTCACCGGTAATTGATCTGCGCGGAGGGCAGACACTGTTTATCAACCAGGGACAAATCAGCGCCACCTTCCCGGATATTGAGGTGGTGGCGGGCGGCGCGACCAACGACCGGATTGCGCTGATGTCGGGCAGCGTGGTAGGGGATGTGAATACGGGTGGCGGTAACGACATCGTGCAAGTGTCCGGCGGCACGCTGAATGGCAGCGTGACCATGGGCAACGGCACTAACCAGGCGCTGGTGGAAAAAGTAGATCTGGCCAATACCCGGCATATCACCACGCAGAATGGAGCAGGCAGCACGCTCTATTTTAATGACATCAATGCGCGCGGTGGTTCATTTAGCGCCGATGACCTGAGCAAAGGCACCAACCTTGGCGGTGGCTGGAGCACCATCAACTTCAATAACACCCAATGGACGTTGACCGATAACCTGAAACTGGCGCACAGCACCATTAATATCGGTGAAGGTTCAACGTTATATGCGGGCGACGGCGTCAATCCACTGCTGAGTGGCGCCACCGACGGTTCGCTGGTGGTGAACAATGCCGGTACGCTGGATCTGACTAATGGCAATGGTGTTCCCGGCAACACGCTGACGATCGATGGGGATCTCAATTCAGCTGGCGGACGCGTGAAGCTCAATACGCAAATCGATACAGGCGTCAGTGACAGTGTGCGCGTGAATGGCAATACCAACGGCACCACTCTGCTGGATGTTAACCCGACGGGGAACCGACTGGCGGTTATTAGACCTGAACAGGGTATTGCACTGGCGCAGGTAACCGGCAATGCCAGTGCTAACAGCTTCGCGCTGGCAAATGGCTATGTCGCCGCGGGTCCTTATCAATATGGCCTTTACAACAGTTCAAACGGAACCGGTCAGTATTTTCGTCTCGCGAGCAACTTTGTCAGCGATGCAGCAGGTAATGCGGTGCGTCCACAACTTACGCCTCAGATGCCATCTTATATTTCTGCGCCGGTCGGGCTGGCCTACTACAACATGGCGGTGATGGATGATCTGCATAAGCGATTGGGCGAATTGCGTCAGGATTCAGGCAGCAGCGCGGGCAACGGCGGTGAGATGTTTATCCGCTATCTTGGTTCCAATCTGACTTACAAGACGGATCGCAGCCTGAGTCAAAACGGCTACGATTTCGATCTTGATTACAGCGCGGTGCAACTGGGCGGCAATCTGATTCATCTGCAAGGCACCAGCGACAGTTTGCGAGCAGGCGTGGCCTATACGCGCGGTAATGCCCGTATTCGTCCGGATGCGGTGGACGGTTACAGCTCGACCAGTTTCGATAGCGATACCTTGTCGCTTTACGGCACGTGGCTGCGTGACAGTGGCTTCTATGTTGATGGAGCACTGTCATTCGACTGGCACCGTGGCGATACCGATATTGCGCGGCAAAAAAAGGTGGGCAAACTGAAAGGGACTGGTTGGGGCGCGTCACTTGAAACTGGCTATCCGTGGCAGTTGGGCAATGGCGTACGCCTCGAACCGCAGGCGCAGTTAATGTACTTGCAACTCAACATGGATGATCTGGTGGATCGGGATAACACTCGCGTCAGTTGGGGCAATTATGATCAAACCATTGGCCGCGTTGGCGCGCGTTTGGATCGCACCTGGCAAGATACCGCTGGCCAGCAATATACGCCTTATCTGCGCACCAGCTATACGCGTGGTTGGGGAGGGGCGGCCACCACGCGCGCAGGCATGAATGGCAGCGCGGACAGTGTCAGTTTCGACAGCGGGAAGTTCGGACAGATGTGGGATGTCGGCATCGGTGGCACGGCCGCGCTAAAAGGGAATCTCTCATTCTATGCCGAGGCCGACTATCGTCAGGAAATTGACGGTAACGGTACGAAAGGTTGGCGCTATAACGGCGGGGTTCGCTGGCAATTTTGATCGCGTTTACCTTACGCCAATATCCATTGGCGTAAGGTTTTTCTTATTTCCTCGCTCGAATATTTAAATACATACACGCCGCTATTAATTAATATCGCCCACCTCAATTCAGGCTTATTCGAATCCATCTTCCCCTCTCTCTCTTTAAATTAACGCTCCCTTTTGATGTTTTACCATCAAAATAAATCAGCCAGAATGCTTGATATCACATTTTGGAAAATGAATTTCAAATAAAAATTAACATGAAATAAAAATACCGATAGCGTCATTTTCTGTTTTGTTCTGCTGTATTTCCACAAGCGTTTACCAGGAGAGGTTATGGAAAAAGAACTGTATATCTCGACCAATACCGCGTCAGGCCCGAATAGCGTGACGCGAACTGAGCCCTTTGTGAAGATTATTGCACTGGTGGCAACCCTAGGCGGATTATTATTTGGCTACGATACCGGAGTAGTCTCGGGTGCACTGTTATTTATGCGCAGCGACCTGCAATTAACCCCGTTCACTACAGGGTTGGTGACCAGCTCGTTGCTGTTTGGTGCAGCCTTCGGCGCGCTGCTCGCCGGGCATTTCGCCGATGCCATGGGCCGTCGCAAAATCATCATCACTCTGGCGTTTATTTTTGCCTTGGGCGCAGTGGGGTCAGCCTTTGCACCGGATGTGGTGTCAATGATCGCGTCACGACTTTTCCTCGGCATTGCCGTGGGCGGTGCTGCGGCGACTGTTCCGGTATATATCGCTGAGATCGCGCCAGCCAATAAGCGCGGTCAACTGGTAACCCTACAGGAGTTGATGATTGTCTCGGGTCAGCTGCTGGCGTATGTCTCGAATGCGACCTTCAATGAAATCTGGGGAGGCGAGCATACCTGGCGCTGGATGCTGGCACTCTCTACCGTTCCCGCCGTGCTGTTGTGGCTGGGTATGATTTTTATGCCAGAAAGCCCGCGCTGGCTTGTCATGCGAGGCAATGCCCGCGAAGCCAGGCGAGTATTGGAGAAGACCCGCGCGGCAGAGGATGTTGAGTGGGAGTTGGAAGAGATTGAAGAGACCATTGAAGAAAATCGTCAGAAAGGCAAAGGTCGATTGCGCGATCTGCGCACACCCTGGCTACGTAAGGTGTTTCTGTTGGGCATTGGTATCGCCGCCATCCAGCAGTTGACCGGCGTGAACACCATTATGTACTACGCGCCGACCATGCTGACCGCGACTGGGCTGAGCAATGATGCCGCGTTGTTTGCCACCATTGCCAACGGCGTCATTTCCGTGTTGATGACCCTGGTTGGGATTTGGATGATAGGCAAAATCGGCCGTCGACCGCTGGTGCTGGTGGGACAGATGGGCTGCACGGCTTGCCTGTTTTTTATTGCCGCCGTGTGCTTCTTCATGCCGGAGTATCTGACGGGCGGAGAGGTCAATCTGCTACGTGCGTATCTAGTATTGACTGGCATGCTGATGTTCCTGTGCTTCCAGCAAGGCGCACTTTCCCCGGTGACCTGGCTGCTGCTTTCGGAGATTTTCCCCGCTCGCATGCGTGGGATCTGTATGGGCGGCGCGGTATTCGCCCTGTGGATGGCCAACTTTGCTATTTCAATGGCGTTCCCGATGTTGCTGGCTGCCTTTGGTCTCGCAGGCGCTTTCCTCACCTTCGCGATTATTGGTATTGGCGGCTCGATGTTTGTGCTGCGCACCATTCCGGAAACGCGAGGGCGCAGTCTGGAACAGGTCGAGCATTACTTCTTCGCGCTTTATGACGGTAAGCCTTAAAGCTGCATTTGAGGCTTGCTTGAGGCTGATGTAAATCACTCAACGATGACGCAGTACAACTTAAAAAGATAAATTACTATCAAACCACGTTAAGTACTGCAGCAAAACAGAATAACCAAACTCAAAATACTGATAATGATTTCAGGAAGATTTATGACATATAAAATAAGCAGTGACCGTTTTTGTATTAATCGAAAAATTGCGCCGAATTTAAGTGTTAACCAGTTTTTTACGTTGGTTGAAAATCTGGGGTTGAATAAGGTCGAAATTCGTAATGATATGAAAAGTGGCAGTGTGACAGATCATTTGGGCGGCGATAAAGTTCGCGAGCTGGCAAATCAACATGCGCTCACCATCGAAACAATCAATGCGGTGTATCCGTTTAACCAGTTATCCGATGAGGTATTGGAAAAAACACGCGGGTTATTAAAGGACGCGCGCGCAACGGGTACGAAATCCCTGGTGTTGTGTCCTTTGAATGACGGCACGGTGATTTCAAGTGAACAAACGGTGGCGGCATTAAAAACCCTCGCGCCGCTGTTTGCCGAATATGGTATTGAAGGGCTGGTGGAGCCGTTGGGCTTTCCGCAGAGCTCGCTGCGTTCTGCGGCGCTGGCACAACAGCTGATTAAACAGGCGGGTGTGCCATTTAAGATCGTGCTCGATACCTTCCATCATCATTTGTATGAAGGGGCAGAGCAGGACTTCGCCGAAGGCATTGACGTTAACCACATTGGGTTGGTGCACCTGTCTGGCGTAACGGACACACGTCCAGTTGCAGCATTGACCGATGAAGAACGCATCATGCTCAGCGCTGAGGATCGGCTGCAATCGAAGCAGCAAGTCCAGCGCCTGGAAGAGAGGGGTTACACCGGTGTTTACGCGTTTGAACCGTTCTCTTCAGTGATGGAAGCGTGGAGCGAAGCGGATATCGCGCGTGAAATTCGTACCAGCATTGACTACCTGAACCATTAATCCTACTTGTACAGAAGATCGAAGGAACAAATCATGACGCTCAATATTGGGGTAATCGGCACTGGCACAATTGGCCGCGAACACATTCGTCGTTGCAGTCAGGTACTGCAAAATGCTCGTGTTGTCGCACTGAATGATATCAACCGTATTAACTGCCAACAGATCGTGGTCGATCTCGGACTCAAAGCCGAGATCTATGACAATGCACATGACCTGATCAATGCTCCTGATGTACAGGCGATTCTGGTGACATCATGGGGTCCAACGCATGAAGAGTTTGTACTGGCCGCCATCAAAGCAGGGAAAGCGGTTTTTTGTGAAAAACCGCTGGCTGTGACAGCGCAGGGTTGTATGAATATCGTGGAGGCGGAAATCGCGGGCGGCAAAAAACGCGTGCAGGTTGGCTTTATGCGCCCGTACGATAGCGGCTACCGTGCATTGAAAAGCGTCATTGAAAGCGGAGACATTGGCGAGCCTTTAATGCTGCACTGCGCGCATCGTAATCCGGAAGTCGGCGATGCCTACACCACGGACATGGCGATTACCGATACGCTGATCCATGAACTGGATGTTCTGCGCTGGTTGCTGAAAGACGATTACGTCAGTGCTCAGGTGATTTATCCGCGTAAAACTCGTAAAGCCTCATCCCATCTAAAAGACCCACAGATAGTGCTGCTGGAAACGGCGAAAGGTGTGCGTATTGACGTCGAAATTTTCGTCAACTGTGCTTATGGCTATGACATACAGTGTGAAGTGGTGGGTGAAACCGGGATTGCGAGCTTACCTGAGCCGATGTCCGTTCAGACGCGCAGTGCGGCTAAACTCTCCACGGGAATTCTGACCGACTGGAAGAAGCGCTTCATCGATGCCTACGATGTGGAATTGCAGGATTTCATTAACAATGTGCTGTCTGACAACATGACTGGCCCATCTGCCTGGGATGGTTATGCTGCGGCGGTTGCTGCCGATGCTTGTGTTGCTGCACAGAATAACGGTGAAATTGTGCCGATTACTATGCCACCACGCCCTGCGTTTTATCAATGACGGAAACACGGGCGCACCAAGTGCGCCCGTGTCAGTAGCCAGCGTCAGCAAGTGTGCTTGATTTATCGTTGGAGATTCACCGCTAAGTGCTGTATAAATATTCAGTTCATTTAAAACGAGATGGCTTGTTTTGCCTTCTAAAAGGGTTACTTTTTTCAGACTTAGATTGAATGTTGCCCACATTTAAATGTCGAAATTTCAGGAAAGGTTGAGTTTTTACTTGGAGGAGGCATCATGTTGAAACGGTTGATGCCCGTTAACGGTTTAAACTTTATGAAGTCAGGAGATCATATGCCAAAATTTCTGGAGCGTTTTCTCAGCATGCCGGGGCGATTGATGCAATCAATCAACCAGCAGGATATTGAGCAGTCAAATGACAGCAAAATTATCACTGATGCGAACGGTAATGCCTGGTTAAATATGAGTAATCCGCAGGTCCGCGATTCCATGCAGGCTCGCATGAAGGAATTGGCCGCGAAACGTTAAGGATTAACGATGGGTCCGTTGGTGATTATGGTGGTATTGGTCTGTGGCTTTTGGTTTACAGAAAATCATTATCAATCACGCATACGCCAGGCCAGAACTAATGGCTGGACATCGTACTTTTATGTTGCCATGCATGGTTGCAAGTTTGTCATTCAGGGATTTTGCCTGATTCTGTTCATCTACCTGTTTTTACTCATTGTTAGTCTCATTATTTCAATCCCCCATCTGTTTGTGTCCACCTATGGCATCAAAGACTTCTATTCGTGGTTAACGAACAAAACGGCTCTCTCATATCCACTGTTTTTCATTCTCTCTTTGTGTGCAGGGTGTTTTATCGCCTGGAGGGCAGGTGATGCCGCACAAAAATCATTGCGTGACGAACGCGTCCGTCAGGCCGCCTATCGTGAAATGGCAGCCCTGGATGCGATTGAATCCCTGCTGGTTCAGGCTATTGATGAGGACATGTTGATTTTCGTTACGCTTAAATCACGCAAGGTCTACATTGGTTATGTCGCCGCACCCCGTATAGAGCACAGTCTCACCCAGCACCTGTCTATCATCCCTTGTATCAGTGGCTACCGGGATAAGGACACGTTGTATTATCACGAACAACATCGTTATTACGAACTCTATCTGAAGAAGGGGATTACGGCGGACTCAAAGGGATTGAACCTGCAACATTTCCGGCATGTGATACCAATGAATGAGGTTGAAGCCATTTCGTTATTTGATACCAGCACTTACCAATGTTTCGATGAATTCATCAACAACAAGTCTGAACACGCCACCAGCGAGTGACGCTGTCACCCTAAGCTGACACTCACCGCACCACGACCTGCTGCCGTTGCCTCTCCCTCACGCCGCTTTCCGTGTAATATCGCCGGCTTTGATGTTTGCAGGGATTTTACAAAATGACGGATTTAACCTTGAGCCGTCGCCAACCCTCTGTTTGGTGGGGCGCGATGATTATCTGCGGCACGGTGGTGGGGGCGGGTATGTTCACATTGCCGATTGTGATGGCCGGTGCATGGTTTGGTTGGGCGCTGCTGCTGTTATTGGTGACGTGGGGTGCGATGTTGCTATCAGGTTTGCTGTTTATGCGCACCAGCCTGCATTACCCACAGGGATCCGGTTACGATACCTTAACCAAAGATCTGCTGGGTAGAGGTTGGGCAACGCTCAACGGTCTGAGCATTCTGTTTGTGCTGGGCATCCTGACCTATGCTTACATCTCCGCCAGCGGTCCGGTGTATCAGCACTCGCTCAACCTGGCGGGGTTGCCGCTCTCAACCGCCGGTGCGAAAATCACGCTAACGCTCTGCGTTGCCGCCGTGGTGTGGCTCGGTACCACTGGCGTGAGTCGTTTAATGACCTTCTGCGTACTGGCGAAAATTCTGCTGCTGATCCTGTTATTTGGCGGTTTGCTGACGCAGGTCAGTTTGCCTTCGTTGATCAGCGCGGCGCCAGTTGGAGAAAGCTATTGGCCTTATGCTCTCGGTGTATTGCCGTTTTGTCTGGCGTCTTTTGGTTATCACGGCAACATCACCGGGCTGGTGAGTTATTACGATGGTAACAAACGGTCAATCACACAAGCGCTGGTGCTTGGCACTTTAATGTCGCTCGCTCTCTATCTGTTCTGGTTGACCAGCACAATGGGTAATGTGCCGAGGGCCGCATTCCCAGGAATCGTACAGCAGGGCGGTGATATCGCCGCGCTGATGGCTGCGTTGAGCAATCATCTGCACGTCAGCGTACTGGCATTGATGATGTCCATCTTTTCGCATTTCGCAGTGATTGCGTCCTTTCTCGGGGTTACAGCCGGTCTGTTTGACTTCATCGCCGATCGTTTAGGCTGGGGCAATTCTCCTGCTGCACGTCTGAAAACCGCCTGCCTGACCTTTCTGCCACCGTTAATGGCGTCATTACTCTGGCCACATGGCTTTGTCGCCGCGATTGGATTTGCAGGGCTGTTTGCAACGCTTTGGGCCGTATTTATCCCGGCAATGCTGGCATGGAAAGCACAACAGCGTTTTACCGGGATGCCGCGTTGCACGCTCCCGATTGTGTTGGTGATGATATTCGGTGTGCTGAATATCGTCGCCTGGTTACTGAGCTGGTTGGGTTGGCTGCCCACCTTCGGTGGCGCTTGATTTAAGCATCGTGAAATAAACAGAGTGGTGCGCCGCACAATGGGTCGGCCACCACGCTGGCTTCGACCTGAAAAACCTCGCGTAAGACCGGCGGCGTCAATACTTCTGTCGGTGTGCCTTGAGTCACCAACTGCCCCTGCTTCAGTAACACCAGGTGATCGCAATAGCGGCCGGCCTGGTTAAGGTCATGCAGCACGGTAATAACGGTTTTACCCTGTGCTTTGAGTTCACCCATCAATTTCATCAGCTCAACCTGATGATTGATGTCTAACCAGGTGGTGGGTTCATCGAGTAAAACCAGCGGCGTATCTTGCGCCAGCAACATAGCAAGAAAGACCCGCTGGCGTTGGCCTCCTGATAATGCGGTGACACGTTGACGCGCCAGGTCACCGATATCCATCCGCTCCATCGCATGCTGAACCTGCATTTTGTCGCTGGCTGACAGGCGGCCCCAGAAGGGCAGCCACGGACTGCGTCCATATCCCACCAGCTCTTCAACGCTGATGCCTTCGGGTGTCAAATGCTGCTGCGGCAACAACGCCAGATGTCGTGCCAGTTGACGAGA
This sequence comes from Erwinia sp. S63, assembly GCF_016625195.1. Taxonomy (GTDB): domain Bacteria; phylum Pseudomonadota; class Gammaproteobacteria; order Enterobacterales; family Enterobacteriaceae; genus Pantoea. The sequence continues at coordinate 308,034 of NZ_JACVUP010000004.1, forward strand.
AGTCAGAGACGTCAAAGCTTGCTGTTCAATGCGTATTTCGCCTTGCTGCGGGATAAGTAATCGGGCAAAACTTTTCAGCAACGTCGATTTGCCACAGCCGTTGGGACCGAGCAACGCGCTAATCTGTCCTGTCGGTAGCGCAAGATTCAAATGGTGAAGGATGCGTTTGTTGCCATAACCGATACAGAGATCGTGAGTTGAGAGTTGCATTTAGCGCATCCTAATCAGTAACCAGAAAAAGCAGGGAGCACCGAGTAGTGCTGTAATCACACCTGCAGGCAGTTCCATCGGGGGGGCAATAGTGCGTGCGAATAAATCAGCGAATACCAGCAGCAATGCACCGCCAACAGCCGCCAGCGGCAGTAAGTGGCGATGGCGTCCGCCAACCCAATGACGCATCACATGGGGTACCACCAGGCTGATAAAGCCGATTGGCCCACAGATCGCCACGCCGATCGCCGCCAGCGCCACGGCGATGATGAAAGCCCAACGCTGAACGGACGCCAGGCCAACGCCGAGGGTGGCGGCGCGTTCATCGCCGAGGGCCAGCAGATCAAGATCGCGCGTAAAACGCAGGCTGCCCAGCAGCAACAGTGGGATAGGCAATGCCAGCGTAACCATCGACCAGTCACGTCCCCACAAGCTGCCAGTCAGCCAAAGCAGCGCCATGTTGACATCCTGCGGGCGCGATAACATCAGGTAATCCGTCAAACTCGCCCAGCAAGCAGCCAGCGCGATGCCAACCACCGCCAGACGTAAAGGTGTCGAGAAATTCACCAGCATGCGTAATATCAGTAACGCCAGACATCCACCGCCGAAGGCAAACAGGGGCAGCAAGAAGCCAGGAAGCGCAGGGAAGAGCAGCAGTGCTGACAGCGTAGCCAGGCTCGCGGCATGGTTGACGCCGAGAATGTCCGGTGAAGCCAGGGGATTGCGAATGATGCCCTGTACCAGAACACCGGAAACGGCCAGCGCTGCTCCCACCAAAACCGCCAGCACCAGGCGCGGCAAACGATATTCGAACACGGCATAGTGGGCATCGCCAGCGGAATGCCATGATTGCCAAAACACCGTCCAGCTCATGCCTTGCACGCCGAGTTTCAAACTGAACAGCGCGGCGACTATCATCCCCGCCAACAGTAAACAGAACACTAAGCGTGCACTCATGAATGGCGTCTCCGCGCCAGCCAGACAAATCCCGGCGCGCCAATCAATCCCAGCACCACGCCAGCGGGTATTTCACCGGGCCAGGCCAACCAGCGGGCGGCAATATCAGCCATTAATAAAATCAACGCGCCGAGGATCATCGACATCGGCAACATGATGCGTAAATCATGCCCAATCCACGCCCGCGCCAGATGAGGAACCAACAACCCGATAAAGCCTAACGGCCCGGCTACACTCACACAGGCGCCCACCAGTATCAGCAGTGCCACGCTGAGGAGTCGTCGAAGGCGATACAAATTCACCCCCAGCGCATGAGCAGCATCATCACCGATGCCGAGCAGATTGAGCGCACGAGCCTGTAATAAAATCAACGGCGTCAGGAAACCGACAAACGGCAGCAGTAACCAAACTTGTTGCCATCGCGCATGGGAAATACCGCCAGCCAGCCAGTAAAGAATGCCAAAGGCGTGATCTTCTGACAGCAGCAGCGTCACACGCGTTAACGCCATGCAAAACGCAGAAAGGGCTATGCCAGCAAGGATCAACCGCTGGCGGTCGGTGTGCTGATTGCTGCCTCGGCCTGCAGCACTGACGCACAGCCAGCTCAACCCACCCCCCGTAGCCGCGATGAACGAAAGCGGATAGCCCTGCAACGCAATCGGGCTAAATGCAGACGTCAGCGCAATCGCCAGGGCCGCACCGCTGTTGATGCCAAGAATAGCCGGTGAGGCCAGCGGATTGTGGGTCAGCACCTGCAACAGCGCACCAGCCAACGCCAGACTGGCTCCCAGCATGATGGCCACCAGCGCACGCGGCAGGCGAAGGTTATAAACCAGGGCTTCCGCCACACTGTGCGCCTCTCCTGGCAGCAGTGCATGCCAGGCCGCCTGCGCGGATATCGGCAGTGCGGCAAAACTTATCAGGCTGAACCAAAACGCGGTGCCCAATGCCAGCAGGCTGATTAACCAGCGGTGAAATTGTGTCATGGCGCAGTCAATAACGTGACGGCGTCACTGGCAATTTTTTCCGCGGCAAACAATCCGCGTGCGCGCGCCCAGCTGTTGCTGTCCACTGCGCGGATATGATGCTGCTGTTCAGCTTTGATCAGGCTCCACAATGGATCTTGCTGCCATTTTTTCACGATACTTTCATCGCGATAGTGCGCCACCAGTAACCAATCAGGATTAATCGCTAGCAACTGCTCCAGGCTGAGCACGGTCATCGGCGTGTGATTGACAGGCTGTGGCACCTGAATTCCTAACGCCATTAACACGCCGCCGGTATAACTGGCTGAGGAGTGCAAAGTGAACTGGTTTTCACGTGAAGTGCCAAACAGCACCGAGGTATTTGGCGGTAATTTTGCGGCGGCGTCATGCATACGTTGCTGATGCAATGCCAGACGCTGCTGCATTTCAGTATGTTTGCCAACCACATCGCCAATGATCGCGGCAGATTGCAGGTTTTCCACGTAGGTTTCATTACGCGACTGCAGCAATAAGACCGGCGCGATGCGCTGCAGTGCGGCATAAATCGTGGCGTGGCGGCTGCTGTCGGCAATAATCAGATCAGGATGTAGGGCGCTAATGGCTTCCAGACTTGGCTGTCCCCGCAGGCCAACGGATTGCCAGGGTTGCAGCTGCTGACGGACTTCTGGCAGCAGACGCTGCGGATCGTTGTCATCAGCGATGCCCACCGGGCTCACTGCCACTGCCGCGAGGGCATCCGCAAAGGATAACTCCAGTACCACAATGCGCTGCGGAACCTTATTAATGGTGAATGTTCCGTGCTGATCCTGCACCGTGACAGCGTGCGCGTTTAAAGCCGATGCGATGAAACATCCCATCATCAGCCAGCGAAATAATTGTTGCATAGTGACATCTCCACAAAGCAAAAAACCGGGCTAGCCCAAGGGCTGCCCGGTTATAAATGGCTTATCAGAACTTGAGTGAACCCTGCAAATAGAAGGTGCGCGGTTGTCCAGCGTACAGGCCTTTGTTGTTGTCATCATACGATCGAGTGAAATAGTCCTGATCGAATATATTTTTCACGCCAACGGCCAGATTGAGGTTGGCCATTTGTGGGCCGAAATCATAATTGGCACGCGCTCCCCACAGCATAAAGCCGGGAATGCGGCCGGTGCTGCCATCAGCACTCTCCTGAACGGTATTGGCGTTATCAGCGAACTGGCTGGACTGGAAATCACTGTTGAGGTTGAAGGTCCAGTTGCCCGGTTTGTAGTCAACGCCAAGCGTGCCTTTTTGACGCGGTGAGAACGGTACCTGATTACCATAGGTATCGCCTTTTTCACGGATTTCGGCATTCACGTAGGTGTAGCTGGCATAAACTGAGATGTTTTCCAGCGCAGGCGTCAGGGCGGAAAGGTCATAACGTACCTGCGATTCCAGGCCGGTATGACGGGTTTTCCCGCGAGCAGTCACAGAATCGTCAGTCTGATTTGAGTCGTACTGATTGTTAAAGTTAATCAGGAACAAGCCCATTTCGGCCGTCAGCGCGCCGTCATCAAAGCGCGTACCGATCTCCCAGGTGCGTGCTTTCTCAGGTTCAACGCTGCCACTCTCTACGGCTTTACCAATCTGGCTGTATTGCACTGTACCGAAGGAGCCTTCGGTGTTGGCGTAGAGGTTCCAGCTGTCGGTGAGGTGATAAAGCACATTCAATGCAGGCAGTGGCGCGTTATAACTGACGTCCTGCTGAGTGCCGCGAATGGCATTGCGTTGATAGGAGCTGATGTGCTCGAAACGCATCCCTGGCGTGATGGTCCAGTTGCCAATATCAATGCGGTCATCAAGATACCAGGCGTGCGCTTCGGTACCGGATCGCGTGTCGCGATCGTAAGAGCTGGCAGTAGAGGGCAATTCACCACTCACGGTTGGGGTGTAATAGCGCATTTCATGACCGGATTCGCTGACATAGCGATAGCCGACGCCGACTTCATGGGCAGAAGGGCCAAGATTGAAGCTCTGGCTGTAGCGTGGCTCAATGCCGCGCACCCAGTACTCACGCGGTGATAGGGTGATACGCGACCCTTGTTCGAGATAGCCGCTGCGCAAGGTATGGGTGTAGAAACCAAGAATGTTGAATTTATGCTGTTGATCGGGTTGGAACTGATAGCCCAGGCTGGCTAACTGACGACGCCCCCAAAAGCGGTCATAAGGGCGGGTGGATTGCCAGCGATCGGCATCATAATCCGCGCGCGACAGGCCGCCCGGCATATCGGCTTCACCATCGTAATATTGCAACAGGCTGGTGAAAGTATGGACTTCATTAGGCGCATAACGGCTTTTCAACATCACATCATCAATACGTGTGGCACTGTGTTCCCGCCAGTCACTGCCACGAGTGCCAGAATAAAGCAGCGCGCTGCCAAAACCGTTGTCAGCCGTTCCGCCGACCAGAAGATTATGGGTTTCCTTCGGGTTATTTTGTGAGGAGGTGGGGCTGAGCTGGCCTTCAACGCCGGCTTCGATACCAAAATGCTCAGGGATGGCACGCGTGACAAAGTTGACCACGCCACCGACACTTTGTGGCCCGTAACGTACCGCACCGCCGCCGCGCACCACGTCAATAGCATCCATATTGCCCAGAGAAACTGGAGCCAGAGAGAGTTGCGGCTGTCCGTAAGGTGCGAAGGGCACTGGTATGCCATCCATCAGCACGGTTGATCGGCTGGCGAGACGAGGATTGAGGCCACGGATACCAAAGTTCATCGCCAGATCGTGGCTGCCGGTACCGTTATTCTCCGGCGCATTGACGCCCGGAATACGGTTAAGCACTTCGCGCATGCTGGCGGCACCGTTTTTGGCGAAATCCTCGCGACGGATCACATCGCGTGCACCGGCATGTTCGAATACGTCAGCTTCACGCGCATCACCTAACCAGTCGCCTACTACGGTCAGACTGGGTTCACCCGCGGTGCGACCGAGCGGTTTGACAGTCCATACATTTGCGCCGAGGCCATTAGCCTGAAGATCGCTGCCTTGCAGCAGATGGGTGAACGCATCATAAATCGTATAGTCGCCTTGTAAGCCGGGACTCTTTTTTCCGCGAGTTAGTTCGGCATCCAGTGACAGCGTAATACCTGCCGAGGCCGCAAACTGATTCAACGCAGCATCAAGTGGACCCGCAGGAATGGCGTAATGCGTGGTGGCTGGCGCTGCAGCCTGCGCGATGCCTGGTGTGAAACAAGCCAAAGGTAACAAACTCAGGCGAATAGCCATCACCAGCGGGCTGGCTTTGGACAATGCGCGCAGTGAAGAGGCACGTGAAACCGTCATAACGTCTCCAAAAATTATCATTGTTTTGCTGTATTCAGAGAGAAGTCGTATGAGCGGCAGAAAAGGGACAATCCCCGGAGACATTTTTTATAAAAATATTATCGGGCCTTCACCGTGACCCAATAGCGCGTAACGCGTTGCAGGGAAATGGGCAGCGTTTGTTGCAAAGCATTGAGCGCAACATCGCTTTGCAACAGAGGATAGGTTCCACTTACGCGCAGCTGAGCGACTTGAGGATCACAGCGCAAAATGCCCTGGCGATAAAGTGCCAGTTGCGCGATGACTTCGCCGAGCGGACGATCGCTGACACTCAACAGGCCACGTGTCCATTGCAGGTTTTCGTTAACCTTTTGCACTGCATCGAAGGCGTTAGCGCTGAAACTCAGCATCTGACCTTGCTGCACGGTCATAAGCTGATCTGGTTGCTGCGCCAATCGCACTGCCACGGCATGCTGGTTCACCCTCAGCAGGGTGCTGTGCTCTTGCCGCTCCACACTAAATTCGGTACCCAGTGCGGTGAGTTGTCCTTCAGGGGTATAAACACGCAGCGGGCGCTTCAGCGCATCCTTGCCACTGGTGAGCGCCAGGGTGCCAAACAGCAAATCAATACGGCGCTCGTTATCGTCATAACGCACATTGGCGGCTGAAGCGGTGTCCAGCGTGAGCAAGCTGCCATCTTTTAATGGGAACTGGCGAATTTCGCCTTTCGCCGTGTGATAGTCAGCGCGGATGCCAGTGGAAATATTACTTTGCCAAAGTTGCCAGCTTGCGCCAGCCCCTACAGCGAGCAGTAAGCCCTTCAGAACGTGGCGTCGGGTCAGTTGAGAATCATGCAGCGTTTTGCTGGCAATATTGCCTGGCATGGTCTGCATTTGCTGGCGCAGATTTTCCACCTGCTGCCATGCCCACTGATTTTCATGATTAGCATCGACCCACTGCTGCCACTTTTCTTCCTGCTGCGGACTGACACGTTCGCCGCTTAATACGGCATACCAGTGAGAGGCGTTACGCAGAGCCTGACGTTGTTCAGTAGTGAGGGATGACATGATTTAGAAACTGTGCTCAAGGCGAAACAGCAGGCAGTGCTCGGTGGCTTTTGCCATATACTTTTTCACTGAACTGATAGACACCGAAAGCTGCTGTGCGATTTCGGCGTAAGTGAGGTTATCCAGCTGTGACAGCAAAAATGCCTGACGTGCTTTGTTACCCAGTCCATCCAGCATCTGATCCACGAGTTGTAGCGTTTCCAGCTGACTCTGTTGTAACTCGGGTGAGGGCGTAACCGCTTCCGGCAGCTGGCTGAGAATCTCCAGGTAAGCTTTTTCCAGCGCATGACGTCGAAAACGATCGACCATCACGCGTTTGGCAATGGTACACAGGAAAGATTTGGCATCGCGCACTTCGGTAAGACTGTTGCCGCTCATCACGCGCATGAAGGTATCTTGCGTGACGTCATCCGCATCAAAAGCGGATCGCAGCTTTGCGGTAAGCCATTGCGTCAGCCAGCCGCGGTTATCGGCATAGAATGTCGCAAGCGAAGGCGCAGTAAGGGAAGTGGCAGCGGGCAACATGATGTCAAAGTGTGTCAAATGTAAAGTTGAGCTGATACTAACTGCGAATAGTTATCATTACAATCGATGAGGTGCTTTTTTTGCTTGCGAAACCTATTCCTTGCTCTTGGGAATTTCAATATTTAGCAGGGATTAACACTCGTGTTTTAAGTTGCCTTTAAGTCATCCTTCCTGACAAGGTGCTCTTCAAAATCTCACTGAAAGCGGCACACGTTTTTGCTTTGCTGCTGTCATCATCAGGCCCCTGAAGCAGGATAAACTCTGCCTGCGGAAGCGAAGGTAAATTCATTGCTTCAACGTTGTGCAAACCTGTGGGAACAGCTGATTGATTAAGGCAGCCAATACCCAGCCCAGCGACCAGCGCCGTTTGCAGTCCGCGAACACCCGACGTTATGTGACGAATAAAAAAGGGTCGTTGATGCTGTTTCAGGGTCTGACAAGCCAGGCGATGCAATGAACAACCTTCAGGTAATAAGGCTAGCGGTACAGGCTCGTTTGCCACTGCGGGTAAGTTACCCACCCACATCATAGCCTCACGCATTAATAAAACTTCTCGCGGATGAGAGGTGGCGGGGTGAATTCCTGGGATTCGCATTACTATTGCGAGGTCGATTTCACCGTGTTGCCAGGCGTTTTCGATATCACTACTTTTCCCCATCAAAGTACGCAGTCTCAAATGCGGGTAGTGCCGACTAAATCCCGCCAGCAAATTCACCATATCTGCGGGTCGACAATAGTCTGTGATGCCGAGACAAATTTCACCACTGAGCGAAACGCCTTGCAGATCGCGCCATGCCGCATCGGCAAGCGCCAGCAACTGCCTTGCATGCGGTAACAATTTTTCTCCGGCAACCGTGGGAACAACGCCACTTTTACTTCGAATCAGTAAGATTTGATTGGCACGTTGTTCTAATTTACGCAGCTGCTCACTCAGTGCTGATTGCGACAGGCAGCGCAGCGGTGCCGCCGCAGTCAGGCTCCCGGATTCAACAGCGGTGACGAAGCTGCGTAGTTGTTCCATATCGAAGCTGTTCATTTTATCCATCGGTTAATTGATTAGATGCCATTCTATAATCCCGTTTTACCGATGGTAATGCAATGCGCAATAGTGGTGATGAACCCACAATGAGGAGCATTAACATGCCACATATTGTTTTGCAGTTATCCGGCGAACGTGACAGTGATTTGATGAGAAAGGCAGTTAAAACTATTAACAATTTCACCGCAGAAGTGTTTGGTAAAGATCGAGCAGTAATGGCAACCGCTGTACAGTTTATTCCCTCTGACCAGTGGTTTATTGGCGGAGTTGCACTGGATGAAATAGGAGGAAGCGCTTTTCATCTGGATATCAGCATCACCGATGAAACCAATACCAAAGCTGAAAAATCGCGTTATGTGCAAGAAGTCTTTAAGGCACTTAGCGCTTTACGACCTGATTTACATCAGGAAAGTTATGTCCATCTCATCGATGCACGTGCGGCGGCGTATGGCTATGGTGGTCGTACTCAGGAGTGGCGTCATCAACACCCGTAATTCTCGGCGGCCCAGCGGGCCGCCTTCTGTCTCATTTTTGATTCTTGTCAGTAAACGACTGGTAATTTTCCTTGGTGACGGTCTGATAGGGCACCCAGTTATAGCTTCGGTTTTCTTGCCGGTCAGCATATCGCTTGCCACATTAACTGCGCCAATGGCCTGGCCTTTCGCATCCTGGAAGATGGTGACAGCCATTTTGCCGTTTTTGATGAACTGCAATCCATCAGGTGTGCCATCGATTCCTGCCACTAATACATCGCTCTTCTTCAACTGATCCAGTGCCATGATCGCACCAATGGCCATCTCATCGTTGTTAGCAACAATGGCGTTGATCGAATTGCCATCCTGCAACCAGGAGAGGGTTTTATCGACGGCTTCATTGCGTTGCCAGTTAGCGGTCTGCTTTTGAATGACCTTAAGACCCGGATGGGCGCTGACATAATCTTCAACGGCTTTAGTGCGTTGGCGCGCTTCCTCGGTGGAGAGTGAACCCATCAGGATGGCGATGTTCCCCTGGTTGTTCATGCGTTTTGCCAGCGCTTCAATCTCCATTTTTCCACTCAAAGCAGAGTCGGAGCCAACATAAGCCATCTTATCGCTCAGGGGCACTTCAGGTTTACGGTTGACGAAAATCAGAGGGATGTTGGCTTTCTTTGCTGCCGCAATCACAGGCATAACACCTTGCGTGTCTACCGGGTTAACGATAATCGCGTCGGCACCCTGATTAATAAAATCATCAACCTGCTGGATTTGCAGTGAAACATCCCCTTTAGCATCGGCAAACTGGCTATTCAATCCTTTCTCTTTCAACTGTGTTTCCATTTGACTGCGAAGGATAGAAACAAAGTTAAGATCCAGATTAGCCAGAGCAACACCCACCATATACGTTTTGGCTTGCACACCAAATACACTGAGTAAACCACAGGCGATCATTATTACTTTGATTATCTTCATTTTTGTATCTCTGTAGGATGGATAGGGCTTCTATGCACCCGGGTGCAATAAATTGCGTATCAACACAAATTACTATGTATATTTTCCGCTGCCTCCCTGAGGCGCTTAACATTACTTTCAGATGAGGCTAGAAATTAGTCAACGCGCTAAAAATCGATTCCTTCATCTGGATCACAAAATTTGGGCGAAGCATCCTAACAAGAGAATAAAAATGCTACCGGGTGCAAATTTTTCTGGAAATGCTCCGTTTGCTTATTACCCGTTTAAGTTACAACATCCAATAGAATCACTGAAAGATGCGCATCAATAAGCCGCTGCGTCGTTTGATGCTGAACAGCAGTTTATAGCGCGCATCTAAAGAGCTTTCACCGGGGGGCAGTTAAAGATTACAAAGGTATTGATAGACCTCAGCATCGCGTTTATCTGGCGTGAATCGAGAGCACTGCCGGCACTGGTGAGAGATAACCCGGTATTGCTTCAACAACCCCAGTTCGTTCAGGATGCGCAGCCAACCCCTTGAGCCATAACACTTCTGCTCATAGATTTTTTCGCGAATGCTTTTCACGTCCACACGTAGCAGGGAGGCTTCAAGATTGCTGTAATCCGGATGCAGCTTGTTCTTCCCTACCTTTTTGAACAAGAAATTTCGCACGTAAAATGAGGCTACGTTTGCCTTAACCTGAATGAATATATCATCCACTTTTTCAACAAATATGGTGTAAATCATGATCTTGAGATAGAGCATAAACACCAAGTTGTCGCTTTGGGATTGGTGTTTTACTGAGAGGGTGCCTAACTCAACCACTTTGCGTTGTTCCAGGCGCAATGCGTCAAGTTCTTCCCGGAACAACGTGGCGCAGGGAATGTTGTTTTCATGGCGGCCTATCACGCTGATGGTGCCCAAAATATCTTGTTCTTTTCTCGCGAGGAATAGGGTGCTGTTGGGATTAAGCAGACCTTCGTTGTAGAGGAAAATAGAGCGGCTGTCTTTAACTATGCCAGTGCGGCGATATTCGCCGTTGGTCATTTCCATTCCCTTGAGAAACTCTATAAAACCGGTGGCAGGTGCGATGCTAATCCTGTCATCAATATCATTAATTATTTTGCAGATTCTATGCGTTCTCTTATTGAGTACGCCATCAGATATCGCACTGCTAATAACTGATTTCCTTGATAAATGCACGGTATACCTCAACTCATCCACGTTAAAGTATCGCTAATATAATAAACAAAAATGAACAATGGAATTACTTTGAGATTAAAATTTAGATCCACTTATGTGTTTTACTGATTGGATGTAGCGTATACGAAGATTTGGACGGATTGGCGAGATAAATGTGATGAATCCCTACATTTTCGCAGGTTTACAGATTAGCAGAATTTATTGATTTTGGTGATAGCGAGCGGAGAGTACAAAGTTGCCCGGCAATAAAGTGCCGGGCACGACAGGACTAGTCTTCAATACTGCTTAACAGCGCATTCTGAATGATTCTCTGCGCTTTGAGTGGGTTTTGTTCACTTTGCGCCGCTTGTAACGCGGCAATATCCAGCTTATCCAGGGCACGGTAAATATGCTTCAGGAATCGAATCGACAGATTGGCGGCTTCAACATGGTCTTCACGGAAGGGGAACTGGTCTAGCTGCCATACGCCATCCCAATTATTGATTTTGAGCACATAGAAGAACTCAAAAATTTCTGTCATGTGCACTGTGCCGACAACGAGATCGTCATCCCAGCCACGTAGGTTGTCATTCACGTCCATACCGAACAGCCTGCCGCGGTCAATTATCAGCTGGGCTGAGTCCGCGGGTGATTCACCGGCAAATAGCGCGTGGCCAAAGTCCAGCAACACTCCAACATTATCGAGTCCAATATCTTCAATCCCCAGTAAGGTGCGTGCAGCGGAATCCCAGGTCATTTTAACGCGTGGTTCGCGCGGTTTATATTCGATGGCAAATTTGACATCAGGATTGGCACTCGCCAGTTCGCGCATGCCATCAACCGCCAGTTTCCAAAGATTTTTATGATCAACCTGGAAGGGATAATCCCATCCATCTTGTCCCGGCCAGATTTTCACATAATTGGCACCCAATTCCCGCACGACTTTGGCCGCTTCATGCATCAGATCGAAGGCCTGTTTGCGCAGTGCGGGATCGGGATTAGTAAAGGCACCGCGAGAAAAGCGGCGCAGATAGATTTCAGGCGTCACGCCAATGGCTTTCAGCCCTGCATGGTCCAGGGCTTCTTTAACCTGGGCAACGGTAACACCTTCAGTAAAGGGATAGGGCACATCAACATACGATAAGTCTTCAACACTGCCAGCCAGTTTGATCTGGTCTAGCGTGCTGAGCGCCGGACCGTATCCGTCGACGGCATAACGATCTATGTAGTTAGCAAAATGCCACAAACCGGCACCAAATTTCGGGTAGGTGTAACCACTCATAAGACATTCTCCTTAGGGATTAGGGTAATCCGAGGCGCTACAATGATGGACTGAATATATATTCACTAACGGTTATATATTCCATTCTGCGCCTTGAGCTTCTTGCTTAACCAGCATTGATTGAAGAAATTGAGGGTGGCCTCACACAAAATTTGTGTGTATGAGGTGAGAAAGGAATCGGTAAAGACATTATCCGTGCACAATTAAAATCAACAGCTGCTACCTTGCTAAATCCTGCGGCAATCAGTTTCCGCCACTCCAGCCTTCGACACGTTAACCTGAGGTCATTCATCATGATGTCTCCCCCAATCCAGCTTGGCCCGACTAAAGCACCGATAAAATTTACCCAGGTTGAACCCGTATTCCTCTCCGACGAGACCATGCTGGAGCGAAAAAATAAGGTCATGCAGGGGATGGTTAACGGCGGTTTTGATGCGCTGGTAATTTATGCAGACAAAGAACACGGCGGGAATTTTGAATACATAACCGGATTTATTCCGCGCTTTGAAGAAGGGCTGCTGATAATTGATGTCCGAGGTAACTGCACCGTTATCCTGGGAAATGAGAATCTCAAACTTGCCCGCTTTTCACGCGTATCTGTCACCTTGCTTCATTGCCCGTTATTTTCGCTGCCTAATCAGCCCATGGACCACGAAACACCCCTTGAAGACCTTCTGGCCTCTGCCGGGCTGAGTGATAAAGGCAAAGTTGGCCTGGTGGGATGGAAAATGTTTACCCCAGCCGCAGGCAATGGTTCTGCCTATTTCGATGTACCTTATTTTATTGTTGACGCGGTGCAACGCACGCTAAGAAAAGAGGCTGAATTGCTTAATGCTGCGCACGTCTTTATTGGTGGAGAGAACGGCGCCAGAGTGACCAATAACACCAATGAAATCGCGCATTATGAATATGGAGCCAATCTGGCATCGAACTGTATTCTTGATGCATTAGACGCGGTTGAAGTGGGTGTAAGAGAAGTAGAATTAGGCGCGCTTCTGGCTGCTGAAGGTCAATATAATACTGTGGTATCCATTGCTGCCACGGGCGCTCGCTTTGATCATGCTAACCTTTATCCTGGTTACAAAAAGGTGCAGCAGGGCGATCCTTTGTCGCTAACAACGGGATTTAAAGGCGGCCTGTCCAGCCGAGCGGCCTTCGTCATTGCTCATCCTTCCGAACTGCCTGATGCACAGAAGGATTGGCTGGAAAGAATCGCTAAGCCTTACTTTTCCGCGCAGGTGGCCTGGCTTGAGAATATCCATGTTGGTATGCCCGGCGGTGAGCTTTATGACTTGATCGAAGATGTACTGCCTAAAGCTCGTTTTGGCTGGCACCTGAATCCAGGCCATCTGGTTGCTGATGAAGAATGGATGTCATCGCCGATTTACCATGAATCTCGCGAAAAGTTGAAAAGTGGCATGATATTGCAAATCGATATCATCCCCTCTGTACCGGGCTATAACGGTGTTAGTGCAGAAGAGTGTGTCGTGTTGGCTGATTCATCACTTCAGGGCGCGATCGCCGTAGCATACCCGAAACTCTGGCAACGAATTACGACTCGACGTGATTACTTGTGCGAAGAAATCGGCATTGAACTCAATGCCGATGTATTGCCGTTATCCAATGCTGTGGGGTATTTAAGGCCGTTTTTGCTGGCTAAAACCCTGTCTCTTAGCGTTGAGAAATAGCGCTGTTTAGCACGCATTAAGGCTTAATTTGATTGCGTCCGCTGCGCTTTGCCAGATACAGAGCCTTATCGGCTTCCTGTTTCAGTTGGTCTGCTTCGCCGGTTTTACCGGTTGACGTCAGCGTGCTGTAGCCGGCGCTGATGGTCACTACGCCAGCTGGAACATCTGAGCTTTCATGTGCAATGCCGGTTTCTGCAACAAATCTGACCGCGCGCTCAGCCACTTTTTTGGCATCAAAGGCTGAGGTGCTGGGCAGAATGATCGCAAACTCTTCGCCGCCATAACGTGCCACGATATCGCCTTGATAATGCACGCTATCCTTTAACGCCAGGCCTACATCCTGCAAGCACTCGTCGCCAGCAACGTGCCCATAGGTATCGTTATAGCGCTTGAAGTAATCGATATCGATCATCACCAGCGACAGCGGTTCGCCATTCTTTTCAGAACGAAGCAGCGCCTGTTCCAGTAGAGCATCAAACTGACGACGGTTTGCCAGGCCAGTCAAGCCATCCACCAGTGCTAAAGATTGCAGCGTGTGGTTGATGGTGGTCAGTTCATCACGAACATGGGTCAGCTCAATTTGATTGCGTACATTGGTACCCACCTGGCGCAATACAAAGATGCCCATTCCAGTAATGGTTAATAACAGCACGATGTTGAGCAAGACATTGGTCAAGTTGGCCGCCATCCACTCCATGCGAATCCGATCGCGGTCATATCCTGCCGTCACGATCAGTGGGTAACGCTCCAGTCGGGCGTAACCAAATACACGTTCTACACCATCAAGCGTCGAACGCCAGGTCGCGCTGCCGCTCGACGCCGATTTAAGCTCGGTTTGAAATAGCGGGCTGCCGGAAAGGGTCCGGCCAATATAAGAGTCAGGAAAAGGGCGAATATAAAGGGCGGTGGCATCCGCCAGGATCAATCCCAGCGCATCTTTATCTCCAAGCGTGTAGTAGCTGTAGTACTGCCGGAAATAATCCACTTTGACCGTAGCAAGAGCGACGCCGGCAAAATTGCCTGCATTATCATTGAGACGAACCGAAACAGGTATCACCAGATCGCCCGTTGAACGACTGCGGATGACATGGCTGATATGGATATCCAGACTGGGATGCGTCCGATGCCAGACAAAGTAATCGCGATCGGCGTTACTGGCATTGGTCGGCGTGAAGTTGCCAGATGAAGCAACCCAATGTCCCTCGGTGTCGTAAACAAACAATCCATGAAGCTGCGGCAGTTTGCTCTGCTGGTCCTTGATTTGATGCAGGAATTGCGGCGTTGCAGCAAAGCTGTTGCCGTTTTGGCGTAACTGCCGCACAGCATCCGCGAGGGTAATATCAACCTGTAAAAAGGCATCTTCAGCTTGTTTGGCTAATGAGAGCGAAAGATTTCGTGCATCTTCTTCTTTTTCTGTCAGGTGTTGCTGCCAGGAGTGCCAAAGAGACCAGGCATTAATCGCCACCACCAGTAAACTGATGGAAAGCAGAAATACGGCCATACTTCTTCCAAGAGAGGTCTTTAGCAAGCGAGGAGCGCTATCAGAAAGGACACTTTTACGCATTGATACTCTTTGTGAATGCTGAAAAGGTGGGCAGAGTGGGTATGGATATTACAGGATTCACGCAACTGCAATAAGCCGAGTAAAGAAAAATTTATGCATCCACACGTTGGTCACGCTTTTTTGACGGTTTTGGATTCTTCGGGTTGATGAGGATGTCTTGTGTCAGTCCCAAATAAACAGCCTCATTTCACTTAACTGGACAGATGTCGGTGGAGTAATCCAGGCTTACGACAACAGCATGATTTGGCTGGCTAATGAAGGTTAGGTTTGAAACGTATTGATATCGTTACCTGGTGCCGGGTGTACACTCCATGAACAACTTGCAGCCGACAACATTGAGGCGAGATGCGATTTGCGAAAAGAGATTCTGGACATTTCTGCACTCCGGTTAGGGCAGGTTCTGACAAACGTCGTTGACCCGTCATGAGTCTACGTTGTTATCAAACCTTCCTGAATAGATTGTCTCAAACGAAAATAGATATAAAAATCCATTAGCTAGCATGCATGTAACATACGCTAGGGATATGAACACTATATATTTTAATTTACACCGCTATGAAGCCATTCACGGCTAACTTCACATTTAAACGAGAGTCGAAAGGGCATCCACATATCAAAGCAGTTAATAATGGTTTGTTTATATGAACTGGCTGTCTTGAGATGTTTCTGATTATGAAAAGACAATAGCGGGTTAAAACTGGAATGCCAAGTGCCATTTTAAAATTGTGATAAAGGTCTGAATTCGCCATGTACAGATCAAACAACAGAATTCCTCCTTAAGAATTATCTTAATTGATTTTTTTAATTTCATGGGAAAATTCAACCTCATGATATTGCATGTGAACGAACTATTCGTTGAAAATAGTTTGGCGACAACTATCAAAAGCGATGAATATTTATTTTGCATTTCTGTTATTTGTCATCTAGTCATTATTACTGCCTGCACACTAATGTGAGGCAAACATCAACCTGGGTGGTGATATGAATAATTTCAAGATGATAGCAATGTTAGCAGCAGTATTTATGTCAATGTCATTTTCAGTTATGGCTGCGCAAGAAATTTCTAAGGATGAAGCGAAAAATTACACTGAGGTTGGAACAGTCTCCACTTCGGGTACCTTTACCGATCCAAAGGATGCCAAGGATGAACTTTCAAAATTAGCCGATGAGAAGGGCGGGAAATATTATGTCATCACGTCAGCAAGGGTAGAAGGAAAAGTCCAGGGCACTGCAACAGTTTACAAATAAATTCAATGCCCTGCGAAAGCAGGGTGTCAATTAAATAGCATGGTAATTATATTTGTCGCAATCATTCTCATTGTTTTATTTTATTGGCTTTACAACACCTGCAGCATTGAAAAATTACCAAAGGGATAATCTCTGGCGATAAAAGATTGAAAGATAATTCAATTTTCAAATGTTAATTGACTATCTTTTACAAACCAGAGTGTTTCTTTAACGTTTCACCGGTATCAATTCAAAATATTTCCATAACCTGGATTTGACTATGTCTGATATTTTTTTCGGCACAGTTGTAATTGCATTACAGACTATACCGGGTCTGGCTATTTTTCTTTCTATCACAATGGGATATGCCATTGGTCAAATTCGCCTGGGGCCTATTCAGCTCGGCGGCGTTTGTGGAACATTGATTGCCGCTTTGTTGATTGGCCAACTCCATATTTCAGTCGATACCGATCTCAAAAATGTTTTCTTCATGTTGTTCATCTTTGCTTTGGGATACAGCGGCGGGCCGCAGTTTTTTGCCAATCTCAATGCCCGAAACATTCAACTGGGGATATTTTGTTTAATTGAAGTCATCGCGGTTTTGACACTGGTATTGACAGCAACTTACTTCATGCATCTGGATCCCGGCACGGCTGCGGGTATGATGGCCGGTGCTGCGACTGAATCCGCGGTGGTAGGAACCGCAACCGATGCAATCTCTCGCCTTGACCTACCAATCACTGAAATCCAGCGCCTGCAAGGCAATGTGGTCACCGCATATTCCATAACTTATATCTGTGGGCTGATCACCATTGTGATCGTAACCAGCCAAATTTTTCCACTGCTGCTGCGTGTGAATTTACGTCAAGAAGCAGAGAAACTTTGGATAAAAATGGGAGGGCAGTCGGCTGCTGATGGTGTTTCTGCTTTACCGACCGTTGTGGGCCGGGTTTATCGGGTGAAAAACGGTGCGGGTCATCGCGTGGCCGATATCCAACAAAGTCTGGGTCAGCAAAGCAGTATTGTCCAAATACAGCGTCATGGCCGCACGCTGGTTCTCTCACCTCATCTTAAACTCAGGCAGGGAGATCACGTCCTTCTGGTGGGGTATCGTGGTTCGCTGATTGATGCTGAGACTACTTTAGGAAACGAAATCCCCGATAGCGACTTGGTTTCTTCAGCGCTTGATACTTACCACGTTGTTTTACTCGAACCGTCGATGGCGAACAGAGCGCTACACGAGTTGAATTTACCGCCTGGTGCACACGTAGCTGCTGTTAAACGAGGTGAAACGATACTGCCTGCGCTGCCTGAAACCCGGCTGCAGCTTCAGGATGTATTGCAAATTTATGATGCCAACCCTGACCGTGTTCGGCTGCCTGTTTCCATATTCAGCACTATCGGAAAACTTCTCCCAGATAAACTGGCCAGCAACCTGGGTATTGCCGGTCTGGTCATCGCAATCGGCACATGGTTGGGTAGCTTTAAACTGACCCTCAGTGGAATTCCTTTTTCAGCTGGTACCGGTGGCGGGATATTAATCGTCGGATTAGTGGTGGGCTGGTATCACGGCAGACGGGCAGATTTACATTCAGTTAATACGGATGCGCTGGCGTTACTGAAGGATCTCGGGCTGGCGGGATTCATTTCGGGCGTAGGACTGTCCTCGGGCCCTCAAGCCATTACGCTCATTATGCAATACGGCATCACATTGCCTTTGCTCGGTGTGGCCATCGCGGTGATTCCTGCCTCGATCTCATTATTAGTCGGTCATTGGTGGCTCAAGCTGCCAGCACCGGTGTTACTAGGCGCGATTGCTGGTCAACAATGCAGCACGCCCGCACTCAGCGCCATTCAGAATGCGAGTGGTAATTCCACACCACTCCTTGGATACACCATCACCTATGCCATTTCCAATGTTGTGCTGCCCCTGATGGGGCCGTTAATCGTCGGGCTTGCCAGTTCACTGCAGCCTGTTTAGCTGTCCGGTTTGTCTCATTAACAACTCAGGAGCGCACATGAGCTGGTTACATGATTTGTTCCAGAAATCGCCTGAAATTGCGTTATTTCTCTCCATCGCCGTCGGTTATTACATCGGTAAAATTAAATTCGGTAAATTCCAGTTAGGAGGCGTAGCCGGTTCACTGTTGGTCGCGGTGCTGGTCAGTCAGGTCGGGGTCCACATCGATGACGGGGTGAAGGCCGTGATGTTCGCCTTGTTTATCTATGCTGTGGGCTATGAAAGTGGGCCCGATTTTTTCCGTTCGCTGGGTAAACAATCCATTAAAGAGATCATCCTTGCCGCAGTGCTAGCGGTCAGCGGCTTGCTCACGGTGGTGGTCTTAGCCCGAATGTTTGAACTGGATAAAGGCCTGGCTGCAGGGGTTGCCGCTGGTGCATTGACGCAGTCAGCGATTATCGGAACGGCAGGTGACGCTATCGCCAAACTCGGGTTGCCTGCCGCAGAAGCGACACGTCTGCAGGGTAATGTGGCCATCGGGTATGCCGTGACCTACGTGTTTGGTTCCTTTGGCGCCATTCTGGTTTGCGTCAACCTGTTGCCAAAATTCATGGGCCGGTCCATCAAAGAGGATGCACTGAAAGCAGAAAACGCCCTGCAGACCGGAGTGCAGGTTTACGGTCCTGGTCAGGAATCCGCTGCACCTGATTTGGTCGGGCGCATCTTCAAACTGCCTGCCAATACCTCCGAGACGATTCAGGCCCTCGAACAATCGACGGATGTACCCATCACGATCGAACGCATTAAGCGCGGTAAACAACTTATGGAGCCGACACCAGACATGCCGTTGCAGGCAGACGATATTGTATTGGTCGTTGGCCGCCGATCCGCGATGGTCTCCGTTGCGGGTAGGCTTGGTAAAGAGTTGCAGGATGAGCCGGGCATGGAACTCACCATGCAAAAACGCGATGTGGTTATCACTAACAAACTTTTGGATAAACGCACCTTTGGCGATATCCGATCGACTGTGGCACAGGATGTTCGTCATGGTGTTTACGTATCGCAGATTTCACGCCAGGGGAAAGCGCTGCCTTTATTGCCAGATACCCTGCTGATGTTAGGCGATGTGGTTACGGTGTTTGGCGCTGAACATGATGTGAAGCGTGTGGTCGATCAAGCCGGACACGCGATTGTGCCCAGTGCCAAAACCGATTTTGTCTATATGGGCGCAGGTCTGGTAGTGGGTCTACTGGTCGGGATGTTGACGGCAAAAATCGGCTCCATTCCGCTGACGCTAGGAAGTGGTGGCGGGGCGCTATTATCGGGCCTGCTGTTTGGTTGGTTTAGATCGCGCAGGCAGTCTTTTGGTTATATGCCTTCCGGTGCGGTGCAGATCTTGAAGGATCTCGGACTGGCGGCTTTTGTGGTGGTAGTGGGGATTTCTTCTGGGTTGCAGGCGGTGCAAACCGTCGAAAGCCAGGGATTGAAAATCCTCATCATCGGCGTCGTCGTCACCATTTTACCCCTCGTGCTTACCATGCTTTTCGGCCGCTACGTGCTGCGCTACGACAATACGGCGATTTTCGCCGGTGCGTTAAGCGGTACACGTAGCGCTAACCCCGCCTTTGGTGAAGTGCTGGATAAAGCTGAAAACACCGTCCCAACCGTTCCTTTCGCCATCACTTATGCCCTGGCCAATGTGTTTCTGACCCTGTTAGGGCCGCTGGTCGTCGCGTTGGTTTAATTAAGTGTCGTACGACAAGTCGCCAGTTCCGGAAAAAACCTGGCTGGTAATTTACGTTTCAATGATGCAGCAAGGAGTAGTGACATGAATTTCACCGACCCCGAGAAGCTCGCGCTGTTGAGCCCGTTTGAACTGAAAGACGCATTAATGCAACAGGCGGTACAAAGTAATCAATTGATGTTGAATGCCGGTCGCGGCAATCCTAATTTTCTTGCGACGACACCGCGACATGGTTTTTTCCAGTTTGGTCTCTTCGCGATGACCGAAGCAGAACGCTCGTTTATGTACATGGAACACGTCGGCGGTTTCCCGCAGCGTGATGGCATTGAGGCACGATTTGAGTTGTTTGCGAAACAGCATGAGAGTGTACCCGGCGTGCGCTTTATTGAAGCAGCCGTATCCTACGTGCGCGATCAAATGGGACTGAACGCGGGTGATTTTATCTATGAGATGTGTGAGGCGATTTTGGGTTGTAACTACCCAGTCCCAGACCGCATGCTCAGAATAAGCGAAGTGATCATTGGTAAATACATCCACAATGAGATGGTCGGCACTTATCCCTTTGTCGGCAAATTTGATATGTACGCGCTGGAAGGCGGTACGGCAGCGATGACGTATTTATTCGCCAGCCTGAAAGCCAACCATATTATTAGTGAAGGTGACACCATAGCGTTGGGGATGCCGATTTTCACGCCTTATATCGAAATCCCGGAACTTAGTGATTACAACCTGAAGACTATCCATATTGATGCGCCGCAATCGAATAAATGGCAGTTCACTCATGATGAACTTGATAAGTTATTGGATCCAAATGTTAAAGCCTTCTTCCTCGTCAATCCCAGCAATCCACCTTCGGTGAAAATCGATGATGAAACGCTGCTTTATATTGCTGAAATCGTCAAACAACGACCAGATTTAATCATCCTTACTGACGACGTTTATGCGACGTTTGCGGATAACTTTGTGTCTCTGTTTGCCATTTGCCCCTTTAATACCATCCTGGTTTACTCATTCTCTAAATATTTCGGCGCAACGGGCTGGCGAATGGGCGTCGTGGCGACGCATGAGGATAACCTTATTGATGCGATGATTGCCGATCTGCCGGAAGCCAAGAAGAAACAGTTAGACCATCGCTATACGTCTATTACCACAGCACCGCGAAGCCTCAAATTTATCGATCGCCTGGTGGCGGATAGTCGCACTGTGGCGCTCAATCATACTGCCGGACTTTCCACGCCGGTGCAGGCACAAATGACGTTGTTCTCACTGTTTTGTCTGATGGATGAACCTGGCGCTTATAAATCTGAAATGAAACGCATTGTGCTGCGTCGTAAAGAAGCGCTATACCGTGAACTCGGATTGCCAATGCCGAAAGACGCCAATTCAGTTCGTTATTACCATCTGCTGGATTTGGAAGAACTGGCGACCGAAATGTACGGACCTGATTTCGTAAAATGGATGATGGGGAGGATGAAACCGAATCAGGCGTTGTTCCAACTGGCAGAAGAAACCGGCGTGATTTTGTTGCCGGGCAAGGGATTTGGTACGCCGCATCCATCATGGCGTGTTTCTCTGGCGAATCTCAATGAGTATGATTACGCCAACATCGGTAAAGCGATACGTAAACTCGCGCGTGAGTACTATGAAAAATTCATAGCAGAAACGGGTGCCAGCGAACCGCCGCCGGCGGAGAAGGCTGCGAAGGTGGTGAGCAAAGAGAAAGCCAAGAGTAAAAAGAAATGATGTGGGCTGACTGAGTTGTGTCTGAGCCTTGAGCGTTAGATGGCGCCGCCGTCCCCAACGAACTAAATACCAGGTCAGGGGCGGCGCGCATTCGATGATGAAGGTGAATTTTTTATGTGGAGGAGAGAGGTCAGCTTAGTCTGTACTGCGCCTTCAGATATCTTATTTAACATAATATACATTATGCGCACTGTTATTGTAGCACCCCAATAGTAATGTCCGCCTGTGGCT
>NZ_JACVUP010000050.1 GCF_016625195.1 Erwinia sp. S63
AGGTAACCGTAGGGGAACCTGCGGTTGGATCACCTCCTTACCTGAAGATACCTTCCCGCGCAGTGCTCACACAGATTGTCTGATAGAAAAGTAACGAGCAGAAAAAACCTCTACAGGCTTGTAGCTCAGGTGGTTAGAGCGCACCCCTGATAAGGGTGAGGTCGGTGGTTCAAGTCCACTCAGGCCTACCAAATTTCTTCTCATGCTGCGTTAAAGCGCCGCTCGTATAGTGAACTATACGTCGCGACCCTTTGCCTTGCCTGAAAAGAAATTACCGTTTGAAAAAGCGGAACTCCTGGTGAGTGGTAGTAGTGGTCTCTGCAGTAACTGTATGGGGCTATAGCTCAGCTGGGAGAGCGCCTGCCTTGCACGCAGGAGGTCAGC
The DNA here is from genome assembly GCF_016625195.1 of Erwinia sp. S63. GTDB lineage: Bacteria > Pseudomonadota > Gammaproteobacteria > Enterobacterales > Enterobacteriaceae > Pantoea. The sequence goes on from NZ_JACVUP010000050.1 coordinate 385, forward strand.
GGTTCGATCCCGCTTAGCTCCACCATTACAGTGACTCAAAACAATACTTCAGAGCGTACCGGCAACGGTGTGCTGCGAAGTATTATGCTCTTTAACAATCCGGAACAAGCTGAAAATTGAAACGACACGTCGCGTTCATTCTCCGTAATAAGAATGAATAAACGATGTGTTCGAGTCTCTCAAATGCTTGCAGTCTGCATGCGTTGCAAAACGCCTGTGGGTTGTGAGGTTAAGCGACTAAGCGTACACGGTGGATGCCCTGGCAGTCAGAGGCGATGAAGGACGTGCTAATCTGCGTAAAGCGTCGGTAAGGTGATATGAACCGCTACAGCCGACGATGTCCGAATGGGGAAACCCGGTGCACTCTGTGCATCATCGCAACATGAATACATAGTGTTGCGAGGCGAACCTGGGGAACTGAAACATCTAAGTACCCAGAGGAAAAGAAATCAACCGAGATTCCCCCAGTAGCGGCGAGCGAACGGGGAACAGCCCAGAACCTGAATCAGTTTGTGCATTAGTGGAAGCGTCTGGAAAGTCGCAGGGTACAGGGTGATACTCCCGTACACAAAAATGCACATACTGTGAGTTCGAAGAGTAGGGCGGGACACGTGGTATCCTGTCTGAATATGGG
>NZ_JACVUP010000051.1 GCF_016625195.1 Erwinia sp. S63
TCTATAATAACTGTCAAAGCTCAATTAAAGTGACCGCTCTGAGGCTCAATTGAAATGTCCTCATTATATTTTACTGGTAGACTTTCCTTTCTGTTTGGATGAGAAGGTTAAGCTTATGTTTCGATTCGAACTGACTCCCAATAATGGCGGCATTGTGTTCTGGGGAGATAGTGCATCTCTGAATGAACTCTATGAATTAATTCATTATATTGTGGATGAGAGTCCGCTGATTAAGAATAAAGAAGGATTCATGCTCGCGCTTGCTTATGACATTCGTAAAGCCCTGGAAGGCCAGCGCCGAACACGTGAGTATCTCTACGACCACAGTGATACCTACCAGCTTTATGGTGTGGAACTACTCTGGCCTCTTGTGCTACTTCAGGCTGCAATCATCAGAAATTCAATGGGTTATATAGATATGGATAAAGCAAAACTTTCCGTAATGTACTCATTTGAATTTATTCTGGAATCTGCGCTTAAACAATTAATTCCAGACCGTTTTGGCGATGTGATTAAAACCGCTAAAAATGCATCGAATTCTGATTATGACTGGCTGGAGGATAGTATTAACAGCAG
>NZ_JACVUP010000053.1 GCF_016625195.1 Erwinia sp. S63
CTGAGACAGGTGCTGCATGGCTGTCGTCAGCTCGTGTTGTGAAATGTTGGGTTAAGTCCCGCAACGAGCGCAACCCTTATCCTTTGTTGCCAGCGGTCCGGCCGGGAACTCAAAGGAGACTGCCAGTGATAAACTGGAGGAAGGTGGGGATGACGTCAAGTCATCATGGCCCTTACGAGTAGGGCTACACACGTGCTACAATGGCGCATACAAAGAGAAGCGACCTCGCGAGAGCAAGCGGACCTCATAAAGTGCGTCGTAGTCCGGATTGGAGTCTGCAACTCGACTCCATGAAGTCGGAATCGCTAGTAATCGTAGATCAGAATGCTACGGTGAATACGTTCCCGGGCCTTGTACACACCGCCCGTCACACCATGGGAGTGGGTTGCAAAAGAAGTAGGTAGCTTAACCTTCGGGAGGGCGCTTACCACTTTGTGATTCATGACTGGGGTGAAGTCGTAACAAGGTAACCGTAGGGGAACCTGCGGTTGGATCACCTCCTTACCTGAAGATAC
>NZ_JACVUP010000054.1 GCF_016625195.1 Erwinia sp. S63
ACAACTAAAGCTAATAAAAAACTATTTGGTGCCCCACCTGATAGTGTCCTCAGCGCTCTTTCGCGTCTGAAACCATCAGCGTTGCATATGTCCATCCATCTAAGTGATCCTACTTGCTGGAAATCATTATCACTTTCCTTCTGACTATACTGTCGGAGGGAATAGAAAATCTCGGCTCGAATTAATCGTTCCCAATCATCGAGGCCTTTTAAGGATAGCTTTGAGGTGGCAGTGATAAATTTTGATATATCAGGTCTTATTCTTTGATATAGGATATCAAAGGTGAGCGATTTTTTAATAGATTCAGTGAGCTCTTGCTGAAGGCTATCCTGCGGTGACATGAGCCAGCTTCCTTTGTAAAAATTTCTATGCTTGTACTCCTTCTAAAGTGATAAAGAGTTAAAGTCAATAATCATTTGTTTAATGGTTTTTTATTTATATATGGTTCCCCGACGACTGCACAGGAAGGCTCAGTTTTGTGCT
>NZ_JACVUP010000055.1 GCF_016625195.1 Erwinia sp. S63
CCATGTACTTTGTCAACCCACTGCCATGTCAGCCCTTCAGCCCAAACGAATTTACTTTCAAACTGACAACGATACGCTTTGGCTCGCAGGGAGGGTTGAATAGATTTTTCTGAAATCTCAGCTAAAAATTTATCCAAAGCTGTTGTGCGTCCTGCCTGCACAAATATAGTAGCGACAGGCCCTGATGAGGATGTTATAAGCCGTTTTTTTAAAGCATTCGCTACTTTCTCCATTAAAATCACTTTCATGAGCACCTCTTTCTCGATGTCTTCCATTCTTCCCCAGGAATCCCAGTAAGGAAGAGTTATAAATAAGGCATCAACAATAAACTCAGGATCAGATTTTTCAGCAACTAATGGCAAAGCATCACGGGCTGCAGCTCTTACCTGCGGAACCCAGTCATTTAGCTTCCGAACAACTAAAGCTAATAAAAAACTATTTGGTGCCCCACCTGATAGTGTCCTC
>NZ_JACVUP010000056.1 GCF_016625195.1 Erwinia sp. S63
GCATCCACCGTGTACGCTTAGTCGCTTAACCTCACAACCCACAGGCGTTTTACAACGCATGCAAGCTGCAAGCATTTGAGAGACTCGAACATGTCATCATTCATTTCTTATTACGGAGAAATGAACCGACACGTCGTTTCAATTTTCAGCTTGTTCCGGATTGTTAAAGAGCAAATATCTCAAACGCAGCTCGCAAGCTGGTTTTGAGATACTGTGGAGACACCTTTCACCTGTCACCAAGCAAGTGGCGTCCCCTAGGGGATTCGAACCCCTGTTGCCGCCGTGAAAGGGCGGAGTCCTAACCGCTAGACGAAGGGGACACATACATGTCACGACTTCGCAGCCGTCTTGCTCATTACTTTTCTATCAGACAATCTGTGTGAGCACTGCGCGGGAAGGTATCTTC
>NZ_JACVUP010000057.1 GCF_016625195.1 Erwinia sp. S63
GAAGGCTAGGTTATCCGGGCGACGGTTGTCCCGGTTTAAGCATGTAGGCGGGAGTTTTAGGTAAATCCGGAACTCTTTTAACGCTGAGGTGTGATGACGAGTCACTACGGTGATGAAGTAACTGATGCCCTGCTTCCAGGAAAAGCCTCTAAGCTCCAGGTAACACGAAATCGTACCCCAAACCGACACAGGTGGTCAGGTAGAGAATACCAAGGCGCTTGAGAGAACTCGGGTGAAGGAACTAGGCAAAATGGTGCCGTAACTTCGGGAGAAGGCACGCTGTCGGTAGGTGAAGTCCCTCGCGGATGGAGCTGAAGGCAGTCGAAGATACCAGCTGGCT
>NZ_JACVUP010000058.1 GCF_016625195.1 Erwinia sp. S63
ATTCGTTTGGGCTGAAGGGCTGACATGGCAGTGGGTTGACAAAGTACATGGCATACAGCGCCGCATTCCTATTTTAAAAGAGCGAGTAATATCTACAACACGCCCCTTTATTAATATTTTGAGGATGGCAACAACCGACCGCTCGCCAATGGTTCGGCGTATAGCTGGCGAAATGCTCATAAAAGAATTGGATAATATCGGTGATGAAGCATTTAAGCTGGCAAATATATTGGCTAAGGATATATCACTATCAGTAGCAGAACGCGGAAGATATGCATTAGCCGACTTAGAAAAACGAAACTGACCAATCACGCACATACACTGGA
>NZ_JACVUP010000059.1 GCF_016625195.1 Erwinia sp. S63
CAGATTGTCTGATAGAAAAGTAATGAGCAAGACGGCTGCGAAGTCGTGACACTATCGTGTCCCCTTCGTCTAGAGGCCTAGGACACCGCCCTTTCACGGCGGTAACAGGGGTTCGAATCCCCTAGGGGACGCCACTTGCTGGTAATGAGTGAAAGGCGTTACCCACAGTACTTCAGAGTATGCTGATTCAGCATGCTGCGAAGTATTTGCTCTTTAACAATCCGGAACAAGCTGAAAATTGAAACGACGTGTCG
>NZ_JACVUP010000005.1 GCF_016625195.1 Erwinia sp. S63
TCTGGTTTCTGATACCAGCATTCCGGGGTTCGAATCCCTGCACCCCAGCCAAATTGCACAATAAAGCCCGCTTATGCGGGCTTTATTGTTTTCTGCATCTAGGAAAATACCAAGAGCGCCCTGCGACGCTCTGCCACCTACAAGCCCAATGCGTACTTCAGCGCCTTGCGTTTCAGCGCTCCGGCATTCTCCGCCGCGATCAATCCCAGATTTCGTGCAAATCGCAGCGGTGAAAGCGTATTGCTGAAGGCAAAATAGAACAGATCCATTCCCCCCTGCATCAGCAAATTATCTTTATAGCGTTGACGATGATAACGCTGTAACACCGCATCCGATGACCATAACTGAGCCTGGCTGCGCGCCTCCACCAACGTATTGATCAACGCATCAACATCGCGATACCCGAGGTTTACGCCTTGTCCGGCGAGGGGGTTGATGGTGTGTGCTGCATCACCCACCAGCGCTAATCCTGGCAAAACATAGCGCGTAGCGTGGCGGCGAACCAGCGGGAATGAGGCCGCCTTCTTCACCTGAATACGCCCGACGCGTGCCGGGAAGTGGGCGTGAATCTCTTTTTCAAGCTGTGACAATGGCATTGCCTGTAGCTGGCGAATACGCGCCGGTGCGTCATACCACACCAGAGAGGCGTGATGATCAAACAGCGGCAGGAACGCGCGAGGCCCCTCTGGCGTAAATTGCTGCCAGGTCGAATCCCCCACTTCCTGCTCGCATTCGACGCTGATCAGCATGCAAGACTGCGCGTATTGCCAGCCACGCACGCCAATCCCCGCCAGTTGGCGCACGCGTGAATTGGCGCCATCCGCGCCTACCACCAGCCGCGTATCCAGCGTGGTGCCATTATCCAGCTGAACCTGCCAGCCGCCACGAAGCGATTGAAGCTGTTGCAGGCTGGCGGGACAGATCAGCGTGATCCCTTCTTCCTGCATCTTTTCCCACAGCGCACGTTGCAGCACGCTGTTTTCCACCATATATCCCAGCTCTGGCAAACCCAACGAGGCAGCATCAAAAGTCACATGTGCACTTTGCCACTCCCAGGTTTCGAGCTTGCGGTAAGGCGCACAGCGCATCGCCTGCACGCGCTCCCACACATTCAATTGACGCAGCAGTGCCACCGACGAGGCCCCAATCGCGGAAATGCGTACATCGGGCGGGCTTGCGACATCAAACGCAGCGGGCTCGGCGCGTTCAATCACCGCCACACGAAATTGCTGCTGTGCCAGGCCACAGGCCAGCGCCGCGCCCACCATGCCGCCGCCCACCACCACCACATCAAAATGTGAATCCTGCATTGACTCTAATCCTTCTGCTTGCCGTGATAGCTCACGTCATCACGTTGATAGATAAAGTGTACCGGAAATTGGCTGCACAATCTCAGGCCCTGCTGTGCTGGTCACAACAGCAGCAAAGCATTACAATACGCGCCCTGCACTTCCCTGCACTGAATCAATGGCTAGTTCGATGACCAAAAAACTGCATATTAAAACCTGGGGCTGTCAGATGAATGAGTACGATTCATCAAAGATGGCCGATCTGCTGAACAGCACACACGGTTACACCCTGACCGAGGACGCTGAAGAGGCGGATGTACTGCTGCTCAACACCTGCTCGATCCGTGAGAAGGCGCAGGAGAAGGTTTTCGCCCTGTTAGGACGCTGGAAGAAATTGAAAGCGATAAATCCTGACGTGATTATTGGCGTCGGCGGCTGTGTCGCTTCGCAGGAAGGTGAACGTCTGCGTGAACGCGCCAACTGCGTAGATATTGTGTTTGGACCACAGACGCTGCATCGCCTGCCAGAAATGCTCAATCAGGTGCGCGGGACGAAAAGCCCGGTGATTGACATCAGCTTCCCGGAAATCGAGAAATTTGACCGCTTACCGGAACCACGTGCAGAAGGCCCGACGGCCTTTGTGTCGATCATGGAAGGCTGCAACAAATACTGTACTTTTTGCGTGGTGCCTTACACCCGCGGTGAGGAAGTCAGCCGTCCCTGTGACGATATTCTGCTGGAAATCGCGCAACTGGCCGCGCAGGGCGTGCGAGAAGTTAACTTACTGGGCCAGAACGTCAATGCCTATCGCGGCACGACCTTTGATGACCAGCTTTGCAGCTTCGCGGAACTGTTGCGTCTGGTCGCGGCCATTGATGGCATTGATCGCATCCGTTTCACCACCAGCCACCCGATTGAATTCACCGATGACATTATCGATGTCTACCGTGACACGCCAGAGCTGGCGAGCTTCGTGCACTTACCGGTACAGAGCGGTGCCGACCGCATTCTGACATTAATGAAGCGCGCCCACACCGCGCTGGAATACAAAGCGATTGTGCGCAAGCTGCAGAAAGCGCGTCCTGATATTCAGATGAGTTCAGACTTCATCATTGGTTTCCCCGGCGAAACCCAGCAGGATTTTGAGCAGACCATGAAGTTAGTGGGCGACGTGAATTTCGATGTCAGCTTCAGCTTCATCTACTCGGCACGTCCGGGTACGCCAGCCGCTGACTTGCCTGACGATGTGTCGGAAGAAGAGAAAAAGCAGCGCCTGTATATCCTGCAGGATCGCCTCAATCAGCAGGCGATGGCGTGGAGCCGCCGCATGCTCGGCACCACACAGCGTGTGCTGGTAGAAGGCATCTCACGTAAAAATGTCATGGAACTGACCGGACGCACCGACAACAACCGCGTGGTGAACTTCGAAGCGCCTGTTGAGATGATCGGTAAGTTTGTGGACGTGGAAATTGTCGATGTCCATGCCAACTCGCTGCGTGGCAAACTGATTCGTACTGAAGATGAAATGGCATTGCGTGTCAGCCTCAGCCCCGATGCCGTGATAGCCCGCACGCGCCGCGAAAATGACATCGGCGTAGGTCTTTACCAGCCTTGATGCCCCCTCGCTTTGCGCGGCAGTACACAAGGTGCTGCCGCCTGTTTCATCCCGAGCCCCTTGCATTCCACCTGCAACGCCCAAATATCGCTTCTGTAACTTGCAGCCGGGCCTTGCCCCATAAATAATTCCGTATAGATGCTTATGTCTGTGATGAAGCATTGGATACACCTTCTTCAACTGGCCCTGAGTGACCCAAAGGATTCATTTGAATATCGAAACTCGTGAAATCGCCCTTGAACCGGCAGATAACCGCCGACTGATGAGCCTGTGCGGTCCGTTTGATGACAATGTGAAGCAGCTGGAAAAACGTCTCGGTGTCGAAATCAATCGCCGGGACAATCACTTCAAACTGGTGGGCCGAGCGCTCAGCGTTGACGCAGCTATTAATATTCTGCGTGACCTGTACGTGAGCACCGCGCCTGTGCGTGGTCAGATTCCGGATATTGAACCGGACCAGGTGCATCTGGCGATCAAAGAGAGCCGTGTACTGGAGCAAACCGCCGAAAGCGTGCCGGAGTTTGGTAAAGCCATCCACATCAAAACCAAGCGCGGTGTGATTAAGCCTCGTACGCCCAACCAGGCGCAGTACGTGGCGAACATTCTCGACCATGACATTACCTTTGGTGTGGGGCCTGCCGGTACCGGTAAAACCTATCTGGCGGTTGCCGCTGCCGTTGATGCACTGGAACGTCAGGAAATCCGACGCATTCTGCTGACGCGTCCTGCGGTAGAGGCCGGTGAAAAACTGGGCTTCCTGCCGGGTGACCTGAGTCAGAAAGTCGATCCTTACCTGCGCCCGCTCTACGATGCCTTGTTCGAGATGCTCGGCTTTGAGCGCGTGGAAAAGCTGATGGAGCGCAATGTGATTGAAGTGGCTCCGCTGGCTTACATGCGTGGACGTACACTCAACGACGCCTTTGTGATTCTCGATGAGAGTCAGAACACCACCATCGAACAGATGAAGATGTTCCTGACTCGTATCGGCTTCAACTCCAAAGCGGTGATCACCGGTGACGTGACGCAGATTGACCTGCCACGCAGCACCAAATCCGGCCTGCGCCATGCCATTGAGGTATTAGCTGAAGTCGATGAAATCAGCTTTAACTTTTTCCACAGCGAAGACGTGGTGCGTCATCCGGTTGTCGCACGCATCGTGAATGCTTATGAAGCGTGGGAAGAAGCCGACCAGAAACGCCGTGATAAACTGGCAGAAGAGCGCAAGCGTGAAGCGCTGGCGTCTCAACTAGCTACCCCAACCAGCCCGCAGGAGCCTTAATGAGCGCGGTGATTTTAGATTTACAGTTGGCCTGTGCCGATGAAAATGGCCTGCCAGCCGAACCCGCTTTCCAGCGCTGGCTCGAAGCCGCCGTGACGCCTTTCCAGCCGGAAAGTGAAGTGACCATCCGTCTGGTGGATGAAGCCGAGAGTCATGAGCTTAATCTGACTTATCGCGGTAAGGATAAGTCGACCAACGTGCTCTCTTTCCCATTTGAAGCGCCACCAGGGATTGAGCTGCCCCTGCTGGGCGATCTGATTATTTGTCGTCAGGTTGTTGAGCAAGAAGCGGAAGAACAAGGCAAAACCGTTGAAGCCCACTGGGCGCATATGGTAGTCCACGGCACGTTACACCTGCTGGGCTATGACCATATTGAAGATGAAGAAGCCGAAGAAATGGAGGCGCTGGAGACCGAGATAATGCTTGCTCTTGGTTATCCTGACCCGTACATTTCGGAGAAAGAAGACGCCTGATCCCCTTAGGTTCAGGTTATTGCGCTGCTGGCGCGGATGCCAGCAGTTCCTTTCCCTCACCAGAGAGAACGAAATAAAAACGCCATGAGCGACGACCATTCTCAAAACAGCGACGCACCCAGTAGTAAAAAGGGATTTTTCTCCCTGTTAATTAACCAACTTTTTCACGGTGAACCCAAAAACCGTGATGAGCTACTGGGACTGATCCGCGATTCTGAGCAAAAAGAGCTGATTGACCAGGACACCCGCGACATGCTCGAAGGGGTGCTGGATATTGCCGAGCAGCGCGTGCGTGACATCATGATCCCGCGCTCCCAGATGATCACCCTTAAACGCAACCAAAGCCTTGAAGAGTGCCTTGCGGTCATTATTGATTCCGCCCACTCGCGCTTCCCGGTGATCAGCGAAGATAAAGACCACGTCGAAGGCATTTTGATGGCCAAAGACCTGCTGCCGTTTATGAGCAGCGCGTCTGAGCCTTTCAGCATTGAGAAAGTGCTGCGCACCGCCGTGGTGGTGCCTGAAAGTAAGCGTGTCGACCGCATGCTGAAAGAGTTCCGTTCCCAGCGCTATCATATGGCGATCGTCATTGACGAATTTGGCGGCGTTTCAGGACTGGTCACGATTGAAGACATCCTCGAATTGATCGTGGGTGAAATTGAAGATGAGTATGACGATGAAGAAGATCGTGATATCCGTCAGTTAAATCGCCATACCTACACGGTGCGGGCGCTTGCGCCGATTGAAGATTTTAACGAGGTATTTGGTACCAGCTTCAGTGATGACGAAGTGGATACCATTGGCGGTCTGGTGATGCAGGGATTCGGCCACCTTCCCGCGCGCGGTGAAAGTATCGACATTGATGGTTACCAATTCAAAGTCGCGATGGCCGATAGCCGCCGTATCATCCAGGTGCATGTGAAAATTCCGGAAGATTCTCCACAACCGCAACTGGAAGACGAATAATTTTATGGCATTAGCCTCTCTCTACTCGCAGCAGCGGGTTCGCCTGCTGCTGGCTTTGATTACGGGTGCCGTTGGCACCCTTTCCTTTTCTCCCTATGATTTTTGGCCTGCCGCATTAGTTTCCCTCGCGGGACTGCAACTGTTGCTGCTGGATCGCCGCAGCCCACAAGCCGCCGCTATTGGCTTCGTCTGGGGCTTTGGTCTGTTCGGCAGTGGCATTAACTGGGTTTACGTCAGCATCGCCACCTTTGGCGGTATGCCTGGCCCGGTTAACGTCTTCCTGGTGATATTGCTGGCTGCTTACCTCGCCATCTATCCAATGCTATTCGCGGCGGTGCTTAATCGCCTGTGGCCACGCGCGACTTTGTGGCGTCTGGTGTTGGCGGCGCCGGCATTGTGGCAAATCAGCGAATTTCTGCGGGGCTGGATCCTGACCGGATTCCCGTGGCTGCAGTTCGGCTACAGCCAGATCGACGGTCCGCTCAAAGGCCTTGCGCCGCTAGCGGGCGTTGAAACCATCACTTTCCTGCTGATGGTGATTGCCGGTCTGCTGGTGCATGCGTTATATCATCGCACGGTGAAAAGCCTGGTAGCCGCCTTGGTACTGTTGCTGCTGCCATGGCCGCTGCGTATGTTGCAGTGGTATCAGCCGCTGCCGGAACGCAGCGTGGACGTGGCGATGGTGCAAGGCAACATTCCCCAGTCGATGAAGTGGGACCCACAGCAATTGCTGAATACGTTGCGTGTGTACACCTCTTACAGTCAGCCCTTCATGGGCAAAGCGCCGATCATCATCTGGCCTGAGTCGGCGATTACTGACCTGGAAAGCAATCAGCAGCCATTCCTTAAAGCGCTGGATGCCGAACTGCGCGAACGCGGTAGTTCCCTGATTACCGGGATTGTCGATTCACGCGTTGAAGGGGATAACCGCTACCACGATTACAACTCCGTGATTGTGCTGGGCGGCGAGCAGCCTTACAGCTATCAGAGCCACAACCGTTATCAGAAAAACCATCTGGTGCCATTTGGTGAGTTTGTGCCGCTGGAAGATCTGCTGCGTCCGCTGGCGCCGTTCTTTGATCTGCCGATGTCATCGTTCAGCCGTGGCGCCTATGTGCAGCCGCAGTTGAAGGTGGCGGGTTATGATCTTACCAGCGCCATCTGCTACGAGATTGTGTTGGGCGAGCAGGTACGAGCCAACTTCCGTCCTGATACCAACTTCCTGCTGACCGTATCTAACGATGCCTGGTTTGGTCATTCCATCGGCCCCTGGCAGCATTTCCAGATGGCGCGTATGCGTGCACTGGAACTGGGCCGTCCGCTGTTGCGATCCACCAACAACGGTGTGACTGCCGTCGTGAATGCTAACGGTGACGTTGAGAAAGAGATTCCGCAGTTCACCCGTGACGTACTGGAAGCTAAGGTGACACCCACCACCGGTGAAACTCCGTACGCCAAAGCAGGTATCTGGCCGGTGTGGATTCTGACGTTAATTGGCATCGTTATCGCGATTATGCGTCGCCGCCACTGACACTCCGATCACATTCTGACAGGCGAAGTGCTCACTTCGCCTTTTTTTTGCGCTTTTTTCCGCTCCCATCGGCTACGCTTTACCAAATTCTCTGCTGGCTTTTTCACGCATTTCACCGTGCTGGCACGATCATTGCTATTTATTTCAGTGATTTTCTCAACATCAGCGTTTTGTCAGCGTAATGCCATGTTCACGCACTATTATTTGGCACTGACACGCACCGAAACGGCGCAATAGCTTTTTATTGCCTCTTAATGGTGCGGAGCGGCTCGCAAAAAACAAACTTTTTTGTTTCATTGCGTTAACAATTCGCTATGTTAATCACTATCCTGCGCGCAGTTGCGCTAAGGGATAACTAAAAAAGCAGCACGAAATACACACAACATCACAATCTGCGCAGTTTATGTTCTGCGCGACATCCATTCAAAGGAGTAGGAACATGCAGACACGCAAAGTGGCATTATCTCTTTTGCTGTTGGGAGCAGCAGCGGGAGCGGCCCAGGCGGAAGATCTCACCGGCACCCTGAAAAAAATTAATGATAGCGGCGTGATCGTCGTTGGGCATCGTGAGTCATCAGTTCCCTTTTCTTACTACGACAATCAACAAAAAGTAGTTGGCTATTCACAAGACTACTCAAACGCCATCGTAGCGGCGATCAAAGCCAAGCTGAACAAGCCTGATCTGCAGGTAAAAATGCTGCCGATCACCTCTCAGAACCGTATTCCACTGCTGCAAAACGGCACTTACGATTTTGAATGTGGCTCTACCACCAACAACCTGGAACGTCAGCAGCAAGCTGCCTTCTCCGATACCGTCTTCATCATCGGTACGCGTCTGCTGGTGAAAAAAGGTGGCGATATCAAAGATTTCGCTGACCTGAAAGGCAAAACCGTTGTCGTGACCTCTGGTACCACTTCTGAAGTTCTGCTGCACAAGCTGAACGATGAGAAGAAAATGGACATGCGCATCATCAGCGCCAAAGACCATGGTGATTCTTTCCGTACGCTGGAAACCGGTCGTGCCGTGGCCTTCATGATGGATGACGCGCTGTTGGCGGGTGAACGTGCTAAAGCGAAGAAACCAGACGACTGGCAGATCACTGGCACACCTCAGTCGAAAGAAGCCTACGGCTGTATGCTGCGTAAAGAAGACCCGCAGTTCAAACAGCTGATGGATGAAACCATCGCCAAAGCGCAGACCTCGGGTGAAGCCGCTAAGTGGTTCGATACCTGGTTCAAACAGCCGATTCCACCGAAGAATCTGAACATGAACTTCGAACTGTCTCCAGATATGCAGGCGCTGTTCAAAGCACCAAACGACAAAGCACTCTGAATTAACAATGAAAACAAGGGCAGTTAGGCTGCCCTCTCGATTGCTGAACACGCGGTGCGGACAGACAGACTGCAACAGGTCGTTCCCCTGAAGCAGGACGCAAGACACCGCTCAACAATCTTATGGGTAGCCTCGCTACCCTTTTTTTACCGGAGCTCGTTATGGGTATCGATTGGAACTGGGGCATCTTTTTACAACAGGCCCCGTTCGGCAATACGACTTACCTCGGCTGGCTGTGGTCCGGATTTCAGGTTACCGTTGCGGTTTCCTGCTGCGCCTGGATTATCGCCTTCCTGGTAGGTTCCTTCTTTGGCATTCTGCGTACCGTGCCTAATCGACTGCTGTCGACCATTGGCACCTGCTACGTGGAACTGTTTCGTAATATCCCGCTGATCGTCCAGTTCTTCTTCTGGTATCTGGTGGCGCCAGAACTGGTGGGCGAAAAACTGGGGATGTGGTTCAAAGCAGAGCTGGATCCCAATATTCAGTTCTTTGTTTCCTCGACCATTTGCCTTGGATTGTTTACTGCTGCGCGCGTGTGTGAACAGGTCCGCGCCGCGATTCAATCACTGCCGCGCGGCCAGAAGAACGCCGGTCTGGCAGTCGGCCTTACGTTACCGCAAACCTATCGCTACGTGCTGCTGCCGAATGCCTATCGCGTAATTGTGCCGCCGATGACCTCGGAAATGCTAAACCTGGTGAAAAACTCTGCCATCGCTTCGACCATTGGTCTGGTGGATATGGCGGCACAGGCCGGTAAGTTGCTCGACTACTCGGCACACGCCTACGAATCCTTCACCGCCATTACCCTGGCTTACGTGGGTATTAACCTGGTGATCATGCTGATTATGAGTTTGGTAGAACGTAAAATTCGCCTGCCCGGCAACCTGGGAGGCAAATAATGTACGATTTTGACTGGAGTTCGATTCCTCCAAGCCTGCCCTATTTGTGGAATGGCTTGATCATCACCTTCAAGATTACCGCTGTCGCCGTGGTGTTCGGCATTATCTGGGGCACCATTCTGGCCGTGATGCGTTTGTCACCTTTCGCACCGATCCGCTGGTTTGCCAAGCTGTACGTCAACCTATTCCGCTCCGTACCGCTGGTGATGGTGCTGCTGTGGTTCTATCTGGTGGTGCCTGCGTTACTGCAACAGGTGTTGGGGCTTTCTCCTAAAACCGACATTCGCCTGATCTCCGCCATGATCGCTTTTGCGCTGTTTGAAGCGGCCTACTACTCGGAAATCATCCGCGCCGGTATCCAGAGCATCTCACGCGGGCAGTCCAATGCCGCGCTGGCGCTCGGCATGACGCACTGGCAGTCAATGCAACTGATTATCCTGCCGCAGGCGTTCCGCGCCATGGTACCACTGCTGCTGACGCAGGGCATTGTGCTGTTCCAGGATACCTCGCTGGTGTATGTATTAAGCCTGGCTGACTTCTTCCGCACCGCCTCAACCATTGGCGAACGTGACGGTACCCAGGTTGAAATGGTTCTGTTTGCCGGTCTGGTCTACTTCGTGATCAGCCTGAGCGCTTCGCTGTTGGTTAGCTATCTGAAAAGAAAGAGGACGGTTTAAATGATTAGCCTGAAAAATGTTTCTAAGTGGTATGGTCACTTTCAGGTGCTGACCGACTGCTCCACCGAAGTGAAAAAAGGTGAAGTGGTGGTGGTCTGTGGACCGTCCGGCTCGGGTAAATCAACCTTGATTAAAACGGTGAACGGTCTGGAACCGGTGCAGGAAGGCAGCATTCAGGTTAACGGCACCGAAGTGAACAACAAGAAAACCAACCTGGCGCAACTGCGCAGCAAGGTCGGCATGGTGTTCCAGCACTTCGAACTTTTCCCGCACCTCAGCATCGTCGATAATCTGGTGCTGGCGCAGGTCAAGGTGTTGAAGCGTGATAAAGCCGCTGCACGTGAGAAGGGCCTCAAGCTGCTGACGCGTGTTGGTCTGGCTGCGCATGCTGAGAAGTTCCCGGGACAGCTTTCTGGCGGCCAGCAGCAGCGTGTGGCGATTGCCCGCGCACTGTGCATGGACCCGATCGCCATGTTGTTCGATGAACCGACCTCTGCACTCGATCCAGAGATGATCAATGAAGTGCTGGACGTGATGGTGGAGCTGGCGAACGAAGGCATGACCATGATGGTGGTCACGCACGAGATGGGCTTTGCGCGCAAAGTGGCTAATCGCGTGATCTTCATGGATGAAGGGAAAATTGTCGAAGACACCAATAAAGATGACTTCTTCAATAATCCGCAGTCTGACCGCGCGAAAGACTTCCTCGCCAAGATCCTGCATTAATTAGCGCTATCAATTGCGCCGCTGCATGGCTGAGGGTTTCCCCGTTACGCACGCAGCGGCGCGATTTTCCGCAAATCAAGGCTCAAAAGGCTGACGCTGGAAATGATCGTGCCCGCATTCAGGGCAGCGCGTTAGGCTTTCCGGGGTATAAATCGCCCGGGTAAATCCACACTTCTCACACACCAGATTCCCCAACCCCACCACTTCACCGCTCTGATAAACGCCATGATGACGCAGATCCTGAAACACCTCGCGCCACTCAAGCTGACTCTTATCGGTGATATCCGCCAGTTCTTTCCACACGCTTTCGCGGATCACCCGCAGAAACACGGAATCGCCGAGCACATCTGAAGATTCCTGATAGCTCAGTGCAAACTCATGTAAATCACGCCTGACCGCGCGCATCACCTCATTCACTTCAGCAGAGGTCAGCGTTTTTTTTGCTAATAAATCCTGCCGCGCTTCGGCGACCAACGCATCAACATCACGCTCGCCCTGCTCCAGCCGCTGGGTTAATACCGCTATCGTTGCACGATACTCCTGCGCCACGTTATTCATTTTGTTCTCCTTTCCGCGGGAATAGCTAATAGTAAGTTTAGCTGTTCTGTCATATTTGCCGTGGCGAAAGCGGAGGAAATCGCAAAAGGGTGAAAGCGGCGGCGCATTGAGCAGAAATCCTGTTAGCCGGGGCGTGAAATGTTGTTGAGGAAGAGCCTTATGGGTATGCTATGCGGATCTAAAAGTACGCAAAACGATTTTCATAAAGGACCACAGGCAGCCATGCAAGAGCAATACCGCCCGGAAGAGATAGAATCCCGCGTCCAAAAGCACTGGGACGAAAACGAAACCTTTAAAGTGACCGAGCAGGAAGGCAAAGAGAAATACTACTGCCTTTCCATGCTGCCCTATCCTTCTGGCCGTCTACACATGGGCCACGTGCGTAACTACACCATTGGCGATGTGATTGCGCGTTATCAGCGCATGCTGGGTAAAAACGTCCTGCAGCCGATTGGCTGGGATGCGTTTGGTCTGCCAGCCGAAGGGGCTGCGGTTAAAAATAACACCGCACCCGCGCCATGGACTTATGACAACATCGAATACATGAAGAACCAGCTCAAACTGCTGGGCTTTGGCTATGACTGGAGCCGTGAATTGGCCACCTGTCAGCCAGAGTACTATCGCTGGGAACAGTGGTTCTTCACCAAGCTGTATGAAAAAGGCATGGTCTATAAAAAGACCTCCGCGGTGAACTGGTGCCCACACGACCAAACCGTGCTGGCCAACGAACAGGTTATCGATGGCTGCTGCTGGCGTTGCGACACCAAAGTTGAGCGCAAAGAGATTCCACAGTGGTTCGTGAAAATCACCGCGTATGCGGAAGAGCTACTGAACGATCTGGATAAGCTGGAAGACTGGCCTGAAACGGTCAAGACCATGCAGCGTAACTGGATTGGCCGTTCTGAAGGCGTGGAAATCACCTTCGACGTAGCCTACAGCGAAGAGAAATTGACCGTGTATACCACGCGTCCTGACACCTTCCTCGGTGCGACCTACGTTGCTGTGGCGGCCGGTCACCCACTGGCGCGTCAGGCTGCGGCCAGCAACCCTGCGCTGTCTGACTTCATCGCCGAATGCAGCACCACTAAAGTGGCTGAAGCCGATATGGCGACGATGGAGAAGAAAGGCATGGCCACCGGCCTGTTTGCTATCCATCCGCTGACAGGCGAAGAGATCCCAGTCTGGGTGGCTAACTTTGTCCTGATGGAGTACGGCACCGGCGCAGTAATGGCCGTTCCAGGCCATGACCAGCGTGACTGGGAATTCGCTACCAAGTACAACCTGAACATCAAGCCAGTGATCCTGAATCTGGATGGTTCAACGCCTGATCTGAGCGAAGCGGCGATGACCGATAAAGGCGCGCTGTTCAACTCCGGTGAGTTCAACGGTCTGGATCATCAGGCGGGCTTCAACGCCATTGCTGATGCGCTGGCCGCGAAAGGCGTTGGCGTGCGTAAAGTGAACTATCGTCTGCGCGACTGGGGTGTATCCCGTCAGCGTTACTGGGGCGCGCCAATTCCAATGGTGACGCTGGAAGACGGCACCGTGATGCCAACACCAGAAGATCAGCTGCCGGTGATTCTGCCGGAAGATGTCGTCATGGACGGCATCACCAGCCCGATCAAAGCCGATCCTGAGTGGGCGAAAACCACGGTCAACGGCCAGCCTGCGCTGCGCGAGACCGACACCTTCGACACCTTCATGGAGTCATCCTGGTACTACGCGCGTTACACCTGCGCTAACTACAACGAAGGCATGCTGGATCCAGCGGCCGCGAACTACTGGCTGCCGGTCGATCAGTATGTGGGTGGTATCGAACACGCCATCATGCACCTGATGTACTTCCGCTTCTACCACAAGCTGCTGCGCGATGCGGGCCTGGTGAACTCGGATGAGCCAGCCAAACGTCTGCTGTGTCAGGGTATGGTGCTGGCAGATGCGTTCTATTACACCGGCACCAGCGGCGAGCGCAACTGGGTTTCTCCGGTTGACGTCACCGTTGAGCGCGATGAAAAAGGCCGTATTACCAAGGCTGTCGATAACGCGGGCCGCGAAGTGGTTTATGCCGGCATGAGCAAAATGTCGAAGTCGAAAAACAACGGCATCGATCCACAGCTGATGGTTGAACGTTACGGTGCCGATACCGTGCGTCTGTTCATGATGTTTGCTTCGCCAGCAGAGATGACGCTGGAATGGCAGGAATCTGGCGTTGAAGGTGCGAACCGCTTCCTGAAGCGCGTATGGAAACTGGCTTACGAACATGTGGCGAAAGGTGCCACCGTGGCGCTGGACCTCAATGCACTGAACGACGATCAGAAAGCGCTGCGTCGTGATCTGCACAAAACCATCGCTAAAGTGGCCGATGATGTGGGTCGTCGCCAGACCTTCAACACCGCTATCGCTGCCATCATGGAGTTGATGAACAAACTGACCCGTGCCCCGCAGGAGAGCGAGCAAGATCGCGCACTGATGCAGGAAGCGCTGGTGGCAGTTGTCCGTCTGCTGTATCCGTTCACGCCGCACGCCAGCTATGTTCTGTGGCAGGCACTGGGCGGAGAAGGTAACGTAGATGAAGCCAGCTGGCCGGTTGCGGATGAATCCGCGATGGTAGAAGATTCACTGCTGGTCGTTGTACAGGTGAATGGCAAAGTGCGCGGCAAGATTACCGTTGCGCCTGATGCTACGCAGGAGCAGGTTCAGGCGCGTGCTGCGCAGGAGCACATTGTGGCGAAATATCTGGAAGGCGTCACACTTCGTAAAGTGATTTATGTCCCTGGCAAACTGCTTAACCTGGTCGTAGGTTAAGTTCAGGAGGAACTGTGCGACAACTGATTATCAGGCTGTTTGTCCTGCTTGCGGTGATGATCACCGCAGGCTGTGGTTTTCACCCGCGCGGCACCACCATGGTGCCAACCGAGATGAAAACGCTGATCGTCCAGAGTGGCGACCCGTATGGCCCACTGGCGCGCACCGTGCGCCAGCAGCTGCGCATCAATGATGTCACTATTGTTGATGACAGCAAAAAGGCCAGTGCCAAATATCCCACTCTGCGCTTAGGTGCAGAGATGCAGGGACGTGATACTGCATCGGTGTTTATCAGCGGTACCACTGCTGAGTATTCACTGGTGATGACAGTGACCGCGCAGGTTCTGATTCCGGGCAAAGGCATCTATCCGATCAGCACTACCGTGTACCGTTCTTTCTTCGACAACCCGAATGCCGCACTGGCGAAGGATGCCGAGCAGGACATGATCGTGCAGGAGATGCGCCAGCGTGCCTCCGAGCAACTGGTGCGTAAACTGTTAACGGTTCATGCCGCGCAGGAAAGTAACAAAGACACGTTGCCAAAGCCGGAGATCATCGCACCGGGTGAGAATTCACCCGAAGTGCCGTCTTCGTCAGCAACCAGTCTGCAATGATCAGGATTTATCCTGAACAACTGAGCGCGCAGCTTCGTGAGGGGCTGCGCGCCTGTTATTTTCTGACCGGCAATGAACCGCTGCTGATTCAGGAAAGTGCCGACGCCATTCGCGCGGCCTCCTCTTCTCAAGGCTTTGAAGAACACTTCAGTGTCACTCTCGATGCGCAAACCGACTGGGATGCGATCTTTACCAGCTGTCAGGCACTCAGCCTGTTCACGCAACGCCAGACCTTAACCCTGCAACTGCCGGAAAACGGTGCCAATGCGGCGATGGCCGAGCAACTGGTTAAACTCGCCAGCCTGCTGCACAGCGATATCCTGCTGGTGCTGCGCATGGCAAAACTCACCAAAGCGCAGGAAAACAGCGCCTGGTTTAAAGCGCTCAGCGCTCATGCCGTGCTGGTTCCCTGCCAGACGCCCGAACAAGCGCAGCTACCGCGCTGGGTCGCGAGCCGTGCCAAAGCCATGAAGTTGAGTGTTGATGACGCGGCGATTCAACTGCTGTGCTACTGCTATGAAGGCAATCTGCTGGCGCTGGCGCAAGCGCTGGAACGTCTGTCACTGCTGTGGCCAGATGGCAAACTCACTCTGCCCCGCGTGGAAGACGCGGTAAATGACGCTGCACACTTTACGCCCTTCCACTGGGTGGATGCCCTGCTGGCGGGCAAAAGTAAGCGCGCCCTGCATATTCTGCATCAGCTGGAAAAAGAAGATGCTGAAGGGGTGATTTTACTGCGTTCCCTGCAACGTGATTTACTGACGCTGCTGCATTTGCAGCGCAATCAGGGTAAACAGGGCCTGCGTGCGCTAATGGATCAACAGCGCATCTGGCAAAACCGTCGCGCACTGTTTACCGATGCGCTACAACGCCTTGATGCACGCCGTCTGCAACGCGCCGTCCATCTGCTCGCCGAACTGGAGCTGACCATGAAGCAGGATTACGGTCAAAACCTTTGGCCGCAGCTGGAGACCTTGTCGCTGCTGCTGTGTCACCGCGATTTTCCCCTAAGCTTTACTGATGTCTAAACTCTACGCGCTGTTCGGCGGCACCTTCGACCCTATCCACTTTGGGCATCTGCGCCCGGTGGAAGCACTGGCGCAACAGGTGGGGCTGAAAAAGGTCACGCTGCTGCCGAATAACGTGCCACCACATCGCCCACAGCCTGAAGCCAGTGCCCGGCAACGCGTGGAAATGCTGCGCTGTGCCATTGCGACTCGCCCCCTGTTTGATATTGATACGCGAGAGCTGGAGCGGGATACGCCGTCATGGACGGTGGCAACCCTTGAAGCACTCCGTGCGGAACGCGGTGCAGAACAGCCCCTCGGGTTTATCATCGGACAAGATTCTCTGCTAACGTTAGCCAAATGGCATCGCTGGCAGGATCTCCTCTCTTTGTGCCATCTGTTGGTGTGCCAGCGACCGGGCTATGCGACGCAGATGGAAACGCCTAAGATGCAGCAGTGGCTGGATGTGCATCGTGCACAGCACGCTGAACAGTTGCATCAATCTCCGGCAGGCCTTATCTGGCTGGCTGATACGCCGCTGTTCGACATCTCCGCCACGGAAATACGCCAGCGTCGCCATCAGGGGCAATCCTGCACCGATCTGCTGCCCGATGCGGTTATCGATTATATCGATCGCGCTGGCTTATATCGCGGTTGATCGTTGCGTGCTATACTGCGCCGCTTCATTTTAGGCTATGTTTTCCGGGCATTCAGCCTTCTCGTAATCACCTGTTTTTAAGGGGAACCTTTTGCAAGGTAAAGCACTCCAAGATTTCGTTATTGATAAGATTGACGATATTAAAGGCCAGGACATCATTGCTGTTGATGTGCAGGGCAAATCGAGCATCACCGATTGCATGATCATCTGCACCGGCACGTCGACGCGTCACGTCGTTTCGATCGCCGATCACGTGGTTCAGGAATCCCGTGCCGCGGGTTTGAAACCGCTGGGCGTCGATGGTAAAGCTGCCGCTGATTGGGTCGTCGTTGATCTTGGCGAAGTGATCGTACACGTGATGCAGGAAGAGAGCCGCCAGCTGTATGAGCTGGAAAAGCTCTGGAGCTAAGCCTTGAAACTGCAGCTTGTAGCCGTCGGCACCAAAATGCCCGACTGGGTTCAGACCGGTTTCATGGAATATCTGCGCCGCTTCCCCAAGGATATGCCGTTTGAACTGACCGAAGTGTCCGCGGGTAAACGTGGCAAGAACGCTGACATCAAGCGCATCCTGGAAAAAGAGGGTGAAGCGATGTTAGCGGCTGTCGGTAAAGGCAATCGCATCGTCACGCTGGATATTCCAGGGCAGCCGTGGGAAACCCCTCAGCTGGCACAACAGCTTGAGCGCTGGAAACAGGATGGCCGCGATGTCAGCTTGTTGATTGGCGGTCCGGAAGGACTGGCGCCGGCCTGTAAAGCCGCTGCCGAGCAGAGCTGGTCGCTGTCCACGTTGACGCTGCCGCATCCGCTGGTGCGTGTGCTGGTTGCTGAAAGCCTGTATCGTGCCTGGAGCATCACCACGAATCATCCTTATCACCGTGAATAAACGCCTGACAACCTCCAGACAATAAACGCAGCGGATGAAATTACAGAGCAACGCCTTTCGCGATTACACTGCCGAACAGAAACTCTTTGTCCGCCGGGCTTTGGTGGCTTTTGTTGGCATTTTCCTGCTCTCCAGCGTGCTGGTGGTCAACCTCTATCACCTGCAAATCCTGCGTTTCGACGATTACAGCACCCGTTCCAATGAGAACCGCATCAAGCTGGTGCCTGTAGCGCCCAGCCGCGGCATCATCTTTGATCGTAATGGCGTCCCGCTGGCGCTGAACCGCACCATTTATCAGGCCGAACTGGTACCTGAAAAAGTCGATGATCTTAAACAGACGTTGCAGGACCTGCGCCCGGTGCTGGATCTGACGGACGACGATCTCGACGCCTTTGAAAAAGAGCGTAAGCGCTCACGCCGTTTCACCTCTATTCCAGTTAAAACCGCGCTCAATGAAGTACAGGTGGCGCGTTTCGCCGTCAATCAGTACCGCTTCCCCGGCGTGGAAGTGAAGGGTTACCAACGCCGCTATTATCCTTACGGTCAGACGCTGACCCATGTGGTGGGCTACGTCTCTAAAATTAACGATCGCGACGTTAAGCGCCTCGATGATGAAGGTAAATGGCCTAACTATGCGGCAACGCATGATATCGGCAAGTTGGGCATCGAAAACTATTACGAAGATGTGCTGCATGGCAAAACCGGCTACGAAGAGGTTGAAGTGAACAACCGCGGCCGGGTGATCCGCCAGTTGCACGAGCAATCCCCGCAGGCCGGCCGCGATATCTACCTGACCGTCGACCTGAAACTGCAGCAGTACATCGAAACCCTGTTGACCGGCAGCCGTGCGGCGGTGGTGGTGAGCGATCCGCGTACCGGTGAAATTCTGGCGCTGGTGTCCACCCCTAGCTATGACCCCAATCTGTTTGTCGATGGTATCTCCAGTAAGGATTACAAAGCCCTGCTGAGCGATGAGAACCGTCCACTGTATAACCGCGCGTTACAGGCTTCTTACCCACCCGCCTCAACGGTGAAACCTTATGTTGCCGTCTCTGCGCTGAGTGCAGGCGTTATTAACCGCAACACCAGCCTGTTTGACCCCGGCTGGTGGCAGTTGCCCGGCTCTGAAAAGCGCTACCGCGACTGGAAAAAATGGGGACACGGCCGTCTGAATGTGACCAAGTCGCTGGAAGAGTCTGCCGATACCTTCTTCTATCAGGTCGCCTACGACATGGGCATTGATCGCCTGTCAGAGTGGATGACCAAATTTGGCTATGGCCATCGCACCGGTATTGATTTGCCGCAGGAAAGTCCCGGCAACATGCCAACGCGTGAGTGGAAACTGAAGCGCTTTAAGAAGCCGTGGTATCAGGGTGACACCATTCCGGTGGGCATTGGCCAGGGTTACTGGACCGCAACCCCGGTACAGATGAACAAAGCCATGATGATTCTGATTAATGACGGCATTATCAAAGTGCCGCATCTACTGCGCGCCACCCGTGAAGGTCAGGCCATGGTGCCGTATCGCCAGCCGCCGGATGCGCCGATTGGCGACATTCATTCAGGATACTGGGAAATTGCCAAAGATGGCATGTACGGCGTGGCGAACCGCGCTAATGGTACGGCGCACAAAAGTTTTGCCGATGCGCCTTACAAAATTGCCGCGAAATCCGGTACTGCGCAGGTATTCGGTCTGAAAGAGAACGAGACCTATAACGCGCACAAAATTGCTGAACGCTTGCGTGACCATAAACTGATGACGGCTTTCGCGCCTTACGACAAACCGCGCGTTGCCGTGACCATGATTCTGGAGAACGGCGGTGCCGGCCCTGCAGTGGGTACGGTGATGCGTCAGATTCTCGACCACATAATGCTAGGCGACAACAATACCGTGCTGCCTGAAGCCGCACCTACGCCGCCTGGCTACGAAGGTGAATAAAGATGTCCATGAACGATAGCCCGCAGAAAAGATCGATCTGGACGCGTATCCATATCGATCCCCTGTTTATGCTGATCATCCTTGCGCTACTGACCTACAGCGCCATCGTTATCTGGAGCGCCAGCGGTCAGGATCCGGGCATGATGGAACGTAAACTCGGTCAGATTGCCATGGGTATTATTATCATGCTGGTGATGGCGCAGGTGCCGCCGCGCGTGTATGAAAGTTGGGCACCCTATCTCTATATTGTTTGCGTGATATTACTGGTGGCGGTGGATGCCTTTGGCCATATCAGCAAAGGGGCGCAGCGCTGGCTCGATCTTGGCTTTGTGCGTTTCCAGCCCTCCGAGATAGCCAAAATAGCGGTGCCGCTGATGGTGGCACGCTTTATTAACCGCGATGTCTGCCCACCGACGCTAAAAAATACCGGCATTGCGCTGGTGTTGATCTTCATGCCAACGCTGTTAGTGGCGGCACAGCCTGACCTCGGCACCTCGATTCTGATCGCCGCGTCCGGCCTGTTTGTGCTGTTCCTGTCGGGGATGAGCTGGAAGCTGATTGCTGTGGCGGTTCTGCTGGTGGCGGCTTTTATTCCGGTGCTGTGGTTCTTCCTGATGCATGATTATCAGCGCGACCGCGTGATGATGCTGCTCGATCCAGAGAGTGACCCGCTCGGTGCTGGTTATCACATTATTCAGTCCAAGATTGCAATAGGTTCAGGTGGTTTGCGTGGTAAAGGCTGGCTGCATGGCACCCAGTCACAGCTGGAGTTTTTGCCTGAGCGTCACACCGACTTTATCTTTGCGGTACTGGCAGAAGAACTCGGCCTGGTGGGCGTATTAGTCCTGCTGGTGCTGTATCTGCTACTGATTTTGCGTGGCCTGATTGTTGCGGCGCGCGCGCAAACCACCTTTGGTCGCGTGATGGCCGGTGGTTTGATGTTGATTTTATTCGTCTATGTTTTCGTTAACATTGGTATGGTAAGTGGTATCTTACCCGTGGTCGGTGTTCCGCTGCCGCTGGTGAGCTACGGCGGGTCGGCGTTGATTGTATTAATGGCCGGATTTGGCATCGTGATGTCGATCCATACTCATCGAAAAATGTTATCTAAAAGCGTTTAAGAGGCTGCACATGCGTAAGGATTGGCTTGGGGTTGCACTGGCATCATTGGTACTGGCTGCCTGTTCCGCACCGGAACAGCAGAATAATACTGCGCCACCGCAGCCGGCCTATAATGGCCCGGTGGTGGAAATCCCAGGCGTTGAACCGCGCTATGAACCGATCAATCCTTCTACCAGCCAGGATTACAGCGTTAATGGTAAAAATTATCGCGTAATCAAGGATCCTTCGAACTTCAGCGAAGTTGGACTGGCCACCTGGTACGGTGCAGAAGCACAAGGTAATCGCACAGCAATTGGCGAATCTTACGATCCAGACGCCTTAACTGCGGCACACCCAACTCTGCCACTGCCAAGCTATGTGCGCGTCACTAACCTCGCCAATGGTCGCCAGATCGTGGTGCGTGTTAATGACCGTGGTCCGTATACCCCCGGCCGCATCATTGACCTGTCACGCGCAGCAGGCGACCGTTTAAATATCTCGAATAATTCGCGTGTTCGCGTGGATTACATCAAAGTCGCACCGGATGGTTCTGTTTCCGGCCCCGGCACCATTGGCACTACAGTAGCGAAGCAGAGTTACGCCCTGCCCGCGCGCCCGGATCTTAACGGCGGCATGGTGATGATGGGTGGCAGCGCCAATACCACGCCAGCGCCTGCACCACAGGATGTTCGCGCAGTCGATAACAGCACCCTGCAGAGTAACGGTGGCCTCGGTGCCCCGGTGCAGAGCAGCGGTTTCCTCGGCGCGCCTCAGCCTCTAGCAAACGGTGTACTGGAAGGCAGTGAACCGGCCGCCACGCCTGTGCAGGCAACATCCGCTGCGCCTGTCGCGGCACCGGTTTCTGCTCCAGCCAGCGCTGCACCTCAGAGTACGCATACCGCCGGTGGTTATGTCGTTCAGGTCGGTGCGGTCAATGATGCGGCGCGCGCCCGTCAACTGGCGACCAGCCTGGGTAAACGTTTTGGCGTGCCTGGAAACGTGGAAGCCAATGGCAACGTTTATCGTATTCAACTCGGTGGTTACAGTAGCCGGGCGGAAGCCGCTGCGTTGCAACAGCGTCTGACCACTGAAGCACAGATGAGCTCATTTATTACAACTGCCCGTCCGTAATGTCACGGGCAGTTACCTTTACTGCTGAAACTGATTTGCAAAGCAAGATGTCGCTCGATCGGGCGTTTGCTATAGTAAGGCACTTTTTTCACTCTTAGCCCACGGATGTTGTAGTCCTTAACATGAATACGCTGAAACCCTCTCGTTTTCTGAAACGCCTGACAGTGGGATCACTGGTCGCCCTTTCTCTCAGCCACGCCGCCTTTGCGGACGATGTTAACCTTAAGACGATGATCCCGGGCGTCCCGGAAATCGATGCTGAAGCTTATGTGCTGATCGATGCCAACTCAGGTAAAGTCCTGGCCGAAAAGAACGCCGATGCGCGCCGCGATCCAGCCAGTCTGACCAAAATGATGACCAGCTATGTGATTGGTCAGGCAGTCAAAGCAGGGAAAATCCATAACGACGACATCGTCACTGTAGGTAAAGATGCCTGGGCAACCGGTAACCCGGTGTTCAAAGGCTCTTCACTGATGTTCCTGAAGCCTGGTGATCGCGTACCGGTTTCTCAGCTGACGCGCGGTATCGTGCTGCAGTCAGGGAATGATGCCTGTGTGGCGATGGCCGATTACGTTGCCGGCAGCCAGGATGCGTTTGTTAGCCTGATGAACAATTATGTTGGCGCGTTAGGTCTGAAAAACACCCACTTCCAGACCGTGCACGGCCTGGATGCTGAAGGCCAGTACAGCTCGGCGCGTGATATGGCGCTGATCGGTCAGGCTCTGATCCGTGATGTGCCGGACGAGTATTCGGTCTACCGTGAGAAAGAGTTCACCTTCAACAATATCAAACAGATGAACCGTAATGGTCTGCTGTGGGA
The DNA here is from genome assembly GCF_016625195.1 of Erwinia sp. S63. GTDB lineage: Bacteria > Pseudomonadota > Gammaproteobacteria > Enterobacterales > Enterobacteriaceae > Pantoea. Next base: position 22,308 of record NZ_JACVUP010000005.1, read on the forward strand.
TACCAGCCTGAACGTGGACGGCATCAAAACCGGTCATACTGACGCGGCAGGTTACAACCTGGTGGCTTCTGCCACTGAAGGCCAGATGCGTCTGATCTCCGCCGTGATGGGCGGTCACACCTATAAAGGTCGTGAAACCGAAAGTAAAAAATTGCTGACCTGGGGCTTCCGTTTCTTCGAGACTGTGGCGCCACTGAAAGCAGGTAAAGAGTTCGCCTCTGAGCCGGTCTGGTTTGGTAACAGCGATCGCGTCCAGCTTGGCGTTGAAAAAGATGCCTACCTGACGATTCCACGCGGCCGTATGAAAGACCTGAAAGCCAGCTACGTGCTGACCAACACCGAACTACATGCTCCGCTGCAGAAAAACCAGGTGGTGGGTAGCATCAACTTCCAGCTGGATGGCAAAACCATTGAACAGCGCCCGCTGGTGGTGCTGAACGAAGTGCAGGAAGGCGGCTTCTTCAGCCGTATCATTGATTACATCAAACTGATGTTCCATCACTGGTTTGGCTAAGACGCTTGAAAAATCGTCTGTCTGATACCATATAATTAGAAACCCCCGTTTCAAACGTATAGGGGAGGCTGGAAAGCCTCCCTTATCGATTTTTTATGCACTACCTGTTGTAGGGGCCGCCTGTGGGCTGCTCTTCTCAATTTTAAGCACCGGAGCCAACATGAAAACCAAACTGAATGAACTGCTCGAATTCCCTACCCCCTTCACCTATAAAGTAATGGGTCTGGCGCAACCGGAGCTGGTTGATCAAGTGGTTGAAGTGGTGCAGCGCCACGCACCCGGCGACTATACCCCGGCAGTGAAACCGAGCAGCAAAGGTAACTACCATTCGGTTTCTATCACCATCACCGCAACGCATATCGAACAGGTAGAAACCCTGTACGAAGAACTGGGTAACATCGATATCGTGCGCATGGTCCTGTAATACCCGCGCTGGCAAAGGCGGCTTTGCCAGCGTTATACTCAGCCCTTCACTCTCTACCGGATCTCCGCTTTGTCAGCTAACACGCTTCTTGTTCGTCAACTGGGCCAGCGCGACTGGCAACCCGTCTCCGATGCGATGCATCAGTTTACCGATCAACGTGACAGCAGCACCGCCGATGAAATCTGGCTGGTGGAACATCATCCGGTGTTTACCCAGGGCCAGGCAGGCAAAGCCGAGCATCTGCTGATGCCGGGCGATATTCCGGTGGTACAGAGCGATCGTGGCGGTCAGGTGACCTATCACGGACCTGGGCAACAGGTGATGTACGTTTTAATTGATATCAAACGTCACAAAATCGGCGTCAGAGAGCTGGTCACCGCGCTGGAAGAAACGGTGATCGCCACCCTCGCGGATTATGGTATCGCTGCGCGCGCACGTGCCGACGCACCCGGCGTGTATATCGGCGATGACAAAGTGTGCTCATTAGGATTACGCATCCGTAAAGGGTGCTCCTTCCACGGCCTGGCGTTGAATGTGGCGATGGATCTGGCGCCCTTCCTGCGCATCAATCCCTGCGGTTATGCCGGGATGCGCATGACGCAGCTCAGCGAAAAGCAGCCGGGCGTGACACCTGCCGATGTGCAGCCGCGCTTAGTGCAACATTTCGCCCGCTTAACCGGCTTTAGCCAACTGGAATGGCACAATGAGGCGGCGGTCTGACCTTGACTGTCTGTGCTCATTTACAAAATTGTAACTTTAGCGCTCGCATATCGGCTGCTTATGCGCAGACGAAATGATATAATTTTTGCCATATTTTCAAATAAAGTTGAAAGCCTGGTTCTCAGTTTGAGTGAGGAAGCTTTCAAATCGCAATCCCGACCGGAACCTGCAGATTTATGAGTAAACCAATTCAGATGGAACGTGGCGTCAAGTATCGCGATGCCGACAAAATGGCGCTGATCCCGGTGAAAACTGTGATGGTCGAGCGTGAAGAAATTCTGCGTAAGCCGGAGTGGATGAAGATTAAACTGCCTGCGGATTCCAGCCGCATTCAGGGTATCAAAGCCGCCATGCGCAAAAATGGTCTGCACTCAGTATGTGAAGAGGCTTCCTGCCCTAACCTCGCTGAATGCTTTAACCACGGCACCGCCACCTTTATGATCCTCGGCGCGATTTGTACGCGTCGTTGCCCGTTCTGCGACGTGGCCCACGGCCGTCCAAATATGCCTGACGCCAACGAACCGCTGAAACTGGCACAAACTATTGCCGATATGGCGCTGCGTTATGTGGTGATCACCTCGGTTGACCGCGACGATCTGCGCGACGGCGGGGCTCAGCACTTTGCGGATTGCATCACTGCCATTCGCGAAAAAAGCCCAACCATTAAAATTGAAACGCTGGTGCCTGACTTCCGTGGTCGTATGGATCGTGCGCTGGAAATCCTCACCGCCACGCCGCCAGATGTGTTCAACCACAACATGGAAAACGTGCCACGCGTTTACCGTCAGGTGCGCCCTGGCGCCAACTACGACTGGTCACTGAAGCTGCTGGAGCGTTTCAAAGAAGCGCATCCGGACGTGCCGACCAAGTCTGGCCTGATGGTCGGATTGGGTGAAACCAATGCGGAAATCGTGGAAGTGATGCGTGACCTGCGTCGCCATGGCGTCACCATGCTCACACTCGGCCAGTATTTACAGCCAAGCCGCCATCACCTGCCCGTGCAGCGCTATGTGAGCCCGGCAGAGTTTGATGAGATGAAAGAAGAAGCCATGGCAATGGGCTTCACGCACGCGGCCTGTGGCCCGTTCGTACGTTCTTCTTATCACGCGGATATGCAGGCTAAAGGGCTGGAAGTGAAATAATTGGTTCTGCGGGTGTGACGCCCGCAACCAGGTTTTTTCACCCATGCCAAAAAAACAAAAACCAGACTGGAAGCAGTCTGGTTTTTTTATCAACGTAATAAATATTTACACTTATTGACGTTTGAAGTGAGATTACTCTTTGTGGCTCACGCGTTCAGCCGGCGCTTCTTCAGCGGTGCTTTTGGTTGCGGTGGATTCATCGTCTTTCATGGCTTTCTTGAAGCCTTTAATGGCGGAACCCAGATCACCACCCAGTGAACGTAACTTGTTGGTACCAAACAGCAGTACAATAAGTGCACCGATGATCAGCAGTTTGGCAATGCTGAAACCTTCCATACTTTACCTTTCAACCTTAGCGAAAAACAGACATGACTATTAACGCGCAGTTTATCAGCTGTCACAACTGGAATCTGTAACAGATTACGATCAACATCCGCGCAACATTAAATAAAGCGGCTCAAAAAGGCCTGCGTACGCGGGTGCTGCGGATTGCTAATCACCTGCTCCGGCGTCCCCTGTTCAACCACCACTCCGCCATCCATAAACACCACCCGATCCGCAGCCTCTCGCGCAAAGCCAATCTCATGCGTCACCACAATCATGGTTAACCCGCGATCGGCCAGCGTGCGCATCGTCGCCAGTACTTCGCCCACCAGCTCCGGATCCAGCGCAGAGGTCGGCTCATCAAACAGCATCAACGCCGGTTTGATGGCTAACGCGCGAGCAATCGCCACACGCTGCTGCTGCCCACCGGAAAGATGACGCGGCCATGCATCGGCTTTGTCACTTAATCCCACCGTTGTCAGCAGCTCGCGTGCATGCTGTAGCACTTCATGGCGTGGAAACTTGTGCACACCAATCGGCGCTTCAATGATGTTTTGCAGTACGGTCATGTGCGGATAGAGATTGAACTGCTGAAACACCATGCCGATCTTCTGACGCTGGTGAGCAATTCGCCGTGCCGACAGGCGATGCAGAATTCCGCGCTTCAATTCGTAGCCGATCTGCTCGTCACCCACCATGATGGAACCGGCATTCATATCTTCCAGATGGTTGATGCAGCGCAGGAAGGTCGATTTACCCGAGCCCGATGGCCCGAGAATCACCACCACTTCGCCTGGAAACACATCCAGATCGATCCCTTTCAACACTTCGTTATCGCCATAACTCTTCTGGACATTGCGCGCAGAGACCAGAGGCTGAATCTCACTCATACATCCTCCTTCAGCTGATGTGTTGCTGCGACAGCCGTGTCTGTCCGGCGTTTATTCACCACGGTACGTTTGGTGCCGCGCGCGTAGTAGCGTTCAATGGCTGACTGCCCAATATTCAGGATCGAAGTGATCAGCAGATACCAAATCACGGCCACCATCAGCATCGGGATAATTTCAAAGGTGCGGTTATAAACGGCCTGCACCGAGTAAAGCAGATCGCCCATGGCTATTACGCTGACCAGCGAGGTCGCTTTGATCATACTGATTAGCTGATTGCCGGTGGGAGGAATGATGGATCGCATCGCCTGCGGAATGATGATGCGGCGCAGCGCACGACTGCGGCTCATGCCAAACGCCTGAGTGGTTTCCACCTGTCCCTGATCCACGGATAACAGCCCGGCGCGAATGATCTCCGCCATATACGCCGCTTCATTCAGTGCCAGTCCGGCAAACGCAGCGGTCAGCGGCGTAATCAAATCGTTGGTATTCCAGCTGGCGAAAGTGATGTCCGTCCAGGGTACGGTAATCGAAATGTTCGGAAACAGCGTCGACAGGTTGTACCAAAAGATCAGCTGCACCAGCAGCGGCGTACCCCGGAAAAACCAGATGTAGAGCGACGAGATACCGCTCAGCAGTTTATTTTCCGAAAGACGCCACACCGCCAGCAGCAGGCCCAGCAGCGTACCGAGGATCATCGAGACCACCGTCAGCCCGAGCGTCACCTGCAGCCCTTTCATCACCGAACCTTCGGTGAACCACTGCAACACCACTTTCCATTCAAAATTGGGATTGGTCGCCACCAGCCAGAGAAAGTTGGCCGCGACCACCAGTACCACAATCCATGAGATCCAGCGTCCATAGGTGGGCGCACTGCGGGCGAAAGCGACATCGCGCTGCTGCACGTTGGCCTTATCCCTGGCTCGCGTATTGTGGGTGACCGGATTCATTTTGCTGTCCCCTGCGCCAGATTACGACCCGGCTGCTGCAAGATATTGCCGTCGAGTTTCCACTTCTTCATGATCGCCGCGTAGGTGCCGTTGGCGAACAGCTCTTTATAGGCGTCGAGTACTACATTGCCCAGTTCGGAACCTTTTGGTACCACCGTGCCCTGGAAAATATCGCCAAAGCCGTTTTTCTGCCCTTTACCGGAAAGCTCCAGCTGGCCATTGGCTTGATCGATAAAGTAAGTCAGCGGTGCCTGTGAAGAGAAGAATGCATCAGAACGCTTAGAGCGTACTGCCAGAATCGATGAAGGCTGATCGGTGAAAGATTGCACCACCACCGCTGGCTTACCCGCCGCGACGCAGGCATCCGACTGCTTACGAATCACCTGCTCGGCAGAACCGGCCGCCATTACAGCGATACGCTTGCCGCAGGTGTCCTCCAGACCGTTAATTTTGGCTGGATTGCCCTTCTGCACGCCGAACACCACGAACTCCTGCACAAAATCGATGAAGTCGACTTTCTGCTGACGATCGGGATAGTCGCCAATCGGCCCAATCGCCATCTGATAACGGCCCGAATTGATACCAGCTAAAACACCCGACAAACCGCTCACCGTGGCGTGTTCTATTTTTACGCCCAGCAGCTGAGCCAGTGCATTCGTCAGATCAGCAGAGGCGCCGTCCATCGAGTGTGGACCGTTCACGATCTCATAAGGAGGAAACGATCCGTTATTTACCGAAATCATTTTGCCAGCGCTTTTAATTTCAGCCGGCAGGCGGTCATGCAGTGCCTGATCGACTTTCTGCGTTGGAATCGTCTCCGCTGCCTGCACCGCGCAGGCCGTCAGCCCCAGCGCCAAAGCGATTGCTGTTGTTAATTTTTTCATGAGCCAGTTCCCCAAAATCTATCAAAGTGGTTTCAGTTCAGGACGAGCAAAACGGCGGTTTTCCAGCACCGGCAGTACGCTGCGGGCGTAGGCAATGCGTTGTGGGTCGAGGTCGGCGAACACCAGTGCCGCCGACTCTGGCGCTTTGGCAATCGCCACGCCGAGCGGATCGATCACCAGGCTGTTGCCGATATTGCGCGGACCACATTCGCCCACAGCCACCATGTAACAGGTGTTTTCCAGCGCACGTGCGGTACACAGCAATTCCCAATGCATCTCTTTTAACGGGCCTTTGACCCACGCGGCAGGCAGTACCAGCACATCAGCGCCGTCCAGCACCAGACGGCGCGCCAGCTCCGGGAAGCGCACGTCGTAACAGGTCATCAGGCCCACCTTCATCCCCGCCACTTCCACCAGCGGTGGGATTTCGTTGCCTGGATTCACGCGCTGTGACTCCTGCATCGCAAACGCATCATAAAGATGCAGCTTTTCGTAGGCGGCGATGAGTTCACCGTTGCGTATCGCAATCAGCACGTTGAGCGCTTTGTTGCCTTCAGTCGGCACGTGCACGCTCATCATGGTGGTCAAATCGTTGCCTTTGCTGACGGCCAGCAGTTGCGTGATGAAAGGACCATCCAGCGGTTGTGCGGCTTTCAGTACCAGGTCAGGGTCGGCAATATCACGTGCCAGCACGCCTTCAGGCAGGACCAGTAAATCCGCGCCTCCAGCCAGTGCATTGTTCATTAAACCGATGCAGATATCGGTGTTTTCCTGCCATTCACGGCTGACAGCAAACTGCCCCATTGCAACTTTCATCATCTCTCCCCTTGCGCTGCAGCCGGGAAAATCGCTTCCGGCGTCAGTAATGTTTTGGTTAAGCCTTGCTGGAACAGCTCATTGGCAAAATCGGCGATCATCTTTTTGTTAGCGGAGAATCCGTTTTGATTCCAGTTCGCCGGTAATTCCTGCGCGGTGCGTCGCAAATCATCCAGCAGCCACGGCGTGGTGTCGGCGTATTTCTCGCGTTTCTGCATCCACATCTGGTACGAACGATCGATGATTTCGCTCAACGCCTGCGGCAGCCAGGGATGCATTTCCGCCAGTGCCGGTTTCATCGCCAGCAGATGGATACCCGGCACGTAACCGACGCGGTTGAAGTAGTCGCGCTCGGCGGTCACAAAGTCGTTTTGCAATTGACGCAGGCCGGAATTCTTCAGGAAGAAACCTTCTGGCATAAACGGCGTGAACACCGCATCCAGCTCACCGGCCTTCAGCAGTTCGATCAGTGGGCGCTCGCCCGGTGCGGGTTCAATGCGGCCCGGACGACCGAATCCCGCGAGGCGATCAACAATCGGATGTTCTTCGGTCAGACGGCCGGCAAACCAGTACGCATCATCGATCTCTACGCCGGCTTCACGCAGCACGGTGCGCGTCCAGGTGTTGCCAGAATCCTGCCAGCCAGTCACCCCGATTTTCTTGCCTTTCAACTGAGCGGGGGTGGTAATCGGGCTGTCCGCGGTGGTGATGATGCAGCGCTGGCGGAAGCCGCGCATCAGGAAATGCGGCAGACCGAGCAGTGAGTTATCGCCTCTGGCGCATGCCTGCGCATAGCGGCTGAATGACACTTCACCCGCGTCGTATTTGTCGCTGGTCGCGAGGTTATCAACCAGCGTGCCTACGCGGTCAATCTCCAGCGTGAAGCCTTCCGGTTTGATGTCGCCGAGTGCCAGCGGGGTGAAATAATCCCAGTCACGCACCGCCAGTCTGATGGTTACCATAATTGTGCTTTCCCCGTTTTCGGCCAGAGATCTGGCGCTGTTTATTTATTCAGCAAATAGTGCTTGAATTTGAGTCTAAAACGCGAATACTAATCTGAACAATCAATTCTTTGTTACTGAACAAATGATTTTCTTATGACGCAAACGGTAGATGTCGAGTGGCTTAGCCATCAAATAGACGATGCTTCGGTAAAGGGAATAACGCTTACCGCCTCATCCTTAATTCGGGACGGCCAAATTGCTGTTGGCATGCAAATGCCCGCGGTGCGCGAATTGGCGGAGCGGCTGGGGGTCAGTCCGGCAACCGTTTCTGCTGCCTGGGCGCAACTGAAGAAGCAGAAAGTGCTGGCGGGTAAAGGACGCAGTGGCGTGTGGGTGTGTGGCAACAGCGTGCTGCCACGTCCCATCCGCTTTGAGAAGATTGGTAACTACGGCGAGAACATCCGGGCAGCGCTGGCGATGGCGTCACCGGATCCGGCATTGCTACCCGATCTCAAGCGGGCGATCCTCGCCGGCATTGCCTCGCCAGAGTTAAACAGCTATCAGCGCGAGGCGATTTCCCCGCAATTGCAAGCGGCCATCAGCCCACGCTGGCCCTATCCAGCGGAAGCCTGGCTGGCGACTGATGGCGGTTTTGATGCCATGAACCTGATTGTGCAGATGCTGCTATCGCCGGGCGATCGGGTGGTAATTGAAAATCCCACCGCCACGCGTTTGCTGGATATGCTGGAGAACATCGGCGCAGAAATTTTACCGCTGCCCTGTGATGATCAGGGACCGCTACCCACGGCACTGGCCACGCACCTGCAGAAATCTCCGGCGATGTTTATCTATCAGCCGCGCACGCATTCGGCCACCGGCTACAGCGTGACTCAGCGTCGCAGCGCCGAGCTGGCGCGGGTGCTGGCGAACAGTAACACGATGATTGTCGAGGATGATGGCATTGGCGATCTGTCGCGCTGGCCCGCCTGGAGTCTCGGTTTTCATTTTCCGGAACGGGTCATCCACGTGCACTCGTTCTCCAAAGCCTACGGCCCGGATCTGCGCCTGGCGGCGTTATCCGCGACGGCAGACATGGTGAAACGCTTACAGTCGTGGCGTAACTTCGGCGTCAGCTGGACCAGCCGTATCTTGCAGGATGCGGTGGCGTGGATGCTCACCGATGAGGCCACACAGCAGAATATTCAACAGGCGAAGACCGTTTACGCGCAGCGTCGCCAGCAGTTGCTGGCGGCACTGGCCAAACGCGGGTTGGTGCTGGAAGAGCGGGATGGATTAAGCGTGCAGATCCCGGTGGAGTCTGAGCAATACGCCATGATCACCCTTGCAGCACGCGGTATTGCCGTACTGCCGGGAGAACGCTGCTGCCTTAACGGTGAACCCTTTATTCGTGTCAGCGCCTCGCTGCTGCCGTTCGATCAGCTGGACAGCATTGCTGACGCGCTGGTCATCGCCTCCGGACGGGAGCTTAAAGCGAGCCCAGATCTTTGATGTGATAACGCGGGGATTCCACATAGCCTTCACGCGAATAGAACTGGTTGGCTTTCAGGCGTGAGGCGTGACAATGAACCTCCATGCGATCGCAACCCCGCTCGCGCGACAGCTGTTCAGCGTGGCTAAGCAGCTGTTGACCACTGCCTTTACTGCGCTCGCCCTCAGCAATGCAAAAATAGCTGATGCGGGCGAAATCACCGGGCAGCGCCAGTTGAGGAATAAAGTGCAGAGAGAGAAAACCCAGAACCTGATTGCCGTGTTCTGCCACTAATAAAATTTCGTCGGGATGGCTGCATAGCTGCGCCAGACGCGTATCAATAAACTTTTCCGTGCCGCTGTATCCCAGTTCGGTTAACAGCGCACTCAGGGCAAAACTGTCTTTTGCCAGTGCCTGACGTATATTCATCCTGCCTCCTCAAGAGTCCTTGCATGCAGTTATATAGCGTTGTTGCGCAAAAAGCTGCAAGTAAGGATTGTTATGAGAATGTTACTGCAAGGTTCTGTGAAATACGCCGCAGAATGTGCCCTGTCATCAGACTGTCATCACGGTTTAAGGATGGCTTAACCTGACTTTGCGATGCTGAGAAAAATAGACCTCTGGGGCGAGCACATGAAAGATCTGATTCCACGTAGCTACGATGAAATGATGGCGCTATGCATCGCCATGGCGGCCGTGTTGGGCTATTCCCTGACCTGGTGGCACATGTAAAAAAAGGACAAAAAAAACCCGCCATTAGGCGGGTTTTCAAAATTCTAACTGTTAACTTACAGAGCGATAACGTTAGCAGCAGATGGGCCTTTAGCGCCGTCAGTGATTTCGAACTCTACACGCTGACCTTCAGCCAGAGTTTTGAAACCATTGCTCATGATTGCAGAGAAGTGTACGAATACATCTTTGCTGCCATCTTCTGGAGTAATGAAACCGAAGCCTTTCGACTCATTAAACCACTTAACGTTACCTTTGATCTTGGACATCTATATTACCTTTACATGAAAAATGGACACTAAACTGTGTCGGCATCTAGTACAGCAATTGCGGTGACATTTGTCCAGTGAGAATTGATGAAAAAGTGATAAATATTGATTTTTTGCATCCCCTTCACACTTTTTGACGCTTTTCACACACTAAAACTGGAATCTCAGCCAGGCAAAGTAGACGTTGCCGTTATTATAAGTCCCTGGAATATAAGTCATTTGGAAAGTGGCTGGACCATATCCTATTGATGCTAATGGCAAAACCAGTGGAATAGGGATATAACGCCAGTTATCTCTCGCTGTCACACCCGCGGTGTAGCCTGCACCGATGTGGAAATTCTGATCGTTCAATGGCCGCCAGGTCGCTTCCCAGCCATATCCGGCGATAGGCTCCCATTTATTGAACGAGTCTTTGAACACCATGGCATAGAGCCCGTGCCAGTTGCCTTTCTCATCCCAACGAGAAACACCGCCACCGGCGCCCCACGGCCGCTCGTTATACTTTTCGATGTGCTCGTCGTCATAGGTCCAGCGGTTGTGCCAGGTGATAGCGGGCAGATAAAAATCATCATGCTGTGGCTGAGACCAGGTTTGCTCCACATTGCTGCTAAAGGTATTCCAGCCCGATTCAATGGCTTGCGATGTCGTGACTGCTGATGCTGAAAACGTCATTGCTAACGTCAAAATACCGCCTAAAAGCGCGGAAAAAATGTGCCGATTCACAGAACTGTCCTATTAAATCATCTCTTAAATTCAACCCACCCCGCTAAGAATGTCATTCGGCAAGTGGGCGATTATTAGCGCTACGACTTAAAAGGGTATTTAAAAAAGCGGCTAAAAACTCCAGGTATTGTCTGGGTTACCGGATTATTTACCGGTGATTTAAATTAGGTTGGGGTTTATCTATTGAAAGGGATTGGCCGAGAATGCAAGGAAAATGCACATTTAATGCACTTAGTGCGTCATTATCACGCACAGAGATAACTTAATATTCAGCAAGTTAACGCCGATTATTTACATTGGAAATAAATTAATTAATTTTATGAATTGAACTCTGCGGGCGAATAAGATAAATCTCATCTTTCCAGGATGGAGAGGGAGGAACATTGAGATGACTATTCGCTGTCGACGCTGCGGGTGCGCTAAATTTTATTTCACAGAGCCAAAAGCCGAAGAGAATCGACATACCTCACACCACGGTGCATGTTGCGCGGGCTGTGATAAACCGATTGACTGGCGCGACCTTATTCCTGCCATGCTAACATACAGCGAAATTGCCGCGTCCCGGGCAGAATAACGAATTCAGGCACCTCAGGTGCCTGTTCGCGTTAGAAAATCAGCTTAAACACACCCGTAATCGTCAGTAATCCCACGATAAAAATGATGGCAATAATCCACAGAATTATTTTCATTGTTCGCTCCTTCAGTGATGAAAAATAACGCGTCTGTTATCCAGTATAGATGATCATTCTGTGTTCGCTGTGCAGTGCGAGCACTGTCACGCATCCTGATGATAGTTGCCTTCCGTTCAGTTTTATTTCTGCGAGACGGGTCTCAGGTCGCGATTTTATCCCCCTCTCCCGCTGCGCAACGCCGGCTCGTGCTGTCTAAACTTACAGCGCCTCTAGCAGGCCTCAATTGTTATCACTGCCTACGTAACAAGGAGATCTTATGAGCACGATTAATACCAGCATGGGGCGTTACAGCCTGAAGGCAAAGGATTACGGCAACCACATCAGTGGCAGTATTGCCATCAATGATGAAGGTGGCACCCAACTCACCATGCAAGAGTTTGAAGAGCATTACCTTGACGATGTCGTCAACAATGTCATTTATCCGGTCACGGGTGGGAACCGTGAAATTACCCGCGCATTGCGCGATCAGATGGTGAAAGCGGGCTTTGAACAGCCGCATTGAGTTTTTGGGCCACGGATTGTGGCCCTTTGCTTTTGATAACACTCACTTGCGGTGATGATGGCTTTAAGCGCAGGATGCATTATTGAACATGACAAGGAGATTGACCGCGTGAGTGCCCTTTACCGACTTCCCCCTTCTAAATTACATCAGTTTGTTCAGGCCATTTGGTTACATGCCGGCAGCAGCGCCGAAGAGTCACGTTTGGTGGCTGACCATCTGGTGGCCGCCAATCTGGCCGGTCACGATTCCCACGGTGTAGGAATGATCCCCAGCTATATGAGTTCACTCAAGCAGGGCTTCCTGCAGCTTAATCAGCACACCACCCTTGAAAAGGATGCCGGAGCCGTGCTCACGCTGCATGGCCATAATGGCTTTGGTCAGGTGGCTGCGCATCAGGCGATGCAACTGGGGATTGAGCGTGCAGCGAAACTCGGGATCGCTGCGGTAGGTTTACACCATTCCCACCATATTGGCCGCATCGGTCATTGGGCGGAACAGTGCGCAGCGGCGGGATTTGTCTCTTTCCATTTCGTCAACGTGATGGGCGATCCGATGGTTGCGCCTTTTAACGGCAGCGATCGTCGCTTCGGCACCAATCCCTTCTGCGCCATCTTCCCGCGTAAAAATGCCAAACCGCTGCTGCTCGATTTCGCCACCAGCGGCATTGCCTACGGTAAAACGCGCGTGGCGTGGAACAAAGGGCAACAGGTGGCACCGGGCTATCTGATCGATCACCAGGGCCAGGCCACCACCGAACCCGGCGTGATGCATCAGGCGCCTTATGGTTCGCTGATGCCGTTTGGTTTGCACAAAGGCTACGCGCTGGCCACGATGTGCGAAATTCTGGGCGGGGCACTCTCCGGTGGCCGCACCACGCACGATGCCACGCTGGTCAGCAGTCATGACGCTATTTTCAACTGCATGACCACCATCATCGTCAATCCCGAGGCGTTTGATGCCCCTGCGATGCAGGAAGAAGCAGAATCGTTCCTGGAGTGGGTAAAACGCTCACCACAAAGCGGCGATGCGCCGATTCAGGTGCCGGGCGAATGGGAAGAGCAGAATCGTATTGAACGCGATCGCGAGGGAATTCCGCTCGACAGCAACAGCTGGGAACAGATCTGTGCAGCGGCGTCACAAGCGGGCATGCCCGATGAGGAGCTGGCGGCCTTCCGCGCGCTGGCGCAGTAGACCGCAGCAGTGAAGAAGCTGAGGCCTCTCGCCTCAGCTGATTTCCGTCAGATAACGTTAGCCAGCAGCAAGCAGCCGACCAAACCACACACCGAAATAATGGTTTCCAGCGCGGACCAGGAGCGGATGGTTTCGCCAATAGTCAGGTTGAAGTATTCCTTGAACAGCCAGAAGCCCGGATCGTTGACGTGAGAGAAAATCACGCTGCCGGAACCCACCGCAATCACCATTAATTCCGGGCTGGCACCGCTGGTAGCAATCAGTGGCGCCACAATACCACCGGCAGTAATCGCCGCCACGGTGGCTGAACCCAGCGCGATACGCAGCACTGCGGCAATAGACCACGCCATGAAGATCGGCGACAGGTTAGTGGCATGCATCATATTCGCGATGTATTTATCAACGCCGCTGTCCACCAGCACCTGCTTGAACGCCCCGCCGCCGCCAATGATTAACAGCATCATGGCGATGATTTTGATCGAGTCGGTGATGGTGCCCATCACTTCATCCATGCTACGTCCACGGTTCAGACCAAAGGTGAAGATGGCGATCAGTACCGCAATCAGCGTTGCCATAATCGGGTCACCAAAGAACTCCGCGTACGGCAGCAGCACATGTCCCTTCGGCAATACCATTTCCGCCACGGCACGTAACGCCATCAGCACTACTGGTACTAACGCCGTCCAGACGCTGACACCAAAACCTGGCATTTCCGCTTCAGTAAAGGTTTTCGGGTTCCACAAGCCTTCAGGAATCGGTTTGTCGATGCCCTTCAGGAAGCGCGCATACACTGGGCCTGCAAGGATCACGGTAGGAATCCCCAGCAGGGTGCCATACAGCAGCGTTTTACCCATATCGGCGTTGAACAGCGTCGCAATCGCGGTAGGGCCAGGATGCGGAGGCAGGAAACCGTGCGTCACAGAGAGTGCCGCAGCCATCGGCACGCCAACGTACAACAGCGGTACGCGCGCGGATGCCGCAATGCTGAATACCAGCGGCAGCATCAACACAAAGCCCACTTCATAGAACAGCGCGAAGCCCACCGTGAAGCCCGTCAAGACCAGCGCCCACTGAATGTGTTTTTGACCAAATTTAGCAATCAGCGTAGTGGCAATACGCTGGGCACCGCCGCAGTCAGCCAGCAGTTTCCCCAGCATCGCGCCAAAACCCATGATCAGCGCCAGGCTGCCAAGGGTGCCGCCCACACCGGTTTTGATCGATCCAATCACCTTGTTGACCGGCATGCCCTGCATCATGCCGACTGCCAGCGCGACCAGGATCAGCGCAATAAATCCATTCAGCTTGAAGCGAATCATTAACAACAGCAGTAAGGCTACGCCAATCGCCACATAGAGTAATGGCATAATTTTTCTCCACTTTTGCGCACGACAGCATGTCGGCAGCGGTTTGTTTTGTTGATCCCAAAGGACAGTCGATTCGGTGACATCGATTCAAGGCATGCGGTCTGCCGCACAATGTTACGGGTATCATGTTAAGGGTAACATTGCGCACAAAGCATCAGCCGCGCGCGGTGAATTTCTGTTTTGCGAAGGTGATCAACTTTTTGCCAGGCAGTTATCAGAATGTTTGCAGCGGAGGCGTTACGGGTTTTGGTTACACTAAGGTCTTTATGCCCTTCAAAAAAAAGGATATGCAGGTGAGTGAGAATCTGATCGAGTTGTACAGTAATCAACAAACCCTGTTTGGACGTGGCAGCATCGACCGTTTAATACCACTGCTGGCCGCTAATCCCCAACCGACGCTGCTGTTTTGTGGCCGCTCTTTCCTCAACGGCCCGGCCTGGCAAAGACTGGGCGCGGCGCTCAATGACCAGATTCTGGGCTATGAGATTGTCAGCCATGAAGCCTCGCCCGATGAAATTGACGCCTGGGTGAATCGCTGGCGCGGCCATGTGGATCGCGTAGTAGCCATCGGCGGCGGCAGCGTGCTGGACGCGGCTAAAGCCTTCAGCGCCATGATGCAGCATCCGCTCAACACCGCACGTTACCTGGAGAAAGTCGGCGATACGCCGGTGCAGGCGATCACTCTGCCGCTGATCGCCATTCCCACCACAGCGGGAACGGGCAGTGAAGCAACGCAAAACGCCGTGGTGACCGACCAGCAGCATATCCAGGTCAAAGCATCGCTGCGTCATCCGGTATTCGTGCCACAGGTGGCAATTCTGGATGCCGATTTGCTCAAGGGCACGCCGGATAGCGTGCTGGCAACCTGCGCCATTGATGCCTTCACCCATCTGTTCGAAGCGTACCTGTCGCGCAAAGGTAATCTGTTTACCCAACAAACGGCGCTGAATGGGCTGCGACTGTTCTTTCAGGCGTGGCCAAATCTGAATCGCGACGATGCCCAAGGTGATGAAGCGCGGGAAGCGATGATGATGGCTTCCTGGCTGGGCGGTGTTTGTCTGAGCAGTGCAGGATTGGGCGTGATTCACGGGATTGCCGGTGAACTGGGGGCTATCAAACCTTTCCATCACGGAGAAGTGTGTGGACGCCTGCTGTTCCCGTTCCTCGATGTACTGGCTGAAACCGAACACGCTGAACAGCAGCGGTTGATGACACAATTGGGGCAAGCATTGTTACCGGACGATCCGGCACCGCCGGCGTTAGCGCTGAAAGCCTGGCTGCAGCAGCACGCCATTGTGCCGTTCTGGCAGGACGGCCCGACCTTGAGCGCTATCGACGTTGACTGGATTGTTGCGCGCGCCAACAGCAAAAACGGTTGGGTCAGCTACGATGCGCCCACCCTCACCGAGATGATTACCTCGGCCTGGCATGTGGCATAACAACGGGTGATTGCGACTGTGCGGGCGCGTCAAAGCATGCCCGCACACCATCACTATCCCGCCAATGCACTGCGCCAGCGGTGCCGCTTCATCTCGCCGCGCCTGCATACGCTCCACGCATCGGCAAAGCAAACAATGAATTAAGTGTCAGATGACGCTCAGAGGCTAAACGGCGGTTTGCCCGCCAGCATCTGTTCAATCACCTGCAGTACGCCCTCTTCATTGTTGCTCGGTGCTTCAAAGCGTGCGGCGTCTTTCACCTTTTGCGGTGCATTCGCCATGGCGAAGCTAAATCCCGATTGCTGCAGCATCTCCAGATCGTTACCGCCATCGCCGAACACCAAAATCTCACTGCGATCGATGCCCCAGCGTTTACCGAGCAGATCGAGTCCATGGCCCTTGTGATTGCCAGGTACGATCAAATCCACTGAACCGTGGCCGCTGGACGTCGCCGCAGCCGAACCCTGATGCAGGCGTTCGATATCGGCCATTAAGGGTTCAACGTATTCATCAGAGAGATTGAGGGCAAACTTGAAGAGCTTGTCATCCGCGACCTCATCGAGGCTGCGAATCGGCTTCAGGCGATGGCAGTAATGGCGCATCTTCACCAGCCAGCTTTCGTCGAGGCCTTCGAAGTAGTAAGCACTTTCACGTCCGCAGAGGATGTAACGCAGTTCAGGATAATGCCCGTTGTGCAGGGTATCGAGCACCGCATCGATATCAGCGCGGCTGAATGCCCCGCAGAACAGCTCTTCATCACGATCGATGATCCACGCGCCGTTTTCGGCGACGAAGGCAATTTCACTGGAGATATCGGGGAAGAAGGATTTGAGTTGGTAATACTGATTGCCACTGGCGACCACAAATTTGATGCCGCGCCGTTTCATCTCTTCATAACAAGCCTGAAAACGAGCCCGGTTGTACTGCTTTTTATCGTCGAGAAAGGTGCCGTCCTTGTCTACTGCCACCATTTTTACCACGGTCATCATGACTCCTTAGCGCGTTGTAGGGAAAAAAGGGTCGCATAGAGAATAACCTGGTGAGGGCAGAAAGCAGAGAGAAACACGGATGGCCGTAGCCATCCGTGATAGAGATTAGTTGAACGCGCCGTTCAGCAGCAGCGAGGTGATGACGCCGGTTGCGGCAGCAATCAGGACGTAGTTACCGTCCACGTAAGACCAGTACTCACCGCGCGGTGGCTCTGGCAGACGACGTTCACGCCAGTCATCTACGCGATAGTGTGGGCCACGGAATTCTGGCGGCATCGGGTGACCGCGACGGAAGTCATGGCCGTTCCAGGCGAAGTGATCGCCGTCGTGGTGTCCATCTGGGCCACGATGGTCGGCATAACGGTCATGATGATCCGGGCCACGGTCCGGGCCATGGTTGTAGCCATGATCGGGGCCGCGATCGCCGCCATGGTCAGGGCCACGTCCATGATCCTGATGCTGGTCGCCGCCGTGCTGCTGCCAGCGCTGGTCGCCCGGGCCATCTGCCCAGGAGACGGAAGAGAACAGTGTGCTGCATGCAATAAGTGACGCAATAAGACTTAATGTTGTTTTTTTCATGATGTTGCCTCCAATGATAACGGCAGTTACTGCGCCGTCGAGAGACACTATTCACCAATCGCAAGCAAAAGAGGATTTCCAAAACTCTTAAAAACCGGAGACTTACAATACATTACTGCAAATTAGCGCTTTCTTAACGATTGTGTCTGTTCTGACATTATCTGGTCTTAAAGTGAGCGGATTGAAATTACAAAGGGAGAGGAAAGAAACCCGATCGCGAGGATCGGGTGGAGAATGCTATTTCCATAAATTGCATAAAGCGGGTAAACCCTAAAAAATGAGGGTAAAACTGAAGCACACAACGCCACATCACTAGCATTGCGGATAAACAATACCATTTTAAAATGCAAAATTCTTTTAAAAACCCCTGCTTTTCGGAAAAAACCGTAAAAATAAAACGGCGCAGAAAAATAATCTGCTGCGCGGCCATTCAGTCATGCAAATAAGGTCTGTGCTCTGACCAGAATAGCGTTATGATAAATTTCGCACCGTCGTGGTGATAGAAACGAACCTGACCCCAACGATAACCACACATTCACCAGGCGATAAAATACTGCTAAATCAATGCCATTTCGTTAAACCTGCGTCACCCCTTCCCTTTAACCCACCAGACTTCAGCGTTATTCATCAATTTACCCGGCATTAATACGTTAGAATCCTGCAGCACTTCGATTAATTCACAATCGTGATTAATATCGCGCTAAATATAGCGCAGGCTTTACCTCGTTTAATGGATGTTTATTTCAACTTCGATATCAGCGTAAGAATATTACGTTACCGCTACAGTTTATTTCCGCAGGATGGAATCGTGGGAAGAATAATAGTCAGTGGCTACCTAAGAAGATCTCGGTTGGTTAAAACGGCTGCGATAAGCTACTCACCTCCCGCACGCTGCTGCGCCAGCACGGCATCGAAGTCTTCAACGAAGCGCAGCTATGCGAACTCATTCAGCGCGTCGCGGAAGCCGATAAATGACGCGTGGTCGAGGCCGGATGGCGCGCTAACGCCGCCGCCGGACGCACCGGACGGCGCACCAGTTCACCCTCACAGTTCGGGCAGCGATGGTTGAGCGTGGTTTCCACGCACTCGACGCAAAAGGTACATTCGAACGAGCAGATGCGCGCATCGGGTGAGTCCGGCTGTAAGTCTTTATCACAGCATTCGCAGTTGGGACGCAGTTCCAGCATGGTTCATCTCCAGTCAGATTTTTCACCATCATCACCGTGATTCAACCCTTGCACCAGCCCGGTTGCAGACATCTGCAGGACAGATCGGGACATCCGATGTCCGCACGCGTTGCCTAAAAGCATTACATTCCGCGAATCACGTTCTATAGTTCAATCGCCACGTTTACTCACGAGACAATTGAATGCGTATTAAAGGACTCAACTTCGGCTTCTTTATTGTTATTTTGGCGTTAGTCACCTACGCCTTTTTTGATGTGCTGACACCTTACTTTTCTGCCATTTTTTGGGCAGCCATTCTGGCGGTGATCTTCCATCCGCTGAAGTCGCTGCTGCGCCGCAAAATGGGCGACCGTAACGGGCTCGCTGCCTTTGCCACTCTGGCGATCATCTGCCTGATCGTGTTCACGCCATTAGCGATTATCACCTCGTCGATGGTAGTGGAAGTCAACACGGTGTACACCAAACTGCAGAACAGCTCGTCACAGTTCCCGACGGTGTTTGCTGATTTAATGCAGCATTTGCCAAATTGGGCGCAGAGTTATCTCGCTGAGCACAACCTCAACAATGCCGGCCAGATTCAGCAGAAACTGTCTGAATTTGCCCTCAAGGGCGGCCAATACATGGCAGGTAGTGTGTTCCTGATCGGTAAAGGGACGTTCACCTTTACGGTTGGCTTCGGCGTGATGCTGTATCTGCTGTTCTTCCTGCTGAAGGATGGCCCATGGCTGGTGAATCTGATACTGGAAGCGCTGCCGCTCTCTACCTACGTGAAGCATCACCTGATGGTGAAATTTGCCGCCGTCTCACGCGCTACCGTAAAAGGCACGGTGGTGGTCGCGGTGGTTCAGGGCGTATTGGGCGGTCTTGCCTTCTGGTTCACCGGCATTGATGGCAGCTTGCTGTGGGGCGCACTGATGGCGTTCCTGTCACTGATTCCGGCGGTCGGTTCCGCCATCGTTTGGGTGCCTGCGGCGATCTTCTTCTTCGCCACCAGCGCGGTATGGAAAGGCCTGTTCCTGGTCGGTTTCTTTGTGGTGATCGTCGGTCTGGTGGACAACATTTTACGTCCGCTGCTGGTCGGAAAAGACACCAAAATGCCTGACTACTTGATCCTGATCTCGACGCTGGGCGGCATGGAAGTTTACGGTATCAATGGCTTTGTCATCGGCCCATTGATTGCCGCGCTGTTTATCGCCTGCTGGAACCTGCTCTCCGGGCGCGACAACCGTGACAATGTCGAAGAGATCGACGAAGAAGTGATTGAAGAGGGGAAATCTCGCGAGTAAGGCGTTTCCCTGTCAGGCGGTTGCTGCACACGGCAACCGCCCGTTTACCGGAGAACTGCATCGATGTACCAGGGTTGGTTAAAATCTTTCGCGCCGCTAGCGCAGGCGCTTATTTTGCTCGCATGTCTGACCCTTGTGCTGTTTGGGCTGCGCCTTGGTGCGCCGCTGATCAACCAGGTGCTGTTGGCGATATTTCTTGCCGTGATGCTCGATCCGCTGATTAGCCGCCTGGCGCGACGCGGCATCCCACGCACGCTCTCTTCTCTGCTGGTGATTGTGATTTTGCTGCTGCTGATCGTCATCACCATCATGTCACTTAGCGCCTCCGCGCCCGACCTGATCAAACTCAGCCGTCAGGCACCCAATCTGGTAGCGGCCAAGCTGCAATACCTGACATTCTCGCTAAGCCAGATGGGTATTGCACTGACCGCCGATGAGATGCTGAATTTCGTCGATGCCGGTGCCGTGGTGCGCTTCGTCACCTATCAACTGTCGTTAATCCCCGGCCTGCTGTCGTGGTGGCTGATGGTGTTCCTGATGCTGCTGTTTATGCTGATTGAGCTGCCGCTGCTAAAACGCACCCTGCGCGCCAGTAAGCAGCACACTGCGTTGTTTATCGCGCTGGAAGAAGGGATTAAGAGTGTGATTGTTTATGCGCGGGTGAAAACGCTGACTGGCCTGCTGGGCGGTGTGATTGTCTGGGGCACGGCGCATCTGCTGGGATTAAAATTCGCCTTCCTGTGGGGCGTGCTGATGTTTATCTTCAACTACATTCCGGTGCTCGGATCCTTTCTGGCGGCCATTCCGCCGGTGATCCAGACCTTCATCCTGTTCGATACCCAAACCAGCCTGATGCTGGTGGGATTCTTTGTGGTGCTGAACCTGCTGCTCAGTTCGGTGCTGGAGCCGCTGATGCTTGGCAAACGCCTCAATCTCACCCTGACCGTACAGCTGCTGGCTTTCCTGTTCTGGCAAGCGCTGCTGGGTATGACCGGTGCGATACTGGCGATTCCCCTCACCTTCCTGCTGAAAAAAGTCTGGCTGGCACTGCGCCAGCCAGAGTGAACTATCGGGCGGCGCGCCAGCCGCGCGTCAGCTGTTTCTCGATTTCCACCAGCACGAAAATCACGGCGCTGACCGCCAGCGAGATAAACCAGTATTTGATCGGCAGCGGCTCGGTGCCAAACAGCGTATTCATCAGCGGCAGATAAATAATCATCGCCTGTAGCGCCACCAGCACCAGCGTCACCAGCCAGATACCGTGATTTTTCAGCAAGCCTTTATCCAGTGAGAAGCCCTCGCTGTTGCGGCAGTTGAGCATATATGCCCACTGAGCAGTCACCAGCATCTGCAACAGCACCGTACGGATAAACTCCGGCGAGTAACCGCGCGGCTGCAGCCAGGCTTCCAGCACAAAGGCGCTGATGGAGATCAGCAGCCCGACGAAAATCACTCGCCAGATGGCGTAACCATCCATCACATGGCTGCGCACGTTACGTGGCGGCCGACGCATGATATTGCGCTCGGCGGCTTCAAATGCCAGCCCAAATGACAGGGTCGCCGAGGTCGCCATGTTCATCCACAGAATCTGCACCGGCGTCAGCGGCAGTAAGTTGCCCATCAGAATCGCGATGATGATCAACAACCCCTGCGCGAGGTTGGTCGGCATCACAAACAGGATAGTTTTCTTCAGGTTATCGTAAACGCGACGCCCCTCTTTCACCGCCGCCGCGATGGTGGCGAAGTTGTCATCCGCCAGAATCATGTCCGCCGACTCTTTGGTCACCTCGGTGCCTTTGATCCCCATGGCGATGCCGACATTAGCCTGTTTCAGCGCAGGCGCATCATTCACGCCATCTCCGGTCATCCCGACGATCTCCCCGCTCTCCGCCAGCGCTTTCACCAGACGCAGCTTATGTTCCGGGCTGGTGCGCGCAAAAATATCGTACTCACGTGCCGCTTTGCTCAGTTCCGCATCGTCCATGTGCTCCAGCTGATAGCCGGTAACGGCGCTGTCGCTGTTGCCGATCCCCAGCATCTGCCCGATGGCCATCGCCGTTTCCGGATGATCGCCGGTGATCATCTTGACGCGGATCCCAGCCTGCTGGCAGTCACGTATGGCGGTAATCGCTTCCGGACGCGGTGGATCCATCATGCACGCCAGACCCAGCATCATCATGCCCTCGCGCAGGTCGGCGTGATCGATCTGCTGCCGACCTTCCGGTAGCCAGCGCCAGGCGGCGGCCACGGTGCGCAGCCC
Organism: Erwinia sp. S63; assembly: GCF_016625195.1. Taxonomy (GTDB): domain Bacteria; phylum Pseudomonadota; class Gammaproteobacteria; order Enterobacterales; family Enterobacteriaceae; genus Pantoea. The sequence goes on from NZ_JACVUP010000005.1 coordinate 44,612, forward strand.
TTCGCTGGCATAAGTGGTGATTGCGGCGTTCCAGTAATCACGATCCAGCACTTCAGCGCCGTTCTCGCCCTGCTGCTGCTGGCACAGCGCGAGCAGCACATCCGGTGCGCCAGTCAGCAGCAGACACGCCTTGCCATCAATCAGGCAACTCACGGCCATGTATTTGTAGGCCGAATCAAACGGCAGCTTACTCAGCACCTGCACAGAATCCGAGTTGATGCCTGCTTTCGCCGCCAGCACCTTGAGTGCGCCTTCGGTAGGTCCGCCAACGATCCCCCAGTGCCCCTGAAAATCCTGGCGCAGTTGGCTCTCGTTGCAGATATCTACCGTCTGTAAAAAGCCGTTGAGCAGCGCCTCATCGCGCTGGCCGCTTTCCAGATGAAACTCCCCTTTCGGCTCATAGCTGTTGCCACTGATGCGCCAGTGACTGTTCGCCAACACTAGCGCTTTCACCGTCATTTCGTTCATGGTGAGCGTGCCGGTTTTATCGGAGCAGATCACTGACATGGCACCGAGGGTTTCGACCGTTGGCAGCTTACGAATGATGGCGTGATTGCGCGCCATCGACTGCACGCCGAGTGACAGAATGATCGAAATGATCGCCGGCAAGCCTTCGGGCACCGCCGCCACCGCCAGGCTGATCACCGCCAGCAGCAACTCCGCCAGCGGGATGTCACGCAGCAGATAACCGAACACGAACAGCGCGGCCATCATCAGCAGAATGATGTAAAAAATCGCCTTGCCGAGTTTATCGATTTGCACCAGCAGCGGCGTTTTTGCCTCTTCAATGGAAGAGATCATCGCGTTGATGTGCCCTAACTCGGTATCACCGCCAGTGGCGATCACCACGCCAGCGGCAGTGCCGGAACTCACCGTGGTGCCGGAATAAGCCAGATTGAGTCGATCGCCCAGCGACTTTTCGCCCTCCAGCGCGTCGCTCAACTTGGACACCACCGTGGATTCCCCGGTGAGAATCGCCTCTTCCACTCGCAAATTGTGCACGTCGAACAAGCGCAGATCGGCGGGAATCTTGTCGCCAGGACGCAGCAACACCACGTCACCGACCACCAGCTCTTCAGTCGGCACAGTGATCTGCCGCCCATCCCGCAATACCATAGCTTCGTTCGACAGCATGTTCTGAATGCTTTTCAATGACTTCTCGGCGTTACTTTCCTGGATAAATCCAATCAGTGCGTTAATGACAGCAACGCCGAGAATGACAAAGGTATCTACCCAGTGGCCCATCACCGCGGTAATGACCGCTGCCGCCAGCAGGATGTAGATCAGCACATCTTTAAAGTGTGCCAGAAAGCGCATCAGCAGTGATTTTTCGGCTTTCTGTGGCAGCACATTGCGCCCGTTAGCCGCCAGACGTGCCTCCGCCTCTTCGGTCTGCAAGCCGCTGGGCGAACTGTTTAAGCGGGTAAAAGCGCTGGCACTGTCGAGCTGATATAAGGGTCGATCAGATGAATCTGATCGATCTGGACGGAAAGGAACAACGGTCATATTTCACCCCGTGCGGTTGACAATAAAATGAAAAAAGGAGAACGAAAATAAAAGCCTACTTTAATAACTTTCACTGCCACCGTGATGACCGGGGTCATGTTTTGGTTAATTATCATTTCAAAAAACAGAATAAATAAAATTCAGTACTCCGTTAATCAACCCATGGTTCATGGAGGCTAAAACTCTTAATTCACCGTTAAAGACACGTAATAAATAATATAAATTTAGCCATTTAAAACAGATGATTAGGGTAAAAACCCATTTCAACCCAGGATTACTTCCTGTGTTAACTATCAGCTTAGTGACATTTTATGACGTTACACTTAGGATCACATAAATAACTTTACCTTCAGGTAAATATTAAACCTACCCTAAACAATTTCACGTTTCGTCCTTTTCATCGCGACACCCTTCGTGCTCATCTTCACTCCGTGAGGCCACTGATCTGCGCAATCAGATATCTATCAACAACGATAACTGCTGTTCTGCTCGTACAACAGCGCATTCAATTTTATGTTCAGTTAACGCACCTTATTAAAATGAATCACCGCATAATTAAAAACCGCAAAAAAACCATCGTAAATATATAAATAATCCGTCAGGGCATGATATTTATCGCATCAGGCAATCCCTACAAAATAATTATTTGCGCCATTTAAACTTTACTCTTAAAATCCGTTAACCAATAAAACCAATTCTTATTAATATTCCATTCACCGCAATAAACAGGACAGCCATATGAAGGAAGTTCTTATCGTTGATGACCATCCGGTGGTTCGGATGGCGTTAAGACTGCTGCTTGAAACGGACAACATGAATGTGGTGGGCGAAACGGATGACGGGTTTGAAGCATTAGCGCTGACCAAAAAACTGTCGCCAGATTTGATCATCGTGGATATCGACATGCCCTCTTACAACGGCATCGATCTGGTGCAAAGGCTGCGCCACAACGGCTTTAACGGCGGCATTCTGGTGCTGACCGGCAAGGACGTTGACCACTACATCAAGCGCAGCGCCACTGCGGGTGCCGATGGTTTTATTAGCAAGCGCAATAACATGACCGAATTGCACGATGCCATTCGCGCGATTAATGCCGGATATGGCTTCTTTCCTTTAAATCGCAGACGTCAGGGATTACCGGATGATATTCAGGAAGACAAAAATAAAATTGCCGGCCTTTCCAGTAAGGAATTACAGGTGCTGGTGTATTTATCCAAAGGAATGAAAGTGGTGGAAATGGCACAGCGAATGAAAATCAGTGATAAAACGGTAAGCACTTACAAACGCCGATTAATGGAAAAGCTCGACATTCAAAATATGGTCGGTCTTTACGAGTTCGCCAAACGTAATAATATCGCCTGACGCATTGATGTTGAAATTACTCCTCCTGATTGGCCTGGTACTCTGTCTGATGAGTCAGCCAGTCAGGGCTGAAGATCCACGCATCATGCAATTGGTCAGCCGTGAACAAAATGTCCTGCTGACCTTTGATCTGCCCGACAACGACTGGCGCTGGCTGGGCGAAAAGCGCGAAGTCAGCGTCGCCATCTACGCGCCTGAAAATCCGCCGTTCGATATGGTCATCGATGCCAACACGCTGGAAGGGATCTCCGCAGACTACACCGCCTTAGTCCTGCATTACCTCGGTTTGCACATCAATACGCACTATTACAGCAGTCGCAGTGCGGCGCTCGACGCCCTGCAGCAAGGCAAGGTCGATATGCTGGTGGACAGCGCGGGCAGCCCGGAACCCACTGGCGCAGAACTGCTGTTGAGTACCCCGTTTGCCTCTGATTATCCTGCAATGGTGTCACGCGATAACATCATGTCTGAAATGAGTGATGATAATTCGCCGATGCAAATCGCCATGCCGCGCGGCTACCTGAGCGATGCCTGGATCGAGGCGCGCTATCCGGAAGCGAAAATCACCCGCTATCCTTCTGCGCTCAGCGCGCTGGCGTCATTAGCTTTTGGCGAAAACGACTACTTTATTGGCAATCTTAACACCGCCAACTACCTGATTGAACGCAACTACGCCTCGACGCTCTCCGTGATTCGCATTTTTGAACCCACCGATGCCGGACCGCGCTTTGTGTTTCCCATCCGCAATGCGCCGCTGTATCGGGGCGTCAATGCGGTACTGAATGCCATTCCCTTGCAGCAGCATAAAGCCATCTTCCATCAATGGGTGCAAAGCATGCCGCCGATGATGGCAGCGCCGCCTCTGCAACTCACCGACCGTGAGCGGCGCTGGCTGGCTCAGCATCAGACGCTGCGCGTGGTGATGAACCCGCTCGATGCGCCTTTCACGTTGAAAGATCGGCACAACAAATTTAACGGCATGACCGCAGACTTACTGCGCCTGATCCACCTGCGCACCGGTATCGATTTCACCATGGTGGAAGCCTCCTCCGTCAATACGATGTTTGACCGGCTGAGCCGCCATGAAGTTGAACTGATTGGGTCGCTGGCCCACAGTCCGCAGCGAGAAGCACGCGCCCTCTTCTCTCGCCCTTATGTGCTGCAGCCGTATGTGCTGGTGAGCAAAAATACGCTGGGCGCGCCCAAATCACTCAATGACACCGACACGCTGGCGATTACGCCCCAGCATGAGCTCATCGGCTGGCTGAAGGAAAATTTTCCCCACATCAAGTTGGTCACCGTTGAAAACGCCAGCATCGCACTGCAGATGGTTAACGAAGGCCGGGTGGATGGCGCGGTGAATAACCTGATTGCCGCGCGCTACATGATCGATCGCTACTTCAGCAATCGCCTGCAGATTGTGTCGCGCCTCGGGGAAAATCCGGCGCGGATTGCCTTTGCCGTGGGGCGCGATAACCCAGAGCTGCTGAGCATCCTGAATAAGGTGCTGGCAACCATTCCGCCACGCGATATCTCGCTGCTGGCGATGAAATGGCAGGGCACGCCCGATGTTAAACTCGATACCTGGATGGCCTATCGTCACGAATTCTACTGGCTGGCGGGGATCTTCGCGGTGCTGGTGATCACCTCGCTATTCTGGAACTACCATCTGCACCGCGCGGTGCGTCAGCGTAAAGAGGCTCAGGCGCGGCTACAGGAACAAGCCACCTTCCAGAAAACCCTGTTCAACGGCACTCCGGTGCCGATCTACGTCATCGACCACAAAGGCGAGATGACCAACAAAAATCCGGCCTGGAGCCAGTTCTTTAACGATCCACACTCCAATATTAGCCAGCTACCGCTCAGCGACAGCGCGCATCCGCTGCACGCCATCTGCCAGGCACAAATGGCCATACTGGCAGAACAAACGTCAATGGAGATGGCACCGCAGCGCGGCCAGATCGATAACGGCCACGAACTGCGTGATGTCATCCACCGCGCGGTGGCGTTTCGCGATAATCACGGCAACCTCGCCGGGATGATTTGCAGCTGGCAGGATGTGACGGAACATGAACAGCTGACTCGCGATCTGCTGCAGGCCAGCGAGCGCGCCGAGCAGGCCAACCGCACCAAAAGTACCTTCCTTGCGACCATGAGCCATGAAATCCGCACGCCGATCAGCGCGATTATTGGCTTGCTGGAGCTGGCGGTCGCCAATCGTCTGCAACAGCCGTGCGATAAAGAATCAGTGCGCGTCGCCTATGAATCCGCGCAATCGCTGATGGGGCTGATTGGCGATATCCTCGACATGGCGAAAATCGAATCGGGCAAGCTGGAACTGTCGCCGGAATGGGTGCGCTTCGATACCCTGGCCGAACCGGTGGTGCGCGTGTTTGAAGGGCTGGCGCGCCAGAAAGGATTGCTGCTGCACTATCAGATTGACGTGCTGCATCCAGACGAACTGCTGCTGGATCCGATGCGTCTGCGGCAAATCCTTTCCAACCTGATCAGCAACGCCATCAAATTCACCGAGCGCGGCACGGTCGAAGTGCAGGTGCGCAGCAAACCTGGCGAAGGCGATCGCGCCACGCTGGAACTCACGGTGCAGGATACCGGCATCGGCATCAGCGAAGAGGATCAGCAGCTGATATTCAATCCTTACGAACAGTCCGCATCGGGTAAAAAACAGAGCGGCACCGGCCTCGGATTAGCGATTTGCGAACAAATGGTGGCGATGATGGCGGGCAGCCTGACGCTGCACAGCCAGCCGGGACGCGGCACCCGCATCTGCGTGCGCATCCCGGTGGATTGCCGTGAAGCGGTCAGCGCACCGGTGGAACCGATACGCCAGCAAGATGCCTGCGGCCTGCCGTTAACCATCCTGACGGTGGATGATCATCCTGCCAACCGCCTGCTGCTAAAACGCCAGCTCACCCGACTGGGACACAAAGTGATTGAAGCCGAGGATGGCGAACAGGCGCTGTGGTTGTGGCAGGAAAACCAGATTGATTTGGTGATAGCCGTAATTTCTGCGAATATGCCTGCGCACTGCTCTTTTCCCGCAACCGGATAATCGGCGGTGACAGAATGCCTGTCTGCTGCTTTAAAGGAATGAGCTCAAAAGTTCATCACCTGGGTAAGAAGATAGATGTACTGCTGTCTGCGGAGCAAGTTAAGGCCGCTGACCTGCGACACGTCTGGACGGGCGACCTGCAGGGGGAAAGTCTTCATTTGCTGATGGATTCACTGAAGGAAAGTGACGCGCATATCAAAATCCGGAGCTGGCAAAACATGCGGATAGCAGATACATGGACGGCAGGTTATCAGTGGCTGATGGTGGAATGGTCAGCGAAGGCGGTTCGTAACGGACAGCGTGGTCAACTCCTGGCTGCCAGGGAGAGTGCAGGCGAGCAGGTCCTATTTCTTCAGATGCACAGTGAACTCACCCAGTGTACGGATAATTACAGCCCTGTTTGTTTAAAAAGTATTAAAAAGGTTGGCAGCCTGTTTGGCTGTAGTTTTCTGCTTGGCACTTCACTACTGCTGATTGCCACCAGTATTCAGAAAGGATGGACGTTTGAAGAAGATTACTTTGTTCTTAGTGCGGTGTTTATCATACCGCTAATGATGGCGTTGCTAGCTACTGGATTTACGCTGGATAAAAGTCACAAGCGAGAAGCTGAGCTGACTGGTTATTACGATTATGAATAAATAACAGCGTTCGCTATCAACGACTCTGCCTGAAAAAATATGCCATCTTACTGATGGTTTACAGAACATCGCGCCATCGCTAATTTACCTTTAATTCCCCACCAGCTTGGTAGCCTTATTTTCCAGGCCAAGCTGGGAGGGATGGATTATCAAATGATATGTATATAATCCGCGCTCTTATTGAAGTCATCTGATTTAATTTCCACATTCAGATAAACTGACTTCTGTTGGAGCCTATTCAAAGTCAGGGTCATGAGGGTTCGCTAGACAAGCCTGATACTGGCTAATCACCCGCTATCATTAGGTCAATATCCCGGATCATTTCTCACGAAGACGCCATTCACCTTTCCCTCTCACTCAAGACATTAAAATGCCTGGTGAGCAGCGTCCCTCTGGCTGTATTGGATGTAAAATCTCCATCCACTAGATAAATACCTATACCATATCATCTCACTTATTTCGACACCTATGATTAAAGAAATGCGTTTTCTATATATAAAAGACCCGCAACGTAAAATATAAGAATAGTGGGGTTTAAAAAAACAAAAAAAGTGTCCATCTCATTCAAGAAAAACTCATTCATACGCTTGCGACATCTTGTGTCGCAAGCAGCTAAAACTCCAAAGAAATTTTTTCATCTTATGCGACACAAAATGTCTCAGCACAATTTAAAAATAGTGCTTTCACAAGGAGAAGAATATGAACACTGTAATGTCTGCTGAAGTAAATCAAGTCGCTGAAATGAATTACCAGGATACCAAAATGCAGCAATGGATATTGCGGATACTATTTCGCCTGGGCGCGCACAAGCAGTTTATTACCCAGCATGGATTCAGTAGCCAACCGCTGGCTGATTATCTTCACCTCAACAATGAGCATACTTTTAACCTGAGCCAGCAGGATCACGATTCGTTGCTGAAGAGATTACGCAAATATTATCAGGATGCTGAACAGCATAACTCGTTAACCCAAGCTTCAATTTTTCAAACTGCAGTAAATAGGTTTGCCACGCGTATTGGCCTGAACAGCGCTGAAAAAGCCATTCTGGAATTCACATTACAGCTCCATCAGGAAAGGCTGCTTGACGATGTCACGGAATGGCTTGGGCCACTCACCTCCGCCAAAGTTTATCGCACACTTGCGATGACTTTGGATATCACTGAGACCGAGGTACGCGAAGCACTTGGCCCTTCCAGCACCCTGACCAAAACCGGTCTGGTTAGCCTTGAAATGAACGGTGCGCATCTACTACGCAATAAACTTGAGCCATTCTCACCCACCCTGGCAGAACGCCTTTATGCAGGTGAGACAAGTCCAGCGCGTCTCCTGCAAGGCATGATCAACATCTGTGGGCCAGCCCATCTGAAGCTTGATAATTATGCCCACATCCCGGCAGTCAACATTCTGCGTCAGTGGTTGCATCATGCGCTGAGCACCCAACGTATCGGAGTCAATATCCTTATTCATGGCCAACCGGGTAGCGGCAAAAGCCAGCTTTGTCGATTGATTGCCAACGAGTTGCAAACTCCCCTGTATGAAGTCAGCAGTGAGAATGAATCCCTGCGCCCGATCAGTGGCAGCCGCCGATTACGTGCCTGGCGTGCTGCGCAGCGCTTATTCATCGATGAACGAGCCATCATACTGCTCGATGAGGCAGAAGATGTTTTTGTCGAAAGCCCCGGGATACATAACAACAGTCCACTTCCATTAGCGAAAGCATGGATCAATCGTCTATTGGAAGAGAATGTTGTTCCCACTCTATGGGTAGCCAATGACATTGATTGTATGGATCCCGCAATGGTACGCCGCTTTGACATGGTCATTGAGCTCAATGCCCCACCACGTCATCAGCGGGCAGAGATCATTCAAGAGGCTTGTGGCGAAATACTGGCACCAGCCGCTCTTTCCCAATTAGCGGAAGCCCCTTATCTGGCCCCAGCGGTTATTAACCGGGCAGCTAACGTTCTCGCGGGCATTGGCGGCAAGCTCTCAAAGGAAAAATGCCATGAGACTTTAATGTATTTAATCAATAACACCCTAAAGGCTCAGGGGCATAAGCCGATAAAAAACCATGTTGCGGCCCAAATACCCGCGTTCTATGACACGGCATTTATCAATTGTGATAATCCACTCGATGAGATTGGTAAAGCTCTGACACCTGGTCACTCAGCGCGTTTTTGCCTTTATGGCCCATCGGGTACGGGTAAGACAGCATGGGCACATTGGCTTGCGAAGCAGTTAGATAAGGTCGTTATAGAACGCAAGGCTTCACAGCTTTTTGGCCGCTACGTCGGTGAAAGTGAACAGAACATTGCGTCATTATTTGAACAGGCGCAACGCGACAATGCGATCCTGCTGATTGATGAGATTGATAGTTTTCTTAGCGCACGCGACGAGTTCCAGCACCATTGGCAAGTGAGCAGTGCCAACGAAATGTTAAGCCAGATGGCACTGTTTGAAGGTGTGCTGATCGCCACGACGAACAGATTTGATGTGCTGGATGCCGCCGCGCTGCGTCGTTTCGATCTTAAGGTGCGGTTCAACTATTTATGTGATGACCAGGCGGTCGCATTGTTGAATCTTTACTCTCGTGAGCTTCTGCTCAATGAACCGCAATCTACTGAAATTAAAGAAATATCTAAACTGGACTACCTGACACCGGGCGATTTTGCACTGGTAGCGCGTCAGCACCAATTTAAGCCAGTGACTTCAACAGGGGCTTTTGTTGCCGCACTGAAAGCCGAGTGCTGGATGAAAAAACGCGAAAAACCGGCGATTGGCTTTTTGCACTAAGTAATTTGATAGGAAATCAAAATGGCTAAAAGACCTGAAACCATTGAGACCACCGTGCTCGCTCTTGAGCTTCTGCGTCGTATTCCGCGCGGCAGAAAAATCACGGCAAAAGAGCTTCATGAGCAGCTACAGCATGCTGGAATCGAGCGCGATGTAAGGACTATTCAGCGTAATCTGGAGATGCTTTGCGACCATTTTGATATCGAGCGCGATGACCGCAACCGCCCTTATGGCTATCGCTGGCTTGAAAATTCCAGTGGCGTCTCACTTCCGATGCTGACGCCGCAAGAATCGTTGCTATTGGCGATGGCGGAAGCGCATCTAAAGCCTATTTTGCCGACCCGACTGATTAAATCCATGACCGGGTTGTTTACCCAGGCGCAGCGTAATTTGCATGACAACGGCCCTACCCGCCTGGAAGCGGAATGGCCAGATAAAGTGCGTATCGTGGCAACCAGCCAGCCTTTGTTGCCCCCTCCCATCGCTGAAGGTGTGTTTGAATCCGTCAGTGAAGCGCTGTATCTCAATCACTTATTACGCATCACCTATCGCAATGCGAGCGGCAAAGAAAGCGAAAACACAGTAATGCCATTGGGATTGGCGCAGCAAGGGCCTCGCCTCTATCTGGTTTGCCGCTTCGAAGGTTACAACAACGAACGCAGTCTGGCGCTCAACCGGATCCTTTCCGCGAGCGTCAGCACCTTTACCTTCGAGCGACCAGCCGAATTCAACTTAAAAAAATATGACGATGACGGCCGCTTTGGATTTGGTGAAGGGGAAATGATTTTCCTTACTTTTGAAATCGACCGCACTGCTGGACTCCACCTGATTGAATCTCCGTTATCAACGGATCAAACACATCGGGAAATAGGTGAAGAGCGACTGGAAATTTCCGCCACCGTGGTTGATAGCGCAATGCTGAAATGGTTTTTGGCCGCGTTTGGTGATGCGGTGAGTGATGTTCAAAGGCAGCCGGTCATGAGAGAGAGCACCACAGAATGAGCCTGAACAACATCACTTGGGGTCTTTGCGCGCCTGCAAAAGTACCTTCCGTCAGAAGGACACGTACCTTACAACTCAACGAAATTGTTGCCCGCTTCCATCATCGGGCTGTGCCGGGTTTAGGCGGCGTCTGGTTTGGGCGTCAACTGATGATGGCATTACAGGGTGTGGCTAGCGCCAGTCAAATGGGCGAGAACGTCAGCAACATCGAAGCCGCGAATGCCATTGAAGCTCTTTGCTGCTGGCAGGGCTTTAAAGAGAATGAAGGAAAGAACAGAGATCCTCGTCTGCGTGGCATCCAAAAAATTCGCACCTTAAAACCTGACAGCCTGACCTTCAACGCCGCCAGAAAGCGTGCTTTCTATGTCACCATACCGATGCGCATGGGCACAATTGAAGCACTGCCCGCTCTGGGATTTGTTCAAGCTCAGCGTAACTTTAACGCTTTTCAGTGTAGCCCGGTGGGTGAGCAACTTGTCAGGCTTGAAACGCCGCAAATGGCTGAGCTGAAAAAATGGATCAGCTCACCTGACAGAAAGCCTCCAAAATTCATCACTTCGCCATTAATCCCCTTATCACAAGATGCCTGTTTACTTATACGAAGCCAGCTGGAAAATGCCGGCAGTGACGAAGATAGCAAGCGTCGTAGGGACGCACTGCAATGGATGGATCGCTTGCGCCAGTCCCCGCCTAAACCACTCAGCTGGAAAGATCGTCCTGACGAAATTTCATCAGTTCACTGGCACGATTTGCAGGCAGGCGCATATTTTTTTAAAACGCAAAACATTGCACTGGCGCTACTGGATCGTCTCGAGTCTGAAATGGCTCAGCGTGCTCCAGGGCCTGTTCTCCCTTTGCATCAGGAGCTTCCACTGGCTATCAGTGATGCAGCTGAAAAACTAAGGATTTGCGCACAAGCGTTTTTGGATTTGCAACACAATGACGCTGCTGCAAACCAGTTTTGCAGCGAATGTACTTTAGAACCTGCGGCGTTATTACGCGCACTAGTCAGTCGTGACGGCCATATTCTCAAGCTAAAAGGCGACCTGATTGAACCAGGTCCGGCCTTTGATAGCTCACGCTCTCAATTCTATCAGGCTACTGATGAAGAAGAACAATATGCCCCAGAAGCCTCTGGTTTCTGGCCTGCAGAAATATCATGGCGAATTCGCAACCTTTTCCGACTCAACCTTGATCTCCATGGCGAACTAGCAGATTGGCTCAAAGAAGGAAATGCATAATGGCTGATGCCTCAAAACTTCCCCCCTCTCTGGCCGACTATTTTGATGCACCTGAAGGTTATAAAGGGCATTTTGGCTGGCTCTGTGGCTATTCAGCAACGGATGACTTTCTGGAAAATGCGGTGGATCGCTTTAGCTGTCTTAATCAGGCTACGCGGGCTAATCACGGACAAATAAAACTGGCAATTTTTCTTGATGCTGGAAATAAACCCGTCTCTGCGGTTGATGTCCCCGGCGTATTACATTGCCAGATGAAGTCAGCCCCACCGCTGAATTTACTTCATGCGAAAGTCGCGATCCTGGGCTTTATGCCTGACCAACCGGAAGATACCTGGCGGTTACGCCTGGTCGTCAGCACCGGAAACTGGACAAAAGAGACACTAACTGAAAGCCTTGATTTGGTCTGGTGTCTGGATCTCTCAAGAGATGCGCTGGAGAGTGTTACCGATGATGTTCAACAGAGTTGCGCAGATTTGCGTGCCGCGCAAAATTTGTTTGAGGAAATCGCCTCCTGGTGTGATACCAGCCTGTTGACATTAGAAATAAACGATCAACTAACAACCGGGGGGCTGGCGCGGCTGGATGTTAACGCCTGGCTCAATACATGCCGCAAATATGCCCGCGGCAAGCCCCGTTTAGTCGATAACCGCAAAAGTTCACTCTTCAATCAGCTGAAATCCTGGCTGTACCAACCTGCTGTCGTTGGAAAAAGAAATTATCTTGCAATGGGGTCTGGTTTCTATGAAGGGGGTAGAGGCGATAAATCATTGGTGCCACAAAAAATTGTCCGGTTCTTACAGGATGAGGATTTATTAACAAAAAAACCTGAAATCGACCTCTATGTTAATCCTGAGGCTTGCCAAGCGGTAGCCAGTAATATGGCAAAACTCAGAAAACTACATATTACTGTCAGACCCCCCTCTCAGTTGGTAAAGCCTGAACGTACACTGCATGCCAAATTTATCTTTAGTGCTAACTACCGCAACGTCAGCGATACGCTGACCCAGTGCTGGTTTTATATGGGCTCAGGCAACCTTACCGGACCTGGTTTTATGCAGCGAATGAAAACAGGCGTGGGCAATCTGGAAGCCGGCGTGTTCTTTTCACCGGAACGATTAGCGAGAACCCCAGCTGGGAAACTGGCGCCCGAAAAAACCCTGACATGGTTACTCCCCATCCAGTCGGAGATTGATTGTGATGCTCTGCAAATGCCCCTTCAGGCGGGACAGGAGATGGATGAACGCCGTCCCCACTATGCACCGCCCGTAACCTGGTTGAAATGGAACCCCCTTTCGGACGGTCAGGGCGCCCTTCATTGCCCCGGACTCCCCGAGCATAAAATTACAGTTTTAGCATCTGATGGGACTTCCTGTCCCTTGGTTCAGCAGGGCTATCTGTGGCAGGGAGAAATGCCACGCTGGGTAAACATTACATGGCAATCAGATAATGGGATGGAGAGTGCAAAAATCCCCGTTATTGATGTGTTTGGCCGCATTGCCGCAACGTCTTTGCGACCACTCGATTTGGAAGAAGTGCTTTGGCAGCTATCCAGTTTTCCTCACACACTAGATGTGGATTTCGCCGAACCAACTAACGCTTTAACAAACTCAACGGCCGGTTCTTTTGCGATAAATTCTGACGACCAGGCAGTCTCCTCTCAGCCTGTCAGGCAGGTGATGGCATTAATCGAAGGTATTGCCGAACGTCAGACCACGCTTCCTGAAAGCCAGTGGCTTTACTGGTGTCGCAGTCTCGAGCAGACACTGATTCAGGCGAGCGAAAACAGCGATATCACCTGCTTTAAGGATCTTGGCATCAATCCACTCAGTCCGTTGAAAGAAGCACCTTTCCGACCAGTGTATGCCGAAGATGACCAAAGCGATAAGGGGCAGGATTATCTGCAGATGCTGATGCGCATTGAACAAGCTTGGGGTGTCGACTCACTGGCCCATTTCTGGAGAGCGTAAATGAAGAATAACTTTCGGGGTTGGCCTGTCGTCACTGAGTTACTGCGCGAATTGGTTGCACAGGAACAGGTAAAGCTTAATGTCGGACAAAAAGCAGCCTTGCTGGCGATTGCCGATCGCATTGAACATCATGGCATTATCCTGGCGGACGAAGTGGGTATGGGAAAAACCCGCATCGCAGCGGCGCTTTCCCGCTGCGTCATTGCGGCTGGCGGCAGAGTCGCCGTTTTGATTCCGGGCGGACTGGCGACCAACTGGCGGGATGAGCTGCAAACGGCAGGTGTCATCCCTTCAGCACCGCTGCTTAGCCTTAAGCAATATATGAGTGCCTGGGGAACGGATACACCATCCGTTCCCTGGTTTGAGGAAGACTGCCTGATTGTTTCCCATGCCATGGCTAACTGGCGACTGGGTGAAAACAGTCATCCGTGGCGTTGGGGATTACTCCCGGAACTCTGCTGGCGGTGGTCTGACAGGCGTGATTGCCCTTCATTAACCGAGCCTTATCTCAAGCTGGCTGCTAAAGAAATCAGCACGGCGATACGCCGTCTGCCGACTGCACATCCAGCCAAAGTAAAGATCAAATCGCTGAATAGGGAGATCCATTGGGATAACGCGCTATTAGATGACCAGTATGGCGTGTTTTCATTACAACGCGAACAGCTTGAAACCAGTGTGGGGCTCGGCCTCGGGGCATTTGATCTTGTTATCGTCGATGAGGCGCATAAAAGTCGTGGACACAACAGCAGCCTGAATCGCTTGCTGGAAAATATCATTCAGCCTGCCGGTGAAACCCGACGACTGGCCATGAGCGCAACGCCCATTGAACTCGACAGCCAGCAATGGATACAAATGCTGGCGCGTATTGAGGTCAGCTCTCCCGAAGCTATTCAGGCCATTGAACATTACCAAGCCGCCGTCGCAGATATTAGGGAAAACTACGCCAACACCCTGTCACAAAATAATTATTACCTGGCCGCCGCTGCGTTTGAGCAGGCTCTGTCCCCTTATCTATTACGTCGTGACAAACGCGAAGACGAATTTGTGCAAAAATTCCACCAGCACTCAACTCGTCCCTATCGTCGTAAAAAAGAGATCGTAGTGGATACCTTCACGCTACCGATGAACTGGAAACAGGCGATATGTGCAACTGAAGCGCTCTCGTTTGTTTCCCACATGCACGAAGATAGCGCCACACAACGACTGCGGCTGACGGTTGGCAACGGTCATGGTATCGCCACGCTGTTAAACAATCCAGATGAAGGCACGACACATCTGCTCGAAACGGAGCAGCAGGAAGTCGCTAAACCGAAAACCGAAACGTACTTAGATAAGCGCCAGCAACGTGTCAAATGGTGGCAGAGCCAACTCAACTCCGTCCTGAACACGGGCGAAGGAACAATCCTCTTTACCCATCCCGCGATCCTGGCAGCAGTTGAAGCCGTGGAGGAGGTTTGCTCTCGCGATGAAAAAGTATTGGTTTTTGGCCGGTTTACTCGCCCGATGACCGCACTGGTGCAATTGCTTAATGCACGTGAAATGTTACGAACGCTAAAGTCAAAACAGGATTACTGGCCGCATGAACAGTTGCCATTACTTGAGTGGCCCGCCGTTCAGTGTGCCTGGCGCCAGTTATATGATGGCGAAGCCGACCTAGACACCATTAATGCACAGCTTGCCAGTCAGTATAAAGGGCTTAACAACAGCCGTATCGCGTTTCGTAATAGCCTCATCTCGCGGCTTGATGAGGGATTATTAGCTTGCGAAAGTGACAATGTGAAAACACTGTTTGCCGTTTTTAAGCAACGTGCTAGCCATCGTGAGGGTAATGAAGATTTAGTCATTGTTGCCAGGGCTATTTATGCACTTACCGGGGCCGAAGATGAACGACGATCCCCTGCACGCCTGGCAGAAGTCTTTACCGATATCGTTAATGCCATGCGTGGCCGTGATAACCCCGACAGTGATGAAGAAGTTGACGGGGAGAGTCAGTTTACGGAGCAACGATGGCAAGCTGTTGTGGACTGGCTCCATGAAGAGTACAGCCGTCGCGAAAGTGACTATGCACGCCTGATGAATGGACAAACCTCTGCGGCCAGTCGCAACCTGATTAATCTGGCCTTCAACCGCCAATTCAGCCGTCCTTCTGTACTGGTCGCTCAGTCGATGGTCGCCAGAGAGGGGCTGAACCTGCACCTAGCCTGTAGAACAATAATCATGCTACATCCGGAATGGAATCCTGGTGTAGTAGAGCAACAGATTGGCCGGGTCGATCGATTGAACAGCCTCTGGCAGAAAAAACTTGAAGAAGCATTGGCTGCAGGAGAATGCGGCGATGCATTACCCACTATAGATTTCATGCCAATTGTTTTCAAAGGCACCTACGACGAGCGAAACTGGCAAGTTCTCAGCCAGCGCTGGGATAACCTTCGTGCGCAATTACATGGCAATCCTTTCTCAGTGAATGCGCTTCAGGAGGATGTCAGGAACAGAGAAAGTATGCAGTCGGTGATTAATGCTGCACCCAACTTTTCTCCCCTGACTAAAAGCAGAAGGATTCCATTATCTGACTGATAAATTAGCCTGAAGGTTTTCAGGCTAATGCCGTTATTAATAATAAAATTGTACATTTTTCCTATGCCGCTACTTAAGTGGTGAGTTAACACCACTGCCGGGCGTCATAGACCGGACTTTCTACATTGTAATAAGGATGATCATGCACGAGAACAATATTGCTTTACTCTGTGATGAAGCTGGCAGGCTATTACAGTTGAATATTGAATTGCTGCACAAGATGATTAGCGAACCAAAAGTATTAGCTGATAACCAGCGAAATGACCAGGGTCAGTTATTTGCCCGACATAAAGCTGAGAAAAGGGTTGAAGAACTTAAGGGTGAGCGGTTGAAAATCATCCGCAAGGAGATCGTACTGGCCGTTGTTGGTACTATGAAAGCGGGAAAATCTACCACCATTAATGCCATTGTCGGCAAAGAAATTCTGCCTAACCGTAATCGCCCCATGACGTCAATCCCGACGCTGATTCGTCACGTGCCCGGCAAACTTACCCCTGATTTACAGATAAACAACACTGTTGCTCTGCATAACCTTCTGATTAGTTTAAGTAAGAAAATAAGCACATCAGAAGGTAAACATATTGTTCGTCAGATGGAAAAAGACAGTGAGAAGAAAAAATTACTGGCAATCACTCACAATGTTGAATGGTTGAAAGATACCTATCATGGTGAAGAAGAAATTTTCTCCTGTCTGACCCATCTTAACGACCTTGTGCGCCTTGCCAGCGAACTTGAAGTAGAATTCCCTTTTGATGCCTATGATGAATTCCATGAACTTCCTGTTATTGAAGTGGAATTTAGCCACCTGACCAGTTTGGATGATAGCCAGGGTACGTTAACCTTGCTGGATACCCCAGGGCCAAATGAAGCAGGCCAGCCACATTTGCAGGCAATGATGCGCGATCAACTGCAGAAAGCTTCAGCTGTTCTGGCCGTACTCGATTACACCCAGTTAAATTCTCTGGCCGATCAGGATGTGCGTAAAGAACTCAATGCTATCGCTGAAGTGGCTGCTGGGCGCCTGTTTATTCTGGTGAACAAGTTCGATCAGAAAGATCGTAACAGCGATGATGCTGCGACGGTTAAGCAAAACGTTCCGGCAATGCTTGATGGCGATCTTCTGACTGCAGAGCAGGTTTATCCCGGATCTTCCCGCCATGCATACCTCGCAAACCGGGCACGAAACGTCCTAAGCTATTCTGATTCACTACCAATCAGTGAAGAATGGGTGAATGACTTTGCCCTACTGGCTTATGGACAAATGTGGGATGAAAGCGACCTGCAGGATAAAATTCAGAGCTTGAATCGTGCCGAAAAGATCTGGCGCCACTCATTGTTTGATAAGTTGATCGCTGAAGTCATTCAGGCAGCACTTGCTAAAGCCGCTGCCTTAGCCGTCGATTCTGCTGCATCAAAACTGGTACAAAATGCGGAAAACGCTAACGAATATCTCTCTGTACGCCATCAAGGACTCAGAGCGAGTATTGATACATTGCAGCAGCAAATTAATGATTTGCTTAACGATATCGAAAGTGTCAGCTGCTGTCAGAAATCGGTAGATCAAGAAGTCAAAGCTTCCATGCTGCGGGTAAGTTATGAGTCCGAAGCATTATTAACGCAGGTTCAGAAAAAACTAGACGGAGAAATCGAAGATTACTTCCGCGAAGGTAAACGCATTGAAGAAGAAGCACTTGAATTTTCGCAGCCGAAAAGCCGTGAATCTTCACTAGGCGGAATATTTAGGGCATTTGCAGGCATACCCAGAGCGGAAACAAGGGACTTTGACCCTGATAATCCAATAGTGACCTTTACTGAACGCCATGCAGCCGAAACCTTTGTAGCTAAAATTGAACATTCGGTGATGTCACTTCTGGATCAAATCGAGGGTCATATAAAACCGACCCTAACAGATATTGTTGCCGGAATAGAAGAGAGTTTCCACGGTAACGCGCTGACAGCGATAGACAATATTGCTAATCAGATTAATTCACGCCTGGAAGAAGGAGGCTTCTCAATTAAGATCTCGTTCCCACAGGTTAAAAACCTGCATTCTCCCCTTTCTGTCAGAACTCGTATGACCACTCTGCTTGAAGATAAATCTTTTAAAGAGACGCGTTCTCGACGCTCCAGTGGAGTGTGGGGATCCGTATGCAAACTTTTTGGTACCAGCGACTGGGGTTGGGAGAATTACAGCGTAGACATTGTCAAATCAGTGGTCGATATCAATAAAATTAAATCAGCAGTGGAAGTTCAGACCAAAGATCATTTCGATCAGCTCAATAAACATATAAAAGAACAAATCAACGACCCAATCGTTGCTGAGATTGGCCTGTTCTTCCAGCAATTCAAAAGTAAAGTTGAGCAACTCCGTAATACCCTGATCCAAAGCACAGAAGATCACAAAAGTAACAAGCAACAGCAGGAAGAGCTCACAGAACGTTTGCTTGAATTGCAAAAGCTGACGCCCGAGATGATCCGCGACGGTAAAGCACTTAAAGAAGAACTGGAGACGCTGCTCTGATGACACTTTTCAAAGAGACGTTTCCTGAAATCGCCCCTTGCCAGGTACTCGAGTGTATCCCGGAAAAATTCGTTGTCGATTTTGCCAACGGCATCGATGTTGTAAACGATCACCTGCGTAGCTCAAATAACCGCCCCTTCTTTCTGCGGCTTAAAGAGGGGATGAGTGGGCAGTCCTCTGCCAGACAGCAGGCAATCAATGCATCTTTAAACGATGGAATACAGGCTTCCCTTTCCTGGCTCACAGAACTGACATCCTCTCTGGCAGGCACAAATTTAGCCGTGTCGCGCGTCAACGAACGCGTCAATACGTTGATGCGAAATACGGCGGAAATTGCGGAATACTCAGCCGACACACGTGAACAGCTGCGTGCGCTTGCCAGCCATGTTAACCAACGCGTCAGAGTACTTGAGGAGCAACTTCAGCGTGTGGATAGCATTCAGCAAGGCCAGCTGCACGTAGACCGTATTTTCTCTAACTGGAGTGCTGGACGTTATGCCGCACTTCCACTGGCCGGACGTTGTTATGTTGCTCTTGAAGAGCTGCGCTGGGGCGCTTTTGGCGACGTTATCCGTCAGGCTGAAACAAAACAGGCAGAGCGATTTATTGAGACACTGAAAAATAAGGCATTGACGCAGATGGCTCTGGACTACGGAACAAAATCCAGTGCGCGGCACGACACCCGAAACTGGCTAGGCTGGCAGACCGCTGCATTACCCAACGCAGGCTGGGCGGCCTCCCTTCACTGGATGGCTGACTGGTGTAACCCAGATACTCACCCGGTTAGCTGGTCGGTTACTCAGTCCGGTGAATCGCTCCCCTTGCGGATGCCGCGAATTTGCTCAGCCGAACGTATTGCAGACACGATGGTCGACGAAGTGTTTTGTGAGGATTTGAAATGAATCAACCAATGAAAGTAGGGCTGGCGCTGTCAGGCGGCGGTGCCATTGGCGCGTATCAGGTTGGGGTGGTCAGAGCGCTCGCCGAGTCAGGCACGGAAGTTCATTGCATTGCCGGTGCCAGTATCGGTGCCTTAAATGGTGCCATTCTCTCCTCCTCTTCTTCACTGGCACAGGGTGCCGCCCGAATGGGTGAGATATGGCACCATCTGGGCGCTAATGAGGTGCTCAAAGTAAATAAGTCGGCTTATCTGCGATTACTGACGCAATATGGTTTCTCATTAGGGCTTTCGCCGTTTCTCAGTAAATCTGGCAAATTGATAAGCACGCTGATGAGTGGTCTGGGAATGACGTCCTTGCCTGGGTTGCAACAGGATGACTCTCTTTTATCTGACCAACCGCTAATAGAATTGATGAACCGGTTTCTGGATCCCGATGCATTAGCAAGCGGAACGCCTTTATATGCTTCGCTCTACCCCACTGAAGGGGGCATGGCCGACATAATAAAGTGCGCCTTAGCTGAATTTGGCGTGGGAAAGACACAAGACTCGGAATTTCAACATATCCAGGCCTTGCCTGCCGCCATGCAAAGAGAAGCACTGCTTGCTTCAGCAGCGCTACCGTTGTTATTTCAATCCCGCGAAATTAACGGCAAGCGTTATAGCGATGGCGGAATGGGAGGATGGTCAAGCCTACAGGGTAACACACCGGTCAATCCGCTGGTTGAAGCGGGTTGCAATATGGTGATCGTCACACATTTGAGTGATGGATCTTTATGGGATCGCCATCATTTCCCGGACACTACAATTCTAGAGATTCGTCCGCAGAGCTCACTTCGTCGTAATGAAGGCGCATTTGGCGGAATGATGGATCTGCTCGGCTTCACAGCTGAAAATATCGACTCATGGGTTGATCAGGGGTATAGAGACACGCTGTCCGTGATGGAGCGAATTAAAGCCCCATTAAGGGCGCGTCAGGCGCTAAATGCTTCAGTCACCTTGCTTGCAAAAAGCGAGTCGCAGGTTGCTGATAGCAGTGCTCAACTCCAAAACGCCATGGCAAGACTTAAATAAGGCCGTATAAAAAAAACGCAAAGTATCTCATGATCTCATTTGAAGGAGAAGTGTAGTGTGAGTTCAGAACAACCTGCCCCACTGATTAATAAGACGCTCTCACTTGATAAGTTGTTGCGTCATGCTTCTACTGCTCAACTGTCTGAACTGGCTGATATCATTACTGACTCAGGTAAAGGTCGTCTGTCACTGACTGAAAGCAGCAAAAAAAGCATTCTAGAACATCAGAGATTAATGACACTCCACATGATCAGCCCAGCAATAGCACATGAAATATGTGCGTTTGGCGGGAACACCGTTGTTAATGCATTTCGCTCAGCTTCTCAGCCTTCATACTTTGTTGTCGCCATGGATGTCGCAAAAAAAATTGGAGTTAAAGTTCCTGGAAATGCCTCAGTCTGCGATGTAGAAGAATTAATCATCAAACAAATCCTGACAACCTCTTTTAAAGGAAAGAGTAAGGAAGAAATTGAAGCATTGTTTAACGTACATGACTGTAAACTTAATAGCCTACAATTCGAGAAATTATTGAAAAAGGGAAAGACAGCTGATTTAGTCTCTTGGCTTTATTCCAGCTGCGGACCCTATGTACTTTCCCAGCTGGTCAACTCGGCTATGGTACCTGCATTGAATGTGGCAGCAAAAGTTGGCATGCCTCTGATTGGAAAAGTGATCGCGACCCGCGCTCCAGCGTTAATGAACCCAATAGCAGCAGTAATATCCGCAGCCTGGGTTACATATGACCTTACAGGCCCCGCCTTCCGTATTACCATTCCAGCTGTGGTACGTATAGCCTGTATCCGCCAGACCTATATCCGGCAGGAAACGGATAAATTTTGTGAGGAGCTTAAAAAATGTCTGTAATACCAGAGGTTCTTTATCGTACTTTCCAACAATCACCAGACATCCTTGAAGGCCTGAGTAACGGACTTTATGCAATATATGGTGGTGTCATTCGTATTACGAAAGGGAATGATAAGGCGGGAACGATTGTTGCGCATTTAAAATTTCCTGGCAATGAGCGACAAACAGCCGAGGCTATTGAAAAACTAAAATCTTCACTTTCCACTCTGCAGGGTGGCATTGACACCCTGCAAAACTCTCTCGGATCATTGCACACTCTCCAGTATGCCAACATTGCACTATCTGGATTGAACCTGGCTGTTTCCGCTGCTGGTTTTGCCATCGTATGTAAAAAACTTGATGGTATTGAATCCATCCTGAATACACATACTCATAAACTCGACACGCTGCTTTCGTTAGTTTTAGATGCCCATCAGAAAGACTCATTCAAGCAGACCGCCAAGTATAATGCCCTTATCACTACCGCCCGGCAGTTTGTTGAGGATAATGATCACGAGCAGCTTAAAAGTCTGATACGTCCATTCAACGAGCAATACGAATTTACCCGCATGATATTAAAAAATTGCGCTAGCTCTGCCAACGATGAGAGCTTTTTCTCCTCATTGCCTGAACTATCCTTACTTCAGGAACGCTTTATGCACCTCGGTATATGTCTAAGCTACATTCAGCAAAAAATCGATAAGCCCAGATACGCTATTGAGACAATGCAAAAAATGCAAAACGACTGGCTGGAAATTAATGAGACCATCGTTGAAACATTAACCGCATCGCCGAAGATGATACATACATTGACTCAACATAATGCTGCAAGTATCCGTTCTTTCCTCGATTATCGAAAAGAGCGTATTTCAGGAATTGAATATCAGACAAACCTGTTAAAGTTAGTGGAGAAGCGTCCTGAACTGAACGAAGTCATCAATGACGTAAGCAATGACATTTTGATATTAGCGGCATAAAGGAGACGGCTGAACTTGCGCTAGCATATCTATTAAAGAAAGCTTGCTCGATTTCAGCTTAACGCCACACACATAAGATGTAGCTGACCTTGACCCGAAATCCTGCTCCATTCAGAAACAGAATTCCGGCATGATAATGACTCCCCTGAGCGGAGGTTGTGCCGATGAAATAGTCACGATTCACCGAAGAGCAGATTGTCTTTGCCCTGAAGCAGGCTGAGCTGGGTACGTCCGTGCCGGAAGTCTGCCCGCAAGCTGGGTATCTCCGACGCCACGTTTTGTACCTGGCGCAAAAAGTACGGCGGGATTTCTCCGTCAGAACTGAAGCATATGCGGCAGCTCGAAGAGGAAAACCTTCGCCTGAAGAAGCTGGTTGCCGATCTGAGCCTCGACAAGGCCATGTTGCAGGACGTGCTGGCAAAAAAGAGCTGACGCTGGCACGCCTGCGCGAATGGGTGAGGGACTTACAGACCCGCTACGGTGCCAGTGAAAGACAGGTCTGCTTTGCGCTGCAGGTCAGCCGCAGTTCGTTCCGGTACCGCTCCGTTGCGGCAGATGACAGCGCGCTGCGACTGCGCATCAGGGAAATAACCGAAACCCGCGTCCACTATGGCTACCGCAGGGTCCACGTCATGCTGAAACGGGAAGGCTGGCGCGATAATCACAAGCGCATTTACCAG
The DNA here is from genome assembly GCF_016625195.1 of Erwinia sp. S63. Lineage (GTDB taxonomy): Bacteria > Pseudomonadota > Gammaproteobacteria > Enterobacterales > Enterobacteriaceae > Pantoea. The sequence goes on from NZ_JACVUP010000005.1 coordinate 67,761, forward strand.
CTTTACCGCGAGCAGGGGTTATCGTTCCGGCTTAAACGCCCCCGCCGCAATAAATCTGCGCTGAAACGTCAGCCACAGCCGCAGGGACTGTATCCCAATCACGTATGGGGGATGGATTTTGTCTCCGATGCGTTGTTTGACGGTCGCCGGCTCCGCCTGCTGACGGTAATCGATCTTTATACGCGTGAGTGTCTGGGGATCTGCGTAGGCCAGAACCTGCGCTCTTCAGAAGTGGCTGAAATGCTGGACGGCATCGCGTTGAGACGACCATTACCTCAGCTACTGAAAACCGACAACGGCTCTGAATTTGCCGGGAAAATGCTGGATAAGTGGGTGTACGAACGCGATATCCGGATTGACTTCTCACGACCAGGCACGCCCACGGATAATGCCACGGTAGAGTCGTTCAACGGCAGGCTGCGACAGGAGTGCCTGAACGAGAACTGGTTCATGTCTCTGGAGGATGCGCGATGCAAAATCGAGGCCTGGCGCATACACTATAACCAGAGTCGCCCTCATTCTGCGCTGGGCTGGATGACTCCATCCGAATTCGCCGAGAAATCTGCCGGTTGCCAGAATTAGCAACCAACCTGAAGCCGGTTATTCCTGATTATGCATGGATCATATTCGGGGTCAGGGTCAATACCGAAAGCTTGAAGTTTGCCCTTCGACTTTCATATAGATGCAGGCTTGGAGCTTCTTTTTGCCTTCTGGGTCCAGCACCTGTAGGGTATAAGCAACCAACCTGAAGTCGATTATTTCTGTTTGTGTCTGGATCATACTCAGGAACAGGATCACATGCTCCGCTGATAGCAAAAACGCTTCTGCATGATAAAGAAATACAAGAAGCACGATTGAAGGTGCATGTGCACAAAATTCGCCCAATAGCACAAAATCATTTTATGAAAAAAATGCACTGTGCATTGAGAATCTTGCGTACGGCAATTGGCTACAATTGCATGCTTGGTAATATAGATAAAAAACGCCGGATTAGCTGTCTGGTAAATAATGTAATAGCAGAGGGAATATCACGATGGATCTTGTAAATAGTGTCGAAGCAGGCAAGCTGACGATCAATGAATTGATTGATGCCCTGGCGAAAGATAAAAATTACTCTGCTTCCAAGTGGGATCTGCGATATCGCGAATTTACGACCTTGCTACAGCAAACCTCAACTTTTATTGAACCTAAAACGGATGATTTGGTTAAAAGGCTCTGGTATGAACGTGATAACGGTATTGCCAGTATTCGTCAGGGCGTCCCATCATTAGCAGAATATCAGCAAAACCTTCCATTGCTTAGAGAACTCACTGAACGTGTTAGTCAGCAACCGAATGAATTGACCTACCAATACGTAGGCAGTGCGCTGCAGCAGGCCAAAGGGACCGGGCAGCTAAAGCGCATGTACTGGAGTTTAAGAAATCGTGTCTTTGCCGCGTTCTCGCCAGAAAACTACACCAGTACTGTGGATGAAAATGCGTTTAATAAAGCAGCAGAATTTCTAAATCTGCACTTCCATCTTGGTTTAGTGCTGACCGGAAATTGGTTGCAGAAAAACTATGTATTGAAACAAGCTATACACGCCCAATCTCCTAACACAGACCCTTATTACGTTAATATGGCCATTTGGCATCTATATGGATTGCTTCGTGAACGTGATAATGAGCAAAAACAGGAGAAAGTATCTAGCATCACATTATCAGCCAGTAGTGAGTTAACCGAAATTAAGATCCTCTCACATTCTCCAACTAATGTGATCTACTTTGGTCCTCCAGGCACTGGCAAAACATTCACATTGCAGCAAAAGATGAAAGAGTACACTTCTCATGTTGTACCGGCCGATCGTAATGCCTGGCTGGATTCCCGCCTGGATTCATTGAACTGGATGCAGGTCATAACGCTAGTGATGCTCGATCTTGATAAACGAGCAAAAGTTCGCCAGATTATTGAGCATACGTGGTATCAACGTAAGGCATTATTAAATGGTCGTAATGGGAATCTATCAAATACTGCCTGGGCTGCTTTGCAAGCCTATACCATTCCTGAGTCTACAACCGTTGATTATAAGAATCGACGTGAGCCTGCCGTATTTAACAAAACAGATAATAGCGAATGGTTGCTAGTTGATTCCCAGCTCGAGCAAGTAGAGGATTTGGTAGCACTCTACACCGAGCTTAAACGCGGTCCTAAATCTGCCGAGTCCATCCAGCGTTTTGCGGTGGTTACGTTCCACCAATCTTACGGCTACGAAGAATTTATTGAGGGTATCCGCGCTCGCTCTGACGAAAGTGGCAGCATCTCTTACCCTATTGAGCCGGGTATCTTTATGCGGTTGTGTCAGCGTGCCAATGCTGATCCAGCACATCGCTACGCCATTTTCATTGATGAGATCAATCGTGGAAACATATCCAAAATCTTTGGTGAACTGATCTCACTCATTGAAGTAGACAAGCGCGCGGGTATGTCTAATGCAATGAGCCTGCAACTGTCTTATAGCGGTGATCACTTCAGCGTACCCGCCAATGTCGACATCATCGGAGCCATGAATACAGCGGACCGTTCTTTAGCTCTGATGGACACGGCTTTGCGCCGTCGTTTTGACTTTGTCGAGATGATGCCTGATCTCTCTTTACTGAGTGGAGCTAAGGTGAAAGGCATAGAGCTTGAGTCGTTGTTAGAGAAACTTAATAGCCGCATTGAAGCGCTTTACGATCGTGAACATACACTGGGGCATGCATTCTTTATGCCGGTAAAAAATGCGCTCGATGCTGGTGATGAAGAAACGGCATTTAAACAATTGAAGATCGCATTCCAGAAAAAGATCATTCCACTGTTGCAGGAATACTTTTTCGATGACTGGAACAAGATCAGGCTAGTGCTGGCAGACAACCAGAAACAAGACGACAGCCTGCAGTTCGTAATTGAGAAAACCGACGATTTGGATACGCTTTTTGGTAACAATCATGCTTTACGACGTAACGATCAGCAATCGACAGCTTACGAGCTAGAAGCATTTGAGCAAGAGATCTGGAATGTGCCACAGGCTTACCGCGCTATTTATCAGCCGCAGCAAGCCGTCCTTGATGAGCAGGCTGTAAACCATGGGTGAAGTGCTATCTGTTTTTGAATATGACCTGCTGGGGAGTGGAAAAGCGGCTTCAGTTGGCGCAAAGCTGGTGCCTCAACAGGTCTTTAATTATTTAGAAGCACTTAGCCTGGCAAGTATTCAAGGGGGTTAGTTTCTCAAACTCACCTCTCGCTCAGGTTTCAAATTGCTTCAGGTGCAAAACTACGCGGGGATGCTTTCTACACCTCACGGTTTCCAGCTTGAGATACTGCCCAAGGTTGGTATAAACCTCACAGCTGTGAATGCACGTGCAACATTGCTGACGATGCTAAGCCATCTGCCTGGCTTTCGACATATTCAAACTCAACAGGCAACTCTGCAGTCTCAGCATATGCCTTTGCTTGAGATTTTTATCAGTCAATTTTTGCTTAGCGTCAGCCAATTGCTTAAACAAGGTTTACGCTTCGAATATGTGAGCGAGCAATGTAATCTGCCTTTTATGAAGGGTAAGCTGATGCTTTCTGCACAGCTGCGACATAACGCGGTGAATCGCCATAATTTTTGTGTCGATTATGATGAGTATATGCCTGATTGTGCAGCCAATCGGCTCCTACGCTCCGCACTGGATAAGTTACTTAACCTGCAGCTATCATCAGAGAATCAACGCTGGCTTTCCGAACTGTGCTTTGCGTTTGACGGGATTCCACTTAGCCGGGATATTGAAAGTGATATAAACAGCTTACGCCTCGAGCGCGGTATGGCTCATTACAACGAGCCAATGGCGTGGGCTCAATTGATCCTGAGAGGAATGAGCCCGAGTGCCTTGCAGGGAAATACCAAGGCGATATCCCTCTTGTTCCCTATGGAAGCGGTGTTTGAATCCTTTGTTGCACAAACCTTCCCCGACGAACTCCCTCCTCACCTCAAAGTTAAATCGCAAGCCGCCACTTATTCCTTGGTAAAACATGGTGCTTACGACTGCTTTAAGCTTCGCCCAGACTTGCTGATTCAATCACGTAAACCGGTTCAAACCAAAATGGTGATGGATACAAAATGGAAGCTGGTAAACAGCAACGAGCAAAAAAAATCACTATATGCACTTGCGCAATCCGACTTTTATCAAATGTTTGCCTACGGCCAAAAATATCTTGATGGGTACGGCGAAATGTATCTGATTTACCCTGCGCATGATGACTTTAGCCAACCGATACCGCAGCACTTTGCTTTTTCAGAGACGTTAAAATTATGGGTAGTACCATACCGGATAATGGCAAAACGCGGTGAGAGGATGATGTGGCCGAGTGACGAGTCCTGTACAATGAGCCCCAACCCAGATCGGATGGCTGCTTCAGTATCCTATAGTGGAGGCATGAGATGACCCATGAAAACCAGCGGCAAAGCCTGGAACAACTAATTACTCAGCAAACAGCAGCTCCCAGAAGCGCTGCCGTTGTATTTAATGAGCACCAAACTCTCTGGCAAACCCTTGGCTTTAGCCAATCTCAAGTTTCGCTATGGCTTGCCTCATTGCCTCAAAGTAATCATTTAAAAGAGTTCACCACGGCAACTTACCCGGTGACACCTGATGTTGCGGCACATTTGGTATCGTTGTTACAACAAGCTGGTGGGCGCATGCCCCTGGCACAAGTACTGAAAAAGCTCCCTGCTGGTGTTACGACCAGTGAACAGCAGATACGCAAACTGGCGCTAAAGCATGCGCAGTTAGAGATTAAAGGTCCCTTGCTAGTATTGATAAATTAGCCGGCACTTGTAGTAAACATTGGCTGTATTAAAGGATTTTAGAAAACATTATGGCAAAAGAAGCAAAAGCAAAAAAACAAGACCCTCAACAGCAGCATGAAGCACTGTTCAATAAACTGGTCAAACAGTACACCGAGTTTACTCAGCCATTGGTCGAATTACCCGAGCATAAATTCGCCAAGGCTGGTCTCATTCAAGGCTTTGTTGAAGGCAACTTAACGCCACCGGTCATGTTGATTGCGCTGACAGAAGGTCATTGGGAGTACGCCGCTGACACTGCAAAATTTGATGATTTAGCCTACCAGCTGTTAAGCGATATCGAAGGTGACTGGCCAGTATTTGCCGTTGCGGACGATGGCATAAACCAACGTATTTTGGCCTTGTTCGGTGCCGATGGATCTGACGGTACCCACGGCGCAGATACTCTGCCAAGTCTAGAAGAATTGCGTAGCTTTTATCGCATGGAGCGCGACCCAACCTTCCGTTGGTCAATGCGTGTCTATACTCGCTTGATGCAGCGCTTTGATGCGTTTCATGAAAATGTTTATCGCGTTACCAAAGACAAGGTAAACGACAAGAACGACATTATTGAGGAAGTCGCTAAGCTTCTGTTTTTAGAAACTTTCCGCGTGCATCACGATGAAGACCTTACCTTTAAAGACGATGCGGGTAATAGCCTACGTTTTCGTGACGTCTATGATTGGCAATATGTGGCCAAACACGGCGATAAAGCCGTGGAACAAATCAAAGCCGCCTTTGAGGAATTTAAAAGCCACGAAGACTATGTTGTGATCTCAGATGATGGCTCACGTAATGCCATCTTTGGCAAAGATACTCACTTGCGCCTGTCTGTTGCGAAAAACTATCAGGATTTGCTAGAAGCAATACAAAACCTGGGGCCGGTAAAAACCAACGATGGCAAAACCGCTAAAGAACACGGCACGTTGGCTGATGTGTCAGGAGATTTACTCGGCAGAGTGTTTGATGTCTTCCTGCGTGCCAACTTTGAATCCAAAGGTGGCCTTGGCGTTTATTTAACTCCTAACCCAGTAAAACAGGCCATGCTAGAAATTGCTATGCACGACATCGACGATGACGATGAAATGCGGTCGCGCTTAGCCAATGGCGATTTTCGTTTCTGCGACCCAACCTGTGGCTCCTTTGGTTTTGGCTCGGTGGCGTTAAGCCAGATTGATAAATGGATCGACTTTAAGCTGGTGCTGGCCGACGATAAAAAAGAATCATTGAAACAAAAATTACGCAATTATGCTTTTACCGGTGCCGATGCTGCACCGCGCATGGTGATGCTGGCCCGAGTGAATATGGCATTACAAGGCGCCCCCAAAGCGCAGATTTTCTATACCGACAACTCACTCACCACTAACGCTCTGAAGCCCAATAGCTTTGACCTCATTTGCACCAACCCGCCGTTCGGTACGCCTAAATTTGATAAAGGCAAAAATGGTCAAAACTCAAAAGCCAATTACGAAGCCAATATGGAGCAAGTACTCGGTGGTTTTCGTCCAACCCAAAAAGTCGCTGATAGCTACAATGCTTGGTATGATCACGTAAAAATGAAGTGGCAAGATACCGGCGATTTAGAGCTGGATGACAACGGCGAGCCTAAATGGGCGGGTTACCGAACTGATTTACGTAAAACGGGCGGTACAGATAAAAAGCCGTTTTACAGCCTGCAGCCTACAACCGGTGGGCTCGCGCTGGGCAGCAAACCCGATAGCAAGGGCAACTGGCAACCGATAGGTGCCACCATAGACCCAGCAGTGCTGTTTATCGACCGCTGCCTGCAACTGCTTAAACCTGGTGGCCGCCTGTTAATAGTGCTGCCCGATGGTATTTTATGTAACTCCGGTGACCGTTATGTCCGTGAGTACATCATGGGGAAAAAAGACGAAAAAACCGGCGAGTTTGTTGGCGGTAAAGCCATTGTAAAAGCAGTAATTTCATTGCCGAGCGACTGCTTTAAGCTCTCCGGCACGGGCGCCAAAACCTCGATTTTGTATTTGCAAAAACGCCATGCTAACCCCAACCAGCCAGAGCAATTTTTGCCCGAGCCACAAATCGACGTGTTTATGGCAGTGGCTGAAACCTTGGGCTACGTGGTGAAAAACAACATCGAAGACTATAACGCCGGTGTCGCTAACGATCTGGATAAGATTGTCTCGGCTTATAAGCGGGGTGAGTAATGTTTGCAAAAAGATATAACGCTGACGAATTAATCGATATTATCGCTGCGCCAGCGTATAGCCCTGAACTTATTGAATATGTAAAGAAAGTAGCGAACGCTCCGTATCTATCACAGTTTTTGTCACAAAAGCCAAAGCTAGGAATAACAGGCACAATCGCAAAAGACTACGTTAGTGCTGATACAAAAGATGCAGTCCCGTATGTATCGACTAAGCAAGTTAAGGGACTTCATGCTTACATGGATGATGCTAAATACATATCTAAAGAGGCAGATATTGAGTGGGCTAAATGTAGAGTAGATGATGGCGATATTATCATTAATAAAAGTGGTAATGTCGGTGCGGCTGCTGTCCTGTGTTGCGCACCATACAAATATGTAAACTCTGTTTCAGACATTATAAACATTAAACTCGATAAGACTGCCTCTATAGACCGTGATTTTCTTGTCGTCTATCTAAATAGTCCTTACGGGCAAAAGCAGTTACAACGCCTGAGTGGCGGCGCAATTTTTAGTCATGTTAGTTTGCATGCCATACCTGATATTCGCGTTTATCACTCTGATATTAAAGCCCAAAAATACATCGGGTATAAAGTTCGCCAAGCCGAGCAACTGCGCACTTGGGCGAAACGACTGGAAGGAATGGCTGATAGCAAAATTAAAGATTTATTTCACTTCAACCTTGTTGATTCATTAACATTGAAACCTAGAAGAATGAAACAACAGGTATTATCAGCAGTGTCTTTAGCTCCTGAGTTTGCACGTGCGACCGATAGTCAAATGACCTTTAGAAATTCATCAAAACTATCTGATTTCATTAGTAAATGTAAATGTGGCGACCCTATCAAATCGGAAGACAGAGTACCCGGCCCATATTTTTACTATGGCGCATCAGGTCCAATAGATACTCATACCGAATTCAATTTCAACGGTAAATATCTGATTATTGCGCAAGACGGCTCTATTGGCTGTGCCAATGTAGCCGATGGAAAGTTTTGGGCAAACAACCATGTTTGGGTTTTAAAAGTAAAAGATGAATATGATATTGAGTCTATTTGTAGGTTCCTGGATAAACACTTTCCGTGTTGGAAAGGTGTGACTACTGGCAGCGTTGTACCAAAAGTGACTTCAGAAAACCTGTTAAACATTCTGATTCCGATTGACATAGCGAAGAATAGAGAAATAGGAAGCAAGCTGAGACTAGCCGTTACTACGGCTGCATATGCAAAAAAGTTAACAGCATCTGCCAAAACTCTAGTTGAAGCATTAATTGAAGGCCAACTGACCGAGCAACAATTAATCCAGGCCCAACAAGCCCTGGAAGATGGCGACAACAGCTTAGATCAGGCGATTTTAAGCAAACTAAGTGCTGAGGGTTATGCCATAGAAGGCGCCACACCGTTATTTAGCGATGTGGATGAGTTATACAGTTTGCTGGAAGAGGCGGCACAAGCGGAGGCTGAAGAGTAAAGATGGTGACAAGGGGCATGGACAGCATTACAACCAGGCAAAATAACGAGGCCGTAAATAGCGAAGCGGCACTTAACCTCTGCCTGCAGCTTTGGCAGCAAGGCGGTTTAATAGCCAACAAAGCAGCGTTGTTATTAGCGGCTGTGCCTGCCCTTAGATCACTGCTACAACCAATAATACAGCCGAAAAAGAACGACGCTGAAACTGATATCATTAACGCCTTAAGCCTCACTGCACCATTGCTTGATGCCTTCAACGATTTAAGCCAGTCAGGTGAATGGCAATTAGCGTTGTTGGGCTTAAACCCAGATGTTCGCCAACATTGGATAAATTTAGCCGCCGCTCGCTGCCAGGAAGCAGGCGCGATGAGTGACACAATGGTATTGGTTAAACTCATTCAGCAACTGGGCAATGCTAGTGAATGGGTTTTAGCCCAACTGGAAAGCACTGCCACCACACCGCAAATCATTGCCGGCCCTCTGGCACAAACCGAACGCGATTTACTCGGCCATAGCCTAAACGACAACTCTGCCATTCCCGCTCTATGCCGTATTTTGCGCACCAGCCATACCTTGTTTACCGTAAGCGAACAAAATGAACCACCGGCACCTATACAAGCGGTGGATGTCACAGCAAAACAACTGACAAATAACTGGTGTAGTGGGCGTTTGTTAGCACTCCCTAATACCTTGCTTGATGAACATGACCTTAAACCCAATGCCGATTTGTTATTGGTGTCCCGCTCAGGTCATGATAGCGTGCCGCATACCGAGCTATTTGCCCAACAACCCTGGTTATTTTTACTCAGTCTCATTATCTTTGTGCAAGATGCCTGGGCTGCCGAGCAACGTGGCGGTTTGTTGCTCACCTTACCTGCCGGGCAAAATGCCTTTGCACCTGGCCAAATAAATATGGCGGTACAGGGCATTGAAGGTGATGAGGTGAGCTTGGGCAGTTTGGCGGAGTTTCTTGTGCTTCTGCTCGGTGAGCTCAATATCAACCTCTACCCGGCGCTCGATGCGAACACAGAAAGCATCAACCGCCTAAACCGCGCCCTAAGCTCATTCATCACCGAATTGCTGGCACAAAAAATCTGGCAATTTACCGAGGCGGGTCGTGGTGAGTCCGGCCAATATCGAATTTACACAAGCTTCAGCGATGCCTGTTATAGCCTGCCGTTAGCACCGCTATTTGGCTACAAAAGCCAAACGTTACAACGGGCCATTAAGCAACTGGCGCAAAACTGCTATGCCAATAAAAAACGCGCCGCCAATAGAATAAACCTTCAAGGATCGTCGTTATGAGTTTTGAATTAAACGAACAGATGGTTGATAGCCTGGCAAAACAACATCGCTGGGCGGCGACGGGCGTATCAGATTATCCACCTCGCGACCCGTTAGTGGGTCAGAGCCGCTTTTTTAAACGCTTTCAAACCTTTTTGCATATGGTGGATCACGACGATGATCGCTTTGCCCATGTGTTTGCCGTCGAAGCCGAATGGGGTCGGGGTAAATCACGTTTAGGCCATGAATTGATCGCACAAATTAACGACTGCTCCAGAGGCTGGTTTGTCCGCGACGAACAAGGCCAACTACACGATAAGCAGCTGTTTAATCGCGACACGCAAGACAAATACCTGGCGCTCTATATTCGCTACTCGCAAGTGGCATCAGATTATCAAAACTCGGATAACTGGTTTGCTTTTGGTTTATATCAGGCGCTATTACCCCTGGCCACTCAAACCTTTGATGGATCGATTCAAAGTGAAATTGCCAAACAAGCCTTTGAACGCTTAATGCCATTTGGCTTTAAATCTGAACTGTTAGCAGATGCCTTACAGCTGAACGCCAACCACAGCGAAGAAGACCTCTATACTGACCAAACGCTGGTAGTCAGTTTGGTGCAAGCCGCCTATAAAGTATTAAAGAGCTTTGGCGTGCAGTATATGTTGGTGGTGCTGGATGAGCTGGAAACCGTTGCAGAAGCCGCCACTTTTGGCCTGGAAGATGAACAAGATAAACGCCTCGATGGCCAGGCCATTCGCCTGATTGGTAAAGCAATTAAAGAGGAAGACCCTCGCCGTAAACTTCCATGGTTGCGCTATGTTGCACTGTGCTCACCACTGCTTGGCCAGCAATTGCGCGAAATTCAATCGGTCGCACGCCGCTTTGAGTTAGTGGAACTTGAGCATAATGCCTTTGCCGATGTATCAGACTATGTGGCAAGCCTCTTAAAAAACGGCAAGCTGGGTTTTAATTACCCTGCTGGTTTGGTGGAAGCTGCATACGCCATGAGTGGTGCCAACTTCGGTTGGTTTAACGTGGTCATGGCTAATGTGGATGCGGTGCTGAGTCAATACCAACAAGCAGGCCGCAGTATCAAGGATGTGGGCGATTTATTTGAAGCTGTGTTGGCAGGTTCTGGCCGCGTGGCCAGACATGTTCTGGATAAAGGTGCGATAGAAGGCATTCAAACTCGCGACCAGGCACTATTGACCGAATGCCGTAGTTTGCTCTACGGCCAATTACCCGTGCGCTTAGCTGAAGTGAACCATGCCACTGAATTGCTGGCGCTGAAAAACGAAGATCTGGAACCCATAGCTGCTCATTACCGCAAACTGAGCATTGACCGCCTACAGTGCCGACAAGCCCTGGAGCAAGCCAAATTCCGCCGCGATAAAGATGAATGGTACTATCCTGCAGTAGATCAAGCGCTGAGCTTAGATACTTTGCTGGATAACCTGCGTACTTTTTCAATTAAAGAACAAGCCGCAAGCGGCGATAAAGGCGCGGTATTACTGCCTCTGTCAAAAGGTGAGTTTAAATATTTACTCAGCTTGCTGTATGACCACCCAGCGATTGAATTCGCTGCCGATGCCTTATGGCACAAGCTAGTGGGTGAAACTACCGAACTGGACGCCAGCGAAGCAACGCATATTGGCCCCAGTGTGGCGATGTTACTGCGCCTGGATTTGCGCTATCGCAGTGCCCAGCAAAACTCACTGATTTTTAAAGATCCCGCCATGGGCGATGCTCATGAACAGGCGATGAGTAAACTTAGCAAACAAAGTAGCCAGAAGCCGCTCATCAAGGCATTAGCCCGTGTAACGGGCTTTGTGAGATTACTGGATAACAACTGGACCTATGATGAAAACTTGCTGAGTAATAAAGCGGGCAGCGACGATGCACATCTGGCCATTTTAACGGAGCCCCGTGGCCGCCAGGGTGGTTTACTTACCCTGGATGGATTTAAGCTTCACCCAGAAGGTAAAGCCTTGTTTGCCTGGGTCAGCAACCTAATTGAGCTGAACAATCTTCACACCTTTACGGCAAACCACAGCCACCAAAATGGTCGCACGCCAGTATTAGCGTTAACCGCATCTGCACATCTCATGGAGCAATACAGCCGACTGGATGAAAGAAATGAGTTGCGTGATGCGATACTGCTGCATTATGTCAACCCAAGCGAAGCAGACCAGTTAGAGCGTATTGGCTTAAGTTTGGCAGCATGCCAGTTGCACGGCGTGAAATTAACTGCCGACAGCTTTACCGCGAAATTCAAAAACAAGCTACATGCCTTGACAACCTTTGCCACGGATGCCATTCACAAGTGGCGCCAGCGTTTGCAGCAGCGCGGTTTAATTGCCTGGCCGTTAAAGGTAGATGGTAAATTATCACCGAATGACCGAGACCTGTTGTTTAAAGGCTGGTATCAGCTGGCCATTGCTCACCCTGAGTTAAATGGCATTCTCGATTTACAGCAGCAACACGGCGTGCCAGTGAATGAGCTGAGCAGCTTGTTGGATAAACTTAAAGTGCCGGGCAGCTATATTGCCAAAGGCTACACGGCCGATGAACATGCCGGGCTATTTACTGAACTTAATAATGTGCAGCGAAGCCAGGCGCAGATCCCATTATTTTTAGCCCGTATTGCTCACCCTAATAAAAAGCGCAAGTGGCAATTCGAAGGCTTTAAGCAGCAGTTTTATTTCGCCTATGTGGCTGAAACGAGTATTACCGCCAAAGGCGTGTTTAATGACTGGATGTGGTGGTGTGGAGAGCTGAACTTACTCACTTTAACCAATCCAACCGAAAAACAGGCAATTTGGGAGCACTACCCGCGCTCCCGCTTAGAAAATGCCATTAGAGAAGCGCAAAACTGGTTCCGCGGTAACGATATGGGTAGCTACGCAGCAAATGTGGAAATAATGAGCCGCGTGTATGGTTATGCACGCATTAATGAAATGTTCGCGCCACTGGGTAAAAATAAGCTGGGTTTCGTCACCGTGGAAGCTAAAGAGCAGCTGGAAAAAGCACAATCGCTATTTAACGTGCTCAAACAGCGAGAAGAACAACTGGCTGATATGGTCGAGGCCAACGACACGAAAGTATTTGCAGGGCTTATCCACAAACGTGCTGAAGTGCTGGAGCTGGTAGCAAAGGTTAAACCGCTTAATAGTTCCAGGCCTATGCTAAAAGATGCCCATATTCTTAGCTTAGAAGACAAAACGACCTCGCTTTATCAACGGATTGAACAGGCCTGTTTATTTGCCGAATTTGTTGAGCGCAGCGCTGAGCGTATCAACAACCGACTCGCTGATTTAATCATAGATGTTGAAACAGAGTGTGCCCCACTGACGAATTTCCCGAAACGTCTGTACACCAACACGCTGCGCACCATAGGTCATATTTTAGACGGCGCGTTAAAAGACGATACCAGCAGTGCCACTGGACAAAAAGAGCAGCAAGCAGACAGTGATACCTTACTGCATTACCTGCGTAAACTCGACTTAGGCAAAGCGCAAGACAAGCTTTCAGCCTTAGCGCAAGAAGTGGGTTTAAACCTGTACAGTGACCAACAGCTGCCGATAGCGGAAATCCAGGGACATATTTTGTCTAGCTACCGCAACTGCAAAGAACGATTTGGGAAGCTGGTTAATAACCTTACAGAGCAAAACCAACGCGCCCAACAGCTGCAAAAATGGCTTAGTAGCGCCACGGCTGAGTATGACTACGCTGATGACATTGCAGAGATACCAAAACTGGTAATGAAATTACAGCTCATTGAAGACGCTATTGCCGATCTCCCCAACGATGCCGAGAGCAAGCGTCAAAGTATGCAAAACAGTTTGCGCAATGGGCAGTTTTCATCGTTACGGGATTTACCAGAAGAGCTCTTAAAACCGGCTCGCGGTCAACTTACACCGATTCAAGGCCAGCTACTTAAAATTGAAGAGCGTCTTAACCAAGTAAGACGCAACTCCATCGAGCAGGTAAACAGCTGGCTGCCGTTATTAAAACCGCTATTGGCTTCTCAAAAGCAAGCGGAACCCGCAGCGTTGACTCTGGGGGATGTGAGCAATTTTGGGGTCAGTGAACTTCAACTGATGTGTGAAAGCATCCAGGCCAAATGGCAGATTCAAGGTGAGCAAATATTAAAAGATACAGGCTTAACACTGGCGGATTGGCAACCAATTTATCAGGCTTTGAGTCAAAACCAAGAACCCGCGTTAACACCTGAGCAACAGAAAGGACTTGTAGACAAAGGCATTGTAAAAATGCGCCTTACCTTTGCCACTGGTTTATAGAGGTGACGCGATGAGTCTTTATTTATCTGCACCACTGGCCAGTAATCGTAAAGGCCGGTTTTTGCAAACTGTTGCGGGGGCAACCCCCTTAACGAAGGATTGGATTAGCTCGCCGCCAGCCAGCGGTTTGTTGTTAGTACAAGCAGAAGAGTTGGCTGACGCTAATACTATGCAACGCCTATATCACTGGGCTATGCAGGCAGGTTGTGCCACTTTGGTGATAAACCTGAAGGCTGAACAATTTACCTTATTAGCACACTTGTCATCCCCACTAGATTGGCAGTTAGTACCAGCGGTCTTGAGGGTGCAAGAGCCAGGGCTAACCGCTTTGCTAGCCAGTGAAACAGACCAAGCTATTGCTGGCTTTACTGGCAGTGCAGATCGCCACCAACACCAGGCTGGCGATGTGGTGCATACCCGTTACATACGAAAACACAGCAACAGTGGGCTATTAGCCTTTACCACGTTACCTTTATGGTCGCTAAATTTACTCGATCATAGTGAGATCCTGGTGAGCTGGTTGAATTGGTTTGTGGACCACGCTGGCATTGCTGAACGAATCATCGAACCTAACGCGCCATCAACAGACTACACACCAGATAAGCACGATCTGGTTGTATTGCTACTACTCTACGCAGGAACGGGCATGAGCTTACAAGCGTTGTCTGAGCATAATGCGGTTAAGCTGATGTTTGATGTTAGCAGCCTTAATATTGTCAAGCGGGGTGAGATATTGCGGCAGCACGATTTTATCGACGAAGCGGGCATAACAGCCGCCGGTAAAACATGCCTACAAGTCTCGCGATATTGGGCTTATGCCCCATTACTTAGCGAGCAGCTAAACACAGGAGCGCTATGAGCATGAATGAGAACAAAACGATGAATTTAGCGCAATCTCTCGCCATCGATAGCCAGCTCCGCTTACCGGGAAGCGCAGGACGCTTGCTTAAACAGGTCCGTGATATTGAGCAAGTGGCGCCGCTGTTCCGTGATGCTGGCTTAGTGAAAGCGGTCCCGAAGCCCACAATCGTTAATTTACGCGTAGCTGGTATTGCGACTAAATCGTGCTTAGACAAGGTATTGGGTGGTTTTATTTATGCCAGTGCGGCAGTGCGCACAGATTTGCTAATAGATGACAATAAAGTCAGCACGGTGGGTAGCGACTCGGTATCAGAACTGGATGATATTGATTTTGAAGCACAGCGTAAACGACTTGATTTAATTGAAATTCGTCATTCTTATCAGTTAGTTGAGAAAAAACTTTTAAGTTATGAGCCTGGCGATTTAATTTTGCTGGATACGCCGTTGTTTTTAGCACGGGATATGGCTCCGCTGGAGCGCAATGTTCGTCATAAACATGAGTACGAAAAAACCAGGCAAGTGATAGAAACTTTTTGGCAAAACCATCGCTCTAAAATTTTCCCCTGGAATCAAAATGGTGTAGTGCTTGCGAGCATTTTGGCTGAGCGCTTTAGTGCAATAGTAAGTATCGCCAAACAAGATTTACGTACCGAACAAGGCCGCAAACAAATTTTAGCATCTGATGGGTTTTCTAAAGAGTTGATGCAAAATCTGGAAGGACTGGATGAAAGTTTGGTTGGCGTGGGGGATTTGCGATTTATCAATGGCATTTTAGGCAACTATTCGCGCACTATCGCATTTCGTTTGTCTGAACAAGAAAAGCGCATTGAACCCAATATTGAAGCTAAGCAAGGTCTAATTGGTTTTCACTTCCGTAGTGCCCGAGGTGGACAGATAAAAATGGTGCAATTAGCGGGTGACGAACCAGAATGGAAAAGTGCTGATCTCGATTTAGTTGCCTCTCGCCTGATGGTGCTGGATATGCAAAACAAAGGTAATGCAATGCCGTTGCCACAATTACTTGGCTATCAACAGCTTGGCATTTTACCTAAATTTGCTACGTTTTATCGCCAGGGTTTACACCAGGCTCTAAAGAATAATGATATTGAGGCAGGGTGGTTGGCAGGCCTCGATGAGGGATTTAATAATGGCTTATAAAGTTTTAGGTAAATTAGTCGGTAACACAGGTGATGCCAGCCAGCTAACTATGGTTGTGCAAGACTCGTTTTCAGTACGCCGTGGTGAGTTTGTACGCATTATGCACCAGGAACGCAAAGATGAGGGGCAAGTCGCCGTACTGGGGCGAGTGACCAAGATCAGTCGTACCAATATGCTCTACAACGCGGGTTTTGGCGATGGTGTAACTGAGCTTGAACTTTTGCCCGGTGCGAATGTAACTGGTGAGAATATGTTTGCTCAGGTCGAGCTGGTTGGTTACCGCGATCCTGTTACTCGTCAAATCAAAATTCCACGTCGCCCACTTAACCCTGGTACCGCTGTTGAAACCGTCGATTTCCAGTTTTTGAGTGATTTTTACGAATTTAATGAACACTCCAGTTTGCACTTGGGCAACCTGGTAGGCTACGACAAAGGCGAGAATACAGTTCCGGTTTTTATTGACGTGAACAAGTTGGTCACTGAGCACCTGGCTGTTCTGGCAATGACGGGTTCAGGTAAGTCTTATACTGTTGGCCGCATTATTGAGCGTTTAGTCGCGGTGAATAACGGTACTGTAGTAGTATTTGACCCACATGGTGAATATGGTAAAGCCCTCGCTGGCGGTAATCTGCAATTCTCAAGCTTCTTAGAAGACACTGACGATAAGCGTGATCAAGAAGCACTACCACTGATAAAACAGACCTTTGAAAAGCTGCAAGCCGCCGGTGCAGGTATTCAGGTTTACTCGCCGCAGCACGAATCTTTTAAACATAAATACGCTAGTAAGAATACGCCATTAGCGCTTCAGTTTGACCATTTTGAAATGGACGATATTGCTGAAATATTACCTGGTTTAACGGAACCGCAACAACGGGTACTCGATGTTGCAATTCGTTATTGGCGCTCTGCAGATAAGACCGAGCCACGAGATATTAACCGCCTACGCTTCTTATTAGGTGATGGCATTGAAGAGTTAAAAGAGTGGGACGACCTTTCTGAAGCTGAGGCGAAGGCGTTATCAGGCCGTAGTGCCGCGGTCGCCTCGATGAAGCTTTCACGCGTGCTTAATGAAGCCAAAAGTTTTTACAGTGCTACGATGGCTGAGCCAACTGATATTTACAAAATGGTGGGACGCCCGAGCAATCAACAAGGGCGTTTAGTCGTTGTTGACTTACAAGGTTTGAGTGATACCGCTAAGCAAGTCATTTGTGCACTGTTATCTAGTGAAATATTAAAGGCGGCCTCGAGCAAAACGGACCCGCTGCGCCCATGCTTTATCATTTACGAAGAAGGCCATAATTTTGCTCCGGCCGGTGGCAATGCAGTCAGTCACCGCATTATTAAAAAGATCGCCGGTGAAGGTCGTAAATTTGGTGTTGGATTTGGCATTGTGAGCCAGCGTCCATCGAAATTAGATTCAGATGTGACCTCTCAGTGCAATACGCTAATTACGATGCGCTTAAAGAACCCAGACGATCAACGATTTATAGCTAAAGCATCAGATATGGTGAGCAAAGCTGACCTGGAGGAACTTCCGAGTTTATCAACCGGTGAAGCTCTGGTGTGTGGTCGTTCAATCCCTGCACCACTGCTTGTTAAAGTTGGTAGTAAGGCATTAATTCACGGTGGTGAATCACCGGAGGTATTGCGTGTTTGGGGCTCTTTCAATGGCTAAGGTGCCTATGCCTGAAGTAGCTTGGGTAAATGAGACGTTTCCACTTTTAGCAAGCGGTAAGCTATTGGACCAGGATGTATTGGTCCACAGCTTAGGCTGTAGCGTTTGGAATACATTCGGACATGAACAGTCATTTATGGCGGTAGTGGAATGTCCGGCTCCAGGTACATTTGGTGCTGATATTCGCTCAGACTCGGGCTGGTTTCATAAATCATCTGCATCACCTATGTGTTTAATCGAATTTGAACGCTTTGATGGTTCAGCGAAGGGGCAGCAAAAGCTAGAAGAAAAATTAAAAAACTTACTGGAAGCAGCGCAGCGCTGGAATCATTGCCCCAAAACCCTGGTCCTCAGTGCCTGGAGCCAAGGCTTAGTAGGTGCACCTGATACCCGAAAACTGAAAGACATTTGCCGCATGGGTTTCACTTCGTCCACTGGTTCCCAAGTAAGCGCCGCTCCTGATGTTGAGGTGGTGTTTAGTCGCTTTTTATTTATCAAAAATCTGAGCATGATTGTTTTGGACAGAATTCACTATGAGGTGTTGATGTGAATATAAAATCAGCACATTTTTTGCCAGGGACGAATAAACGCCTTGGTGACAAATACCTGTTACTTGAATGCCTTGGTGATGGCAGCCATGGTTGGGTATGGCGGGCGGAGCGCCTGCAAGATGGAAAAATTGTCGCAGTAAAAATCCCTAAGGATATTACTCGGGAAGACCGCCAGCTTGCCGAAGGTAAAGAGCTTTTAGACGTCGAGCCGCACGAAAATATTGTGCAAATTTTTGATATGGGCCGTATAGATAATGAATGGTTCTATATTGAAATGGAATATTTCCCAAGCCAAACCCTGGCGCAAAAGCTCGATGACAGGCAGCGTAATTTTGGCCAGACCTATGAACGTTTATTCAGAATATATCGTCAAGTGCTCTGTGCTGTACATTATTTGGCCGAGCTACCAGTGCCAATATCCCATGGAGATATTAAGCCACATAACATTTTGGTTGGCGAACGGGACCTGGTGAAGTTGACGGACTTTGGCAGCTCAGCTTTACCAGAAGAAATTTACGTTCGTACCCGAGAAAATGGCGGGACTGTGTTGTATTCGGCCCCAGAGTTCTCCAACGTCGATAGCCGTAGGGGTACTCTGGAAGAGCTACTATTGGGCGACATCTACAGCTTAGGTGTTTTGCTATACCAGCTGCTGACAGGAAAGCTGCCCCATGATACGCCTGCACAAGCTCAGCGCCACGCACCTTTCAAGCTTCCAACAGAGATTAATAGCTCTATTCATACGGACCTGGAGCAAGTGGTTCTTACCTGCTTACAAAAACGAGCGGAGGATCGCTTTTCAACTATTTCCGACTTAATTTATGCATTTGATGCAGCTACCACTAAGCAACTAAAAGTTGGTGCTATTGCTCCCGTTTTTCAGACTAAACTTGATCAGGACTGGTCAAGTGCGGTACTTGAAGCAATGTCCAATCAATCTTACCAAAAAGCTGCTCAGTTAGCGTCGCAGGAGTATGGCCGCAGTAAAGATCTACAAGCTTTACATCAGCAACTTATTGCCTTGTACCGCGCCAATCGCTTATTCGACTTTGAAAAAGTTGTAGAAGATAATAAAGCGATCTTGCTCGAGGGTAAATTGACTCAACCTGCGGCTTTGTTCGAGCTGATAGTTAAGACAAACCTACAGTTGCGCAATATCAGTCAAGCAAAATTCTGGCTGTTGCAACGAAAGCAAGTTGAAGCAGAAAACGCGACTACCATGTATTTAGAATCATCTATCCTTGGCCTTGAAGCAAAATATCCTGAAGCAAGAGCTCTATTGGAGAAAGTAAACCAAACAACTCCAATGAAGTTCCATGTGTTAAGCCAACTCATTTTAGTTTGCGAGCAAATGCGTGATTACTCTGGTGCTGCAGCTTATTTGAAAGCAGCGTTACGAGTAGCACCATTGGATAACAGCATGAAAGAAAAAAAAGAATTGTATGCAAAGCTTGGGGTTATTTAATTGAAAAGATAACCACTGTAAATAAGGTATAAATTTGAACCTTGAGCCTTAAATTCAAACAATGACATGCATATTAAGTTTTACCATTTTTTTTCGTAATTAATTAAAAAAACCTCCTCCGTTAGATTCTCAATTCAAATTGCGGGGGTGATTTTAAGTTAAAATATTTAACTTATTCATATAAAAATAAAGCACTCAGAGTCTCTTGAGTGTGAGCTGAGAACACTTCATTAAAGTAATAATGAAATCCGTTTCAACGATCTGCGACATCTGGGCAAGCTGGTTAATCCAGTCTGGTGTTCTGCTGTCAGCACTTCAGGAAATGGGGGGATGGGAGAGCATTGAAATGGTGCGCCGGTATGCTCACCTGCCACCGAACCATCTGACGGAACATGCGCGTAAAATTGACTCACTTTTGGGAGGTGACGACACAAATACGACACAAGGTGAAAATCAGGTTGGATTGAAGCTGGCGTAAGTTATTGAAAGTATTTGGCACGCCCTACAGGATTCGAACCTGTGACCTACGGCTTAGAAGGCCGGTGCTCTATCCAGCTGAGCTAAGGGCGCATAGTGGTTGCGTCGGATTATACGTTTGCACGCTCTGGCGTCAACGTTTTTGCCGTCCTGCGGCTCCAGAGTGTTGAATCATTGAACAATTCGTCCTGAAGACCGAGTAGTACGCCCCACGTCGCGCGCCATCCGTCCTCAATACCCATGCTCAACACTCCCCTCACCATCAATGCCGCTTACGCCACTCGCTCATCGACACCAGATTGCTCACCTCGCCAGCCTCCCCTTCCAGCTCGATCCCCTGCTGCGTAAACCGCGCATTATACTGCTCCCGCAATGCATGCAGTTCCGCACTCTCCGGTTCCAGCTGCCGCAGAAATCCCAGCGCTAACAACAGCTGCTGACGCGAAATCACCCCCGAAAACCCAGCCTTAGTCAGAATCCCGTGCCAGCGCACTGCGTTCTCGTCGCTGCCATCGACAATCAACACCTGCCAGATCAGCATCACTGCTGCGCCGTTAGCCAAATGGGTTTCGTTATCACCCGCGATGTAATCGGTGAACTCTTTGGCCGCGTCCTTACCCATCAGCGACAGCATCGATTCGATGTGAACTGGCGGCAGTTGCAGCCGTTTACTTAGCCCTTGCGCAGCATGGCGCGAACCGGCCGTCAGTAGTTGAAACCCTACAACAAACACCACCGCCAGCGTGGCGAGTATTAACCAAATCATCACGGCATCCACATAATTTCCTGAGGGACATAATACGCGCTAAGGCGGCCTCACGTCACTGCGGAAAGTCGTGAAACGCACGGGTGAAATGAATCTCTACCTGACAGCCGGACGCGCTTCTGACAGAATAGGCGCCAATCCCCGATTTAACTCTCTACAGATGGATTTCCTCTCTGATGGCAGCAAAAATTATTGACGGTAAAACGATTGCGCAGCAGGTGCGCCTTGAGGTTGCCGAAAAAGTACAGCAGCGTCTGGCAGCCGGTAAACGTGCACCAGGTTTGGCAGTGGTGCTGGTGGGTGAGAACCCCGCTTCGCAGATCTATGTCGCCAGCAAACGTCGCGCCTGTGATGAAGTGGGCTTTATCTCCCGCTCTTACGATCTGCCTGCGACCACCAGCGAAGCCGAACTGCTGGAACTGATCGATACGCTGAACAATGACAGCGAAATCGACGGTATTCTGGTTCAGCTGCCGCTGCCAGCCGGCATCGATAATGTCAAAGTGCTGGAACGTATCGTGCCGGACAAAGATGTCGATGGCTTCCATCCTTACAACATCGGTCGTCTGTGCCAGCGTGCGCCAAAGCTGCGTCCTTGTACGCCACGCGGCATCGTCACGCTGCTGGAGCGCTACAATATCGATACCTACGGCCTGAACGCCGTGGTGGTTGGCGCATCCAATATCGTCGGTCGTCCGATGAGCATGGAGCTGCTGCTGGCGGGCTGCACCACCACCGTCACGCACCGTTTCACCAAAGATCTGCGTCATCACGTTGAGCATGCCGATCTGCTGGTGGTGGCGGTCGGTAAACCGGGCTTTATTCCGGGTGACTGGATCAAGCCAGGCGCGGTAGTGATTGATGTTGGCATCAATCGTCTGGAGAGCGGTAAAGTAGTGGGCGATGTGGATTTTGCGAGCGCGTCTGAGCGTGCGTCTTATATCACCCCGGTTCCCGGTGGCGTCGGTCCAATGACCGTCGCGACCCTGATTCAAAATACATTAGTCGCGTGCGAAGAGTATCACGACGTGGAGGAGGCATAATGGCCAGTTTTTCTTTGGGCGAACATGCTCACGTTGATTTGTGTGACCTGCTGAAACTTGAAGGTTGGGTGCAGAGCGGTGCGCAGGCAAAAGTCGCCATCGCGGATGGCGAAGTGCGTGTTGATGGCGCAATCGAAACGCGTAAGCGCTGCAAGATTGTGGCAGGCCAGAAAGTTGAGTTCGCCGGTTATAAAATTACCGTTGTAGCTTAAGCATTCAGGCAATGAAAAAGGGGCGAACTGTGGTTCGCCCCTTTTGCTATTCTGCGGCCTGGAAAATGAGATACGCATGAATGCGTACCCTACAATCTGCGGCCGGAAATTTGGGTGCCGATCAAAGCGCACCCGACGCTATTACTTACGACGCCAGCTCGAACCCTGCGGACCATCTTCGACAATCACGCCCAGCTCATTCAGCTTGTCACGCGCCACATCCGCCTGTGCCCAATCTTTTGCGGCACGCGCATCAGAACGCGCTTTGACCCAATGCTCGATTTCCGCCACTTCATCATCATTGACCTGCGCACTGCTCTGCAGGAACTGCTCTGGATCCTGTTGCAGGATGCCGAGCACGTTCGCCAGCTGACGCAGTTTCGCGGCCAGGGCATCAGAGGCGGCTTTGTCTTCGGTTTTCAGGCGGTTAACTTCACGCGCCATGTCGAAGAACACTGAATAGGCTTCCGGCGTGTTGAAGTCGTCATCCATTGCGGTGCGGAAGCGCGCTTCAAACTCTTCGCCGCCTGCTGGCGTAGCGCTGGCATCGGTGTGACGCAGCGCGGTATAGAGACGCTCCAGCGCCGCACGTGCCTGATTGAGGTTATCTTCGCCGTAGTTAAGCTGGCTGCGATAGTGGCCCGACATCAGGAAATAACGCACGGTTTCCGCATCGTAATGCGCCAGTACATCACGCACGGTGAAGAAATTGCCGAGTGATTTCGACATCTTCTCGCGGTCGACCATCACCATGCCGGAGTGCATCCAGTAGTTGACGTAATCGCCGTCGTGCGCACAGGTTGACTGCGCCACTTCATTTTCATGGTGCGGGAACATCAGATCCGATCCACCGCCGTGGATATCGAAGTGGTTGCCGAGCTGTTTGCAGTTCATCGCAGAACATTCAATGTGCCAGCCTGGACGACCATTGCCCCATGGCGAATTCCACGCGGGCTCGTTGGGTTTGGACATTTTCCACAACACGAAGTCCATCGGGTTGCGTTTGATCTCGGTGATTTCAACGCGCGCGCCCGCCTGCAGCTGAGTCAGGTCCTGACGCGACAGCACGCCGTAGCCTTTGTCACTCAGCACATCGAACATCACGTCGCCGTTATCGGCCACATAAGCGTGTTTACGTTCGATTAAACGCTCGACCAGTTCGATGATTTCAGGGATATGGCGCGTGGCACGCGGCTCCAAATCCGGCGGCAAGATACCCAGCGCGTCAAAATCTTTGTGCATTTCAGCGATCATACGGTTGGTCAGCGTTTCGATGCTCTCACCGTTCTCGTTGGCACGTTTGATGATCTTGTCTTCAATATCGGTAATGTTACGCACATATTTGAGCTGATAGCCCACATAGCGCAGATAACGTGACACCACATCAAATGCAACGAAGGTACGCCCATGGCCGATATGACAAAGGTCATAAACCGTAATTCCACAGACGTACATGCCGATCTGACCAGCGTGGATCGGTTTGAATTCCTCTTTCTGACGGCTCAGGGTGTTATAGATCTTCAGCATTGAACGATTCCGTTATTAACGTTTGCGGGATACGCCTTTCCAGCGTAGCTGGGTATTGTGCCGTATTTTTCTCAGTTGTGCATCGCTCGCTTACCTTCTGTGGCTGCCTTACTGACGAGCCATCGGAATTTGTGATATAAGAGGCGTCTACAAAAATGCCCCGCCGCTTAGCAGGCGCGGCAGTTGATACTGACGACACCCGTAACAGGACGAATATAATGGTCACTTTCCAGACGAACCATGGCGACATCGTAATCAAAACCTTCGATGACAAAGCGCCGGCTACCGTGAAAAACTTCCTGGACTACTGCCGTGAAGGTTTCTACGACAACACCATCTTCCACCGTGTTATCAACGGTTTCATGATCCAGGGCGGCGGTTTTGAGCCTGGCATGAAGCAGAAAGACACCAAAGAAGACATTCGTAACGAAGCCAACAACGGTCTGAAGAACACCAAAGGTACGCTGGCAATGGCCCGTACTCAGGCGCCACACTCAGCGACTGCACAGTTCTTCATTAACGTAGCAGACAACGACTTCCTGAACTTCCGTGACGAAAGCCTGCAGGGCTGGGGTTACTGCGTGTTCGCTGAAGTGGTTGAAGGCATGGACGTGGTTGAGAAAATCAAAGCGGTGAAAACGGGCCGCAGCGGCATGCACCAGGACGTTCCGGTTGACGACGTTGTCATCCAGAAAGTGACTGTTAGCGAGTAATGTCGCGCACGCTGTTTATCGCAGATTTGCATCTGTGCACAGAAGAACCGGCAATTACTGCCGGTTTTCTGCATTTTTTGCAGGGTGAAGCGCGCGATTGTGATGCGCTTTACATCCTCGGCGATCTGTTTGAAGCCTGGATTGGCGATGATGATCCCAATCCGCTGCATCACGAAATCGCCGCGGCACTGCAAGCCCTGCCGATCCCCAAATTCTTTATCCATGGCAATCGAGACTTCCTGCTCGGTAAACGCTTTGCGCGTGCAAGCGGCATGACGTTGCTGCCTGAAGAGCAAGTGCTCAGCCTGTACGGCCATCGCGTACTGATTATGCATGGCGATACCTTGTGCACTGACGACGAAGGCTACCTACGCTTCCGCGCCAAAGTGCATCAGCGCTGGCTACAGCGCCTGTTCCTCGCCCTGCCGTTGCGCATTCGCATGCGCATCGCCGCACGTATGCGCGCCGACAGCAAGCAAGCCAACCAGCACAAGTCGATGAGCATCATGGATGTCAATCAGCAAGCCGTGATCGATACGATGACGCGCCAGCAGGTGCGGATGCTGATTCACGGGCATACCCACCGTCCGGCGGTACATGAGCTGGTTGTGCAAGGTGAAAGCGCCCAGCGCGTGGTGCTCGGCGCCTGGCATGAAAACGGCTCGATGATTCAGGTCGATGCCGATGGCGTGCAGCTGATCGAATTTCCGTTTTAAAATCTATTCCTAATAGTCGGGCGCGCCAGTGCTCGGCACTTAGCGGGATGAAGATTCATCGTCTGCCCACCTTCACGCACCATTGCCCGTTTTCCGGCTACGCAACCGTTTTCCTTGCTCTCTTCTCATGCTATTCTCTGTGCCCTTCTTTACCTGCCCGCCCGGCCAGGTTCGTTTGACTATTCACAGGAGTTGACCGCATGTCATCCAACGCCACCCCGGCTCGTATCGCCATCGTCATGGGTTCTAAAAGTGACTGGGCTACCATGCAGTTCGCCGAGGAAATTCTTAACAGCCTGGATGTTCCGTTCCACGTTGAAGTGGTCTCTGCTCACCGTACGCCAGACAAACTGTTCAGCTTTGCCGAAACTGCCGCAGATAACGGTTTCCACGTGATCATCGCGGGTGCTGGCGGTGCTGCGCATCTGCCGGGCATGATTGCGGCCAAAACGCTGGTGCCGGTGCTGGGCGTGCCAGTACAAAGCGCCGCGCTGAGCGGTGTGGATAGCCTCTACTCCATCGTGCAGATGCCGCGCGGCATTCCTGTCGGCACATTGGCGATCGGTAAAGCCGGTGCGGCTAACGCTGCGCTGCTGGCGGCACAGATTCTGGCGGTGCATGACAAAGACCTGGCGGCGCGTCTCGCGACCTGGCGTCAAACCCAGACTGATGAAGTGCTGAACAACCCAGATCCGCGGGTGGATGCATGAAACCGGTTTGCGTACTCGGCAACGGTCAGTTAGGCCGTATGCTGCGCCAGGCGGGTGAACCGCTGGGCATCGCGGTGTATCCGGTGGGTCTGGATGCCGAACCTTCTGCCCTGCCGATCGCCGAAAGCGTGATCACCGCAGAGATTGAGCGCTGGCCGGAAACCGCGTTAACGCGCGAGCTGGCGTTGCATCCGGCATTTGTGAACCGCGATATCTTCCCGCGTCTCGCCGATCGCCTGACGCAGAAACAGCTGCTCGATCAGCTGAACCTGGCAACGGCGCCATGGCAGCTACTGGCAGATAAAGCTGAGTGGCCGCAGGTGTTTAGCTCGCTCGGCGAACTGGCGATTGTGAAACGTCGCACCGGCGGTTATGACGGTCGTGGTCAGTGGCGTTTGCGCGCCAACGAGACCGATTCTTTGCCGGATGAGTGCTACGGCGAGTGCATCGTTGAGCAGGGCATCAACTTCAGCGGTGAAGTGTCGCTGGTCGGTGCGCGCGGTCATGATGGCACCACGGTGTTCTATCCGCTGACCCACAACCTGCATCAGGACGGTATTCTGCGCACCAGCGTGGCGTTTCCGCAGGCCGATGCCGCGCAACAGCAGCAGGCGGAAGCGATGCTCAGCGCGATCATGCATGAGCTGAAATACGTTGGTGTGATGGCGATGGAGTGTTTCATCACGCCTGAAGGTCTGCTAATCAACGAACTGGCGCCGCGTGTGCACAACAGCGGTCACTGGACGCAAAACGGCGCGTCGATCAGCCAGTTTGAGCTGCATCTGCGTGCGGTGCTGGGTTTGGCACTGCCGAAACCGGTGGTGTTTGCGCCGTCGGTGATGGTGAACCTGATTGGCACCGACGCGAATGTCGACTGGCTGCAACAACCGCTGGTGCATCTGCACTGGTATGACAAAGAAGTGCGTCCGGGCCGTAAGGTTGGGCACTTGAATCTCACTGACAGCGATCAGGCACGCCTTGCGGCGGCGCTGAACGCGCTGGTGCCGCTGCTGCCGGAAGAGTACGCCAGCGGAATTGCCTGGGCCGTTGAGAAGCTGTAAATGAAAAAGGCCGCGCAAGCGGCCTTTGATTTTTGTGCAGAAGATTAAGCCGCTTCAAACCGCCTGAACAACGCCTTCCCTTTCAGCAATCGCACGCCAAGCCAGCCGCCGCACACTGACAACAGCAGCGCACCGCAAATCGGTAATGCAATCCACAATGTCCAGTCCGGCTCCCACGGGAAATCGAAGATCTTACGCTGTAATCCCCACAGCGCCGCTTCTGCGCCCAGTGCCGCCGCGATCCCTGACACTACGCCGAGCAAGGCAAACTCGCACCACAGCGTGCCGCGCAACAGGCGTTTACTGGCACCCAGCGTGCGATACACCACCAGCTCTTGCCTGCGCTGTCGCATGCCGACCTGAATCTGTGCCAGCAGCAGTAACACACCACAGATCGTCACCAGCACCACCATGATCTCCAGCGCCTGACTGACCTGCGCCAGCACCAGACCGATCTGCTTCAGCATGCTGCCGACATCCAGCAAACTCAGCGTCGGGAAGGCGCGATTGAGCTGGGCCAGCAGCGTCGGATTGCTGTCCATGCGGAAACTGGTGAGCTAGGTTTGCGGCTGTTGATCCAGCGCGCCCGGCGGGAAGATAAAGAAGAAGTTCGGCCGCAGGCTCTCCCAATCCACTTTGCGCAGGCTGGTGACTTTGGCGCTGAACTGTTGCGTATCACCGCTAAAGGTGAGCGTATCGCCGATCTTCAGACCAAGGCGATCCGCCAGCTCCACTTCCATCGACACTTCACCGGCTTTTGGCGGCCAGGTTCCGGCCAGCAGCGGATTGTGATCCGGTCGCTCCGATTGCCAGGTAAGATTCAGCTCGCGGTTCAGCGCGTTATCCATCTTCGGATCGGCTTCTTTGCCGTTCAACTCCGTCAGACGCGCACGCACAATCGGGTAGTAGGATTCCGGTTTAACGTGATGCTGATTGAGGAACTCGCGCACCTGCGGCACCTGTTCCTGCGTCATGTTGAGCAGGAAGTAGTTCGGCGCATCCGGCGGCAACTGCTGCTGCCAGCGATCCAGCAGATCGCCGCGCATCACCAGCAGTAACGCCAGCAGCATAAAGGAGAGCGAAAACGCCGCCAGCTGGCTCAGCGTCATTACCGGCTGTCGCAGCAGACGGTTGATTG
This sequence comes from Erwinia sp. S63, assembly GCF_016625195.1. Classification (GTDB taxonomy): domain Bacteria; phylum Pseudomonadota; class Gammaproteobacteria; order Enterobacterales; family Enterobacteriaceae; genus Pantoea. The sequence continues at coordinate 95,922 of NZ_JACVUP010000005.1, forward strand.
CCAGACGCATCGCCAGATTGCGCACCAGCAGCTTACGCAGCAGCAACAGCGTGCCCCAGCCGAGCAGTGACAACAGCAGCGCCAGCATCACCACGCCCGCCAACAGCGCCCACAGCATTTTGCTGCCGCCCATCAATAAAGCCAGCAGGCCAACCACCACCAGCGCCATCGCGGGCAGATAAATGCGCAGCGGCCAGACATTCGCCACCGCATCGCGCCGGAGCACGCGCAGCGGCTGAGTCGCCATCAGCAGGCGATACGGACGCAATCCCACCAGCAGCGAAATGACAAACATCGCGCCAATCGCCCACAGCCACGGCCAGAAACTGGCAGCAGGCAAGGCGGCGGGCAGCACTGGTTTGAGCATCGCCAGCAGGATGACCTCAATCCCCTGCCCCAGCACGCTGCCTGCGACAGCAGCCAGCAGCAGCACCGCCAGCCACTGGCCGATGATCAGCCGCTGCAAGGCGTTGCGCGTCGCTCCCAAGGTTTTCAACACCGCCACCAGATCGTAGCGGCTGCGGCAGTAATGGCTCATCGCTACCGCCACGGCGGCAATCGCCAGCATCAGAGTTAACAGTGCTGATAACAGGAGGAATTGCTGCGCACGCTGCATCGAGCGACCCAGCGCATCTTCGGAGTTCTCGACGCTGATCCAGCGCTCCCCGGCTTTTAGCTGCGGCTGGATCCAGCTGTCATAACGCGCCAGCGGAGCCGGATCGCCGGAGAACTTGTAGCGCCAGCTGAGTCGACTGCCGGGTTGGATGGCACCGGTCTTATCGACATCCGCGAGGTTCATCAGCAGGCGCGGCGCCGTCTGGAACGGATTAAAGCCACCATCCGGCTCCTGAATCACTTCACCGGCAATGCGCAGCGTGGTGTCACCGACATCGACGTTGTCGCCAACTTTCAGATTCAGCAGCGCCAGCAAGCGCGGCGCGGCCAGCACTGTACCCGCCTGCGGTTTTAATCCCGGCGGATCGGTCTGCAAGGTACCGAACATCGGATAGGCATCGTCCACCGCTTTCACATCCGCCAGCTGCGGCGTTTGATCGGCGAAGGTCATGGTCATAAAACTGAGCTGACGACTGACCGAGAGCCCTTCATCACGCGCTTTGTTCAGCCAGGCTTCCGGCGCGGGCGCGCTGCTGCGCAGAGTACGATCGCCCGCCATAAAATCACGGCTCTGCTGGCTCAATCCTTTTTCCATGCGATCGCTGATCGAGCCCAGCGCCAGCACGCAGGCCACTGCCAGCGTCAGCGCCAGCCAGACAATCAGCAGCGAGGGCGAGCGCCATTCACGCCAGAACCAGCGCCAAATCATGTCTCCTCCCACAGCTTGCCATCGCGCAGACGCAGCCGACGATCGCAGCGCGCCGCCAGTTGCTCATCGTGCGTCACCAGAATCAGCGTGGTGGCGAAATCGCGGTTGAGGGAGAAAAGTAAGTCGGCGATGCGATCGCCGGTTTTGCGATCCAGGTTGCCGGTCGGTTCATCGGCGAACAGCAAACCGGGACGGCCGCTAAACGCGCGAGCCAGCGCCACACGCTGTTGTTCCCCGCCCGAAAGCTGCGCGGGCAGATGATGCAGACGATCTTTTAGGCCAAGTTGCGTTAAGAGATCCACCGCCTGGGCGCGGCTATCGCGATCGCTGTCACCGCGCAGCAAGGCAGGCAGCTGTACGTTTTCCAGCGCGTTAAGCGTCGGCACCAGCATAAAGGACTGGAACACAAAGCCCACTTCCCGCGCGCGCAACGCGGCACGTTGCTCTTCGTTCATATGATGCAGCGGCTGGCCGAGAAGATTGACCTCGCCGCTGCTGCCATCGTCCAGCCCGGCCAGAATGCCCAGTAATGTGGATTTGCCGGAACCCGATTCGCCAATCAGCGCAATGGTCTCAGCTGGTTTGACAACCAGCTCAACTCCGGTAAGGATGGTCAGCTGATGCTCTCCCTGACCGACGGACTTAGTAAGATGATGAACTGCAACAATGTTTTCCGCTGGCATTATCCCTTCCTGTTGTTATTGCTTCTGCTGGTGTCCCGCATCGCCGCCGCCGATACCTTGCTGGTACTGGGCGACAGCCTGAGCGCCGGGTATCGCATGTCCGCCACTGCGGCATGGCCCAGCCTGCTCAATAAAACCTGGCAACAGCAGCCCCAGATTATTAACGCTAGCATCAGCGGAGATACCGCCGGACAAGGGCTGGCGCGTTTGCCTGGCCTATTAAAACAGCATCAACCCCGTTGGGTGTTAATCGAATTGGGCGGTAACGATGGCCTGCGCGGCTTCCCTCCTGCCAATATCGCGCAGGATCTGAGTAAAGTGATCGACGAAGTCAAAGCGGCTAAAGCGCAGCCGCTGCTGATGCAAATTCGTTTACCCGCTAATTATGGACGTCGTTATACCGAAGCGTTTAGCGCGATCTATCCGCAGCTGGCACAACAGTACAACATCCCTCTGGTGCCCTTCTTTATGGAGCAGGTCTATCTGAAGCCGGAATGGATGCAGCAGGACGGTATTCACCCCAATCCGGATGCGCAGCCGTTTATTGCCAATCTGATGGCCAACGAACTGGCTCCGCTAGTAAAGCAGAATTAAAGCAGGCGTGTGATTTTTAACAGGTAAAGAAATGCAAAAAACAATCGTAATCACTGGCTGCTCCAGCGGCATCGGCTTAGCGGCCGCCAACGATTTACAGTCTCGCGGCTATCGCGTGATTGCCGCCTGCCGTCGCGCGGATGATGTGGCGCGCATGGAGGCGCTGGGCTTTATTGGTGTGCTGCTCGATCTTGATGATGAAGCCAGCGTGGATGCCGCCGCCGACCATATTCTGGAATTGTGCGAGCATCGCTTGCATGGCCTGTTCAACAACGGCGGCTTTGGTCAGTATGGCCCGTTGAGCAGCGTCTCGCGCGCGCAATTGGAAAAGCAGTTCTCCACCAACCTCTTTGGTACGCACCAACTGACGATGCGCCTGCTGCCTGCCCTGCAAGCCAGCGGCAATGGGCGTATTATCAATACCAGCTCGGTGCTGGGGTTGATCTCCACACCCGGACGCGGTGCCTATGCCGCCAGCAAATGGGCGCTGGAAGCCTGGAGCGATGCGCTGCGCATGGAAGTGCGCGCTTCCGGCGTGCGTGTAAGTTTGATCGAGCCAGGCCCGATTGCCACGCGCTTCACCGATAATGTGCATCAGGGCGAGCAGGACAAACCGGTGCGTAATCCGGGCATTGCCGCACGCTTTACCCTGCCGCCGGAGGCCATTTTGCCCAAGCTGCGTCACGCGCTGGAAAGCAAACATCCGCGCCTGCGCTATCCGGTGACGCTGGTCGCATGGGTGATGAGCCTGCTGAAACGCCTGTTACCGGGCTGGATGCTGGATCGCATCTTGCGCAGCAACTGATCGACAAGCTAGATTTGAACTTGAAGCGGGGCAGCTTGCCCCCATATTCTCAACACACTTTCTGCAAAGAGACGTATTCATGTCACACGCTTTGATTATCGACATCAACGAATCCAACCTGCACCAGACGCTGGAACAATCCACGCAGATGCCGGTGCTGTTCTATTTCTGGTCCGATCGCAGCCAACACTGTCAGGAGCTGACGCCGGTGCTGGAGCGTCTGGCACAGGAGTATGCGGGTCAGTTCATTTTGGCCAAACTGGATTGTGATAAAGAGCAGATGGTGGCATCGCAGTTTGGTCTGCGCTCGATTCCAACCGTGTACCTGTTCCAGAACGGGCAGCCGGTGGATGGCTTCCAGGGCCCGCAACCGGAAGAAGCGATTCGCGCCCTGCTGCAAAAAGTGCTGCCGCGTGAAGAAGAGATCAAAACCCATCAGGCGATGCAGCTGATGGAAGAAGGCAAACCGCTGGATGCGCTGCCGTTGCTGAAAGATGCCTGGGCGCTGAGCAACCAGAACAGTGAAATTGGTTTCCTGTTGGCAGAGGTGCTGATCACCCTCAGCCGCAGTGAAGAAGCAGAAGCGGTGCTGGCGGTGGTGCCATTGCAGGATCAGGACACCCGTTATCAAAGCCTGGTATCGCAAATCGACCTGCTAAAACAAGCCGCCGATACCCCTGAAATTCAACAACTGCAGGAACAGCTGGCAACCGAGCCCGCGAATGCGGAACTGGCTGCTAAACTTGCTTTACAGCTGCACCAGGTGGGCCGTAACGAAGAGGCGCTGGATCTGCTGTTCAGCTTCCTGAAGAGCGATCTCAGTGCCGGAGAAGGCCAGGTACGTAAGATGTTCCAGGAGATTTTGGCCGCGCTCGGCACGGGCGATGCTCTCGCCACGCGCTATCGCCGCCAGCTGTACTCGCTGCTGTACTGATCGGTACCGCGCGTGCAACGGGCCGAACGAATCGGCCCGACAATCTGACAACCCGGAGGTTATATGTTGACTGTGATTCCCGTCATTATCGTGCTCGCGCTCGTCACTGTGTGGGCCGGTGTAAAAATTGTGCCACAAGGCTATCAGTGGACGGTGGAACGTTTTGGCCGTTACACCAAAACCCTGCCACCCGGTCTGAGTTTGATCGTGCCGTTCATGGATCGTATTGGTCGCAAAATCAATATGATGGAACAAGTCCTCGATATCCCCTCGCAAGAAATCATCTCCAAAGATAACGCTAACGTCACTATTGATGCTGTGTGTTTTATTCAGGTGGTTGATCCTGCGCGCGCGGCCTATGAAGTCAGCAATCTTGAGCTGTCGATCCTCAATCTGACCATGACCAACATCCGTACGGTACTGGGTAGCATGGAATTGGATGAGATGCTGTCGCAGCGCGATAACATCAATACCCGTTTGCTGCACATCGTCGATGAAGCCACCAATCCGTGGGGCGTGAAGATCACCCGTATAGAAATCCGTGACGTGCGCCCGCCGCAGGAATTAATCGCGGCAATGAATGCGCAGATGAAGGCTGAGCGTACCAAGCGTGCCGACATCCTTACCGCAGAAGGCGTACGCCAGGCGGCGATTTTACGCGCCGAAGGGGACAAGCAGTCGCAGATTCTGAAAGCCGAAGGTGAACGTACCTCCGCCTTCCTGCAGGCCGAAGCGCGTGAACGTCAGGCGCAGGCGGAAGCCAACGCCACGCGTGCCGTATCGGAAGCGATTGCCGCTGGCGATATTCAGGCGGTGAACTACTTTGTGGCGCAGAAATATACCGATGCGCTGCAGAAGATCGGTGAATCTCATAACAGCAAAGTGGTGATGATGCCGCTGGATGCCAGCAGCTTGCTGGGTTCCATTGCCGGGATCGGGGAATTGCTGAAGGAGAGCCGTCAGGAGCGTAAACCGTGATCCTGATGGAACTGATTGCCCATCCACACTGGTTCTGGCTGACGCTGGGCGGCCTGCTGCTGGCCGCTGAAATGCTCGGCACCAGCGGTTATCTGCTGTGGAGTGGTTTAGCAGCGGTGCTGGTCGGCCTGATTGAGTGGTTTTTCCCTTTCTCGTGGACGCATCAGGGCATTTTGTTCGCCGTGCTGACGTTGCTGTGCGTCTACTTCTGGTATCGCTGGATGCGCTACCGTGAGGTTGCTCAGCAGCCCAACACCCTGAATCAACGCGGATCGCAGATGATCGGTATGCACCTGACTCTGGATTCCACGCTCAAAGATGGTTTAGGTCATGTACGCATTGGCGACAGCAGTTGGCGAGTACAGGCAAAAGAAGATTTGCCCGCTGGGACGCCAGTAATTGTCACCGGAGTAGTCGGCATCACGCTATTGATTCAGCCGCGCTTCCCTTCGCCCTGATGGCAGCAGCCCGTCAGATGATTGATAATCGGGCACTCAGCGCTGTCATCGCCAGGGCAGGCTTCAGCTAATTCCAGCAGTCGCGCGCGCATCGCATGTAATTCTTCAATGTGCGCTGCGATTTCATCTGCTTTCTGCAAGGTGCGCGCTTTGACATCCGCGCTGTGGCGAGCGGGATCGTTGAACAGAGTCACCAGCTCGCGGCACTCGTCCAGCGTAAAGCCGACCTGACGCGCCTGGCGCAGCAGATTTAGCTCATCGATATGGTGCGCGGCATAGCTGCGGTAACCATTGTCACTACGCAACGGCGGCGTCACCACGCCCTTCTCTTCATAAAAGCGGATCGCCTTGCTGGTCAGTCCGGTCTTTTTTGCCACATCGCTGATGTTCATGTCTCTGCCTCTTGACCTTCCCCTGAATGGAAGGTTTAGGCTCTATAACTAATGCAAAGTTTGCAGACAGTCAAACCTCTCGTTTAAGGAGTTTAAGATGTCACACACACAATTACTGGCGCTGGACGGTTTGTCCTGTGGCCACTGCGTCAAACGGGTCAAAGAAGCGCTGGAGCAGCGTGACGATGTGGAACAAGCGGACGTCACCCAGCAGGAAGCGCGCGTTATCGGTGCTGCCAGCGCCAGCGATCTGATTGCGACCGTGGAACAGGCCGGCTATCACGCGGCGGTGAAAGACAGCCCAAAGCCTGAGCCGTTGACAGCAACAGAGCCGCCGCCGGAGGCGCTGACAACGGAGTCGCAACCGGCAGAAGAAAACCTTCCGGTGCACCATTTGCTAATCGGCGGCATGAGCTGCGCCAGCTGTGTGAGCCGGGTGGAACAGGCGTTGCAGAAAGTGCCTGGCGTCAGTCAGGCCCGCGTCAACCTCGGGGAGCGCAGTGCGCTGGTGTTAGGCGATGCGCAAGCCGAGGCGCTGATTGGCGCAGTGGATCAGGCGGGCTATTCCGCTGAAGTGATCGACGATGAACAGACGCGCCGTGAACGCCAGCAGGTCAGCGCACAGCAGGCGATGCGCCGCTTTAGCTGGCAGGCGGCATTGGCGCTGTTGCTCGGCGTGCCAATGATGATCTGGGGCATGCTTGGCGACAACATGATGCTGAGTGACGCCAACCAAACGTTATGGCGCTCGCTCGGCGTTATCACCTTGCTGGTAATGGTGATCGCTGGCGGCCACTTCTATCGCAGTGCCTGGCGCAGCTTGATGCACGGCACCGCCACCATGGATACGCTGGTGGCCTTAGGCACTGGCGCCGCCTGGCTCTATTCCATGAGCGTGGCGCTGTGGCCGGAATTTTTCCCGATGCAGGCACGACATCTCTATTTCGAAGCCAGCGTGATGATCGTCGGTTTGATTAATCTCGGCCATGCGCTGGAGCAGCGAGCACGCCAGCGGGCCTCCAAAGCCCTCGAACGGCTACTGGATCTCACCCCGGCGCAAGCCTGTGTCATCGACGAACAAGGTGAAACGTTAATGCCGCTGAGCGAGGTGCAACCCGGCATGCTGCTGAAGCTGGTGACGGGCGATCGCGTGCCGGTGGACGGCGAAGTCGAAAGCGGCGAAGCCTGGTTTGATGAAGCGATGTTAACCGGTGAAGCGGTGCCGCAGGCGAAACAGCCGGGCGATAAAGTCTATGCCGGGACGCTGGTGCAGGATGGCACGTTGCGCTTCGTAGCGCGCGCCACCGGCAGCCACACCACCCTGGCGCGTATCATCAATCTGGTGCGTCAGGCGCAGAGCAGTAAACCGGACATTGGCCGCCTGGCCGATCGCATCTCGGCAGTGTTTGTGCCGGTGGTGGTGGCGATTGCTCTTCTGGCGGGTCTGGTGTGGTATCTGGTCGGCCCGCAGCCGCAGTTGGCCTATACGCTGGTGATCGTCACCACGGTACTGATTATCGCCTGCCCTTGCGCGCTGGGACTGGCTACGCCAATGTCGGTGATTGCCGGCGTTGGCCGTGCGGCAGAACTGGGCGTGCTGGTACGCGATGCTGATGCGCTGCAGCGTGCCAGCGAAGTCGATACCATCGTGTTTGATAAAACCGGCACGCTGACACGCGGCACCCCGCAGGTGAGCGATGTGCTGGTATATGGCGACTGGAATCGCCAGCAGGTGCTAAGCGCAGCGGCGCAGCTGGAACGAGGCTCGAATCATCCGCTGGCCAAAGCGATTCTGGCGGCAGCGCCGGATCTCAGCGACGAGCCCATCAAGCAATTTCGTACAATACGTGGCAAAGGCGTGAGCGCTAAAGTGGCAGGCAGAACGCTGCTGCTCGGCAATCAGGCGCTGCTGGATGAGCAGCAGATTGACTACCGCGCTGCACAACAAGATATCGAGCGTTTCGCCGCGCAAGGCACCACGCCAGTATTGCTGGCCGATCACCGTCAGTTGCTGGGTCTGATTGCTCTGCGTGACAGCCTGCGTCCGGAAAGCACAGAGGCATTACAGCGTCTGCACCAGTTGGGTTATCGGTTAATCATGCTGACCGGCGATCATCAGAAAACCGCACAGGTGATTGCTGCCGAAGCGGGTATTGATGAAGTGATCGCGGGCGTGCTGCCCGAAGGCAAGGCGCAGGCGATTGCGCAGTTGCAGCAGCAAGGGCGCAAAGTGGTGATGGTCGGCGATGGCATCAACGATGCGCCCGCGCTGGCGCAGGCCGATGTGGGGATTGCCATGGGTGGCGGCAGCGATGTGGCCGTCGAAACCGCCGCCATGACGCTGATGCGCAACGATCTGCACTGCGTTGCCGATGCACTGGCGATGGCAGACGCAACGCTGCGCAACATGCGTCAGAATTTGCTCGGTGCTTTTATTTATAACAGCCTGGGGATTCCGATTGCGGCGGGTGTGCTCTATCCGTTCACCGGCTTACTGCTCAGCCCGATTGTGGCAGGCGCAGCGATGGCGCTGTCATCAATTACCGTGGTGAGTAACGCGAATCGTTTGTTGCGCTTTAAGCCGGCAAAACGTTAATCGCCCTCTCTGCCCTGTTTTTCAGTGACTGAAATCGCTAGCATGGATTTTTGACTTCAAAAGGACAGGGCATGAGACGCAGTCTGTGGCACAGCTTCCAGCAGATGGCCGCCAGCCTCTTCCCGGCACGCTATACCTGGCCGGCAATGGATATCAAATTGGGCGGTCGACGCCTGCACCTGGCGGGCAGCATTCATATGGGCACGCGCGATATGCAGCCGTTGCCCGCCGGTCTGTTGCGTCAACTGAGCAAAGCCGATGCACTGATTGTCGAAGCCGATATTACCCAGGGTGCATCGCCCTTCAGTAATGATGATGACTATGCACCGCTGGCAATGCGCCTGGATGCCGAGGTGTTACTGCGGCTGGATGTGCTGTGCGATGAGCTTTCGCTTTCCATGGCAGTGTTCGACACGCTGCCATTCTGGCAAATCGCCTTGATGCTGCAAGCGCAACAGGCGCAGCGTCTGGGGTTACGGCCGCAATACGGCATTGATTACCAGCTCCTGATGGCGGCGAAAGCGGCCAATAAGCGCATCATTGAACTGGAAGGCCCGGAAACTCAGATCGCGCTACTGAAGTCGTTGCCGCAACAGGGTTTGTCGCTGTTACTGGACACGCTGGAGCATTGGCACACCAACGCCCGCCTGCTGCAAACCATGATCAGCTGGTGGCTGGATGCACCGCCCACGCAGCAACCTGTGGCCCTGCCGACCACCTTCAGTAGCGATCTTAATGACACGTTGATGCGCAATCGCAATCAGCACTGGCGCGAGTTATTGCAGGCGCTGCCGAAAGGCCGCTATGTGGTGGCTGTCGGTGCGCTGCATCTGTATGGCGAGGATAATTTGCCGGGATTGCTAAAGTCGTAACCAGCGCTGTAACCGCAGGGCTCTATGCTCCTCGCAAGTACTGAAAGCCGTCAGTACGATGAAGCGCGTAGGTATGATCGCGCGGAAAAAGGGTTGAGTGGTTGAGCAGTGAGTAATTGAGCCGTTAAGCCGTTGAGCCGCATATGGCAGGCAAAGCGGATGCGCGGCGAATTGCAGGCAAAAAAGAAGGCCAATATCGCTATCGGCCCGTCAAAGAGGAATTTGTTTATGATTTTGGTTATCACCAGCATTGCTGGCGCCGGCCAATTTTCGCGCAAAGTTCAGAATTTCGCCAGTATTATTCATCAAAACTGAAATAAGAATTTTCGTAGCAAGGACAGAACATGACACCCGCCGTAAAACTGCTGGAAAAACAAAAGGTCGCTTTTACTCTTCACCCTTACGAGCACGACAGCCATGAGACAAATTTTGGTGACGAGGCGGTGCGGAAGCTCAATCTTGATGCGCGTCAGGTGTTCAAAACCCTGTTAGTGGCGCTCAACGGCGATGCCAAAGCGCTCGCAGTAGCGGTGACGCCGGTCTCCTCGCAACTCGATTTGAAAAAAGTGGCCAAGGCGCTGGGCGCGAAAAAGGCCGATATGGCCGATCCGCAACTGGCGCAGCGCGTGACCGGTTATCTGGTGGGTGGCATCAGCCCGCTGGGGCAGAAAAAACGCCTGCCGACGGTGATCGACCAACAAGCGGCGGAATTTGCCACCATCTTTATCTCCGGCGGCAAGCGCGGGCTCGATATTGAACTGGCGGCGCAGGATCTGGCGCGACTGCTGGATGCCGAACTGGCGGACGTGGCGCGCCGCGATTAATTCGGCTGCTGGATGTCGTACTGGCCGACGTGGCACGCCGCGATTAATTCGGCTGCTGGATGCCGCACTGGCCGACGTGCGCGTCGCGATTAATTCGGCTGCTGGGCGCAGAGTTGATCGATCATCCAGCGTCCTGCGGGTCCCGGTTGATTGCGGCGCGACCAGATCACATCCACCGCGATGCGCTGTGGCCAGCCCGGCACCGGCAACTCTTTCAGCACCTGATGACCAAACTGCTCCACCAGCCAGCGCGGTAACACACTCCAGCCGAACCCCTGCTCCGCCATCTCCAGCAGCAACAAATAAGAAGGTGCCGACCATACACGCCCGGCGGGCAGCGGTTGGCGGTTTTGCACCCAGGTGTTAAGCCGCAAATGGCGTAACTCGCCGAGCTTTGCTTCACTCACCTGCTTTGACTGCGATAACGCATGATCCTGATGCAGATAGATCGCCATCTCCGCCCCCACCTGCAAACGCGCCACCGCCAGATCCGGCGGCAGCTGCGGCTGCGCGCGCACCACACCAAGATGCACGCGCCCGGCCTGTAGCAGATCCAGTGCATCCGCATCTTCAGCAATCATGCATTCAAATTCGATATCCGGATAACGCGCTTCAAAGCGGTTGAGCAAATTCTCATGGTGATCGGCCTGCCAGAAATCAGAAATCGCAATGCTGAGACGCGGTTCCACACCCTGCGACAGCCGCACCGCCAGCTCATCCAACCGCTGGCTGGCCGCCAGAATCTGCTGCACCTGCGCCAGGGCGCGCTGCCCTTGTTCGGTTAATACCGGCTGGCGACCGCTGCGATCAAACAGCGTGAAACCCAGATCGTCTTCCAGATTGGCCACGGCGCTGCTGATGGTGGACTGGCTTTTGGCCAGCGCCCGCGCCGCCGCAGAAAACGAGCCGCTGGCAACGGTCTGCACAAAGGCCTCAAGGGATTCCGGGGAGTATTTCATGGTGAACCATCGCTTTTATCGATAGGTAATCATTTTATCTTAGCATTTCGTGGTGAGAAAATGTGTCGCGTTACCTAATAGGAGGTTTATATGCGTACCCGTTCGCTGAAAGAACGTTTTTATCATGCTGCAGGATTTGAAGTGCTGGCGATTCTCACTGTGGCACCGCTGGCTGCCTGGATTATGGAAAAGCCGCTGTTTCAGATGGGCGCGCTGGCGATTATGTTGTCAACGGTCGCCATGCTGTGGAACATGATCTATAACACCGGTTTTGATCGCATCTGGCCGCCGCAGAGAAAACGCGGCCTCGGTCTGCGCGCCATCCACGCGCTGGGCTTTGAAGGGGGCTTTATCGTCATCGGTTTACCGATTGCCGCCTGGATGCTGAAGATTACGCTGCTGCAAGCCTTTATGGTGGAAGTCGCGTTCTTCCTGTTCTTCCTGCCCTATACCATGGCTTATAACTGGATGTGGGATAAATTGCGCCAGCGCTGGCTGACGCAGAAATCCTGTCAGGCATAAAACTACGGCGCCCAATCGGGCGCCGTTTTTATTTGTGCAGCGCACGCGGCCAGATCCACGCCAAAATGGCCTGCGGATAGCTACGCTTCTTTGGCTTTTCCTGCGCTTTATCGCGCTCTTGCACCTGCTGCTCCGTCAAATGCACGATGCCGTTTGGCGCATAGTCGGCGATTTTCAGCGGTGAGTGCGCCGTGACGTAATCGCGCAGCACATCCGCATCGCGCAGTCCGGTATTGCTGAAGCCCGCATGCGCCTCGATGTTGGGATACCCATCACCGCCGCTGGTATTAAAGCTGTTGGTGGCCATGCGATAGGTTTTGTCTTTTTGCAACGGCTCGCCGTTAATCTTCACCTCGCTCACCGCTTTGCCATCCGCCACCAGACTGATATTGCTGAACTGCGCAAAGCCACCGGAGTTGGTTTTGATGTTGGCAACCGTGGCAAGATACTTCAGCAGCTCGTCCCCGCTCAGCGTGACTGACACCACCTGATTACCAAACGGCTGCACCTGTAACAGATCACGCCAGCTAAGTTTGCCTGCGGCCAGCGAGGTGCGAATGCCACCGCCACTGATCACCGCGAAATCCGCTTGGGTCGCTGCCATCTGCGCGCGCAAAATCAGCTGGCCAAGATTGGTTTGTTCAAAGCGTACTTTGTCGCGTTCCCCGAAAAATACGCCGTCGCTGCTGCCGACACTCACGTCGAGCTTCTTCGCCGCGCGCAGTTGATACGGCGTCAGTAACTTCATCATTGCGCTGTTGGGTGGGATCTCTTCCTGCCAGGTAAGCCAGGAAACGCTGCCATCCAGATTCTTCACTTCGTGCTTTAAGTTCACCGGGATCAGCTGATAGCTGTCCAGCGTCAACTCGCCGTTGCGGAAGGTGAAATCGCCGCGTCCAACATATTTGCCCCACTCTTTCGCCTGCATGATCCACACACCGTTTTGGCGATCGGGCTGACAAGGCTGGCCGGGCTGATAATCTTTCACGCTGACGTTGTCTTTCTCCATGCACACCGCATCCTGCGAGTGGCCGCCAATGATCACATTGATGGTGCCCGGCGGCAGACTGCGCGCCAGCTCCACATCACCCGGCGCGTTGCTGCCGTGCTGTCCATCGTCGTAATGGCCCATGTGCGTCAGCGCCACGATCACATCGGGTTTTTCACTGGCACGCAGTTCCGCCACCGCTTTTTCCGTCTCTTTCACCGGATCGCGAATGTCGATATTGGCAATATTTTCCGGATTGGAAATTTTCAGCGTATCGGTGGTGGTCAGGCCAATCACCGCGATCTTCAGCCCCATGCGATTAAAGATCGCCCACGGCTTGAACAGACGCTGGTCGGTGCCCTTTTGATAGATATTGGCGGAGAGGAACGGAAATTTGGCCCACTTCTGCTGCTGTTGCAGCACGCTGATCGGCTTGTCGAACTCGTGATTACCGAGCGCCATGGCATCGTAACCAATCAGGTTCATACCGCGAATATCGGGCTCGGCATTGAGCAGATCCGATTCCGGCACGCCAGTATTCACGTCCCCGGCGGAAAGGATCAAGGCACCGCCGCCTTTGGCCTGCACATCATAACGCTGTTTATCCATCAGCGTTTTTTGCGCCGCCAGACCGTACTCGCCCTGCGCATTGGTCCAGTAGCGACCGTGATGATCGTTGGTGTGCAGAATACTGAATCGATAACTGCGATCCGTTTGCCATGCCTGCGCCAGCATCGGCAGCAACAGCACGATCAGCGCCAGCCAGCGCCCTCTCCGCGGGAATAACAACAAAGCCGATCTCCTTATTCTGCGTTTTTCCACTTTGCCGTGGACTTAATGTGCTTTATCACCCTTCTGTGTCGCACAGATGGCACTTTAACTCAAGACCAAAGGCTTATAGAGTCGAACAGGTAATAACAAACTGATAACGATAACCGCACCCTTCAGGATTTTTATGGCAAGTGACATCGCAACCCCGACACGCGCACCGGGACGGACCGCTTTTGGCATTTTAGGTGCCATCAGCCTCGCGCATCTGCTCAACGATATGCTGCAATCGCTGCTGCTGGCGATCTACCCGATGCTGCAAAAAGATTTTAGCCTTAACTTCGTCCAGATAGGTCTGATAACGCTAACCTTTCAGGTCACCGCTTCGCTGCTGCAGCCGATCATCGGTCATTACACCGACAAATACCCAAAACCCTGGTCACTGCCGGTGGGGATGGGCTTCACGCTGTGTGGATTGGTGTTATTGACGTTCTCCTCTACATATCCGCAGGTGCTGCTGGCGGCCGCGCTGGTCGGCAGCGGCTCATCGGTGTTCCATCCGGAATCTTCGCGTGTGGCGCGTATGGCTTCCGGCGGACGTCACGGTTTAGCCCAGTCGCTGTTCCAGGTCGGCGGCAACTTTGGTAGCGCGTTAGGCCCACTGCTGGCGGCAATGATTGTTGCGCCTTACGGCAAAGGCCATCTCGGCTGGTTCGTGCTGGCGGCATTGCTCGGCATTATCGTGCTGCTGCAGGTCAGCCGTTGGTATAGCCACCAGCATCGAGCTAATAAAGCAAAAGCTTCGGTAGCCCCGGTTAATCCGTTACCGCGCAAGAAAGTCGCGCTGGCGATCGGTATTTTGCTGCTGCTGATCTTCTCTAAATACTTCTATCTCACCAGCCTGAGCAGCTATTACACCTTCTATTTAATCCAGAAATTCGGACTTTCTGTTCAGGCCTCGCAATTCCATCTGTTTGCCTTCCTCGGCGCGGTAGCCGCAGGCACCATTATTGGCGGGCCGATTGGCGACAAAATTGGCCGTAAATACGTGATTTGGGTATCGATTCTCGGCGTTGCGCCCTTTACCTTGCTGCTGCCACACGCCAACTTACTGTGGACCAGCGTGTTGAGCGTGATCATCGGGTTGATTCTCGCCTCGGCGTTTTCTGCCATTTTGGTGTATGCGCAGGAGCTGATGCCAGGGCGTATTGGTATGGTTTCCGGGCTGTTTTTCGGTTTTGCCTTTGGTATGGGTGGGCTCGGTGCCGCCGTGTTGGGCGTAGTGGCAGACCACACCAGCATCGAATGGGTATATCAAATCTGTGCCTGGCTGCCTTTAATCGGCCTTTTAACCGCTTTCTTACCTGATAACCGCCACGCGTAAGCCACTTTTGGGGGGCAACTCTTTTTCCTCGCCCCCCTCCATTCTGCGTAAAACCTGCCGATAGTGTGAGATAACTGAGGAAAATGCTGCTTCAGCTGCGTTTTCTTCTTAATTTTTCAATTTAATCGCTTTTCACCGCTCAAATGTTTAAACGTGGTTAGCGATTGTGCATTACACTAGGTTGTTACAAGCGGATACATTTGCACACAAGGAGACAGGCATGCATCACACCACACCGTTGATCACCACCATTGTCGGGGGCCTGGTCCTCGCCTTTATCCTTGGAATGATTGCCAACCGCCTGCGAATTTCCCCGCTGGTCGGTTATCTGCTGGCTGGCGTGCTCGCCGGTCCCTTTACCCCAGGCTTTGTCGCCGATACTAACCTTGCGCCTGAACTGGCTGAACTCGGCGTGATTCTGCTGATGTTTGGCGTGGGTTTGCACTTCTCACTGAAGGATTTGATGTCGGTAAAGTCGATCGCCATTCCCGGCGCCATCGCGCAGATCGCCGTGGCCACGCTGCTGGGAATGGGGCTCTCGTGGGCGATGGGCTGGTCGTGGATGGCCGGTCTGGTGTTTGGCCTCTGTCTCTCCACCGCCAGTACCGTGGTGTTACTGCGTGCGCTGGAAGAGCGTCAACTGATTGATAGTCAGCGTGGCCAGATCGCCATTGGCTGGCTGATTGTCGAAGATTTAGTGATGGTGCTGACGCTGGTGCTGCTGCCCGCTATTGCCGGAATGCTGGAAGAAGGCAACGCCAGCCCGTCTCTGCTGTTCTGGGATTTGCTGCTGACCATCGGTAAAGTCGTCGCCTTTATGGTGCTGATGATGGTGGTGGGTCGTCGCGTAGTGCCGTGGATTTTGGCAAAAAGCGCTGCTACCGGATCGCGCGAACTCTTTACCTTGTCGGTGCTGGCGCTGGCCTTGGGCATCGCTTTCGGTGCGGTTGAATTCTTCGATGTCTCCTTCGCCCTCGGCGCCTTCTTTGCCGGTATGGTGCTGAACGAATCCGAACTCAGCCACCGTGCCGCACACGATACCCTCCCGCTGCGCGATGCGTTTGCCGTGCTGTTCTTTGTCTCGGTCGGCATGCTGTTTGACCCGATGATTTTGATCGAGCAGCCGCTGGCGGTGTTGGGCGCGCTGGCGATCATCGTGCTCGGGAAATCCATCGCGGCATGGCTGCTGGTGACGTTGCTCGGCCACTCGCGCCGTACCGCTATGACCATTTCGGTGAGTCTGGCGCAGATTGGGGAATTCGCTTTTATCCTTGCCGGTTTGGGCATTTCACTCGGTATGCTGAGTGATGAAGGACGTAACCTGGTGCTGGCGGCCGCGATCCTCTCCATCATGCTGAACCCAATTCTGTTTACCATTCTGGAGCGCTACCTCGATAAGACTGAAACCATCGAGGAGCAGACGCTGGAAGAAGCGATTGAGGAAGAGAAACAGATTCCGCTGGATATCTGCAATCACGCGGTGATTGTGGGCTATGGCCGTGTTGGTAGCCTGCTGGGACAGCAACTGATGGAGGCCGATGTGCCGCTGGTGGTGGTGGAAAATTCCCGTCCGCGCGTTGAAGCGCTGCGTGAGCAAGGGATCAAGGCGGTGCTGGGCAATGCGGCTCGCGTTGATACCATGGAATTAGCCCGCCTTGACTGCGCACGCTGGCTGCTGCTGACCATTCCAAACGGTTACGAAGCCGGGGAAATTGTCACCGCCGCGCGTGAGAAACGTCCGGATATCGAAATTATTGCCCGCGCGCATTACGACGATGAAGTGAATTACATCATGGAACGCGGTGCCAATCGCGTGGTGATGGGCGAGCGTGAGATCGCCAACAGCATGCTGAATGTGCTGCAGGAAGAGATCGCGCAGAACCCGATTGTGCGCGAGTGCCCGATTTAACTGACGTGCGGTGGTCTTCTTAGTCGCGGTTAAGCGACGGGTGTTAACGCAGTCTGTTGCCGCACAGGGGTTTCAGTGAGTAGTGGTGAATAAAGGCACGATAGGAAGGCCAAAGCGCCTCTGCTGCTGCAAGGGCTATACGCAGCGCAGAGGCATGACGTTGGACCAGAAGCCCACGCCGGGAAGCGTTTTTGAGCTCAGCAATGTGCCATCCATAGCAAAAACGAATGCGCATCGGACTCGGCCTTACCTGTCCCAGTACGACTCTTCCAAACTATCTTCCCGCTCTGGCAGCCCGCGCATCAGACGCGGTGAATGCTGATTCAGCACCTGATAACTCACCCGGTTGGCATATTTGCACACCTGCGCCAGCGACGAATAGGTGAGATAACCACGTGCATGCTTGCTGGAGTTCGGCACTTTCTGGCGGTGGAAATTATTGGCGGTGATATCGTGCAGCAGCGCGGCTAAGGCACCATCGCCCGCGCCGTTGGTGTTCATGATCTTCTCAGGGCCGCCCATATAAGGCGCGATGTGCGAGAAGATGCGCAGCGGCTGCTGGCAATCCTGATGACGCATAGCGCGGCTGAACTCATATTGGTTGAATTCGGCAATCGCGCCCGGCAGCAGCGGATGATTGGTTTTACGCTTGAACTCATCTTCGGTGAAGCCAGCCATGTACAAACCGGTAGGGCCAGCAGTGCACAGCACCAGATCCACCCAGTCCAGCGCAATATTCGACGCCAGAAGCGGATCCTGCTCACCGGTCAGCGCCAGCGCCTCTTCTTCGTTCATCGCCACGATCGATACATGATCGCGCAGGAAATCGCGCCAGAACTGCGGATCGTCCTGAATTACGTATTTGGTGCCTAACGTCAGCACTACCGGCACGTCATGCTTTTTCGCGTATTCAATGGCACGCAGCGTGGCCGCTGGCATCGGTTCACCGGGTTGGCAGCGCACCAGGTAGGAAGTCAGCACCAGCGCCGACGCCCCGGCAATCACCTCTTCCGGAATGCTGTCCGCCTGCAGTTGGTTCATTAAACCAGGGCTGATGGCAAAGGTGCGTTCGCCCTGCTCACCAATCAGAGTGAAGCAGCGGCCAATCGCGCCATCGACGCCTTGCAGGAAGTTGAGATCCATACGGCTGGAGGTGTTGCACAGGTAACGATATGCGTAGCCGCCAATCTGGATGTTGTTGCACATCACGCCGAGCAATACCGAACGGTCATCGGCCAGCACGGAATAGTTGTGCAGCGTATTACCGATGGTGCCTCCGGCAAACTGATGGCTGATTAGCGCATCGCGCATCAGCTCGTTGTACAAAGCTTCTGCGGTGGCATCGTCGATCACCAGCGAGTGACCGGCGCTCAGCCCGTAGCGTTGCAGAAAGTCATCATCAACTTTGGCTTCAATATCCACCAGCGTCTGGTCGATACCCACCACCCAACTGCCCTCTTCCTGCTCTTGAGGTGTGGCTTGCAGCAGCGGATCGCGCGCGTTAACGGGGAAATAGTGTTTGGATTTGCGTTTGCCGGGAAATTTCATCGTGGCTGCCGTAAGGGAAATCTGACAGAGAATGATATCACACTCTCTGCCAGCACTTTATCGGCGTGCGTTAACCAGCTGAACCATCATCTCGATGTGCTCGTCATCGGCGTTGAGCGCGGGGATATATTCGAACTTCTCGCCACCAGCGTGCAGGAAGAATTCACAGTTCTGCTCGCTGATCTCTTCCAGGGTTTCCAGACAGTCTGCGGAGAAGCCGGGGCTCATCACCTGCACATGTTTGATGCCTTTGGCCGGTAAACCTTGCATGGTTTCGTCGGTGTACGGTGTCAACCATGGCTCGCGACCAAAGCGTGACTGGAAGGTCATCATGATTTTGTGCGGTGCGATGCCCAACGCGGCGGCCAGCGCTTCGGTGGTGTCTTTGCAACGCTGCGGGTAATCATCACCTTCGTCGGCAAAGCGCTGCGGGATGCCGTGATACGACAGCACCAGCAGGTCCGGTTCACCATGCTGCGCAAACGAACGCTCAACCGAAGCCTTCAGTGCTGCGATATAGGCAGGATGCTCGGCATAATCGCGAATGAAAGCCACTTCCGGCAAGGAGCGCAGCGGTTTAAAGCTGGCGGATAATCCGTCCCAAACGGCGGCGACCGTCGAACACGAGAACTGCGGATAGAGCGGCAACACGATCAGTTTGGTGACGCCCTGTGCCAGCAAACGCTGAACCGCCCCGTCGAGACTCGGTTGACCGTAGCTCATACCCAGCTCAACCGGCATATCCACGCGCTGCGCCAGCGCATCGCGCTGCTGCTTGCTGAACACCATCAGCGGTGAGCCTTCTTTCATCCACACCGAGGCGTACAGTTTCGACACGCGCGGCGAACGGAACGGCAAAATGGCGAAATTGAGAATCGGCCACCACAACCAACGCGGTGTATCCACCACGCGCGGATCGCCAAGGAACTGTTTCAGATAGCGCTTAACGGCAGGTGTTGTAGGCGCATCAGGTGTGCCTAAATTGACCAGCAAAACCCCAGGCTTTTCTTGCCTCATTGGTATTTCCTTGATGTCAAAACGAATGGATCAAAATCAGGGGGAAATTGTAGCGGAAATCGTGGGAGGGGAAAGCAATTGCTGCAAAAGGGCCGGACAACCGGCCCTTTATAGCACAACCCTAAATAATTCAAATGGCAGGAAGGCGGCAAACGCACCTGCAAATTGAAGTATGACGGGTTAACCGAGGATGCCGGCCAGCTGCGTGCTCACTTCAGCCACCTTACGGGTGCCGTCGATCTTGTGATACTGGGTGTTACCGGCTTCCGCTTCTTTGCTGTAGTAAGCAATCAGCGGTGCAGTCAGCTGATGGTATTCCACCAGACGTTTACGCACGGTTTCTTCCTGGTCGTCTTTACGTGTGGTCAGCTCTTCGCCGGTCACGTCATCTTTACCTTCCACTTTTGGTGGATTGTAGGTGACGTGATACACGCGGCCAGACGGTGCATGCACGCGACGACCAACAATACGATCCACAATCAGTTCGTCCGGTACGGCAAACTCCAGCACGAAGTCCACATTGATGCCCGCGTCTTTCATGGCGTCAGCTTGTGGGATAGTGCGTGGGAAGCCATCGAGCAGGAAACCGTTTTTGCAGTCTTCCTGCGCGATACGCTCTTTAACCAGCGCAATCACCAGCTCGTCTGTCACCAGTTTACCGGCATCCATGATGGCTTTCGCCTGTTGGCCCAGTTCGGTGCCTGCTTTAACTGCCGCACGCAACATGTCACCGGTGGAGATTTGCGGAATACCGTATTTCTCCATGATGAATTGAGCCTGAGTGCCTTTACCTGCGCCCGGTGCCCCGAGCAGAATAATACGCATTGCGTAATTCCCCTTGCGAATCGCATTGATCAATCTGAGAAGGCCAAGAACATACCATTATGACCCGCGCACCACAAGGAAACGGGCGCGCTTCCGGTGAAAGCTTTACTTTGACTTGCTTTAGCGCAAAACACCAGCAGAGTGCCCGTTTTTAAGAATTAAGGCTAACGCTTAACACTTCTTTCAGACGTCTCTTCAGGATCGGCGTGACGTTTTGATTTTTGTTCACACCGCCGCGCACGTTGGCATGCAGGCGCAATCGGTGATGAGCAGGAAGCAGATGCATATCCTGCGGTAAGTCAGGCAAGGTAAGACTGACCGGCATTGGGAACAGGGCGAACGGTAAGCCGTGCTGCTGAATCGATTGCAGCTGAACCGGAGCATCAAGCGTAATATTATCCACGCTAGCGATATTAAACGGCCGCCAGTCGCTGTTTTCCATCATTTCAAGGGTTTGATCCAGCGACGAGCCAAAGGTCAGCCCCTGCTCAAATAACCGCAATTCACTGCGCACCAGCGTGCTGAAATCGCAGGTTTTCAACGCAATCAACACCAGGTCACTGCTTAGCGCCGCATGACGATCGAGCCGCGCCACAAACAAACGTGCATCGCTGACTAATCGTTTATGCAACAAGGTCGCAAAGGACTCTGAGGCATCGGTCACGCCCTGACTTTGACACTCCGCCAGCGAACGCACCCGCCCCTGCTGCATGTCGACATGCTCCACCAGCGCAATGTTGCCAGCCATCGTGGGCACCGCCGGTAACACACTCAGTTCGCTGACAGGATATTGCGAGGCATAACGGGTTTGGTTGCGCGCCTGCTCCTGGCGCAAAAACAGTTGTGAGAGCAGCACCCGCGCAATATGCAAAGAGGGTGCTAAGAAAAGGTCGTAATTTTCCAGCCGATAGTGACGGGATAGCAAGCCGCGAAGTCGATCGCGCGCTGCCGCCGCCCTGGCAGTAGCATGTTGGTGATCCATCGCGTGAGGTTTCTCTAATTATAAGGATGCTGTGTGTGTCGCAGATTGAGGAGGGAATATTAGCCGCGTTAAACACAGACAACGCCATCCGTCAACCCGCCATAATCTGGGGGAAAGGTTAGGCCAATGCGGCTGGACATTAAAATGATATAAACTGACAATCCCTGTTAGGTTTTTACACAGGGGATGAGTATGACCGCGCTTCCGTCGTTACGTGCACTGCACTATTTTCATCAGGCAGCACTGCACAGCAGTTTTAGCGTGGCGGCCGAGCGTCTTCATGTGACTCACAGCGCCATTAGCCATCAGATTCGACAGCTGGAAAGCTGGATGGGAAAGCCATTATTCGTCCGCACCAATGGACGCGTCAAATTAACCTCACACGGCGAGCGCTTGCTGGTGAGCTGTCAGAAGGCGTTTAGCGAACTCTCCACCACCTGCGAAAGCATTCGCACCGGCATGCGTCATCACCTCAGCGTCTCTTGCGCGCCCAGTTTTCTCTCGCAATGGCTGATTCCACGTATTAGCAGTTTTTATCAACGCTATCCCGATATTGAAGTGCAGTTTCAGCCGTTGGTGGAGATCGACCAGTTGCGCAGTGAACACACCGATGTGCTGATCCTCAGCTACGAACAGTCACCGGATGAGGACATTGATGCCACGCTGATCAGCGATGACTACATCGGTCCACTGTGCGCGCCTCAATACGCGGCACGTTTTCACAATGAGCAGGATTTAGCCACCCTGCCGCTGCTGCATGCCGATACACGACTGCACGCCTGGGCCGAGTGGGCGAAAACCAGCGGTGCGCGTGGCAATTATTGGGTCGGTAAGCATTTCGATAATCTCACCCTGGGGATTCAGGCGGCGAGAAACGGCTTAGGGGTGATCATGGCTCCACGTTTACTGGTCAGGCAGGAATTAAGCGACGGCACGCTGATTGCGCCATTAGGATTTGTACGTGTCGATCGCGCCACCTGGATGATGACGAAAATTTCACGTCAGCATGATGCGGAGATTACGTTGTTTCGTGATTGGCTGCGCGATCAGGCGCTGCACTAAAAAGAAAGGTCGGCATTCAATGCCGACCTTTTTTGTCTCCGGTCAGCCCGGCGCCGGTCTTAATGCCAACCGGCGCGGGCGCTGAACAACTTACGCCGTCAGCAACTGGTTCATACGACGGATAAACTGGTTTGGATCGTCCAGCGTACCGCGCTCGGCCAGCAGTGCCTGATCCAGCAACAGCTCAACCCATTCAGCAAAATGCGCTTCATCGTGGGTATCCGCCACGCGTTTCACCAGCGAATGCTCCGGGTTGATTTCGAAGATGTACTTCACATCCGGCACTTCCTGACCGGCAGCAGCAAACAGCTTCGCCATCTGGGTGGTCATTTCGTTGGCGTCGGTGGTGACAATCGCCGGGGTGTCGGTCAGACGATGGGTCAGACGCACCTCTTTTACACGCTCGCCCAGCAACGTTTTCACGCGCTCAACAAACGGCTCCAGCGCTTTCTCCGCTTCCTTCTGCTCTTCGGTCTCTTCATCGGCCAGTTTGCTCAGCGACTCATCCGCTTTGCTCACTGACTGGAAGGTTTTGCCGTCGAACTCGGTCAGGTAGCTCATCATCCACTCGTCGATACGATCGGACAGCAGCAGCACCTCGATACCTTTTTTGCGGAACAGCTCCAGATGCGGACTGCTCTTCGCGGCGGCATAGCTGTCGGCAGTGATGTAGTAAATCTTATCCTGCCCTTCCACCATGCGGCTCAGGTAATCGTCCAGCGAAATGGTCTGCTCAGCGCCTTCACTCTGCGTGGTGGCAAAGCGCAGCAGCTTAGCAATCGCCTGCTGGTTGGTGTTGTCTTCCGCTGGGCCTTCTTTCAGTACCAGACCAAACTCTTTCCAGAACTGCTGATATTTTTCGGCGTCGTCTTTAGCCAGTTTTTCCAGCATCTGCAGGCTACGCTTGGTCAGCGCGGCACGCAGGCTCTGGGTGACACGGCTGTCCTGCAGGATTTCACGCGAGACGTTCAGCGGCAGATCGTTGGAGTCTATCAGGCCACGTACGAAGCGCAGGTAGTTCGGCATGAACTGCTCGGCATCGTCCATGATGAACACGCGCTGCACATACAGCTTCAGGCCGTGTTTGCTGTCGCGGTTGAACATGTCGAATGGCGCACGCTGCGGGATGTACAGCAGGCTGGTGTACTCCTGGTTGCCTTCCACACGGTTGTGGCTCCAGATCGCCGGATCGCTGTAATCATGGGCGATGTGTTTATAGAACTCGTTGTACTCTTCGTCGCTGATTTCAGACTTGTTGCGCGTCCACAGCGCCTGGGCTTTGTTGATCTTCTCCCAGGTGGTGGTGTCGTTCTCTTCGTCTTTGGTCTCAATCTCAACCGGCAGCGCAATGTGATCGGAGTATTTGCTGATCACGTTGCGTACGCGCCACGCATCGAGGAAATCATCCTCGCCTTCGCGGAAGTGCAGCGTGATTTCGGTACCGCGATCGGTTTTCTCGATTTCTGCCAGGGTGTATTCACCCTCGCCCGCCGATTCCCAGAACACAGCTTCATCGGCTTTCGCACCCGCAGCACGGGTACGCACGGTGACTTTATCCGCAACGATAAACGCCGAGTAGAAGCCCACGCCGAACTGACCGATCAGCTGGCTGTCTTTCGCCTGGTCTGAGCCCATGGATTCAAGGAAGGATTTGGTGCCAGATTTCGCGATGGTGCCGAGGTTCTCAATCACCTCATCTCGGCGCATACCGATACCGTTATCGCTTAAGGTCAGCGTACGATTATCCTTATCGACCGAGATACGCACGCGCAGGTCGCCATCGCCTTCATACAGATCCGGCGTAGACAGGGCGCGGAAGCGCAGTTTGTCGGCGGCATCAGAGGCGTTGGAAATCAGTTCACGCAGGAAAATCTCTTTGTTTGAATAGAGGGAGTGAATCATCAGGTGCAGAAGTTGTTTTACCTCTGACTGGAAGCCACGCGTCTCTTGTCCTTTCATGGTCATTGCTACCTCAACTAAATCGGGGTTGATCATATGTTGAGAGAGAAATGGGGATGATGATGGGAATTTCAAGCCGATGTCATTGAAGACATCGGCAAGTGATTAGAATTTAATCTTGTGGCGTCCAGCGAGCGAGTGCGACAGCGTGGTGCCATCGACCATTTCCAGCTCACCACCAACCGGCACACCATGGGCGATGCGGCTGGCATCGACGCCATATTGCCCGCACAGCTCAGCGATGTAGTTAGCCGTGGCTTCACCTTCCACCGTTGGGTTGGTGGCGAGGATCACTTCGGTCAGCGTTTCACGCTCGAGTCGCTGTTCTAACCGGTCCAGACCGATATCTTGTGGGCCGATGCCATCCAGTGGTGACAAGTGGCCCATCAGCACAAAGTAGCGACCGCCAAACTGGCCGGTTTGCTCAATGGCGTGGATATCGGCAGGACTCTCCACCACACAAATCTGGCCGTTTTGTTGACGACGCGGATTGGCGCAGATGGTGCAAATTTCCTGCTCGGTGAAAGTGCGGCAATCGGCACAGTGGCCGATTTCCGACATCGCGCGGGTCAATGCCTGCGCCAGACGCATGCCACCGCTACGATCGCGCTGTAACAGCTGAAAAGCCATGCGCTGCGCCGATTTCGGGCCTACACCCGGCAGGCAGCGCAAGGACTCCATCAAAGATTCAAGCAGTGGACTGGTTTGCATCAGAACGGCATCTTGAAGCCAGGTGGCAGCTGCATACCAGATGACACAGAGGCCATTTTCTCTTTCTGCGTTTCATCAATGCGACGTGCTGCATCGTTGAAGGCCGCAGCAATCAGATCTTCCAACATGTCTTTGTCGTCTTCCAGCAAGCTTGGATCAACTTCAACACGACGGCAGTTGTGTGCACCGTTGATGGTGACTTTGACCAGGCCAGCGCCTGATTCACCGGTCACTTCCAGCGCGGCGATCTCTTCCTGAACTTTGGCCATTTTGTCTTGCATCTGCTGGGCCTGTTTCATCAGGTTGCCCAATCCGCCTTTACCAAACATAGTCTTCTCTCTCTGCTGGGGCTGTACGCAAACGCGTTGCGACAGCGGGTGTTCAAACGGGTCGAATACTCTCTTCATCCAGATCGGCATCGAAGAATCTCTGCAGCGTCTGAATATGAGTATCGCTTGTGATCGACTGGCGCGCCTGCACCAGCTTCTCTTCATAAATGGCCTGACGCCATTCCAGTGGCGTCAACACCGCAGGATTATCGTCTTCAACGATAGTCAGTTCAACCGTTTGTCCGGCTGCCTGACTGAGCGCTTCCGTCAGCGCCTGTTTTGCCGACGCTGAATTCAGGTGACGCTGGCTGCTGCGCAAATGCAGCGTGATAGCGTTCTCGCCCACTTCTTTCCATGCATTCAGCGCGACTTGCTGCACCAGTTTTGGCAACGTCAGCGCGGCTATTTCGGCGGCCCACGCATCGCGTTGCTGGGCCTCTTCCGCCAGACGAAGCGCCAGCTCAGGCGTTTTCTCATGCTCCAGTGCTGAACGCAAGGCTTTTGGCGTCGCGACCGGCTCCGCTTTTACCTCAACCGTTTGCTGTGCTTTCCAGCGATAGGCTTCTGGCTTGGCGGGCGTTTTTACCGCCGGTTCAGACGCACGCTGCTGCACGCGTTCGGTGACACTGGCAAGACGTTCCAGCGCCGGATTCGCCGGCCGCGCGGAACGCGCTGCCGGCTCACTCTTTTTTGCTTTGCCGGCTCCCTGACGCAGCAACTGCGTTCGCGCCTGCAACAGCTGGCTGGTGGAGTCGGACATATGTTCTGGCGCCGGTTGCATATCGGCGTAATCATCGGTCATCGGCGGTGCTTCCTGCATCGGCGGCGCCATCTGTGGCTGCGCGGCAGAAGTGGGGCGATGTGCCGAAGAAGTGGCTGCAGATCCGGCGGCGTGAGCGGAAGCCGCTGGCGTTGCAGATGAAGCAGCGGTGGCAGAGGCCGCTGGCGCAGTAGCCTGAGCGCCGGACGCTGGCGCAGCGATGCCAGCAGCAGCTTGCGGTGCGGCCTGCGGAATCAGGCTGGGTCGCGCAACCGGCTCGGAAATGGTCGCCTGCGGATGGAACGCCAGCGCACGCAGCAGCGTCATCTCGACGCCGAGGCGACGATCCGGTGCCAGCGGCAGATCTTTACGTCCCATCAGCAAGGTCTGGTAATAGAGTTGCACGTCGGCGGGCGGCAATACGCGCGCTAAATCGCGTAAACGCTGCGCCTGATTCACATCGTCTTCGCCCAGTGAAGCCGGCAGCAGCTGCACCATCGCCACACGATGCAGCAATCGCAGCATCTCGACCAGCAGCGCTTCCCACTCGACACCACGCGATGCCGCCTGATTCAGCAGTGCCATCACCTGTTCGCCCTGGCCATCCACCAGCGCTTCAATCAGCGCCAGCGGCTGTTCGTCATCCAGCGTGCCCAGCATTTGCGCCACGGTTTCACGCGTGACGCTGCCCTGCCCCATGGCAATCGCCTGATCGGTGAGGCTTAGTGCATCGCGCATGCTGCCGTCAGCGGCGCGCGCCAGCAGATGCAGTGCGCGCGGCTCGGCGGCAATCTGCTCCTGCTGCAATATATGCACCAGCTGTTGCTGGATCTGCTCGACGTCGAGCGCTTTAAGATGGAACTGCAGGCAACGCGACAGAATGGTCACCGGCAGTTTTTGCGGATCGGTGGTCGCCAGCAGGAATTTGACGTGCGACGGCGGCTCTTCCAGCGTTTTTAACAGCGCATTAAAGCTGTGACGCGAGAGCATGTGCACTTCATCGATCAGATAAACCTTGAAGCGACCGCGCGCCGGAGCGTACTGCACGTTATCCAGCAGATCGCGCGTGTCTTCGACTTTGGTGCGTGACGCGGCATCGATCTCAATCAGATCGACAAAGCGCCCCTGCTCGATTTCACGGCAGTTATCACACTGACCACATGGCGTGGAGGTGATGCCGGTTTCGCAGTTAAGACCTTTCGCCAGCAAACGGGCGATCGAGGTTTTCCCCACGCCGCGTGTACCGGAGAAGAGATAAGCATGATGGATTCGTCCCAGTGACAATCCGTTGGCCAGCGCAGTCAGCACATGTTCCTGACCGACTACGTCAGCGAAAGCCTGGGGACGCCATTTTCGCGCAAGTACCTGATAGCTCATGTGGATTCAATCACTGGAATTTATTGAGTTGGCACAGCGGTGCGGCTAAGTGAACCGGGTTCCGCCACAAGACAAAGAGGAAAAATGCAGCTTCGCAACCCCTGTTTATATGGGCAGTAGTCTAACAGCCACAACAGGATATGCCTATACCCGCGCTGCAGGCGCTGAATTTCATCGCGCATCCGCTTGAGCGGTACGATTTATCGGATATTGATACCAAAGTACGGCGGCAGGAACGCACAATGAAATGCGCCGCAATGGCCAAGGCCAGCGGCGCACAGGCCTTAATGGCCGGGGAAATTCACGAGGCTATAGCAGTCGATGCCGATCGCGTTAAGGCGCGCTTCACCGCTCAGATCAAACAGGTTGATCACGAACGCAGCATCTTTCACTTCACCACCGGCACGGCGGATCAGTTTCACCGTGGCTTCCAGCGTACCGCCGGTGGCCAGCAGATCGTCCACCACTAGCACCACATCACCTGGCTTGATGGCATCTTTGTGCAGCTCCAGCGCATCAGAACCGTACTCCAGCTCATAGCTCTCGCTGTAGGTTTCACGCGGCAGCTTGCCCGGCTTACGCACCGGCACAAAACCGACACCCAGACCCAGTGCCACCGGTGCACCAAACAGGAAGCCACGCGCTTCGGTGCCCACCACTTTGGTGATGCCTTTGTCACGATAGCGATCAACCAGAATGGCAATCGACGCGGCATAGGCCTGCGGATCTTCCATCAAACTGGTGACGTCACGGAACAGGATGCCCGGCTTAGGGTAGTCAGGGATGCTTTTGATGCTGTTTTTGATGAGTTCAAGCTGCTGAGCAGTTGCGGTCATAAGTGTTACGCCTGGAAAAATATCTAATACGCGCAGCATCCGACAGCGCCAATACCCGGAAACCGGGTTAAGCGAAGACGTTTAAAAAGGGAAGCCACGCACGAAGATGCCCAAATCTATGCAAATACCCGGCTAAATGCAACCCTGCCGCGCTTAATCGCCGCTGTCAGCATTTTCTGCCACCACTGGGATACGCCACATAAACAACAGCAGCGCGCACAACATGATGCCCAGCATAATACGCACCCACAGCATGTTAACCAGATAAATAGAGACGGCAAAGGTGATGACAATCAGCAACATGGCGCGGCCTTTGGCGCCGGGCGGCATGGCGCGATGCTGTTGCCAGTGGCGGATATAGCGACCAAACGGCGAGCGCCACAGCAGCCAATGGTGAAAACGCGGTGACGAACGGGCAAAGCACCAGGCGGCCAGCAACACAAATGGCGTGGTCGGTAATAAAGGTAATACAATGCCCAGCGTACCCAGCACAATCGCCAGCCAGCCAAGACACAGAAGAAAAATTCGTTGCATGCCTGATGCCTGATAAAATCGGAACTGCGCTACGTTAACACAGTCGGAATCAGAGTGATGCCCCAACCACCCGCACATCAACGTCTGCTCGCCATTGTCGATCAGCTGCGACAGCAAATCGCGCAGCAAAGCGATGGCGCCTGCCGACAGCCCCGTTTCGATGCCCAATTGTTCCGCTGTAAAGGCACGCGGCTCGCTGATTATCTGGCTGAGTTGGAGCAAAATTTAACCCAGTTTGGCGCCACCGACACTGATGTGATGCGCCGCCAGTGGCTGGCGGAGAAAGTGCTGGACCAGATTGCCGCCCTGCAACGCGAATGCCAGAGCCAGCAGTTGCGCACCCAGCGTGAGCGTCCTCGTGTTGATCCACGCCAGTCGAAGCGTGAAGAGTATCAGGGCTATGAAACTCGCCTGCTGGCGATGATTGAACAACGAGAGCAACATCTGGCGCGCGCCGAAACCCTGAGCGTGCAGCAGCAGTTGATTCGTGATGTCGAAGTGCTGCATGAACGGCTGGCACGCTGTCGTGCCGCAATGCACAAACTGGAATTGTCAGGCCCGACACGGTAATCACGCCACACAATCTTCTATACTTCCCCCCATGAATTAAGGAGAAAAATGATGACGCTTATCTTGTGGATAGCGATTGGCGTGGTGGCTGGCTGCATCAAGCGCATGGTTTTTCCCGGTCGGCCGGGTGGGTTTGTCCCGACGCTGGTACTGGCGGTGATTGGTGCGTTAATTGGGGGTTACATCGCGACCTATTTTACAACGGGTGATTTAGCGACGTTGCATTCCGCTGGCTTTGGGGTGGCACTGCTGGGTTCCATTTTGATGCTGCTGGTGGCGGCAAAATTACGTATTTAACAAGGAGAGATCATGTCACTGGAAACTGCATCCGATGAGATCAAACTGGCAGTGGATTTGATTCAACTGCTGGAAGAGAACCAGGTGCCGACCGCAACCGTGTTAGCCGCGCTGGCGATTGTCCAACGCGATTATCAGCAGAAACAGGCGGCAGAGGGCGTAAATTAACGCGCCGAGGAGAGAGTGGGACTGAGCCGCAGCATATCAATAAAGGCATCCACCAACTGCGGCGCATCTGCTGCCAGATCAAACGCCTGCGGGTTAAACAGCCAGTTTTCCATCATACCGTTGATATAGCCGCACATCAGACGCGCCGATTGCAACGTGTTCAATCCCGCAGGCAATTGGCCCACTTCGATACACTCACGTAGCACCAATTCAATTCGGTCGTAACACTCAAGCAGTAAACTTTGACGCATATCCTGTAATGTCGACATTTCGCCAACGAATTCACATTTATGGAAGATAATCTCCATTAATGCGCGTCTTTGTGGATCCTTTGCTGTGGCGTCAAGGATATAGATCAACATCGAACGGATAACAGAAAGTGGATCGCCCGGGTATTTTGTCTGATACTCAAGTTCCACATCGTCAAGCCCAGCGTCACACCGAAGCCAGATTTCATGCAGAACATCGGCTTTATTTTTGAAATGCCAGTAGATAGCACCGCGCGTGACGCCGGCCGCTGTTGCGATATCTGCCAGGGATGTGGCAGCCACACCGTGTTCAGAGAAGTGTGCTAAAGCGGCATCCAGAATTTGGTTCCGCGTTTCAAGTGCTTGCGCTTTGGTTTTTCGTGCCATAGAGGACTTTTTTTACAAACTGGCAAGTTTACATACATTTGTGAATGTATGTACCATAGCACGACCCGTGTTTTAACGCAGCAATGGGTTTATCGGTTTGTGATCCATTGATCATTTGATATCGGACACTAGAGGTTTATTTATGAATAAAAACAGAGGATTAGCGCCTCTGGCGGCCGTCCTGATGCTTTCAGGCAGCTTTGTGTTAACAGGATGTGATGATAATAAATCCCAGCAAGCCGCCCAGCAGCAGCCCCCAGAAGTGGGTGTTGTGACGTTAAAAAACGAGCCTTTGAAAATTACTACCGAACTGCCAGGACGTACTTCGGCATTCCGCGTGGCAGAAGTGCGCCCTCAGGTGTCAGGCATTATTCTGAAGCGTAATTTTGAGGAAGGAACGGATATCAAAGCAGGCGTGTCCCTGTATCAGATCGATCCGGCAACTTACCAGGCGGCTTATGACAGTGCCAAAGGCGATTTAGCACAGGCGCAAGCCAATGCACACGTCGCGCAGTTAACCATCAAACGTTATAAGCCGCTGCTGGGTACTAAGTACATCAGTCAGCAGGACTATGACACCGCTGCGGCCACCGCTGCACAGACGGCTGCAGCCGTTCAGGCAGCCCAGGCCAATGTGGAAACCGCACGCATCAATCTGGCTTACACCAAAGTGACGTCGCCGATCAGCGGTCGCATTGGTAAATCGTCAGTCACTGAGGGCGCACTGGTCTCCAGCGGTCAAACCACTGCGCTGGCAACCGTGCAGCAGCTCGATCCAATGTATGTCGATGTGACCCAATCCAGTGATGATTTCCTGCGTTTGCGCGCAGAACTGGAATCCGGTCAGCTGAAACAGAATGACGGCAAAGCCAACGTCACGCTCTTGATGCAAAACGGTAACGCATACACGCAGACAGGCACATTGGAATTCTCTGATGTGACCGTGGATGAAACCACCGGCTCCATCACGCTGCGCGCCATCTTCCCGAACCCGGACCACCGCCTGCTGCCAGGGATGTTTGTGCGTGCGCGTCTGGATGAAGGCACCAACCCAACCGCACTGCTGGTACCGCAACAGGGCGTAACCCGTACCCCAACCGGTCAGGCAACCGCGATGGTGGTGGGCGCAGATAACAAAGTGGAAGTCCGTAATATCACCGCTAATCAGGCATTTGGCGACAAATGGCTGGTAACGGATGGCCTGAAAGAAGGCGATCGCGTGATCACCGTCGGTCTTCAGCGTGCCAAGCCAGGTGCGCAGGTGACACCACAAGAAGTCAAAGATGATGCCAAAGCAGCACCGGAATCACAGTCTGCTAAATCATCGTCCTAAACAGGAGCCACTGATACATGGCTAAGTTCTTTATCGATCGCCCCATTTTTGCCTGGGTGCTTGCCATCATCATTATGCTGGCAGGTACTCTTGCGATTATCAGCTTGCCGATTGAGCAATATCCCAATGTTGCGCCGCCGGCCGTTGAAATCCAGGCAACCTACCCGGGTGCTGATGCGAAAACGCTGCAGGATTCGGTAACCCAGGTTATCGAACAAAACATGAACGGCATCGATGGCCTGATGTATATGGCCTCGAGCAGTGACTCGTCCGGTACCCTGACCCTGACGCTGACCTTCCAGTCCGGTACCAACGCCGATATCGCGCAGGTACAGGTACAGAACAAGCTGCAGCTGGCGATGCCACTGCTGCCGCAGGAAGTACAGCAGCAAGGTATTCAGGTTAAAAAGTCATCCAGCAGCTTCCTGATGGTAGCGGGCTTTGTCAGTGATGACGGCAGCATGACGCAGAATGATATCTCTGACTATGTTGCTTCAAACATTAAAGACCCGATCAGCCGTACGCCTGGCGTCGGTGATACTCAAGTGTTTGGTGCGCAGTACGCGATGCGCATTTGGCTCGACCCGCACAAACTGAACAACTACCAGCTGACGCCGGTCGATGTCATCAGTGCGTTGGGCACCCAGAACACCCAGGTCGCCGCCGGTCAGTTAGGGGGTACACCGCCCGTACCTGGCCAGCAGTTGAACGCCTCGATCATTGCGCAGACCCGTCTGACCAATACCGAAGAGTTCGGCAACATCATGCTGAAAGTGAACCAGGATGGCTCACAGGTACGCTTGCGTGACGTGGCGAAGATTGAACTCGGTGGTGAAAACTACGAGATCATCGCCCGCTACAACGGCAAACCGGCTTCGGGTATCGGTGTGAAACTGGCAACCGGTGCGAATGCATTGGATACCGCCAAAGCGGTGAAAGATGAGCTGGCCAAACTGCAGCCGTTCTTCCCGTCAGGCATGAAAACCGTTTATCCGTACGACACAACGCCGTTCGTGAAGATCTCGATCTTCGAAGTGGTGAAAACGCTGTTTGAAGCGATCGTGCTGGTGTTCCTGGTGATGTATCTGTTCCTGCAGAACTTCCGCGCCACGCTGATTCCGACCATTGCGGTGCCGGTGGTGCTGTTGGGTACCTTTGCGATTATCAGTGCCTTTGGTTACTCGATAAACACCCTGACGATGTTCGGGATGGTGCTCGCCATCGGCCTGTTGGTGGATGACGCCATCGTGGTGGTAGAGAACGTTGAGCGTGTAATGGCGGAAGAAGGTTTACCGCCGAAAGAAGCGACTAAACGTTCGATGGAGCAGATTCAGGGTGCGCTGGTGGGTATTGCCCTGGTGCTGTCCGCAGTATTTATCCCGATGGCCTTCTTCGGCGGCTCGACCGGGGTTATTTATCGTCAGTTCTCGATCACCATCGTTTCCGCGATGGCACTGTCAGTACTGGTGGCGTTGATTCTGACGCCGGCACTCTGTGCCACCATGCTGAAACCAATCAAGAAAGGCGATCACGGTAAAACCACCGGCTTCTTCGGCTGGTTCAACCGCCTGTTCGACAAGAGCACCAACCACTACGTGGATAGCGTGGGTCATATCGTGCGTAGCACCGGTCGTTATCTGGTGATCTACCTGGTGATCGTGGTCGGCATGGCGTATCTGTTCCTGAAACTGCCAACCTCCTTCCTGCCGGAAGAGGATCAGGGTCTGTTACTGGCGCAGGCGCAGTTGCCAGCCGGTGCAACCCAGGAACGTACGCAGAAAGTGCTGGATCAGGTGACGGATTACTTCCTGAACAAAGAGAAAGACAGCGTTAACTCGGTATTTACCGTTAACGGCTTTGGCTTTGCGGGTCGTGGTCAGAACACCGGTATTGCCTTCGTCAGCCTGAAACCGTGGGATGAACGTGGCGATGCCAGCCTGAAAGTGCCAGCGATTGCCGGACGCGCCATGCAGGCGTTGGGTCAGATCAAAGATGCGATGGTCTTCCCGTTCAACCTGCCAGCAATTATCGAACTGGGTAACGCCACCGGCTTCGACTTCATGCTGACGGACCAGGGTAACCTGGGTCACGAGAAGTTAACCGCCGCGCGTAACCAGCTGTTTGGCATGATTGCCCAGCATCCGGATACGCTGGTGGGCGTGCGTCCAAACGGTATGGAAGATACGCCACAGTACAAACTGATCATCGATCAGGAAAAAGCGCAGGCATTGGGTGTGTCGCTGTCTGACATCAACACCACGCTGGGCGCGGGCTGGGGTGGTTCGTACGTCAATGACTTCATCGACCGCGGTCGTGTGAAGAAAGTGTACGTGATGGGCCAGGCTGACTCGCGTATGTTGCCAGATGACATCAGCAAATGGTTTGTGCGTAACAGCTCCGGCACCATGGTTCCGTTCTCCGCCTTCTCTTCGGCGAAGTGGCAGTACGGTTCACCGCGTCTGGAGCGTTACAACGGCTTACCATCGATGGAGATTCTGGGTCAGGCGGCGCCTGGTAAGAGCTCTGGTGATGCCATGAACCTGATGGAAGAGCTGGCGGGCAAACTGCCTGCGGGTATCGGCTATGACTGGACCGGTATGTCCTACCAGGAACGTCTGTCCGGTAACCAGGCCCCTGCCCTGTACGCCATCTCGCTGATTGTGGTGTTCCTGTGTCTGGCGGCATTGTATGAGAGCTGGTCGATACCGTTCTCCGTTATGCTGGTGGTGCCGCTGGGTGTGGTCGGTGCATTGATCTTCACCACCCTGCGCGGACTCAGTAACGATGTCTACTTCGTGGTGGGACTGCTGACAACCATTGGCTTGTCGGCGAAGAACGCCATCCTGATCGTTGAATTCGCCAAGGATTTGATGGAGAAGGAAGGGAAAGGTTTAGTGGAATCAACACTGGAAGCAGCACGTATGCGTCTGCGTCCCATTCTGATGACCTCACTGGCCTTTATCCTCGGTGTTCTGCCGCTGGCCATCAGTACCGGTGCCGGTTCTGGCGCACAGAACGCCGTAGGTACTGGCGTAATGGGCGGCATGGTAACCGCAACTGCGTTGGCCATCTTCTTCGTGCCGGTGTTCTTCGTGGTGGTCCGTCGCCGCTTTGGTAAGAACAAAGCGGAGATTGAGCAAGGCCATCCGGTCGAGCACAAACACTAAGTTGTCCCTTGTTGAAAAGGCCGCGCAAGCGGCCTTTTTTATTGCCTGACCTCCGCCTTTCACCCGCCCGTTCAATACCCCTACTGCGATCGCGGTTGCAATCAATTCTCAGCAGGTTCATACTATTGTTATATTATAACATTACATGAGAATGCAGCTATGAAAGCCAATATCCATCCGCAATACCGTCCTGTGGTGTTCCATGACACCTCTGTCGATGAGTATTTCAAAATCGGTTCCACCATTAAAACCGAACGCACCATTGAGTTCGAAGGTGAAGTGCTGCCGTACGTGACGCTGGATGTGTCTTCAAAATCCCACGTCCACTACACCGGCAAGCAAAAAGATCTCACCAAAGAAGGCAGCGCCGCACGCTTCAACAAGCGTTTCGGCAGCTTCCTGACGCGCGGCAATTAATCAGGAGTTAACGCATGCAGGTTTTAAGTTCATTACGGTCTGCCAAGACCCGTCACAAAGATTGCAAAGTCGTGCGTCGTAAAGGTCGCATTTACGTGATCTGCAAAACGAATCCGCGCTTTAAGGCGGTTCAGGGAAGAAAAAAGAAAAGGTAGGAAAGTGTCGTGATAATTGGCCGGGATGCTCCCCGGCCTTTTTTTTACTTCATGCTCTGCAACATGATATCGACGTTGTGCTTGAAAGCGGCAACATAGGTCGCAGCAGGACCGTCCGATTCGGACAGCGCTTCTGGATAGAGTTCACCACCTGGCTGTGCGCCGGTTTCGCTGGCAATCTGTTTCACCAAACGCGGATCGGTCTGATTCTCCATAAAGTAAGTCTTGATGTGCTCAGCTTTCAGCTGTTTGATGATCGATGCCACATCGCTGGCGCTGGCTTCGGCTTCAGTAGAGAAACCCACCGGTGCGAGGAAACTCACACCATAACGCTGACCAAAGTAACCAAAGGCATCATGGCTGGTCAGCACTTTGCGTTTGCTCTTCGGCACTGAAGCGAATTCTGTTTTCGCCCAGCTATCCAGTTTCTGCAGCTGCTGAATATAGCTTTCACCACTTTTACGGATATCCGCCGCATCTTCCGGGTCGGCCTTAATCAGCGCGTTCATTACGTTGGTGGCATAAATCACACCATTTTGCATGCTGTTCCATGCATGTGGATCCGTAATGGTTTTCCCGTCATCCACCATTTTACGGGTGTTGATGCCGTTAGATGCCACCACAATCGTGCCTTTGTAGCCCGATGCGCTAATTAAACGATCCATCCAGCCTTCAAGACCTAAACCACTGACAAACACCACATTGGCTTTAGCCAGCGACTCACTGTCCTGCGGTGTCGGTTCGAAGGTATGAGGATCGCCGTTAGGCTGCACCAGCGACTTCACGTTAACGTGATCGCCGCCCACTTGCTTAACGATATCCGCCAGCACGGTGAAACTCGCTACCACGTCCACGGTTTTCGCCATGGTCAGTGGGCTAATCAACATGGCGCCAATCGCCAGACTCAACGGTAACTTCTTCATTCGTATCCCCTAATTGTATAGTTATCGACGGCGCAGCAGGCCGCCACATGGTCCTGTCAAAACAGAAAGTAAAAACAGTACGGCCGCACTCAGCACCACCGCCGGTCCGGCTGGCAGTGAGAAGTGCCAGGAAAGGATCAAGCCCACCACCGCCGCAATCACCGCCAGCACCATGGCGATACCGAGCATGCAGGCCAGATGGCGGCTCCAGAAACGGGCGCTGGTGGCGGGCAGCATCATCAGCCCCACCGACATCAGCGTGCCGAGCACCTGAAAACCGGCCACCAGATTGAGCACCACCAGCATCAGGAAAATGCCGTGCACGATCGGCGCGCTCCATTTTCCCTGAGCACGCAGGAAATCCGGATCGAACGCATCGATCACCAGCGGACGGAAAATCACCGCCAGCATCAGCAAAGTGAACGCCGCAATGCCGCCCACCAGCATGATGGCCGCGTTATCGACCGCCAGCAGTGAACCGAATAGCACGTGCAGCAGATCAACACTCGATCCGCGCAGAGAAACCAGCGTGACGCCCAGCGCCAGCGAGCCGAGATAGAAGCCAGAGAAACTGGCGTCTTCCTTTAAGGGGGTATATCGACTGACCGCACCGGAGAGCAGCGCAACGGCTAAACCCGCAATCAACCCACCGATGCCCATCGCCACCAGCGATAAGCCGGAAACCAGATAGCCAATCGCTGCGCCCGGTAATACCGCATGTGATAAGGCATCGCCCACCAGACTCATACGGCGCAGTGACAGGAACACACCCAACGGCGTGGCGCTCAGCGCGAGTGCAACACAGGCCACTAACGCGCGGCGCATAAAACCAAATTCGATAAAAGGTTGAATCAATGTCACGAGGCTACCCTGCGCAGCAGTGGAGTTTGAGCGGAGTCAGCATCGTCAAGTGACAACACATCTTTGAAGTAACGCGCGACCAGCGGGCGATCGTGTAACACCACCAATAAGGTGGTGCCTGCCTGCTGCTGCTGTTCGAGGATTGACATCAACAGCGTGATGGTTTGCGTATCGATGCCATTAAAAGGCTCATCCAGCAGCCAGACTTTACTTTGCTGCAGCATCAGACGCGCAAACAGCACCCGCTGTAACTGGCCGCCGGAAAGCATAGAAGGCTGCGCATCGGCAAAATCACGCATTTGCACCGCATCCAGCGCAGCATCGATCTCCTGTCGCATGACACGATTGATGCCACCAAACCAGCCGCAGCGCGGCCAGCATCCCATCGCAACCAGCTCATAAACGGTAAGTGGGAAACGGGTTTCTAACTCGCTACGCTGCGGTAACCAGCCAAGCGCCTTGCGAGAAATCTTCAATTCGCAAGTCCCTGCAATCGGCGGCAACAGACCAGCGATGGTTTTCAGAAGCGTAGATTTACCGGTGCCGTTCGCGCCAACCAGCGCCGTCATGCTGCCTGCCGCCAGTTCTCCGGTCACAACCGGCGTCACCACTTGCCCCTGATAGCCACCCTGCAAACGATTGAAATGTATCATTTCTGCATCCCCCAATAGATAGCCAGCGCCAGGAACGCGATAAGCAGCAGCGCAACCAGCAGGCGGCCGCTAAGTGAAAGGAGTAAACCACTGTGATTCATGGAGGGAGACCAAAAACGTTATAACATAACAATTATAGTACCTGATCTTCCCCGCGCGATACCCGAGAGAAAGTGTTTCAAAAGTTAACCATTTGGCGCTTCCTCTGTGGCTATTACTGGATCTGAATCGATTGAGCGATAAATCCCATCGCAACGATTACGTATTCTGCACAGAGTTAACTTGCAATATTTGGCCAGAACCCCAATGATAGATTCATCCTCCTTTTTTACCGGAAGCGAAATGCAGTCTATTATTCATTGTGATATTGCTGTGGATGAGGACGATTGCGAGAAGTTGCTGGCTATTATCCAGGGGAATATTCTCAAAATATCCGAAGCCCTGGCAGGTGATTTACAGTGGTATTCTCAAAACGCGCAATTAGTTCCCGACAGTTTTAAGATTATTTCCATTCAACCGCACGACAACAATCGATTTAAAATGCTTTACGATTTTAAGTGGGATTTATTTAATCCTTGCCTGGATTTAAATGAAACATCTACCCAACGTGAAGAAGTTTTGTTCCAGATAGTACCGGGTGCACTGGTGTTTTCTGTGATAGACAATACCCGCCCCTCACCCGCCGACGAATTGTAATATTTGGTAATCGAGGTGAGCAAAGCTAATGAATGTGGATTATATTTAAGGAGTCGCTGAATTCTTAATATTCGTGATCGCTTCCTGATAGCTTTTCCAAATCTCGCCGCGCTGCGGTCACTGTGCAAGCTCTGGAGGGGAAAAAGATGGACGAATACTCACCAAAACGGCATGATATTGCCCAGCTTAAATTCCTGTGTGAGAACCTGTTTGACGAAAGTATGGCGACACTGACTGACAGCCATCACGGCTGGGTGAATGACCCTACTGCGGAAAGCAATTTACAGCTCAACGATTTGATTGAGCATATCGCTTCTTTCACGATGAATTACAAAATTAAGCACGTTGAAGATGAAGCGCTGATTACGCAAATCGATGAATATCTTGACGATACCTTTATGCTGTTTAGCAGTTATGGAATCAATACTCAGGATCTTCAACGGTGGCAACGTTCAGCAAGACGCTTATTTAATCTGTTTGCCGAAGAGTGCGCTTTTCTCCAACAACCCAGCCATTCCTTTTAGCATCAGAGTGAGACCGGTTTATTTATGAGCAATCAAGCCTTAACCAAAACAGACTATTTGATGCGACTGCGTCGTTGTCGCTCAATTGACACCCTTGAACGGGTGATTGAAAAGAACAAGTACGAATTATCTGACAACGAACTCGCGGTATTTTATTCTGCTGCCGATCATCGTCTCGCTGAACTGACGATGAATAAGCTTTACGACAAAGTACCGGTTTCTGTCTGGAAGTTCGTCCGCTAACTATTTTTACCCGCTGTTCGTTACGCCATCTTTTCCCTTCAGGGAATGATTCACAGGCAAAGGAGTGCCAGCGTTTCGCTGTGTACTGATTTCTTGAGGATTTTTTCGGGGAGTAGAAATGGTGGAGGCCCTGCCAGCTACATCCCGGCACACGCGTCGCCTGCTGCGGCTGCTTCCTTCCGGACCTGACCGAGTTCACAAGTTAGCGTTGCGGGAGAACCAACAGGGCCCCCATTGACGAGCTCTCTTTCGAGAGCGCAGGCATTATCAAGTAAGCCCCTGGCAATTGCAAGCGCAGGCCGGGTGACCGTTGTTTTCTTGAACAGCTCGCCAGTAAAACCCTGATTCTCACCCTCTCTGCATGCTAAAGTCAGCATTTACTCGCTGAATCAGGTGCGTGTATGAACGACACAAGCAATTTCTCCGAGCGCGTCTGGCAAATTATTGCCGCGATCCCTAAAGGCAAAGTCACCACCTACGGCGATATCGCCCTGCTTGCCGGTTCACCGCGCGCAGCCCGACAAGTCGGCGGCGTATTACGTCGCTTACCCGAGGGCAGCAAATTACCGTGGTTCCGCGTCATCAATCGCCATGGCCGCATTTCTCTGCAAGGCGATGATCTCTTCCGCCAGCGTGATGCGCTGGAAGCCGAAGGCATCGAAGTCAGCGATGCCGGAGAAATCGAATTAGAGAAGTATCGCTGGGAGTACTAAGCGCACCCACGCTGAAGTACGGGCAGGCAACCCTGTGGAGTAAAACATCCCCGTCAAAGATGAAAGTGACGAACAATCTGGGTCAATCCGCCGATGTCACTCCACTAATTCGCACCCATGCTGAGGTACGGGCAGGCAACACTGTGAAGTAAAACATCCCCGCCAAAGATGAAAGTGACGAACAATCAGAGGCAATCGCCGATTTCACTCCACAAATTCGCACCCATGCTGAGGTGCGGGCAGGCAACACTGTGGAGTAAAGCGTCACACGCCAGG
The DNA here is from genome assembly GCF_016625195.1 of Erwinia sp. S63. Taxonomy (GTDB): domain Bacteria; phylum Pseudomonadota; class Gammaproteobacteria; order Enterobacterales; family Enterobacteriaceae; genus Pantoea. Next base: position 136,483 of record NZ_JACVUP010000005.1, read on the forward strand.
GATGGCGTGTGCCGAGCGATCAGGGACGAGACAGCGACTTTACGCAACAGTGTTGCCTACCCGCACACTCCCCCGCCCCGGTTTTTCACATGCTTCCCAGGCAGTGCGCCCAGACTAGCACCGAGTGATTATCACATAGTCGTCGGCGCAGGCACCGAAGCAGAAGGCACCACCTGCGTTGGCGACGTTGACGGCACCGTCGTCGCCGCGCCTGGCGAGGTCTGCATCGCCATATTCGTCACTGGCACCAGCAACAACTCCGCTTTGGTACCGCCCTGATTGATCACTGGCTTCACCGTATCGGTAATGAACGCCAGTTTGCCATCAATAGCGATAGCCGCACTTAACAGAATACGCGCATTCGGCTGAATATCGGCCGGGTTAAACGGCAGCACAAACTGGAACGGCGCCTGTTTCCCTTCGGTGCGCACCACATGCTGCGCCAGCACTTTCGATGGTGCATCGGCCAGTGAAGCGTCGGACAGCGTAACGGTCAGCACCGCATCCGGCGGCAACGCAATGCGCTGACGAATGTACACCGAACCACTAACATTAGGCTGCGTAATCGCAGCCTGCTGCCCCGCAACGGCGGAGCCCAGCGTGGGGGTCGCCACCGGTTTACTGTGATCGGCACAGCCAGCCAATGCTGCCGCCAGCGTCACACCGCTAATAACATGCCAGAGTTTCATCGATGTCGTCTCCTTGTGAACACTATGATTGTCGGCGGACAAATTGTTGAGTAGCTTTTCAACCGCCGAATGCCCTTAATTCTGGCACAAAAAACCGGATTGCGCCCAAAAGCACTGCCAGCCCGCTGAAATCACGGCAAAATCATTGACGGAAACTGGTCGGATCTTTCACACTGACGCGATTGCCCCCCTGAGGAATCTGCTATGAGCCAGGCACTGCAAAACCTGCTTAATTTACTCGATCTCGAAAAACTCGAAGAAGGCCTGTTTCGCGGCCAAAGTGAAGATCTCGGCCTGCGCCAGGTATTTGGCGGCCAGGTCGTCGGCCAGGCGTTATACGCGGCAAAACAAACCGTACCGGAAGAACGTATCATCCACTCGTTCCACAGCTACTTCCTGCGTCCTGGTGATAGCGAAAAAGCCATCATTTACGATGTCGAAACCCTGCGCGATGGCAAAAGCTTCAGCGCGCGTCGTGTCAGCGCGGTGCAAAATGGTCACCCCATTTTCTACATGACTGCCTCATTCCAGGCACCCGAAAGCGGATTTGAGCACCAGAACACCATGCCTCAAGTACCGGGGCCGGATAACCTCCCCTCTGAGCAGGATCTGGCGCAAAAACTGGCGGCCCATTTACCGCTCAAACTCAAAGAAAAGTTTCTCGCCGAACGCCCGCTGGATATCCGCCCGGTGCAAATCCACAACCCACTCAAAGGCCGTGTCGATGAGCCGATGCGCCAGGTGTGGATTCGCGCCAACGGCAAACTGCCGGACGATCGCCGTATTCACCAATACCTGTTGGGATATGCCTCGGACCTCAACTTCCTGCCCGTGGCGCTCCAACCGCACGGTAAAGGCTTTTTGGAACCTGATATGCAGGTTGCGACCATTGACCACTCTATGTGGTTTCACCGCCCGTTTGACCTCTCAGAATGGCTGCTGTACAGCGTGGTAAGCACCTCGGCTTCGGGCGCGCGTGGTTTTGTGCGTGGGGAGTTCTTTACTCAAGACGGTACGCTGGTCGCGACCACGGTTCAGGAAGGGGTAATGCGCCAGCGCGACGCATAAAAAAGGGGCGATATTATCGCCCCTCTCAGTTTTTATTGTTTTAGCGCACTGCTCTTCTACAGCTCATCTCTTACTGGTTGTAAGCGTTCTCGCCATGGCTGTTCACATCCAGACCTTCACGCTCCTGATCTTCAGGAACACGCAGGCCAACAATCATGTCTGCCAGTTTGAAGCCGATGAAGGCCACAACACCAGACCAGATGATGGTCACACCGCAGCTGAACAGCTGAATCCAAACCTGATGGCCCATGGTCACGCCTTCTGCGTAGCCCACGCCGCCCAGTGAAGAGGAGGCGAACACACCGGTCAGGATACAACCCAGGATACCGCACACGCCGTGCACACCGAACACATCACATGGGTCATCCACGCGCAGCCATTTCTTCAGAGTGGTCACACCCCAGATACCCGCCAGGCCGCCGGCCAGACCGATAATCAGCGCGCCGCCGACACCGACATAACCACACGCAGGGGTGATAGCCACCAGACCAGCGATAAAGCCCGAACATGCACCCAGCAGTGAAGGTTTGCCACGCATTGCCCACTCACCGAACACCCATGACAGCACTGCGCCAGCAGTTGCCACAACGGTATTCAGGAAGGCCAGCGCTGCGATTTCGTTCGCTGACGAAGCAGAACCGGCGTTGAAACCGAACCAGCCCACATACAGAATCGCAGTACCGGTGAAGACCATTGGCAGGTTATGCGGTTTGAACGCTTCTTTACCAAAGCCAGCACGTTTGCCCACCAGATAAGCACCCACCAGGCCTGCAACAGCGGCGTTGATGTGAACTACCGTACCGCCTGCGAAGTCCAGCGCGCCATCCTGCGCCAGCAGACCACCTGCCCACACCATGTGTGCGATTGGCAGATAAGAGAGCGTCAGCCACACCACCACGAAAATCAGTACCGCTGAGAAGCGAATACGTTCCGCCAGCGCACCGACAATCAGGCCCACGGTGATACAGGCGAAGGAAGCCTGGAACGCCACATGGATATACTGATAGAAGCTGCCCATCAGAGCTTTCAGCTCGATGTTTTTCAGCATCGCCCACTGGAAGTTACCGAAGAAAGCGTTGCCCTCGCTGAAGGCCAGCGAATAACCGTAAATCACCCACAGCACACAGACCAATGCGAAGGTCACGGCAACCTGGGTCAGCATCGACAAGACGTTTTTACCGCGAATCAAACCGCCGTAAAACAGCGCGATGCCCGGAATTGTCATAAACAGTACCAATGCGGTACAGATCATCATAAAGGCGTTATCGGCTTTGTCCGCAACGGCAGGAGCTGCCGCCATGGCCAGAGACGGTAACAGTGCCAGGCTGGTGAGGCCTAACTTAGTCATCAGTTTATTCATTTCTTTCCATCCCATCACAATTCAGAGCCCCAGTTACAGTGCTGCTTCGTCGGTCTCGCCGGTACGAATACGAATAACGCGCTGCAGTTCTGCGACGAAGATTTTGCCGTCGCCAATTTTGCCGGTGTAAGCGGCTTTGCTGATGACATCCACCACTTCATCGAGTTGATCGTCCGCAATCGCGATATCAATTTTAACTTTTGGCAGGAAGTTCACGCTGTACTCGGCACCGCGGTAAAGCTCTGCGTGACCTTTCTGGCGACCAAAACCCTTCACTTCGGTAACAGTCAGTCCCTGAATGCCAATGGAGGATAAGGCTTCACGCACGTCCTCCAGCTTAAATGGTTTGATTACCACGGTAACCAGCTTCATACGTTCCCCTCCAGATAATAAATTGAGTGAGTCTCGCGGACACGAGGAGATATAAGCAAACGCTGTGCCATAAATTAAAAAAGGGGAAAAGTCAGCGGCATAGACGCGCTGTATCGCGCTTCGTTATGTGATGGGTAGCTCAGTTTGGGGATAGGGCAAAAGAAAGGTGTTGCAATATTGCACTCCTTTGGTGCTTCAAGCCTCAAAGGAGTGCATCAATACAGAACAATCCGATAAATCTGCGCAAAAAAGGTGCAATTCACCCTTCTGCTTGTGCGGGGATGCTCGCCGCGAGTTCATCACCCGCCTGCTGCAGCTGATACATCTGCCAGTAACGACCCTGTTGAGCCAACAACTGCGCATGCGTGCCGCGCTCGGCAACCTGACCACGGTGCAATACCAGAATCTGATCCGCTTCGGTGATGGTAGAAAGACGGTGTGCAATCACCACCAGCGTGCTGTGCTGGCGTAGTGCACGCAGCGCATGCTGAATCGCTTGCTCAGTTCCGGAATCGATATTGGCGGTCGCTTCGTCAAGAATCAAAATCTGTGGCAGCGAAACCAGCACCCGCGCCAGCGCCAGTAACTGTTTTTGCCCGACCGACAAATTGTTGCCCTGCTCACCCAATCGCGTGTGGATGCCCTCCGACATTGAGCGAGCCAGCGGCGCGAGCTGCACCTTTTCCAGTGCCTGCCACACCTGCTCTTCCGGGATGTCACGCCCGAGCCGCACGTTGGCTAGCAGGGTATCCGCCAGCACCACGGGATCTTGTTGCACCATAGCGACACTTTGGCGTAACGCTTCATGTGACAGCTGCGGTAAGGGACGACCATCCAACTCAATGCTGCCGCGCGTCACAGGGTAATATCCCATCAGCAAATTCGCCAGAGTACTTTTGCCACTGCCTGTATGCCCCACCAGCGCCACAAATCCGCGCGCCGGAACCTCCAGACTAATGTGGCTCAGCACATCCCGATCATCGCGGTAGGCAAAACTGACATCGTGCAAGGCAATGCGCCCAGAAGCCAACGGCTGATTATCGCCACCGTAGCCCTGTTGTGTGGCATCCATCAGTTCGAAGATACGCTCGCCCGAAACCACCGCCTGCTGCAGCATCGATTGCTGCGTGGTGAGCTCAATCAACGGTTCATTCAGGCGTCCCAGATAGGTAATAAAAGCGTAAAGCACGCCGACCTCAAACACACCGGGTGTGGCAAAGCTGAACAGCATCAGCAGCCCACAGAGAATCATCGCCGAAAACAGACTTAACAACGGACGCAGCAGGAAGCCATCCAGCCGCAGGGTTTCCATGCGTGCCAGATAGTGTGAACGGCTGGCTTCGCCCATGCGCTCGCCAAAGCGCGCCTGCTGGCGAAACTGCTGGATCACGCTCATGCCGTTAATCACTTCATTGAAGCCATTATTGATATCCGCCAGATAGCTACGCACCCGACGCGCGATTGGCGTGCTGTAACGCTGATAAATCAGCATCACCGTGAGCACCAGCGGGAAGATGACGATCGCCACCAGCGCCATGCGCCAGTCGAGCGAGAACATCGCCACCAGCATCGCGCCAATCAGTGCCGCACTGCGCAGCACGGTGGCCACCACCGTGACGTAGAGATCTTTAATCACTTCGGTATCGTTGGTGACGCGCGAAATAATCTGCCCCACCGGCTGGGTATCGAAGGCGCTAAGCGGCTGACGTAGCGCCGCGTTCATCACGTCCACGCGCAACTGCTGCACCACACCAATCGCCGCGCGGTTAAACAGCAGCGCCTGGAAATAGTGCAAACCCGCAGCCAGCAATTGCAGCAAAATAAAGCACACCAGCAACCCGATGGCGATGCCCCAGGGCATCTGGTGTTTTGCCACCAGATTATCAATGAAGTAGCTCACCAGCACCGGTCCGGTCACTTCAGCCGCCGCCGCGATCCATAGCATGCCAACGGCCAGCCACAGTGATTTACGCCAGGGTTTGCCGTACGACAGCAGGCGTTTCAGGGTTGGCCACAAACGTTGCGATTTAGCCATGATTCGCCTCCTCTGTGGCTTCGTCTTCATCCAGCGCCGCTTCAAGTTGCTGATAGCGGTACATATCGCGATACCATCCCTCTTTTGCCACCAGGCTGTCGTGATCGCCGCGCTGGGTCACCGCACCTTGTTGCAGTACCAGAATTTCGCTGGCCTCGGTCAATGCGGATAGACGATGTGCACTGATGATCAACGTGCGGCCTTTGCCCCACTGACGTAGGTTATGCAGGATTTCATACTCAGTGCGGCCGTCAACGGCTGAGAGTGCATCATCGAGGATCAGGATTTCCGCATTCAGTAACAGCGCGCGGGCAATGGCAATACGCTGTTTTTGACCGCCGGAGAGCATCACACCGCGCTCACCCACTTCGGTGTCATAACCCTGTGGCAGGCGCAGAATGTCATCGTGTACGCAGGCCATGCGGGCCACGCGCTCGATTTCCTCCTGAGAAGCATTCGGACGCCCCAGCGCCAGGTTATTGGCCACGGTATCGGAGAACAAGAACGGCGTCTGGCTCACCACCGCCAGCCGACTGCGCCAGCTATCGAGTCGCAGCTGCGTTAACGGCAGGTTATGGTAGCGAATATCACCCTGGTCGATGTCGAAGTGGCGTTGAATCAGGCTCAGCAGCGTGCTTTTGCCACAGCCAGTTGGACCACACAGTCCCAGCATCTGCCCCGGTTTCAGTTGAAAATTAACATGGCTCAGCGCCGCGCCAGAGTTGGCGGGATAATGGAATTCGCGAATGGCGACCTGCAAAACGCCAGCGTCGGTAGGCAGGACTTTCTGCCCATCCTCCACCGCCGGGGCTTCAGCCAACAGCGCGCGAATACGACTCCATGCGGCGCTGCCGCGTTCAACGATATTGATCATCCATGCCAGCGCCAGCATCGGCCAAATCATCAGCCCGAGATACATAACGAAGCTGGTGAGCTGACCGAGCGTCAGGCTACCGTTCCACACCATCCAGCCACCACCGGCAATCGCCAACAGGTTAGAGAAACCCACGGCGATATAGATGATGGGATCAAAGCGTGCATCAACCCGCGCTACATGCAGGTTCTTTTTACCCGTATCGCGGGCAATGTCTGCAAACTGCTGTGATTGATGATCTTCCAGACCAAACGCTTTGATCATGCGGATGCTGGTGAGGCTCTCCTGCGTTTGATCGTTCAGGCTGGAGAAGGCGGCCTGCGCCACTTTAAAGCGCTGGTGCAGACGAGAACCATCTTTCTGAATGGCAATCGCCATCAGCGGCATCGGGATCAGCGCCAGCAGCGTCAATTCCCAGCTGATTTGCACGCTCATCACTACCAGCACCACTAAGCCCATCACCAGCGAATCCACCAGCGTCAGGACGCCTTCACCGGCGGCAAACACCACGCGATCGACATCATTGGTGGCGCGTGCAATCAAATCTCCAGTGCGATGACGCAAGTAGAACGCCGGATGCTGGCGACTCAACTGGCGATAGAAATCTTCGCGTAATTCAACCGCGAGTTGGTAGGACGCACCGAACAGCAGCACGCGCCAGACATAGCGCAGCAGATAGACGATGACCGCCGTCACCAGCATCACGCCGATCCACATGAAAATTTTGCCGCTGCTTAAAGTGTGTTGTGTCACGCCATCGACAATCACGCCAACCACATGCGGCGGCAGCAGTTGCAATAACGCAATCACAATCAGCAAGCTGACGGCACCCAGATATCGCCGCCACTCGCGCAGGAAATACCAACTTAATTGGCTAAATAATCGCACAAGACACTCTCTTTCTGTGCCCGATCAGGGCGCTACCGGCAACGCGGTGGTGTATTTAATCTCTTCCATGGCGAAACTGGAGGTCACATCAATCAGGCCTGGCACGCCATTCACCAGACGTTTGTAAAAAGCGTCGTAACTTTTCATATCGGCTACCTGAATGCGCAGCAGATAATCGTACTCACCGGCCATGCGATAAAATGCCATCACTTCAGGCATCTGCTGCACTACCGCAACAAATTGCTGAAACCAGTCGCTGCTGTGCTGCTGTGTTTTAACAAACATAAAGGCGGTGAGAGAAAGGCCAATCTTCTCCCCATCCAGCAGCGCCACGCGCGCACGAATAATGCCATCATCTTCCAGCTTTTTCAGGCGTTTCCAGCACGGCGTAGTGGTGAGATTCACCGCATCCGCCAATGCTTGTAGCGATAACGTGCAATCCTGTTGCAGCATTGCCAGCAAAGTGCGGTCAGTTTTATCTAGCATTGGGCGCTCCGGGAGAAAATTTTTCTCTTATTCGGGCATTATACCCGGATTAAAGCAACCTTATTTTCCTGCCAGTGCCTTACACTGTGCACAATAATTATTACGGATTCGTCACATGCAAACGCCCTGGGTTCGCCACGCCATCAATGAAATTAACGCTGATTTTCAACGCTCTGCGGATACGCATCTTATTCGCTTTGCGCTGGAGGATTTTCCGGGCATCCGCTTTTACCTCAAAGATGAAAGCACCCATCCCAGTGGCAGCCTGAAGCATCGCCTGGCACGTTCGCTGTTCCTGTATGGGTTGGCCAATGGCTGGATCCGCGAAAATACGCCCATCATTGAGGCGTCATCCGGTAGCACGGCGGTGTCAGAAGCCTATTTTGCGCGTTTGTTGGGTCTGCCATTTATTGCCGTGATGCCCGCCAGCACGGCGAAACGCAAAATTGAAATGATCCGTTTTTACGGCGGCGAGTGCCATTTCGTTGCCGATCCTTGTCAGCTATATAGCGAATCGGAACGTCTGGCGCGTGAACTCAACGGTCATTTTATGGATCAGTTCACCTATGCCGAGCGCGCCACGGACTGGCGCGGCAACAACAACATCGCAGAAAGTATTTTCCGTCAGATGGCGCATGAGCCTTTCCCCGTGCCGCATACCGTGGTGATGAGCGCGGGAACCGGCGGGACTTCGGCCACACTGGGCCGCTATATCCGTTATCAGGGTCACGATACGCGTCTGCTGGTGGTGGATCCGCAGCACTCCGTGTTCTTTGATTTCTGGCATAGTCGCGACAGCGCGCTGCGCAGCGATCGCGGCAGCATGATTGAAGGCATCGGACGTCCGCGCGTGGAGCCGTCGTTTTTACCGGATGTGATCGACGAAATGATCAAAGTGCCGGATGGCGCGACAGTGGCTGCGATGCTTCATCTGGAGAAAATTCTGGGTCGTCGCCCTGGCGCTTCAACCGGCACCAACTTCTGGGGCATGATGCAGGTGGCGAAACGCATGCGGGAAAATGGCGAGCAAGGTTCGCTGGTGACACTGTTGTGCGACAGTGGTGAGCGTTATCCGGACACCTATTACAACCCTGAGTGGGTCGCGCAGAATATCGGGGATATTCAGCCGTGGCTGCGTGAGATGCAATAAAAAACCGGACATCCTGTCCGGTTCACTGTAAGCCTCAGCATTCGGGGGAATAATCGAGGTGTGGTGTGCTCATCCAGTGATTTAAGTAATGAGACACCGCCTGTGTCTCGCAATGTCCAATAATCGGTAAATGCGGCAGCGACGATTTCAATTGGTGCATGGCGTTCCCCATGATGAAGCCACTGCCAACGCGCTCCAGCATTTCGCGGTCATTCATCGCGTCACCAAACGCCATACAATCCGCCATTGATAGCGACAGATGCTGACAGAGGTGCGCCAGCGCCGCGCCTTTGTGGCAGTCCAGCGGCAGAACTTCAAGACAATCCCATGCGGAAAAACAGATGTTGGCGCGTTCGCCCAGGGCTTGCTGCAGCTCCACTTTTAACGCCTGCAGCATCTCATGCGGCGCAATAAAGCAAATTTTGGTCACCTCATGCGCCGACATCTGACGCAAATCGCGCAGCTGATAATGGAAGCCACTCATCACGTGCGCTTCCAATGCACCCAGCAGCGGTTTATCGGTAAACCAGCCTTCGTCGTTGAAGATATGGATCGATGCTGGCGTTTGCCAATGAGTGTGAATCACCTCTTCGGCAACGGATGAGGACAAATCACAGCCAAACAGCTGCTGCCCTTCCAGATCGTGAATACGTGTGCCATTACCAGTGATCAACCAGGCCGGCAGAGTGAGCTGATCGCGCACCACTTGCACATCCATCAGATGGCGGCCCGTGGCGAAGGCTATGGTGATATCGCGCTGATGCAGGGCATGCAGGGTGTCGATGGTCTCATTCCCTAACCGGTGCGTCGGCAGTAACAGCGTGCCATCCATATCAAATGCCGCGAGGCGAGCCATGCAATTTCTCCTGTCTGAGTGAGGAATCTACTATCGCCTGGTAATTACGGAACTAATAGTGAATACTTTCAGAAAACTGTTCCGGGTTTAGCGATGCGCCAACTTCATCGGGTTAATCAATTTCAGCGTCTGTGGCAGCTCAGTCAGGGTGAACCTCTGCGTCTGAGCGTAGCCGCCATGGCACAACACTGTTTTTGCAGTGAGCGCCATGTACGCACCTTGTTACGTCAGTGGCAGGATGCTGGCTGGCTGCACTGGCGCGGCGAGTCCGGTCGCGGGAAACAAGGCGAACTGACATTTCTGATCTCCCCTGAACAACTCCGCCAGCAGCTGCTAACCCAGCAACTGGAAGCGGGCGAAGCCGTACAGGCGCTGCAGGTGCTGGATCTCCATCCTGAACGGCTGGTGAAAATGCTGCAACCGCTGATGGGCGGCCAATGGCAGAACCAGGCGCCGGTACTGCGTATCCCCTACTACCGCGCGATGGAGCCACTGCGGCCGCTGCGTCTGACCGGAAGGGCTGAGCAGCACCTGGTGCGGCAGATTTTCTCCGGCCTGACGCGCTTTAATGGCGACGATGTGGAAGGCGATCTTGCGCACCACTGGCAGCATGATGGCAGCGGCTGTGACTGGTATTTCTGGTTGCGCCCGCAGCTCAGCTGGCACAACGATGAGCCAATTCAAGCGGCGCAGCTGGTTTCTCAGTTACACCAGATCATGCAAACCGTGCGTGGCAGTCGCCTGCTGGCCTCTATCGAACGCATCGAGGCGCCACATCCGCTGGCTCTGCGTATTCAACTGCGTCAGAGCGACTACTGGCTGCCGCAGCGACTGGCCCATCAATACTGTCTGCTGCCACACCCTGATGCGGTTGATGTTGGTAGCGGTCCCTGGAAGCTGACCCATTTCACTGATGAGCTGGTTCGCCTGGAAAGCCATGCCCGCTGGCATCTGCAACGACCGCTGATTCAGGTGGTGGAATACTGGATTACTCCGCAACTGTTTGCCCATGGTCTCGGCACCAGCTGTCGCCATCCGGTGCAAATCGCCATTGGCGATCCTGACGAGCTGGACGCATTGCGCCCGGTCGATCACAGCATCAGCCTTGGCTTCTGTTATCTGGCACCGCGTATTTCCGCCAATTTCACTGCTGCACAGGTAACAACACTGATTGCATTAATACAACACAGTGGGGTGATTCAGCAGTTACCGTTGGATGAAGGCTTGATTACCGCCAGCAAGGAGTTGCTGCCCGGTTGGCCGGTGCCGTCTGCCGGGATGACGTCCGTCAAGCTGCCCGAAAAACTCACACTGCACTACCATCTTCCTATCGAACTGCATGTGATGGCGCAGGCGCTGGTGCCGTTGCTGACCACACAAGGCTGCGAATTAACCTGCGTTTTTCATGATGTGAAAAACTGGCGTGACGATATCGACCTGAGCGATGCCGATGTGGTGATGGGTGACCGCTTAATTGGCGATGCGCCACTGTTTACCCTGGTGAACTGGCTGGAGAACGATCCCGTATGGGCTCCCTTACGTGCCCCGGTACTACAAGCGCCACTCATCGCTATCGCCCATCAGCCCAACCCAGAACAACGCGCAGCATTAACACAGCAATTGTTCCAGCAGCTGATGGGTGACGGACATCTGTTGCCGCTGTTTAACTATCGCTATCAGGTGTTTGCCCCGCCCGGCGTTGAAGGCATCCAGCTCAATACATTGGGCTGGTTTGATTTCACCCGCGCCTGGATTCCACCGCCCGCAACCGCAGGGGCTGTTCAGCCCGCGCCCGAGCCAGTACCATAGACGCACTGATTTTTGGGGAAATTGAGATGAAACGAGCCGTTGTCGTATTCAGTGGCGGACAAGATTCCACCACCTGTTTGATTCAGGCACTGCAGCAGTATGATGAAGTGCACTGTGTCACCTTCGATTATGGTCAGCGCCATCGCGAAGAGATTGAAGTCGCGGCAGAACTGGCGCACAAACTGGGCGCCCGTGCACACAAAGTACTGGATGTGACGCTGCTCAATGAGCTGGCAGTCAGCAGCCTGACGCGCGATAACATTCCAGTGCCCACTTACGATCCTGACGCCAGCGGGTTGCCGAGCACTTTTGTGCCGGGCCGCAATATTCTGTTCCTGACCTTAGCCTCTATCTACGCCTATCAGGTCGAAGCCGAAGCGGTGATTACCGGTGTCTGCGAAACAGATTTCTCTGGCTATCCTGATTGCCGCGATGAGTTCGTTAAAGCACTGAACAATGCCGTGAGTCTTGGTATGGCGCGCAACGTTCGCTTCGAAACGCCACTGATGTGGCTGAATAAAGCGGAAACCTGGGCGCTGGCCGATTACTGGCAGCAGTTGCCACTGGTGCGGGCGGAAACCTTAACCTGTTATAACGGCGTGAAAGGCGATGGCTGTGGTGAATGCGCGGCTTGCCATCTGCGCGCGCGCGGGTTGGCGGATTATCAGGCTAATGCTTCAGCCGTCATGGCAGCGATGAAACAAAAAAGCGGCCTTAACTAATTGCGCTAAATTGGTGGCTCGCACTGACTGAGCGGCTTAGCTGGTTCGGAGGGTTTAGCTGATTCGCTAGCAGGAACTGATTGAGCTGCTTCGCTGGCTGTAACTCATTGGGCTACTTAACTAGCTGGAACTCATTAAGCGGTTTCGCTGGCTGTAACTAATCGGGCTACTTAACTAGCTGGAACTCATTAAACGGTTTCGCTGGCTGGCGTTTCTGACGCCAGCTCGCTCGGCTGTTAATGGCTTTCTACCATCAATGCCGACAAACGGTCGCGCAACTCCCCTTCCATCGGTACCGCTTTTTGCGTACGCAAATCGATGCAGACGAAAGTTAATGCGGCGTCAGCCACCACCGTGTTATCACCCGCCAGCAGCACTCGCTGCGAAATAATGCCGCTTTTGCCATTCAGCTGTGATACTTCGCTCTCAATATGTAATACGTCGCCCAGCACCGCCGGACGACGATAGTTAATGTTGATATTGACCACCACAAACGCCAGCTTCTTATCCATCAGCCAGTGAAAGGCATCAACATCCTCCAGCCACTGCCAGCGCGCCTCTTCCAGAAACTCCAGATAGCGTGCATTGTTCACATGCTGATAAACGTCGAGATGATAGCCGCGTACTTTAATGGTGGTTTGCATTGTTGCTCCTGATCTGGCTGTGAATGACAACTGGTATGACCTGTTGAGCATAGCACAGCCTGATTTGACGCTTAATCAATCCTTCAAAGTCGCGAGCCGCCTCACAGTTTCAGGCGATCGCTGTTACGTTCGACCAGCGCATTGCCAATGCCCGGTATTTCCTTAAGCTGCTCGATGGCGGTAAACGGACCATATTGCTCGCGGTAACTGACAATCGCCTGAGCCTTCTTCAGACCGATGCCGTTCATCGCCGCTGCAAGTTGTTCAGCACTGGCTTGATTGATGCTGATCTGTCCCTCTTGCGGCGCGGATACTTGCGTCGCCTGCGTTTCGCTGGGACTTTCGGCCGCAGCCAGTCCGGCGGTATAAAGTGCGCCACCCAGCGCCAGGGTGACGCATAATGCGCGAAATGTAGATTTCACCATGCTGTGTTTCTCCTTGTGTTTGACAGCCACAGCAGAGTGTCACAGCGGTTTTTCAGGCTCAAAAGGACAATGACAGAAATGGAAAAGGCCGCAGAAGCGGCCTTTGAGTTGTTGCAGCGGATTCACATTTTTTGTGAGGCTTACTGGTTTTGTGCAGCCGCGCCGTATTTGATTTTCGCGTCTTTGCGCAGGTTTTCCAGCAGTGCTTCAAACGCAATCTGTGCGTTGTTCTGCGTCACGCCTTTCACCATTTCATCAATCTGCGCCTGCGGCATATTACCCGGGCTGACTTTATCCAGTGCGACCAGTACCACGTTGCCCTGCATATCTTCGCTCACGCCCCAGGACGGTTTGTTGTCCGCTGGCTGTGGCAAGTTGAAAGCAGACTGCGCAACCGGGTCTTGCACGTTACGGTCAAAGGATTTGCTGGCGCTCAGGGTCAAACCTGCTGCTTTCAGCGCATCTTCTTTACCGGCTTTCAGATCAGCCAGCAGTTTATCTGCCTGAGCTTTAGCCTGCTGCGTGGCTTTGTCATGCTTCAGGGTATCGGCAATCTGCGCTTTCACCTGATCCAGCGGTTTAACGGCCTCAGGCTTGTGCTCGCTGATGCGCAGCACGAAAGCACGATCGCCATCAACGCTGATGATGTCAGAGTTGTTACCCGGCGCACCGTTTTGGCCCACCAGTCCGCCGTTGAAGACCGCCTGCTTAACCTGATCGAAATCGAGTTCAGCCGGAACATTATCACGTGTTATCCAGCCGGTTTCAGTGACTTTCAGACCGGAAGCCTGTGCTGCACCCGCCAACGACTCGTTGTCATTGCTGGCCGCTTCACTGACTTTTTGCTGCAGCTTGTAGAAGGCATCAACCGCCTTCTCCTGCTTCACTTTGTCAGCCACAGCGTCATGGATCTCAGCCAGCGGCTTAACCTGCTCGGCCTGGATATCATCCAGACGCACCACCAGGAAACCCACTGAAGATTTGATCACGCCAGACAGCTGGCCTTTCTGAGTCAGGTTGGCATTTTTCAGCTCATCCGGCGTGGTGCCCGGCTCCAGCCACCCCATATCGCCGCCTTTGCGCGCCGAAATCGGGTCAATGGATTTGCTTTTTGCCAACGTGGCGAAGTCTTCACCCTTTTTCAGCGCATCCAGAGCGGCATTAGCATCCGCTTCAGTTTTGGTCTGAATCACGCTGTAGCGATTGCGCTGCGGCTGTGAATAATCGGCTTTATGCTGATCGAACCAGCTCTGAATATCAGCTTCGCTCGCGGTTTCCTGCATGCTGGCTGCATCCATTTTGATGTAGCTGACGCGGAACTGCTCTGGTGCCATAAAGCTGTTCTGATGCTGCTGGTAGTAGTGATTGATCTCATCATCATTCACAGTTTGTTTCGCCGCCAGCGCGTTGACATCAATCACCGCCTGACGCACTTCACGCTGCTGCGAGACCAGATCCACCAGCTTGCTGGTTTCACCTTTCAGCATGAAATCGGTATTGGCCACCGCATTGATCAACTGCTGCGTAGCTAACTGCTTGCGCAGTGCTGCCGCGTACTGATCCGGCGTAAAGCCCATCTGGGTGATTAAACCGTTGTACTTCGCGTTGTCAAACTTGCCGTTGGTCTGGAAGGCTTTTTGATTGAAGATCGCCTGCTTAATCTGATCATCGCTGATGCCAATCTTCAGATCTTTGATGTATTGATCGAGCAAAGCCTGATCAATCAGCTGAGACAGCGCCTGCTGACGCATCTGCTGCATGTAACCTTCGTTGCTGGCCAGTTGCGAGAATTGATCGCCCAGCATCTGCTGCTGACGATTACGCTCGTTGTTATAGCCCTGCTCAAGCTCTGCACGGCTAATTTCATGGCCATTAACTTTGGCGGCATAATCGCTGCCACCGCCGATCAGGTAGTTGCCCACCCCGGTCAGTACGAAAGACAGGATGATCAATCCCAGAATAATCTTGAGCACGACATGATTCGACGCCGCGCGTAAATTGTCCATCATGGTATGACAACACTCCGCTGTAGTGTGAATGTAAAGCTCTGACACGATGTCATCATCGTGCAACTGCTGTTCAGGCTGGCAGTTGGCAACCATGCGGAGACAATAGCCTAAGGCCATCGCCGCGCATCAAGAATAAAAAAGGCACATCAAAAATGATGTGCCCGTATGTTACATGAGAACGGCTTTTTCGTCCTCAATCCATAGAAGAAAATGCTTCAATGGATGTATCAGCGGTCATTAATTGACTGAGTCTTTCAGTGCTTTACCTGCACGGAAGCCCGGTACTTTACCAGCCGGGATGGTGATCTCTTTACCAGTTTGCGGGTTGCGGCCTGTACGAGCAGCACGCTCACGTACAGAGAAAGTACCGAAACCAACCAGTGCCACTTCATCACCGCCTTTCAGCGCGTCAGAAACGGAGCCCATGAATGCATCTAACACACGTCCCGCTGCTGCTTTAGAAATGTCAGCGTCTGCAGCAATTTTGTCGATCAACTGTGACTTATTCACTCTATTCATCCCCTCTTTTATTATTCACATCGCACCCGCGCTTCCCGCCCGGTGCGAACGCGCAGCAGTTATATCAAGCCTGTGGAGCTGAAACAACGGTATTCATCTTAATCGTTGATTCAGCAGCACCCTAAATTAGCGGCACAAAAAAAAGCTGGCAAGCACCATTTGGCCTGCCAGCTTCGCTTTTTAACGGTTTTTGCCGTTAATCACTATTTTGCCGTCGCAACCTGCATACCGTAAGGCGCATTTTCCAGTGCCAGGTTCAGCACTTCTTCAATACGCTTCACAGGATGGATGGTCAGATCGGCAATCACGTTCTGTGGAATCTCTTCCAGATCGCGCTTGTTTTCATCCGGGATCAACACGGTTTTGATGCCGCCGCGATGCGCTGCCAGCAGCTTCTCTTTCAGGCCACCAATTGGCAGAACCTGACCGCGCAGGGTGATCTCACCCGTCATCGCCACATCAGAACGCACCGGGTTACCTGTCAGACAGGAAACCAGCGCCGTACACATGGCAATACCGGCACTTGGACCATCTTTCGGCGTTGCTCCTTCCGGCACGTGCACGTGGATATCACGTTTCTCGTGGAAATCACCGTTGATACCGAGTTTCTCCGCACGCGCGCGAACCACTGTCAGCGCTGCCTGGATAGACTCCTGCATCACTTCACCCAGCGAGCCGGTGTAAGTCAGTTTACCTTTGCCTGGCACGCAAGCAGTTTCAATGGTCAGCAGATCGCCGCCCACTTCCGTCCACGCCAGACCGGTCACCTGGCCCACGCGGTTTTCAGTGTCCGCACGGCCATAATCAAAGCGCTGCACGCCCAGGAAGTCGTGAAGGTTTTCACCGTTAATCTTGATGCTCTTCCTGGTCTTATCCATCAGCAGCGTTTTCACCGCTTTACGGCACAGCTTGGACAGTTCACGTTCCAGACTACGCACGCCCGCTTCACGGGTGTAATAGCGGATGATGCCGATGATGGCGCTATCGTCAACGCTGATCTCTTTCTCTTTCAGCGCATTACGTTCGATCTGTTTCGGCAGCAAATGCTGTTTGGCGATGTTAAGTTTTTCATCTTCGGTATAACCCGACAGACGAATCACTTCCATACGGTCCAGCAGCGGTGCCGGGATGTTCATGGAGTTAGACGTTGCCACAAACATCACATCAGAGAGATCGTAATCCACTTCCAGATAGTGATCGTTAAACGCGATGTTCTGCTCTGGATCCAGCACTTCAAGCAGGGCTGAAGCCGGATCGCCACGCATGTCCGAAGACATTTTGTCGATCTCATCCAACAGGAACAGCGGGTTCTTCACGCCAACTTTCGCCATTTTCTGGATCAGTTTGCCCGGCATAGAACCGATGTAAGTACGACGATGTCCACGGATTTCCGCTTCATCACGTACGCCACCCAGCGCCATACGGACATATTTACGGCCGGTGGCTTTCGCGATCGACTGACCCAGCGAGGTTTTACCCACACCTGGCGGTCCGACGAGGCACAGAATCGGCCCTTTAATTTTGCTGACGCGACTCTGCACCGCAAGATACTCAAGGATGCGGTCTTTGACGCGTTCTAAACCGTAGTGGTCGATATCCAGCGTTTCCTGCGCTTTCAGCAGATCTTTCTTCACTTTGCTGCGCGCAACCCACGGAACCTGAACCATCCAGTCGATATAACCGCGTACCACGGTGGCTTCTGCAGACATCGGCGACATCATTTTCAGCTTCTGCAATTCTGCTTCGGCTTTTTCGCGCGCTTCAGTCGGCATTTTTGCCGCTTCGATTTTACGTTTCAGCGCTTCGTATTCGTCCGGCGCATCATCCATTTCGCCCAGCTCTTTCTGAATGGCTTTCATTTGCTCATTCAGATAGTACTCACGCTGGCTTTTCTCCATCTGCTTTTTCACGCGATTGCGAATGCGCTTCTCAACCTGCAGCAGATCGATTTCGGATTCCATCATCGCCATCAGATATTCAAGACGCTCGTTGATGTCGGACATTTCCAGCACTGACTGCTTATCAGCCAGCTTCAGCGGCATATGCGCTGCCACGGTGTCGGCGAGACGCGCCGCATCGTCGATGCTGTTCAGTGAGGTCAAAACCTCAGGTGGAATTTTTTTGTTCAGTTTGATGTAACCTTCAAACTGATTAATGGCCGTACGCACCAGCACTTCCTGCTCGCGTTCTTCAATTTCCGGCGAGATCAGGTATTCGGCCTGGGCAACAAAATGGTCGCCATTGTCAGCCAGTGTGGTGATGTGCGCACGCTGCAAACCTTCAACCAGCACTTTTACCGTGCCATCGGGCAGCTTGAGCATCTGCAATACGGAAGCGACGGTCCCTACCGAGAAGAGATCGTTAATACCAGGTTCATCCGTTGAAGCCTCTTTCTGGGCAACCAGCATGATCTTCTTGTCATGATCCATTGCCGCTTCGAGGCAACGAATCGATTTTTCCCGACCAACAAACAACGGAATTACCATGTGCGGATAAACCACCACGTCGCGCAAAGGCAACACGGGGATTTCAATGCGTTCAGAACGCTCAGGATTCATAGAGCTCTCTCTTAGTTTAATGTCCGCCAGGTGATGGGTACCGCGTAAAAGAAGTGTGCAGTTCAACCCACAGGATATTGAGTATATGGGGATGCTTGGTCGACATTCAATGTCAGGGGAGAGAGAAAAACAAAAGGGGAAACATTTTCCCCTTTTTTAAGATAACAACATGGTTCGATTGTTTATTTATTCGCCAGAAGCCTGAGCTTCGTGCTTACCATAAATCAACATCGGTTCGGATTGACCGTCAATCACTGACTCATCAATCACCACTTTTTCCACGTCATCCATCGATGGCAGATCGTACATGGTTTCCAGAAGCGCACCTTCAACGATTGAACGCAGACCACGTGCACCGGTTTTGCGCGACATCGCTTTCTTCGCGATCGCCGTCAGCGCTTCATCACGGAACTCCAGCTCCACGCCTTCCAGGTTAAACAGCGCCTGGTACTGTTTGGTCAATGCATTCTTCGGTTCACGCAAAATCTGAATCAGGGCTTCTTCACTCAATTCATTCAGCGTCGCCACGACCGGCAGACGACCAATGAATTCTGGAATCAGACCAAATTTGATCAGATCTTCTGGCTCAACCTGCGACAGCAACTCACCTTCGCTGGCTTTCTGCGATTTACCCTTCACGGTGGCACCGAAGCCGATACCGGATCCCGTTTCAACACGCTGGGAAATCACTTTGTCAAGGCCAGCAAATGCACCACCACAAATGAACAGGATCTTAGAGGTATCAACCTGCAGGAACTCCTGCTGTGGATGCTTACGTCCACCCTGTGGCGGAACCGCAGCCACCGTACCTTCGATCAATTTCAGTAACGCCTGCTGTACACCTTCACCGGAAACGTCACGCGTGATTGATGGGTTGTCTGACTTACGAGAAATCTTGTCGATCTCATCGATGTAGACGATACCGCGCTGTGCTTTCTGCACATCGTAATCACACTTCTGCAGCAGTTTCTGGATGATGTTTTCCACATCCTCACCCACGTAACCGGCCTCGGTCAGGGTGGTCGCATCCGCCATGGTGAACGGAACATCCAGCAAACGCGCCAGCGTCTCTGCCAGCAACGTTTTACCGCTACCGGTTGGACCGATCAGCAGAATGTTACTTTTGCCCAACTCAATACCATTGCTGGTATCGCCGTTGCGCAGACGTTTGTAGTGGTTGTATACCGCAACCGCCAGCACTTTTTTCGCCTTTTCCTGACCGATGACGTAATCATCTAAGTGATGACGGATTTCATGCGGCGTTGGCAGTGCACTGCGCTCACGGTGCGGAGCCACTTCTTTAATCTCTTCGCGAATGATGTCATTGCATAAATCAACACATTCGTCGCAAATATACACTGACGGCCCGGCAATCAGCTTACGGACTTCATGCTGGCTTTTGCCGCAGAAAGAGCAGTACAGCAACTTACCTGAACCGTCTTTGCGCTTATCTGTCATCAGCTAACCTCTTTTCGTTCTCAGACCCAATTTGGTGTACGGCACTGGCCGCACATCAACGGCCGATATTCATGCAACTCATCATGCTGCCCCGTTAACTATAGCGTAAGGGGCAGGCAGATGTGTCTTATTGGCGATGCGTCAGGATGGAATCGACCAAGCCATACTCTACCGCTTCGCTGGCAGAGAGGAAACGATCGCGCTCAGTGTCGCGTTCGATCTCTTCCAGTGATTTGCCGGTATGTTCAGCCATCAACTCATTCATACGCTGCTTCACTTTCAGAATTTCACGCGCATGGATTTCGATATCCGTCGCCTGGCCCTGATAACCGCCCAGCGGCTGGTGAATCATGACGCGGGAATTCGGCAGGCAGAAGCGCTTACCTTTGGTCCCTGCGGTCAGCAGGAACGCACCCATCGAACAAGCCTGACCCATACAAATGGTGCTGACGTCCGGCTTGATGAATTTCATAGTGTCATAAATCGACATCCCGGCAGTAATCACGCCGCCTGGCGAGTTAATGTAGAGATAAATGTCTTTTTCAGGATTCTCAGCTTCCAGAAACAGCATCTGCGCCACGATCAGGTTGGCCATATGATCTTCAACCTGGCCGGTCAGGAAGATCACACGCTCTTTGAGCAGGCGGGAGTAAATGTCGTATGAACGCTCGCCGCGCGAGGTTTGTTCGACCACCATTGGCACCAGCGCCATGTGCGGTGCAGTAAATTCACGATCGCCACTGTATGACATTACCGTCTCCTGATAAATTTCATTGGCAACATTCTGTACCGATATTACGTGAGGCGCGTCGGGAAAACTATGCGCTGCCTTCTCACTCCGACATAACAGGACGGTTAATCAGCCAGTCTCACTGTTTTCATGCATTCTCCCTGTATCTGGGGATGCTGCCCAGTTGTTTCAAGCATAACAACCTTTTGCCCATTCGCTAACACGGAAAAAGAGCTTAGCGAACAATTTGCCGATTAATTAGGCAAATAGAGGACAAATCTGTGCGGTTGGCGCCTTAAAACGAAAAAGCCCGCGACTTTTCAGTCGCGGGCTTCGCACTTTCGGTTAACTAACGAATCAGGCCGCTGAGGTCTGGTTCATCAGTTCCTGGAAGTTGGTTGCTTTATCGGTCACTTTGGCTTTCGCCAGAACCGCTTCAACAGCCTGCTCTTCCAGCGCAACGTTGCGCATGTTGTTCATCAGCTCGTTGTTCTTGCTGTAGAACTCGATCACTTCCTGCGGATCTTCGTACGCAGAAGCCATCTCTTCGATCAGCGCTTTAACGCGGTCTTCGTCAGCTTTCAGCTCGTTGATGCGAATCACTTCGCCCAGCAGCAGACCGACAACTACGCGACGTTTAGCCTGCTCTTCGAACAACTCACGTGGCAGTTCGAAAGCTTGCTTCTCGTTGCCACCAAAACGCTGAGCAGCCTGACGACGCAGAACGTCGATTTCGCTGTCGATCAGTGCCACTGGCACGTCGATGTCGTTGGCTTCAACCAGACCATCAATCGCCTGAGATTTCACGCGGTTACGGATAGCGCCTTTCAGCTCACGATCCATGTTCTTACGCACTTCTGCACGCAGACCGGCAACGGAACCATCTTCAACGCCAAAGCGCTTGATGAACTCTTCAGTCAGTTCTGGCAGCTCACGCGTTTCAACTTTCTTCAGCACGATTTCGAACTTCGCGTCTTTCCCTTTCAGGGTTTCAGCGTGGTAATCGTCTGGGAATTTCACGTCGATAGTGAAGGTTTCGCCCGCTTTGTGGCCAACAACACCTTCTTCGAAGCCTGGGATCATACGACCCTGGCCCATCGCCAGTACGAAGTCAGACGCTTTGCCGCCTTCGAACTCTTCGCCGTCTACTGAACCGGAGAAGTCGATGGTTGCGCGATCTTCAGCAGTGGCTGCTGCATCGCTCTCTTTCCAGGTCGCCTGCTGCTTCTGCAGGGTTTCCAGCATGGTATCAACGTCAGCATCGGTGACTTCAACCACTGGCTTCTCAACTTCGATAGCGTCCAGGCCTTTCAGCTCAACTTCTGGATACACTTCGAACTCAACCGCGTAAGTGAAGTCTTCACCTTCTTTATACTCACCTGGCACGTAGTTCGGTGCGCCAGCTGGGTTGATTTTCTCTTTGATGATGGCGTCAACGAAGTTGCGCGTCATCAGCTCGCCCAGCACGTCCTGGCGAACAGAAGCACCGTAGCGCTGAGAAATGATGTGTGCCGGCACTTTGCCTTTACGGAAACCGTCGATACGGACTTTCTTAGCTACTTCCACCAGTTCTTTCTTCACTGCGCTTTCGATGCTGTCCGCTGGAACAGTAATCGAAATGCGACGGCCCAGACCCTGAGTGGTTTCTACTGAAACTGTCATCTTGTTACCTCAAAAAATCACGTGCTCGGTCAACTTCAGACACCACACATTAAATGCGCCGTATCCAACAACCGGGACGGCCTCTGCAGGCAGAACCTAATCCCTGTTACCAGAAGCGTCCCGAAGACATTCCGGAAAAATAGACGCAGCATTATAGCGGCATCGCTGGAATGAGTCGAGGCTGCAAACTCACCACTTTTTAGCGGTTTTGCTGCTTTTTTGCGCCATAGATCGCGTTTAAGGGTAATTAATGAAAAGAAAACGGCCCGCAGGCCGTTTTGAAAGAGGATGAAGTGTGAACTCAGGCGAGAGTACCGGCCCCCCGACAGTTTGGTGACGCCAGTACGGTATCTTGCAATCCATCCCACTCTTTTTGCGTGTAAGTGTGCAGTGCCAGCGCGTGCACGCTCCCTGCTAATTCTTCGGTCAGTTCGCCATAAATGGCGCGATGACGCTGCAGGAATCGCTGGCCGGTAAACACATCACTGACAATCACCACTTTGAAGTGACTTTCAGAACCAGCGGGCACGTTATGACGGTAGCTCTCATCATGCACTTCGAGATGTGCAGGTTCGAACGCCTTGCGCAGCTTTTCTTCTATTTGTTCGCGAATCATTGTTTACACTCCTCAACGGCGAGCGCTGTGCCCATCTGTTTAAATATTAGTAGGTTTTTTGCCCAACCCGCAGGCGCGCCGGAAATAATTCCTGATCTGCTGCGCATCTTAACGAGCTTATTCTTCAGGTCAACGCTGTTGCATGACCGTCTGTCCGAAAAAAGCCTTTACAATCAATTTCCACTGGCACGGGGCTTTTTTCGCCGTCGCGCAATGCTATGATGGCCGCAGTTTTGCAAACCAACCCATATGCTAACGAGAATGAGTATGTTGAAAAAACTGTTATTCCCTCTGCTGGCTGCATTTATTTTGGCCGGCTGCGCCAGCAATAACACCACCCTGAACATTCAGCCTAAGATCCAGCTGCCACAGCAAGATCCAGGTCTGATGGGTGCGACCATCAGCGTTAACGGTGCCGATCAGCGTTCCGATCAGGCTCTGGCAAAAGTGAATCGTGACGGCCAGTTAGTCACCTTGACCCCATCGCGCGATCTGCGTTTCCTGTTACAGGAAGTGCTGGAGAAGCAGATGACAGCACGCGGTTATATGATCGGACCAAACGGTGCGGTTGACCTGCAGATTGTCGTCAATGGTCTTTACGCGGATGTGACACAAGGTAACGTGCGTTACAGCATTACCACCAAGGCTGACATTTCCATCATCGCGACCGCGAAAAACGGCAACAAGCAGGTTAAAAATTATCGTCAGACTTACAGCGTAGAAGGCGCGTTTACCGCCACTAACGCGAAGATCACCAATGCGGTTAACTCTACCCTGAGTGACGTGATTGCTGATATGGCGCAGGACACCAGCGTTCACGAATTCATTAAACAGAACGCCCGCTAATTCCTCAGCTATTCTGCCCGGTCATCTTTGGCCGGGCATCATTTCAGGTTGGTTATGACTTCTCACTATCTGCGCATTTTCACCCAACGTAATGCAGCCGTATTGCTGCTGCTCGGTTTTGCTTCCGGACTGCCTTTAGCACTCACAGCCGGGACCTTGCAGGCGTGGATGACCGTAGAGAATGTCGACCTGAAAACCATCGGTTTCTTCTCCCTTGTCGGCCAGGCTTATGTGTTTAAGTTCATGTGGTCGCCGATGATGGATCGCTATACCCCGCCATTTCTCGGACGTCGCCGTGGCTGGCTGCTGGTCACTCAACTCGCGCTGATCGCGGGAATTATTGCCATGGGCTTTATGCAGCCTTCGCGCGATCTGACGCTGCTGGCTGCCCTGGCGGTGTTGGTGGCCTTCTGCTCTGCTTCGCAGGACATCGTATTTGATGCCTGGAAGACCGATATTCTGCCGCCAGAAGAGCGTGGTAGCGGCGCGGCAATTACCGTGCTGGGTTATCGCCTGGCGATGCTGATTTCAGGCGGTCTGGCGCTGTGGCTGGCCGATCGCTATCTGGGATGGCAGGCGACTTACTGGTTAATGGCACTGTTGATGCTGCCAGGGCTGATTGCGACATTGCTGGCCAAAGAGCCCGCGACACCCGCGCGTGAGCCGCACACCCTGCGTCAGGCCGTATCGTTCCCGCTAAAAGATTTCTTCCTGCGCAATAATGCCTGGCTGCTGATCACCTTAATTATCCTTTATAAGCTCGGTGATGCCTTTGCTGCGTCACTCACCACCACCTTCCTGATTCGCGGCGTAGGTTTCAGCGCGGGCGATGTCGGGCTGGTGAATAAAACGCTGGGATTGCTGGCAACCATCATTGGTGCGCTGTATGGCGGCGTGCTGATGCAGCGCCTGAGCCTGTTCCGCGCGCTGATGATTTTTGGCATTCTTCAGGCGGTTTCCAACTTCGCCTATTGGCTATTGGCCGTCACGCCACCTCATTTATGGAGCATGGCCAGCGCCGTGTTCATTGAGAACCTTTGCGGAGGGATGGGCACCGCCGCCTTTGTTGCCCTGCTGATGACGCTGTGCAACAAATCGTTTTCCGCGACACAGTTCGCGCTGCTCTCGGCCCTTTCTGCCGTCGGGCGTGTCTATGTCGGACCGGCAGCGGGATGGCTGGTTGAGCTGTGGGGCTGGCCGACCTTCTACGCTTTCACCGTGTTCACTGGCGTGCCTGGCTTATTGCTGCTGTGGATCAGCCGCGGCACCCTGCAAGCCATTCAGCAGGACGGATGTTTTGTCATGCGAAGCCTGTGGCCGCAAGGCTATCGCTGGACAGTGCGCCTGTTTAGCGCCGGCTGTGGCCTGCTGGCGCTCTGGTTAGTGCTGCTGGCACTGAATGCGGCTGACGTCTGGCATGTCAATGCCTTGCTGACTCCGCTTTTTGAGTGGGGCATGGGACTGGCACTGATGGCTGTGGCGCTGGGTGTGATTCTGGATTGCCTGGCGTTAAGAAAAATTCCGGGAAAAAATCTGAGTTAAGTAATGATAATTTGCCAGCGGCTAAATATTTGGCTAAAAAAATAACAACCAACTCATTTTAACGAATAGCATTTTTTTCATCGCGAAAAAGAAACATTAAATTAACAACCTTAAATTATATTTAAATCCGGTGCGCAATTACTTTGTAGGAAAGTCATCACCCAAATGCTACATAATTGTTAAATAAATGAGCATTAAGAGTACGGTTTATGCTTTCCCTGATTTTTCTGCGGTTTCTATCATTGATTTTTGTTATATTGACGCCAACTGCTTGTCGCAATTAATAATTTGTCACCCTGCGCAACATCTGTGACACCCTTAGCAAAAGGTGTCAACAGCCTTCTGACACATCCTTAAGCTGGTTTACACTGCATAAACCTTCCCGTAAAATGCGCGCACACTTAAACGACAATAGAGCCCTTTGTCATTGAGGTCGTTAAATGAGACTCAGTAAATACAATAAAAGTTTGGGGATTTTGTCATTAATTGCAGGCGCTGTATTACTCAGTGGCTGTGATAGTGCGTTGTTAAATCCCAAAGGACAGATTGCACTGGAGCAACGTTCGTTGATTCTGACAGCTTTCGGCTTGATGATGATCGTGGTTATCCCGGCAGTCTTCATGGCGGTATTCTTTGCCTGGAAATATCGGGCAACAAATACTAATGCAACATATAGCCCTAACTGGTCACACTCTAACAAAGTGGAAGCCGTGGTCTGGACCATTCCGATCCTGATCATTATCTTCCTCGGCGTGCTGACCTGGAAATCGACCCACGCTCTGGAGCCAAGCAAACCGCTGGTTTCTGACGTGAAGCCGATTGAGATCGATGTTGTTGCGCTGGACTGGAAATGGCTGTTTATCTACCCTGAACAGGGTATTGCAACCGTGAACCAGATTGCCTTCCCGGCAAACACTCCGGTGAACTTCAAGATCACCTCCAACTCCGTTATGAACTCCTTCTTTATTCCTACGCTTGGCAGCCAGATTTACGCCATGGCCGGTATGCAGACTAAACTGCATCTCATCGCCAATGAGCCAGGAACATTCGACGGTATCTCTGCGAACTTCAGTGGTCGTGGTTTCTCTGGCATGAAGTTCAAAGCTATTGCAACCAAAGACGATGCGGAATTCCAGCAGTGGGTTGCCAAAGTTAAAGCGGCACCTAACGCGCTGACCACCATGGATGACTTCGAGAAATTGGCTGCGCCAAGCGAAAATCACCCGGTGGAATATTTCTCAACTGCGAATCCAGAACTGTTCAAGCAAGTGATTGATAAGTTCATGATGAGCCACGGGAAAATGGACATGTCAGAGCACAAAGGCATGGACATGAATCACGCCGCTACTGCGGGAGCCGAGGAATAATACGATGTTCGGAAAATTAACACTGGATGCAGTGCCATACCACGAACCCATTATCGTGGTAACGGTAGCCGCAATCATCTTAGGTGGTCTGGCACTGGTTGCTGCGATTACTTATTTTGGTAAGTGGCAATACCTGTGGTCAGAATGGTTCACCTCCATTGACCACAAAAAACTGGGTATCATGTACATCATCATGGCTTTCGTCATGCTGCTGCGCGGCTTTGCCGATGCAGTAATGATGCGTACCCAACAAGTGATGGCTTCCGCAGGTGAAGCCGGCATATTACCACCGCACCACTACGACCAGATCTTCACCGCTCACGGCGTGATCATGATCTTCTTCGTGGCGATGCCTTTCGTGGTAGGTCTGATGAACATCGCGGTACCGCTGCAAATCGGTGCACGTGACGTTGCCTTCCCGTTCCTGAACAACCTGAGCTTCTGGTTTACCGCGATCGGTGTGATCCTGGTGAACATTTCTCTGGGTGTGGGCGAGTTCGCACAGACTGGCTGGTTGGCCTATCCACCGCTTTCGGGCGCGGAATACAGTCCTGGCGTCGGGGTCGATTATTGGATCTGGAGTCTCCAGCTATCCGGTATCGGTACGACACTGACCGGTATCAACTTCTTCGTGACCATTCTGAAGATGCGTGCACCGGGCATGGACCTGTTCAAAATGCCTGTATTCACCTGGGCATCACTGTGTACTAACGTCCTGATCATCGCTGCGTTCCCGGTTCTGACCGTCACGCTGGCACTGTTGACACTTGACCGTTACCTCGGCTTCCATTTCTTCACCAATGAAATGGGCGGTAACATGATGATGTACGTCAACCTGATTTGGGTCTGGGGTCACCCGGAAGTATACATCCTCGTTCTGCCAGTCTTTGGTGTGTTCGCGGAAGTCACTGCAACCTTCTCCAAAAAGCGTCTGTTCGGTTACACCTCTCTGGTGTGGGCGACCATCGCGATTACCGTTCTGTCGTTCATCGTTTGGCTGCACCACTTCTTCACCATGGGTGCCGGTGCGAACGTTAACGCCTTCTTCGGTATTATGACGATGATCATCGCGATTCCGACTGGCGTGAAAATCTTCAACTGGCTGTTCACCATGTATCAGGGTCGCGTTGAGTTCCACTCAGCGATGCTGTGGACAATCGGCTTCCTGGTCACCTTCTCTATCGGTGGTATGACCGGTGTTCTGCTGGCGGTTCCGGGTGCGGACTTCATTCTGCACAACAGCCTGTTCCTGATTGCACACTTCCATAACGTGATTATCGGTGGTGTGGTGTTCGGTTGTATGGCTGGCGTGACCTACTGGTTCCCGAAAGCATTCGGCTTCACCCTGAACGAAAAATGGGGTATCCGTGCATTCTGGTTCTGGATCATTGGTTTCTTCGTTGCCTTTATGCCGCTGTACGCACTGGGCTTCATGGGTATGACCCGTCGTATCAGCCAGGACATCGATCCTCAGTTCCACTCACTGCTGGTTGTTGCAGCAGGCGGTGCGGCACTGATTGCATGCGGTATCCTGTGCCAGCTGACTCAGTTCTACGTTTCTGTACGTGACCGCGACCAGAACCGCGATCTGACCGGTGACCCGTGGGGTGGTCGTACGCTGGAGTGGGCAACCTCTTCACCGCCTCCGTTCTATAACTTTGCTGTTATCCCTGAAATCCACGAGCGCGATGCGTTCTGGGAAATGAAAGAGAAAGGCGAAGCCTATAAGCAACCAGAAAAATATGAAGAAATTCATATGCCGAAAAACAGCGGCGCAGCCCTGATTATCGCAGCCTTCATGACCGTGTTTGGTTTCGCGATGATCTGGCACATCTGGTGGCTGGCTGGCCTTACCTTCCTGGCCACAATTGTGACCTGGATTGTTAAGAGCTTCGACGAAGACGTGGATTACTACGTTCCGGTTGCTGAAGTCGAGCAAATCGAGAAGAAGCACTTTGACGAAATCAGCAAAGCAGGTCTGAAATAATGTCAACTGAAACTGCAAAACACCACCACGACGCCCATGCGGAGCATGGGCATCACGATGCAGGAGCCAATAAAGTCTTTGGCTTCTGGATCTACCTGATGAGTGACTGCATTATCTTCGCAACGCTGTTTGCGACCTATGCAGTTATGGTCAATAACACTGCCGGTGGTCCGGCAGGTAAAGACATCTTTGAACTGCCGTTTGTGCTGGTTGAAACCGCGCTGCTGCTGCTCAGCTCCATTACTTATGGAATGGCAGTGATTGCGATGAACAACCAGAACAAGGGTTCAGTCATCAGCTGGTTGGCCTTGACCTTCCTGTTTGGTGCTGGATTCATCGGCATGGAAATCTATGAATTCCATCACCTGATCCTTGAAGGCTTCGGTCCTGACCGCAGTGGCTTCCTGTCGGCGTTCTTTACGCTGGTCGGTACCCACGGTCTGCACGTGACCTCAGGCCTGATCTGGATGGCAGTGATGATGTTCCAGATTTCTAAACGTGGTCTGACTGCAACCAACCGCACCCGTATCATGTGCCTGAGCTTGTTCTGGCACTTCCTGGATGTGGTTTGGATCTGCGTATTCACCGTTGTCTACCTGATGGGAGCCATGTAATGAGTCATTCAGTCAACGAACATGGCGCTTCTCACGGTAGCGTGAAGTCTTACATGATCGGCTTCATCCTCTCTATCATCCTGACCGGTATTCCGTTCTGGATGGTGATGGATGGCGGCGCATCACACGGCACGATTCTGGCTGTAGTTCTGGTGTGTGCGGTGATTCAGGTGTTAGTACACCTGGTCTACTTCCTGCACTTAGACAGCAAGTCAGAGGGTGGCTGGAACATGGTGGCGATAGTCTTCTCAGCACTCATCATTCTGATTGTTGTGGTCGGCTCACTGTGGATCATGTGGAACCTCAACTACAACATGATGGCCGACTAAAGAGTCACACGTAATGATTAAGCAATACCTGCAAGTAACAAAACCAGGAATTATTTTCGGCAACTTAATTTCTGTGATCGGTGGATTCTTGCTGGCCTCGAAAGGCAGCATTGATTACCCCCTGTTTCTCTATTCACTGGTTGGCGTGTCACTGGTTGTCGCATCAGGTTGTGTTTTCAACAACGTGATTGACCGTGACATCGATATCAAAATGGAGAGAACGCGGAACCGTGTTCTGGTCAAAGGCCTGATCTCGGCGAAAGTAAGCCTGGTTTATGCAACCGCATTGGGTATTGCTGGCTTTGCGCTGCTGTATTTCGGTGCTAACCCGCTGGCCATGTGGCTGGCGGTGATGGGCTTCGTCGTCTATGTGGGCGTTTACAGCCTGTATATGAAGCGTAACTCCGTCTACGGCACGCTGATTGGTAGCCTCTCTGGTGCAGCGCCGCCAGTGATTGGCTACTGTGCGGTGACCAACCAGTTTGATGCTGGCGCCTTGATCTTGTTGGCTATCTTTAGCCTGTGGCAGATGCCGCACTCGTACGCGATTGCGATTTTCCGCTTCAAAGATTATCAGGCAGCTAACATCCCGGTTCTGCCTGTCGTGAAAGGCATCTCGGTGGCTAAAAATCATATTACGCTGTATATCCTGGCGTTCATGATTGCCACGCTGATGCTGACTCTCGGCGGTTACGCGGGCTATAAGTATCTGGTGGTCGCAGCAGCGGTCAGCGTGTGGTGGCTGGGCATGGCACTCTCAGGTTACAAAACCTCAAACGACAAAGTTTGGGCGCGTAAACTGTTTGTGTTCTCGATTGTCGCTATCACGGCATTGAGCGTGATGATGTCGGTTGATTTTATGACGCCGGCCTCTAAAGACCTGCTGACTTACGTCTGGTAATACAGCTCCGCAACACCAGAAAGGGCGCGAATTTCGCGCCCTTTCTTTTTGTTACCACTGCTTAATAACATTTGTTTTACCCGCCCTGCCCTGCTCCCTAAAATGAGAGCAGCAAAATTACAGAGGTTGGAATGAACGATAACAAAATGACGCCAGTAGAGCTTCGGGCTACATGGGGTTTAGGCACAGTTTTTTCCCTGCGTATGCTGGGAATGTTTATGGTCCTGCCGGTTCTCACCACTTACGGTATGGCTTTACAGGGAGCCAGTGAAACCTTAATCGGCCTGGCAATCGGTATCTATGGTCTGGCACAGGCGGTTTTCCAGATCCCCTTCGGTCTGCTTTCCGATCGCGTCGGACGCAAGCCACTGATTATTGGCGGACTGTTATTGTTCGTGCTGGGCAGCATTATCGCGGCGATGACCACCTCCATCTGGGGCGTAATTCTGGGCCGCGCACTGCAAGGCTCTGGTGCGATTGCCGCTGCCGTGATGGCGTTACTCTCGGATCTCACTCGCGAACAAAACCGCACTAAAGCGATGGCATTTATCGGCATCAGTTTCGGTGTGACCTTCGCGATTGCAATGGTGGTCGGCCCGATTGTTACCCATGCGCTGGGTTTACATGCGCTGTTCTGGATGATCGCGATTCTGGCCTCATTGGGCATCGTTATCACGCTATTGGTGGTGCCTAACGCACCGAATCACGTGCTGAATCGTGAATCCGGCATGGTAAAAGCCAGCATTCGCGAAGTGTTAGCCAATCCAAAACTCCTGAAATTGAACATCGGCATTCTTTGTCTGCATATCTTGTTGATGTCGAGTTTCGTGGCGCTGCCTGGTCAGTTTGAACAAGCGGGCTTCCCAGCGTCTGAACACTGGAAAGTCTATTTGGTCACCATGCTGGTCGCTTTCGTTTTGGTAGTGCCATTTATCATCTATGCCGAAGTGAAACGCCGCATGAAGCGCGTTTTTGTTACCTGCGTGGCATTGATCATTATTGCGGAAATCGTGCTGTGGGGCGCGGCAGGTCATTTCTGGACGCTGGTGATTGGCGTGCAGCTATTCTTCCTCGCCTTCAACCTGATGGAAGCCATTCTGCCTTCGCTGATCAGTAAAGAATCACCGCCGGGCTACAAAGGCACAGCGATGGGCATTTACTCCACCAGCCAGTTCATTGGCGTGGCGATTGGCGGCAGTATGGGCGGTTGGGTGTTCGGTCACTTTGATGCACAAACGGTGTTTCTGGTGGGCGCGATTGTGGCGGCAGCGTGGCTGTTTGTGGCGATGTCGATGCAGGAACCCCCATACGTCAGCAGCCTGCGTATGGTATTGAGCGATGCGGTTTTGGCCGTGCCAAATCTCGAAAAACGCCTGAAAGCTCAGCCCGGAGTTTCATCGGTATTTATCGTGCCAGAAGAGAAAAGCGCATATATCAAAATCGACAGTAAAGTGACGAGCCGCGTCGAGATCGAAGCGCTGCTCGCCAGCTGTTAGTAAGCAGTTGCACACATTGTAGCGGCGCAATTTATTGCGCGATAAATTACGCCGCTGCAAAGCATTACAACGACATATCGACCACGATACGCCCTTCAATTTTACCCGCGTGCATACGCGCAAAGATGTCGTTAATGTTGGTCAGCGGTTCAACCGCCACGTTGGCTTTCACTTTATGACGACCGGCGAAATCCAACGCTTCCTGCAGGTCCTTACGCGTGCCGACAATCGAACCACGCACCGTAATCCCGTCCAGCACCATATCGAAAATCGACAGGTCGAATTTGCCCGGTGGCAGACCGTTCAGCACCATGGTACCGCCGCGACGCATGGTGCCAATCGCCTGCTCAAACGCCTTCGGTGAAACCGCAGTTACCAGCACGCCGTGCGCGCCGCCGAAGCTTTCCTGGAATACTTTAGCCGGATCGACGTTCTTCGCGTTCGCCACCACGCTGGCACCGAGACGCTTGGCAAACGCCAGCTTCTCATCGTCGATGTCCACCGCAGCCACATTCAGTCCCATCGCCACCGCGTACTGCACCGCCATATGGCCCAGACCACCAATACCTGACACCACTACCCAATCGCCTGGCTTGGTATCGGTCATTTTCAGGCCTTTGTACACCGTCACGCCAGCACACAGAATCGGTGCGATTTCGTTGTAATCGATGTTCTCCGGAATGATGCCGACATAATTCGCGTCAGCAAGGCAATACTCCGCGAAGCTGCCGTTAACGGAATAACCGGCATTCTGCTGTGACAGACACAGCGTTTCCCAGCTATCCAGACAGTGTTCGCAGTGACCGCATGCGGAATAGAGCCACGGCACGCCTACACGATCGCCCAGTTTTAAATGCTTCACCCCTTCACCCAGCGCCACTACCTGTCCTACGCCTTCGTGGCCGGGAATAAACGGAGGATTTGGTTTAATCGGCCAGTCACCTTCGGCGGCATGTAAGTCGGTATGGCACACGCCGGTCGCAGCGATTTTCACCAGGATCTGGCCCGGTCCCACTTGCGGCACCGGTACCTGCTCAATCACTAACGGTTCGCCAAAGGCTTTAACAACGGCGGCTTTCATGGTGGTTTTGATTTGCATATTCATCTTTCACTCTCCATTTGATCGGATGCAGACTCAGAACAGGCCCAAAGGCGCAGTGCCATAGCTGACCAGCAGATTTTTGGTTTGTTGATAGGCGCTAAGCGCCATCTTGTGCGTCTCGCGACCCACACCTGATTGCTTGTAGCCACCGAAAGCCGCGTGTGCGGGATAGATGTGATAGCAGTTGGTCCAGACACGACCGGCTTTGATGCCACGTCCCATGCGATACGCCAGATTGGTATCACGCGTCCACACGCCCGCCCCGAGGCCAAACTGGGTTTCGTTGGCAATCGACAAGGCTTCCGCTTCATCTTTAAAGGTGGTGATGCCGATAACCGGCCCAAAAATCTCTTCCTGGAAACACCGCATCTGGTTGGTGCCTTTAATCAGGGTTGGCTGGATATAGAATCCGTTATCCAGTTCGGCAGCGACGCTGGCGCGGTCGCCTCCGGTTAGAATTTGCCCCCCTTCGTCGCGTGCGATGTTGATGTAAGACAGGATTTTGTCGAATTGCTGACGGGAAGCCTGAGCACCGATCATGGTGTCGGTATCCAGCGGATCGCCTCGGCGGATGTTCGCCACTTTGTCCATTACGCGTGCCATAAACGGCTCATAGATCGATTCATGGATCAGCGCACGTGAAGGACAGGTACAGACCTCGCCCTGGTTGAAGAAACCGAGCACCAGCCCTTCCACCGCTTTTTCGATAAAGTCCGATTCACCGTCCATTACATCGGCAAAGTAGATGTTCGGCGACTTGCCGCCCAACTCGACGGTGCAAGGAATGATGTTTTCAGCCGCGCACGCCATAATATGACGGCCCACTGGCGTAGAACCGGTGAAGGCGATTTTGGCGATACGTTTACTGGTAGCTAACGCTTCACCGGCTTCCCGGCCAAAGCCCTGCACCACGTTAAGCACGCCCGCCGGGAAAAGATCGCCGATCAGCTCCATCAGCAGGGTGATCGCCAGCGGGGTTTGCTCAGCCGGTTTCAGCACCACGCAGTTACCCGCCGCCAGCGCCGGAGCCAGTTTCCACGCCGCCATTAACAGCGGGAAGTTCCACGGGATGATCTGCCCGACCACGCCCAGCGGTTCATGGAAATGGTAAGCGACTGTGGTTTCATCAATCTCAGCGGTACTGCCTTCCTGCGCACGCAGACAACCGGCGAAGTAGCGGAAATGATCCACCGCCAGCGGCAGATCGGCATTGAGGGTTTCGCGGATCGGTTTGCCGTTGTCCCAGCTCTCCGCCACAGACAACATTTCGAGATTTTGTTCAATGCAGTCGGCCACCTGCAGCAGAAGATTGGCACGATGTTGCACGCTGGTTTTTCCCCAGGCGTCAGCGGCCTGATGAGCAGCGTCCAGTGCTAAATCGATATCCCGCGCATCAGAACGCGGAAACTGCGCAATATCGCTGCCATCAACAGGCGAGGTGTTCGTAAAATACTGGCCGCTGAGCGGCTCTGTGAATTTGCCCGCAATAAAATTGCCGTAGGTCGCTTTAAAAGTGACCAAAGCGCCGGGCGTGCCGGGATGTGCATAACGCATCGCAAACTCCTTCGTGTAGGGTCGTTTATTGTTAGCTGGCAGCGGCAACCTGTGGGTCAACAGATTGAACAGCCCGCTGCCTGATAAGCTATTGCAGCGGGCGTGCCAGTTTTTTTCAGCTTGCGAATTTTCGAAAAATCGTTTTATCTATCATCGATTTATAAAACCAATAGCCCTTTAAAACGCACGGTTTCTGCCACCAAAATCCTCATCTGTGTTGCGTATCGCAACACCGCAGAAACCAAGCCGCTACAATGCTGCAACACTTTCGCTTAGGCATGAGGTTACCAATGCAGGGAAATTCAGCCGCGTCTGCCGTTAATACCAACCCGCTTTTGAGCGACTCCTGGTTTCGTAGCCAGCTGTATGGTCTCGACCGCACCGCCGATGATTTTCCTCGCGTTCGTCAGGGTGAGCTGGCTGATGTGCTGGCCAGTAATGCCGGGCTACAACAGTTCGCCCAGCCGGTAATTAAACAGCTGGCGCAGAAACTGGCGGAAAAACAATCCGTAGTGATCCTTTCTGATGCCACCGGTCTGGTATTGAACACCTTTGGCGACATGCAATCGATGGAGAAAGCGCAGCGATTTGCACTCGCCCCCGGCAATTTGTGGAGCGAATGCGGGCGCGGCACCAATGCAATTGGCACCGCGTTAGCCATTGACGATGGCTGTGAAATTGAAGGCCAGCAGCATTTTCTGACGCTGAATCAGGGACTCTACTGCGCCGCCATGCCACTGCAGATGCCCAACGGACAGATTGCCGGCGTACTGGATATCTCCGGTCCCGCGCACTTCCCTCATCCGCAAACGTTTCAGTGGGTCAAGGCCGCCGCTAAACAGATCGAGTATTTGTGGGTAAAACAGAGTCTGCATCCCCAACAATGGTTGATGAGCCTGCACGTTGAGCAGCACGGCATTGATACCAGCGATGAGCTGCTGCTGGTGTTCTCCGATAATGTGCTCACCGCCGCAAACCGCCTGGCGATGCGTGAACTGGATCTCACCACCGAGCAGTTGGGCACCCTGACATTCCAGCAGCTGTTTGATCAGCTGGAACAGCAGGCCAACACCATTCCTCTACCTATTCATTTTGCCCAGCAGCGCTATTACTTCCGCCTGCGTGCACCGCACCGCACGCATTTCGCCACACCGAGCGAACCCAGTGTCGATCTTCCCTTCTCACTGGGTCGTGATGGCGAGAAAATGGTGCGTCTGATGAATGCCGGTGTGTCGTTGTGCATTCACGGTGAAACCGGCAGCGGTAAAGAGTATGTCAGCCGTGCGCTGCATCAACAGAGTCGCTGGCGTGAGGGAAAATTTGTCGCCATCAACTGCGCTGCTATCCCGGAAGCGTTGATTGAATCAGAGCTATTTGGTTATCAGCCTGGCGCCTTTACCGGAGCCAGCAAAAATGGCTACATCGGTAAAATCCGCGAAGCCGATGGTGGCGTGCTGTTTCTTGATGAAATTGGAGATATGCCGCTGGCGCTACAAACCCGTTTGCTGCGCGTGCTGCAGGAAAAAGAGGTCGCGCCGCTCGGTTCCAGCCGCAGCTGGCCAGTGAATTTTGCCGTGATCTGCGCCACGCATCGTGATTTGGCGCAGCGTGTGACCGAGGGCGAGTTCCGTGAGGATCTTCTCTATCGCTTGCAGGAATTTTCCATGACCATCCCGCCGTTGCGTGCCTGGCCAGATATCGAAGACTTCATTGGTCGGTTATGGATTGAGTTGGGCGGCGCAGATCGCGATATCCAGCTTTCCCCAGCACTGCTGACATCACTGGCACAATTGCCATGGCCCGGCAACGTGCGCCAATTGCGCAGTCTGTTGCGCGTTCTGCTGGCGTTAGCGGATGAAGGGGAAGAAGTCACCGATGTGCATTTACCGGCCGAGTATCGCCGCGCAACGGTGCTACCGGTGGAGGACAGACAAAGCCATGATGAGCGATTAATCAGCGAAACGCTGCAACGCTTCAATGGCAATATCAGTAAAACGGCGGAGGCATTAGGTGTCGCGCGCAGCACGCTTTATCGCCGTGCCGCACGCGACAAACGCGATTAATCGCGGAAGTTTTTGAACTGGAATGGCTGGCCGAGGTTGCCACCGCGCACCAGCGCCATCGCACCCTGCAAATCGTCGCGTGATTTACCGGTCACGCGCAGCTCTTCACCCTGAATCTGCGTCTGCACTTTCAGCTTGCTGTCTTTAATCAGCTTCACCAGCTTTTTAGCGATATCGCTTTCGATACCTTTTTTCAGCTTGGCTTCCACGCTCCAGCTTTTTCCGCTGTGAATAATCTCTTCTGGCACTTCAATCGCTGCGCCTTCAATACCGCGTTTCAGCAGCTTTTCACGCAAAATATCCACCAGCTGTTTAACCTGGAAATCAGATTCACTGGTGATTTTGATGGTCTCATTCTTTTCGTTGAGCTCAATGCTGGCGCTCACGTTGCGGAAATCGAAACGGGTTGAGATCTCACGGCTGGCGTTCTCCACCGCATTACGCACTTCCGGCAGTTCGACTTCGGAAACGATATCGAAAGATGGCATCTTTTCTTCTCCTGATACTAAAGTGACATGCATAATACGCATCTTGTGGCGCTAATTAAACACGATACGCAGAAAGCTATACTTAATGTTGTCGTGAAATTGAGAACCCGTCAGCGGGAGGCAAAATGAAAATTACCGTGTTGGGTTGTGGCGCCCTGGGTCAGATTTGGCTCGCCGCGCTCGCACGTCAGGGACATGAGGTTCAGGGCTGGTTGCGAGTACCACAGCCCTATTGCTCGGTGAACGTGATTGATCCGCAAGGCCATGTCAGCAATCACACGTTTATCGCCAACGATCCACTGTTTCTTGCCGAAACCCAGCTGTTGCTAGTGACACTGAAAGCGCCACAGGTTTCCCCGGCAGTCAAAAACCTGCAAAGCATCCTGCCTGCTCATGCTGCCATTTTATTATTGCACAATGGCATGGGCACGCTGGAAGAGCTGAAGGAGCTGCAGCAACCGCTGCTGCGCGGCATTACCACCCACGCGGCGATGCGCGATGGCACGGTGATCAAACACGTTGCGCAAGGTATCACGCATATCGGTCCCACCGGACGCGAAAGTGCAGCGATGAGCGACATCGCCGATATCCTGCATCAGGCGCTGCCGGACGTGGCCTGGCACGACAACATTGCATCTGCCAGCTGGCGCAAACTGGCGGTGAACTGTGTGATCAATCCGCTTACCGTTGAACACGATTGCCAGAACGGTGCCCTGCGCGCCTGGCCGGAGCAAATTGCCACACTGTGCGAAGAGATTGCCTGGGTGATGGAGCGTGAAGGCCAGCACATTGCGGTCGATAACCTGCGCGACATCATTTATGACGTGATTGACAGCACCGCAGCGAATACCTCCTCAATGTTGCAGGATGTACGCGCACAGCGACTGACAGAAATTGATTACATCACCGGCTACCTGTTGCGCCGCGCTCGCGCCCAGGGCATTTCACTGCCGGAGAACACCCGTTTGTACGATCTGATTAAACGCAAGGAGTCCCAATATGAGCGCGACCGCATCGGTTCTGGTTTGCCTGGCACATGGCAGTGAAGAGATTGAAGCTGTCACCACTATCGACCTGCTGGTCCGCGCCGGCTTAAGCGTCACCACCGCCAGTGTCGAAAGTGATGGCACGCGCGAGATCGTCTGCTCACGCGGCGTGCGCCTGCTGGCCGATGCGCCACTGGTTGAGGTGGCGGATAACGATTATGACGCCGTGGTGCTGCCTGGTGGCCTGAAGGGCGCAGAGACGTTCCGCGACAGTCCATTGCTGGTGGAGACGGTGCGCCAGTTTCACCTGGCAGGGAAAATCGTTGCCGCGATTTGTGCCGCACCTGGCACGGTGCTGATTCCGCACGATCTGTTCCCGGTGGGCAACATGACCGGTTTTCCTGGCTTGCGCGACACCATACCTGACAAACACTGGATGGATCGCCGTGTGGTATGGGATCCGCGCGTCAACCTGCTATCCAGCCAGGGGCCAGGCACTTCGATTGATTTTGCACTGAAGCTGATTGATCTGCTGGTGGATAAAGAGAAAGCGCGTGAAGTGGCGTCACAGCTGGTGTTAGCAGCGGGGATTTATAACTATCAGGAATTTGAAGAGCGCGAATGAAAAAGGCCGCCAACCTGGCGACCTTTCATCAATCAATCCACTGGGTGCGCCGGTGTGCGCACGCCAGGCTTACGGACGATAAACCTTCACGTTTTTAAAGCCCTGCTCATGCAGATACAGCGCCTGTAAACGGCTCATCACGCCGCGATCGCAATACAGCAACCAGGTTTTGTTCTGATCCAGATCGCCAAACTGCGTGCTCAATTTGTAGAACGGCAGAGATTTCACATCTACGCCTTCCAGCGCCAGCGGTGATGCCTCTTGCTCATCCACAGAACGGATATCCAGCACCACATCATCCGCGGTGAATGAGACCACGGTCTCGACTTCCACCACTTCTTCCTGTGCCTTCTCCGCGATTTCACGGATATCGACGTTGCTGGCTTCCTGCACCATGCGATTGAGGATCTCGAAATCGAAGTTTTGCTCTTCTGCTTCGATCTTCGCCTTCACAGCTTTCACCGTAGGGCTTTTCGAAATCACACCGCAGTATTCCGGCATGGTTTTGGCGAAATCTTCGGTGCCGATATGGCGCGCTAAATCGATGATGTGCTCTTTATCATGCGAGATCAACGGACGCAGGATCAGGGTATCCGAGGCGTTATCAATCAGACGCAGGTTGGTCAGTGTCTGGCTCGATACCTGACCCAGCGCTTCACCGGTTACCAGCGCCTGCACGCCGTAACGCTCAGCAACCATTGATGCCGCACGCACCATCATGCGTTTCAGCACCACGCCCATCTGGCCGTCATCCACTTTCTCAAGAATCTCGCCCACCACCGGCTCGAAATTGATCGCCACAAAGCGCACGCGATGCGAACGACCATAACGCTGCCACAGATAATGCGCGACCTGACGGACGCCGATTTCATGCGCGGCACCGCCGAGGTTGAAGAAGCAGTAGTGCACGCGACAGCCACGACGCATCAGCATATAGCTGGAGACGCCGGAGTCGAAGCCGCCTGAGATCAGCGACAGCACATCTTCTTGCGTCCCGATGGGGAAACCACCCAGCCCTTCATAACGGCCGGTGATCAGCAGCAGACGATCGTCTTCGATCTCGAGATTGACTGTCACATTGGGATTTTTCAACTGCACGCGTGCAGTCTCAATGTGCTGATTGAGACCACCACCCACGTAACGCTCAACATCAATCGAGCTGAAGCTGTGCTTGCCACGACGCTTCACGCGCACGCAGAAACTTTTCCCTTCCAGACGTTCACGGTTCAGCGCCAGAGCCTGCTCGAAGATATCGTGCATATCGGTGTAAGGCTGATCTTCAACCTCCAGTACATGGTGAATACCGGGGATACGCGTCAGCTCATCGATAACGACGGTACGCAGCGCTTCTTTTTTAGCGCGTACTTCAATATGGTCCCAGTGACGCACCACGGCGATTTCGTCGTCGACAGTACGCAGGGTATTGCGGATGTTACCGGTCAGGATCTTGATAAAGCGCAGACGCACCGACTGACTTTTGATGGTGATTTCAGGGAAGAGCTTAATGATAAACTTCATGGCGACACAGCTTCGTTGGGCAAATAAGTGCTAAAACCATCGGCACTTAACTGGTAAAATCATATAATTACGGGTAACGCAGAGGCGCCCGCATCCGAGGCGCAAAAGTATACCACCTTTGTCAGATGACCGCTTCTGCAACCGCAATCACATTCATTATTTTGCTAATTAATCCTCGTCGGCTACCATGACCGATTGCAAGATGATTCCTAACCTGTGAGTC
The DNA here is from genome assembly GCF_016625195.1 of Erwinia sp. S63. GTDB lineage: Bacteria > Pseudomonadota > Gammaproteobacteria > Enterobacterales > Enterobacteriaceae > Pantoea. The sequence continues at coordinate 177,054 of NZ_JACVUP010000005.1, forward strand.
GACACTGATTATGCCGAAAAAAGCCGAAGCGCCAGCCAGTTTTGAAAGCGCATTACAGCAGCTGGAACAAATCGTCAGCCGTCTGGAAAGTGGTGAGCTGCCGCTGGAAGAAGCACTGAACGAATTTGAACGCGGCGTACAGCTGGCACGCACCGGTCAGCAAACCCTGCAGCAGGCCGAACAACGCGTGCAGATTCTGCTCAGCGACGACAAAGATGCCGCGCTCGCCCCGTTCACGCCGGAAAATGACTGATGGATTTCGCCAAATTACTCAACGCGTATCACGAACGCGTCAATCTGGCGTTGACACGCTTAATAGATCCACTTCCTTTTCAGAGTTCTCCTCTGGTGCAATCCATGCAATATGGGGCACTATTAGGCGGTAAGCGTCTGCGTCCATTTTTGGTTTACGCCACGGGCGAGATGTTAAAGGCCGATGCGGCCAGTCTGGATGCCCCGGCCGCTGCCGTAGAGTGCATTCATGCTTACTCTCTGATTCATGATGATCTGCCCGCGATGGATGACGATGCGTTACGTCGCGGACAGCCAACCTGCCATATAAAATATGGTGAAGACACAGCAATTCTCGCTGGTGATGCGTTGCAAACCCTGGCGTTTTCGATTCTGGCCGATGAGCCGATGCCCGGCGTCAGCCCGCAAGATCGCATTGCGATGATCTCCGAACTGGCTCAGGCCAGCGGTGTGGCAGGCATGTGCGGTGGCCAGGCGCTGGATCTCGCCGCAGAAGGCAAGCACATCGACCTCGCCCAGCTCGAGCAGATTCATCGTCATAAAACTGGCGCTTTGATTCGCGCTGCAGTGCGTCTTGGCGCATTGACGGCGGGTGAACGTGGCCGTGCGGCACTTCCGGTCCTGGATACCTACGCCAACGCCATCGGACTGGCGTTTCAGGTGCAGGATGACATTCTTGATGTGGTGGGCGATACCGCGGTGCTGGGCAAAACTCAGGGCGCGGATCAGGCATTGGGTAAGAGCACTTATCCGGCGCTGATGGGACTGGATAATGCCCGCAGTAAAGCGTGGGATCTTTATCAGGAAGCACTGGGTGCGTTAGAAATCCTGGCGGCACAGTCCTACAACACCACCGCATTACAAGCACTGGCAAGCTTCATAATTGAACGCGATAAATAACTTTCATAATGAGTCTCTGATGAGTTTTGATATTGCAAAATACCCGACACTGGCATTAGCGAGCACGGTTCAGGAATTACGTTTACTACCGAAAGAAAAACTTCCGGTACTGTGTGACGAGCTGCGTCAGTATCTGCTGGATAGCGTGAGCCGATCTTCCGGCCACTTTGCTTCGGGTCTGGGCGTCGTCGAACTAACAGTCGCGCTGCATTATGTTTATAACACCCCGTTTGACCATTTAGTGTGGGACGTTGGTCATCAAGCCTATCCGCACAAAATTCTGACTGGACGCCGCGATCGTATCGGCACTATCCGCCAGAAAAATGGCCTGCATCCGTTCCCGTGGCGCGGCGAAAGTGAATACGACGTATTGAGCGTCGGTCACTCATCGACCTCGATCAGCGCCGGATTGGGCATGGCGGTTGCCGCTGAACGTGAAGGTAAAGGGCGTCGTACCGCCTGTATTATTGGTGATGGCGCCATTACCGCGGGCATGGCGTTCGAAGCCATGAACCACGCAGGCGACATCAAACCTGACATGCTGGTGATCCTCAACGACAACGAGATGTCGATCTCGGAAAACGTTGGCGCACTCAATAATCGTCTGGCACAGATTCTCTCAGGCAAAACTTACTCACGGCTGCGCGAAGGCGGCAAGCGCGTGCTGGGCGGGCTCCCTCCGATCAAAGAGCTGGTGAAGCGCACCGAAGAGCACCTGAAAGGCATGGTGGTGCCGGGCACGCTGTTTGAAGAGCTGGGCTTTAATTACATCGGTCCGGTTGATGGCCACGATGTGCTGACGCTGGTGAGCACGCTGAAGAATATGCGTGACCTGAAAGGCCCGCAGTTCCTGCACATCATGACCAAAAAGGGCAAAGGCTACGCGCCTGCCGAACAGGATCCTATCGCCTGGCATGCGGTACCGAAGTTCGATCCGGCCAGCGGTTCTCTGCCGAAAAGCGCGCCGGGCCTGCCGAGCTACTCGAAGATTTTCGGTAGCTGGCTGAGCGAAATGGCCGCTGACGACCCGCGTTTGATGGCGGTGACGCCGGCGATGCGTGAAGGTTCTGGCATGGTCAGCTACTCTCGTGACTATCCTCAGCAGTACTTTGATGTAGCGATTGCCGAGCAGCACGCGGTGACCTTCGCCGCAGGCATGGCGATTGGCGGTTATAAGCCGGTAGTGGCGATTTATTCCACCTTCCTGCAGCGCGCTTACGATCAGCTGATTCACGATGTGGCGATCCAGAAACTGCCGGTGCTGTTCGCTATCGATCGCGGCGGCATTGTTGGCGCTGATGGACAAACGCATCAGGGCGCATTTGATATCGCCTTCCTGCGCTGTGTGCCCGAAATGGTGATCATGACGCCAAGCGATGAAAACGAATGCCGCCAGATGCTCTACACCGGCTATCACTATCAGGCTGGTCCAAGTGCAGTACGCTATCCGCGCGGCACTGGCACCGGTGCCACGCTGGAGCCGTTGGCCAGCCTGCCGCTGGGCAAAGGCATTGTGAAGCGCCGTGGTGAAAAGCTGGCGATCCTCAACTTCGGTACGCTGTTGCCTGAAGCACAGGCTGCCGCTGAAGCGCTGAACGCCACGCTGGTAGATATGCGTTTTGTGAAGCCACTGGATGAAGCCTTGATTGCCGAACTGGCCACCAGCCATGATTCACTGGTGACGCTGGAAGAAGGTGCCATCAAAGGCGGAGCCGGTAGCGGCGTCAACGAATACGTGATGGCGAAACGTCTGCGTGTGCATGTGCTGAACCTCGGCCTGCCAGATGAATTTATTCCGCAGGGCACGCAGGAAGAAGTTCGTCAGGATTATCAGCTGGATGCCGCCGGTATTCAGCAGCAAATCACTGACTGGCTGGCACAGTAATCCCCTCCCCGCTCCTGCTGCTATGCTTAGGGCATTCCTAACGCATAAGAGCAGGAGCTCCCATGAAAACCATTCGTTTAGGCCAAACCGACTTACAGGTTTCGCGTCTCTGTTTAGGCTGCATGACTTACGGCGATCCGATGCGCGGCAATCACGCATGGACCCTGCCCGAAGAGAGCAGTCGACCGCTGATCAAAAAGGCGCTGGACGCGGGCATTAACTTTTTCGACACCGCCAACAGCTACTCCGATGGCAGCAGTGAAGAGATTGTCGGGCGTGCGCTGAAAGATTTCGCCCAGCGCGATCAGGTTGTTGTCGCCACCAAAGTCTATTTCCCGCTCAGCAACCTTTCTCAGGGCCTGTCACGTCAAAACATCCTGCAATCCATCGACGATAGCCTGACGCGTCTCGGCATGGAGTACGTTGACCTGCTGCAGATTCATCGCTGGGATTACGACACGCCGATCGAAGAGACGCTTGAGGCACTGAACGAGGTGGTGAAAGCGGGTAAAGCACGCTACATCGGCGCTTCTTCGATGCATGCTGCGCAGTTCGCTCAGGCGCTGGATCTGCAAAAGCAGAATGGCTGGGCGCGTTTTGTCAGCATGCAGGATCAGTACAACCTGATTCAACGCGAGGAAGAGAACGAAATGCACCCGCTGTGTGAACGTGAAGGCATCGCGGTGCTGCCGTGGAGTCCGCTGGCGCGCGGCAAATTGACACGCCCATGGGGCGAAACCACGGCGCGTTCGGTATCGGATAACGTGATGGATAAACTCTATACCGGCACCGAAGAGAACGATGCGGCGATTGCAGAGCGTCTGGCGACCATTGCCGCCGATAAAGGCGTGACGCGTGCACAGGTGGCGCTGGCGTGGCTGCTGCATAAACCGGTGGTCACAGCGCCGATTATCGGTGCATCACGCGAGCAGCAGTTTGCGGAATTGGTGAAGGCGGTGGATGTGGAGCTGAGTTCAACGGAAATCGCTGAGCTGGAAACGGTGTATCAACCGCATCCGGTGGTGGGATTTGAGTAGCGGTAAATTTGCGCAATAAATTGCGCCGCTACCGTAAAAATCTGTAGCGGCGCGATTCATCGCGCAATGTGAATTAAAGCACCAGCCCCAAGCCATACAAAATCGCGGCGGAAATCACGCCCGCGATAATGTCATCGACCATAATGCCCATGCCGCCATGCACGTTCTGATCAAACCAGCGAATCGGCCAGGGTTTCCACATATCAAAGATGCGGAAGATGACAAAGCCGGCCAGCACCCACTGCCAGCTCATTGCCGGAATGGCCATCAGCGTAATCCACATGCCGATAAACTCATCCCAGACGATGCTGCCGTGATCGTGCACACCCATGTCTTTCGCCGTGCGATGGCAGAGATAAACGCCCACGCTGATACCAATCAGTACCAGCAGAGAATAGATCTGCAGTGGCAGAAACGTCATCAACCACCAAAACGGAATCGCCGCAATCGAACCGGCAGTACCCGGCATGATCGGGCTCAGGCCACTGCCAAAACCGATTGCCAGCAGATGCCATGGATTGCTCAGGCGCAGGCGGCTTTTCGCCACATCTTTACTTCGCATTAAAGTGATCAAATCCCTTGTGATTAAAGCTCCGCGGCTTGCCGTTTTCCAGCAGCGTCAACCCATCAGCTTCAGGCGCAATCTGCCCGATGCAGGTGTAAGACACGCCAAGATGAGCCAGCGCCACGTCCAGCGCACCACGATTCACTTCCGGCACGGTAAAGCACAGCTCGTAATCTTCGCCGCCGCTTAAGGCCCAGGTCAGCACCTGTTCCGGCTCAAAATGATCGCGCAAGGCCGCGGACAGCGGCAACGCTTCCAGATTGAGACGCGCACCCACGCGGCTGGCGGTGAGAATATGGCCGAGATCGGCAATCAAACCATCGGAGATATCAATCGCCGAGGTCGCCAGATTGCGCAGTGCCTGGCCCTGTAGCACGCGTGGCATCGGGCGCAGATGGCGCTTAATCAATACTTCATGCACGGCTGGATCGTTCAGGCGATGACGATGTTGCAGCAGTGACAGGCCCGCCGCACTGTCACCCAGCGTACCGGTAACAAAGATCCAGTCGCCCGGTTTGGCACCCGAACGCTTTAATGCGCGTCCTGTCGGCACCAGACCGTGAATACCCAACGTCAGGCTCAGCGGTCCGCGTGTGGTATCACCGCCAATCAGCTGCATATCGTAATAATCCAGCAGCTCAAACAGGCTATCGCTGAATGCCGCCAGCCAGCTTTCATTCACTTCAGGCAAGGTAATCGCCAGCGTCAACCACGCCGGATCGGCACCCATTGCCGCCAAATCACTGAGATTCACGGCCAGTGCTTTGTAACCCAGATCGGCAGGATGGATATCACGCAGGAAGTGCACGCCCGCCACCAGCGTATCGGTGCTAATGGCCAGCGTCTGTTTTTCGGGCACGTTCAGTAACGCACAGTCGTCACCAATTCCCTTCTCCACATCGCGGCGGGAGCTGGTAACGCGGTTAAAATAACGTGCGATCAGTTCGAATTCACCACAGGACATAAGTCAGGTCTCAATGAGAAAAAGGCCGGTAAACCGGCCTTTCGCATTTATTTTTTGTTGGGTCGAATTTGTGGGGCTGCTTTATCCAGCACGCCGTTGACAAACTTGTGGCTGTCTTCAGCGCCAAACACTTTGGCCAGTTCGATGCCTTCGTTGATGGCCACTTTGTAAGGCACATCAGAGCGTTTGCTCAGCTCATACAGCGAAATACGCAGAATGGCTTTCTCAACCTGACCCAGCTCTTCCAGCTGACGTGACAGGTAAGGCTTCATCAGACCGTCCAGGTACGCGCTGTTAGTCGCCACACCGGCCAGCAATTCGCGGAAATAGCTAATATCGACGTCTTTGACGTCTTGTTCCGCCAGAAACTGGTATTCCACATCGGCAATGTCGTTCTGGGACAGCTGCCAGGAGTAAAGCGCCTGGACAGCGCACTCACGGGCGCGACGACGAGCAGCAGGTTTCACAAAATTCCCCTTCCAAATATCAGGCTTTGATGGCTTTCAATACGTTAATCATTTCGAGTGCAGTCAGGGCCGCTTCGGCGCCTTTATTACCTGCTTTAGTGCCGGCGCGTTCAATCGCCTGCTCGATGTTTTCGGTGGTTAACACGCCGAAAGTCACCGGAATTTCGCTGGTCATCGCCACGTTGGCAATGCCAGAACTGGCTTCACCTGCCACATATTCGAAGTGGGCGGTGCCGCCACGGATCACGGTTCCCAGCGCAACGATCGCGTCGTGCTTACCGGCTTTCGCCAGTGCGCGCGCTGCCAATGGCAGTTCGTAAGCGCCTGGAACCCAAACCACAGTGATGTTGTCTGCTTTGACCTGGCCAATACGCTTCAGCGCATCGATGGCGCCATCCAGCAGGCTGTCATTAATGAAGTTGTTAAAACGCGCAATTACGATGGCAATGTGAGCATCAGGCGTGGCAACAGGAGCTTCGATAACTTTCATACATATCCTTTGGGTGTTTGATTTATGGCCCCGCAGAAGGGGGCGGATTCTATCATACTCTTCGGCGACGCGCTCAGGCTTTTCAGTCGGTGCTTAAGCGGGCGCCAGGGTCAGCCGCAGGTCCGCGCCAACCCTACGCACATCGCTGAACTTCAGCTCTGGCGCATCAGCCAATTGTTCCAGTCCAGGCAGCTCACACAGACCGCGTGCCGCATTGCCCAGTAGTTTCGGTGCCACATAGACAATCAGTTCATCGACCAATCCAACCTGCAACAGCGCACCGGCTAAACCGGCACCGGCCTCGACCCACACCGAGTTAATCTGACGCTGGCCGAGTAACATCATCATCGCCACCAGATCCAGTTGCTCTCCGCGCAGCGGCACCGCAATCTGGCTGACGCTGTCTGGCCAGGTTTGCTGATCGATTTCACTGCGCATCAGCCAGGTTTCGCCCGGCTGACTCATCAGTCGATGTTGCGGCGTCACACGCTGCTGGCTATCAATCACCACGCGAACTGGCTGGCGCAATGTTGTTTCATCCAGCTGCTGGCGTGCATCTTCATTCAGTTCGCCCCAGCGCACGGTTAATGACGGATCGTCTGCCAGCACGGTGGCACTCGAGGTAAGAATAGCCGAACTCTGGGCACGTAATTGTTGCACATCGCGCCTTGCCGCCGCCGAGGTGATCCACTGACTTTCGCCACTGGCCATCGCGGTGCGCCCATCAAGGGATGCGCCGAGTTTGAGCTGAATCCACGGGAAGCCAGTGCGCATACGTTTCAGAAAACCACGATTCAATGCTTCAGCTTCGCTCATCATTAAGCCGTGGCTGACTTCAATCCCGGCCTGCTGCAAACGATACAATCCACGCCCCGCCACTTGCGGATTGGGATCCTGCATTGCCGCCACCACGCGACTGACGCCCGCAGCGATCAACGCATCGCAACACGGCGGCGTGCGGCCATGATGGCTGCAGGGTTCCAGCGTGACATAGGCCGTCGCGCCTCTAGCTTTTTCACCCGCCATGCGCAGCGCGTGCACTTCAGCATGCGGCTCGCCCGCACGGTGGTGCCAGCCTTCGCCGACAATCTCGCCGTCGCGCACAATCACGCAGCCAACGTTAGGATTAGGTGTGGTGGTAAAACGTCCGCGACGCGCCAGTTCCAGCGCGCGCGCCATGTAGCGTTCGTCAGTCATGGCTTAGTCCTGTAAGCGGGCGATCTCTTCGCCAAAATCACGGATATCTTCGAAACTGCGGTAAACAGAAGCAAAACGGATATAGGCGACCTTATCGAGCTTCTTCAGCTCTTCCATCACCAGATTACCGACCAGCTTGCTGGGAATCTCGCGTTCGCCGGTGGCACGCAGTTGCGTTTTAATGTGGTTCACCGCGTTATCAACGGCGTCCGCGCTGACCGGACGTTTCTCCAGCGCCTTCATCATGCCGCTGGCGAGCTTATCTTCGTTAAAGGGTTCACGCACATCGTTGCTTTTCACCACGCGCGGCATCACCAGTTCAGCCACTTCAAAGGTGGTAAAACGCTCATGGCACACCAGACACTGGCGGCGGCGACGCACCGATGAACCTTCACTGACCAGGCGAGAATCAATCACTTTGGTGTCCACAGCGGAGCAGAAGGGGCAATGCATGACGTTTCCTGTCGCGAGATAAATAGGCCACACAGTGTAGCGCGATCTTCAAAGCAACTGAATACACGCGACCGAATCACCGCCCGGCTCACAGACGCAGGATGTCACGCTCTGTAAACAAGAAAAGCCACTAAGCTTAAACAGCCAATCCGGCACATTTGCAGGAGGTCACATGGGTCTGTTCAATTTCGTGAAAGAAGCAGGTGAAAAGTTATGGGATGCCGTTACCGGCGCTGACGATCCCAGCAAAAAACTACAGGATCATATTAATCAACTCGGCTTACCGGACAGCGATAAAGTCAAAGTCGATGTGCAAGGCGACACCGTTACCGTGAGCGGTGATGGCATTTCACAGGAGCTGAAGGAGAAAATCCTGGTGGCCGCCGGTAACGTGGCAGGGATTACCAAGGTCGATGACAAGGTCACCGTGACCGACAGTGCGCCAGAAGCGGAATTCTATACGGTGAAAAAAGGCGACACCCTGAGTGCGATTTCCAAACAGCTCTACGGGAATCCCAATGAATACAACAAGATTTTCGAAGCAAACAAGCCAATGCTGACGCATCCTGATAAGATCTACCCCGGCCAGGTATTACGTATTCCGAAATAACAGAAAGGACAATGCATGACGATCAGGACGTTTTGGGCGCCCGCCGCACTTTCGCTGCTGGTGCTCAGTGGTTGTAGTTCAACGCCGACTTCACCGCAGGTCAAAGAGTTACATCAGGAAGTCAGCCAGCTTAACCAACAGATGCGCAAGCTCACCAATCAGGCAACGGCGCTGGAAATTCAGGGTCAGCTCAATGGGCAATCAACCCAGGGGGCATGGCTGTTGCCGCAAGCCAATACGCCGGTAGAACTGCAGACGCAGGTCGGAAAATTACGCCTGTCTCTGTCTCGTGTGGAAGGGGAAGCCAGCGGCAGCCGCGCCAATCTGAATATTCGTTCCACCGATGACCAACCGGTCCCTGCCCTGACCGCCACGGTGGTGTGGGGGGAACTGGATCCGGCGAGTGGCAAACCGCTGAATGCAGAGAGTCTGAGCCAGACTATTCAGGTTGAAGCCAGTTTAACGCCGCGAAGTTCTGTCACAGTGCCGCTGCGGTTGAGCGGACTCACGCCGGAGCAACTCGGCTATGTGCGCGTGCATGATGTGTTGCCTGCAGCAGAAAAAGGGAAAGCGCCCTGATCGTATGGAGCATAAAAAAACGGGCTGCCCTTAGGCAGCCCGTTTCATTTCATCGGCAGAATTAAGGCAGGATCGAAGGCTGATCTGCGCCCTCTTTCTCGACTTTCTGCACCAGCATGTGTTCACGCTTCATACCCAGTTTCAGCGCCAGAGCAGAAGAAACATAGATAGATGAAACGGTACCGATGGTGACACCGATCAGCATGGTCAGCGAGAAGCCTTTCAGCAGCGCGCCACCAAAGATGAACAGGATCAGAATCATCGCCAGCGTGGTCAGCGAGGTAATTAAGGTACGGCTCAACGTTTGGGTCAGCGACACGTTGGTGATGTCGTAAGAGGAGCCGCGACGGATCTTGCGGAAGTTCTCACGAATACGGTCGGAAACCACGATTTTATCGTTAAGCGAGTAACCAATCACCGACATCAGTGACGCGACAATCGTCAGGTCGATCTCGATGTGTGATAACGCCAGAATACCGCAGGTGATGATGACGTCATGCGCCAGTGCCAGCACGGTACCCAGCGCCAGACGCCACTCAAAGCGGAAGCCGATATAGATCAGAATCGCAATCAGTGCCGACAGCAGCGCCATCGCACCGGCCTGCGCCAGATCGCTACCCACGCTTGGGCCGACGAACTCTATACGCTTCACCGTGGCGTTCTGTTGCGTGGTCTGGTTAATCGACGACACCACTTTGTTGCCGAGTTCCTGACCTGCTGCACCGGTGGCCGGTGGCATACGCACCATCACGTCACGGCTGCTGCCAAAGTTCTGCACCAGCGGCTCCTGGAAGCCCGCTTTCACCAAACCTTCACGCAGTGCGTCCAGATCGGCCGGTTTTTCCAGGTTAATTTCAATCACCGTTCCGCCGGTAAAGTCGAGGCCCCAGTTGAAGCCTCGCACACCGATAATGGCGATAGACGCCACAATCAGCAGACCGGAGATGATGAATGCCAGCGTATCCCAGCGCATAAAGTCGACGACCTTACGCCCGTGGTTTAGCTGCTCAATACTATATTCCTGTGCCACAACGCACTCCTCAGATGGACAGCTTGTTGATGCGTTTGCCGCCGTAAACCAGGTTAACGATGGCACGGGTGCCGACGATAGCGGTGAACATTGAGGTCGCGATACCGATAGCGGTGGTGATCGCAAAGCCTTTAATGGAGCCGGTACCGACCGCATAAAGAATGATAACTTTGATCAGCGTAGTGACGTTGGCGTCGACGATACTGGAGAAGGCGCCTTTATAGCCTTCGTGAATCGCCTGCTGTACCGAGCGTCCGTTACGCAATTCTTCTTTAATACGTTCGTTAATCAACACGTTGGCATCGACAGCAACCGCCAGCGTCAACACGATACCGGCAATACCCGGCATGGTGAGGGTCGCACCCGGCAGCAGTGACATGATGCCGACAATCAGCACCAGGTTGCACAGCAGCGCGCTGGTCGCAATCAAACCAAATTTCTTATAGAACACCACCATAAACAGAATGGACGCGATCAGACCCCACAAGCAGGCTTCGAGACCCTGAGTGATGTTCTGCTGGCCCATCGTTGGACCAATGGTACGCTCTTCCACAATCTGAATTGGCGCGATCAACGCACCGGCACGCAGCAGCAGCGACAGCTGACGCGCTTCGTTCGGGTTGTTGATACCGGTGATACGGAAGCTGTTACCGAGGCGCGACTGAATGTTCGCCACGTTAATCACTTGCTCCTGTTTCACCAGGATTGCACGTCCGTTGGCGTCTTTCTTACCGCTGTCCTTGTACTCCACAAACAGGGTCGCCATCGCTTTACCGATGTTGTCCTTGGTGAAGTTCGACATCATGTTACCGCCCGCGCCATCCAGTGAAATATTCACCTGCGGCTGGTTGTACTCGTCCATGCTGGACGTCGAATCGGTAATATGATCACCGGTCAGAATCACACGCTTGTACAGCACCACTGGCTGGCCTTCACGCGTCTCTTTCACTTCCGAATCACCCGGTACACGACCGCTGGCCGCAGCACTTGGATCAACGGTGGTGTTCACCAGACGGAATTCCAGGGTCGCAGTCGCACCCAGAATCTCTTTGGCACGCGCCGTATCCTGAATACCCGGCAGTTCCACCACGATGCGGTCAGAACCCTGACGCTGCACCAGAGGCTCGGCAACGCCAAGCTGGTTAACACGGTTACGCAGGATATTGATGTTCTGCTGAACCGCATACTCACGGGCTTCGCTCAGACGCGCATCGGTCATCACCGCACGCAGCGTATCGCTGCCGACGCTGGAGATCACCAGATCGCGATGACGCGGTGACAGGTAGCTGATTGCCGCATCACGGCTGGCGCCGTCGCGGAAACGTACTTCTACACCGTAGTTAGCGATTTTATTGACGTTGGTATACGGGATGCTTTTGTCGCGCAGGTCACTGCGCAGGCCATCGGCATTCTGCTCTTGCAGCTTGCCCAGAGCGGTATCCATATCCACTTCCATCAGGAAGTGTACGCCGCCACGCAGATCAAGACCGAGTTTCATCGGCTGTGCGGCCAGCATGGTCAGCCAGCGCGGGGTTGCCGGCGCGAGGTTGAGTGCCACAACATAGTTGTCGCCCAGTGCCGCGGTGAGCGCATCACGCGCGCGCAGCTGCACATCCTGATTGTCGAAACGGGCCAGAATGGCACCATTTTCCAGAGCGAGGGATTTGCTCTGAATATTATCTTGTTTTAATAAAGTCTGGATCTGATCCAACGTCTGTTCACTGGCGGCGCCACCGCGCGCACCAGTGATCTGAACGGCCGGATCCTCACCATAAAGGTTAGGAAGCGCATAGAGCAGGCCGACGAGAATCACGACGACCAGCATGATGTACTTCCACAAAGGATAACGGTTTAACACGGCAGTTCCCTTCGGGAAGAAAAAATTACAGCGCCTTCATAGTACCTTTCGGCAGAACGGCGGCCACGAAATCACGTTTTACAACTACTTCAGTGGTGTCGTTCAGGGCGATAGAAACGTAGCCGTTGTCAGCCACTTTGGTCACACGACCTACCAGGCCACCGCTGGTCAACACTTCATCACCTTTAGAGATGGAATCCATCAGCTTCTTGTGATCTTTAGAACGTTTCTGCTGCGGGCGCAGAATCATGAAATAGAAGATCAGACCAAACACCACCAGCATGATCACCAGAGAATAAGGACTTCCCTGAGACGGAGCGCCTGCTGCGGCAACGGCGTCAGAAATGAAAAAGCTCATTAAATTTCCCTCATTGATAGAATTATCAGACGTTTAACGGTGGAACCGCTTTACCCGTCCGTTGGTAGAACTCGCTAACAAAGTGCTCTAATTTACCCTCTTCGATGGCCTTACGTAAACCCGCCATCAGACGCTGGTAATAGCGCAGATTGTGAATCGTATTCAGACGTGCGCCCAGTATTTCGTTACAACGATCAAGATGATACAAGTAGGCGCGACTGTAATTGCGACAGGTGTAACAATCACACTCCGCATCCAGCGTTGTCGTGTCATCTTTATACTTGGCATTGCGAATTTTCACCACGCCATCGGTCACAAACAGGTGACCATTACGCGCATTACGCGTTGGCATGACGCAGTCAAACATATCGATACCGCGGCGAACGCCTTCCACCAGATCTTCTGGCTTGCCGACGCCCATCAAATAACGCGGTTTATCTTGCGGAATTTGCGGACAGACGTGTTCCAGGATACGGTGCATGTCCTCTTTAGGTTCACCCACCGCCAGGCCGCCCACAGCGTACCCATCAAAGCCGATATCTACCAGACCTTTAACCGAGACATCTCGTAAATCTTCGTAAACACCGCCCTGAATAATGCCAAACAGCGCGTTTTTATTGCCAAGCGAATCAAAGCGATCGCGGCTGCGTTGCGCCCAGCGCAGTGACATCTCCATCGAACGTTTGGCGTAATCCCAGTCAGCTGGATACGGGGTACACTCGTCGAAAATCATTACCACGTCTGAACCGAGGTCGTACTGAATTTCCATCGATTTTTCCGGATCGAGGAAAATCGGATCGCCGTTGATCGGGTTACGGAAATGCACACCCGCTTCGGTGATCTTACGGATGTCGCCAAGGCTGAACACCTGGAAGCCGCCGGAATCGGTGAGGATCGGACCCTGCCAGTTCATGAAATCGTGCAGGTCACCGTGCAGTTTCATGATCTCCTGGCCCGGACGCAGCCACAGGTGGAAGGTGTTGCCGAGCAGGATCTGCGCGCCGGTGTCTTTCACTTCTTCCGGCGTCATGCCCTTTACGGTGCCGTAGGTGCCCACAGGCATGAATGCCGGGGTTTCAACCACACCACGATCGAACACCAAACGGCCACGGCGCGCGCGCCCGTCGGTGGTATCTAATTCAAATTTCACATTGACCTCATTAGATAATCAGAGAAACAGTCTGATTATTAAGCTCCAACCACTTCGTCAGGAGCCTGTGGATTACGGGTGATGTACATGGCATCCCCATAGCTAAAGAAACGGTACTGCTCTGCCACCGCGCTTTGGTAAGCCGCCATGGTATTTTTGTAACCGGCAAATGCCGACACCAGCATAATCAGCGTCGATTCCGGCAGGTGGAAATTGGTGATCAGCGCATCAATCACCTGATAGTGATAGCCGGGATAGATGAAGATCTGCGTGTCGTCGAAGAAGGGTGCAATCAGCGCATCCTGAGCCGCCTTCGCCGCACTCTCCAGAGAACGCACAGAGGTGGTGCCCACCGCGACCACTTTGTTGCCGCGCGCTTTACACGCCAGCACCGCATCCACCACATCCTGCGGCACTTCCGCATATTCGGAGTGCATGATGTGATCATTGATGTTCTCGACGCGTACCGGCTGGAAAGTGCCGGCACCAACGTGCAGCGTGACAAACGCCATTTCGATGCCTTTCGCGCGCAGCGCGTCCAGCAGCGGTTCGTCAAAGTGCAAACCAGCAGTCGGCGCGGCTACGGCACCTGGACGCGCGCTGTAAACGGTTTGATAAAGTTCGCGATCCGCCTCTTCGTCCGGACGATCGATATACGGCGGCAGCGGCATATGGCCGACGCTGTTAAGGATATCCAGCACCGCGCGGTCATCGGCAAATTCGATCTCAAACAGCGTATCGTGGCGTGCCACCATGGTAGCTTTGACGCTTTCATCATCGCCCAGCAACAGTTCAGCGCCCGGCTTCGGTGCTTTTGAAGCACGCACGTGCGCTAACACGCGTTTGTCGTCCAGCATGCGCTCCACCAGCATCTCGATTTTGCCGCCACTGGCTTTGCGGCCATAGACGCGCGCCGGAATAACTCGGGTGTTGTTGAACACCAACAGGTCGCCCGGATTGAGCTTATCCAGCACATCGGTAAACACTTGATGGTTCAACGCACCACTTGGACCATCCAGCGCCAGCAAGCGGCAACCGCTTCGCTGCGCCTGCGGATAGTGGGCGATCAAAGATTCTGGCAACTCAAAAGCAAAATCGGCTACACGCATGGATCACTTCTTCAGGACTCAAAAAACAGGCGGCATAGTTTAGCGGAAAAGCGGGAAATTCTGAACAACTGGCTGCATATCTGTGATTCTGCCTATAATGCGCCATGAACTTTCTCGCTCACCTTCACCTCGCACAGCTGGCAGACAGCTCCCTGCTGGGCAATCTAATGGCCGACTTCGTGCGCGGCAATGTGCAGTCGCAATGGCCGGAACCGGTTGTCGCGGGCATCTCCATGCATCGTCGCCTGGATGTTTTGACGGATAACCTGCCTGAAGTGCGTGAAGCGCGGCAATTCTTTCGCGCTGAAACTCGTCGCGTTGCGCCCATCACGTTGGATGTCATCTGGGATCACTTTCTCGCGCTGCACTGGGACAAACTGCATCCCGCGCAATCCTTAGTCGCGTTCACGGCAGCAGCCGAGCGTGAAATCATGCCGCAGCTGCCCGGCACGCCGGAAGGATTCATCGAACTCAATTCGGTGATGTGGCGTGAACGCTGGTTTGAGCACTATGCCGAACCGACTCGGCTGGCGCGCGTGTTGAGCGGTATGGCGCATCGCCGTCCGCGTCTGGCGGCATTGCGCGACTCCTATCAGGATTTCGTCGATCATTATCAGCAACTCGAACCGCTATTCTTCCAGTTCTACCCGCGCCTGATGGAAGCTGCACGCCAGCAGCAACTCTAAACCCGCTTTTTTTCACAATCCCAGCATTTACGCCTCTTGCCAGCCGCAGTCATCTGCGGCTTAATGAAACCTTTCTTAACTTTTGTTAAGTAGGTCACACCGCCAGGTCGCCTGTTTCGGCGTTTTTTGTCACTTCGTTTGCCAGAAAATGATAAGAGGGAAAGATGTCATCAGCTACGCTAACCGAACTTGACGCGCGTTATCACTTTGCCTGTGATGTCGCCAAAACTGCAGCCAGCCGTGCTTTATCCTGGTATCAGCAGCGTCATCAACTGGTGATTGAGCATAAAAAGGATTTACAGGATGTGGTCAGCGAAGCCGATCGCAACGTGGAAGAATTGGTCAAGCACCTGATTTACGAACGCTTTCCCGATGACGCCGTGCTGGGTGAAGAGAGCGGTGGTGAAACTACCGGTGCGCGCTTTGTCTGGGTGATCGACCCAATTGACGGCACCAGTAATTTCCTGAACGGATTACATAACTGGTGCGTGTCGCTGGCGATTGTTTGTGAAAATGAGCCGGTGATTGGCGTGGTCTGCGATCCCAACCATCATGAGACCTTCCATGCCTGTCGCGGTAAAGGTGCCTGGGTCAATGAAAAGCGCATTCAGGCGCACAGCGCTCAGCATCTCAATCAGGGCGTGCTTGGCCTAAGCAGTTCGAACAGCCAGCCGGTAGAACCGCTGACAGCCTTTATTGGTGGCTTGCTGTCACAGGGCGGCATGTTCATCCGTAATGGTTCCGGCGCATTAATGAGTGCCTGGGCTGCCGCCGGCCGTTTGATCGGCTATTACGAAGCGCATATGAATCCGTGGGATGGTTTGCCCGGGATTGTATTGATGCGTGAGGCCGGCGGTATGAGCAATGATTATCTTGGTCACAATGGTCTGCAACAGGGTAATCCTGTGCTGCTGGCCAATACGGTTATCTACCCACAGCTCAAAGCGCTACTCCCCGACCATATCAGCCTGTAATCACTTTTCACCACGCAGAAAGATAAGCCTGAAGGATAATCCGGGCTTATCTTTTCACTATTTATGCTTCAGCAGTGTAAATACAAACGCCACCTTAATCTGCGATTATTCTAATTTTCTTCCACCCTGATATTTAGCGGCTAAAAGCGCGTATTCTTTCAGCGTCAATCATCCCTTGTATTACCCATTTTTCTCCTTTGTAACTTTTTTTCGGCGACAGGATGCGCCGATTTATTTTTTCTGGAACGCATAACCATTCTTATCCTAACTTCTGGGTTAAATTATGACTGCGAATACCTCTCACCGTTATCGGTCTGATATTGACGGCCTGCGCGCCGTCGCCATCATTCTGGTGGTGCTATTTCACTCCGGCGTCACCTTGCTGCAGGGCGGCTTTATTGGTGTCGATCTTTTCTTTGTTATTTCCGGCTTTCTGATCGGCGGTATTATCAGCAAAGAAATATCCGAGGGCCGATTCTCATTTTATCAATTCTATTTACGTCGTATTAAACGTATCGCTCCCGCGTTATTTTTTATGATGACGATCCTACTGCTATTGGGCTTTATCCTGCTATCCCCCCTGGAGTTCAGCCAGTTAGCCAAATACAGCCTGGCGGTATTTATCGCCGTCCCCAATATGTTGTTGCTAAAGAGCGGTGACTATTTTAGTACCGATTCCGATTTCAATCCTCTGTTAATGACCTGGTCATTGGGAATAGAAGAACAGTTCTACATTGTGCTGCCGTTCATCCTGCTTCTGGCGGTAAGACTCAAGCGCTCCATGGGCGGAGTGGTGCTGATTCTGAGCGTGATTTCTCTGGCGGCCTGTATCTGGGTTACGCCTTTTGCCGCTACCCACGCCTTTTATTTGCTGCCAACCCGCGCCTGGGAACTCGGCGCCGGTGTGCTGCTGGCGCTGTGGAAACCGCAGCCACTCACCGGCCGGGTGGCCAGCCTGCTCAATCTGCTGGGCTGGGTGATGATTATCGCCACCAGCCTGTTACTCAACAGTGAAAGTCAATTTCCTGGCTGGATGGCAATCATTCCAGTGCTGGCGGGTTGCCTGATGATTGGCGCCCGCAGCGAGCTTAATCAGATGCTGTTAGAAAACCCGTTGATGCGCTTTATCGGCAAGGTCTCTTATTCCTGGTACCTGTGGCACTGGCCGCTGCTGAGTCTGGCGCGCATCTGTAGCGATCATCCTCTTACCGTCTGGCAAGGTCTGATGATCAGCAGCGTAGCACTGGGCATCGCCTGGTTTTCATGGCGCTTTGTCGAACAGCCCTTCCGCCAGGCGCGCACTGGCAGCCGTTGGGTGATTCCCGGCTACTGTGCCTCGTCCCTGATTGCGGCGGGTGCGATGCTATTGCTGTGGCAAACCGGAGGTATGAAATCGCGGGTCAGTGAGTTAGTGGTCAATGCGGACAGCTGGAAAATATCGGCGCAGCGTAATCCGTGCTTGCTTGACTACGGGGCTAACCTGCCCTCCCGACAGACTGAATGTCATCCCGATACCGATCGCCCCGGTATCGCCTTAATTGGCGACAGTCACGCTGCTGCGCTGCGTGCTTCCGTGTCGGGCTATGCACAACGTCAGCACAAACCGCTGTATCAACTCACTAAAGCCTCCTGCCCATTTCTGATTGGTGCCACGCGCGTGGTGAACCAAATGCCGCATCATGCGCAGCAATGCATCACCTTTAATCAGGAAGTGCTGAAGATGGTGCTGAGCGACAAGGTGGAGGAAGTGGTGATCAGCGCCTATTGGGCATCGGGTATGAGCCTGTTGCCCGGTGCCGGTTTCCGCGAATCCGGTCATCCTGAAAAGAGTAATCTGGAGGCGCTGCAAGCGGGTATGGATCGTGTAGTGGCACAACTGACTCAGGCGGGCAAAAAGGTCACGGTAATAGAGGATGCCCCTTCAGTGGATGTTGACCCGCTGCGCTACAGCAATAACCGTAACATCCCGATTCGTCGTGAACTGAGCGCCTTGCTGAGCAAGTGGGAAGCCCCGCCGCTGCTCTCTGAGCGCACCAGGCTGTTCCAGTTCCCGGAAGAGGCCGTGGAGAAATTGTTACAGCGCTATAAGCAACAGGGTGTGCGCGTATTATCGCTGCGGGAGAATCTGTGTAATGAGCAGGGTTGTCTGATCACCAGCGGGGGGCTGCCGCTCTATTACGACGACAATCACCTCAGCCCGGCGGGCGGAGAGATTGCGTTGGGCAGTAATTGGTAGTCGCGCTTTGATCTGAAGCGTTGAGCCATTTAACCCTGCTAAAAAGCTCAGGGCGGGAATCTCTCCCGCCCTGAGCCATACTTATCTCACCACGCTTAACGGGCAAACATTTCGCCCGTTATGCACATCGGGATAATCAGGCTTTACGTTTCTTCGCCAGAGGCCAGGCCAGCAACAGCAGCACTATCCACGCGAAACCGACATACAACGAGATGCGCGTGTCGGGGAAATAACCGATCAGGGCAATGATAAACACCAGGAAGGCCACGCCAACCCAGGCCGTTTTGCTGCCGCCAGGCAGGGCGAATTGCAATTTACCCGCCTGCTCTTTGCCAATCTTGCGGCGAAACGCAATTTGCGACAGCAGAATCATGATCCACACCCACACCGTGGCGAAGGTCGCCAGCGAGGCGATCACCAGGAACACTTTTTCCGGCATCAGGTAGTTGAGATACACGGCGATCAGCATCGCCACCATCATCACCACTACCGTGACCCACGGAATTCCGCGCTCCGATACCTTCTGGAACATCTTCGGGGCATGGCCCTGCTGCGCCATGCCATGCAACATACGCCCGACGCCAAACACATCGCTGTTGATCGCCGACAGTGACGCCGTCAGCACCACGAAGTTAAGAATCGATGCCGCCGCTGCAATGCCCAGATGCTGGAAAGTCAGCACAAAAGGACTGCCGGAGGTGCCAACCTGGTTCCACGGATAGATCGACATGATGACAAACAGCGTGCCAACATAGAACACCAGAATACGCAGCGGAACGGAGTTAATGGCGCGTGGAATCGACTTCTCAGGCTCTTCCGCTTCACCGGCGGTGATACCGATAATTTCAATGCCGCCATAGGCAAACATCACCATCTGCAGTGACAGCAGCATACCCACAATACCGTGAGCGAAGAAGCCGCCGTTGGTCCACAGGTTATGGATACCCGTAGGCTGACCGCCGTTACCAATGCCCCAGAAAATCATGCCAAAACCGGCGATGATCATGATGATGATGGTGGCGACTTTGAAGAAAGAGAACCAGAACTCAACTTCACCAAACACCTTCACGCTCATCAGGTTAATGGCACCGATAATCAGCACCACCGATAGCACCCAAATCCAGTGCGGCACCTCCGGGAACCACACGCCCATGTAGATACCAAAAGCCGTCACGTCGGCAATCGCCACAATCAGGATTTCAAAACAGTAGGTCCAGCCGGTGATGTAACCCGCTAACGGCCCCAGATAGTCCTGCGCGTAGCGCGAAAACGAGCTGGCCTGCGGGTTATTCACTGACATCTCACCCAAGGCACGCATGATGATGTACGCCACCGCACCGCCGATGATGTACGCCAGCAGCACGCTGGGCCCTGCCATTTTGATCGCATCCGCCGAGCCGTAAAACAGCCCGGTACCGATTGCCGATCCCAGCGCCATAAAACGGATGTGGCGCGTGCTCAGTCCGCGTTTGAGCTTGTTGGTTTCTTGCATAACACCAATACCTTGTAAATGAAAAAACCACGGGCAAGCCCGTGGTTGAAATTAACAGCAATGTCGATTACGAGTGGGCAGCGACCTGTTCGCGTCCTTTTGCCCGATCGACCACCGCGGCAATCACCAGCATCACCAGCGATGGCGGCAACCAGGAGAGTCCCTGATCGGCCAGCGGCAGATGCTGGCTAAACAGCGGCAGCACATCTTTAAAGTTGGTGGTTTTGATGGCATCAACGATGCCAAACAGCAGGCTCACCAGCATGGTTGGCGCGATAATACGCGCGCTCTTATTCCACCATTTCAGGGTGAAGCTCAGCACCACCAGCACGATGCACGGTGGATAAATCGCCGTCAGCACCGGAATCGAGATCTGAATCAGGTGGCTCAGGCCGAGATTCGACACCACCATGGAGAACAGACCCAGAATAAACACCAGCGCTTTATACGACAACGGCAGGTATTGCGCAAAGAATTCTGCACAGGCACAGGTCAGGCCAACCGCCGTCACCATGCAGGCCACGAAGATCAGTGCTGCCAGGAAGAAGCTGCCCATGCCACCAAAGGTCTGCTGCACATACGCATGCAGAATCGCTGCACCATTGGCATTCTGATCGACCAGGCCAGCACTGCCAGAACCGAGTTTGAACAGGCTCAGGTACACCAGTGTCAAGCCAACACCGGCAATCACGCCCGCCAGCATGGTGTAACGGGTCAGCAGTTTCGCATCTTCAACGCCGCGGGAACGTGCCGCATTGACGATAACAATACCAAACACCAGCGCACCCAGCGTATCCATGGTCAGATAGCCGTTAACGAAGCCGCTGGAGAAGGCCGCACGCTGGTAATCAGCCGTAGCAGGCGCGATACCACCGGCCGGCCACAGCAGTGCTGCCAGACCGAGAATGGTCAGCGCCACGATTTTCAGCGGAGCGAGGAAGTGGCCGACGGTGTCCAGCAATTTGCCTGGATACAGGGAAATGCCAATCACCAGCGGAAAGTAAATCAAGCTGTAGATAAACAGCGGCAGCGCGCCATCACCGGTCAGCGGAGCAATCCCCACTTCAAACGACACGGTCGCCGTACGCGGCGTGGCGAACAGTGGGCCCACGGCCAGATAGCATACCGTTGCCAGCAGCAGGCCTGCGGCTTTACCAATCGGCGAGCTGAGGGCATCAATGCCGCCGCCCACACGCGCCAGGGCGATAACGGTCATCACCGGCAAGCCAACAGCCGTAATCAGAAAGCCGAAAGCGGCAATCCAGACGTGTTCGCCAGACTGAATCCCCACCATTGGTGGAAAGATAATGTTTCCTGCGCCAACGAACAGGGCAAACGTCATGAAGCCCAGCGCCAGGATATCCTTGGAGGTTAAACGATGTGTCATAAACTTCTGTACTGCCTGTAGCTGATGTTGCGGTGGAAGTTGAGTGCGTGTTGTCCTCTGCATGCGCGAAAACAAAGGCTTATCTGATGGGATCAGAGCGTTATGCGGGCCTAATCGTTAAAGCGCAGGTGATTTAATCTACTTTTCTTCTGTTCGCAGAGGGATAAATCGACAACGGCGCAAATTAAAACGTTTATAGCGAAGAAAGGCAATACGGGATCGGAAAACCAGAAGGATATAACAATAAAGTGACACAAAGCAGTGTATCAGCGGGGAATAGCGTGAAAACACCTCAGATGATTTGCTTAAAGTTTCCGCATCACGGGAGATCTCCTCGCAAAACCGGGCTTTAAAATGCACAAAAGGCGCGATTTACGCGCCTGTTTGCACAAGTTTACAGCATCACCACACCTGATTGGCGATATCGACCACCAGACGAATCTTCTGCCACTGTTGCGCTTCCGTCAGGCTGTTGCCCTCTTCCGTTGAAGCAAAGCCACACTGTGGGCTGAGGCAAATCTGGTTCAGGCTAACGAACTGCGAAGCTTCCTGCAGGCGCGCTTTCACCTGCTCCGGATCTTCCAGTTCACCGTTCTTAGTCGTGATCAGACCCAATACCACTTGCTGATGGCCGGGTTTGATAAAGCGCAGCGGCTCAAAACCACCGGAACGCTCGTTGTCATATTCGAGGAAGTAAGCATCGATATTCACCTGACCAAACAGAATCTCGGCCACTGGCTCATAGCCACCTTCGGAAATCCAGGTTGAGCGGAAGTTACCGCGACACACATGCAGACCAATGGTCAGGTCAGCTGGTTTATCTTCCAGCGCTTTGTTCAGCACCTCAGCGTAAATACGCGCCAGTTCCTGCGGATCTTCACCGCGCTCACGGATTTGCTGCTGCTGATCTGATGAGCACAGGTAGGCCCAAACGGTGTCATCCAACTGCAGAAAACGGCAGCCCGCCGCATAGAAAGCCGCGATCGCATCTTTGTACGTCTGCGCCAGATCGGCAAAGTACTCTTTCAGATCGGGATAGACGGTAGCATCGATCACTTTACGGCCACCACGGAAGTGCAGCACGCTTGGGCTTGGGATGGTCATCTTCGCCACGGCGTCGCCCGCAATGCTTTTCAGGAAGCGGAAGTGATCCAGCATCGGGTGATGTGGATTAAAGGCCACTTTGCCGGTGACTTTCACGCCGTGCGCTTTGGTTTGCACGCCGTTGAACTGGATGCCCTGCTCCGCTTCAAACAGCTCAACGCCCTGCAGATCGCCAAAGAAGTCAAAGTGCCACCAGGCGCGACGGAACTCGCCGTCTGTTACCACTTGCAGGCCGTTGGCGCGTTGCTGCTCGACCACATGGCGGATTTCTTTATCTTCTACCTGACGCAGCTGCTCAGCCGTGATCTCGCCATTGGCAAACTGCACGCGCGCTTGCTTGATCGCCGCAGGACGCAGAAAACTGCCGACGGTATCGGCACGGAACGGTTGTTGTTGTGGCATGTTCACTCCTGGCTAAACGCATAATTGCGTCAGGGTATAATTTCACCCGGTTATTTATAGCCATCTGGATGGCTAAATGTCCAGAAAGAGTGACATGCTGAAACAAATTGGGCAATGGAAGAAAATTCAGGTGACATGAATAAAATTCATGATCGGATGTTCGTTCTTCAATTTTACTCAATGGCGGCGCGTGCCTGGGCCATCTGGCTGTCAGAAAGCGGCAGATAACCAGCCTCGGTTACCCGGCGCTGCCCTGCTGGCGATAACACCTGATGCAAGAACGCATTCACCAGCGGCGGCAGCGGTTTGCCCGGCGCTTTATTGACGTAAATATAGAGCGGACGCGACCACGGATAACGACCATTGCGAATGGATTCGGCATCCGGCATCACGCTGTCACCACTGGCGGTGACAATCGGTACCATCTTCACGCCGCTGAGGTGAAAACCAAAACTGGCATAACCAATGCTGTTGGGTGTCGACGCGACGGCCTGTACCACCGCCGCCGAACCGGGAAACTCCGCGACGTCAGAGCGGAAATCGCCTTTGCACAGCGCCTGTTGCTTGAAGAACCCCCAGGTACCCGACGCCGAGTTACGGCCAAAGCGTTGAATGCTGCGTTGCGCCCAATTCCCCTGATTGAGGCCAAGATCGCCCCAGCGCTGCGGCACCGAGTGCGCACCACACAGACGAGTGACAGAGAAAAGGGCATCGAGTTTAGGTTGGTCGATACGGGATAGCGGATTGTCCTGATTCACCACCACCACCAGCGCATCCATTGCCACCGGCACCGCCAGTGGTGGATAGCCGTAGCGCGAGGTAAACAGTTGGCGTTCATCAATTTGCATCGGACGGCTCATCGCCCCAAGTTGGGCAGCGCCTGCCGCCAGCGCGGTGGGTGCGGTTGAGGATCCAGCCGCCTGTACCTGAACGTTAACGCCCGGTGACTGACGGCTGAAATCCTCGCCCCATAAGGTCATCAGATAGCCGAGGGTGTCGGAACCGACGCTGCTCAAATTGCCGGTGAGCATGGTTTGTTGGGCTTGTGCCAGCGTAGAGCACAGCAGCAACGTGAACAGCAACAGCGATTTCATCAGGTCTTCCGTCAATCAGGTCAGGAACATTGAACTGCACATTCTGTCGCGCCGCGATTCATCACGCAATCAATTGCGCCGCTCCGTCGTGCTTAACTGACCTTGCTGTGAACGCTCTTCGCCACGATCAAGCGTGGTGGCAGCACAAAACTAAAACAGGTTTCCTGATGCGGAATACTGGTGATCTCCAGCCGTGCAGTATGGTGGCTCAACGCATGCTTAACGATCGCCAGTCCCAAGCCACTGCCGCCGGTCGCACGCGATCGGGCTTTATCCACCCGATAGAAACGCTCGGTGAGGCGCGGCAAATGCTCCTCGCTGATCCCCGGTCCGTTATCGCACACTTTGAACTCCGCCCCCTCTTTGGTGCGCAGCCAGCTAATATCCAGGCGCGTCCCTTCCGGCGTGTGATTCACCGCGTTGTAAACCAGATTAGAAATGGCGCTGCGCAGCTGTTCATCATTACCGAAGACTTTGAGGTGCGGATCGGTGCGGAAATGGATGCTGTGTCGGCCCTGGCTCAGCGTTTCCGCCTCGCGCTGCAACAGTTGCAGCATGCCTGGCACATCCACCGTCTCTTTGAGATCGATAGCCGGTGCGGCCTCGATACGCGACAAGGTCAGCAGCTGTTTCACCAGGCTATCCATGCGACGCGTTTGCTCCTGCATGGTATGCAACGCCTTGCCGCGCGTGCGCTCGTTCATCGTCGCATCGTCCATCATCTCCAGATAGCCCTGCAGCACCGTTAACGGCGTACGCAGTTCATGACTGACGTTGGCAAAGAAGTTACGCCGTGCCCCTTCCAGCTGGTGCATCTGGGTGACATCACGCGCCACCATCAACCATTGCCCTTCGCTGTAGGGCATCACGCGAAATTCCATATGATGTTGATTGTTCAGCACCAGCGTCAGCGGCTTGTCAAAATCGCGTTGGCGGATATAGCGGGAAAACTCAGGATAGCGCAGCAAATTGAGGATGTTCTGGCCATTATCTTCCGGCCAGCGCAGCCCAAGATGCTGTTGTGCCAGCCCGTTGCACCAGAAAATGGTGCCCTCTTCGGTGGTCAGGATCACTGCATCCGGCAGGGATTCCGCGCCGCTACGAAAGCGCTTAATCAGGTTACCCAGCTCGCGACGTCGACGGCGATTACGCAGTTGCATCTGGTACAAGCCGTAGAACAAGGGCTCCCAGCTACCGCGACCGGCGGGC
Organism: Erwinia sp. S63; assembly: GCF_016625195.1. GTDB lineage: Bacteria > Pseudomonadota > Gammaproteobacteria > Enterobacterales > Enterobacteriaceae > Pantoea. The sequence goes on from NZ_JACVUP010000005.1 coordinate 202,542, forward strand.
GGCGTCATGGAACGATCGACCCACAGCCAGTGCGACAGACGCATCAGATTTCTAAAGTGCCAAAACATCACACCCGACACCGCGATCAGCAGTAGCCAGGGCAGATAACCGAACAACAGACCAAGCACCAGCGCGGGCAAACAGACCAGCGCCAGCTCAGTCAATAATCTCTTCCAGGAGAGTCGTTCCAGCACGGTAAAAGACTCCGTTTAGTAGCGGGCAGAGAAACGATACCCTGTTCCGCGTACGGTTTGAACCATGCGATCGTGGCCAGATACTTCCAGTGCTTTACGTAAACGACGGATATGCACATCAACGGTACGATCTTCCACGTAGACGTTGGTGCCCCATACATGGTTCAGCAGCTGTTCGCGGCTGTAAACACGCTCCGGGTGCGTCATAAAGAAGTGCAGTAATTTATATTCGGTCGGTCCCATTTCCAGCGGGGTACTTTCCGACATCACGCGATGTGAGGAAGGATCCAGGCTCAGGCCCTGCATCTCAATCACCTCTTCCACCGCCATCGGTGAAATACGGCGCATCACCGCTTTGATACGTGCCATCAGCTCTTTCGGTGAGAAAGGCTTAGTGATGTAGTCATCGGCGCCGACTTCCAGACCGCGTACGCGATCCTCTTCTTCACCGCGTGCCGTCAGCATCATCACCGGGATGTCGCGCGTCATGGCTTCACGTTTCAAATGTTTAATAAACTGAATACCGCTGCCGCCAGGCAACATCCAATCCAGCAGAATTAAATCAGGCCAGGGTTCGATCAGCTTACCAATCGCGCTGTCATAGTCTTCTGCCTCAATAGGCTGGTAATCATTCTGTTCCAGCACGAAACATAACATTTCACGGATGGGAGCTTCGTCTTCCACAACCAAAATGCGCTTAGCCATTATAACTCCTGCTTTTGTGACAATAGGTCACTGGGATTTGCGGCGCCATTATGCGTCAGTTTTATGACACTTTTATGAAAAACCCGACCTATGATAAATAGTTAAAAAACAGAAATGTGACAACGATTATCGCTTTTTTTTCTTTGCGATCTGAAGAGGTTATAATTCGCCTTCGCTTAACGAAGCAGGGAGTATTCATGCGCATCATTCACACCGCGGATTGGCATCTCGGTCAGTTCTTTTACAGCAAAAGCCGGGCGGCCGAGCATCAGGCCTTCCTGGACTGGCTGCTGGCACAGATTACCCAGCATCAGGTGGATGCCTTAATCATCGCGGGAGACCTGTTTGATACCGGTTCGCCACCGAGCTATGCGCGTGAAATGTTTAACCGCTTCGTGGTGGCGCTACAGTCGACGCACTGTGAGCTGATTGTGCTGGCGGGCAACCATGATTCCGTCGCGACCTTGAATGAATCACGCGAGTTACTCGCCTGTTTAAATACGCGAGTGATCACCAGCGCCACACCACAGGGCGAGCAGCAGGTGCTGACGCTGCATCAACGCGATGGCACGCCGGGCGCACTGCTGTGCGCGATTCCCTATTTACGTCCGCGCGATATTTTGCGCAGCCAGGCGGGACAATCCGGGCGCGAGAAGCAGATCTCACTGCTGGAAGCGATTGAGCAGCATTATCAGCAGTGTTATGCCGCAGCGCTGGCCGAGCGGGCAGATCGCGCGCTTCCCATCATTGCCACCGGTCATCTCACCACCGTTGGTGTGACGAAAAGCGACTCGGTGCGCGATATCTATATCGGCACGCTGGATGCCTTCCCGGCGCAGGCGTTTCCCGCCGCGGATTACATCGCGCTGGGTCACATTCACCGGGCGCAGCGCATTGCAGATAGCGATCATATTCGCTACAGCGGCTCACCGATTCCGCTCAGTTTTGATGAATTAGGGCGCGAGAAAAGCGTGTTCCTGCTGGAGTTCAGCGCTCAGCTGGATAGCGTCACTCCCCTCCCGATCCCGCAGTTCCAGCCGATGCAGATGTTAAAAGGCTCAATGGCGGAGATCGAACAACAGTTGGGCGAGTTTAGCGAGGGAGATCGCGAGCAGCCCGTCTGGCTCGATATTGAAATCACCACGCAAGAATATCTCAGCGATTTGCAGCGCCGCGTTGAGCAACTGACCGAAGCCCTGCCGGTGGAAGTGTTGCTGGTGCGCCGCAGCCGTGAACAGCGTCAGCGCAGCCTGGCGCGCATGGATAATGAAACGCTAAGCGAATTGAAAGTCGAAGAGGTGTTCGCCCGCCGTCTGGCGCAGGAAGATCAGTTGGATGCCGAACAAGCCGAACAGCTCACGCAACTGTTCCGCACCACCCTCGCCGCGCTGGAGAACCCGTCCGCATGAAAATCCTGACGTTACGCTTTAAAAACCTCAATGCGCTGCGCGGTGAATGGTTTATCGATTTCCGCCGTGAACCCTTTGCCAGCAACGGATTGTTTGCCATTACCGGCGCGACCGGCGCTGGCAAAACCACACTGCTGGATGCTATCTGCCTGGCGCTCTATCACCAGACGCCGCGCCTTGGCGTGCTATCCCAGACGCAAAACGAACTGATCACCCGTGACACCGCCGAATGTCTGGCAGAAGTGGAATTTGAGATCAAAGGCGAAGCCTGGCGCGCCTTCTGGAGTCAGAACCGCGCACGCGGCCAGGCGGATGGCAAATTGCAGGCACCGCGTGTCGAGCTGGCGCGGGTGGCGGATAACCAGATCATGGCCGACAAGGTGGGTGACAAACTCAAGCTCATCGAAACCCTTTCTGGCCTCGATTTTGACCGTTTCACCCGTTCAATGATGCTGTCGCAAGGCCAGTTCGCTGCCTTCCTCAACGCCAAGCCGGGCGAACGTGCCGAACTGCTGGAAGAACTCACCGGCACCGAAATTTACGGCCAAATCTCGATGCAGATTTACGAGCGCTGGCGCACCGCACGCAGCGATCTGGAGACACTGCGTGCCCGTGCTGGCGGCATGATGCTGCTGGATGAGACGCGTCGCACTGAGCTGATGCAGCAGGTTGAAGCCTTAACGGCGCAGGAAAAAACGCTGAGCGATCAGCTTGAGCAAGCGCAACAGCAACAACAGTGGCTGACGCACTCGCAGCAGCTGGCGCAGGAGCAGCAGCAAGCCGAACTGGCGAACCAGGATGCCGAACAGGCATGGCAGCAGGCGGAGAGCGATCGCCAACGCCTGGCGCGCGCGGAACCGGCTGAAAAGCTGCGAGAAAAACTTCAGCAGCGTGAGCAGTTGCAACAAGATCAACAGCTCGCAACCCAGCAGGCGCAGCAGTTACACACCCAGCAGCAAAATGCGCAAACCGCGCTGCAGCAGGGTGAAAAAAGTTATCAGGCGGCACAGCAGGCACGTGAGCAGGCACTCGCCGATCAGCAGCAGCTGGAAACCTTGCTTACCGAACAAGTGATTCCGCTCGACCAACAGCTCGCCAGCCGCGCACAGCAGCTAACGGAGCAGCAGCGTCTGCATGCGCAACAGTCACAAACATTGCAGCAAAGCCAGAACGCGCTCAGTCAGCATCAGCTAACCCGTGAGCGCTTACAACAGCAGCTGGCAGAGCAACAGACGTTCCGCAGCCGTGAAGCGGCGGTGGCGCTTTGGGGGCCGGAACTGACGCGCTGGCAGGCGGATATCGCTCGTTTCGATGAACGCGAGCAGGCGCTGACGCAACTTCGTGCGCAACAGCAGCAGCAAAACGCGCAGCTGACCCAGCAGCAGCAGGCGATTGCCGAAGGTGATCGCGCGTTGCAACCTCTGCAGCAGGCTGAGGCGCAGGCCAGCCAGCAACGTCAGCAAGCGGAGCAGGTACTCACTTCACTTGAGACTGAAATCAGCAGCACCTCACTGCGTGACGCGCTGACACAGCATCAACAGCAGCGCGCGGCACGCCACCAGCTCAGCTTACTGGCGGCGCGCTGGCAGTCGTTGCAGCCGCAGTTACAACAGCGGCAACAAAAACTCACGCTGTTACAGCATCAGCATCAGCAAGACGAACGCGCTTTGCAGGCGCTGCGCGACGATTACAAACGTGAGAACCAGACGCTGCTCGATCTGCGCAAAATCTGCGAGCTGGAGCGCACCATTGCACAGTTGGCTGATGAACGCGCCCGGCTGCAGCCCGATCAGCCCTGCCCGCTGTGCGGTTCGTGCCAGCATCCGGCTATTGCGCAGTATCAGCAATTACAACCGGGTGAAAACCAGCAGCGGCTAGCGGCACAGGAAGCGCTGGTTAACAAGCTCAAAGAATCAGGCACCGCGAATAGTGAGCAGCAAAAGCTGTCGCTGCAACAGCAGCAGGTACTGCAACAGGAGATCGCCGAATTCGAACAGCAACTCGCGGTGGCGCGCGAGCAGTGGCAAGCTTTCAGCGGTGAGCTGGCACTTACCTGCACGTTAGATCAGCTGGAAGTCTTTACGGCGTGGCAACAGCAGCAGGATGCGCAGGAAGCCACGCAGCAGCAGCAACTGCAGCAGCGCGAAAATGCGGCGCGATCGTTGCAACAAGCCAAAGACGCGCATCTGTTACAGCAACAGCAGTGGCAGCAGCAGCAAAGCGCACAACTGCTGTCACAACAACAACTGAACAACCTACAGCAAACGCTGGATGAACTTAATCAGCGGGAAACTCAGGAACACAGCGCCTGGCAGCAGTTAGCGCAGCAGCTGGAACAGCAGCTGACGGCACATCAGTTTGCGCTGCCCGAACGCGATGCCCGTGCCAGCTGGCTGGCTACTTTGCAGCAGCGCTGGCAAGCCTGGCAGCAGAGTGAGCGCATGCTGGCCGAACTACAGCCGCAACTGGCTAAAGCCGACAGCGAGCAGGACAACCTGCAAAGCAACCTGACGCGCGAGCAGCAGCAGCTGGAGACATTACAGCACGCGCTCAGCAGCCTGCAACAGCAGCACGCTGAACAGCAGCAGCAGCGTCAGCAACTGTTTGGCGATCGCCAGGTGAGCGTCGCACGCCAGCAGCAGCAGGCCTTGCTGCAACAGTGCGAACAGGCGCTGGCGCAGCAATTACAACTGTGGCAGCAGGCACAAAGTCAGCTGCACAGCCTGAATGGTCAGTGTGAGCAAATTGATAGCCAACTTCAGGCCATGCATCTGCGTATGCAGGCGGCAGAAACGGCGTTTAACAGCGCACTCCAGCAGAGCGACTTCGCCGACGAGCAGGCATTGCGCAGCGCGTTGCTGAACGAACAGGACATTCAGCATCTGCGCCAGCATCTGCAAGCCCTGGAGCAACAGCGTCAGCAGCAGATTACCCTGCGCCAACAGCTGGCACAGCGCGTCACTGCCCATCAGCAACAGCGCCCTGCCACGCTGAGTGACGAAGTGGCGGCGGGTATCGCTGAACAGCTGGAATCCCTGCGTCTGGCCCTGCGCGACAACGCCCGCCAGCAGGGTGAAGCACAGCAGCAGTTGCACAGCGATGCCCAACAGCGTCAGCAGCAGCAATCATTACTGACGCAGATCGCCGATGATGAAGTGGAGCTGGCGCAACTCGGTCGCCTGAATGATTTAATCGGTTCAGCCAAAGGCGATAAATTCCGCCGCTTCGCCCAGGGATTAACGCTCGATCATCTGGTATGGCTTGCGAACCGTCAGCTGGATCGCTTACACGGACGCTACCTGCTGCAGCGCCGTGTCACCGATGAGCTGGAGCTGGAAGTGGTCGATACCTGGCAGGCCGATGCCACACGTGACACCCGCACGTTGTCCGGCGGCGAAAGCTTCCTGGTGAGTCTGGCACTGGCGCTGGCGCTGTCTGATTTGGTCAGCCACAAAACACGCATTGAATCGCTATTCCTTGATGAAGGCTTCGGCACGCTGGACGCCGAAACACTCGACACTGCGCTGGATGCCCTCGACGCATTGAACGCCAGCGGTAAAACCATCGGCGTGATCAGTCACGTTGAAGCGATGAAAGAGCGGATTCCGGTGCAGATCAGGGTGCGGAAGATGAATGGACTGGGTTACAGCAAGCTGGAGTTGCCAGGGGAATAGGCATTGTTTGCTGGAGAAACCGCGCCGTTACAAGCCTGTCGGTAACGGCGCAAGTTTTACGTGGCTGTCGGCGAACTCATGGCCTTACCGGCCAGCCGCGATTTAGCGGACTACGGTTAGCGTGCCACAGCAATTTTATAGCGCGGGCCCGTCAGCAATCCGCCCTGCTCGTTCTGTGCCAGCAGGCGGGCGCTGGTGACATCTGCGATGGTGTGCGCTTTATCGCTCACGTTACTGGCAATTTGCTTCACGGCCGCCGTTACCAGCATGCCAATAATGCCGCCGTTGTTGTTATTGCCATCTTCTGCGTCGTTTGCCGTGGCAAAGCCCTGCCAGATCTCCTTGCCGCTGCGCAGATCCACTAATCGTGCAGTGGCTGTCACACGTGTCACGCTCTGGATCACCTGATAGCTGGTGCCATAATCGGTGACCGAAATGTACAGTGCACTGTCAGCATTAAAGATCTCATGCAAACGCTGTGTGCTAACGGCCTGAATTTCATGACCGTTAGTCAAACCGTTCTGCTGGAAAGTCTCTTCCACCACGGCAACCGGGAACACGTAATAACCGGCTTCCGCTAACGGTCGAGTCACCTGCGAGGTAAAGCTATGCGAGGCGTTAACATCTGGCGCTTTGTTATCGGCTGGCAATACCAGGATAGAAGCGGGTTTGCTGGCGCGGAATGCGCTGTAATCATACGGTTTTTTGTGTGGGACACAGCCCGTCAGTAACAGCGCAGCCAGCACGCCTCCCACGGCAATCAGCTTTTTCATTGAGCGACTCCTTTTTTCTTCATCAGAAAGTCCATGTAAGGCGCGGATTCCGGGAACAGCTGTTTCTCCGTGGCAAACTGACCGAAGGCCTTATCCGTCTCACCCGTTTTGGCATACAGCAAACCGAGCTGTGCATGCAGACCCGGTGCAACAGGCTTGTTGACGGCTTTGGCTTTCTCGATATCGAGATTTAAGGCGTCGATCTGCTTCGCCGGATCGGTATCTTTTTTGTAGTAGCTGTAGATCTGCTGCTGATAATCGCCCCAGTAATAGATCGGCTCTGGGCCTTTAGGCGCACAGCCTGGCAGCACGCTGGCGGCGATCAACGCCGCACTCAGTTGCAACAATTTCATGCGTAATATCCTTATTTCGCTGGGCGCCAGGCACCGTTGTTGATGCCATCCACTAAGTGATCCACCGCTTCACGAATCGCCAAATCCATCACTTTGCCGTTCAGCGTGGAGTCATAGCTGGTGGTGCCGCCGAAGCCGATAATTTCACGTGCTGACAACTGGTATTCACCCGCGCCCTGCGCGCTGTAAACCACTTCCGAGGTGTTAACGTCGACCACGTTGAGATTGACTTTGGCGTAAGCGACCTGCGTCTTGCCACGACCCAGAATGCCCCACAGCTGCTGATCGCCCACTTCTTTACGACCAAATTCAGTGATATCACCGGTAATGATGTATGTGGCGCCTTTGATGTTTTGCTGGCTGTGCTTGAAGCCTGCTTCCTGTTGCAGCTCCTTCAGGTTGCTGCGATCCAGGACATTGAAACGATTAGTTTGCTGCAAATGGGTAATCAGAATGGTTTTAGACTGATTGCCGAGACGATCAACACCATCCGAGAAGATGCCGTTCATATAAGAAGAACGGTTGTCGAACTGGCCGACTGCAATCGGGCTACGCACACCCTGATAGGCAGGCTGGCTGGCCGCACGAACCTGTGGTGCCTCAATGGCGCGTGATGATTCGGTGGCGCAGCCGCTGAGCAACGCCGCACTTAACAAGGAGAGTGCCGCAAAGGCATATTTTTTCTGCATTTCGAATCCATGAATCAAAGAGGATAACGCCGCGGTGCTGCGGCAAATTCTGTTTATGCCGACAGTCAGAGTAATGCCATAGCATTGATTGAGTCGGCCTGTAGACTGTCGGCAGTGAAAGTGAGGAACTTTAGGGAAAAGGCGGGCACTTAAGTGAATTTAATTAATAGAATGGCGGGATTATCGTGCAGCCTGATTATTGCACTGATGTTGAGCGCTTGCCAAAATCATCAGGTAAAGCAACAGGATGAGATCGCCAACCTGTGCCAGCCACAGAGCGAACCGGGCAGCGCATCCTGCAAATGGACTGATGAGATGCAGCGACAGCTCAACCGGCAATTCACCGATGCGGCACATTACGCCGGACAGCAATGCATGGTGCGACTGGAGTGGCAAAACAGCGGGCGCTATGCGGTCACGCAGACGCAAGGTGATGAAACCCTGTGTCTGCGCGCCTGGCAGTTAATAGGTCAGTCGAAAGGATTACCGCCGCCGCCGGATCGTACCCAGCCTGCGTGGTTCGGCTTTGCACCGCATCAGGCTAACTCGCCAGCCCATCCTGTCGCCACTGGCGCGGGCTGATGCCAAACCAGCGCCGGAAAGCGCGTGAAAACGCACTGACTTCGGAATAGCCCAGCAGCAGCGCCATCTCCGAGATCGGTAACTGCTTTTGTTGCAGGTAGTGCGTGGCCATTTCGCAACGCACTTTATCCACCAGCGCGGTGAAGCTGATGCCCTCTTCGCGCAGCCGCCGTTGCAACGACCAGCTCGACAGCCCCATTTTATCCGCGATCTCTTCCAGCACCGGTTCGCCCTGCATCAACGATAAGTTGACCTGCGAACGCGCCTGCTCCACCACGCTTTGCAGTGAAGCGCTGCTGTTCAGACGGCGAATGGCATCCTGCATCACCATTAACAACATCGGATCCTGCTCTGGCATGGTGCGCAGCAGATCGCGTTTAGGGATCAGCAGTGAGTTGAACGGTTGATCGAACCACACCGGCGCATCAAACACTTTGCAGTGCTCGTGCCACTGTTCCGGGCGTGGATGCTCAAAGTGCACCTCGCGCGGCGCCCAGTTTTTGCCGGCCACGTGACGGATCAGATTGAGGAACATGCCGAGCGTCAATTCCGCATCCTGCCGACGTGAGAGGATCGCCCCGTGCCGTACCTGATAATCCAGCCGCCAGCAGTCGCCTTTATCGACCAGGCGCGTCAGCGTATCGTGCTGATGCCAGGGGAAAGCATTCACCACGTTGTGCAGCGCCTGCTCCAGCGTCGGTGAACATAAGCCGATATAGCCAATCAGCCCTAATGACTGCGGTTTGAACTGCTTGCCGTAATGCAAACCGAAGTTATCAAAACCAGAGTGGCGCGCCGCTTCTTCCATCACACGGCAATAGTTGACCAGACCGAGGCTAAGCGTTGGGCTGGCCAGCAGTTCGGAATCAATGCCGCTGATGCCAAAAATACGATCAACATCGCCGCCTTTGTCGGTGATGAAGGTGCTTAAGCCGGTGGCCGCCGCGGCCAGCACGCCTCGGTTGTTGGCCTGAGCTGAGAGCGAACTGTACGCTTCAGAGGGAGTCATCAGTGATTGCATCGGAACCTCACAGGGATCGCGCGAGTGAAACTAATGGAGGGATCCAGCAAGATTCGTACCATGACGCATTCAGTGGTCGTCATCAATGACGATACGGCAAGGTTCGGGAGTATTCTCTGGCATGCGCGTTGGTGCACACGCGGCCAAATGGTCCGGTGGCATTCCGTTACGCCACGAACGCTTTCTGTACACATCATAGCGGCGCGAATTATCGCGCAACTGCGTGAATGTCATCCCACAGAGCGCAATAAATTGCGCCGCTACGACGCAGTGCTGCTCGCTACTGGTGCAACTCAAACTCCCACCGGCAGCTGATTGGTTTCCAGATAGCGACGGCAAAGACGCACGGAGTGGTCGGCCCAACGCGGCCCCAGGCTCAACGCCATCTCGGTGTCAGCATGGGTGCCCATCCAAGCCGTCATCTGAATGCGACGTTGGATCAGCAGCGTCGGCACCAGCGCCATCTCCTCATCACTGATGTGCGCGACACGCTCGTAGCCCTGAATCCAGTTATCCACCCATTCAGCGGCACGCGGATGATGCTCGACAAAACTGATCGCCGCCGCCAGATCGTGCAGATACCAGCCCATGCCGCAGTCATCAAAATCGATCACCCGGGTTTCGCCCTGGTGTTGCAGCAGATTGGTGAGACGCAGATCGGCGTGGATCAAGCCATAACGATCCGCACCTTTACCAAAGTCTTGCAGCTCCAGTCCCACACGTGCCACCGCCTCAGCCACGATGCCATGATCGGCAGGATTGAGATTGGGCGCATCCTGCCAGCGACCCCAGTGGCTGTGATCGCTGACCATGGTGTGATGATCCCAGATGATGCGCTGGAAGCCAGCCGGTTTTAGCCAGCTGCGGCTGTGCTGATGCAGACGCGCGGTGATGTGTCCAAGCTGCTGGAACGCTTTGGGATCGACATCGGTGGTGGGCATCTCGCCCTCGATCCAGTGGAACAGTACCGCGTGTCGCACGCCGCCATCGGGCATGCCTATTGTCAGCACCGTTTCGCCATCACTGGCCGGGATCGCCTGCGGCACCATAATGCCAATCTCACGCAGCGCGTCGAGCCACAGCAGCTCACTCTGGATATCAGCTTTGCTGTGATAGTCAGGTCGATGCAGGCGCAACGCATAACGCTTACCGCCCGCCAGCAACAGGAAGGTGGCGTTCTCCGAGCGACAAAGTAGCTTCAGCTCGCCGTGGAATGGCGCGGGGTAACAGGCCAGCGCCTGCTGTGCCAATAGCGTCATTGCAGCATCGGTCAGGGAATCGGATTGTTTCGCGCTCATTCATCTCTCTCCAGCATCAATCTTATGGGTAGCAAGTGTTATCAGCATGGGATGACGGCGTTCTGACTGCTTGACCGCAGATAACCCAAAGTTGACCGCAGCGTACATCTGGCACTTTTCTTGCCTCAGAGTTGACCGTGGAGGACAAAACTCACTGCGCCCGCGTCAAGTTTTCCCGCAGCGGGCGGCGGCATTATCACTTCACTGTAGTGCATAGAACAAAACAGCGCGGTGCAGCCGCCGCACAACAATGACGACGGGGAGACGATTATGACGAGTAAGCTCAAACCCACGCTGGGCACTCTGCATTTGTGGGGTATCGCGGTTGGACTGGTAATTTCCGGGGAGTATTTTGGCTGGAGTTATGGCTGGGGCGTGGCAGGCACGTTGGGGTTCCTGATCACCACCGCGCTGATCGCCACCATGTACACCTGCTTCATTTTTAGCTTTACCGAACTGACCACCGCCATTCCACACGCCGGTGGCCCGTTTGCTTACAGTCGCCGCGCCTTTGGTGAAACTGGCGGTTTGATTGCCGGTCTGGCGACGCTGATTGAGTTTGTGTTCGCCCCGCCGGCGATTGCCATGGCGATCGGCGCCTATCTCAACGTGCAATATCCCGATCTCAACCCGAAAACCGCCGCCGTCGGTGCTTATCTGGTGTTCATGACCCTCAATATCCTCGGCGTGAAACTGGCGGCGATGTTTGAACTGGTGGTGACAGTGCTGGCGGTGCTGGAACTGCTGGTGTTTATGGGCGTGGTGTCGCCGGGCTTCAGTATCGCCAACTTTGCCGCTAACGGTTGGGCGGGAAGCGATCACTTCGGCATGCCAGCCCTTTCGGGCATCTTCGCGGCTATTCCGTTCGCCATCTGGTTCTTCCTCGCCATTGAAGGCGCCGCCATGGCCGCCGAAGAGGCCAAAGATCCGAAGCGCACCATTCCCAAAGCTTACATCACCGGTATTCTAACGCTGGTGCTACTGGCGATTGGCGTGATGCTGCTGGCGGGCGGCGCAGGCGACTGGCGTAAACTTTCAGACATCAACGATCCGCTGCCGCAGGCGATGAAGATGATCGTCGGCGAGCATTCAAACTGGATGCATATGCTGGTGTGGATTGGCTTGTTCGGCCTGGTCGCCAGCTTCCACGGCATTATCCTCGGCTATTCACGTCAGTTCTTTGCCCTGGCGCGCGCGGGTTATCTGCCGCAGGGGCTGGCAAAACTGTCACGTTTCCAGACGCCGCATCGCGCCATTATTGCCGGTGGCGTAATTGGTATCGCGGCAATCTACAGTGATGGTCTGATTAACCTCCAGGGCATGACGCTGACGGCAGCGATGATCACCATGGCGGTGTTTGGCGCCATCGTGATGTACCTGATGAGCATGCTGAGCCTGTTTAAACTGCGCCGCACCGCACCTGATATGGAACGCAGCTTCCGCGCGCCGGGATATCCGATTATTCCCGGTATCGCGCTGGTGCTGTCACTGGTGTGTCTGATTGCCATGCTGTGGTTCAACCCGGTGATTGGCTGCCTGTTCGTGGGGATTATGGTGGTGGGATATATTTACTTCCTGGCGACAAAAACCCAGCGTCAGAATGCGCCGCAGGATGCGATGTTGATGGGTGAGTAATGGCTAAATTGCAGGGGCGCAAACCTGCGCCCCTGTCCAAAGGTCGCTATTGAGGCGACCTTTCTTACGATTTCAGCGGCCACAACCATGCTGCGCCGCGCACGCCACTGGAATCACCGTGCACCGCTTTCAGCACTGGCGTTTCACACTCGCGCCCAAACACCCACTGCTTCATCAGCGCAGGCACGGTCTGATAAAGGCGATCGTTATTACTCATGCCGCCGCCCAGCACGATCACATCCGGATCGAGCAAATTCACTACCTGCGCCAGCGATTTAGCTAAGCGCATTTCGTAACGGTTCATCGCCAGTTCTGCTACCGGATCCTGCTGCTCAATCAGTTTGATGATCTCCGCGCCCTTCAATGCCTTGCCGCTCAAACGCTGATAATCGATGGCAAAACCCGTGCCCGATACAAAGGTCTCAATGCAGCCCTGTAAACCGCAATAGCACGGTACTTCTTCGCGATGGCGCAGTTCATCTTCATCCATCCACGGCAAAGGATTGTGGCCCCACTCGCCCGCATTACCATTGCCGCCAATGCGCGATTCACCGCCAATCGCCACGCCCGCGCCCGAACCGGTGCCAATAATCACCGCGAACACCAACGGCTGACCCGCGCCTGCACCATCCACCGCTTCGGAAACCGCTAAACAATTCGCGTCGTTGGCGATGCGCACGTCACGATTCAGCGCCTGCGCCAAATCCTTGTCCAACGGCTGGCCGTTGAGCCAGGTAGAGTTAGCATTTTTCACCCGCTGGGTGTACGGCGAAATCGTGCCGGGAATGCCAATGCCGACCGTGCCTTTCTCGCCGGTTTTCTCTTCTGCCAGTAGCACTAAATCAACAATCGCCTGCACCGTAGCAGCATAGTCATCGCGCGGGGTATTGACGCGGTGACGGAACAGCTCTTGCCCCTGATCGGAGAGCGCAATCACTTCAATCTTGGTACCGCCTAAATCAATCCCAATACGCACGATTTATTCCTCATTATTCGTTCAGGTGACAGATACAGTAGAAGGCTGAATCGGGAAAGGCAATGAAACCAATCCGATGTTTCGCTATCATGCGCGCTGACTTTGAGACTTGTGCGCCCGATCGCACCCACGGTAAGGAATCCCGATGTTGTGGTTTAAAAATATGATGGTTTATCGTCTGAATCGTGACATCCCGCTGTCCGCAGACGATCTGGAAAAACAGCTCGACGCCTTCACGTTTTCGCCGTGCGGCAGCCAGGATATGGCGAAGACCGGCTGGGTTTCACCGATGGGCAACCGCGGCGAAGCGCTGACGCATGAAATCAACGGCCAGATCGTGATTTGCGCCCGCACCGAGCAAAAGATCCTGCCTTCGCCGGTGGTGAAGCAGGCGCTGGAAGCGAAGATCGATAAGCTGGAAGCGGAACAGAGCCGCAAGCTGAAGAAGACCGAAAAAGACTCGCTGAAAGATGAAGTGCTGCATAGCCTGCTGCCACGCGCGTTTAGCCGTTTCAGCCAGACGTTCATGTGGATCGATACCGTGAACAACCTGATCATCGTCGATTGCGCCAGCGCCAAAAAAGCCGAAGACACCCTGGCCCTGCTGCGTAAAAGCATCGGTTCGCTGCCAGTGGTGCCGCTAACGCTGGAAACCCCGATTGAGCTGACGCTGACCGAATGGGTGCGTTCTGGCGAATTGCCTGCCGGTTTCGCGCTGATGGATGAAGCGGAACTGAAAGCGATTCTGGAAGACGGCGGCGTGATCCGGTGTAAGAAACAGGATCTGATCTCCGATGAGATCGCCACCCACATCGAAGCAGGCAAAGTGGTGACCAAACTGGCTCTGGATTGGCAGGAGCGTATTCAGCTGGTGATTGCCGACGATGCATCGATCAAGCGTCTGAAGTTCAGCGACACGCTGCGTGAGCAGAATGACGACATCGACCGCGATGATTTTGCCCAGCGTTTTGATGCCGATTTCACCTTGATGACCGGCGAACTGGCCGCGTTGATCAGTAATCTGGTGGAAGCGTTAGGCGGCGAAGCCAAGCGCTGAAGCCTTTATTGATCAAACCCCGCTGTAGAGTATTACTTGTCCGTTTAGCGACGGGTGATAACGCAGTCTGGTGCCGTTCCAGGGGCTGGCGGTCCTCGCGCCGCTACGCGGTACCTTCACTTCATTCATCTGCCTGACGGACCGGCGGGGAAGGCACATCGTGTGCCGCCCCGCCTTTCGCTCGCATCCATGCGTGCTCTCCTGGCATCCTCATTACGTTCAGCGCTGCGAATTGCCAGCCCCTCGGCACCAGCCTGCTCTGAAGCTTCAGTGCGTGTTGTTAAAAAGGGCACGATAGTGAAGGCCAGAGCACCTCTGCTGCTGCAAGGGCTATCCGCAGCGCTGAGGCGAAGACGTTGTGCCAGGAGCCTAGCGCATGGATGCGCCAGGCAGTTCGGGGCGGCCATGGATGGCCATATACCCGAACGGTCCGCCCGGCACGACGTTGCAGCCGAAGGCACCGCGAAGCGGCGTGAGGACGGCCCGGCAGCAGCAGAGGTGCACTGGCCCGCACTTCCGCACAAAAGAAAACACGGCAGTTTAACGATGTCTCGTTCTGGCAATACGTAATTTCGCCAGAGCTTCCCTCAATGTCATTCCCTGATCGTTTGCGATTTCATGTTTTGCGATCATTGCCAATTCAAACAATGCGTTCCTCTGGCGTTCATCTTCAGGCTGTTCAGGACTATCCAAACGTTCAAGCGCGGCTTTATTGAATATAATCTCTGCCATGAGAACACATCCTTTTCTATTTTCGTGAAAATAGCTTTACCAGGCTCAACATAGACACACCTCAATTTGATTCCTGGCTACGCTGAAGCCAAAAAGAAACCGGGAATGCTAAAAGCATTCCCGGTTTAATGATGACTCATGCTGAAAGTCAGCGTTTACAAGTAGCGGCACAAATAAGAAGTTGGCTCAGCCACCTGCAAGTGGAATTCGCTGTGGCCCGGCACGTTGAAAACCGAACCGGCTTCGTACCATTTCCACTCGGTTTCACCCGGCAGCAGCACTTTCAGTGCGCCGCTCACGACCGTCATCTCTTCCGGCTGTCCTGTACCGAAGGTGTACTCACCTTCTGCCATCACGCCAACGCTGGCACGGCCAATGGTTACGCTGTCGAAACCAATGGATTTCACTTTACCGTCAAAATACTCACTTACGTTGAGCATGTTACTTCCTCACAGCACAATATGGTGTCTGGCAGATTACAAGGGAACTCGCTGATCTGTCACGCGAAAAAGCAGCTTAGCTCACGAGTTGTGATCGGCCTCAGTCAGACGATCAACTCTGCCGCCAGCTTCGCCACCAGCACATTCGATAACAGTACCGGAATGCCCAGCATTTTCTGCAGGAAATCCCGGTGCTTCTGGTGATAGCCAATGCAGTCGAGCACCACCACATCCGCACCCTGCTCTTGCAGTGACAGGCCCGCCTCGATCAAATCATTCTGCTGTGCCAGATAAGGGCTGGCGACGGCAAAGCATGGCGCGCTGTTCAGATTCCGCCATTTACTGGCCTGCTCAGCGATCTGCTCTTCTACCGGCACCACAATCCCCACTTTATGTTCCTGTACGATAGCCTTGACCAGCGGTGGGATAATGCGATCCGGCTCCAGCAGCAGCGCCTTTTCGGTTTTCAGCGAGCCAAACTCACCGGTGCACAGCAGCAAAATCGTATCGTAGCCCTGCTGTTCCAGCGCCGTAATCTTGCGCTGCAGTCCCTGCTCAACTTTTGGCCCCGACAGGCGTACCTGCTCGCCGGTGGTCATACGCGAAACCAGCACTTTCTCACCCGCTTCAGGCGAGAAGAACTGCTCCACCTCAGCGAGTGTCAGGCCGTCGAGTAATCCGGCGTGAGCGACTTGCTCTTCCGGTAAGTGATCCTGCAACAGCGGCAGAATGTCACTGCGTGGAGATTGACCAATCGTTAAGGTAACCAGGGACTGTTTCATCATTAGGCTTTCCGCGTACGCAGGTGACTGAGACTACCATACAAAGATAGCAGCAAAGCGTACTCTTGCTTGTCATAGAACTGACAGGTTTCACGGCCAAACTCTTTCGCCACTTCCACCGCAAACTTCACCGTCGCCGCGATATCGACTTCATGGCTGGCACCGGTGCCGCAACCTGGCACGACCGATTCCGCGCAGATCGCCACGCCAACCACTGGCACATCGGTGGCGGTTGATGGCTGCAGGATGCTGTTGAGGTGATACACACCGTTGCCATAAGGCGTGATGTCCTGGGTGGTGATGGGGAAGGTCACCGCTGGCTGACCACTGGTCATCTCCATAATGCGAAGCAGATCTTCTGATACGCGCAGGATGTAACCCTCTTTCACCGTTGGCGAAATCGCATAGCCTTTATGATTAAGGATGCGGTTACCTTTGGTGGTATCGATGGAGAGAATCGCGTCCACACCATCGATCACTTCGTTGGCATTCATGGTGATGTCATCGCAAGGCGAATCCATGAAATCCACCGGCTCATGCGGACGTGTTGGCGCATCCGGGCAGATGTGAGTAGTGATAATCACGTCACCCGCCAGCACATCGCCTTTGGTCTGCATCTGTGCCAACTTCAGCGCACTGCTCACCGCCGCCACTGCGCCATCTGCATCCGACACCATGCCTATACGCGTTGGACGTGCGCCGATGCCGCCTAAACGACCGACAATGCCCAGCGTGGGTGCCGTGCCGCCTTTGCTCTTGCCCTGCGCGCCAGGAATATCGATGCGCACGAAATCGGTACGCCCTTTCGGGCCGGTGACGCGTTTGAAGCTGGCAGTCACGCCTGGGTAGCTGGCGAAGAGATCCACCACCTGCTGACCATCGACGTAGGCGCTGTCGAGTAACTCAAAAACCTGCAGTGTCTGCTGTAAACTCATATTGAATTCCCTGGGTTATTTCTTGGTGCTACTGGCAAAAAGAGAATGGAAGAAGCTGTACAGCGCGTCGCCCGCAATAAACCCTGCGGCCATCACCTCCATCGGTGAACGTCCACGCTCGCCCCACACTCGAATGATCAGGATACGCAGTGCGATCCCCACCATCACCGCCCAACCTGCTGCGGCGTTGTTGATTAACAAACCGGTCGCCAGCAATACGCCTAACTGACGCTTCGGCCCACCGATAAACTGAATAATCGCACCCGGAATCGCCCACATCAGCAAGCTTCCGGCAATGCCTGGCTCGGCACCGGCCTGAATGGTTTTGGCGTAAACGCGCGCCACTGGCGGCAGCAGGTTCTCGGCGAAAAACAGGTTGTGTGCGTACCACACCACTGGAATACAGATCACAAAGGCGATCATCGCGGCGATTAACTGGATACGGCGGCCCCACAGCTCTTGCTGCAGATCGGCACCGTTACCGCGCAGGATAAAGCCGGCTTTCAGGTCGTAGCCCATATCGGCAAAAGCCGGTCCTGTAGCGGCGGTAAAGCCACACAGCAGGCAGAGCGCCAGCGGCGGGAAGCCGAGCAGAATGCCGAGAATCAACGTAATCAGCGCCACCGCAAACGCCGGGAACCAGCCCGAGTGCATCGCGGCGATGCCAACAATCAGCTCATGCACAAAGGCAGCGAACGCGGCATACACGATAAACAGCACCAGCATCGGCAAACCCATCTGACTCCACAAACCGCCCGCCAGCGCCAGCAGTGTAGAGATAATGATGTAGCCAACGGTGCCGAAACCGAGTGAACGCTTCACTTCGCTATCACTGCGGCTGACGTTCAGCTGATCGTTGCGACGGCTGACAATCACCTGCACGACCTGAATCAGCGCCACTAATCCTGCGCCGACCATCATGCCGTGTGGGATATACAACGCATTGATATCGATACCAGCAACCGGTTGCGCATAAGCACGCAACAGAAAACCAATACCCAACATGCTCAGCGCCCAGATATTGCCGATAAACGCGGTACCAAAGGCCGACATGGGAATTTTGAGCATCGAACCGGCAATACCGCCGACAATACCCACCACCAGCAGCCACGCCTGACGACCGCCTTTATCTCCGGCCTTGATGGCTTCTGCGGCTGCCACGCCGGGTGGCCACGCATTGCTGGCCGGGAACACGCGAGTATCGAACAAGCGGTACAACAAGTAGGCATCCAGCAGCATCGCTGCACTGACACCGACAAACAGCGGCAGCACCAGCTGCGGTTCGCCCAGCGCCCACGGCACCGCGATCGGCATCAGCAGGCTGTTGGCCGCACCAAAGGTGGCAGAGGAGATGGCGGTTTGTGCAAGGTTCTGAACTTCGATGGAGCGATAACGGCGGAACCATTGCAGAGGAATGCGCGCCAGCAACATGGCAAACAGCGCACCGATAATGGAGGTATTGGGTGTGACCCCAATGGTGGTAATAAGCTGAACTCCGATGATGGCACCCGCTACGGACAGCAGAACCAGCATTAAGCCCACGCCAAAACTCTTTATTGGATTATGTTGACGCATATTATCCCCGTATTTTCACCCTGTAGAAAACGCGAATACGTTTCATGCCCGACACGCGGGACACCAACGTTTTTTATAAATCGTTCCCTGATTTTTGAAATAGGCAGGTCCGAAGACCTGCTATTTCCCTGGTGTGGCGCGAATAAACGCCTTTAAATCGAAAATAAGGTCATGCGCCGTATTTCTCGGCCATCAACGCAGCCGTAGAGCGCAATTCGCTGAGCAGCGCGTCCGGATAACCCGGGGCCGCTTCTTGCGAGAGAAACGAGAGACACAGTGCGGCACTTTCGCCGCGATGTTTATTGGTGACAGCCACCGCCAGTGAGCTGATGCCCGGCAACGTCTCATTGCGTGCCAGTGCCCAGCCTTGCTGGCGAATCACCGCTAATTCTTTACAGAGTGCATCTATGTCCAGCGGCGAGTTTGCGGATGCGGCTTGCCAGTTGTCGGCAAAACGCGCACGCACTTCGTCATCACTCAACAGTGCCAGCAGCACGCGTCCGGTTGAAGTACCGGAGAGGGAAACGCGCGTACCTGGCGGCGTCACCAGCTGGGTGAAAAAACGTCCGTGATACATGCGCATCACCAGAACGTCTTGTCCATCCAGCACGGAGATGTAGCCCATACAACCACTGCTTGCCGCCAGCTGCGCCATCGGCGCAGAAGCACTATCCACCAACGGCGTAGATAAGTAGTGCCCCGCAACTGAAAGCAACACGCGACCAATCTGGAAACAGCGACTATCCGGATCACGCTCAAGCAATCCTTCACTTTCCATGGTCGCCAGCAGACGCGAAACGGTACTTTTCGGCAACCCTAGCGCGTCAACCACCTCGGTGAAGGTCAGGCCCGGATGGCCCTGCGTCACGCCAAAGCGCTGGAAAAGCTTCAGTACGGCAGCGGCGTTTTCGAGTGTGGTCATGGTGTTGGTTTCACTATGTGGAACTGAGTTCCTATATCAATACAGTGAAAGTAATTCGCTCTGTTTATCGGGTCAAGCGCAAATTTTGAACCGGTTAAAAACGCGCCGATCTGGCGCAGCATAAAATATGGCACAAACTAAGAATAAAAATACGTTGTCAGGTCTGTGAGGGATGTCTCAGAGTGGGATATAGATTTGGCGAAGCTTATTAGCCTTTTCGTGGGAGTTGATATTTCTAATTAACCACGGGGAGTGATTAACCGTTAACTGGCATCCCTGCCATCGGTTATTACTCTTTGTCTGCGTCTTCGTAACGCTCTTTCGCATCCTGCGCTTCGGATTGCGTTTTATGTTCGCTGATTAAAGAATTAGGCTTTGGATGGTCAGCACGTAACTCATACCAGGTCACGGTGTTGCCAGCCGCGCCTTTCTCGACGGTGACGATGCGCGCTTCTCGCGGGTACGGTGGTTTGGTTGGCATAGATTTCCCTCTTATGTCTGGTTTCCACACAGACAGCGGCGATCCCCCTGTCTCTAATAAAGTATAGACAATGGAGGATCGCGAGAAAAAAGAGGGATAAATCTGAAGGGGTTAGCTGGCGCGGGCGAGCGAGAGGGATTGCAGAATTTGATCCACCACCTGCTCTGGCGCCTGCATGGCATTCACTTCATGGTGCGCGGTCTGGCGGTAAAGATGCGCTCGCTCGCGCAGAATATCGCTCATCTCTTCGGCAATTGGACGGCCGGTTAACGTCGGGCGCTGTGCAGCTTCAGGTTGGCGTTCGAGACGATCGGCCAATACCGTCGACGGGGCATTCAGCCAAATCACCTGCCCATGCTCGCGCATAAAGCGACGATTCACCTCAGCCAGTACCATGCCGCCGCCGGTGGCAATCACGGTTGCCGGTGCGGTGACTGCACGCAGCGACTCGGTTTCGCGCGCACGGAAGCTATCCCAGCCTTCAGTCGCGACGATTTCCGCCACGGTGCGTTGGGTGGTGAGCTGCAGGTTATGATCGGTATCGCTAAAGGCATAGCCAAGTGCCTGTGACAGCGCCTGGCCGATAGTGGTTTTACCGCAACCGCGTGCGCCGATCAGATAGATGGGTAATGACATCCGGGCTCATCCTCCGCCGTATTTATGCCGCACGGGCAAGGTCATCAGGTCAATATTGCGTCGCATGATACCTGGATTTTATTTTATCAGCCACCCGCGAAGCACGATTTACGCGTATCTACGGACTTAAATCCACTATCAGCATGATTATTAACGATAAAATCATGCGTATTTCGTGCATCAACCTATTTGTAAGTGCGGGCAACATTTCCTTACCAGGCCACTGATTTACTTTCTGTCACGTTGACCACATATAAGGAGGTACGAATCATTGGAGGTTCACACCATGCAAAACGAAGAACAACAGTTAATTGACAATCTCTTTAGCCGACTGAAACAGGCTGAAACCCAGAGCGGACCGCGTGATGCCGGTGCCGAACAGCTGATTAAACAGCACTTGCAGAGCCAGCCTGGCGCGCCTTACTACATGTCACAGGCAATCCTGATCCAGGAAGCGGCGCTGAAAAAACTCAACGCTCAGGTGGCCGATCTGGAGAATCGCCTGGCACAGGCTCAACAACAACAGCAGGCGCCGCAGCAGAGCAGCGGCGGTTTCCTGTCAAGCCTGTTTGGCGGTGGTTCACGTCAGTCTGCACCGCAGCAGCAACAGCCGGTATGGAACAGCGCGCCGCAGCAGCAGCCGCAACAACAATATGCCCAGCCACCGCAGCAGCAGTATGCGGCTCCGCCTGCGCGCGGCACTGGATTCCTCGGTGGCGCACTGCAAACCGCGGTGGGTGTTGCGGGCGGTGTGGTGATGGCCGATATGCTGACCAGCATGTTCCACCATTCCCAGCCGGAAGAGATCGTGAACATCATCAACGAGCCGGCGCTGCCGCAGGTGGATAACAGCCTCGATACCTTCAACGGTAATGACAGCAACAACGCCTTCCTGAACGACAACGCCAGCTGGGATAACAACAGCTTTGCGGATAACAACGACTTCAGCGACTTTGGCGGTGGCGACTATGACGACGATGACAGCTTCGTCTGATTAGCGTTGACGTAGCCACTTATCCAGTTCGTTAGCAAACAGCTGGCGGTCACGTTGGTTTAGCGCCGATGGGCCGCCGCTCTGCACCCCACTTGCTCGCATCGTTTCCATAAAGTCACGCATGGTCAGACGCTGACGAATAGTATCCGGTGAATAGCGCTCACCCCGCGGATTCAACGCCGCAGCGCCCTTCTCAAGTACTTCTGCCGCCAACGGAATATCTCCGGTGATCACCAGTTCGCCCGGCTCCACACGCTTCACGATTTCGTTGTCTGCGACATCAAACCCCGCCGCCACCTGCAGCGTTTTCAGCCACGGTGACGGCGGCACGCGCAGTGGCTGATTCGCCACAAAGGTCACGGTGATTTTGGCGCGTTCGGCTGCACGGTACAGCACTTCTTTGATGACATTGGGGCAGGCATCAGCATCAACCCAAATCGACATGTGTTTTCCTATTTCCTACAGAATTGCAGGCGATCTTGCCCGCTTGCGTCAGAATGGCAAATATTTTTACGCGGCTTGTTATTCAGCACAGCTGTCGTAAGCTAACTCGCACGAGAAAATGAACACTTAAAGGATAGAGCGATGCTGGAGAAGAAAATCGGGTTTATCGGCTGCGGCAATATGGCGAAAGCCATTATCAGCGGACTGGTCAACAGCGGGCTGATTGCCCCGGCTAACATCTGGGTTTGCGACCGCAAACCGGCCACCAATCAGGCGATGGCAGAGCAATACGGCGTGACAGCGGCTGAAAGCCCAGAGAGTCTGGCACGTGAAGTTGATATCCTGTTTGGTGCCGTGAAACCGAATGTGATTCTCAAAGTACTGAAAGATCTCGCGGGTCAATTGAAGAAGGATTCGCTGGTGGTGTCGATCGCCGCAGGCGTCACTCTCGATTCACTGGCCGCCGTGCTCGGGCACGACCGCAAAATCATCCGCGTGATGCCGAATACGCCGTCGCTGGTGAACGAGGGCATGACTTCGATTACCCCTAACGTACTGGTGGAACCGCATGAAGTCGACGAAGTAGTCGGTATCTTCGAGAGCTTCGGCAAAGCGGCGGTGGTGAATGAATATCTGATTCATGCCGTGGTCGGTGTGAGCGGTTCGGCTCCGGCCTACGTGTTTATGTTTATCGAAGCGATGGCTGACGCTGCCGTGCTCGGCGGCATGCCACGTGCGCAGGCCTACCAGTTCGCGGCACAGGCGGTGAAAGGTTCCGCGCAGATGGTGCTGGAAACCGGCAAACATCCTGGCGAATTGAAAGATATGGTGTGCTCACCCGGCGGTACCACCATCGAAGCGGTGAAAGTGCTGGAAGAGAAAGGCTTCCGCGCGGCGGTGATCAACGCGATGCAGCAGTGCATGGCCAAGTCCGAAGCATTAAGTAAGCAGTAACCTACCCGGTTTAATCAGGTGCGCATGCCTGCGCACCTGAATCCGCCCAATGTTGTGCAGCCCTCTTTACGCGCCCTGTCCCTGATACGCTTCAAACATCGCCAGCCCTTGGGCCAGCGTCATCGGTTGCTGCATGGCTTCCACCAGCGCCGCGGTCAGCGTGTACATCCCAGCTGAACACACCGCCGCGATGATGCCCTGACGACAGTAAAAGGCGATAAAACTTTTGTCCTGAAGCGATCCCAGCAGTCGGTAGTCGTCCCACTCTTCGGCATGCCCCAGATATTCGTAGCGCGTACCGTAGTGTGCGGTCCAGAAAAACGGCACGCGATCATACATCATACCTTTGCCCAGCATATTGAGAGCCGCGATTCGCCCCTGCTGCTGCGCCACACGATAATGCTCAATACGCTGCGGGCCACGCGGCGTGAGATAACTGGCGATATCGCCCGCAACCCAAATATTGTCAGCAACGCGTAGCTGCCCGTCGGCGAGCAGGCTGCCATCGTCCTGCAGTGGCAAATCATGGATGAAATCCGTCGCCGGTTTCACGCCAGTAGCAAACAGCACCTGACTTGCTGGCACCGATTTGCCCCCTTTCAGACGCACCGCTTGCACCTGTTCTTTCCCTTCCAGCGCTTCCGGCTCACCCTCAACAAATTTCACCCCATTGCTGCGGTGCAGATCGTGAAAATAGCGTCCAATCTCTTCACCAAACTGCTTTGCAAACGGCAGTGGATGACGGGCAATCACCGTGACATCCACATCCCGATTGCGCAGCGCGCCCGCCATCTCCATACCGATAAAGCTATTGCCGATTATCACCAGCTGCTCTGTTTCATCCACCTGTTTGAGTAGCGCCTCCGCCTGATTCAGCGAACGTAACAGATGCACCCCCTGCAAATCCTTACCGGAGATGTTAAGAGTCTGCGGCACGCCGCCGCTGGCAATTAATAGCTGATTAAATTTCACTTGCTGACCATCCGCAAGAATCAACGTCTGCTGCTGCGCCTTGAGTTGCGCGACTTCGCCGTGAATACGCTGTAGCGAACCCAGCACATCCGGCTTGAGGAGTTTGGGCACATCCTCAATCGCCATTTTTCCCGAGGGCACAAATTTGCTCAGCGCGGTGCGATCGTAAGGGGCGGCGGATTCGCGCTCCACCAGCACAATGCGCCCGCTGAAACCTTCATCGCGTAGCGTCCAGATCGCCGCACTGCCTGCGGCTCCGGAACCTAAAATCACGCACACCGGTGATTCGCCCTGAGCGGCGGGGGCGCTGGCAGGCGACATCGCTTGTGGATTCACCAGCACCTTGCCCTGTTCAACACGCACCGGATAGCGTTTAAGGTTGGCCAATGCCAGCGGCTCACACATTTTGCCATCGCGCAGTTGAAATACCGCCTTGTGCCACGGACACACCAGCTTATCGCCGCAGATTGCGCCCTGCTCTAACGGCGCTCCCGCATGTGGGCACTTTGCCTGCAACGCCTGCACCCGTTCGCCATCGCGAACCAGCACCATATCGATATCACCCACGGTGAATTTGGTGGGTTTGCGCTGCGCCAGCGACTTGAGTTCCACGACAGATTGATAGCTCACGATTAGCCTCCTGCGTTGTTATTGGATTTGACGACATTAAATCCCTACAAACAGTAAGCCTGGCAAAGCAGGAGAATTTCGCTGGAGAAACAAAGCGTAACGGCGGATAAGCTATTACTTATCACACCGTTAGTGAGGAAAATAAAATCGCGCTTCAGGCTGAGGCGGCTTGCCACACCTTTTTGCCCTGTTTGATACACACGTTTGGCTATTACTTTTTCTTCTGACCGGTGAGTGAGAGGCAATAAAAAGGGCTCATACACAGTATGAACCCTTAGATCAGGTGCAATTCGATTAGGCTTTTTTCAGGCAGGAACTCATAAAGGTCTTGCGTGCATCGCCGCTGAGTTTTTTATCAGCCGCGTCGGTATTACAGGTTTTCATCTTCATTTGCTGCGGCGTCATGCTGCCCATCTTGCTGTCTTTTTTCAGACAGTCGCTCATGAAGGATTTACGCGCATCCCCTTTTAAATCCTGAGAGGAAGCGTGTTGATTACACATGGTCATTTTATTTTGTTGGGCGGTTTTCTCTGCTGCACCCGCATTGCCCGCCAACAGCAGGCCTGCTGCTATCATTGCCAAAAGACACGATTTCATTGCCGGAATCTCCATAGAATTATTGCCTCTTAATAATGGCAGGAAATAAGCAATGCAGAAAAAAATATATTCCCTCGCACAACGTTGCGCTTCAGACCAGCTGATCACAGCACAGCTTATTTAGAGGGAGAGATAACGCTTATACGCGTGGATGATTCAGCAGCTTTTCAACGTAGTTGCGCAGCAGAGTGGTGTCGGGGGTTTCTGCCGCAGGAGCAAGCGGGGGCATGGCGGTGGCGATACCGGCCGCAATCTCATTGAATTGTTCAGGATCCAGCTTACGCAGCATGGCCGTCAGCACAATTTCTAATGCCTCAACCTGGACCACTAATTCTTTTGACTCTTCTTCTTTCTCAGCCAGTTTTAGCAGAAGTTCCGCGATAAGGTTTTTCATGCGACGGGCTCAATAAGAGATGGAAAACAGACGTTAGCATTGAGGGGGTTAAAACAACAGGGATTTCTGGCGGTTTGCACAAAATAAACATTAAGCGCAGCGTTAAAAAAGAAACGGAATTTCAATATGTAACGGCGAAACGTTTCACTTCATTGGTCATGCTTTTTCGAAACGTTTCGCGCGTATTCATGCATTAACGGATGGCGCTAATTAATGCGGTCCCATAAAGCCATGACCTGGACCGCCACCGCCGCCAGGACCACCCCAACCGCCTCCGCCGCCCGGCGGTGGGAAGATACAACCGCTCAGCGCGGTCACCAGTGCCACAACGGCAGCGAGTTTAATAATACGGACCATAATTACCTCTGGATGGTGAAATCGGGCTGAGTGTATGAGGCGGCAACAGGCACGACAATACAGAATTCTCTGCAACCCAGCGCTATTCATCTCTGCTCACCACGCTTAACAAATTACTGGCACTACGCCCGCAAAAAAATCACAGAGGCATCATCGTAATGAAGAAAATTTCAGCCATTGAGGGTGGTCGATCACTTTACACGCCGCGCGAAATGACGCAATGTGAGCGCATTACAATTAATGAGATCTTACCATGACCCTGCCCACCCTTTCTCTCAGTGATATCCTGGCGCGTCGCGACTGGGAAAATCCGGTGATCACCAGCCTGAACCGTCTGGATGCCCATCCGCCGTTTTCCAGCTGGCGCGATGAAGTCAGTGCGCGCGACGATGCCCCTTCTCCATCACGCCAGTTACTGAATGGACAGTGGAGTTTCAGCTATTTCTCACAGCCTGAAGCGGTGCCGCAAAGCTGGTTGTTGCAGGACTTGACTGGCGCGCACTCCCTGCCCGTGCCTGCAAACTGGCAGCTGCATGGCTTTGACGCGCCAATCTACACTAACGTGCAATATCCGATTCCTGTGAATCCGCCGTTTGTTCCAAAGGATAACCCCACCGGTTGTTACTCGCTCACATTCAATGTCGATGAGAGTTGGCTGACGCAAGGACAAACGCGCATTGTGTTTGACGGCGTTAACTCCGCCTTTTTCTTGTGGTGTAACGGCCAGTGGATCGGCTATTCACAGGACAGCCGCCTGCCAGCCGAGTTTGATCTCAGTCAGGCATTGCAGCGTGGCCAGAACCGACTGGCAGTGATGGTGTTGCGCTGGAGCGATGGCAGCTATTTAGAAGATCAGGACATGTGGCGCATGAGCGGGATTTTCCGCGACGTCACCCTGCTGCACAAGCCATCGACTCAACTGGCCGATGTGCAAATCGAAACGGCGCTGAGCCCGGAATATATCCGTGGTGATCTGCGCGTGAGTGTCAAAATTAACGCCGGTGAACGACCGCTTGATCAGTGCCGCCTGCGTGTGAGCCTGTGGCAAGGCGAAACCTGCATTGGCAGCGAAGAACAAGCGCCGGGCAGTGCGGTGATTGACGAGCGTGGACATTATCCAGAGCGAGCGCTGCTGGTGCTGTCGATAGAAAATCCGCTGCTGTGGAGCGCCGAAACGCCCCATCTCTATCGTGCCGTGGTGACGCTGCTGGATGACAATGGGCAAGTGATTGAAGCCGAAGCCTACGATGTCGGCTTCCGGCGTGTCAGCATTGAAAATGGTCAGCTGTGCGTCAACGGCAAAGCCCTGCTGATTCGTGGCGTGAATCGCCATGAGCATCACCCGGAAAACGGCCAGGTGGTGGATGAAGCCAGCATGCGGCGTGACATTGAACTGATGAAGCGCCACAACTTCAACGCCGTCCGCTGTGCGCATTATCCCAACCATCCGCTGTGGTATCGCTTGTGCGATGAGTATGGCTTGTATGTCGTCGATGAAGCCAATATCGAAACCCACGGCATGCAGCCAATGAACCGTTTATCGGCCGAGCCGCGCTGGTTCGCCGCTTATAGCGAGCGCGTCACGCGCATGGTGCAGCGCGATCGTAACCACGCTTGCATCATCATCTGGTCACTCGGTAACGAGTCCGGCCACGGCAGTACCCATGATGCACTCTATCAATGGGTGAAAAGCAGCGATCCGACCCGTCCGGTGCAATATGAAGGCGGTGGCGCCAATACTGCCGCCACCGATATTGTCTGCCCAATGTATGCGCGCGTCGATCAAGATCAGCCCTTCCCTGCGGTGCCGAAGTGGTCACTGAAAAAATGGATTGGCCTGCCGGGTGAAACGCGTCCGCTGATCCTGTGTGAGTACGCGCACGCCATGGGCAATAGCTTCGGGGGTTTCGCCAAATACTGGCAGGCTTTCCGTCAATTCCCGCGCCTGCAGGGCGGCTTCGTCTGGGATTGGGTCGATCAAAGCCTGACGCGTTATGACGAACAAGGCCAGCCATGGCAGGCTTACGGCGGCGATTTTGGCGATACGCCTAATGACCGCCAGTTCTGTATGAACGGTCTGGTGTTTGCCGATCGAACGCCGCATCCAGCTTTGTTTGAAGCGCAGCGTGCACAGCAGTTCTTCCATTTCCAGCGCGATACCAGTAACGCCTGGCGTTTCACGATCTCCAGCGAGTACCTGTTCCGCAGCAGCGATAATGAAGTGCTGCGCTGGTCGATTGAACAGAATGGCGTTTCCGTCGCGCAGGGCGAATTGCCGCTGCATCTCACCGCGCAGGGCAGCCAGACGATTGATATTCCAGCCGCTGAACATTTACAGGGGAATGCGTGGCTGAATCTCGCGGTGCATCAGATTGCTGCCACTGCATGGTCGGAAGCCGATGCCCGCGTGGCCTGGGATCAGTGGCCGCTGCCCGCCGCGTTAATGCCTCGTGTGATTGATGCCACGCCCACCGCGCCAGAACTGATTGCCAATCACGATCTGGTTGCTGTGCAACTGCCGCAACAGCGTTGGCACTTCTCGCGACGCAGTGGGGAATTGGTGCAATGGTTTGTTAACGATGAAGAGACGATGCTGACGTCATTGGAGGAGTGCTTTGTACGCGCGCCGATTGATAACGATATCGGCACCAGTGAAGCCGCCAATGTCGATCCCAATGCCTGGGTGGAGCGCTGGAAACACGCGGGCTATAACCAGCTGGAAGCGGTGCTGCTGGATATGCAGGTCGATAGTCTGAAACACAGCGTGCTGATTGAAACCTGGCATCAGTGGCAGGCCAATGGACAGGTGATTTTTACCAGCCACAAGCGTTATCAGATAGGTGGCAACGGTGAGTTGAACATCAGTGTCGAGGTGCAACAGGCGCCTGGCTTGCCTGCTCCCGCGCGCATCGGGTTGCGTTGTCAGTTGAGGAACGCGCCGCAGAGTGTGAGCTGGCTCGGCTTGGGTCCGCACGAGAACTATCCGGATCGTCAACTGGCGGCGCAGTTTTCACACTGGCAGCAGCCGCTGGCTTCGCTGAGTACCGCTTATGTGTTCCCGGGTGAGAATGGATTACGCTGCGGCACACGCCAGCTTGATACCGGCAGTTGGCAAGCGAGCGGCGATTTTGCGTTCTCGCTCAGCCGCTACAGCCTCGAACAGCTGCAAGATACCTCGCATCGCCACCTGTTGCGGGAAGAGGAAGGCTGCTGGCTGCACCTGGATGGCTTCCACATGGGCGTGGGCGGCGACGATTCCTGGAGCCCCAGCGTCAGCCCGGAGTTTTTGCTTTCTCAGCAGCAGTGGCATTACGCGCTGACGCTGCGCCAGTAGTACTCTTTGCCGCCTCGCCTGGCTGGCTCAGCGGTTGAGTCAGCTCGGTTTTCGGGCGGCGATAGAAGCGGCGCAGCAGCACCACATTCAGTAACACCACCACGGCAGTGGCAAAGAAGACCCAGCGATAACCGGTCGCAGCAGACACCGCCGCGCCCAACAGTGGACCCGCCACGTTGCCGAGATACATAAACGATTGGTTGTAGCCGAAGATGCGCCCGGTGACGTTATCGCGTGAGTGGCGCACCAGCAGCGTTTGTACTGCTGGCATCATTGCACCATCGGCAAAGCCCAGCAGGAAACGCAGCACGCCAAGTTGCGTGGCGCTGGTGACAAATGACATCGCCATCAGCAACACCAGAGAAAACAGCATGGTGCCCATCAGAATGCGCTGAGTGCCAATGCGATCGCCCAGCTTACCCAGACGAGGGGCAGAGATCAGCGCCGAAACGCCCGGCAGTGCGGCGATCACACCACTGAGGAAGGCCAGATTCTGCGCATCGGGAGCCAGCTCACGCACGAATAACGTCAGGATCGGATTCACCGATCCGTTACACATCTGGATCACCATGGTAGTGACGAACAAGCACATCATCAGGCGAGGATTGTCGAGGCTGCGGAACACCTCGCGGCCGCTCATTTTGTCCTGTTTGCTCACCGGCGTATAACCGGTCTCTTTGATCAAGAACAGCGTGACAAAGAAGCTCACCATCAACAGCACCGCCGTGACAATAAACACCATGCGCAACCCCAGCCAGTCAGCCAGCAGTCCGCCAATCATCGGCCCCAGAATCACCCCGCCAATTTGCCCGGTCGAGACACAGCTTAATGCCCAGCCGCTGCGCTCGCGCGGGACCTGAGCAGCCACCAGCGCCATCGCATTGGGGATATAGCCGGAGGTTAAGCCCATCAGCGCACGCAGCAGCAGCAACTGCCACGCCTCGGTCACAAACGCCTGCAGCAGAATCACCGCGCCCATGCCAAAAGAGGCACGTAATAGCATCAGCTTGCGCCCTTTACGGTCAGCCAGGCTGCCCCACAGCGGCGCTACCGCAGCAGAGACGATGAAGGTGATACTGAAGGTGAGACCCGACCAGACGCTTAGTGCATTGGCGCCATGGATACCGAGTTCCTCAACGTAGAGCGGCAGGAAGGGAATGATCTGGCTGATGGCTAATCCGGTAAAAAAACAGCCAAACCAGACCGAAATCAGATTGACCTTCCAGGACTCGATGGAGCGTAGCATGGGCGTGAGCATCAGAAAAAATGAAATGAGGGTTCAGTCTAACAACCTCATAACATCGCTGGACGGCAAAACATGGCATCGGGTTAAAAACGCAGTTTTTCGCTGCCGTGCGTGATTCTGCTCACAGCAAATAGTGTAAGGGGCACGATTTGTAGTGTCTTTATGTGCTGTAACAAACAACTCAGCAAGATAAGCGCATCGCGACAGAGAGCAAACGTGAAAAAATATGTCTATCCATTACTGACAATATTCGACGCCGCATCTATGTTTAAAAAATCACCGGCCATCGCTGGCGAGGCGCTGCCCGTTCTGGACAGTTCCCATGCTTAACCCATATTTCCCAATGCTGCCAATAATCGGCGGTGGGCATCGTTGTCTCTGCGGAGGTCAGCCATGAGAACACATCCTAACAGCGCCAGTCGGGCGATTACCGACTACTTCAACAGTCCTGCCTGGCATGCGCCGCACGAGAGCGATCTGCTGGCAGCGATCATGCGCGAATTGATGGATGATGGTCAGCCCGCGACCAGCAAAGCGATCATTGCGCGGGTGATTGCCAAACTGGAATTTGAAGGGGATGAGCAGCAGCTCCAAAGCTATCGCAACCTGTTGGCGCAGTTGCTGGAAGACAGGCAACAAAAGCCGTAGAGTGCCGTCATTAAACCACCGAAGAAATCGCTTGGTGTGCGGCGGATTTAAAGGAGATCTGCAGCGTTTAGGGACTTCAAGACGCGCCGTATGCAGGCGCGCCTCCATTTCGTGTTACTTCACTGCGCGCAGGTGATCGGCCTCGCTGACCACCGCTTTTCCGCTCGCACGTTGATACAGGCACAGCTCACGCCCAACCTGATTTTTCATATGCTTCTGCGGATAGCGTCCTTCCAGCAGGACTGCGTCGTAACCCACGCTATCGTCATACTGAATCGGTTTACCCACCACCTTCACCGCCTTCAGGCCACTGGCTTTCAGACAGGCTTGCTGCCGGGTTTGCGTGTTTTGCTGCCAGGCGGCTTCGCTCGAGGCGTGCGCCAGTGGACTTAATAGCAGGGTGATTAGCAGAATTTTTTTGGTGTGTCTCATCGTCGCTCCTCATCAATCCAGTACGGATTAATAGAAAAAAAAATTCCCGCCGAGGCGGGAAGAAACAAGACGAGCATTGCATATTCGAGAGTGACGAGGAAATCTCCGTAATGCGCAGCTATCCTCGCCCGGCGCCATGACAGCCCGATGACAATGCGGTGTCCGTTTGAATTTATCCGCAATAAACCCGCGAAATTTTACCACTCTGATCAGCAGTAAAGTTCAGGCGGCGCAGATTGAAGTCCATGGTAACGGCACCGTTCCACGGAATAGCGCGCATCGGCACCGCAAAGCGTTGGGTATCAAGGCTGCTCAGCGGTTGGCCGATATAATTTTGATATTGCGATGCGCCACACTGATCGGTTTCGGGATCGTGGCTGACGGCAGCGGTGCTGTCCGGTTTGCTGGCGGACTGGCAAGCGGTTAAGGCCAAAAAGGCCGTAGCCAGTAACGCTTTTCCATAATGGGTCACAAGTTTCTCCTCCTGGATAGTAAACGAACCGTTCCCGAGAGTAACAAAGCCAACCGCTGATGTGAAAATAATGACAGTGGATTAATCGAATAATTGTGCTCTAACGCGCGATCTTCCTCTCGTTTTCCAGGATAAATCGCACGCTGTGTCTAAAGTTCACGCGCTCAGTCACTACAATTAACTAAGAATTATCTGAGGTGACGATGATGGAACTTGCAATGTTTATCGGCTTTGCCATCCTGATGACCGTGGTTGCGGTGCGGGTGCGTTAAGCCCTGATGATGCTGGCGGCTAAACGGCCGCCACGACGGAGAGGCCGCGCTTACTGAGCGGCCTCTTTTTCATCCTGCAAGCGCTCTTTAAACGCGGCAAGTGGCATCGGCTTGCCGAGAAAATAGCCCTGCCCCTCTTCACAGGAAAGCGCCTTCAGCTCATTGAGCTGCGCTTCGGTTTCAATCCCTTCTGCCGTAATGGTGAGCGCAAAGGCGCGTGCTAATCCGACAATCCCTGCGACCACCGATTGCGCTTGTTTCGATTCCGGGAACTCTTTCATCCATGACCGATCGATTTTCAGGCCGTTGAATGGGAAAGTTTTCAGGTAACCTAATGCCGCATAGCCGGTGCCAAAATCATCGACCGTCAGCCGCACGCCCAGCGCTCGCAACCCCTGCATGATTTCCAGTGCACGATCGGGGTGCTCGAAGGTGACGTTTTCAGTGATCTCCAGCTCCAGCCGGGTGGCCGGTAAGCCGCTGACCGCCAGCGCATGCGCCACGCGATCCACCAAATCACTGTTGCGGAACTCCACTGGTGAGATGTTTACGGATATGTAGCGCTGATCGCCCCAGTCGCTGGCATCATGGCAGGCGCGCATCAATACCCAGTCACTGATGGCAGCAATCAGCCCATTCTCTTCCGCCAGCGGAATAAAGCGGTCAGGCGTAATCCATTGATTTTCGCCCACCTGCCAGCGAATCAACGCTTCTGCACCGGCCAGCTGTCCCGTTTGCAGTTGATAACGCGGCTGATAGTGCAGTGAGAACGTATTGTTGCGCAGCGCCTCTTCAATCGCCTGCACCATATCGCGCTTCGATTGAATATGGTTGGCCATATCGTTGGAGTACCACACCCAGCGATCGCGTCCAGCCGTACGTGCCTGGCCGAGTGCGATGTCCGCCAGTCGCAGTAAGGCTTCCGGTTGGCTGGCATCCTGCGGTGCGCTGACAATACCCATGCTGGCGGTAAGGCTCAGTTGGTGCGATCCGCTGATAATAGGCTGATGGACGGCGCGTTGCAGCGCGCGGCAGCGATACTCCAGCCCGGCACGCGAGCTTTCGCGCAGCAGCAGAATAAACTCATCCCCGCCCAGTCGTGCCGCCAGTTCATCAGGCCCAATCAGATTTTTCAGCCGCTGAGAGATCTCATTCAGCACCACATCGCCCACTGCGTGGCCCCACGAATCGTTGATCGGTTTGAACTGATCCAGATCGAAGCTGATCACAAACAGCGGTGCCTCTTGCGTGGCGTGCTCCAGATGAGTAGTCAGGAATTCCTGCAGCTGCATGCGGTTGGCGAGGCCAGTAAGCAGATCGTGGCGTGACAGGAACTGGATGCGCGCTTCCGCATCCACTTCATGGGTAATATCGGACACCGTGCCGCGAAAGCCGGTGCGCAAGCCGTTGCGGCGAATGGTCTTCGCCATCAGTTCGCCGATACGGCGCTCACCGTTGGCAGCCATAAACTGGCAGCGCAGCGGCACATGCTGCATTTCATCGCCCTGACGCAGCAGCCAGGCCACCAGCGAGTGGCTGGGATGACTGAGCAGTTGATCCAGTGGGCGCCCGATCCAGCTTTTGACCTCGTGTCCGGTAACGGCGGCAAAACGCGAGGAGAGATAGCAAAGGCGTCCCTGATCGTCCACTTCCCAAATCCAGTCCGAAGCGGCTTCTGCCAGGTCGCGGAAACGCTCTTCACTGTTGGCCAGTTCACGCTGACTGATGGCCAGCATTTCAAAGCGACGATCGGAAATAACGGCGTTATGCAGCGCATGGCGAATCACCCGGCGTGTCACCAGCGCAACCGCCAGTACAGTGAAACAGAGCAATGGCATCATCAGCCAGATCACCCCAAAGCCGGGATTTTTGGCCTGCCAGCGTAACACCAGCGGCTCGCCCTGAATCACCGGTTCGGCCAGCCGCGGTTCATACAACGCATCGTTTAAGCCATTCGCAATTCGCGGCGCAATCACATTGAGCGACTTGCCAAGGGCCTGCAATTTTTCCGGGGTCATGATGTTAACGAACACCATCACCGAGGCTGGGCCCGGAATAGTGGGAAGATCGGGCACCTTGCCTGGCGTGATCGGCGCAGCCACCACCAATGCCGGCTGTTGATTGATTATCGCATTGCGCGTAATGCCATCGTCAGGTTGGTGTCGTGCGGCGGCCAGCAACAGTGCAGTTTGCCCACCTAACCAGCTTTCCAGCGACGCCTCTGACAATTTGCCATCCACCACCGCGTAGCGCGTTTTGCCGGCACCATCGATGACAAATACGCCGTCATAGTGATACTCCTTGTACAGGCTGGGGCCAAAGTTTTCTTCGTCCCACGCCCAGACTTTATTCACCGTCAGATGCAGATTCTTCCAGCCTTCACCCCAGTTGGCGTAATCACGCACATCGGTGATCATCTTCTCCTGCTGCTGATGCCAGGCCTGGCGCATCAGATTGATATCCTGCTGGATGGAGTCGCTGTTTTGTCGATGGGCAATCACCAGCACCATCACAACAGAGAGCAGCAGCACGCCAAACAGCAGCGACGTTAAGGTGCGCAAACTGCGTCGCGTCACCCTAACGGTGTGTGCTTCCATATTAGCCCTGGCAGGCAAGGTCGCGTGCCGGTGATACTCAGAATTCATGCAATGTGCTCGCAAAACAGAGGCAGCAAAAAAGAAGACAGGGTGCGCGTTCATGGCGCCTCTGTCCTGTAATGGTTTTTTCGGTTATCGGCGCAGGCCGCCGCAGATTTAGTCCTCGCGGCGGAATTTTTGAACAGCGCAATTCTGTGTGGGGCCATCTCGACAGCAATGATCGCCATTGCTACTATGCGTTTTCCTCTGCCCATTGAGCTGACTATGGACACCCAATCCGACAAAGTGACGCTGACGCTGTTCTACGCCGCGAGCTTTGTGGTGTATTACGTCGTGACCATGCTGATTACGCTGTTTCCCAACTACGGGGCGCTGCGCAATAACGGTTTACTGGTGCCGGTGCTCTGCTTGTTTGAATTCGCGGTGATCTACCCGCTGTATCGTTTTTACTGCCAACGCCGCACTGACATCCCGCTGGGATATCTGCGTCCCGGTCAGGCGCTGCTGTTTGTCGGTGCACTGGTGGCGCTGATGGTGGCGCAGACGCAATTCCTGCAACCGGAAGGCTGGTTGATTGCGCAGAGTCAACAGGGACGCAGTTCGATGCTGATCCTGCTGCTGACTGCGGTGCTGCTAGCACCGGTGTTTGAAGAGGTGTTGTTCCGCGGTTTTCTGTTACAAGGATTTTTGTTGTGGGCACCGAAGAGCCGCTTCGCCTGCATGCTGCTCACCTCGCTGCTGTTCGCCGCGATGCACACGCAATACGTGCATTGGGAAACCATCGTGGCACTGACGCTGTTTTCACTGTTGCTGTGTTACGCCCGTCTGCGCAGTAATAGCCTCGCGCTGCCCATCTTCCTGCATACGCTGAATAACCTGATCGCGATTCTGCCCGCCTGGTTTTACGCATAAAAAAACAGCGCAATTTCTTGCGCTGTTTTCAGAATTAAAGCATCAGGAAATCGCCGAGTCTTTGTGTTTGTCCGCCTCAAAATGGGCTTTGAACTGCTCGTAAATGGAAATCATATTTGAGGCATCGCCTTGCATTGGGCTGAGTTTGCCTGCTCGCACCAGTTCAATCACCAGTTGCAGCGCGGCTTGTTTAGGGCTGCTGGCCGGATGGGCAATTTCGTTCAACATTGGTCACTCACTCATCATTTTTGTCAGGGCCGCACAGTTTAGCCCAGATTGTACTGCTGTTGTGCGTCGGTCTGGTTATAATCTCGCCGTTCGCACCACAAGGCCGCTCGGGGTGATCATTGACTCTGCTGCCGTTTGGCTATACTGGATTAAAAAAAGGAACGAACAGCCACTGCTTCCGTATCATCAGGAACGTGTTTAAGGAGTCCAATCATGCTGATTGGTTTTGTGTTATTAGTGAGCGCGTGTGGACATGATGCCTGTGACGCCTTACCGGTGTCAGAACGTATCTACCCGACCAAAGTGGCCTGTGAGCAAATGGCCGACCGCATCCATAAAGTTCGACCAAATGTGGTCCTGCTGTGCGGGGAAGTGCACCGTTAATTCGGTGCCAGTTTTATTTGAGCTGTACAAAAATAAGCCAGACGGCATTGCAAGATCGGAGCATAGCGTCCAAAATATAAGCTGCTTTACACTATTACCGTTGTGAATCCCATGAAGAAGACTCGCCCCCGTCGTCCAAACGGACGCTGGGTTTATTACATTTTGTATGATGGCATTCTCTGGCCCTGCCCGGTGCGCTGGGAGTGGGAGAGCAGCTTTGAAGGCTGGTTGCCATTCTACTACTCGCCGACCTTTGAGTTTGTGGCGGGCGACCCACGCAAGGCCTATCGCATTGCGCGCAGCAGTGTGCGTAACGTTCGCCATCCAGACAGCGAGTACGCCTGAATCAACCGAGTTGCCACGGTAACCAGGAGGCGGTCAGCAGATAGTGCACCCCTTCCAGCACCAGAATCACCATCACTAGCACGCCGAGCTTATGGCGGCAGATCCAGTCTTTCAACCCCATATCATCGCCGCCCAGCGAATCAGCATCAGCGCGCCGCAGATGCACAGCAGCACCACAATCATTTTCCAGTGTTTAGTTGCAGCCAGTTTTTTCCCCACGCATCCTCCAGACGGCAGAAAGCAACGATGCGCCATGAGGCGCATCGTTATTCTACCGCTGGTAAAGCGTAAGGGCGATTAATTATTCAGCGTATAGTCCAGGCTAATTTCAGCATTCAGGACTTGTGACACCGGGCAGCCCGCTTTGGCTTTCTGAATAATCTCATCAAATTTGGCGCTATCGATACCCGGCAGCGCGATGGTGCTGGTCAGGGCGATTTTAGTGATGGCAAAACCTTCACCTTTTTTGTCCAGCGACACATCCGCCGTGGTGTCGATACTTTTTGGCGGATGGCCAGCCTGACCCAGCATCAGCGACAGCGCCATGGAGAAGCATGCCGCATGTGCCGCACCGATCAGCTCTTCCGGATTCGTGCCCTTCTCACCCTCAAAGCGGGTATTGAAGCCATAAGGCTGGTTGCTCAGCACGCCACTTTCGGTGCTCACGGTACCCTTGCCTTTGATGTCGCCTTCCCAATGGGCCGATCCTTTCTTATGAATGGTCATGTCATTCCTCCTGTTAGTCAGACAGCAGTCAGTATAGACAACGCCTCTCATTTTGCTTTCCGCAACTCAGCTCACGGCACGTGGTCGAGCCGGATGTAAACCCGCTTCGCTCAGCAGCGCATTCGCCTGTACCAGCGAGTCCTGGGTGATCTCGGCAATGGTTTTGGCCCCAGTCAGCGTCATCGCCACTTTCATCTCTTTTTCGATCAAATTCAGCAAATTCTCAACGCCACGCTGACCATGGGTCGCCAGTGCATAGATAAAGGCGCGGCCCAGTAGCACAGTGTCCGCACCCAGCGCGATCATGCGCACCACATCCAGACCGCTGCGAATACCACTGTCGGCCAGAATGGCAATATCGCCTTTCACCGCGTCAGCAATGGCGGGCAGTGCGCGCGCCGATGACAGCACGCCATCCAGCTGGCGTCCACCGTGGTTCGACACCACAATACCGTCCGCGCCGAAGCGCACCGCATCACGCGCATCTTCCGGATCCAGAATGCCTTTGATCACCATCGGCCCATCCCAAAACTCACGAATCCACTCCAGATCTTTCCATGAAATCGACGGATCAAAGTTGTTCGCCAGCCAGCCAATGTAATCTTCCAGTCCGGTAGGCTTGCCAAGATAAGCGGAGATATTACCGAGATCGTGCGGACGGCCATGCAATCCCACATCCCACGCCCACTGCGGATGCGTTACCGCTTGCCAGTAGCGACGCATCGCCGCGTTTGGCCCGCTCATGCCCGAATGCGCATCGCGATAGCGTGCGCCCGGTGTCGGCATATCCACGGTGAAGACCAGCGTCGAGCAGCCCGCCGCTTTCGCGCGCTCCAGTGCGTTACGCATAAAGCCACGATCGCGCAGCACATACAGCTGGAACCACATCGGGCGATTAATCGCTGGCGCCACCTCTTCAATCGGACACAGCGATACGGTTGAGAGGGTAAACGGAATGCCTTTCAAGGCCGCCGCACGCGCCGCCTGCACTTCCCCACGTCGCGCGTACATGCCGCACAAACCCACAGGCGCTAACGCCACCGGCATCGACAGCGTTTCATTGAACAGTTTGGTTTCAAGGCTGAGATCGGACATGTTCTTCAGCACCCGCTGACGCAGTGCCACGTCCGACAGATCGGACACATTGCGCTTTAAGGTGTGTTCGGCGTAGGCACCGCCGTCCAGATAGTGGAACAGGAACGGAGGCAGGATGCGTTGCGCCGCGGCGCGGTAGTCACTGGCTGCAGAGATGATCATCAGTTTTTTTCCTTACGATTATCCAGGGACTCGCCTGGCAAGCGGGTAATTCGCGCCTGTCGGGCTTCATCTTCATGGAGCGATTTCAAGGTGGTATGCACAAAGCCGAGGTGATCCATTGCCGCCTGGCGTGCCGCCTCGGCATCCCCGGCCATCACCGCATCGTACATCGCCTGATGCTGTTCATTCAGGCGATTAAAGATCACCGGTTGGGTGTACATGCGCTGGCGGCTGTGCAGCACGGATGACTGCAGCAAATCGAAGAAGCCGCGCATGGTTTGCAGCAGCACC
Organism: Erwinia sp. S63; assembly: GCF_016625195.1. GTDB lineage: Bacteria > Pseudomonadota > Gammaproteobacteria > Enterobacterales > Enterobacteriaceae > Pantoea. The sequence goes on from NZ_JACVUP010000005.1 coordinate 241,897, forward strand.
ACATTATGCGAGGCTTCAGCAATGGCGAGATGGAAGCGCAGATCGGCTTGTGCCGCGATATCGGGATCGTCACAGTCGTGCATCTTTAATAGGGCATCAAAAGCGAGGCGCAGCTTCTCTTTATCCGCTTCAGTGGCACGTAATGCTGCGTGCCAGGCGGTGCTGGCTTCGATGGCGTGGCGCGCTTCGAGGATATCCCAGCGATAATCGGGATCGTCCGCCAGCAGTTGGCGAATCGGCTCAACAATACGCTGTTCCGACCAGGGCTCCTGCGGCTCACACAGCCAGGTGCCGCCGCCACGTTTACTGATTAACACGCCGCTGCTGATCAACTGCTGAATCGCCTCACGCAAGGATGAGCGCGACACACCAAACTCAGCGGCCAGCTGACGCTCAGCCGGCAAACGCATGCCCGGCTCCAGCTGGTGTTCATCAATCCAGGCGCGCAATCGCGCCCGAAGCGTATCCGCTAAACGCGGCGTGTTTTCTGTCATGGAATCATCCAGGTTAATACGTAGGCCTGCAGCGTGGTGATCACGCCCACCATGCAGGTGAAGATCAGGCTGTGTTTGACGGTAAAGCGGAACAGATCCGACTCCTTACCCACCAGCCCCACGGCGGCACAGGCGATGGCGATCGACTGCGGTGAAATCATCTTACCCGTTACGCCACCCGTGGTGTTGGCGGCCACCAGCAGCACATCCGACACACCAATCTGCTGCGCGGTGGTAGCCTGCAATGCCGCGAACAGCGCATTAGAAGAAGTATCGGATCCAGTGAGAAACACGCCTAGCCAGCCAAGGAACGGCGAGAAGAAAGTAAAGGCATTGCCGGTGTGCGCCAGCGCCAGGGCCAGCGTCGCCGAGAGTCCGGAATAGTTGGAGATAAAGGCGAAAGCCAGCACCATACCGATGGAGTAGATCGGCAAGGCCAGCTCTTTCAGCGTCTCAGCGAAGGTCTGAATCGCTGCAGCAGGTTTCATGCGCAGCCAGATCACCGACAGCACTGCCGCCACGATAATCGCCGTGCCGGTCGCTGACAGCACATCAAACTTGAAGATGGCGGCATAAGGCGTTGCCGCACTCACCACCGGCGGCATACGCGCCACCAGCTCATGCAGCAGCGGCACCGGTACGCTAAACACCCACTCATACATCGCGCCGCCTTTGGCAAACAGCGCTTTGAACGGCGGAATGCTCCATAGGGTCACAGTGGCGGTGAGGAACAGGAACGGCATCCACGCGCGCACAATCTGGCCCAGCGTATAGCGCTTGTTCGTTTGGGTGGGATCGACTGCGGTTTTCTCATCGAAGCGGAAAATACGCACCGGCTTCCAGCGACGCAGGAACAGCGTCAGGCATATTAAAGAAGCCAGCGACGAGATGATGTCCGGCAGTTCAGGACCGAGGAAGTTGGAGCTGAGGAACTGGGCAATGGCAAACGATCCACCCGCCACGATCACCGCTGGCCATGTTTCCTTGATACCGCGCCAGCCATCCATAATCGCCATGATCCAGAACAGCACAATGATGGTCAGGAACGGCAATTGACGCCCGGCCATCTGGCCAATCTGGAAGCTGTCGAGTCCGGTGACCTGCCCGGCGACGATAATCGGTATCCCCATCGCACCAAAGGCCACCGGCGCGGTGTTGACGATCAAGCATAAACCAGCGGCATACAGCGGATTAAAGCCTAATCCCACCAGCAGTGCAGCGGTGATCGCCACCGGTGCGCCAAAGCCCGCTGCGCCTTCGAGAAACGCGCCGAAGGAGAAACCGACGATCAGCATCTGCAAGCGCTGATCGGGTGTGATGGAGAGGATCGAAGCACGGATGATGTCAAATTGCCCGGTTTTCACCGAGATTTTATACACAAATACTGCTGCGACGATGATCCAGGCAATCGGCCACAGGCCGTACAGGAAGCCATAGACCACGGAGGCCAGCGCCTGGCCCAGCGGCATACCATACAGGAACAACGCCACCAGCAGCGCAATCACCACCGTGGCCGTGCCCGCCTGATAGCCTTTTAGCTTGAGCTTCAGCAGCGCGAAGAAGAAGAACACAATCGGGATCACCGCCACCAGGCTGGAGAGCCACAAATTGTTGAGAGGATCGTAGTTTTGTTGCCACACCGGCATGCCGTTATCTCCAGAGGTTACCAGATGAGTGCGGCGCAACGGCAATGCAGGTTTGCGCCACAGGTCTTGCCCTTCTGCTCACCGAAATTGGTAGGACCAAAATACAGTGCGGGGCTTTCTGGCTCCAGATAGTTAATGCATTGTTAACCTAAAGCAACGAAGCTGGAGTGATTTTTCGTGTTATGTGACGATGCGGCAACATTTAAATCGATTTGGTAGGACCAATAATCACTCTGTCTGACCAAAGGCCCGACGATAACTGTGGGGATGAAAGCGAAGATTTAGCACAATCAATCCCACCGTCACGGCCCCTTGCATCATCCACACGCTGGTGAAACTGTGCGTCAGCGCCTGCAACTGTCCGGCGATAAACGGCATACACCCTGCGATGATGAAACCTGCGCCCTGCATAAACGCCACCAGGCGTGTGCCGGCCTGCGGATGAGGCAGGTGATCGAGCGCCAGCACCATCGCCAGCGGAAATGCAGCCCCTAAACCAAATCCGGCAATCGCTGCCCACAGCCACGGCGCCAGCAGTGGCGCAAACAGGAAGCCGCACATCCCCAGCAATTGGCACACCAAACTGATAATCAGCTGTGGACGGCGATCCGCCTTGCGCGCCAGTAATGGCATCAATAACGCGCCAGCCACCTGACAAAGAATCATCACGCCCAGCAGCGAACCGCCCGCCAGCGCTGACCAGCCAAGGTGGTGATAAGCATCCGGAAGCCAGGCGACGCAGGTGGCATAGCCGCCATTGACCAGGCCAAAACTGAGTGCCAGCGACCAGGCGCGCGGTTTGCGCCATAGCGAGGGCATAGGTACCGACTCTGCGCTTTGCGCCACCGGCACACGCACGATCCACCACAGCACAATCGCCAGCAATACGGGCAGTGCCCAACCGGTGATCGCCAGTGACCAGCCGAAATGCGCGCTGAGCCACGGCGAGAGTGCTGCCCCCAATCCGCCGCCGCCCATCAACGCACCTGCCCACAACCCAGTGACGGGCGCGCTGCGCTGGGCAAAACGCTGGCGGATTAACCCCGGCATCGCCATCTGCACCACGCCAACGCCAAGTCCGGCGAAAAGCGCACTCACCACCAGCCACTGCCCATCGTGAATCACACCGCGCGCAGCCAGCGCCAGCAGTAAAAGAATGAGCCCGGCGATCAACAAACGTTGCAGCGGAACACGTTGCATCAGGGAGGCACTGAGTAGCGCCACCGCGCCCATCATCACCATCGGCACGGCGGGCAACAACGAGGCGGCGAGGGAAGAGAGGTTCATGGCCTGGCGCAGTTCGCCCAGCAAGGGACTCACAGAAGTCAGTAACGGACGCATATTGAGCCCGGCCAGCACCAGAGCGGCGAGCGTCAATCCGTTGGAATGTCGGTTCATACACAATCCTGCAGTAGAAAGGTTGTCAGGGTCGCAGCAATGGTTACTATTTGGAAATGAAATAACACCATAGCGATCAGTGGAAAAATGAATCGTCAGCCGATGTTTACGCCGCAGCAGTTACTCAGTTTTGTGGCGGTATGCGAAACCGCCAGCTTTACTCGCGCCGCCGACCGCGTGCATCTATCGCAATCCACCGTCAGCCAGCAGGTGCGCCGCCTGGAGGAGATGATTGGCAAAGCGTTGCTGGAGCGTACCTCCCATCAGGTGGTATTGACCGAAGAGGGAGAGAAATTACTGGGCTATGCCCGCCGCATCATTGCGCTCAACGGCGAAGCGCACGATGTGCTGAGCGATAAGTGGCGTGATGGCGTCCTGCGCCTCGGCGTGCCAGAGGATTTTGCCGCCCCTACCGCAGCACTGCTGGCGCAGTTTAGCCGCGAGCATCCTCAGCTGCGCCTCGATGTAATGAGCGGCATGTATGTCGATCTGCACCGCGCGTGGCAGCGTGAAGAGCTGGATATTATGCTGATCAAGCAACCGGGTGGTGAACGTCCGCTGGCAGCACGGCCGGAGCCCCTGCTGTGGCTGGATAGCGCCGAACATCCCTGCTTTGAGCAGACGCCGGTGCCGCTGGTGGTGTTTCCCCAGCAGGGGCTGTATCGCGAAGAGATGTGTCAGACGCTGGATGCGCTGGGCCGCAGCTGGCGCATCAGCTACAGCAGCGCCAGTCTGGTGGCACTCGCCAGTGCCAGCGCGGCCGGATTAGGTTTAACGCTGCTGCCAGCCAGCTGTCGCCTGCCCGGCCATCGTGTGCTGGACGAAGTCGCTGGCTTACCGCCGATCAGCCACTTTGAGCTGGCGCTGTTTTGCCGCTCTCCACAGGACGATTTGCAGCAGGCGCTGGCCGTGGCGTTAGTGGAATTTTGCCAGTTAAAGTGGCAGTGATTTTCCCACTGCTGAGCAGTGGGAAATATCGCAGCGCCGCAGCCCGGGTTTTGCCAGATTAACGTTTTCCTTGTTGACTGGAGCCTCTGATGCACCTCACTTCACCCAGCCGTCGTGATTTTATTAGCCAGGGCGTACGCCTCACAGGTGCCGGTAGCCTGCTGGCAGCCGGTATGAACGCCGCCGCCTCATCGCCCTCTTCCACCACATCGCCAATCTCTACGCCGCCCCCGCGCGTAGCCCATTACCAATTGCTCAACGTACGCCTCGAAGAAGGTTTTGAGCGTGAAGGCAACGAAATCATTGCCACGCGCACTGCGCTTTACGATATCACCGTCAAAGATGGCAAATTTGCTGCCATCGACGTCGCCGGCAAAGCGCGCAACGCCGACATTCCGCAGTGGGATGCCCATGGTTCGCTGCTGTTGCCGCGCACCCGTGACATGCACATCCACCTGGATAAAACCTTCTACAGCGGCCCCTGGCAAGCGCCGCGCCCGCGTCAGGGCAAAACCATCATGGATATGATTGCCCGTGAGCAAGTGCTGATCCCGCAGTTACTGCCCACCTCACAGGCGCGTGCCGAAGCTTTGATCGGTTTGCTGCACAGCAAAGGCACCACCGAGGCGCGCAGCCACTGCAACATTGATCCGGTGAGTGGATTAAAAAGTCTGGAGCACCTGCAACTGGCGCTGGCCAACCATCCCGAGTTTCCCTGCGAAATTGTCGCCTTCCCGCAGCACGGTTTACTGCATTCGAAAGTGGATGGCCTGATGCGTGAAGCCATGCAGATGGGCGTGCAGTATGTTGGCGGGCTGGACCCTACCAATGTGGATGGCGCGATGCAGGCGTCGCTGGATGCGATGTTCCAGATTGCGCTCGATTTCAATCGCGGCGTGGATATTCATCTGCACGAAACCGCGCTGTCTGGCGTGGCGGCGATTCAGTACATGGTGGACACCATCGCCAAAAACCCACAGCTCAAAGGTAAAGTGACGCTGAGTCACGGCTTTGCGCTGGGCACGCTGGAGGGTAAAGCGCTGGATCAGATGATTGCAGGCATGGCCGAGCAGCAGATGAGCGTGGCGTCCACCATCCCAATCGGCAAACTCACTATGCCGTTACCCCAGTTGCAGGCTGCGGGCATCACGGTGATGACCGGCACCGATAGCGTGATCGATCACTGGTCACCCTTCGGCACCGGCAGCATGCTGGAGAAAGCCAACCTGTATGCGCAACTCTATCGCGGCTCTGATGAGTTTGGTTTGAGCCGTGCGCTGCATATCGCCACCGGTGGCATTTTGCCGCTGTCGAACCAGGGCGATCGCCAGTGGCCGAAAGTGCAGGATGACGCCAGCATGATGCTGGTTGAAGCAAGCTGTTCCGCTGAGGCTGTCGCCCGCATCTCGCCGGTACGCGCCACCTTCCACAGCGGTATGCCGGTGTTCAGCGTCTGAGATCAAAAAAGCCTCCTTACGGAGGCTTGATGAACGAAAAATGCAGGGGCGGCAAGCGCCCCATGCGAGTTGCTGGATTTACGATAACATCTGAATCGCCAGCGCGTATAAACGCTGGTTTTCATCGTCGCTAACAGGCTCTTCTTCCGCGTAACAGGCAATCATGGAGCTGACTTTATCCGAAGACAGGGTCTCTCCATGCAGATGCAGGGTTAACACGGCGCGGCCGACGATTTTCAGAATGTCTTCGTTTTGTCCCTGGACGTAAAGACTCAAACTGGACCTCTGAATATATTATTGTTTGCCAAATGGCGCGCCAAATATAAAGCAAAACGGCAGGTTGTTTTAATCGGAATTTTACCCATCTTAAGTGACACATAAGCGTAACATAGACAAAAATAGGTCAAAAAGACGCTATATAGTCCCTTTATCAACGCTAATTGCACCTTTTCATTCAGGAAAGAGGTTTCTCACGTTTTGATGTAACCGGCCACGCAGAAGAAAATGATTAGAATTTTACATCTATTACAGGCGATTAATTAGCCAAATGATCGCCACGCTAATTGATTTCTTCACGTTATCAATCACGCAATTTGCATTGCCGATAGCAGCCCTTTCTGCGAGACTGACCGCCGCAATCCTGACCGCTATTTGAGACATTCCCGTGACCGCTTTTTCTACCCTGACGCAACTCCCTGCCAGCCAACTCGACAACCTGCGCGAGATGGGTTTCGACGCCATGACACCGATTCAGGCCGCTTCTCTGCCCGCTATTCTTGCAGGGCGAGATGTGCGTGCGCAGGCGAAAACCGGCAGCGGCAAGACGGCCGCCTTTGGGATCGGCCTGCTGCAGCGCATTGACAACACCCGAACCCAAACTCAGGCGCTGATTCTGTGTCCAACGCGTGAACTGGCCGATCAGGTGAGTAATGTGCTGCGTCAGCTGGCACGTTTTACCCGCAACATCAAAATATTGACGCTGTGCGGCGGTCAACCGATGAGTGCGCAGCGCGATTCGCTGGTGCACGCACCGCATATTGTGGTCGGCACGCCGGGCCGTATCCTTGATCATCTGAAGCGTGACAATCTCGATCTCAACGCACTGCAGACGCTGGTGTTGGATGAAGCCGATCGCATGCTGGAGATGGGCTTCCGTGACGACATGGAAGCGATCATTGGTTTCACGCCGGATGCACGCCAGACGCTGCTGTTCTCTGCCACCTGGCCAGATACCATCGCCAGCCTCAGCCAGCGTTTCCAGCGCGATGCATTGGCCGTGGCCACGGAAGACAAAGCGGAACTGCCTGCCATTGATCAGCAATTTATCGAAGCCAGCGCCAGTGAGCGTGGCAATCTGCTCAGTGCCCTGCTCAGCCAGCAGCAGCCCGCTTCTTGCGTGGTGTTCTGTAATACCAAACGTGAGTGTGATGACGTCGCAGCGGCATTGAACGATCGTCAAATCAGTGCTCTGGCACTGCATGGCGATCTGGAGCAGCGCGATCGTGAACGTGTGCTGATCCGTTTCGCCAACGGCAGCATCCGCGTGCTGATTGCCACCGACGTGGCTGCACGCGGACTGGATATCAAATCGCTGGCGTTAGTGGTGAACTTCCAGCTGGCATGGGATCCTGAAGTGCATATCCATCGCATCGGTCGTACCGGTCGTGCAGGCGAAAAAGGACTGGCGGTAAGCTTCGTCGCGCCCGATGAAATGGTGCGTGCTAATGCGCTGGAAGAGTATCTGAGCCAGAAACTCAACTGGGTTTCCTCCGCGACCCTGAAAGGTAAAGCGGCGCAAGCTCTGCCTGCCACCAAAATGACGCTGTGCATTGATGGTGGTCGCAAAGCCAAAATCCGCCCGGGCGATATCCTCGGCGCGCTCACAGGTGAAGCCGGATTCAGCGGCGATCAAATCGGTAAGATCGACCTGACACAAACCCACGCTTATGTGGCGATCGATGCCGCACACGCGAAGAAAGCGCTGATCAAGCTGAAAGAAGGCAAGATCAAAGGCAAAAGCGTCCGCGCCATCCTGCTGAAGTAATCCCCTTTGCGCGAGGGTATCCACTCTCGCGCTAAATTTTCTGCCCCGCCCCTTCATTTTTTTTCCGCGCTGCCGATAAGTTAATCATTGCCCCTTTACCCAGCCCAGATTCCGCTTGAGGCCATGATGGATAATTTTCAGAAAGAGATCGATGAACGCGCTAACCTTGCGCTTTCCAATAAATTCGAACTGCTGCTGTTCCGCCTGGGTTCCGATCAGCTGAAAGGCAAATCTGAGCTATACGGCATTAACGTATTTAAACTGCGCGAAATCGTACCGATGCCGACCATTACCCGTGCAGCGGGTATGCAGTCACCGCTGCTGGGCATGGCCAGCATTCGTGGCCAGTTTATCCCGGTCATCGATCTTCCTGCCGTCACCGGCTGCAAACCGGAAACCGGCCTTAACCTGCTGCTGGTCACCGAATATGCGCGCAGCACCCAGGCCTTCGCGGTGGAGTCGGTGGAGAATATCGTCCGGCTCGACTGGAACCAGGTGCACACTGCCGAAGCCGGCATTGGCAGCCGCAATATCACCAGTATCGCCTGCCTCGATACCGATGGTCAGAGCAACAATCTGGCAATGGTGCTGGACGTTGAGCAGATTCTTTATGACATCATCCCTTCGGTGCGCGGTGTCGAGCCGAGTGCTGAAACGGCGAAAAATTTCAATCTCAAGCCTGGCCAGGTGGCGATTGTGGCAGAAGACTCCAAAGTGGCGCGTCAGCTGCTGGAGCAGGGCCTGAAAAGCATGGGCATTCCGGCCATCATGCACAACACCGGTCTGGAAGCCTGGATCAAAATTAACGAGATGCAGAAAGAGGCCGCAGCGGCAGGCGAATCGATCCATGACAAAATCGCGCTGGTGTTAACCGATCTGGAAATGCCAGAGATGGATGGCTTTACCCTAACGCGTAATATCAAACGTGATGATGCATTGCGTCAGATTCCGGTGGTGATCCACTCCTCGCTCTCCGGCAGTGCCAACGAAGACCACGTGCGTAAAGTCGGCGCCGATGGCTATGTGGCGAAATTTGAGATTAATGAACTGTCGAGCGTGATCCATCGCGTGCTGGAAAAGAAACGTTAATCCTTTCTAATCTTACCTACACCCCGATAAGGCGCGATATTCGCGCCTTTTTTACGCCCTGCCCTCCCTTATAAAACCAACACACTCATTAATCATGTTAACGATTTTGTGACGCACCTCTAAAAAATTAAAGTTAAAACATTAACAACCGATAACTGATAGCGCTTGAACCGGCGCTGCCATACCAGATTAGTTACGCCCGGAAAGTATCTTTACCTTATAAAACATCAGCCTGATGCGGGCCCTCAGCCTGCTTTTCCGTCTTGAAAACAACACTATTTAGCATTACGGGGAGAACCAATGTTGAGCTTAAAGAATATGAAAGTGGGCGCCCGTTTAGGGATAGCCTTCGCGCTTGTTGTGGCCCTGCTGGGCGTTGTCGGTGTGACGTCGATTATGAAAATCAACAACATCAAAAACGGCATCACCTCGATCGTAGAAGACCGCTATGTCAAAGTCCGTTTGGGTTTTGACGTGCGCGATGGCGTCAACGATCAGATTAAATTCCTGCGTGGCATGGTGATTGATACGTTACGCCCGGAAAACAACGTACAGCGTTTTAAGCAGCTGGATGAAGCCACCGATCGCACCAACACTGCCATGAAAAAAATCGAGGCGATTCAGACCACTGAAGTGGGCAAGAAGAAAATCGCCGGTCTGCTGGCCGCCAGCCAGCTGTTTGAAGCACAGAAGAACGAAGTGCTGGACTTAGTGCGCGCCGGTAAGCTGGATGAGGCGAGCACCTATGTGCTGAAGAAAATCACCAGCACCCAGAATACCTTCCTCGATAGCGCCGTGGCTTTTGCCAATTCGCAATCCGATCAGCTGCGCAAAGAAGGCACTGGCATTATTGATGACGGCTCGACTGCGATTGAAATCACTCTGATCTTCTCAGCTATCGCGATTGCCGCCTCCGTGCTGTTGGGCTTTATGCTGACGCGCTCAATTGTGCGCCCGTTAAATGAAGCGGTAGGCATCGCCGAGAAAGTCGCGGCGGGCGACCTTAGCTCACACATTGAAGTCAGCGGCAAAGATGAAACCGCGGTGCTGATGCAGGCGCTGCAGGCGATGAACGATAACCTGCTGACCATCGTGTCCAACGTTCGTGCCGGTTCTGACACCATCGCCGTGGCCTCAAATCAAATCTCCAGCGGTAACATTGATCTCTCATCCCGTACCGAGCAGCAGGCCAGCTCGCTGGAAGAGACCGCCTCCGCCATGGAACAGATGACCGCCACCGTGAAGCACAACGCCGATAACGCGCGTGAAGCCAATCAGCTGGTTGCCACGACCTCAACGGTCGCCAAAGAGGGCGGCGTGGTGATGGAACAGGTCATCGAGAAGATGGAAGCCATCACCCTTTCCTCGAAGAAGATCGTCGATATCATCAGCGTCATCGATTCTATTGCGTTCCAGACCAATATCCTTTCCCTGAACGCCGCGGTGGAAGCCGCTCGCGCCGGTGAACAAGGCCGCGGATTTGCTGTGGTCGCTACCGAAGTGCGTAATCTTGCGCAGCGTTCCGCCTCAGCCGCAAAAGAGATCAAAGTACTGATTGAAGACTCGGTGTCGAAAGTGGATGAAGGCAGCCGTCTGGTGACGCATGCAGGAACCACCATTGGTGAAGTGGTGAACAGCGTGAAGAGCGTGGCGGATATCATGAGTGAAATCACCATTGCCAGCAGCGAGCAGAGCAGTGGTATTAGTGAGATCAATCTGGCGATTACTCAGATGGAAGCGGTGACTCAGCAAAACGCCGCGTTAGTACAGGAAGCGTCCGCCGCTTCTCAGGCGTTGCAGGAACAGGCCGATCGTCTGGCGCAGTCAATGAGTGTGTTTAAGACCGCAGCAGTGTAAGACAGAGCGGCGCGTTAAAATCGCGCCGCCCTTTTGCATCAATGCATCAGCGAATACGCAATCGACGAAATCGCTAACAAGCCAATCATCACCACAAACACGTTGCTGATCTTACCGCTATACTGACGCATCGCCGGGACTTTCTGAATGGCGTACATCGGCATCAGGAACAGAATCATCGCAATGATCGGCCCGCCGAGGGTTTCAATCATGCCGAGAATGCTCGGATTCCAGGTTGCGACCAACCAGGTTGTCAGTAACATAAAGCCGGTTGTCACACGATTCAAACGTTGCGGCGTGACGCTTTTGCCACGGCTGCGCAGTGATTTCACCACAATCCCGTTGAAGCCTTCACGGGCTCCCAGGTAGTGACCGAGGAACGATTTGGTGATCGCCACCATCGCCACAATCGGTCCCATCCAGGCAATCATCGGCACATTAAAGTGGTTTGCCAGATAGGAGAGAATGGTGATGTTCTGCTCTTTCGCCGCCTGCAAATCCGCCGGTGACAGGCTCAGCACACAGCTGAACACAAAGAACATCACCGTCACCACCATCATCAAGTGTGCGCTAGCGAGAATGCGTGAGCATTTCTTTTCCGCGCCTGCGCCATATTCATTGCGCTTCGCCACTGCAAACGACGAGATAATCGGCGAGTGGTTAAAGGAGAACACCATCACCGGAATCGCCAGCCATAGCGTCATCCAGATGCTGCTATCGCCAGCGCTTTGGCTAAACGACAGCGTTTCCAGTGCCGCGCCGTGCCAGTGTGGCACCAGATAGGCGGCCAGTAGCATCAGCACCGCGACAAACGGGAACACCAGCACGCTCATCGCTTTCACGATCATCTGCTCACCAAAGCGCACCACCGTCATCATGCCGATGATCAGCACCAACGACAGCACCACGCGCGGCGGCGAGACCATCCCGAGCTGATGCACGATAAAGCTGTCAACGGTATTGGTGATCGCTACGCTGTACATCAGCAGGATTGGGAAAATAGCGAAGAAATACAGCAAGGTGATGATCTTGCCCGCGCCCACACCGAAGTGCTCTTCCACCACTTCGGTGATGTCTTCACCGGGGTTTTTACCGGAAAGCACAAAGCGCGTCAGTGCGCGGTGTGCATAGTAGGTCATCGGGAATGCGAGGATTGTCATAATAATCAGGGGAATTAATCCGCCTGCACCCGCATTGATCGGCAGGAATAAAACACCTGCGCCTATCGCTGTACCGTAGAGGCCTAGCATCCACACAGTATCACTCTTACGCCAGCCTGTTGAACTGGCCTCAACCGTGCCCTGCGCAACGGTTTGTGAGTTGTCCATCTGTCTCTCCAGAATTTAAAGCTTTTAAACAATGCAGCCGAAATCACGGCGGCTAAACATGCCATTGGTGCGACGGGGCACATGCTACGCGTTTTTGACGACTTAAGGTTGCCTGAACGCAAGACATGCATCACAAAGCCGTCATAAATGCGCAAATCGGTTATTAAATCAACAAATATGCATGATTCACGCACGCAAACGTTTGCATGGGCGCTATTTGACCTGAGAGCATGAAGGAGTGCAAGGGTTTGTCGGGTTCGATTTGCAGGCTGAACGGGACGTTGACAGGAGAGTGATGCGCGAGAGGGAGGCGTTGAAAGTGGGGTATGCGGACGGGGAAAATGTGGCAACGGCGAACCGTTGCCACAGACACTGCAGTAGAGAAAGGTGAAACTCCCCCGGCAACTGCTCTCTGGCGAAGCCATTGTTCCACTCGGTATTCTGAGGAATATCCGCAGCAGACAATGACAGAGAATAATCCCGGGGGAATTTCAAATCAGAATGCGCGCATTCTGTAGAGTGCATAAAGGAAATAGTACGCTGTGATAGTATTCAAATTCATAATCATGTACTTCAATTTTTCATTTTTATTGAGCAGAATGAAAATCCCTTTCGAGTATTTCCCCCGCTTTATTTCATTGATCTCCTGCGCGATATCCGCAGGTGAAAACGACGAATGGTACATCGCCGTCACAATTTGCATATCCAACGCCAGTACGCGTTTGGAAATGCCTTTCAAAAAATAATCGAGATTACTTCCCTGATATTTATCCACGATAGAATCATACAGCGTGGTCAGAAACTGCTTTCTGACTTTAAGCTCGCTGTAATGCACCTTTTGTTTGGATAATGAGCCGGCGACGTCTTCATAATGATATGCTGATCCCTGTGTAACAAGGAAATTGCTAATACAGCTGAAGAACTTGAGATTGAATAGCAGATCTTCACTCATCGAGATCCCCTCGATAAAGCGCAGGTTCAACTCACTCAGAATTTGACGGCGATAGCACTTGTTATGCAGATAACCAATGTTATCGCTCATCTCCAGCTCACCGAGCACATAGGGGATATCTTCGTTGCTGAAGAAGCCAGATTGAGAGAGCTTGCCCACGCGGCCATCGTTGAGATTACCCACGATCAAATCCACAGACTCCGTCGACCATGCATCCAGATTCTGTTTGAAGGTCATCAGGAAATCATCATCTACCCAATCATCTGCATCGAGGAATAGAACATATTCCCCACTGGCCTGTTGTAACCCACTATTACGCGCGGCACTGACACCGGCATTAATTTGGTTTATCAAAGTTACCTGAGAATAGCGGGAAAAATCCTCTAGCACTTTCAGGCTCGAATCAGTGCTACCATCATTAACCACCACAATTTCATAATTGCTGAACGTCTGATTAAGTACACTCAGCAATGTCCGCTTGATGGTTTTTTGTGAGTTATAGACGGGAATAATAATACTGAAAAGTGGTTTTTCATTCATGATAAACTCTCTTTACTGTCTGAGGTTTTGTAATTGACAAATAACTGCCATAGTTTCCTGGGGTTGATAAAAATCTGGTGAATACGCACTACAGGTTGCGCAGTGAAGAAATAATTAAGCAGCGAGAAAGAGAGGAACTCGGTTAATACCACGCTGAGGGCAGCACCGGTTAAACCGAAAAGCGGCACCAATAAAATGGAAGATGCCAGGCAGATAATTAATACCGCAAAGGTCTTTTTCACTAAAAAGCGATAACCGTTGTACTTAATAATAAAACGGTCCATGAGGCTGCTGAGTACACCACACATCGCGCCCACACTGAGCAGCAGCGTCGGCTCAATGGCATCGAGATACGCCTCGCCGTAAAAATCACGGATAAACCAGCCCGCGAGTTGCCATATCGCCATGATCACAATGGCGGACACCCCCACTACCAGCAGATGCAGTTTCTGCGCTTTGATAATTGACTGCTCATCATCACGCTCGGCAAAGAACGCCGGAAAAAAGGAGGCCAACAGTGCGTTAGGCAAAAACACCCATGAGGTTGCTAGCGTCATGGCCACGGCAAATATTCCCGCCTCTTTTACGCCGAGGAAATACGAAACGCTGAGCTGATTGACTCGGGTATAAATCGCGATAGCGATCACCGAGAACACCAGCGAAATGCCGGAAGCCACCATATAGCGCGAATATTTTTTGATGTGGCGCAGCGCCGGAATCGGCCCCTGACGGTGATAACGCCAGAAGATCGCCAGCTTGATGCTGAACGGCAGCAACGTAGCCAGCACAATGGGGATCGCCAGGAACTGAGGATCCAGCTGCAGATACGAAATAATGAAGCGCACCGACAGACTGATCGCGAGGCCAATCACGTTGGCGATCACATTGAGTCGTGCGTTGAGCATTGCCTCGTTGTAGATATTGACCAGGTCAATTGACGAGAACAGACAGGCAATCGCCGCTGCGCAGATAAACACCAGCGCTTCACGACTCCACTCCTCTCCCATGATCAGCATGCCGCTGAGCGCTAAGCCGCAGTAAATCAGCATCACCAGCAGAAAAGTCGCCATCATCAGGCGAATACCGGAATGTCGATTTTGCGAAATACGCTTCAGTAAAATCACATCGCTACCCATCACGGCGATCGACTGAATAAACTGAAACACCAGCATGGAGAGTGAGATAATGCCGAAGGTGGTCGGTCCAACATATTTCGCGACATAGGACGTCACAAAAATCAGACCAAACACCGCGATGAGCTTTTCAGCAATCATCCACATCGAATTTTTTAATTTATCTTTCACAGATCAACCTCAGCATTTATTTCCGTGCCAGTTTGCGTAAGCGTGAGACCAGACGCGGGCTGACGAAAAACAGCGCAAAGTAGAGGCTCCAGGGATTGAGCATCGGTCCCGATGAGCACCAAGACTTAAAGCTGCGGCGATAGAGCGCGATATATTCATCAACAAACGCGCGGCTAAAGCCGTCGCTCTGCAACGCCTTATAGATGTATGACGAGGTGACTTTTAAATAGAGGTGGTAATAGCAGCGGTCGTGCTTAGTGGATAAAAACGCTTTCATGCCGCCAAACGAGCGAGCAAAAGAGAAGTGTTTTTCGCGCAACGTCGACCGGGTCGCCGAGTTGTCCGATATCACATAGTGATAAACCACCCGCTGAGTGAAGACCACGTCGCTTGCCTGCTGCAGGTGCAGATAATTCATGACAAACAGCAGGTCTTCGAAATTATAAATCTCCTCGTTAAAGCTCAGCTGATGCTGACGAATCACATCGCCGCGAAACACCTTGTCGCAGATACCGTGACGTGGGTTGAAATAGAGCAGATCGTTAATCGCTGCTGACGCATTCAGCGTGCGTGAAGCCTCTGCATTCGGCGGGAAATTCAGCGGTTTGCCCTGCGCCGTAAAGTGCTGAGACTCCCCCACCACCAGGCCTACATTGCTTTGCATCAGGCGTACATAGGTTGAGAAAGCGGTGGGCGGCAGAAAATCATCGGCGTCGAGGAAACACAGCAATTTGCCACGTGAAGCGCGAATCCCCTGATTGCGGGCTGACGACACTCCGCCATTCGGCTTATTAATCAGGTGGAAATGCGGGTAATGGGCGTAGTTCTGTAATATGGCCAGCGAATGATCGGTTGAGCCATCATTGATGAATATCACTTCAAAGCGAATTTCATCCTGCTTTATTAGGCTTTCGATGCATCGCTCCAGATACGCTGCGGCGTTGTACACCGGCACGATGACGCTCAGCAAAACGTCGTTAACGGGATTTTGCATATGACCTCTGGACTCTGTCGGTATTAAAAAAGCGGGTAAATAGAGACAAGTGAAACTGGAGAGGATTTATCGTTAATCCACTCTTCAGATTACTTCTACCCAGCTTAACAATGGTGAATAGCATATTTAGGAGTTTCCTCAGGCAAATAAACATGGCCTTTAAATACTCACGAAATCACAACGCAAATAAGAATTTCGCCAGAAAAATTGTGCAGACTTATTTGTAATTAAAGATAAAAAAATAGACAGGCTACCGCCCCTGGCTTACAGCTACCAGTGTACTGACTGCATGATTCAGGCTATTTTTGGCGTAAAGAGACCCCGCTGCGCCCATAAGAGTTCAGTTAGATATCAGCCAGTTAAAAACGTTTAGCGGGAAAGTAGCGTTTCGCTACCCTCGCGCCTTTCAAGGCATTAGTTAATAATATTCTTTATCAATAACCTGAAGAATTCAGCCGCATTGCGCTGATCTGTCAGGGTTCACAAGACATGCCGTTCGGGATTAAAAAGGTGCATCTAAAGACGGCCTTCTCAATGAACATCACGACATTAACGATTTTTGCTGTATGCCCTGCCCTTTAATCATTTCGGCGCGTCATTCGCTGTCCGTTAGGGGCAAGTGGCGTTAATTCAACACGGCCCTCGCAGCCGTATTGCAATGGGCTAACAGCCCCAAATTTGCGATCTAATTCAAAACTTTCACTGGCATTCTCACCAGACACGGTAATGAGGTCAATGGGCACTCTGCCAATACGGAATTTACTTAGCTGATAAACGGATTAAGCAGAGTGGCAAAGATTAGCCGTGATGAATTGGGATTCTTCAAATTGATAAGTGCAGCTGTAACAGATTGTTAGGAATAATAAGATAGAAATCAATTTAAAAGGCCACCCGACGCTAACACATTGTTCTTTAAGTTATCAGGCAAATAATCTCATTGAATTAAACTGTAATTAATCTTCAGTTACTTTCGGACCTACTATATTTAGTCGTCTGTTGCCCAGATCTCCATAAAAAACCGCTTCTGCAACACTATGAAGAACAACATTAATTTCAAAACCAAACTTACCGCATAAAGCACTAATAATTTAAGCGAAGCGAAGCCAATTAATGTGACCTGGTCGGCGCAGTGAATTGGGCACAACAGCAGCACCTGGCTCATAAACGGGTCCCTTTGAGCCTTGAGTCACAAACAAAAAAGGCGAGGCCGAAGCCTCGCCAAAATGTGCTGAACCTAATCGTAATAGGGAAGTTTACGATCGACACCGTTGATATTGACCAGCACAAAGCCTGTTGGCGTTGTCGCATTGGTTGGCGTGCCGGCGGCAGTGGCAACCGTCAGCACACCCTTCTCATTGGCCCCAATCCCTGCCAGACCATTGTGCATGCCAAAGCGTGCGGCTGGCTTCAGGGTGCCCATGGTGGTGGTATCGGTAACGATCGACAGATCAGACTGGAACAGCGAGCAGGAACCGCTATCGAAACGCGTTGGGCCGGTGTTTTTCAGGTTAAGCATCGTGTCGCCACTGTTGGCCTTCAGCTTCACCCACACCACGGCATAAGTGGTGCCGACACGGCCGTAACGCATATCCAGGATCGCGGGCTGCCCCATATGAAAGGCATCCGCCCACACGGTGTCCAGCCGTTGCAGATTGATCCAGGTTTTACCGCTACTGGCCACGTTAACCGGCGTGCCGGCGGTGCCGGTAGGCTGGGTGGCATCAGCCTTACCAATAAACTCCATCACCCACTGCTGGTTGGCGTTGGGGAAGAATAACTGCCCCAGGCGATACCAGTTGTCGGTTGAGGTGTTATTGGTGATTTTGTAGCCGCTGTAATAGCCCGCGCGCAGTGACCCGGTGAGGAAACTGCCGTAACTCTCATCGCGGCGATAGCCATATTCAAAGGTGGAAAGCCATCTGCCGGCTACCAGATCGTTCGACACTTTCGCGCCGGATTGCAGGTTAATCTGACGCATCAGCACACGCGCATTGTTGAGGTTGAAGGGATTGCTGCAATCCTCAATATTGAGCGTATCAATGGTCCAGCCACCATCCGATAAATCACCGGGATTACGCGTATGCTCAATCCACACGTTGCGCAAAATCCCTTGCGTACAGCGCGGCATATACAGCGTGGCGTCACCATAGCCGGTCTGGAAGTTACAGTTGCAGATTTCAATCGCGGTGGAGTGATCCCACGCACCGTTTGGCGAGTTTGACCAGCCTACGTCAAACACGCGCGCATAGGTGTATAGGGTGTAAATCTGGTCAAATTTGCTGTCCAGCGTATCTAACACCTTAATTACCGTACCGCCGTTATTTTGTGCGCGGAAACAGTAGATATTTACCGTGGTGCCTTCGATACAGGTATTTTCGAAGAACGGCTGCACGTTGCTGCACATATCGGCCGTGATGGTGCCTTTGTTGGTGGTGATATCGGCTGAAGCCTGACCATTCCAGGCAATGCCTCGAATCGAGGTGCGACGCGCCTTCACCTTGAATACCGGGTTGGCACTTTTATCCGAGATGATGGTGGTGCGCGGCAGGGAACCCAGCTCAACATCATCGCCCTGCAGGCCAAAGAAAGCATTGTCTGTGGCGCTGATGTCGATCGGATTAATCAAAAATTTCCCTCCTGGAAAACGCACCGGCAAATCTTTGATGTTACCGCTGTAGGTTTGCGTCCATGCCAGCATGCGCGTAAAGGAATCGGTGTCGTTGGCGTAGCCATCCCCTTTCGCTCCGAAGTGGTAAACGTTGATATCGGACGGATCGTTAATCACACGTTTCCAATAAAAACCATTACCCACCGCCAGTGTCCCGCCATCATCCGTGGCGGTGGTGGTGCCGATAAAACCGGTAAAGTCACCGCCACCGTGGAAGGTGGAGTCCGCGTTATAGCGACGCAAAAATGCCAGATCGCCATTTTTGGTTGGCGTGGTGGTACGTAGCTCAGCATAAGAGTTAACTTCGATCATCATAGCCTCCTCGGCCTTTTCAGGTTTGCAATGCAAGTGTGGGAACAGCGTTAGTGCGCCGATGTGCCGCAGTGCTGATCCCAGAGATCGTTGTGGTTGTTGATAGCGCGCACGGTGCGAACATCCATGCGCTCAGCGTCATTGCCGTGGGTGTAAATCGGGGAAAAAAGCGTACAAGCAGAGTCGATAACGACGGGGGATTCAGGGTTGGTTGTATTTCGAGTGCTGCAACTTGTCGCGAGCAGCAGCGTCATCAAGGTTAAGATTGTTGGCTTCCACACGTTTAGCCTCCTCGCGCAGCTGTTGCTGCTGCTGGTTTACCGCGACAGCCTGCACTGCCGCTTTGTTCGCGGACTCCACCTCTGATTTGGCCTGTTGCTGCACCTTGCCAATCTTTCTGCCACCGAAGTAGCTGGCAACCAGTGCCGCAACGATGCCCGCCAGCGCAGCCAGCCAGTGCCAACTGCCTCCGAGCAGTGAAGTGAGCAGCGTCATGGTTTCTCCTCCAGCGTCTTGCGCTGTTCAATCAAGTTTTTCTGTCGGACAAACTGCGCCAGTACGCCCATCGCCACCATGAAGGCGCCAATCAATCCGAGGTAGTTATGGGGAAGAATGTCTTTGATGTCCTGAGGCAATGCATTCCAGGCATCCAGCGCGGATGAGGGGAAGGATTGCGCCCAGGCGCTGAGCATCGATCCCAATGAAGCCAGCCACACTGACCAGGTTTTGAACAACAGTCGCGCATGCTTAACGAACTCCAGCGTGGTAAAACGCTGGAGCAACAGCAGCACAATCACGGCCGCCAGCACCGCGATAACAAACACCATCCATTTCATATTCATAACAGCCCCCGATAGATGTCGTAGCTGCCGCTGCGCATCACTTCTGCGTGACGTCTCGCTCGCCCTGGCGTTTGCCGAGCCCATAAGCTGTCAAGCATGGCATTGGCCGCACCGTTGAAGTCGCCCTGGGTGATGGCGCTCAACATGCCGCGAAACAGCGACAATCCGTCGACGCCCAATTGATACGCCATGCTGATCAACACATCACAGCGCGCCTCACTGCACTTACTCAGCGCCTGCTGCACCAAAGCACGCTGATTCATCTCCAGCACTTTGTTTTCCACAATGCACTGCTTCCACACGTCGCCCACACGTCGCGGGACCTGGAAGATATAGTTGCTGAGTGAGGCCCCTTTCGGACCGATGCGGATACCGCCTGCCACGGTAGGAAACCCTTGCGTATCAAGGTAAGGCGCCTCGCGGTAACCCTCTTCAAAATTCAAAATGGCAATAATCTGGCTCATAACGATTCCTCTTTGACGGGCGCAACGGTCTGAAAATGACTGCGCAAATAATCAAAAACATAAATCTCACTGATCTATCCGCCGATCTGAGGCCACGCGTGATCCGCGCTACGCTCAAGCGAGGCTAAACAGTGAGCAATAACGAAACGTTCCGTTTAAAGCTGGGAAAAATGACAAGGATTTAGCGCACGGCGTACAAATGGACATGGGGCAAGCAGCAGTTGTCGAAGCTGGCACTTTCGGCCTGACTTCGTGTGGGTGCCATTACCGCACAGTCGACTCGCGACTGCGTCTGGCGCTGGCAAATGCGTTCTGCGCTACGCAAAGTTGGGTTATCGGGCTCAAGACCTAAAGCGCAGTCGATACTGCGCTTCAGGCGGCTAAGTGACTGGCGGCGTCGGTGACGGCGGGTGCGCGCGTTTCCGGTGAAGACTGACTTGCCATACTGGATAATCGCCATAACTCCTCCTGTGAATGAGTCTTTGGCGATGGGGTGGCAGGCGCGGCGTGTCGGCTGAAGCCGAGGCGTCCGTTATTCCACTGCAAACACTCGACATCGACCCGCCCGGCTGCATTCGCGGCCAGGGATAAGCAGAGGAGAGTGAAGTCAGAAGAGAGCTGACGACGCTGCATAATGCGCATCCACCCCATCCCAAAATTCACTGACTTTGGGTGGTGGGTATCGCGCTTGTGCAGCGCCTCAATTGTTTAAGAGCGGGCTCATCCGGGAGCAGTGATGTCTTCCTTCCATGGTCAAATTATTAACAGGTTCTAATACATTGGCAAACACCAACAGTTAATTTTTTATTTACCATCGGTTAAATTTATGATTTCAGCCAGAATATTTTTTTACCTGTTCAGCGCGTTCTGTGATCAACCTAAAATCTGGTAATCACGCGCCTGGCTCATGATGACACGCGCCACCACCTGCAATGAGGCCGCCTCATCCAGCGTTAAGTACCAGGTCTCATAGCGCTTATTGTCGGAGATGACCGCGACCTTTCTGTGCTGCAGCTGAAGACGTTTGAGATAAAGTTGATCGTCCAGCGTAAACAGGTAAATCCCGTCGCCGTCAAAGCGATGCACGCTGATATCCACAAACAGCTGATCACGTGGCGCAAAGGTGCCGGCCATCGAATCATTGTTAAGCGCGATTAGGCGGATGCTCTCTGCCGGACGGCCGCTGAACAGCACGCGCGCCTCATCCAGCCCATACTCGATAGCCTGAATGGTTTCGACCAGTTCATCACGCGCAGCAATGCCCTGAGCGCTTCGCTGCCCAATATCCAGACTCTCGACGCGGAACCGATGTTGCGGGTCAATAAGTGCATGCTGGCTCACCGTGGCATCGGGTTGCTCCATGCCAAACTGCAGCCACTCTACGCGCACGTCTAGCAACTGGCTGAGCGCCAGTAGATTACTGTCATCCGGAATCGATTGAGCGTTAAACCATTTCCAGACCCCCGGTGTTGAGATCCTGCATCCCCTTTTCTGCAGCGCCTGTGCAACCTGTTTGTTTCGTCCATGTCCGACAATTCCCGCGCTATCACACGCGGCAATCAGCCTGGCAGTAAAAGCTTGTCTGTTACTCTCTTTTTTAACCATCAGTTAATAATCTGCCATCAGTTAAAGACTGAATGTTATTTTCTTTTTTGCTACCAGTTCATTTTATATTACCGTCAGTTTACTACCCAACAGCTTTTATCAATGAAGCTGGATGATCATTATCCTCTTCGACGGGGTGGAAACCAGCAATGAATGCCCTACAGCTTGTTCTGACAGGGGTTTTCAGGATTGTTCTGTGACGCTGATACCAGCACCTAAAACAAAAAATGCGCGAAAAAGCGCGTCGGCGCCATACATGACAGAAATAAATCAAAAAGCTCTGGAAATAATTGGATCGGAAGCAAAAAAAATGGGCACCCTTGCGGTGCCCATTGTGTTGCAGAAGTGAAAATTAGCCGCGCAGCGTATCGTCGCCCCAGCCAATCCACTTGTAGGTCGTCAGCGCTTCCAGCCCCATAGGACCGCGCGCATGCAGCTTCTGCGTACTGACCGCCACTTCAGCGCCCAGACCGAACTGGCCGCCATCGGTGAAACGCGTACTGGCATTGACATAAACGGCGGAGGAATCGACCTGATTCACAAAGCGGTTGGCGTTGCCAATGCTGCGCGTCAGGATGCCATCCGAGTGCTGTGTACCGTGCTCGCGAATGTGGGCAACCGCATCGTCGAGATCCGCCACCAGCTTGACGTTAAGATCGTTGGATAACCACTCATCGTCATACTGTTCGGTTTTCACCGCCACCACGCTGGCCGGGCCGTTTTGCAGCAGCGAGAGGACGTTTGCATCGCCGTGCAGCGGGATGTTTTCCTGCGCCATGCGCTGCAAAAATGCAGGAACAAAGCGTTCAACCTGATCGCGATGAATCAGCAAGGTTTCCAGTGAATTACAGGCGCTTGGGCGCTGTTTTTTCGCGTTAACAATCACCTCCAGCGCGGGTTCGATTTCCATGGTTTCATCAAGATAGAGATGACACACACCGATACCGCCGGTGATCACCGGAATCGTCGAGTTTTCACGACACAGCTTGTGCAACCCTGCACCGCCGCGTGGAATCAACATATCGACGTAGCGATCAAGTTTCAGCAGTTGGTTAACCAACTCGCGATCCGGGTTTTCAATCGCCTGCACCGCGCCTTTTGGCAGGCCATGTTCGCTCAGCGCGTTTTGGATCACGCGAACGGTGGCCGCGTTGGTGCGATAAGTCTCTTTGCCACCGCGCAGAATCGCTGCATTGCCGGTTTTCAGGCACAGAGAAGCCACATCCACGGTGACGTTAGGGCGTGCTTCGTAAATCACGCCAATCACGCCCAGCGGCACGCGACGACGTTCAATACGCAAACCACTGTCCAGCACGCCGCCATCGATCAACTGTCCGACCGGATCGGCCAAACGGCACACCTGACGCACATCGTCAGCGATACCTTTCAGACGCTGTGGATTGAGCGTCAGGCGATCCAGCAATGCCGCGCTCATGCCATTCTGGCGCGCATCAGCCAGATCCTGCTCGTTAGCCGCCAGAATGTCGGCGCTTTCCGCTTCCAGGCGATCGGCGATAGTCAGCAGCACCTGGTTTTTTTGTTCGGTGGAGAGTTCTGCTAGCTTGTACGACGCTGCACGCGCCGCTTTTCCCATTTCTTCTAACATCATCTGCTCCTTAACTGACGATCATGTCGTCACGATGCACCGCAACCGGGCCATATTCGTAACCGAGGATATCGCTGATTTCCTGACTGTGATGACCGGCAATCATGCGCATGGCGTCGCTGTTGTAGCGCGTCACGCCGTGGGCGATATCACGCCCTTGCAGGTTACGAATGCGGATCACTTCGCCACGAGAGAAGTTGCCCTGCACTTCACGCACGCCTTTCGGCAGCAGTGAGCTGCCGCGCTCTAATACCGCAGCCAGCGCACCGTCATCAATCACAATTTCGCCAGCCGGCGGTGCGCCGAAGATCCAGCGCTTGCGGTTCTCCAGCGGTGATTGCTGTGCGTGGAAACGGGTGCCGACCGGCTTGCCATACAGCACATCGCTGATCACATCTGGGCGGCTACCTGCCGCAATGATCACGTCAATACCGGCGCGGCAGGCCACATCCGCCGCCTGCAGTTTGGTCGCCATGCCGCCAGTCCCAAGGCCGGATACACTGCCTCCGGCCAACGTGCGCAACGCATCATCAATCTGGTGCACATCGCTGATCAGTTCTGCTTCCGGATTGGTGCGCGGATCGGCGGTGAACAGGCCCTGTTGATCGGTCAGCAGCAGCAGTTTATCCGCGCCGCCGAGCATCGCCGCCAGGGCAGACAGGTTATCGTTATCGCCGACTTTGATTTCAGCGGTAGCAACAGCATCGTTTTCGTTAATCACTGGCACGATATGGTTATCGAGCAGCGCGCGCAGCATGTCCCGCGCGTAGAGGAAGCGTTCACGATCTTCCATATCCGCACGCGTCAGCAGCATCTGGCCGATATGAATTCCGTAGATCGAGAACAGTTGCTCCCACAGCTGAATCAAACGGCTCTGCCCCACCGCAGCCAGCAGCTGCTTTGAGGCGATGGTAGGTGGCAGTTCGGGGTAACCCAGGTGTTCGCGTCCGGCGGCAATCGCGCCCGAAGTGACGATAACGATACGATGACCCGCCGCATGCAGTTGCGCACACTGACGAACCAACTCCACCATGTGCGCACGATTCAGCCGACGTGAACCGCCGGTGAGGACGCTGGTACCCAATTTGACCACTAGGGTCTGACTGCCACTCATGTTTTTCCTGCCATATAAGAAAAAAATTTCTGCGAAGGGACGTTTTATCAGGAGTCAGCGAGGAAGCCAATAACAGCAAGGGGAAAAGCACAAAAATCCCCTGACAATGCAGTAGACCAAAAGTTCGCGATTAACAAGAAATCAGAAAAACTGTCATAAAACTTTCATCACCAGTCGGTAAAAAGTCCCCTGTTTTACAAACCCTTTCAAGGGTACAACAAATTTTACTCATTGGGATTGATAGCAAATGAAGAAGAGCACACTGGCATTAGTCGTATCTGCGCTGGCACTGACCTCCGCTGCTCACGCCGCAGAAGTTTATAACAAAGACGGTAACAAGCTGGACTTCTACGGCCGCGTTAAAGCTGAACACTATTTCAGCG
This sequence comes from Erwinia sp. S63, assembly GCF_016625195.1. Classification (GTDB taxonomy): domain Bacteria; phylum Pseudomonadota; class Gammaproteobacteria; order Enterobacterales; family Enterobacteriaceae; genus Pantoea. The sequence goes on from NZ_JACVUP010000005.1 coordinate 266,942, forward strand.
ACGCTGACTCAAACAACGGTGACAAATCTTACGTTCGTATCGGTTTCAAAGGACAGACGCAGATCAACGATCTGATGACCGGTTACGGCCAGTGGGAATATCAGTATAACGTCAACAACTCTGAAGGTTCTGACGCTAACGCAGGCAACAAAACTCGTCTGGGCTTTGCGGGTCTGAAATTTGGTCAGTACGGTTCAATCGATTACGGTCGTAACTACGGCGTGCTGTACGACGTAGAAGCATGGACTGACGTATTCCCAGAGTTCGGTGGTGACGGTACTGCGCGTTCTGACAACTTCATGACTCAGCGTACTACTGGTGTAGCAACTTACCGCAACAGCAATTTCTTTGGTCTGGTTGATGGCCTGCGCTTTGCGCTGCAATACCAGGGCAAAAACGATGACAAAACTGCTAACGGTCGTGGCGCAAGCTCAACTGGCGGCTCACCAGACGGTACTCGTCAGAATGGCGACGGCTACGGTGCATCACTGGGTTACACCATCGGTGATACCGGTGTGAGCTTGATGACTGCTATTACCTCTTCTAACACCACCCTGGCGCAGAAAAACCGCGTTTATGGCGGCGGCGATAAAGCAGACTCATGGGGTGCTGGCCTGAAGTATGACGCGAACAGCGTTTACCTGGCAGCTATCTATACTGAAACTCGCAACATGACCCCGTTCAGCGGTACTTACCAAGGTTCTTCAATTTCTGGTGCAGCTAATAAAGCACAGAACATTGAATTGGTTGCTCAGTACCAGTTCGACTTTGGCCTGCGTCCGTCCATCGGCTACGTGCAGACCAAAGGCAAAGACATGGAAAACGGTATCGGCGACGCAGATCTGGTTAAATACATCGACGTTGGCGCGACCTACTACTTCAACAAAAACATGTCTACCTTCGTTGATTACAAAATCAACCAACTGGATGACAACAACAAGTTGAACATCAACAACGACGACATCGTTGCTGTTGGTCTGACTTACCAGTTCTAAGTCGTCTGATTTACCCTCAATGTGTCTATAAAAAAAGAGCCGGCTCATCACCGGCTCTTTCTTCTTTTTGTCTGTTTAACTGGCTTAAAAGCCGAACACTAGGATGGCGTGCTTAAGCGCTGAGCTTGACCGGCTCTTCTTTAAAGCCCGATGCAGGTTTGAGATCCAACTTAAGATCCTTCAACACCGCTTTCAGACGCTCATGGAAGTTACGCAGCGTACTCTCCACTCTCTCGTTGTTCTCTTTGCCTTTAATCGTTGCCACACCCCAGTCACCGTCTTTATCAAACAACCCAAAGTGGTATTCATAGGTGAAATGGTCTTCGTGCGCTTCCAGCGTCATCCACCAGCCCCAAAACTCACGGAGTTCAGGTGCAGGTTTAACGTTGACACACGCCGCCAGGCAATCGAAGAAAAAACGCTGCTCTTCGCATTTTCCTTCACGGATGTACGGCCCCAATTCGGTGAAGCGCTTCAGCAGGCGACTACGGGGATGACCACTCGGTAACGTCATGCTAATTCTCCCTCAAATAACCGTAAAATTGTTTCTCGTTACGCGAATCACGCGCGCAACGCAAAATATCCCGGATATAAGTAGTAGCAGAGCGCTGGATTTTTGCCAGTCATACACCCAATTGTTTTGCCAGCCAGTCACAAATTTGATTTAACGCCTTCTCAAAGCTGGAGAAAACTGGTGTGGTGGGAATAGCCAACACTTTGCCCTGTGCGGAGGAGTTGGCAATCAGCTGCGCCTCTTCTTCCGGACTAAACAAATCACCCGGCCAGTAAGCCGCCAGCATCGGCGTCGGCGTGCGGCGCCCCAGCAGGCCCTGCACCTTCAGCGAGTAACGATTGAGCTCAATGCGCAGGTTACTGTCAGACGCCGAAGGCATCCCCAGACGACTGGCCAACATGTCCATGTACATGTCCGGTAGTTGCTGCTGGCGTTGCTCATCGACAAATACGTTGTGCACCATCGCGCCCAGTGTCGCGACCGCACGCAGACGCGGGACTTCCAGATAGGCCAGTCGGGTGGCGACATTGGCGCCAAAGCGATAACCAAACAGTGCAACGCGCGTGTGATCAACCCACGGCACATTGCTCAGTTCACGCAGCACCTGCTGGTGAAGCTGACTGGTGTCCTGGTTCAGCTTCCATTTGCTGCTGAAGCCCACAGAGGGCATATCCAGCGTCAACATGGCGATGCCACGCGGCGCCAGATAATCGTGGAAAAGGCGATAATGATCGCTCTGCAGCGAATCCAGGCCACCGCACAGCAGCACCGTTGGGTATGGGGCTTTGGCCTCAGCAGGCATATGCAGGAAACCGGTGACCGGGCTGCCACCGCTGATCTGGAAGGTCAGCGCTTTCAGCTCACCCGGCAGACGCTGCGTGGCCTCTTCGTAAGCCCTGTTTGCCAGCACCTGTGCCTGATCGGCCAGATCATCGCCTTTGATATAGGGATAGGCGGCAATACTGTAGAGATTAGATGCGCGCATCCACTGATGCCCGGCTTCCTCGTGATCTTCATTCTCCATCGCGCGCTGTTGCCACAAGGCGGCCTGCTTCGACCACTCAAAGTTCCAGTTGCCGCCGCGATAGCCAATCACCGTGTCGAGTTGGGTGTCATCGGTGTGCTCATACTCACTGATGGCAATGCGTGCCAGCACTTCGCTGATCTCCTGCGGTGACAGGCCGCGCCACGTCCACAGCAGCTTGTTGAGCATGCGATACCAGCAAGGTTGGGTATCCCCTTCGAGGGTGTTGTGCACCTGAACCGGATGATGGTGCTGACGGTGCACCAGAGAGGAGGTTTCCGGGTGTTTAAAGCGGGGCTTAAAAAGCTCTTCGCTGAGGTTTTTATCCGACATCTTAGACGTTCTCCCGCGATAGTCGCATAGATGCCTAAGAGTGTACTGCACCCGCATGTTGGGTGCGAGGCGTAGAATGCACAACGCCCGGCATAACCGGGCGTTGTTTGCGTTGCATCAATCAGCTTTTGACGATTGGCGGGATGTAAACCACGCCCATGTCCCACGGCTGTTCGATCCAGGTGTTCTGCGGAATATCGACAATGTAGTCGTCCACCAGCGAACGACCAGCTGGCTTAGCGAAGATGGTGCAGAAACGCGCTTTTGGATACATATCGCGAATCGCCTGCGCGGTGCCGCCGGTATCCACCAGGTCATCAATCACGATGAAACCTTCACCGTCGCCTTCCGCACGCTTCAGCACTTTCATTTCGCGCTGATGATCATGGTCATAGCTGGAGATGCAGACGGTATCGACATAGCGAATACCCAGTTCACGCGCCAGCAGCGATGCCGGAACCAGACCACCGCGGCTTACCGCAATGATACCTTTCCACTGTTCCACAGGAAGCAGGCGCTGGGCCAGTTTACGGGCATGGATCTGCAACATGTCCCAGGTGACGACGTATTTTTCGCTCATAAAAGAAATCCCGACCAACAATCGTTGGTTTAAAAAATAGACAAGGGGGAAAAGGTTGCGCGAGATTATAAGGATCTGACGCGTTAAAAACCAGCATCTGTCGCACTGGATGCAGGATTTTAGCGCGCCTGAGTACGCACCCGGTGAAAAACAGTGATATTCTCAGCCACATCACGTCAGATGTGCTGACGGCGATCTTTCACTGGAACCCGGCGTGCGAGCGGTATGTCCGCCGCGCTGACACAGGAGATGCATTGTGTCTGAATTGTCGCAACTTTCCCCCCAACCGCTGTGGGATATTTTCGCTAAAATCTGCTCCATCCCACATCCTTCTTATCATGAAGAAGCGCTGGCTGAGCACGTGGTCAGCTGGGCAAAAGAGCAAGGCTTTTGGGTTGAGCGCGATCAGGTCGGCAATATCCTGATTCGCAAACCGGCCACTGCGGGTATGGAAAAACGTACCCCGGTTGCGCTGCAGGCGCACCTTGATATGGTGCCGCAGAAGAACAACGATACGGTCCACGACTTCACTAAAGACCCAATCCAACCTTATGTAGATGGTGAGTGGGTCAAAGCGCGCGGCACTACGCTGGGCGCAGACAACGGCATTGGTATGGCTTCTGCGCTGGCGGTGCTGGCTGATAACACCCTGACCCACGGCCCGCTGGAAGTACTGCTGACCATGACCGAAGAATCGGGCATGGATGGCGCATTTGGTCTCCAGCCAAACTGGCTGCAGGCCGATATCCTGATCAACACCGACTCAGAAGAAGAAGGTGAGATCTATATGGGTTGCGCAGGCGGTATTGATTTCATCACTACCCTGCCATTAAGCCGTGAAGCCGTTCCTGCCGGCTTTGATACCCTGAAGCTGACGCTGAAGGGCCTGAAAGGCGGTCACTCCGGTGCCGACATTCATCATGGTCTGGGCAACGCCAACAAGCTGCTGGCGCGTTTCTTCGCGGTGTACGCGCAGGAACTGGATGTGCGTCTGATTGAGTTCACCGGCGGCACGCTGCGCAACGCCATTCCACGTGAAGCTTTCGCAACGCTGGCGATCGACAGCCATAAAGTGGATGCCCTGAAATCGGCTGCGGCCCACTTCCAGGCAACGCTGCTGAACGAGCTGGGCATTAAAGAGAAGAACATTGCGTTAACCACCGAGCCGCTGGCACATCAGGGCCAGGCGCTGACAACGGACAGCCGCGATCGCTTTATCAACCTGCTGAACAGCACCCCGAACGGTGTGATTCGCAATTCTGACGTAGCCAAAGGCGTGGTGGAAACCTCACTGAACGTCGGCGTGGTGACCATGGATCAGGACAATGCTGAAATCATCTGCCTGATTCGTTCACTGATCGACACCGGCAAAGATTGGGTGGTGGAAACCCTGACTTCACTGGGTCAGCTGGCGGGCGCAAAAACTGCTCCGAAAGGTGGCTACCCAGGCTGGCAGCCCGATGCCGATTCGCCAGTGATGGCGCTGACGCGTAAAACCTACGAAGCGCTGTTTGGCAAAACGCCAAACATTCAGGTGATTCACGCCGGTCTGGAGTGTGGTCTGTTCAAGAAACCGTATCCGAACATGGATATGGTGTCGATTGGGCCTACCATCACCGGTCCACACTCGCCGGATGAGCAGGTGCACATTGAGAGCGTCGGTTTGTACTGGAAACTGCTGACTGCGCTGCTAAACGTGGTACCAGAGAAGGCGTAATTTCGCGCTTTGCGGTAAGGAACCAGGCTGCGGCCTGGTTTTTTTATGCCTGTAATTTGAAACGTTAAGGTGATTACTGACAAATTAGGTGCCGATATTTGTTGAGCGTGCGCTGTATACAGCAGATCTCAGGCAGCACATTCCGCTACAAAACCCGCCTGTTATACCACCATTCCACTATCCCTTATCGTTTATCCAGCTTTAGCCGCCGTTACGCCCAGATGTCTGGATGGCTAATAAGATTTCGTGCTAGCTTATGCGCTTTCGTTTGTTGCCCAGCGTTATGGGTTCAGAAAAAATGCCACCCACTCTCTTAATGAAAGGCCTGACCCATGAGTGCGATTAACCGCCTGGAGATGCGTAATATCTCCATCGCTTTTGGCGGTTTTGCCGCACTGACCCAGGTCGATTTTCTGACCGAGGGCGGATCGGTGCATGCGTTGACCGGGGCTAATGGCGCGGGAAAATCTACGCTGATGGCGGTGCTATCCGGCGCGCATAATCATTACAGCGGTGAAATTCTGCTGGATGACCAGCTGGTTTCAATTCGCACCCCGCGCGATGCCAAAAAACTTGGTATTCATCTGGTGCAGCAGGAAGTGGATGTGGCGCTGGTGCCGCAGTTGAGCGTGGCAGAAAACATCCTGCTCGATCAGCTGGCAGAACCCGGCCATGTTTATAGCTGGCGCGAGATCCGCCGTCAGGCGCGTGCCCTGCTCAATCAGCTGGAAGTGAACATCGATGTTAATCGTCTGGTTGAACGCTGTTCGCTGGCCGAGAAACAACAAATCCTGCTGGCGCGCGCCCTCTCCCATCACTGCCGTTTTCTCATTCTGGATGAACCGACTGCGCCGCTGGATCAGCATGAAAGCGAGCGTCTGTTTACCGTGGTGCGTCGTTTACAAAGCAACGGCATTGGCGTGGTGTTTATCTCCCACCGCATTCACGAACTCAAAGCCATCTGTGATCGCTTAACCGTGCTGCGCGATGGCCGCTTGATTGAAAGCAGCCCGATGGCGGCACTGAGTGGCGAGCAGATTGTTGAGAAAATGCTGGGGCACCAGTTGACCGATGTCTATCCACCTCGCCGTGAACAGAGTGAGCAACCGCTGCTGCTGTCGGTGGAAGGTCTGCACGATGATCAACTGCTAGCGGACATTTCACTGCATCTGCGCAAAGGTGAAATCCTCGGCATTGCCGGGTTAGCGGGGGCGGGGAAAACCGAGCTGTGTAAGGCGCTGTTTGGCGCGAATAAAAGCCGTGTGGAAAAAGGCGAGCTGCACGGCAAACCGTGGCGACCGCGTTCTCCACATGATTCGGTGGAAAACCGTATGGCGCTGGTGCCGGAAGAGCGCCGTAAGGAAGGCATTTTCATCGATGAACCGGTGAGCATGAACCTCAGCGTCAGCGCCGATAACAGCTTTTCCCGCTGGAGCCTGTTCGGCCATCGTCAGGCGTGGCGCTGGGCTGAAGAGGTGATTCAGCGCCTCAATGTGCGCACCACCGGCCCGGCGCAGATTCTGCGTCGCCTGTCGGGGGGGAATCAGCAAAAAGTGGCGATTGGAAAATGGCTGCGCAACAACGCCGACGTACTGATTTTTGATGAGCCGACCAAAGGTGTCGATATCAAAGCCAAAACCGATCTGTTCAGCCTGATTGACGGCCTGGCACGTGAAGGCAAAGGCATCATCTACGCTTCGGGCGAGTTTTCCGAACTAGTCGGCTTATGTGACCGAATTTGTGTGCTCTGGGATGGGCGCATTGTGGCAGAGATGGAAGGTCGTCAGGCCACAGAAGAGATGCTATTGCTTTATTCCACCGGAGGAACCCCTGCGTGAGCAGCAAAGAACTATCCCTTAACCCGCAGGTTTCTCTGCGTCATAAACTATTCGATTTCCTCTACAAATGGGGCATGTTGCTGACCGTGGTGATCCTGATCGCCGGGTTTGGCCTGGCATCAGACAGCTTCCTTGAACCCACTAACATCATCAACATTCTGCGATCCATCGCCATCGTCACGGTGATTGCGATTGGCGTGTCGATTTCGCTGACCATCGGCGGCTTCGATTTGTCGGTAGGTTCGACTGCCTCACTGGCCAATGCGCTGGTGATTTCGCTGTTTGTCTGGCACGGCTTTGGCACCACCGAAGCCATCATCATCACGCTGCTGCTGTGCACCCTGGTGGGGCTGCTCAACAGCTTCCTGATCGTGATCCTGCGCATTCCCGACATGCTGGCTACGCTGGCCACTCTTTTCGTGATTCAGGGCGTGGCGATGACTTACAGCTTCGGCGGTTCGATTACCGAGAATATGGTAATGCCGAGCGGCGATATGGCCGAAGGCACCATTCCGGCAGCGTTTGGCCTGTTGGGTCAGGTGCCGACCATTGTGATCATCATGCTGGTGGTGACGATCGTGGCACAGCTGGCGCTGTCATTGACCAAGCATGGCCGTCGTATGTACGCGCTGGGTGGTAATCCAGAAGCCGCACGCCTTTCCGGCATTCGCACCACGCGCTACCGCGTTTTGGCCTATGTACTCGCATCGCTGCTGGCGGGATTAGGCGGCATTCTGCTGGCATCGCGTATTGGATCTTCGCAGGTCAATGCCGGCAGTGGTTACTTGATGGATGCGGTTGCCGCAGCATGGATCGGCTTCTCACTGGCGGGTTCCGGCAAACCTAACGCGCTCGGTACGCTGGTGGGCGCGGTGATTCTTGGTGTTCTGCAGAACGGGCTGGTGATGCTGTCCGTGCCTTATTACGCCATGGACATTATCAAAGGCCTGGTGCTGGCTCTGGCCCTGGCGATTACCTACATTCAGCGCCGCTAAGGCGCGTTTACTAAGAAAGAGATTCTAATGAAAAAAATTACCCTTTCGCTGCTGGCATTAAGCCTGCTGAACGCCAGCGCTGCCTTTGCCGATACGGTTACCCCGGTCCCCGCTGCGATTGCCAATCACGAAGGTCCGGTGCGCATCGCCATCATTCGTAACCTGGGGTCTGACGATAACACCACGCAGTTTATTGCCGGTGCCATTCAGCAAGGTCGTCAACTGGGCTTTAAAGTCAGTACTTTCCTCAGTAACGGCGATGACGCGCGTTTCCAGGACTTTGTTAATCAGGCGATCAGCCAGAAATACGACGGCATTATTCTCTCCCACGGCAAAGAACCCTACTCCACCTCCCTGGTGCAACACATTGTGGATGCAGGTATCAAACTGTCTGTGTTTGATACCCCAGTGAATACCCCGATCAATGGCGTGACCGTCACCGCACAAGATGATGCCTCGCTGGCGCAAGCGTCACTGGGGCAGCTGATCAGTGATTTCCATGGTAAAGCCAATATCATCAAACTGTGGGTCGCAGGTTTCCCGCCACAGGAGCGCCGTCAGGTGGTGTATGAGAAACTGCTGAAAGAGAATCCTGGCATTCATCAGCTGGAATCCATTGGCGCGGTTTCTACCGATGTTCAGGGCGACACCGCCAACAAAGTGGGTGCTATCTTAGCTAAATATCCAAAAGGCAAAGTGGACGCGATTTGGGCATCATGGGACGCATTTAGCCAGGGTGCCTACAAAGCGCTGCAGGAGAATGGACGCACTGAGATCAAGATTTACAGCATTGACGTGTCCAACCAGGACTTGCAGTTGATGCATGAGAAAAACAGCCCATGGGTGCAGACAGTCGCGGTCGATCCCAAAACCATCGGTGCGGTGAATATGCGCCTGGTCGCGAATAAAATCGCGGGTGAAGCCACTCCGGCAAGCTACGAATTCAAAGCCTCTTCCATTTCGCAGCAATTGCTGAATAGCCAGCAAGGTGCCATTAACGTGGCAACCCTGAACAAGATTATTCCGGGCTGGGGTGTGAACAACGATTTTGTGGCACCGTGGTTTGCCACGCTGGAAGCAAAGTACGCTAAGAAGTAATTCAGCTACCGGGTGTTGCACACTGGTGGTGCGTCAAGCCGTCATGCTTGTGAGCTAAGCCATACTCAAGAAGAGCTGCCGTTTTTAACATGGCAGCTTTTTTATGCGTATCAGAAATGGCCTGTGCGTGGTTGCCGGGTAGATCACACGCCGCTGACCAGCATCACGCTGTGTAAATCGCCGATTTTACCAACCTAATACCAACTGCCGCTCCAGCTGGGGATCCACCAGCGTCACATGCAATCCCACCAGCCGCACGCCGCGCCCTGCACGCCGCTCATCCCAGGCCTGCCGAGCCACCGCGATCATGTCATCCTTATTCAATACCGGCCAGACATGCTCCTGTGTAGTCTGCTGAAAATCGTTAAATTTGAGTTTTACACCCTGGCGGGCAATCTGCTTATCGGGTCGAATAGTTGTCAGACGTCGATCCAGTTCAGCATAAAGAAAATCGATGATCGCCAGACACTGTTCCCAGCTGTGAATGTCTTCCATCAGCGTACGTTCAACACCGAGCGATTTGCGTTCGCGCTCCACCACCACATCGCGCTCATCGATGCCGTTACTGCGCTCCCACAGAATGCGACCGAATTTACCAAAGCGTTTCAGCAGTAAAGCCAGATCGGCGCGCTGCACATCGGCACAGGTGCGCAGCCCCATCTCTTCCAGCTTTTTCGTTGCGACCTTCCCCACGCCGGGAATCTTGCTCAACGGCAGCGTCAACAAAAAATCCGGCATCACCTGCGGCGTAATCACATATTGACCGTTAGGCTTATTCAGATCGGAGGCGATCTTGGCGAGGAATTTGATCGGCGCGATGCCCGCCGAGGCGGTTAGTCCGGTTTCACGCAGGATATCGGCACGGATTGCCTGCGCCATCAATGTGGCCGATCCCTGACAATGCTCACTGTCAGTGACATCCAGATACGCTTCATCCAGCGAGAGGGGTTCAATCAGCGAGGTATAGCGCGAGAAGATATCGCGGATCTGGCGTGACGCTTCTTTATAGGCATCAAAGCGCCCAGGCAGTAATTTCAAATGCGGGCAGAGCTTAAGCGCCATTGCCGTCGGCATCGCACTGCGCACACCGTATTTACGCGCCGGATAGTTGGCGGTGCTGATCACGCCACGCTGCACCCGGCTGCCGCCAATGGCGATAGGAATATCCGTTAATGAAGGATCGTCGCGCATTTCAACTGCCGCGAAAAAGCAGTCCATATCGACATGAATGATTTTGCGCATACGCCCTCCAGATACTGGATAAGTATACAGCAGTAAAATACTTCGGCAATATTTGTTGAGCAACGAATTAAAGTTTACAAAATTCTGGTCGTAATCCCTTTAGGAATGCACCATTTTCACGGACACTGTCTTGATTAAACCTCAGACAATGTTAATGTTGCGCTGCGGTAGCGGATATTTCCGATAATGCAATACCAAGACGCTCAGCGTCATCGTCTCTCTTCACTTCAAGGTACACACAGAATGGGCAGAATCGCATTGTTGCTTGCGATGATTCTTATGCCAGTCCTTAGCTGGGCCATTTCGCCAGAGCCAACACAACCGTCGGCGCCGGTGAGCAAAGAGTTAAAGAAACAATTACTTGGCACCCCTGTTTTTATTCAGATCTTCAAGGAAGAGCGTACGCTGGAACTGTACGGCAAAATCGGTAATGAATATCGTCTGCTGGACAGCTATCGCATTTGTAATTTCTCTGGCGGTTTAGGACCTAAACGTCGCCAGGGCGATTTTAAAAGTCCGGAAGGGTTTTATAACGTCAAGCTGAACCAGTTAAAACCGGACAGCCGTTTTTACCGCGCGATCAATACCGGATTCCCGAATCAGTACGATCGTGATAAAGGCTATGACGGCAACTATCTGATGATTCACGGTGATTGCGTATCGATTGGCTGCTACGCCATGACCAATGCATCGATGGATGAGATCTTTACTTACGTCAATGCGGCGCTGCGTAACGGTCAGCAGGATGTACAGATCAACATCTATCCGTTCCACATGACTGACACCAACATGCAGCGTCATCGCTACTCAACGTACATTAACTTCTGGCGTGAACTGCAGCCGGGTTATGCCTACTTTGAGAAGTACCACGTGCCGCCAACGGTTAACGTGACGACTACCGGTCAATATGCGGTGAACAGCACGCCGGTGATCTCCACACCGGATGCTGCCTCGAAGTCATTCCTGGCGCTCACCCAGGCAAAATAATGCCCACTCGCCTGGCACTATCCGGTGCCAGGTTTCATTCCCTGTCAGCGGCTGCGTCGCAATCACCGTCACCACATCTTTTGGCGTGGTTTGCTGCATAAAATCAATTTCCACATCCTGATCGAGCAACTTGGCTTTGCCAAACGGCGCACGACGGGTGATCCAGTAAAGATTGGTGGAGCAGAACGCCATCAGATATCGCCCGTCCGACAGCAGCATGTTGAATACGCCCTTCTCGCGCATTTCAGCCGCCAGCTCAGCAATGTAACGGAATACCGCCGGCCAGTTGCCCGGTGTGCGCGGATAGCGTTCAGACAGCTTGTGCAGAATCCAGCAAAACGCTTTTTCGCTGTCAGTTTCACCCACCGGACGAAACTGTCCGGTCTCCAGCTGCTTGTAGCCTTTCAGCTGTCCGTTGTGCGCGTAGGTCCAGTTGCGGCCCCACAGTTCACGGGTAAACGGATGGGTGTTTTCCAGTGACACTTCGCCGCGGTTTGCCTGGCGGATATGCGCCACCACCGAATGCGATTTGATCGGGTATTCCTGCACCAGGCGGGCAATGGGTGAGTTAAAGCTGGGCTGCGGATCTTTAAAGGTGCGGCACCCTTTGCCTTCATAGAAAGTGATGCCCCAACCATCTTTATGCGGCCCGGTTCCACCGCCACGCTGCACCAGACCGGTAAAACTGAAACAGATGTCCGTGGGGACATTGGCGCTCATCCCGAGCAATTCGCACATAGCAACCGCCTTAAGTCAGAACCTCCCGCGATGGCGGGAGGAACGCGTGATTACTTAACCATCTCTTTTTCGATCAGCAACATCAGGATATGGATTACTTTAATGTGGATCTCCTGAATGCGGTCAGCGTAGCCAAAGTGCGGTACGCGAATTTCGATATCCGCTGTGCCCGCCATTTTGCCGCCATCTTTACCGGTCAGGGTAATCACTTTCATCCCTTTAGCGCGTGCCGCTTCGACGGCTTTGATGATGTTCGCCGAGTTACCAGAAGTGGACAGGCCCAGCAGCACATCGCCTTCGCGGCCGACGGCTTCGAGATAACGCGAGAACACATAGTCATAGCCGAAATCGTTACTCACGCAGGAAAGGTGACTCACGTCAGAGATGGCAATGGCCGGGTAGCCAGGACGATTTTCACGATAGCGACCGGTCAGCTCTTCAGCAAAGTGCATGGCATCGCAGTGAGAACCACCGTTGCCACAGGAGAGCACTTTGCCACCGGCTTTGAAGCTGTCTGCCAGCAAGACTGCCGCGCGCTGAATGGCGTGAATGTTCGCTTCGTCACTCAGGAACTTATTGAGCGTATCGGCTGCTTCATTGAGTTCTGAGCGAATAATGTCCTGATACATAGGGATGTCCTTTAGAGGAAAGATTTACCCTGCAAGTTTAACGGAATGGAACAAAGCCGCAAAGCGCCTGCATCAGGGAAAAACGCACAGGCTTTGCCGTTCTTGCTCTGTTGGTGTTCAGAGAGTGCGATTTTGTGAGTTCCGTTGTAATTGCGATGTAAACAGATTGCTAAAAAGCAGCCACTGCTCTAAACCTTACTTTATAACAGGTCAGACCTCTTACAACTTACGGAGCGGTTCATTATGTTGCTTGCCTCGATTGTCGTGACGCTGATTTTAATTAGCGCCCTCTTCTACCATCAAGTTTCGCTGCGGCTGAGCAGCATTATCCTGCTGCTGTGGACCGCCGGGCTGGCTGCGGCGGGTCTATGGACGCCATGGTTGCTGTTGCCGCTGGCGATTATCCTGCTGCCCTTCAATCTGCCTGCCATGCGTCGCAGCATGTTCTCTAAACCCGCGCTGCACAGTTTCCAGAAAGTGATGCCGCCGATGTCGCGTACCGAGAAAGAAGCGATTGATGCCGGTACCACCTGGTGGGAAGGCGATCTGTTTCGTGGCAAGCCAGACTGGCAGAAGCTGCATAACTATCCGCAGCCGCGTTTGACGGAAGAGGAGCAAGCCTTCCTTGAAGGTCCGGTGGAAGAAGCCTGCCGTATGGCGAACGATTTCCAGATCACCCACGAACTGGCCGATCTGCCGCCGGAGCTGTGGGCTTATCTCAAGCAGCACCGTTTCTTCGCCATGATCATCAAGAAAGAGTATGGCGGTCTTGAATTCTCTGCTTATGCACAAGCGCGCGTGCTGCAAAAACTGGCGGGCGTATCCGGCATCCTGGCGATCACCGTGGGTGTGCCTAACTCACTCGGCCCAGGCGAACTGTTGCAGCATTACGGCACCGATGAGCAGAAAGATCACTACTTACCGCGCCTCGCACGCGGCGATGAAATTCCATGCTTCGCGCTAACCAGCCCGGAAGCGGGTTCTGATGCCGGTGCGATTCCCGACACTGGCGTAGTGTGCATGGGTGACTGGCAAGGCCAGCAGGTGCTCGGTATGCGCCTGACCTGGAATAAGCGCTACATCACGCTGGCACCGATTGCCACCGTGCTCGGCCTGGCATTCAAACTCTCCGATCCCGATCACCTTCTGGGTGATATCGAAGAGCTGGGCATTACCTGTGCCTTGATTCCGACGCAAACGCCGGGCGTGGAAATTGGCCATCGCCACTTCCCGCTTAACGTACCGTTCCAGAACGGCCCGACACGCGGCAAAGATATCTTCGTGCCAATTGATTTCATCATCGGCGGCCCAGCCATGGCCGGTCAGGGCTGGCGGATGCTGGTGGAATGTCTTTCAGTGGGACGCGGCATCACCTTGCCTTCCAACTCGACAGGCAGCCTGAAGAGCATTGCGCTGGCTACCGGTGCTTATGCGCATATCCGTCGTCAGTTCAAAGTCTCTATCGGCAAGATGGAAGGGATTGAAGAGCCGCTGGCGCGTATTGCCGGTAACGCTTACGTGATGGATGCCGCAGCCACGCTGATCACCAGCGGCATTATGCTGGGTGAAAAGCCAGCGGTGCTGTCGGCCATCGTGAAGTATCACTGCACCCATCGCGGCCAGCGCGCGATTATCGATGCGATGGACATTGCCGGCGGTAAAGGCATCATGCTCGGTGAAAACAACTTCCTGGCGCGTGCTTACCAGGGCGCGCCGATTGCGATTACCGTGGAAGGCGCCAATATCCTGACACGCAGCATGATCATCTTTGGCCAGGGCGCGATTCGCTGCCATCCTTGGGTACTGGAAGAGATGAACGCCGCGGCGAAAAACGATTTAGTTGCCTTTGACCGTGCCTTGTTCAGCCATATCGGCCATGTTGGCAGCAACAAAGTACGCAGCCTGTGGCTCGGTTTGACCGGTGGCCGCACCAGCGCCGCGCCGACCCGTGACATCACCCGTCGCTACTATCAACAACTGAACCGTCTTAGCGCCAACCTTGCGCTGCTGTCGGACGTATCGATGGCAGTGCTGGGCGGCAGCCTGAAACGTCGTGAACGTATCTCAGCCCGTCTGGGTGATGTGCTGAGCCAGATGTATCTGGCCTCCGCCACTCTGAAACGTTATGACGACGAAGGCCGCAACGAAGCCGATCTGCCGCTGGTGCACTGGGGCGTGCAGGATGCGCTGCATCAGGCTGAAGTGGCAATGGACGATCTGCTGCGTAACTTCCCGAATCGCTTAGTCGCAGGCGCGCTGCGTATGGTGATCTTCGCCGGCGGTAAGCACTGCCCGGCGCCGTCTGACAAACTGGATCATAAGCTGGCGAAACTGCTGCAATTGCCTTCTGCTACCCGTACACGTCTCGGCCGTGGCATGTATCTGACACCGAGTGAACACAATCCAGCGGGCCTGTTAGAGCAGGCACTGCAGGATGTGATGGCGGCGGAAGTGATTCATGAACGTCTCTGCCAGCAGCAGAAAAAGCATCTGTCGTTCACCCGCCTGGATGCACTGGCACAGCGTGCGTTGAAAGAGGGCTGGATTGATGAGAGCGAAGCTAAAGTGCTGACACGCGCTGAAGCCAGCCGTCTTAAAGCCATCAACGTGGATGAGTTTGTGCCAGAGGCGCTGGCAGCACCGAAACCGCAGGAGAAAGGTGCCACGCGCGCCAGTGAAGCGGCCTAAAACGAAAAAGCCTCCTGACGGAGGCTTTTTTTGTCAGGCTTAAACGGCCTGACGAATCCGCGCGATTAACGCATCGACATCGGCAATATGATCCGCCGCCAGAATCAGCGTACGTCCCAGCGTAATGCAGCTACGAATACATTCGGTACGCATAGTGTCATCGGCAATCTGTTTAAAATCGGCCACATGTGACATGCCCACGGTGCGGCGAATCAGCTCCGTGCCGCAATAGCCAATGGTATCGCTCCACACTTTACGCAGGAAGGCTTCGGCATAGCCCGGATACGCCAGCGCCACATCGGAAGTTTTGGCGTGTGCCAGTTCGAGGAAGCGGCTGGAGAACTGAGTCCAGACTTCATGCACATCGCTCAGACGACGTTCGCGCCCTTCTGCCGCCTCACGTGGAGCCAACAGGCCCGGCAGGCAGCAATAGTTGATCAGCAGGTTGCCAATCGCGCTACCGATATCAAAGCCAATCGGACCGAAATAGCCAAACTCCGCGTCAATCACCTTCAGGCTACCATCGGCCACAAAGATGGAACCGCTGTGCACATCGCCGTGCAACAGCGCTTCGGCATCGGCGAAGAAGCGGTGCTTCAGCCCGGCAACAGCGATTTTCAGCGCATCATCGGTGCGCAGGCTGACCACCAGTGACTCCAGTGCCGCCGGGTATTTATTACGCTCGTGATCGATGAAGGGATCGTTGAAGAACAGATCTTCGGTGATTTCGCACATTTCCGGATTGATGAAACGCGCCACTTCAGCTTTTTTCTTGTGCGGGTGCAGGAAGAAATCGGAAGTATGGAACAGCGTCTGCGCCAGATATTCACCCAGCTGGCGGCCCGCTTCTGGATAGTAAGCGCCATTCACCAACTCGCCACGCCAGATACGATGGCTGGAGAGATCTTCCATCACCATCACCGCGAGTTCAGCATCGTAATGGGTGACGTTAACCGTGTGCTCAGGGCAATGTTTGTAGTGCTCGACCAGCGTCTGTGCTTCAAGGCGTGCGCGATCCAGCGTTAACGGCCAGGATTCACCCACGCAACGCACGTACGGCAGCGCTTGTTTCACCACCACACGGCTCTGACCCTGGTTATCAAAAATCTTGAAGACGAGGTTGAGATTGCCATCACCGATTTCCTCTGCGCTGACCAGCGTTGACGGATCGTCCACACCGCCAAATTTTTGAGCATATTCCACAGCATCAGCAGCGGTGAAGGTACGGTATTGTGACATTGCCTGTTCCTCGACATTCGATAGTAATAAGCCGTTTGGACGTCTATACATCCGTCACGCATGTTGGCACAATAGCCGCTATTAACGCAACAGGGATTTCACACCATGCAAACACTTCGTACCACCAGCCTTGAGGTCCGCGATAATCAACTGTGGATCCTCGACCAGCAGGCACTGCCACAACAACAAAACTGGCTGCCTGCGCACACTGTGACGCAGTTGGTCGATCATATCCATGCACTGCGAGTACGCGGTGCGCCGCTGATTGGTCTTTCCGCCAGCTTGTTGCTGGCGTTACTGGGCGAGCAAGGTGTGAACCGCGCGGAATTGGCGGAGGCGCTGGAGGTGTTGCGTGCGTCGCGCCCTACTGCCGTCAACCTGATGAACAATCTGGATCGTATGAAGGTGGCGCTGGCGGAGAATGATTACGTCACCGCACTCAGTGTCGAAGCGTTACGTCTGGTGGCGGAAGATAAGCAGCTGTGCGACAACATCGCCCGCGCCGGCAGCGCGCTGGTGAAGCCGGGCAGCCAGCTGCTGACACACTGCAACACCGGCGGTCTCGCCACCGCTGGCGTGGGTACCGCACTTGGCGTCATTGCTCATGCCCATCAGCAAGGTTTAGTGAAAAACGTTTGGGTGGATGAAACACGTCCGCTGCTGCAGGGCGGCCGTTTAACCGCGTGGGAACTGGGCGAGCTGAACATTCCGTATCAACTGATCACCGATTCGATGGCAGCGAGTTTGATGGCGCGCGGCGTGGTCGATGCGATTTGGGTCGGCGCGGATCGCATTGCCGCTAACGGTGACGTGGCGAATAAGATCGGCACCTACAGCCTGGCAGTACTGGCGCATTATCATGGCATTCCATTCTATGTGGCTGCGCCGCACACCACGCTGGATCGCCTCTGCCCGAACGGCGATGCCATTCCGATTGAGCAGCGCGCCGCCAGTGAAGTGACCGGCGTGTCAGGCAGTTTTGGTAGCGTGCAGTGGGCACCGGAGAATGCGGCTGTCTATAATCCTGCGTTTGATGTCACGCCAGCGGCCTTGATCAGTGGTTGGGTGCTGGATACCGGTGTGGTGACGCCAGAGCAGGTAAAAGAAGGGATTTTTCAGCCTTAAAGTGCGTCACAAATGACAAGGTCGCCACGAATGGCGACCTTGAGATGGCTTATCCCATTTCGTCGTGTGCGCATTTATGCGCACAGTGCATTATGCCAGGCGGGGATAAGCTTCCGCAATGTTGTCGCCAGTGAAGTTGGCGATCCACCCTTCCTGATTATCGAAAATACGAATTGCGGTGAAGTGCGGCTCAGAACCCATATCAAACCAGTGCGCCGTGCCCTCAGGCACCGAAATCAGGTCGTTCTTCTCACACAGGATCTGGTACACCTCATTGCCAATATGCAGGCAGAACAGACCAGAACCTTCGACGAAGAAACGCACTTCATCTTCGCTGTGCGTGTGTTCATTGAGGAATTTTTCACGCAGCGTCGTTTTGTTCGGGTTGTCTGCACGCATGCTCAGCACATCCCAACTCTGATAGCCCTTTTCTGCCACCAGACGGTCAATGGCGTGCTGATAGGCTTTGATCACCGTTTCCGCGTCAGGATCTTTTCCCAGATCGCGATCCGCTTCCCAACGCTCAAAACGCACGTTTTTGGCATTCAGACGCTCACGAATCGCGTCGGCATCAGTACTGTGCCACAACGGCTGGCTGGCTTCGGTATCGCTAAAGATGGTCAGTGCACTCATGTTAAATCGACTCCGGTTTAATCTGGGAAAAATCATTCACCTGATGATGGCGACTGGCGTTATCCGCCTCGCCACGAATTAACTGCAATGTATGCCAGCCCGCTTCTGCCGCCGCATCGAGTTCCTGATGAATATCAGAGAGGAACAGCAGCGAAGACGGCGCCAGGCCAATCTGTTCAGCGATGTTGTGATACGACTGCGTTTCACGCTTGGCGCCGACGGCGGTATCAAAATAGCCACTAAACAGCGAGGTTAAATCACCTTCATCGCTATAGCCAAATAACAGTTTCTGCGCGGGCACCGATCCCGAGGAATATACATACAGCGCGATACCCTGCTGCTGCCAGCGTTCAAAGGCAGGCAACACATCGGGATAGAGATGTCCGGTGAACTGGCCCTCGACATAACCGGCGCGCCAAATCATGCCCTGCAAGGCTTTCAAGCCGGGCGACTTGCGATCTTCATCGATATAGCCGATCAGCGTGGCGATCACTTCATCCAGCGATGCCTGTGGTGCCGCTGACTCTTCACGCACGGCGTTCAGCGCCGCAATGACCTTCTCATCGGTCTGGTTTTGACGCACAAATGCCGCCAGATGCTGACGCGCATAAGGGAACAGGACGTTGTGCACAAACTGAATATCGCTGGTGGTGCCTTCAATATCGGTAACAATCGCGCGAATCATTGGGTCTCCAGCAATCGACGTTGTAGTTCACATTCAAACAGGAATTCCAGCCCTTCCAGGTGGCGGCGCGCTTCGTTGACGTCCTTGCCCCAGCAGGTCAAGCCATGGCCACGTAACAGGAAGCCGTACCGCAACGGCGTGTCCGCCGCAAAAGCTTCAATGCGCTGCGCCAGTGCCTCAATATCCTGATCGTTATCAAACAGGGGAATCGCAACGGTATTGAGATGCGTGTCCTGACCCGCGAGGGTTTTCTGCATCTCGTAGCCGCTGAGCAACAGCGCACTGCCCTTTTCTACACGCGACAGCACGGTAGAATTCACCGTATGGGTATGCAGTACAGCACCGGCCTGCGGGAACAAGCGATAAATTAGAGTATGCAGCCCGGTTTCCGCCGACGGTTTACGTCCCGAAGGGGCACTGTTTGTCGCGATCTCCACCTGAATGAAGTCATCACGCGTCAAACTGCCTTTATCTTTGCCTGATGCGCTTAGCAAGCAATACTCCGCATCCTGGCGCACCGACATATTGCCGCCCGTCGCGGGTGCCCAGCCTTTTGCGCCAATCCAGTGGCAGGCGGCCACTAAATGTTCCAGTGGGAGAAAATCCGTCATAGTGAAGGTGAAGCTCCGCAGTTGTTTTAGACGTCTAAGCGTCTCGATTGCCAAATATTAGCATCCTGTGTAGAGTGGCAGCAATACAGGGTTTCTCCGCATCGACATTCGCGCTTAAGGCCACCTAATAATGACGCAGCTCAACCTGATTCCCGAGAGCAAATTACCGGCGCTCGGCACCACGATTTTCACGCAAATGAGCGCCCTTGCCGCGCAGTTCAACGCCATCAATTTATCACAGGGTTTTCCGGATTTTGACGGTCCACAATATTTACAGGATCGACTGGCCTATCATGTAAGCCAGGGCGCAAACCAATATGCGCCTATGACCGGTGCGTTACCACTGCGTGAAGCCATTGCAGATAAAACGGCTGAACTTTACGGTCACACTCCCGATGTTAACAGTGATATCACCGTAACCGCCGGTGCTACCGAGGCGCTTTACGCCGCGATTACAGCGCTGGTGCGTCCGGGCGATGAAGTGATCTGCTTCGATCCCAGCTATGACAGTTACGCGCCTGCTGTGCAACTAGCCGGTGGCGTACTGAAGCGCATTGCATTACAACCACCGGGCTTCCGCGTGGACTGGCGCGAATTTCGCAGCCTGCTAAGCGCGAAAACCCGCTTAGTGATTCTGAATACGCCGCACAATCCTTCCGCGACCGTGTGGCGCAAGAGCGACTACGCCGAACTGTGGCAGGCCATCGCCGAGCAGGAAATTTATGTGCTGAGCGATGAAGTTTACGAGCACATCTGCTTCGATGAAGAGGGCCACGCCAGCGTGTTGGCTCACGCTGAACTGCGCCAGCGCGCCATCGCCGTCTCTTCCTTCGGTAAGACCTTCCATATGACCGGCTGGAAAGTCGGCTATTGCATCGCGCCTGCTGCGATCAGCGCGGAAATTCGCAAGGTGCACCAGTATCTGACCTTCTCGGTAAATACCCCGGCGCAGTTGGCGATTGCCGATATGCTGCGTCAGGAGCCGGAACACTATCGTGACCTGCCGGCCTTCTATCGCGAACGCCGTGATTGCCTGGTAGAAGCGCTATCGGGCAGCCGCTTCAAAGTCTTGCCGTGCGAAGGCACCTACTTTGTGCTGCTGGATTACAGCGCCATTTCCGATCTGGATGACGTGAGTTTCTGCCAGTGGCTGACCAAAGAAGTGGGCGTAGCGGCGATTCCGCTGTCGGTATTCTGTGCCAATCCGTTCCCGCACAAACTGATTCGCCTGTGCTTTGCCAAACAGCCAGCGACCTTAATCGCCGCAGCGGAGCGCTTATGTCAGCTTTGAAAATCACCGTTTTGCAGGAAACCCTGAGCTGGATGGATGGCGAAGCCAACCTGCACCACTTTGATGGGGTGTTGAAAGGCATTGAAGGTCGCGATCTGATTCTGCTGCCTGAAATGTTCACCACTGGCTTTGCGATGGAAGCAGCAGAAAGTTCGCTACCGCAGGAGCAGGTGATTGCGTGGTTGCACGGCCATGCGAAAACCAGCAATGCGTTAGTCGGCGGCAGCGCGGCCATCCAGACTGAAAAAGGCGCCGTGAACCGTTTTCTGCTGGTTGAGCCGAATGGCACCGTGCATCAGTATGACAAACGCCATCTGTTCCGCATGGCGAATGAGCATGAACACTATGTCGCGGGCGATACGCGTGAAGTGTTTACCTGGCGCGGCTGGCGCATTTTGCCGCAGATTTGCTACGACCTGCGTTTCCCGGTGTTCTCTCGCAATCACAATGATTACGATCTGGCGCTGTACGTTGCCAACTGGCCTGCACCACGTGCGCTGCACTGGCAATCACTGCTGTTAGCGCGTGCGATTGAAAACCAGGCGTACGTTGCCGGTTGCAACCGCGTCGGCAGCGACGGCAACAGCCATCAATACAGCGGGGACAGCCGGATTATTTCGCCATTGGGCGAGATTCTGGCCGCTGGCGAACCTTTCGCCCGCGCCCGTCTCGATGCGGAATTGTCACTGAACGATCTGCAAGCCTATCGCGAACGCTTCCCGGCGTGGCGAGATGCCGATGGCTATACGTTGAAGTAAACGTCTTGCCGCGTCTTTCTGGCGCGGCGTCCTCTCTTTTTTAATTTTTGTTTCCACATTGGAAACATCCCTAACTTCGGCTACAATGTTTCCATGTTGGAACATGCCGAGGGAATGATGCACGTTATTTCAAGGAAGATGTTTGCTGAGGCTGCATTGCGTTTTCCCAATGATGCAGCAGCACTGGACGCCACTTACCTGACTTTACATGGCAGAGATTTTGCCGATCCTGAAGCGCTTAAAGATTTCTTTCCAAGCCTGGACCGAATGAAGTATCGGGCGAAATGGTGGGTAATCAATGTTGGCGGTAACAATCTCAGGTTGATGTTTTTCGCCGATTTCATCGCTGGACGTATTTTCATTAAGCACATCAGTACTCATGCTGAATACGACAAATTAGTTACGTTCTATCGGGAGAACAAAGAATGATCGCCGAAGCTATTCAGGCCTCAGATAACCTGATTAAAGCCGTCCCCCTGCTTGGCGGCAGTCAATCGAAAGTAGATTATGAGCAAGCGCTAGAGCTGGTTGAGTATTTGGTTGAGCATCAGCCTTCTCATCCGTTGATTGATATGCTTGCTGATAAAGTCGCAAAATACGAAGAGCACGCGCCGGAATTTTCAGCCTTCAATGCACGCATTAAGACTCTGCCAGGTGGAGTCGCGCTGCTGCGAGTTTTGATGGATCAACACGATTTAAACCAATCATCTTTCACTCAGGAAATTGGTCAGCGTTCGTATGTTAGCCGGATTTTGAAAGGTGAACGTAAGTTAACGGATAAGCATAAAGCTGCGCTGGCAAAACGTTTTAACGTGCCGTTTGAGGCATTCCGCGAAGATTAAACAGAAAAAAGCCGCAGCGTGTCACCGCTGCGGCTTTAGTGTGATTACAGATCGAAACGATCCAGATTCATCACTTTGGTCCAGGCAGCCACGAAGTCATTGACGAACTTCTGTTTGGCATCGCCGCTGGCGTAGACTTCAGCCAGTGCGCGCAGGATAGCGTTGGAACCAAATACCAGATCGGCACGCGTGGCGCTGTACTTCACTTCACCGCTGGCACGATCGCGGCCTTCGAACAACTCGGCGCTCTCATCGGTTGCGCGCCATGCGGTGCGCATATCCAGCAGGTTGACGAAGAAGTCATTGCTCAATACGCCAACACGATCGGTGAACACGCCATGCTGACCGCCGTCGAAGTTGGTGCCCAGCACACGCAAACCGCCCAGCAGCACGGTTAATTCCGGTGCGCTCAGCGTCAGCTGCTGTGCTTTATCCAGCAGCAGGGTTTCAGTCGATGAGCCACCTGCAATACGGCGATAGTTACGGAAACCATCAGCCAGCGGTTGCAGCACGTCAAAAGACTCCACCTCAGTTTGATCCTGACGCGCATCCACACGGCCCGGTGTAAACGGCACTTGCACCGCCACGCCCGCCGCTGCCGCAGCCAGTTCAATGCCTACGCTGCCCGCCAGTACGATGATATCGGCCAATGACGCTTTGCCAGACTCTTGCTGAATTTTCTGCAGTGTTGGCAGCACATCGTTAATGACGCTGGCGTTCACCGCCCAACCGTTTTGCGGTGCCAGTGCCAGACGTGCACCGTTCGCGCCGCCACGTTTGTCACCGCCACGGAAGGTGGAAGCGGATGCCCAGGCCGCAGAAACCAACTGGCTGGCGCTGAGACCGGATGCGGCAATCTTCGCTTTCAGATCGGTGATCTCATCAGCGGTTGGCTGGTGGATGGCGGCTGGCAATGGATCCTGCCAGATCAGATCTTCTTTTGGCACTTCCGGGCCAATGTAACGCGCTTTTGGCCCCATATCGCGGTGCGTCAGTTTGAACCAGGCGCGGGCAAAGGCTTCATTAAAGGCCTGTGGATCGTTGAGGAAGCGGCGGGAAATCTTGCCGAACTCTTCGTCGAAGCGCAGTGTCAGATCGGTCACCAGCATGGTTGGCTTACGCTTTTTCTCGGGATCGAACGGGTCAGGAATGATCGCTTCTGCATCCACCGCTTCAAACTGGATCGCGCCCGCTGGGCTGTGTGTCTGCACCCATTCGTATTTGAACAGGTTCTCGAAGAAATAGTTGCTCCACTGGGTCGGCGTCTGCGTCCACACCACTTCCAGACCTGAAGTAATGGCATCTGCGCCTGAACCGCTACCGTAGCTGCTGTTCCAGCCGAGGCCCTGCGCTTCCAGTGGTGAAGCTTCTGGATCAACACCCACATGGCTGGCGGCTGCCGCACCGTGGGTTTTACCCAATGTATGACCACCGGCAATCAGCGCAACGATCTCTTCATCGTTCATGCCCATATTGCCGAAGGTGGCGCGAATCGCTGGCGCCGCTGATTTCGGATCGCCGCTGGCTTCAGGGCCTTCCGGGTTGACGTAAATCAGGCCCATTTCGGTGGCACCCACCGGTGCGTTGGCCAGACTTTCTGGATGGCGGTGCGCCAGCCATTCGGTCTCGTTACCCCAATCCACATCCAGATCCGGTTCCCACACGTCTTCACGTCCAGCACCAAAGCCGAAAGTGCGGAAACCAGCGTTTTCCAGCGAAACGTTACCCGCCAGAATATAGAGATCGGCCCAGGAGATTTTCTGTCCGTATTTTTGTTTTACCGGCCACAGCAGGCGACGCGCTTTATCGAGGCTGACGTTATCCGGCCAGGAGTTAAGCGGTGCGAAACGCTGCTGACCACGGCCGGAACCGCCACGTCCATCAACGGTACGATAGGTGCCGGCACTGTGCCACGCCATGCGAATGAACAGCCCAATATAGCTGCCCCAGTCGGCTGGCCACCAGGATTGAGAATCGGTGAGGATGGCGCGGATATCGGCTTTTAACGCAGGGTAATCCAGCTTGCTGAACTCATCGCGATAGTTGAAGTTTTCACTAAGGGGATTGGAACGGTTGGAGTGCTGATTTAACAGATCGACACGTAACATATTCGGCCACCAGTCGCGGTTAGAAGTCCCGCTCCCGGCGCCGCGTGCCAGTACGCTTTTTTCTTCAGACGCCCCGTGATGAAAAGGGCATTTGCCTGAGGCTGCTACATTATCGTTATTATCTTGCGTGCTCATTTTTCGGCTCCGTTTGCTTCACATTGTTCGGTAAAGATAACCGCACATTGTGAAAGAATATATTTGGATGAACCGAAGGTTTTGATAGTTACTGTCTTTCAAGCGCAGCGTGTGACATGCCGCACAAAAAGTAGGGTTTTGTCGCCTAATCAACTACCGCGGTAGGTCGACCACGACCACGGTGAGATCAGGAACGGCAGATGATAATGGCTGCCCGCCGAGCCAATCACAAAATCAATCTGCGCGCTAACATACAGCGCATCACGCCCATCGGCGGCAAAGTAGTCACCGATCTCCGCTGTCAGTCGATAGTGGCCCGGCGCTAGCGGCTCGGGCGTTAAATCTTTAATGCGGCCATCGCTATCGGTTTCACCTTCTGCCATCGGCAGCCAGCCTTCCGGGCTGTTCTGCTCCAGTGAGATGGCAACGCCAATCGCCGGTTTACCCAATGCGGTATCCAGAATGTGGGTGGTAATGGTGCTCATACGATGCTCTCCTTAAGCCGTAACAGGGTGATTTCACGCAGTTGCAACAACGCTTCCTGCTGTTCTATCTCTGCATCATTGTTGAGCCTGCGCTGTAACTCCGCCAGCATCTCCTCGCCACTGCGTCCCTTAGCACGAATTAAAAACACCCGGCCAAAGTGCAGTTCATAGGATTGATTGGCCGCCAGCATAGCAAACTGCAACGCACCATTGGCCTGCTGCATCGCTGACTGCTCACTGCGTGACAGTGCCGCCTCTTTATCCGCGCCCTGCGCTTTTTCGCCAATGCGCGGATGTGCGCTCAGGGCCTGTTCCAGCTCAGCACCCTGCCACCCCTGCGCCAGACGATCGGCAGTGCAGTGCAATGCAGCCAGATCGTGAAAAGGTCTTGCGGCGACCACCGCCTGCTGCCAGGCGGGAATCGCGACGCAGTGCGCTATCGCAGCCTGCGCCTCGGCAGCAGAAGCCTGATTAAAGCTTGCCAGATCCATGCTGTCACTCCCTTACGCCTGTGCCAGATCGCACACCGCTTGCAAATAGGCCTGCACACCATGCGCCACGTCAGCCGTTTGCACCGATTCCGCCGGATGATGGCTGATACCGCGATGGTTACGCACGAATAACATGCCTACTGGCCAGCGATCCGCGATTGCAATGGCATCGTGGCCTGCACCGCTTGGCAATGACACACTGCGGCCCTGCACCGTTTCCACCGCGTGGCTTAAAGCCTGCTGCAAGCGTGCATCACAAGCGGTAGCGGCAATACGGTAGTATTCGTTCGAGGTGAAGGCCAGGCCACGACGCCGCGCAATCGCTTCAGCCTGCGTCAACAACATGGATTGCAGACGCTCCAGCGGCTCATCCTGTGGCCCACGCACATCCAGCGACAACTGCACTTCACCAGGAATGACATTTACGGCACCCGGCAAGCAGCTCAGCGTGCCAACGGTGGCCACCAGCTGCGGATCTTGCTCAGCCGTGGTGTGCTCAATAAACACCATCCACTCAGCCGCCGCCGCCAGCGCATCTTTACGGTGCGCCATCGGCACGGTACCGGCATGGCCCGCTTCGCCGATAAAGCTGCAATTCAGACGACGTGCGCCGTTAATCGCGGTCACCACGCCGAGCGCCAGATCTTCTTGTTCCAGGCACGGACCTTGCTCGATATGCAACTCAAGGTAGGCCGCAATATCGTTGACGTCACGTGCAGCCTCCATAATCTTCGCAGCATCCAAACCGAGATCCTGCATCGCCTCAGCAACGGTAATGCCGTTACCATCCGGATGCGTCACCCAGCTCTCGGGCCATGTACCGGTAATGCCCCGGCTGCCCAGCAGCGTGATACCAAAGCGCGTGCCTTCTTCATCACCGAATCCGACAATTTCAATCGCCAGGGGTAAACGCTGCTGACGATCGTGCAACCACTGCACGGTTTCAATGGCGCTGAGCACACCCAGCATACCGTCGTAGCGCCCGGCATTGCGCACGGTGTCGAGATGCGAACCCAGCAGCAGCGCCTTAGCACCAGGTTCAGCTGATTCATAACGCCCGCAAATATTGCCCACCGCATCTTGCCAGGTGGTCATGCCAGCCGCCTGCATCCACTCCGCCACACGGCCATTGGCACGCAGTTGCTCAGCCGAGAGATAAACACGCGTCAGGCCATCCACACTTTCACTGATTTCAGCCAGGGCATCGCAGCGCGCCATGACACGGGCGGCGGCAGATTGCGCCTCGCTGGCGGTCATCAGGCTGTTGCTCATACGTGGCTCCCGTAATGATCCCACGCCGCCTGCATGGCCGCGCCTTGTGTCGAACGGTAGCCCAAATGATTCAAGACTGCTTCCAGCGCGCTCAGCGTTTGCATCACACAGTCTTTACGTGCGTTGTAGCCCATGGTGCCGATGCGCCACACTTTGCCGTGCAGTGGGCCAAACGAGGTGCCGATCTCAATCCCGAAATCTTCCAGCACCAGCTTGCGCACCTGATCGCCATTCACACCCTGCGGGATCACCACGCCGAGCACGTTGTTCATTTTGTGTTTCAGGTCACCGAAGGTTTCGAGGCCCATGCCCTGAATGCCCTTCAGCATCGCCTCGCCGTGCAGCTTGTGACGCGCAATGCCTTTATCCAGCCCTTCCTGCATCATTAAACGCGCGCACTCACGTGCACCAAACAGCGCGGTGGTCGCTTCGGTGTGATGGTTGAGGCGCTCCGGGCCCCAGTAATCCATGATCATGCCGAGATCGAAATAGTTGGAGTAGATCATCTCGTCATCGCCGTCCTGATGATCCGCAGTACGAATCCCCTCTTCCACGCATTTGCGTTTACGGATCACCGCTTCCATCTTCGCACTGAGAGTGATCGGTGAAGTACCTGAAGGTCCACCCAGGCATTTCTGCATCCCGGCAGAAACGGCATCTAGTCCCCAGGCATCGGTTTCCAGCGCGTTACCGCCCAGTGAAGCGGTGGCATCGGTATAGAACAGCACGCCGTATTTCTGGCAAATGGCGCCAAGTTCTTCCAGCGGCTGTAGCATGGTGGTAGAGGTATCGCCCTGTACCGTCAGCAGCAGGCGCGGCTGCACTTTTTTAATCGCGTCTTCGATTTGATCCGGAGTGAATACTTCACCCCATGGCACTTCAATAGTGTGCACTTCCGCGCGGCAGCGGCGGGCGATTTCACACAGCAGATGACCAAAACGGCCAAACACCGGCACCAGCACTTTGTCACCAGGGCGGATGGCAGAGAGCAGAATCGCTTCGATACCGGCGCGCGAGGTGCCGTCGATCAACATGGTCCAGCGGTTTTCGGTACGAAATACACCACGGTACAGCGCCATCACTTCATTCATGTAGTGCGTCATCGCCGGATCGTACTGCCCCAGCAATTGACTCGACATCGCGCGTAGCACGCGCGGATCGGCGTTGATAGGACCGGGCCCCATCAGCAGGCGTTGTGGTGGATTAATTTGCGAAAACTGACTGATATCCATGTGCTATTCCTTTTAAAGACTTAAAGACGGACGGTGGAGATAAACTGTTTAAGCTCGGCAGTCTGCGGGTTGGCAAACAGCGTTTTGCTGTCGCCCTGCTCCCAGACGCGTCCCTGATGCATAAACACCACGCGGTCGCCCACATCACGGGCGAAGTTCATTTCATGGGTGACGAGGATCAAGGTCATTCCCTCGGCAGCCAGCTGTTCCAGTACCTTCAGCACTTCGCCCACCAGCTCTGGATCGAGCGCCGAGGTGATCTCATCACAGAGTAAAACTTTGGGCTGCATCGCCAGCGCACGGGCAATCGCCACGCGCTGCTGCTGACCACCGGATAAATTGGCCGGGTAGTAGTTGATGCGCTCGCCGAGGCCGACTTTCTCCAGCATCTGCGTGGCCAGTTCGCGACATTCGGCTTCGCTTTTCTTCAGCACCCGGCGCGGCGCCAGCATGACGTTTTCCAGCGCGGTCATGTGCGGGAACAGGTTGAAGTTCTGGAACACCATGCCCACCGAGCGGCTGATTTCACGCGCCTGAGATTCGCGGTCGGTGATCGTCATCCCACCGAGTTTGATGCTGCCTTCCTGATAGCCTTCCAGCCCGTTCATGCAGCGCAGCAAAGTACTTTTGCCCGAGCCACTGCGGCCGATGATCGAGATCACCTCGCCGTTGTCGATATCCAGATCGACACCTTTCAGAACGTGGTTGTCGCCGTAGTACTTCTGGACCTGATTAATGGTGATGAGCGGCATTGAATTTTTTCTCCAGGTACTGGCTGTAACGCGACAGCGGATAACACATCAGGAAGTAACCCAGCGCCACCAGGCCAAATACCTTGAAAGGCTGATAAGTCACGTTATTCAAAATGGTGCCGGCTTTGGTCAGTTCGACAAAACCGATAATCGAGGCCAGCGCGGTGCCTTTGATCACCTGCACGGCAAAGCCCACGGTTGGCGCGATGGCGATGCGAATCGCCTGCGGTGCCACCACGCGAAACAGCGTTTGACCGAAAGTCAGACCGAGACAGCGCGATGCTTCCCACTGGCCTTTCGGCAACGCACGAATGCTGCCGTGCCAGATATCCACCAAAAACGCACTGGTGTAGAAGGTTAATGCCAGCGAAGCAGCAGTCCAGGGCGCGACATCGATGCCAAACAGTCCAACGCCAAAGAAGGCAAGGAACAGCTGCATTAATAGCGGCGTGCCCTGAAACAGTTCGGTGTAACAGCGAATCAGGCGCGTCAGCCATGGGCGTTTCAGCAGACGCAAAAACAGCAGTGGCAAGGTCACCAGCGTGCCACCAAAGAAGGCCACCAGCGACAGCAAAATCGTCCAACGCGCCGCCAGCAGCAGGTTGCGCAGGATGTCCCAGTCAGTAAACGATGTCATGCGGGCTGCGCTCCAAACCATTTACGCCCCAGCGCCAGCAGCAGCTGTCGCATGGCAATCGACAACGCAAGATAGATCAGCGTGGTCACGAAATAGACTTCAAAACTTAAAAAGGTGCGTGACTGAATCAGGTTGGCGGCGAAGGTCAGCTCTTCGTACGACACCTGCGACACCACCGACGAACCGAGCATCACGATAATGCACTGGCTCACCAGCGCCGGATAAATGCGCTGCAGTGACGGCGGCAACACCACCCGGATAAAGGTCTGTGTGCGGGTTAAACCCAGTACCCGCCCTGCTTCCCACTGCCCTTTCGGCGTGACCTGAATCCCGGCACGAATAATTTCGGTACTGTAAGCGCCGAGGTTAATCAACATTGCCAGCAGCGCTGCTTCGCCCGCCGTCAGTTTCAGACCAAGATTGGGCAAACCAAAGACGATAAAAAACAGCTGCACCACAAATGGCGTATTACGGATCAGCTCGACATAAACGCCCCAGATGCGACTCGCCCAGCTCGGTTTGCCACTGCGCAATGCCGCGCCGAGAATCCCCAGGCTTACCCCGCCGACGGTGGCCAGCACCGTTATCTGAATCGTGACCCACAGCCCTGCCAGTAACTCTGGCCAGTGCGGCCAGAGATCTGCAAAATTGAGTTGCCCAATCATTGCGTTATGCGCCGAGGTTGGCTGGCAGTGGGGCTTTCAGCCACTCTTCTGACAGTTTGTTCAGCGTGCCGTCTTTAATGCCCTGCTCAATCAACGCATTCACTTTATCTTTCAGCGCTGGCTCATCTTTCTTCAGACCGATAAAGCACGGTGAATCTTTCAGCATGAACTGCGGTACTGGCGCTTTTTCTGCGTTCTGACGCGCAATCGCCGCGACCACGAGGTTACCCGTCGCCACATACTGCACCTGACCTGACAGGTAAGCTGACAGCGTGGTGTTGTTATCTTCATAACGTTTCACCTGTGCATCTTTTGGCGCCACATCGCTCAGCACCATGTCTTCTACCGCACCACGTGTCACACCAATTGATTTACCGCTTAAGGCCGCCGCATCTTTTAGTGGCTCACCTTTCGGGCCAAACACCCCAAGGAAGAACGGCGCGTATGCACGGCTGAAATCGATCACTTTCTCGCGCTCGGCATTTTTGCCCATGCTGGAGATCACCAGATCCACTTTGTCGGTTTGCAGATAAGGCACGCGGTTGGCACTGGAAACCGGCACCAGCTGCAACTTCAGTTTCATCTGTTTCGCGAGGTACTTCGCCATGTCGATGTCATAGCCTTGTGGCTGTAAATCAGTCCCTACCGAACCAAACGGCGGGAAGTCCTGCGGTACCGCAACACGGATGACGCCACGTTTCTGCATGTCCTGCAGCTGATCGGCCATCGCACTGCCGACCTGAGCCATCAACAATGCTGCGCCTGCGACTGCCAGTAAAACTTTTTTCATTATGCACCCCGGTGAGTTTATCGTGAAACAAAAGATTCTTGATAAAACGATTTGCAACTAATGTGCCAACCGCAGTGTGTGAGGAGCAAAGGGAATAAAAACGAATAAACACGGAGTTTAAGGCGATAAAAACGGGCATTACGCCCGTATTAACACCCGATCAAAAAAGGTGCAAAGCACCAAAGTGGTGCCCACTATCGGTGTTCCAGTTCATCCAGGTGCTGATAAAGATCGGCAATTTGATGAATACGCTGGCGTCCTTGCGACAGCATCTCATGCAACAGTGCATTCGCCAGCAGGTTGATCAGACTCATCGCCGAGGCATAGCTATCAAAGGCGGAAACACTGTCGAGCGGCGCGCACAGCTGCCATTGTGCCAGCGTGATAATGCCCTGCGCCTGCGGCTCGCACAGCGTCAGCACCGGAATATTGCTCTGCTGCAGTTGCTGCATCAGCGGGCGGATAATGCGTGGGCGGCGGCGGAAGGCCATCACCACCACAATATCTTCGGGTGTGATATCCACCAGCTCCTCACCCAACGTCTGGCCGGGCTGCGGCAACACATGCACCTGCGGGCGCGCCTGCATCAGCTGCTGGCGGAGGTGCAATGCCACCGGATAGGCATTGCGCATGCCGATAATAAATACGCGCTTGGCGGTACCCAGCGCCTGAATCACTTCACCAAACTGTTGCGGGTCGATGCTATTGACCCACTGTGTAAGGTTAGCCATCTCCTGCTTATAGTGACGTGACAACAGAGTATTGCCCTGTACCGCATCACGGTTGTCGGTTAACGGCATGCCACTCTGACGCAGCACACGCAACTCGTCCCGCATGTCCTTGTATTTCTCATAGCCCAGACGTTTAAACAGGCGGCTGACTGTCGCCTTTGATACCCCGCTCAGCCGCGCCAGCTCTGCACTGTTGTAACTGATCAGATCATCAAAATGGTCAAACACAAAGTCGGCAATGCGCTGCTCCTGCGGCGACAGTTGCGGATAGTGACTGCGAAGGCGTTCATCAAGCTGTTTCATCATCGGTCCTGTAACTTTCGTTTCATCACAAGCTAGCACAAATCGATCCACATTGATGCCCAACCCAAAACTGGAACAGCTCTTGCTTAGATCACCTCACGGATTTGTAGGGTCACTTTTTATGACCAACACCAACCCCATTCACACCCTACAAAAGAATCAACAATGAAGAGTTCACTATGATACAGAGCAACATGGCCCCGCTCGGCATGGCCGTCACCCCTCACCATCTTGCCAGTGAAAGTGCACTGGCGGTTTTACGCGAAGGCGGTAACGCGATCGAAGCGATGGTGGCTGCCGCTGCCACTATCGCGGTTGTCTATCCGCACATGAACGGCTTGGGTGGCGATGGCTTTTGGCTGGTGGTACCACCGAATGGCGATCCTGTTGCTATCGATGCCAGTGGTGCAGCAGGCTCACTGGCACACCTCGACTTCTATCACGGCGAAAGTCACATTCCGCATCGCGGACCTAAAGCCGCGTTAACCGTGGCGGGTACGGTGAGTGGCTGGCAGGAAGCGTTAACGCTGGCTGAAGAGCTGGGTTCTGCGCCATTGCCGTTAGCCCGTTTACTGCGTGATGCGATTCGCTATGCCGCCGATGGCATTCCGGTTACTGCATCGCAAGCAGCGGCCACCGCCGCAAAGCAACATGAATTGCTCGATCAGCCCGGCTTCGCGGCGACCTTCTTACCTGATGGCACCGTACCTGCCGCCGGTAGCCGTTTTACCCAGCCCGCGCTCGCCAATACGCTCAGCGTACTGAGTGAACAGGGTCTGGAGAGTTTCTATCGCGGCGAATTTGCACATCATTTAGCACGTGAGATGACCGCGCTGGGGATGCCAATCACCCTGGAAGATTTGCAAAAACAGCACGCGCGCCGCTGTACGCCGCTGCATCTGGCACACAGCGAAGGCGATATCTGGAATATGACGCCGCCGACACAAGGTTTGGTGTCGCTGGCCATTCTCGGTATTACCGATCGCCTGAACATGGCGGAGGCCGATGAGGCGAAAACCGTACACCGCATCGTTGAAGCCACCAAAAAAGCCTTTGCCTTGCGCGACAAACACATCACCGACCCGCGTCAGATCGACTTCAATGTACAAGATCTGCTGGATGCCGATCACCTTGCCACACTGGCGGCACAAGTTGATGACCAACAAGCCGCGCCGTGGGGAACCGGGCGAGGCCCTGGCGATACCGTATGGATGGGGGTGATGGACAGCAGCGGGCTGGCCGTTTCCTTTATCCAGAGCATTTATCACGAATTTGGTAGCGGCGTAGTACTGCCGGGTACTGGGATTACCTGGCAAAACCGCGGCGCTGCGTTCAGCTTACAACCGGATCACCTGCTGGCGCTGGAGCCGGGTAAACAACCGTTCCATACCCTCAATCCTGCCGCGGCGCGCCTGAAAGATGGTCGCACCATGGTGTATGGCTCAATGGGCGGCGATGGTCAGCCACAAACGCAGGCGGCGATTTTTACCCGCCACGTGATTCAGGGTCAGCCGCTGCAACAAGCCGTCAGTGCGCCGCGTTGGCTGCTGGGACGCACCTGGGGACAATCCTCCGATTCACTCAAGCTGGAAGCACGCATGTCTCCAGAAACAGTGCAACAGCTGCGCGAACTCGGCCATGACGTTGAGCTGTTACCTGATTTCAGTGAAGTGGTCGGCCACGCCGGCGCCATCGTCAGACACAACAACGGCATGCTGGAAGGTGCCTTCGATCCACGCAGCAACGGCAGCGCTGCCGGCTTCTAAAGGAAATCATCATGTATTCACAACCGGACTGGGCAGCCTATATCGCTCAAATGGAACAGATTCTGGCACTGGAACTGGACGAAGCCCGTCGCGCTGAATTGTTGGTGCAGTTCAATCGCATCGCCGCCATGGCTGAACCGCTCATGGCTTTTCCACTGGATGATCGGCTGGAAGTGGCAGGAGTGTTCCATCCATGAAACTGGCATCGCTATCCATCAAGGCGCTCAACCATGCGCTGAATCAAGGCGATATCAGCGCCCGTGAAGTGGCGCAACAGACGTTGAATGCCATTGAACAGCACAATCCTGCGCTCAATGCATGGACAGAAGTCACCAGTCAGCGCATGTTACGCGAAGCGGATCAGGTAGATTTGCAACGCCAGCGCGGTGAAGTATTACCTTTGCTGGCGGGTATCCCTTATGCGGTTAAAAACCTGTTTGATGTCGCCGGGCACAGCACCCTTGCCGGTGCCAGCTTGTTCAGTGAACGGGCAGCGGCCCGCGAAGATGCGTGGGCGGTGAGTCAATTGCGTCATTCCGGCGCACTGCTCTCCGGCATGCTGAATATGGATGCTTATGCTTACGGCTTTACCACCGAAAACACCCATTACGGCGCGACCCATAATCCGCGTGATTTGACCCGCGTAGCCGGTGGCTCTTCGGGCGGTTCGGCAGCGGCCGTCGCTGCTGGACTGGTGCACTTCTCACTGGGCACCGATACCAATGGTTCGATCCGCGTGCCAGCTTCGTTATGCGGTATCTATGGACTGAAACCCACCTTTGGCCGTTTGTCGCGCAGTGGCAGCCATCCGTTTGTCGCCAGCCTCGATCATATCGGTCCGTTTGCCCGCTCGGTGGAAGATTTGAGCCTGGTGTATGATGCGCTGCAAGGCCGTGATAGCGGTGATGCTTTCCAGTCTATTCAGGCTGTAGAGCCCGCCAGTGAGCGATTAACCAAAGGTACAGAAGGCATTCGTAGTGCGGTGCTGGGCGGTTTCTTCTCGACCTGGTGCAGCGAGGAAGCGCGCGCCGCCGTGCAGGTGGTGGCACAAGCGCTGGATGCCAGCGAAGAAGTCACCTTAGCCAACGCGGAAATTGCCCGCTCAGCAGCGTTTATCCTGACTGCTGCTGAAGGCGGCAATCACTATCTGCCTGCTTTGCGCAATATGCCCGCGCACTTCGAACCGAATTCTCGCGAACGCCTGCTGGCCGGTGCCATGCTGCCTTCCGCGTGGTATGTGCAGGCACAGCGTTTCCGCCGCCATTTCCAACAGCAGGTGTTACCGCTGTTTGAACAATTCGATGTGCTGATTGCACCGGCGACCCCGTGTACCGCCACCACCATCGGGCAAGAGACGATGCATATTAACGGTCAGGATTTGCCGACGCGCGCCAGTATGGGCATGCTGACGCAGCCGATTTCCTTCCTCGGCTTACCGGTGTGTACCGTGCCTTTGCAAACCGCCAGCGGATTACCGATTGGCTTGCAGTTGATCGCCGCACCGTTTAAAGAACATCTGGCACTGCGCGCCGCCTGGGCTTTACAGCAGCAAGGGCTGACCCTGCCTCAAACCACCCTGATGGATGCATAACCATGACACCTGAACATATTGATCGTCCCGCTGTGCTGGCTGAGGTTACCGCTGCGTTTTACCGCTATGAAGAAGCGCTGGTAAGCAACAATGTTGATGTGCTGGATGAACTGTTCTGGCACGACGATCGTACCGTGCGTTTGGGCGCGGGTGAAAATCTGTATGGGATTGACGAGATCCGTGCGTTTCGCGCAGCACGTCCATCGAAAGGGTTGGATCGCACCCTGCGTAATACGGTGATCACCACCTTTGGTGATGACTACGCGGTATGCAGTACCGAGTTTACGCGTGAAGGCGTGGAGAAAATCGGTCGCCAGCAGCAGACATGGGTGCGCATGCCTTATGGGTGGCGCATTGTCGCGGCGCAGGTCAGCTTGATGAGCTAACAGTGTCAATCAGCGCTTGCAGGATGTTCCCTGCCTTGTGCTGCGCCGACCGGTACGACAGTCAATATCGTACCGGTCGATGCTAAGACACGCTTTAGCGCAAGTCGTTAAACGGCAGGCGCAGGATGTGTCTCCATCCAGTGCTCAGCAATCTGCTGGCGCGTGCAAACCCACACATTCTCATGCTGCTGGATATGGTCAAGGAAACGTTGCAAGGCGCGGAATTTGCCCGGACGGCCCAGCAGTCGACAATGCATGCCAATCGACATCATCTTCGGCGCGGTATCGCCCTCTTCATACAACACATCAAAGGTGTCACGCAGATAGACAAAGAACTGCTCAGCGGTATTAAAGCCCTGCGGCGAGGCAAAGCGCATATCGTTACACTCCAGGGTGTAAGGAATGATCAGATGCGGTTTCACCGTGCCATCCTGACAGGTCACCTGCGTCCAGAACGGAAGATCGTCGCCGTAATAATCGCTGTCATAACTGAAGCCACCGTTCTCCACCACTAAGCGGCGGGTGTTAGGGCTGTCGCGGCCGGTGTACCAGCCGGTAGGTGCTTTACCAAACAGATCGCGCAGCACATCCACCGCCTGCTGCATATGCTGGCGTTCAGTTTTAGCATCCATCGACTGATAATGGATCCAGCGCCAGCCGTGGCTGACCACGTCATAATCCGCGGCTTTGATCGCTTCCACAATCTCCGGATGACGCGCCAGCGCCATCGCCACGCCAAACACCGTCAGCGGCAACCCGCGCTTCTGGAATTCGTTGTGAATGCGCCAGAAACCGGCGCGCGAACCATACTCGTACAGGGAATCCATCGACATATGGCGATCGGCATAACTGGCGGCGCCAATGATATCGGACAGGAATTGTTCAGAGCCCGCATCGCCGTGCAGCACGTTGTTTTCTGCGCCTTCCTCGTAATTAAGGACAAACTGCACCGCCACTTTGGCGTTGCCCGGCCACTGCGCGTGCGGCGGATGGTTCGCATAGCCAATCAGATCACGCGGATAGTTTTTGTTGAAGCTGTACTCTTTCTTTTCAGATACATCACTCATTCTGTAAATTCCTTAGTCAGTCCTCAACCAGCCCTTAGTTTAGGTGCTGAAATGCGCCGCTGAGCGGTTTTTCAATCGGGTAATCTAAATCCCCGTGTTTGCTGGTGCCAAAGCCCAGCGCCACCAGTGATTCCACCATTTTTACCGCAGCGCTGACGCCATCAATCACCGGCAGACCCAACTCTTTCGATAACTCCTGCGCCAGTGAGGCCATGCCGCCACAGCCCAGCACTATCGCGCCGCTGCCATCTTCGCGTTTGGCCTGAATACAGCGCTGGCGCACTTTTTCCTGCGCCACGCCGCTGCCATCTTCCAGCGCCAGCACCGGGAGATCGATAGCGTGCAACGCCGCACAATGATGGGTAAAGCCATACTGCTGCAGCAGATGGCGGGCAATCACCAGCGTGCGCGGTAGCGTGGTGACAATTGAAAAGCGCGTCGCCACCAGCGTTGCCGTATGCATCGCAGCTTCCGCAATGCCAATCACCGGACCGCTGGCCAGTTCTCGCGCGGCCAGTAAACCCGGATCGCCGAAGCAGGCAATGATGTGGCCACTCACGCCCAGTGCTTTGCCGAGCCTGACCTGTTCCAGTACGCCGATCGCCGCAATCGCTTCATCGAAATGTCCTTCAATCGACGGCACACCCTGGCTTGGACACACTGCCAGGATCTCAGTACCCGGCGCCGCTACCGCACGTGCGGCTGCACCGATGGTTTCTGTCATCGCCTGGCTGGTATTGGGATTGATCACCTGGATCAGGCTCATGATGCGGCTCCATTGTGACCGGAAAATAACCGGGTGAAGTCGGGTAAGGTTTCGCCGCTGCGCTCAAAATGCAGGCTGGCCACGATGTGTTCGAAGTGATGCTGCAGTGCGGCGGTGAGCGCCGGCAGATCTTTCTGCCGCAATAGATCCACCAGCCGATCGTGATGATCGCATCGACATCCGCGCTGCCATGGCGCGCCATAGGCGGCAATCACTAACGATGAGCGCTGCGTTAGCCGGGTAACCATATCCGTCAGCACCTGGTTGCCGGAAATCGCCTGCAGCTGAATATGAAAGGCCGCCGAGAGGCGGATCGCCGCCGCACCATCATGCTGTTCGTGTGCCTGCTGCTCTTCCTCGATTAATGTGCTCAGGGCAGCAAGATGCGGAGGTTGAACATGCGTCAGCACCGCCGGCAAATTGGCGCACTCGAGTAAGCTGCGTGTGGCGAAGATATCGCGTGCCTCATCAACGCCCGGCGTGGCCACTTGTGCACCACGTCTGGGCGACAAGGTGATCATTTGCACCGCCGCGAGGCGTTGTAGCACCTTGCGAATGCCGGTACGGCTCACACCAAAGACTTCTGATAGTGCCTCTTCTGGCAATTTGGTGCCGGGTGGCAACTGATGTTCCACAATGGCGGTGAGTAATGCCTGATAGATGGGTTCGTCGCGATCATTCAGATCGGCAGCCGTTTTCTGGCCTGTTTCGCTCTTCATTACCTGCTCCGGTAAGTGTCTGTGCACAGCACATCGTATACGTGAAATTAATTTTTTGTATACAAGAAATCAATTCTGGCCTGGATCCTGCAATACCGTTTCACGCTGTGATTATTTTTCCCATGTTGTTAGAGGAGCAGGTTTCATGCCAAATCATTCTGAAGTGACCTCCGGGGTGGCCTCTGGAGCCAACGCCCACTACAGTCCACGCCTGTGTAATGAAGATCTGGCGCCAACGCGCGACCAGAACTGGTCGTGGTATAACATTTTCTCTTTCTGGATGTCGGATGTGCACAGCATGGGCGGCTATGTAGTCGCCGCCAGCTTCTTTACGCTGGGTCTGGCGAGCTGGCAGGTGCTGCTTTGTCTGCTGGTAGGTATCTGCATCGTGCAGCTGTGTGCCAACCTCGTCGCCAAACCGAGCCAGATGGCGGGCGTGCCTTATGCGGTGATTTCACGTCAGGCATTTGGTGTCTTTGGCGCCAATATTCCTGCGGTGATTCGCGGCCTGATCGCTTTCGCGTGGTACGGTATTCAAACTTATTTAGCGGCTAACGCGCTGATGCTGGTGCTGCTGAAGTTCTTCCCTTCACTGAGCGGCATGACACAGAGCAGCTGGCTGGGGTTGTCTCAACTCGGCTGGTGCTGCTTCGGCGTGATGTGGTTTCTGCAGGCGATGGTGTTCTGGCACGGCATGAGCGCGATTAAACGCTTTATTGATGTGGCGGGCCCGGCAGTTTACGTGGTGATGGTGGCGCTGGCGGGTTGGATTGTATACAAAACCGGCTTTGACGGCATCTCCTTCACCCTGGCCAGTAAGCAGCTGAGCACCGGTGAGCAGACCTGGCAGATGATCACCGCCACCGCATTAGTGGTCTCTTATTTCTCCGGTCCACTGCTCAACTTTGGTGACTTCTCTCGCTACGGCAAAAGCATGGGCGAAATCCGCCGTGGTAACCGCTGGGGCCTGCCGTTTAACTTCCTGCTGTTCTCGATTGTCACTGTGGTGATCGTGTCAGGTACCCAATCGCTGTTCGGCCGCATGATTACCGATCCAATTGAGACCGTTAGTATGGTTGGCAACGATGTGGCGGTGGCGATTGGGCTGCTGACCATGATTATCGCCACCATTGGTATCAACATCGTGGCGAACTTTGTTTCTCCAGCATTCGACTTCTCTAACTGCTCACCGCAGAAAATCAGTTTCCGTACCGGTGGGATGATTGCAGCCGTGGGTTCCGTGCTGCTGACGCCGTGGAATCTGTTCCAGTCACCGGAATTGATTCACTACACGCTGGATGTGCTGGGCTCCTTTATCGGCCCGCTGTTTGGCATTCTGGTGGCCGATTTCTATCTGATTAAGCGCAGCAAGGTTTACGTGGACGACCTGTTTGATGATACGCCGAAAGGACGCTATTGGTATCGCGGTGGCTTCAACCCGAAGGCGATTGCCGCACTGCTGCCGTCGGTGGGTATTTGCCTGGTGATCAGCTTTATTCCTTCACTGCATGCCGTGGCAAACTTCAGCTGGTTTATTGGTGTGGCATTAGGCGCCGGCTGTTACCGCTGGCTGGCACGCGCCGATCGTGAAGTCTCATTGGGCACCTATCGTCAGGAAGTGGCGGTGCAGAAGGATTGATGGGTTTTCAGGTTGGCGCTGATGCCAGCCTGAAAAAGCAAAAAGCCGATGCATTTCTGCATCGGCTTCTTTAATGATTGGCGGAACGGACGGGGCTCGAACCCGCGACCCCCTGCGTGACAGGCAGGTATTCTAACCAACTGAACTACCGCTCCGCGCTTTGTTCCCCGTCGAGAACGAGGCGAATATTAATGGCAGCCTTATGAACCGTCAATGCTTTTTCTGAGGGAATGAATCGTTTGCCGATTTTTTCAGCTTTACGTTGCTTTTCCACGCAAAATCAGTCCATTCAGGCACGCCACAGGCAGCTACCGCCCTTCTTCAACACTAAATCCAGACGGCTTTCATGTGCGATAATCTCATCATCGCTGGCATTGACCACGCGTAATCCTGAACTTGGACGCACGATGCGCTGAATGTTATCGCCAGTATTTTGGCTGCTCTGATCGCCTTCCGCCGAGAAAGCCAGCGAAGTTTGCCCGCCCGTCATCATCAGGAACACTTCAGCCAGAATTTCGGCATCGAGCAATGCGCCGTGCAGCGTACGTTTGCTGTTGTCGATTTCGTAGCGATTACACAGTGCATCGAGGCTATTGCGCTTGCCTGGATACATTTTACGCGCCATCGCCAGGCTATCTGTCACCTGACAGAAGGTGTCGGTTTTGCCGATACCGCGCTTAAGCATGCCAAACTCATAATCCATAAAGCCGATATCGAACGACGCGTTATGGATCACCAGCTCTGCACCACGGATGTATTCGAGGAATTCATCGGCGATGTCTGCAAACATCGGCTTATCGGCAAGAAACTCATCGGCAATACCGTGTACGCCGAAAGCTTCCGGATCCACCAGCCGATCGGGCTTGAGATACATATGGAAGTTGTTGCCGGTCAGGCGACGGTTAATCACCTCAACCGCACCGATTTCAATGATGCGATGTCCTTCATAGTGCACACCGATCATGTTCATGCCGGTGGTTTCGGTATCGAGGACGATCTGGCGGTTATTTGCAGTGCTCATAGGACTCGTTTTATGTCAGACTTGGCGTTTTGTCAGAAGGAAGTCTACCAGAGATGCGCAAACAGGTAGAAATATTCACCGATGGATCCTGCCTGGGCAATCCCGGCCCCGGCGGTTACGGCGCCATTTTACGTTATGGCCCACACGAAAAAGAGTTCAGCGCCGGTTATCGACTCACGACAAACAACCGCATGGAAATGATGGCGGCGATTGTGGCGTTAGAAGCGTTAACTCAGCCCTGCGAAGTGGTGCTCAGCACCGACAGTCAATATGTGCGCCAGGGCATCACCAGTTGGATCCATAACTGGAAAAAGCGCGGCTGGAAAACAGCCGATAAAAAGCCGGTGAAAAATGTCGATCTCTGGAAGAGACTCGATCTCGCGCTCAGCCACCATGAAATCAAGTGGGAATGGGTAAAAGGGCACGCCGGTCACCCGGAAAACGAGCGCTGCGACGAACTGGCGCGCAGCGCAGCTGGTCATCCGACGCAGGATGATGTCGGCTATCAGGTCGAATCCTGATCCTTCACTTCACGAAATTGCCGGGTGGCATTCACCGTTTGTCTGACCTGCGCTTTGTTTAGGCTCTTCTTCGCCTTGGTGGGCGTTAACGGGAATGTCCGTTTACGTGCCACCACAATGTTCAGACATCCCAGCGCGGGCAGGTGCGCACTGATCACCTTGCCGCCCTGCCGATGCCACGGCACCACCTGAAAACGGGTGCGATAAACCACTTCATAGTTGAGCAAGCTGAGCCAATCGAGCAAACGGACCTGGCTGAACATGCGCCCACTCCATGGTGCACGGGCATGTAAACCCGGAATACCTTTGCTGATCCCGAGCAGACTGAACGGGTTGAACCCGCTAATAATCATCCAGCCATCATCAATCAAGACCCGGTCCACTTCTCGTAACACGCGATGGGGATCCTGACTCCACGCCAGAGTATGCGCCATCAGACAGGCATCAATCGATTTCGCTTCAAAGGGTAATTGCGTGGGATTGGCGATCACCTGCAAGTCATCGCCCTCAATGCCCACATTCACCTGATGCGATATGGCACACTGACGGGTGTTGATTTCTGCGCTGAGGCTGCCAAGTTTAAGCATATGAAAGCCATACAGCTTTCCAAGGTAGGGCTGTAACTGCTGTGTGAGTGCATCGCGAAAATAGTCTCCCCATGGCATATCGCGCCAGGAGCGCGGCGCAGTCAGAATTTGGCGTGTTTTTGCTGGCTTCATGCTCTACCATCATCCTTTTTCTACGACCTGAGAGGTGTTTATGAATCTTACCAGTATTCCCGCGTTGCAGGATAACTACATCTGGACACTGACGGACGATGATAAAAACTGTCTGATCGTCGATCCCGGCGAGGCTCAGCCGGTGCTGGATAAAATCAGAGTCAACAAGTGGCAACCCGTGGCCATTTTACTCACGCATCATCATTACGATCATGTCGGCGGTGTCGCAGAACTGTTGCAGCACTATCCCGATTTGGTGGTTTATGGACCCGAAGAAACCGCGGATAAGGGGGCAAAACACATCGTCGCTGAGAATGATGAATTTACCCTGCTTGGGCTAGATTTCCGTGTCATCGCAACACCCGGACACACTTTAGGACATATCTCATATTTCAGTTCACCTTATCTTTTCTGTGGTGACACGATGTTTTCTGGCGGCTGTGGAAGATTATTTGAAGGCACAGCTGAGCAGATGTTTGATTCATTTCAAAAGCTTAACCAACTCCCTGCGGACACCCTGATTTGCTGCGCTCATGAGTACACTTTATCCAATATGAAGTTTGCTGCGGCTATTCTGCCCCACGACCCGAAAATTTTGGCAAGGTATCAGCAAATTAAGGACTTACGTGCAGAAAATCGCATTACTTTGCCAACAAAACTGGCACTTGAGCGGGAAATAAATTTATTTCTCCGTACGCAAGATGCTGATTTACAAAAGGCTTTGGGGACTAATGTTGCTTCCTCCCCGTTATGGCAAACTTTCGCCGATCTACGCGAGAAGAAAGACCGTTTTTGATATTTCTGGTTGTGTTGTGTGTACCCCTAACGTATAGTTGCTCGTCTTTTAAGCGAACTATTGACACACACATGAAGGCTAAAGCGATCTTACTCGCCTCAGTCTTGCTGGTAGGATGTCAGGCATCAAGGAATGACGCCAATATCCCCGTACAGCATGCACAGAGCCTGTCTTCAGCTGGTCAAGGTGAAAATGGAAAGTACGGAGATCAATTATTATCGC
This sequence comes from Erwinia sp. S63, assembly GCF_016625195.1. Lineage (GTDB taxonomy): Bacteria > Pseudomonadota > Gammaproteobacteria > Enterobacterales > Enterobacteriaceae > Pantoea. The sequence continues at coordinate 310,318 of NZ_JACVUP010000005.1, forward strand.
AGCGATGGCAGGATGATGGAACAAGCCTCGCAGAAGATACCGATCTCTGGAATCACATTAGTGACGAGTTGAAGATGGGGATTCCGGAAAACCCCCGGATCCGCGAACAAAAAACAAAGTTTTTAAGAAATAAGAGCTATCTCCACGATGTAACATTACGGGCAGAGCCGTACATGTACTGGATTGTCGAGCAGATACAGAAACGTAAAATGCCGATGGAACTGGTACTGCTACCCATAGTGGAGAGCGCTTTTGACCCACATGCAACATCTTCTGCGAATGCCGCTGGCATCTGGCAGATTGTTGCACAAACGGGCAAAAACTATGGTTTGAAACAGAACCAATGGTACGACGGACGCCGCGATGTAGTGGCCTCGACCAAAGTTGCGCTGGATATGATGCAGCGTCTTAACGGTATGTTTGACGGTGACTGGTTGTTAACAGTGGCCGCCTATAACAGCGGTGAAGGACGTGTGTTGAAAGCGATGAAACAGAATAAGGCGCGCGGTAAGCCGACTGACTTCTGGCATTTATCGTTACCACGCGAAACCACGGTCTATGTACCTAAGATGTTGGCCTTGAGTGAAATCCTCAAGAACAACAAGCAGTACGGTATCAAGTTGCCGACCCCGAACGAAAGCCGTGCCCTGGCACGTGTGGAAGTGGGACAGCAAATTGAACTGACGCAGGCCGCAGATATGGCCGGCATGTCGCTCAACAAGTTGAAGAGCTTCAATGCGGGTTATAAAAACGGCACTACTGCGCCAAACGGACCGCACTATATTATGGTGCCTAAGTCCAACGTTGCTAAGCTGCGCAATTCACTGGCATCCGGTGACATTGCATCCGTGCAGCCTGTTGAAATGGCGAAAGTCAGTGCAGCAGGAAACAACTACACGGTACGCAGAGGCGACACCTTGTCAGCAATTGCTAACAAGCTTGGCGTCAGCGTCAGTGCACTGAAACAGCAGAACAACTTGCGTAGTGCTTCAGTTCACATCGGTCAGAAATTGACTGTTGGCGGTAAAGCAACGCAGTTGGCGGATAACGGCAACAGCATCACCTACCGTGTACGTAAGGGTGATTCTTTTGCCAGTATTGCAAAACGTCATGGTGTGAACACCCAGGATGTTATGCGCTGGAACAGTGACGCTAAAGACATTCAGCCGGGCGATAAGCTCACGCTGTTTGTTAAGAATAGCGCAACACCTGATACCTAATGCGCCGAAAAGGCTGACTTTTGTCAGCCTTTTTCATTTTCTGCTGCCCATAACCCCTTTCGCAGACTCCCTTCAGCCTATTTTTTACTCACCTGTCTGACAGATGGTATTAACGCCCAATGGGATACGTTGAATTGAACTCAACCAGCAGTGGGTTGTGATCAGAGGCGCGTGTAACCAGCACAGAAGCTTCGCTAACTTTCATATCACGGTAGAAGACAAAATCTAACGGACGGCCAAATGCTTTACGGCGATGGTCATCCGTGAAATTCACTTCCTGCAATGCCATCTCGTCGGCAAAGCGATACAGCGCGTTCATGCGCTGGCGGCTCCAGGCATTGAAATCGCCGGCCATGATCACCGGCCCGCGATGATGCTGAATCTGTTCGCCAATCGGCCCAAGTTGCTTGCTATAGACATCCACACCCAGGCTGAAATTCACCGCGTGAATGTTGACCACCATCAGCATTTCGCCGGTCGGCAGTGGATAGGCCGTCACCAGCGCCGATTTTGCCAGGCGCAATAAAGGTTCGCGCTCACGTAATGGACAGCAATACACAGGATGCGCAGAAGCCAGCGTCATCACGCCGGAAGGATGTTGAGGTAAGACGAAGGCTGGCACCTGATCGGCTGCCAGATAGTTACTGGTGGCGAATTTGACCAGCTCAGGTGTGGTTTGCGCCTCCTGGAGTAAAACCAGGTGAGCATCTTTGCCGAAACCCTGCAACACAGACATCCAGTCTGCTCGCTGCTGTTTGAAGATATTCCAGACTAAAACCCGCAATGCAGGATCCGCAGGTAACGGTGCACCGGGCGGTAACGCCTGCCCCAGATGCAACATCGCCCCAGGCGGAAATATCCGCTCTGCAGGCTGACCCGCTGTATAACGCATTGCATATGTTTTCTTTCGCACTTTCCCGCCTGGCTGATTTACGACTACAACTTCACCTGACAGTTATATGGACTTTAGGGCAGGGTTTCAATTGGCGTTGTTAATTGTCGGAATTAGCTTCACAGCATATTGCGGTATCAACCCGCCCTGTAGCGGGTTGATAATCTCATTATTCTGTAGCGAATGCAGTACGGGGTTTGTCGAGCTGGCCGCTTAGTCTTACCAGTAATAGCGCGATAAAAACGATGACAGCGCCAACCCAGGGGGTTTGAGCCAGACCATAGTGTTCGACAATATGACCGCCAACCAGTGACCCCAGCGCAATGCCGATGTTAAACGCCGCAATGTTCAGTCCTGACGCCACATCAACTGCACCGGGCGCATAGGACTCAGCCTTCTGCACCACATAGACCTGCAGGCCCGGTACGTTAGCAAAGGCAAAAATTCCCATCACTAATACCGTTGTCAGCGCCATAAAGTGTGTATTTGCCGTGAACTGGAATACCAACAGCAGTACCGCCAGTGCGCTAAAGATCAGGGTCAACGCAGGCACAGCGCCGTGACGATCGGCTAGCTTGCCGCCCCAGATATTGCCTATGGCTACAGAGATACCATACCCCAGCAGAATGACACTTACCGCTGTCGGGGAAAACCCGGCTAATGACTGCATCATCGGCGCCAGGAAAGTGAAGGCAGTAAACACACCACCGTAACCCAGCGCGGTGATGGCATAAATTAATAGCAGGCGTGGATTCACCATGATGCGCGCTTGCTGCGCCAGAGTAGTAACAGGTGGCTGCGCAATATTACGCGGTATCAGCACCATGCTGCTGACTAAAGCAATCACACCCAACATGGAAACTGCGAGGAAGCTTTCACGCCATCCAAAGTGCTGACCAATCAGCGTACCCAGGGGTACACCGGTCACCAATGCTACCGTCAGACCGCCAAACATAATGGCGATGGCACTTGCTGCCTTCTCTTTGCTTACCAGACTGGTCGCAATCGTCGAACCGACCGAGAAGAAAACACCGTGTGCCAATCCCGTTAGCAATCGAGCAATCACCAATGTCTCATAATTCGGTGCCAACCAGGCGACCAGGTTGCCCAACGTAAAGAGCACCATCAGCCCTATCAGCAGTGGCTTGCGCGGCACTTTGCCGGTTAAAGCGGTCAGCACTGGCGCCCCCACGGCGACACCAAGGGCATAAATTGACACCAGCATTCCTGCGGAAGGCAACGTGATGTTAAGTTGTTCCGCAATCGTAGGAATAAGACCGACGATAACGAATTCTGTGGTTCCGATAGCGAAGGCGCTGATAGTCAGCGCCCAGAGTGCAAGTGGCATGATTGACTCCCATGAATGTTTTGATGGGCGTCATTATCGACTCATGCTTTAATGACAAAAAGATGCAAAGTGAGAATAGACTTTTGCCTCGGGGAGCATAATGAAAGCGTCGTCGGATGAGTTGAAAGTTTTTATTGCTGTGGTCGAAAGCGGCAGTTTTAGCCGTGCGGCTGAACAATTGCAGATGGCAAATTCGGCGGTGAGCCGCACAGTTAAAAAGCTGGAGAATAAACTTGGAGTGGCATTACTCACGCGCACCACGCGTCAGCTCGCGCTCACTCAGGAAGGTGAGGACTACTTTAAACGCGTTCAGAAACTTATGCAGGAGATGTCGACCGCTGAAAATGAGCTCATGGAACGTCAGCAAGCTCCGCAAGGTCTTCTGCGCATAGACGCTGCCACGCCGGTCATTCTGCATTTGATTCTGCCGATGATTAAACCCTTCCGTGAGCGCTACCCCGACGTCACCCTGTCGCTGATTTCGTCTGAGAGTTTTATTAATCTGATTGAACGTAAAGTCGATGTGGCTATTCGCGCAGGCAACCTGACGGACTCAACCTTACGAGCACGTTTGCTGTTTATCAGCTATCGCAAATTGGTAGCAACTCCGGCTTATCTGGCTAAAAGGGGCATCCCCATTTCGACATCAGATTTGATAAATCATGAATGCCTTGGTTTCGTAGAACCGCTGCGCCTGAACCGTTGGCCTGTTTCTGATAATGGTCATGATCTTTATGACATCGTGCCGGGAATGTCCTCAAACAGCGGTGAAACCATTAAACAACTGTGTCTTGATGATCAAGGTATCGCTTGTCTCTCCGATTATATGGTAGACAGCGAAATCGCGGATGGAACATTTATTGAGGTGTTGGCGCAGCAGCGAGTACCCTTACCGATGCCGTTCAACGCGGTCTATTACAGCGATCTGGGCGTAAGTCAGCGCGCACGTGCTTTTATCGACTTTCTTAGCGAGTGGGTTAAGCAACAGCCCTGGCGAATGCAGGGCTGAATACTGCGTAACTTAATCCCAGTCCGGAGCCAATCCTTCAGGGCTAACCAACCGCTGCTGGCGATCCAGTGATGAGATGCTTTTCATATCCTCCGCATCAAGCGTTAAGTTAGCAGCATCCATATTGCTGGCCAGATTATCGCGCTTAGTCGAAGAAGGGATCACGCTGAAGCCAGATTGCATCGCCCACGCCAGAACGATTTGTGCCGGTGTCGCCTGATGTTTGTGCGCAATCGACTGGATGGTTTCATCCCTTAGTGCCTCACCGTAAGCCAATGTCATGTAAGACGTGATATGCAATCCTTGCTGCTTAGCATACTCAACAACTGAACGATTTTGCAGGAACGGATGGAGTTCAATCTGGTTCGTGGCGATGTTTTCAATGCCAACTGCTGCAATGGCCTCTTTCATCAATGCAATCGGGAAGTTTGATATGCCGATTTGACGCGTCAAACCCGCTTCTTTTGCAGCCATTAATGCCTGCATACTCTCTTTTACCGATACTGCTGCGCCGGGTGAAGGCCAGTGGATCAATGTAAGATCAACATAATCGGTGCGCAGTTTTGACAGACTTTGCTGCAAACTCGGTATCAGCTTTTCAGCCGATAGGTTTTCGATCCAGATCTTGGTAGTAATAAAGAGTTGATGACGAGCTATGCCACTTTCAGCAATAGCCTGACCAACAGCTGCTTCATTTTCATAGATTTGGGCAGTATCGACCGCACGGTATCCGAGTTCCAGTGCCGTTTTCACGGAATGGATTACAACATCATCTTGCAGGCGAAAAGTGCCTAAACCAAAGGCTGGGATTGTCATGATTTCCTCATCGTTTGTGGATAATTGCGATGGGAAGTATTTTGGCAGCTTTATTGTTGACGAAAAATCCGATTATAAGCAGAAGAATCTTGCGTTTAAATCAATAATTAACGCTGAATTTTGCACATGAAAAAGCCCTGACTTATTAAGTCAGGGCTATTCAATTAAGTGGCGGAACGGACGGGGCTCGAACCCGCGACCCCCTGCGTGACAGGCAGGTATTCTAACCAACTGAACTACCGCTCCACCGATACTGTACCAAAATCAGAAAATCGTTCTGACTTCGGGTGTTTCGCCCTTTCAGCGTCACCTGAAAGGTCACGACTCACGAATGAGTCTTAAATTGATGCCTGGCAGTTCCCTACTCTCGCATGGGGAGACCCCACACTACCATCGGCGCTACGGCGTTTCACTTCTGAGTTCGGCATGGGGTCAGGTGGGACCACCGCGCTAAAGCCGCCAGGCAAATTCTGTTATTCACGCCGTGAAACCCGTCACCACGCGAACCAATCCGTTTGAACAAAGCTGAAAATCTACTTCTGCGTCTCTCAAAAACGCCTCTGGCGTTGTAAGGTTAAGCCTCACGGGTCATTAGTACCGGTTAGCTCAATGCATCGCTGCACTTACACATCCGGCCTATCAACGTCGTAGTCTTCAACGTCCCTTCAGGACTCTCAAGGAGTCAGGGAGAACTCATCTCGGGGCAAGTTTCGTGCTTAGATGCTTTCA